>NZ_QULN01000023.1:968-8225 GCF_003481705.1 Butyricicoccus sp. OM04-18BH
CCTTTACGGCGGCAATGCGCTGCTTGCACACTGTGTCGGTGCTGGCAAAACATGGACGATGGCTGCGGCAGCAATGGAGCTGCGGCGGCTCGGACTTTCTCACAAGCCGATGTTCGTCGTGCCGAACTCGCTGACCGAGCAGTGGGGCACAGAATTTCAGCAGCTCTATCCCGGTGCAAATATTCTGGTTGCCACAGAAGCGGACTTCACTAAGGAGAACCGCAAGGCGTTCTGCGCACGCATTGCCACTGGCGATTACGATGCGGTCATTATCGGCCATACACAGTTCGAAAAAATACCGCTATCGTCGGAAAACGAGCGCAGGCACATCGAGCGGCAGCTTGATACTCTGGAACTCAGTCTGACCGATGCAAAGCGGAACAAGGACTTAAACTTCACTGTAAAGCGGCTGGAATCCTCGAAAAAGAAGCTGGAAACTCGTCTGGAAAAGCTGATGGACGCAAAGGAAAAAGACGATGTTGTTACCTTTGAAGAACTCGGTGTTGACCGGCTGTTTGTCGATGAAGCAGACGAGTTTAAGAACCTTGCTTTGTTTACAAAAATGCGCAATGTCGGCGGTATCAACACAAGCGCAGCGCAGAAAAGTGAAGATATGCTCGCTAAGTGCGAATATCTGAACGAGAAAACGGATTATCATGGCGTATGTTTTGCAACCGGCACGCCGGTTTCCAACTCCATGACCGAGCTGTACACAATGATGCGCTATCTCCAGAACGATACGCTGGAAAGTGTCAACATGACCGACTTTGACAGTTGGGCGTCTAACTTTGGCGAAACCGTTACAGCGATGGAACTGGCGCCAGAGGGAACCGGCTACCGCACGAAAACGCGCTTTGCAAAGTTCTGCAATCTGCCGGAACTGATTAACCTTTGGCGGCAGGCGGCAGATATTCAGACCGCCGATATGCTTGATCTCCAGCGCCCGGAAGTGGAATACCACAATGTAAAGGCACAGCCAACAGCAGCACAGCAAGCCATGGTGCAGGAACTCGGCAAACGCGCTGACCGCGTGCGCAGCGGTGCAGTCGCACCCTACGAGGACAATATGCTCGCTATCACCAATGACGGACGCAAGCTCGCGCTCGATCAGCGGCTTGCAGACTCGTCCCTGCCGGACAATCCGGGCAGCAAGCTCAATATGGTCGTGGAAAATGTGTTCAATACATGGGAAAGCAGCAAGCCGACCAAAGGCACACAGCTTATCTTCTGCGACCTTGCGACACCCTCTGCGGCAGGCAAGGACAGCGGTCGTTTCTGCTCCTATGACGATATACGGGATAAGCTGATCGCCAAGGGTGTACCGGCTGACCAGATCGCATATATTCACGATGCGGACACACCGGCAAAAAAGAATGCACTCAGCAGCAAAATGAAATCTGGTGCAATCCGCGTGTTGATTGGCTCGACTGCCAAGATGGGCGCTGGCTTCAATGTGCAGGAACGCCTTGTTGCGCTGCATCATGTCGATTGCCCATGGCGTCCGCGTGATGTAGAGCAGCGTGATGGTCGTATTCTCCGTCAGGGCAATACAAATGAAAAGGTACATATCTATCGTTATGTTACTGAGGGTACATTCGACAGCTACAACTGGCAGACGGTCGAGAACAAGCAGAAGTTTATCTCGCAGGTCGTAACCGGCAAATCTCCGGCGCGCACCTGTGATGATATTGACGATGCTGCGCTGTCTTATGCCGAGGTTAAGGCGCTTGCTGCCGGTGATCCAGAGATCAAGGAGCGCATGGAACTTGATGTTTATGTGCAGAAACTATCCGTCCTGCGCACTGCATACCACAATGACCAGTATAAGCTGGAGGACGATGTAAATGTGAACTTGCCGCACAGCATTGTTAAGAAAGAAAACATGATTGCGGCGCTGAAAAGAGATCAGGCAACGCTGGACGCAAATCATGCCCAGACAGAGGGCGCAACCTTCCGTATCGAACTGAACGGAAAAACTTACACAGCTAAGGACAAGGCCGGTGAAGCGTTGCTGACCATGATAGCGGATGAACGCAGGAAGATTTCGCAGAACATGGAAGGCAAGCTGTCATATGATGACACACGCTCTATCGGTTCGTACTGCGGCTTTAAGCTGGAACTGAAGCGTTCGCTCATGGACGAGGTGCGTATCTGTATTCATGGTGCAACCAAGCGTATGGTTGAACCGGGTGATAATGTGGCCGGCTGCATCCAGCGTATGAACAACGCTATGAATGACATCGGAAAGTTTATCGGTGACAACGAGCAGAGCCTTGCTCGCCTGCATGAGCAGCTTGATGAAGCCAAGGTCAACCTCGGTAAGCCATGGCCGCTGGAGGACGAGTATCAGCAGAAGATCTCTCGCCTTAACGAACTGAACTACAAACTTACGAGACACAGTTCTCCACGGAAATCGGCCGATTTAGCAGAGCCAGAGTTGTGATGTATTAGTCATAGAGATAAAGGTATTCTGCGATTTACATACAACAAGACTTTGCAACAGTTCGAACGATTCTGGCTCAAAAATAATAAGCTGAGGGTAAACCTCAGCTTATTATTTTCACTTCACCATATCTATCCAAAAGCCACCGGTTATTAGCAGAACGATTGTCATTACAAGGATATATAACCCATAATAGCCTTCGACATTGTGCTTAAAAATTGATAATTCACCATTTTTCTTTTTCAGAGATTCTTTATATATTGACGCTATAAACGATGGAATAAGAATCCATACCGGAAAAGAATCAATAGAAAATAGATCACAGATGATCATCCATGGCACCAAAATAACGCCTATAATTCAACAACATACAAAATTTTGATAACATAGTAAGTTGTTTTCATGTGGACTCACCTCTTAATCTATGTCTATATTAGGCTTTGATTGTATTGGAAATCATAGTCTTGCTCTCCGACAGCGAACCCTTATACGCCGTTACCACGGCAGATACGCGGTATGTCTTGCGGAGCACTGCCGAATATATATCGCTATGATGCTTCGTATTTATCTTGAGCATCAGACAGTCGGCGCTAAAAACTCAAGCTCCTTTGTTTGTCCAATGTACAACCTGATTACGACAGAAAAATGGTTCCTTTGGCATAGGTTCCAGTGTCACCCTTTGTCAGTTTAATATAATATTTTTCCTTTGCATCAATGCTCGGAAATACGATATGTACTTTTTCACCGTAATTCACGTCAATTCCATCTACAAAAGTATTTTTCTTTTTTTTATAGAGTGCGACTGTATAGCTGGTGTCTTTCTTATTGCCAGTTGTAGCAGATACTTCTACATTAAGGTATCCATATGGATTCAGGAAACAATAGTTTGTGTATGTGTAGTTCTTAAAATTGAATGTTCCAGTATAAGTTTCTTTTCCCAAGTCGTATACGGATGTGGGGATACTATTACCACGCGCTTGCACATCGACCAACAAATTCTGACTGTATTTCTTCATATTCTGTTCGATTTCTTCATCCGAAATCGGTTCAGATGATACGATATACGGTGCACTCTCATCATTTTCTGTCACAGTCGAATATGTATCAGTAGTGTCTTCATCTAACGAAAATGCACCATTTTTCTGATATTCGTTATATTCAGCAAGGATTTCTTCATCGGATTGCGGGACAGAAGAAACAATCATTGCTGCAGAGGAAAGTTCCGTATCATCGGCTTTTCCGTCTCTGCGCGTTGCACCTGCGCTCATCATCAACGCCGAAGCTGCCATACAGCCTGCGAGCGTTACGCTCATCATTTTCTTGAACTTAGTCATGTTGACCTCCTGTTCTCATGCTTTCTGTGATAGCCATACAGATAATGTACGGCTCCATACCTTTCATTGGACACTTGCGCCGATCTGGAAAATCGGCTATACTATATCTATCCACATAAGTCCGATGCACCGCTGATGCGGTGAGGTGTCCAGCCTTTTCGGTTTTATGTGGATTTTTAACAAAACATTGGAATCACCTCATACCACAAGCATATGACACCCACACTCTATGAGTAAATGTTCAGTGCTAATTCAACTTTTTAAGGCAGTTTTACTTGAACTCCGCTATCACACTTCCGCCACTAATCATATAAGTCGGTTTGACTGTTATCTGGTAAATACCATTAGATCTGATATTTGCAGTCCAAGATTCGTTTGTCATCAGCGTTGCATAACTGTTGTTCCAAACATACTGATTGTTGGAATTAAGGCGATATATGGTGATGATTAAACCCGCATTATCTGGTTTCCAAACGCCAGTGAAGGTAATCTTATCTCCCGCATCAAGGGACAACTTTGTCCATCCCACTTTTTCCTTTCCAGCCGCAAGACCTGTCAGATCACAGGGAAAAGAGATACGTGGACTAATCGAGCTTTCTTCGGAAACCTCGATATCAGACATATCGGTTGCAACCGCACCGGAGTTCAACATCAGAGCAGAAACAGCCATACAACCTGCGAGCGCTACACTTAGCATTTTCTTAAACTTATTCATAGTATACCTCCGCATTTTAGTTTATGCTCTAAGATTGTTGTAAAGTAATTACACCGACCTTTGTTTTCTGTTATTATGATATCTATCGAAAACTATGTTACATCAAAATCCAAAACCGTGGATAACATAATTATCCATATAAGCCCAATACACCGCTTGCGTGGTGAGATATGCACTTTTTCGGTTTTATGTGGATTTTTAATAAACCATTGGAATCACCTCCGATCTTATTATCAGCATTAAGCCTTGATTGTCTTGGAAATCATCGTCTTGCTTTCCGACAGCGAACCCTTATATGCCGTTACCACAGCTGATACGCGGTATGTCTTGCCAGATGATACGGAATAACTGCCGCTGATAGATGCCTTGCGTCCATTCTGATCATCAGACCAGGTCTTCACAGTACTCCACGACAGTCCATTCTTCACCTGCAGGTTCGCAGTGATCTTGCATCGGGTAGCGATACCGTTCTGTCCGCGGACCCAGCCATCTACATACGCCTTGCCACCGGAGATGGAAAAAGTGATGTCGGCGTCGTTGATGTAATCCATGCAGGGTGCGACAATGGTCTGTGCCGCACAAGTCTGTTCGGTGTGCGCACTATCTTCCAACGCCATTGCCTGCGGCATTGCTGCTGCGAGCAAAGAAGCAGACAGACATACGCCAGAAATCAGAGTTTTTACTTTGCTGTTCATAATAGAAAAGCCCCTTTCATTTTTTCTTATTCACTGTAACGAACGAGAGCACCCGTTTGTGACACATCAGCCAAAAAAATTTTTCGGGTAATATCTGTTCGTTTGTACATGGTAACGAACGAGGATACCCATTTGTGACACCAACGCAAAAAATTTTTTCATTGCCCTGAAATTGCATTTAGAAACGCTTTGTGCTATAATCTGCTAAAATCCACTAAGGCGGTGTCAAATGCTAATTTATCTCGCAGCCATCAGTTCCGATGAAGATAAATCCAAGTTCGAGCTGATATACCGGCAATATCGTAATCTGATGTACTATGCTGCAAACCAGATCCTGCACAACAGCAGTGATGCCGAAGATGTCGTGCATCAGGCTTTCTTAAAAATAGTCGAAATTCTTGATACGATTTCCGAAATAAAGAGTCACAAAACGCGCTCACTCATCGTTACTATTACCGAGAGGAAAGCAATCGACCTCTATCGCTCCAAGAGCCGCACCGCTGTCCTGCCGTTGGACGAGACATACATTGGCAGCGTAGCGGCGAACGAAATCGAGCATATGGCGGAAAGTGATGCGATCGCCGCGGCAATCGCTGCTTTGCCTGCGCGTTACCGCGAAGTGCTGCTTTTGCGCTACGACAACGGCTTTTCTTATTCTGAAATTTCCAAAGCACTGGATATGACCGAGGCAGCAGTGCGCAAAACCGTACAGCGCGCGAAAGAGGCTTTGCAGCGCACATTACAGATACAGGAGGAAGATACCGATGAAGATAACCGATGATATGCTGTATCATCACGCGGAGGCTGCACGCGAAAAATGGCTATCCGAGACACTGCCGCCGCAGATACCGGAGCACAAGTTCTCCGGGAAATTCGACCGAAAGATGCGCAAACTGATCCGTGAGCAGCGCCATTCTGCGCAGTTCAATCGCCACATAAAGCTGTTGCAGCGTATTGTCGCAATTTTTCTTCTGGTATGCACCGTATCGTTCGGCGGCGTTATGACAGTAGACGCTTACCGCGAGAAAATCATTGAAACCGTCGTGCGTGTGTTCAACGAGCTGACAGATTATCGGTTCAGCAAAAGTGCAGATATGCCCGAAAGCATTGCATATGCGTTTCCGCCAACGCTTTCCTATATCCCGGACGGCATGAGCAAGGCGGAGGAAAACGCCGGAGAGCAGCTGTATACTGTCACATATGAGGGCGAGGACGGAAACTTTTTCGACCTGTCCTGCACTATCTTTACCGATGAAACGCAGACCGAAAAAATTCTCGATACCGAAGATGTGCAATCGACCGAGTTTGAGCTGCATGGAGAAACGGCAACGCTTTTCAGCAAGAACGGAGCTACCACGATCTTCTGGACGCATGACGATGTGCTGTATCACTTGTACGGTACAATTCCAGCTGATGAATTGCGCAAGGTCGCGGAGAATATTGAATAAAATGAAAAAACACCCCTCGTTCCAAGCATTCGCTCAGAACGAGGGGACTTTTCGCTTTTGGCCGTTAATCTTAACGGTAGCAATCTCAATGCTTTCGGCAGTGTACGATTTTATCTTCTGCGCAATTATCAGACTTCATAAGCTCCTCAATCACGCGCAGCCGTCTGCGGAAGAAACGAACGCGCGATACCGACACAATAGTTAAGATTGCACCGAAAATAACTTCGCAGATAATCGCGATTTTCAGTACCCACATCTTAATGATTTCCCAAAAACTTTCCGCAACCAATACGGGATAAGCTGAATGAGCATCTTCAATTATAAGATAAGTCATCATACACCCACCGATAAAAAGGAAAAGATACACTAATAAATCCCTTTTGAAATACTTATATCTCTTGTATGTTTCTTGATGTTTGGTGGCCAGTTCCTGACCACCAAATCGTCCGAAATATTCCTTATCCTGCTGTATCTGCATAACAGAGAACGAATAAAAACCGCTCACTTCGTTAAGATGTTCACACTCTTTACGCAGTTTTTCTTTCCAGTTCATAGATACCTCCTGTTGCTTATTTAGGGCGCGCAAACCCATACATATGTGATTTCCAGTACGAATTGGATA
>NZ_QULN01000024.1:0-7947 GCF_003481705.1 Butyricicoccus sp. OM04-18BH
GCTATATCGCGTCCACGGGCAAGAAATATAAAAACCACGCCGCCACTATCCGCAGATGGGCGGCAGACGATACCGCAAAGGCTGCCCCGAAACAGGGCATACCCGAATACGCCTGCAAGGAGGGCGAGAGCTTATGAGTAATCTGTTTACAGAACGAGTTTTGAATATGGCGGCTGTTACCCCACAGCCGGAGGACTACACGGGCGAGGACGGACTGCTTTACTGCGGCAAGTGTCACACTCCGAAAGAAGCCTACTTCCCGGAAAAGCAAGCCGCCCTGTTTGGGCGTGACCGCCACCCGGCAGAATGTGACTGCCAGAAAGCCCAGCGTTTGGAGCGTGAAGCCGCCGAACAGCGCAGAAAGCACCTTGACACCGTGGAGGACTTGAAACGCCGGGGATTTACCAATCCTACCATGCAGGAATGGACTTTCGCCAACGACAACGGGAAATGCCCGCAAATGGAGATTGCACACTTCTATGTGGAGCATTGGGAAATCATGCGCGAGGAAAATATCGGCTATCTGCTATGGGGCAAGGTCGGCACAGGAAAAAGCTATTTTGCCGGGTGTATCGCTAATGCCCTCATGGAGCAGGAAGTCGCTGTCCGCATGACGAACTTCTCTGCGATTTTGAATGACCTGACCGCCAGCTTTGAGGGGCGCAACGAGTATATCGAGCGTCTTTGCCGTTTTCCTCTGCTTATCATTGATGATTTTGGAATGGAGCGCGGCACAGAGTACGGTTTAGAACAGGTCTACAATGTGATTGACAGCCGCTACCGCAGCCGCAAGCCCTTAATCGTTACCACCAATCTGACATTGGACAGCCTGCAAAATCCGCTGGACACCGCCCATGCCCGGATTTATGACCGCCTTTTGGAAATGTGCGCCCCTATCCTCTTTACGGGAGAGAACTTCCGCCGTGAAACGGCGCAAGCCAAGCTGAACAGACTAAAAGAATTGATGAAATGAAAGGAGTTGCCTATGGCAGAGAACAAGCAGAACACCACCCCGGAACGCCGCCCGGACTGCGTGACAGAGATCCGCATGGGCAACACCGTCCTTGTCGTTTCCGGCTTTTTCAAAAAAGATACCACCGACACAGCAGCCGATAAGATGATGAAAGTGCTGGAGGCGGAAGCCGCCGCAGGACACAAAGCCCAGCTTTCGCCCTAACGCTACAAGCCGCACAGAAAAATCGTCATTTTACCGGGCGGTAAAGAAGCAGAAGCCGCTATACAGACAGCCGCCCCATGTGGTATAATCGAAATACGGAATAGTGGGGCTGGCTGTCGGAAACGGAGGATTTTATGTTAAGACAGACCACCCAGAAAATCACTGCCCTTTATCCAAGACTATCCCATGAGGACGAGCTGCAAGGCGAAAGTAATTCCATTTCCAACCAGAAGCGTATCCTTGAAACCTACGCAAAGCAGAACGGCTTTTCCAATCTGCGCTGGTACACGGACGATGGCTATTCTGGTGCGAACTTCCAAAGACCGGGCTTTCAATCCATGCTTGCGGACATTGAAGCCGGGAAAGTGGCTACCGTTATCGTAAAGGATATGTCACGGTTAGGGCGAAACTACCTGCAGGTGGGAATGTATACCGAGATGATTTTCCCACAAAAAGGAGTCCGCTTTATCGCCATCAACGATGGAGTAGACAGCGCACAGGGCGACAATGATTTTGCCCCTCTGCGGAACATTTTCAACGAATGGCTGGTGAGAGATACGAGTAAGAAAATCAAAGCTGTAAAACGGTCAAAAGGCATGAGCGGCAAGCCTGTTACGAGCAAACCCGTGTACGGCTACCTCATGGACGAGGACGAAAACTTCATCATTGACGAGGAAGCCGCACCCGTGGTCAAGCAGATATACCGTCTGTGCCTTGCCGGGAACGGTCCGACCAAGATAGCCCGTATGCTGACCGAGCAGGAAATCCCAACGCCGGGAACGCTGGAATACCGCAGGACGGGCAGCACACGCCGCTATCACCCCGGCTATGAGTGCAAATGGGCGACAAATACCGTGGTGCATATCCTTGAAAACCGGGAGTACATGGGCTGTTTGGTGAACTTCAAGACGGAGAAACCGTCCTACAAGACCAAGCACAGCATAGAAAATCCCATTGAGAAACAGGCAATTTTCGAGAACCACCATGAGCCTATCATCGACACCCAGACATGGGAGCGTGTGCAGGAATTACGCAAACAGCGCAAGCGTCCGAACCGCTATGATGAAGTGGGCTTGTTCTCTGGTATGCTCTTTTGCGCGGACTGCGGCAGCGTCATGTATCAGCAGCGTTACCAGACCGATAAGCGGAAACAGGACTGCTATATCTGCGGGAACTACAAAAAGCGCACCCATGACTGCACCGCACATTTTATCCGCACCGACCTTTTGACTGCGGGCGTTCTCTCCAATCTACGGAAAGTGACGAGCTATGCGGCAAAGTATGAAGCCCGGTTTATGAAGCTGCTGATCGAGCAGAACGAGGACGGCGGCAAACGCCGGAACGCCGCCAAGAAAAAGGAACTGGAAGCTGCCGAAAAGCGTATCGGTGAACTTTCCGCTATTTTCAAGCGGCTGTATGAGGACAGCGTAAGCGGTCGCATTTCTGACGAGCGTTTCACGGAGCTTTCGGCAGACTATGAAGCCGAACAGCAGGAATTGAAAGAGCGTGTTGCCAGAATACAGGCGGAGCTTTCCAAAGCACAGGAAGCTACCGTAAACGCAGAAAAGTTTATGAACATTGTCCGCAAGCACATGAACTTTGAAGAACTGACCCACACCCTCTTACGTGAGTTTGTAGAGAAAATCGTTGTGCATGAGTGCAGCTACGATGAAAATGGCACACGCAGACAGGATATTGAGATTTACTATTCTTTCGTCGGCAAGGTGGACTTGCCCGAATGACCGCCTGCCCTATCCGATACCAAAGACAAGTACCGGATAGGAAAGGCAAAATTTTTTACACTTCTATTACTTCTTTATCACACATAAGCAAAGTCCCAGGGCATGAAGCAGTTCATGGCTAATTAAAGGGAACAAAAAGAAAGGAAAAGCCAATCCAGACGGTATCAGCGGCAGGCTACAAGAATAAATTGTGATTTCACAAGATTGGTGCTATAATAAGAGAAAAGTGCCTGCCGGGGCAGCCGCTCCGGTGGTATGGATAGAAAGGCAGGAAAACAATATGCACATCAGCTATAAACCACTCTGGCACACACTGTTAGAGCGTGATATGAGAAAAGAGGATTTAAGGCTTGCTGCTGGTATGACAACAAATATGATTGCCAACATGAGCAAAGAGGGAAAGCACATCAGCATGGATACATTAGCCCGTATCTGCGAAACGCTGAATTGTGAGATTACCGATGTGATTGAGTTAGTACCAGACGAGCCTGCTTCCACAGGAGGTAAGGAACATGAGCGAATTGAAACCAAGAATAAAAGAAAACGGAATTGATTATATCCTTGTTGGAGATTACTACATCCCGGACTTGAAGTTGCCGGAGGAACACCGCCCCATCGGAAAGTACGGACGGATGCACCGGGAATATTTAAGAGAAGTCTGCCCAGCCAGATTACACACATTGACCCTGACCGGGGAATTGTGGACATATCTTGCAGACCTGAACGAACAGGCACAGAAACGGTTAGACACCATCATGGAGCAGATGAAAGCTGCCGAGGGCGTGACCGAGGAATTGAAGCGTACCCGTCAAATGGAATGGGTGCAGCGTTGCAATAACATTCACAACCGGGCAGAAGAAATTGTTTTACATGAGATGATTTATTCATAACGGTATGGTAGAATGATTATTACAAATTAGAAGTTGTAAAGGAGACTTTGTATGGGTAGAAAAGAAATAACAACAAAAGAAGATTTAATGAAAGTAATAGAATTATTCGAAAATACTGGAATTACATACTGGTTGGATGGCGGATGGGGTGTAGATATTTTAGCTGGTAAACAAACAAGAATTCATAGAGATATAGATATAAATTTTGATGCTCAACATACGGAAAAATTGTTAAATGTGCTTTTGAATCTGGGCTATAAAATTGATACAGACTGGAAACCGGTTAGAATAGAGTTATATAGTGATGAACTTGGTTACTTAGACATTCACCCGTTCGTTTTAAATGAGGACGGAACTTCAAAACAAGCTGATTTAGAGGGTGGCTGGTATGAGTTTGAAAAAGATTACTTTGGTAGTGCTTTTTTTGAAGGAAAAACAATTCCTTGTATATCCTTAAAAGGCCAAAGAGTTTTCCACTCAGGTTATGAATTAAGAGATAAAGATAAGCATGATATTTCAATTCTTGAAAGTTTATCAAAATAACATTGCTGTAATTTCTAAGATAAATTCCACTTTATCGCTTTGAAATTTTAACTGAATAAGTATAGCACCAACCGCTGCTACATGGAAGCAAACACAACCATGCAACAGCGGTTTTTCTTTACCGTTTTTTCCTTTGACTGATAGGAGTTCCTGTTTTCTTTGATTTTTGTAGAATCCGAATGAGCCAGCGAAATTCTTCGTCTGACAGATTTTTATAGTTGATGCCGAGCTGCTTGCAGTAAAGGACAACCAGCTTTTCATCCCGACTGCCCTTGAAATTTTCAACCGCTTCCAAATTTTCTTTCAATTCATCGGCAACGGTGGTCTGGGGCGCACTCTCGCTGTCCTTTTTGTGGGCTTCCCGAATATCCCGGATAATGAGATTGAGGTCATCAAGAACCATGTGGCTGAAATATTCATCATCGCTGATATGGGCGGCTTGCAGCACTTTCAAATGCGGGTCGTCTTCGCCGGGGCGATACCGTTCAATGATTTCATGCCGGACAGTATCGACAAGGGCGTTGAGGTTTTGAATCTGCATGGTGGCAATCCCATCTACATAAATCTCAATGTCCGCAAGAAACTTGATAAAGTCCTTATGAGTGGCAAGCTCACAGAGCAGACGGTTGTTAATCCGACCGCCTTTCAGAAGTGCCACCATCTCATCATTCAAATGCAGCTCTGTTAGTGGCGTGTTGATCTGCTCCCGGTTCTCTGTCCGGCACAGCAGATAATCAACGGAAACCCCATAGAAGTCTGCCAGCGTGATAAGGTTGCCATGATTGATTTCCTTATAATCCTCTTTTTCATAACTGCCAAGAGCTGATTTGGAAATGCCCGTCAGCTCTGATAATTCTTCCAGATTTAAGCCTTTGTCCTTGCGGAGTTCCCAAAGGCGTTCCTGTATGCTTGTCGCTCCTTTCATGGGCGCACGCTCCTTTCCGGCGGTTTCATTACTGCCGCTTAACTGGATTATATCATACTTTCCGCAATCGTGGAAATTTCTGATTTTTACCCTTAATTCCTACTTTGTGGACATACGGCACAGGGCACAAAAATGTTCTATGATACAGGTAGTTCATCGATGGATTATTCCAATCGAATGACCAGCCTGTGTGGGATATGCTTCCCCGGCGATGTAGCGCCATGACTTTTGGCAGGGATATGGAGGAACCCTGACCGAAACGAGCGTACCAAAGGGAGCGATACGCCGCTGTGAGATTCAGGGGAGGAACGACACCGGGGAGAACTGGCGAACTGATACCGAAATGATACCGAAACACGACAATCTGATAGGGGGATAGTCTACCCTATCGCTGATACTTCGGGAGATTTTAGGCGGCTCTATGGCTGTAATTTTGCCGAAAATCGCCCCGAAACCATACACTAAAACGGGAGGAAGTGCAATATGCCGAGAATGAGCAAAAAGAGGAAGCATGAGCTTTCCTTTTACCTTAATGACCGGGGGCGTGTCACTTACAACGAATTATGCCGGAAATGCCAGCATGGGTGCAAGCAGAGCTTCCGGGCGGTTGTGGTTGACTGCCCCCGTTATTTATCCAAACGAGCAAAGAAAAAGGAGGAACACACCGAATGAATTTTGAATTTATGACGATAGACACACCATTGCCGCCCTGTATGCCCTTTCCCAGAGCGTTGACAGGATTTCCAGTCAGCAGCACCGCAAAGGTCATGTACTGCCGGATGCTGGACGCTATACTATCCAAAGGGCAGGAGGACGAGAACGGAATCCTGTTTGTCTGCTTCCCTGTCACAGCCATTGCCGCAGTCCTGTCCCGCAGTCCCATGACGGTCAAGCGTTCTCTGAATGAACTGGAAACCGCCGGACTTATCATGCGGGTGCGTCAGGGCGTGGGAGAACCGAATAGAATTTATGTGCTGATACCGGGAAAGGAGGACGCTGCCCTTGCCTGATACCTCAAAGCTGGAAAAACTCAACCGGGAACTGGAGAAAAGCGAAAAGAAACTGCGGAAAGCCATCAATGATGAAAAGGCATTGCAGCACCAGTTGAAGCAGCTTACCCGAAAGGAACGGACGCACCGGCTCTGCACTCGTGGCGGTATGCTGGAAAGTTTTCTGCAAGAGCCGGAACTCCTGACAGATGATGATGTCATGCTGTTGTTGAAACTCATTTTTCACAGGCAGGACACGCAGGAACTATTGAAAAAGCTGCTGGAACGGGAGAAGCCGGAAACCCCTTAGTTTACTAAGGGCGCAATTATACACCACCCAGAGGTTGGTGCATTGCGTTCTCCGAAGGCTCCTCGCCGGAGGGCTGTGATTTTCCGCAGTCATGGTCTGCTCCAAATCATACAGGGGACGCTACGCTTCCCCTGCGCTGGCTACCACCAGCTACCCTTTTGTGGACTTGCCATCTGGGGACACCTTGCGTTGCAAGCTGTTCCCAGCCGACAAGTTTGAAGTTATAAGTGGATTTTTGCGAAGCTGTATGATACTATTATTTTATAACGCTTTGAAAATTCGTGGATTACTTAACAAATTAGAAGGAGGTATTTTATATGTTTAAAAAAGCTTTTTGGGTTCCTTATGAGGATAGTGCCAATTACCCAACTCTTGCAAAAACTATGGAAGCAATTTCAAAGTATTGTGAAGAAAATGGTAAGTCTTATACATTTATTAACGATGACGAAGTGGAGATAAATGGAAAAAGATATGAAATATATAGGGGCTACGAAAATGGTAGTAGGGGAAATTACGGCATAAAATGTAAAGAAAAATAAATCCAGTTTGTTATTCTACACACATCGGGTCAACTTGTCCCGAACTTTCACAACTAAATACCCGCCGTTTACACAGCGGCACACCGAGCAGGAAATCTGAAAAAGGTCTCCTGCTTTTTTTCTGCCCAAAATGAGGTGGTAAAACGCCCACCCATCCACCAATTACCGAAAGGAGGGACACGAAATGCCCTGTCCGCACAACGAAATCACGATTGTTCAGCGCAGCCAGCGGCAGTCTGCGGTTGCCGCCGCTGCTTACCAGAGTGGCGAAAAGCTGTTCTGTGAATACGACCAGCAAGTGAAGCACTACCCAGAAAAGCGTGGTATCGTCCACAATGAAATCCTGCTCCCGGCAAATGCCCCACAGGAATATGCAGACCGCAATACCTTATGGAACGCCGCCGAAGCGGTGGAGAAGCAATGGAACTCTCAGCTTGCAAGGCGGTGGGTGCTTACCATCCCCAGAGAAATACCGCCCGACCAGTACGCTGTCCTTGTCCGGGAGTTTTGCCAGAAGCAGTTTGTTTCCAAAGGCATGATTGCTGATTTTGCTATCCATGACCCCCATCCGCCGGGACATAATCCCCACGCCCATGTCCTGCTGACCATGCGGGCAATGGACGAACATGGGAAATGGCTTCCCAAAAGCCGCAAGGTTTATGACCTTGATGAGAACGGGGAACGGATAAAACTGCCATCCGGCAGGTTGAAAAGCCACAAGGAAGATACGGTGGACTGGAACAACCAGAAGTATTGTGAAATCTGGCGGCATGAATGGGAGGTCATCCAGAACCGCTATCTGGAAGCCAATGACCGCCCGGAGCGTGTGGAC
>NZ_QULN01000024.1:7957-8172 GCF_003481705.1 Butyricicoccus sp. OM04-18BH
GACCGCCCGGAGCGTGTGGACTTGCGTTCCTATGCCAGACAGGGGCTTGATATAGTCCCTACTGTCCATGAGGGAGCTGCTGTCCGGCAGATGGAAAAGCGAGGTATCCAGACGAATATCGGCAACCTGAACCGGGAAATCAGAGCTGCCAACAATCTGATGAAGTCCATCCGGCAGCTTATCCAAAACCTCAAAGGCTGGATTACCGAGCTGGG
>NZ_QULN01000025.1 GCF_003481705.1 Butyricicoccus sp. OM04-18BH
GCAAGACACAGTAAGCAGTTGACTTGACCGCAATACGGATCAGATCGGTGTTGTCAGTGTATTCACTGGCTTTCTTATCTGCAAAGCACTGGGCGGACAGATACAGGTTAATAGGGAAATCAAAATCGGTCTGCATATTCTCGCCCAATGCGGCAGAGATACCGTCCAGAACTGTATCGTATGCATCGTTCCGCATCTGCCAGATATACGGCGGTGCGACAGACTGGTCACGCGGCGAAGTATCCGAAATATCGAACAGATACTTGATACGCGGCTGATTGCTGCTATTATCAACGATACCGATGCCGTTTGAGCCACGATTGACGCGGCGGTGCAGACGATCATTCCAAAGCGGCAGCTCGGCACAGGCTGTTGCATCCGGTCGCTGTGACCAGATCAATACCTGCGATTTGAAATCATACTTGTACAGTCGTGCTGCTGTGTCGAGAAAGCTCGTCCATTTCTCTGGGGATGCAGCAAATTCCGCAAGCGTCTGGTGATAAAGCTCATCAAGCTGCTGCGGTGTGAATTTTGGCATAGTGTTCACTCCTCATTTCAGAAAATAAAAAAAGTGTTCCAATGGAACACATATCAAACGGCGTCGCGCAGGGCAGCTTCTAAGCGGCGAATATGCCGCCAGATTGTCATGCGGTAGGTTTTTTCGTCATGCGCAATTTCGGCTACGGTTTTACCCTTGATGAAATATGCAATAAAGCAGCGGCGCTGTACAGCTGTCAGCTTGCCGCTGTGCAGCAGGCGCGCAGCTACACGAAAAGCAAAGCGAAGCTGTTCTTTTCGCAGCAGGCTTTCCAACGGCCCCGGTTCTGGAGATGGAACCAGAGCAGCCAGTCCGCTGAAATCTTGATCAGCTTTCCAGTATCCATGATAATTGTCCGAATGGTAATCATGGTACAGTAGTTCATCCGAAAGCTCTTTGATAATACGAAAATCTTCAGCGCTATGCTCCGGATGAGCGCGCAGATATTCTGCCATTGTGATTTCCTTGGTCGTGCCATCTTCAAAGCAATAAATAATGCTGGTGCTATCCTTGTTGGCGTTCCATTCCTCTTTGCTTAACATATGTAAATTCGATACCTCCTACACAGCGGCAAGGGATTTTGGGTACAAAAAAAGAGCGTCGGAAAAACCGATGCTCTTAAAAATAGCGTCTTACTGTATGTAACTCTCGTAGGCTTTCGCCCAGTTTATATTGTAGCACAGATTGAGCGAACAAAACGAACAAATTGCTTTTTCTTCGCTTTTTCTCTCACAAACAGAGTATGATATAGAGAGTATAATTAAAAGAGTATAAATGGAAGAAGTCTAATTATTTTGCACCATTTTGCATTGCACCCTTTATGCAGTGTGACCAATTTGCAAAGTGCCTTTTTTATACCCACCCCATGAAAATAGGTATATGGTAAGAGAAAACAAAAAATCCGGTCGAAAAACGACCGGAGATGCAAGAAACAGCTTGTAAGAAAGCCGGAAATCCAGATTAAGAAAAGAAAAAAGCAAGGGCAATAGCCGTAGCTCCGAATGTTGGAGTTACGGCTGATTATGCCTTTACTGGTTCGCTGACGGATTGTTCAGATTGTTTCGCTTCCTCAGCGGCGCGGCGCTTGCGGATTTCTTCTTTTTGTTTAAGCCAGATTTCCTCCCACAGAGGGATTATATCGGACTGTTGCGGCTGTGCATCGTCTTTTGCCTGCTGCTGTACCAGGTAATCATACAACACAGTGCGGCAGTAAGCGACCGAATTTTGCGTGCTGCGCGCGAGAACATTCTCTTTTTCACTAAGGAAATGAGAAATATTGGGACGAGCAACACGCGCAACAACCGCTTGACGATCTTCCAGCGGAATATCGTTGTTTTTAATCTTGATGTCTTTCTCATATTTCAATTCAGCCAGCGCTTCGACTGCCATTTCCACATTTCCCTGCGCGTAATGGAGTTCCAGCGTGTCCGCATCAATCTGTTCACGAATATCTTTGATGCGCTCCTCATGCGGCACAGGCGGCGCGTTCTTTGTTAAGCCGGAAGATTTACGGACGGCGTTCTTGCGGTGCTTACGCGGCGGCTGAGAGCCGTCTGCGCCGAACAGACGCTTGATCTTTGCACTGGCCTGCGCTATGTAGTCGCTGATCGTGCGCTCGCTGGATACCGAGCCGTCCGCATGATGGTTCACGAGGTACGGTGCTTCGCTATCCGGCTGGTCGAGCAATTCGTACTGATATTCAAAGCTGTTCTCCTCGCCGGTCGGGTAACGATGCTGTTTGAGCAGGCCAGCCAGCTTGAGCTGCCGCCAGATGGAGGAAAAGCGCTTAATGTGCTCCATGCAAAACGCCTGTACACCAGCCGGGTTAAGAGAAAAATCCGGGATATTGATAAGATGCGCGACCACGCCGAAAAGACCCTTAACAGCCAGCGGAATACGCTTGCTGCGCAGGATCAAGTTTGGAATTTGCGTGAAATCACGCTTGCTCTCGCCGGACAGAATGATACGGCAGTCACCGGTTACAAAGTCTGCACCGGCAATAAAAGCGTGCGGCGCAGCCGCAGACGGCTCCTGCATCAGCTCATAACGATGAATAAACGCACCGGAAGATGCGCGCGCAGTATAATGTTTGAGATAACCGGCGGTAAGCAGCTCACACCATGCCTTGTCCATGGCGTAGTTAGTGCCGCAGACCTTTGCCAGCTCGCGCTTAGTCAATGCCCAGTCCGGCATACCGACATAGCTGGAAATAACGAGATAAAGCCCCTTTGCCGTCAAAGACAGGGACTTATCTCGCAGTATGCAGTTGTAGCCGATGGTAAAGCCGGTGTTGGACACTAAGGGAAACCTCCTTGCTACCCTGCGTTAGCTGCAAGGTAGCGATTGAGTAAAATACGCGCATGATCGGCAGAAATACCGCCGCCGATATTGTTAGCAACCTGCTGCCAGGGCAGGCCATCTATGTAGCGCAAAGCTATGATTTGACGCACGAGGGGATCGTGAATTGTGTTGATATATGACCAGATTTGAATGTAAAGCGCTGCACTATCTAAGACGCGCTCTTTGATCTGCTGCTCCAGCACATCAATCATGGATACAAACTTGTCTGTGCGGTCGCTGCCGCGCAGCAAACCGATATGAGGTAAACCGCTGATGGACGATGTGCAGCCGGTAAGAAGTGCGTACAGCTCTTGCAGACGCTCTAAGTCGCGGGAGATTTCAGAGTTCAGCAGTGTAAGCTGTTCTAAATCGCTTTTCGTCACCGGCGTGCACCTCCTTTGTGTTCCGATAGAACACACATTTTAGATCATAACATCACGATCATCATCGACATAACCTGTCGGCATATCATTATAGACTGGGATAGACGGCTGCGGCTGCTGCGCGGGTTCAGCACTGTGAGGGAAGGTAATGCTGTGATTGATGCCCGGTTCCAGATTTACATTGACCGAACGAGCAACCGGGCGGAAGCCAGTCGGCGCAGTTACCTCAGTGATAATGTAATCACCTGCGGACAGACCGACAATAGATGCAATGCCGTCTGCATCGGTGCCGTTATGCAGGCTGACCGTTGCACCGTCCATCGTATACAGGTCGTAGACGGCGTTTGCAAGTACATTGCCCGTAAGGGTATCTACGGCCACAATCTGCAATCCACTGCGTTCCTGCTCGTTCTGCGGCGCGGCCTGCGGCACTGGTGTTTCCTCCGGCTCTGCGGTCTGCGGCGGCTGTTCCTGCTCACGCGCGATACGCTGCTTTTTGGTTTCGCCAAACTGCACATTGTCACACTGGATTTCATAGTCTACACGGGTCTTGCCAGTGTTCTTATCTGTCCACATATGCGAGGTGAGCTGACCGATCACGATAGCCAGCGTACCTTTCTGAAACCACTGTGACACAAACTCTGCTTGCGCGCCATAAGTCACGCAGGGGATAAAGTCGGTAACATCTGCGCTGGAACGGCGGCTGACAGCAATGCGAAAGGTTGTGACCGGCTTATTGCTGCGCGTGTAGCGCATTTCTGGTTCGCCGGTTAAGCGGCCCATGAATACGCAGTTGTTGATAGAAATACTGCTCATTTCGTCCTCCTTATCTGATGAAAAGCCAGAAAATTCGTAAAAATACCATGATTAAAAGAAAAAACGGTGGGAAAAGCTGCACTAAGCGTTTCGGCAGCGGCATATCGTCGTGCGCGATCAACCAGAGCGCATAGCTTGCCATTAAAACAGTGATGAGGGACGCGAGGATCATGTAAAACAGTTTCATTGATTTACCATCATTTCACGATATAGGTGATCAGACTGATCTTTCATATTTTGTAGTTCATCTCTGCTTTGCTGGAGTTTGTGTCCATCTACGTAACTCACACTATTCACAATAAAATGTGTGTGCAAATATTCCGTATCAGTGTGTGTAGCAATCAGCACCTCAAAGTCCGCCCATTCGGGAAGTGCTTCGGCCAGTTGATACGCAATCTGATGAGCCTGTTCAGGCGAAATGTTTTCGTCTTTGGCGAAACTTTGAATGAAATGTTTATACGTTCGCCCACCATTTTTCCCCCATAGACGTTTTGTTACTTCCATTTCATCTTTAACCGTAAACGGTGTACAATTCCAACCGCTCAACAAATTTTCACTGGTTTTTCGTTTGTCCATTACACGGGTAAGTACGGTTCTAATGGGTGATTTACCGGATATTGCTTTGATAATAGGCAATGTTATTCACCTCGATCATTGTTGAGGAAACAGATTAGATGCGGCTGGCGATGCAGCATGATACACGCGGGATCGTAATCTGTAATACAGCGGAACGCAAAGCGTATATCGCGCTCTTGTCCATATGAGAAACGCAATATGACCAGATCGCCATTATCCTCGTGGTACGCGATTACAGCGAGATCTTCCGGTGCAAGGCAGGTGCGAGGGATTTTACGCATCGTTCACACCTCCGTTCGCTTTGCGGCAAGAAGCAAGCTGCTCGATCAGCTCCGACCGGCGCGCAGATGCGATACTGTGCTTGATGCAGTCCGGTGTAGCACTGGACTGCTTTTCAAGATCGGACGATGTTGCAGGCACGCTGTAAATGATAGATAACTCAGTCATCAGGGTTATCCTCCTTGTGCAGCAGCATAATATTGCGGATAATAACAGCGATATGTGCGGTTGGATTTCGCAAATAGCGTGAATGATATGCTTCACTCTTGATAAAATCCCGCGCCAGCGCTGCTTTAAGCTGCTCAATATCATTAGCGTTTTGCAGCTTGACCGGTAGCTCTACGCAGCAGTCCAGTTCGGACGGCGTGCCGCCATCAGGAATACAAAGATAATTTAAGTGATAAGTATAAGTCATAGCAATATTACTTGATAATCTTCATCATGTTGTAGCAGTACAAAGTGGCTTTGGCATCTGCAAGGCTGTTGTGTGCTGCACCCTCCCACTGGTAATCAAAATGTTTTGTACAGGTAGAGAGCGAAGCGCGTCTGCGAGTACCGCCGTTGGCGTTGAGGTAGTCCACAAACATCTGCATGACATCAATTACGGTTAGATGCTCGGTCGGTATGCCAATGCGGTCAAGAAAACCGAGGTCGAACGATGTATTATAACCGATGCAGACAGACATCTCGGAGAAAATCTCTACAAGCTGCGGTAACAACTCGTGTGGATACGGCGCGCCTGCGACCATTTCCGGCGTAATACCATTGACTTTCTGCGCTTCTGGCCACTCCGTATGAAAGTACGGGCGCACCAGACTGTCGAACAGAACGGTTCCGGCATCGTCGATCACGCTGATTTGCAGCAGTTCATCGCTGTCGGTTAAACCGGTCGTTTCGGTGTCGATTACGATGGCCTGCGCTTCGGGTACTGCGGCCTGCGGCATTGCGGCGGCAAGCAGCGAGAGCACCTTTTTTATACCGCGCTGCTGGGCGCTGTCGCTGATCCGCTTCTCGCGTGCAATGAGGCGTTCTTCTTTTTCGCGCAGACGAGCAACGCGAGAGGCTTCGGCTTTCTTGCGGAGCGGCTCCAATACCTCATCCAATTCGGTCTGTGTCCCGTTGTGTACCTCATCGACAGTGTAAAAGATTGCGCTGTTGATCTGGCAGGAATTGACCCACATTTCGATTCCTACTGCATCAGCATTGAGAGCCTTGCCAAGTTGCGCCCACTGAAGTTTCGTGTGGTACATACTTGAAGGGAAATCGGTTCGTACTTCCATAGGTTGTTGTCCTCCTCATAGTATTATAGTCTTGCACATGGTCATACGCCGGGCTTGGAAAACGCAGTCAACAAGGGGATAGATCGTTTCCTGCGCTCCCGGCGCATGACCACGAGCAAGGCTCGTGGTTTAATATAAATTGTTCAGTGCGTTGAGGTCAGCGGTAAGCTGCGCGGTGCTGGTGCCGAGCAGTTTTGCAAGGCGTGGCAGCTTGTTATCCGGCAGACAGGTAAGCTGCTGGACAAGTCGTGCTGCATCACCAGGCAGCGTGTTCGATGGGAACACATTGTCCGTCTGCGGCGTTGCCGGTGTGCTCTCCGACTGCGGAGCAGATACTTCCGGTTGTGCGGTGGTGTCAGGCGTGTTCGACTGGAACACATCATCGCCGGTCGGCAATTTACCGGTTTGCACAAAGCAGGTAAATGTAGCCTGCTGTTGTTCTGTATTCAGCTTACTCAGCTCATAGGCAGTGGAAATCGGCAGATTGTCAGCCTTAATTTCTTCCATTAAAGAGGGAATGAGGTTGTTCAGTATACTGTCATACTTGGCTACGCGGCTGGAACTGATGTTAAGACTGCGTGCGACCAGATCGCGTACACGACCGTTCAGGCCTCGCTCTGCCTTAGCCTGTCGTTGCAAGTCGCGCATACGGCGGACTTCTTCGAGCTTGTCCCATGCGGTTTTCACGCGCTGGGAGTTGGCGGCGATGAGCAACACCGGTTCGCGCACGGCGCGGTCGGCGTCCTCGATCTGTTCTACGGAGCAAGGCAGAAACTCGTACTCTGTCTTGCCCTCGTCCAACAGCATACCGACCGCTCTGTGGCGGCGGTGGCCGGACAGGATTTTATATTTGCCATCTTCCAACGGAGTAACGACGAGGTTGTTCAGCACGCGGCCTGCAAGCTCGATAGCGGTTTTCAGTTCCTCGATCTCCTGCATTGAGTAAAAATTATCCTCGCTGGGGACGAGCTTGGAGTAGCTGATACGCTCAATGGTATGTTCTTTAACAGGTGCAGCTGCCATAGAGGTATCCTTGTTCAGCATATCGGTAATAGAAAATCCCATATCACTCAACCTCTTTTCTCTGCGGACAGAAACTCGCTGACGAAATCGAGGTAATCACGCGCGGCGGCGCTGGTCTTGCTGTATTCGATAATCGGCTTGCACTCAAAGCTGCTGCCAACTACCTTGCCGCTGTACCGGATATGCGTCTTGTAGACGGGACAATCCAGATTTTCACGCAACCAGTCCTCGCCGGTCTGCTCTCCGGCCTGACGCTGGAAGCAGGTGATAAGGCAACCGGCAAGCCGCAGTCCCGGATTAAGTTCCTCGCGGGTGATCTCAATCTGGTTCTTCAGCTCGATCAGGCCGTCAAAGGCGTAGCTGTCAATCTTGACCGGAATAACAGCTTCATCAGATGCAACAAGAGCATTTACCGTCGAAATGTTGATGTCCGGCGCGTTGTCGATTAGACAGTAGTCGTACAGGTCTGCAACCTTGCGGAGTGCAGTGCGCAGGCGTGTCTGCTGCGGACGAGAGCTGTCCATCATCACCTGCATATTTGCGGTGAGCAATGTCATATTCGCCGGAATAACATCAATGCGGTCGTACTTGGTGTGCTGAATAACCTCTGCCAAATCGGCATCGCGGTCAAGCATCAGATCGGCAATGCTCTGGCGGTCATAGCTGTGTACGCCAAAGGTCTTGGAGCAGTTTCCCTGCTTGTCGTTATCTACGACCAGTACACGCGCATTATACTGCTGCGACAGCGCATAGGCCATGCTGACGGTGGTCAGTGTCTTAGCAACGCCGCCTTTGAGGTTGATGATAGATACGGTTTTCATAAAATTATCCCC
>NZ_QULN01000026.1 GCF_003481705.1 Butyricicoccus sp. OM04-18BH
GTCGATCAAACTTCCGGCATCGCTATAATTTCGTGCGAAGCGGGACAGGTCTTTTACTATAACGCAGTTGATTTTACCACTCATGACATCCGCCAAGAGCCGTTGAAAATCTTCACGGTTAGCGTCCGTTCCAGTATGTCCGTCATCTACATATTCCGTGATACTTTCAAACTCGTCAATGTTGCGTCGGTAAAAATCGTTCAGTAGGTCACGCTGGTTCTTTACGCTGTTGCTATCGTCTTTTCCTTTTTTCAAATCTTCCTTTGAAAGCCGGATATAGATGCCCAGCCGCCAGCGGCGGATTGTGTAAGAGGGAGAGAAACTCTGCTGATACCCTCTGTTTTTTGCTCGTGCCATTATTCCTCCTTCCCTATCACATTACACTTATATTATAACTCTGTCCGGGGAGGACAACAAGGATGCCTCCGCTTCGGGACACTTTGTCTCGAAGAAGCAAAACGAGCTGTAACCGAAGTTACAGCCCGCTTCTTTGCCGCAGCAGGAAATCCGTCAGCTTATCTTGGAGAGATGGCCCGCTTTCAGCAAATTCAATTTTCACGCCAACACCACCGATGCAAAAGCAGTATGGATTTTTGACAGTCTGCAAAAATCGAGAGATGCGCTCCTTTCGGGAAAGCGCATTGTCAAAGGTCATACCGCTCACATCAGGCAGGGACTCGGCAGCCACCGCGCCAATGTCAACGCTTCTCATTTGTTCAAGTTCCTGTGTAGTTAATTTCACGGTAAACCTCCTTCGCAGATTGATAGAACGCCTCCCGCTGTTTGGTGGGGAAACGCAACAGGCCAGCACCACCGGGATGCTGGCCTGTTGCCTTACTCCACCTTGGGACACTTTGTCTCGAGGTTTATTATAGTTTTTGAATATTAGAGAGCGCCGCACATATTTACTTGGCCTGTCCAAAGACAATCGTTATTTTCTGTGCGGCGCTCTCAACGCAAGTAAAGCGACAAGCCCGGAGGAACAGGCAGCCAACCTGTTCAGCGCCGGATCATGGCCTTGGGATGGCCGGGCCCATTTACAGTGTTGGTGTTGTTCGCTCAATCTCTTTTGGGAAATGTCACCGCGCACCCACCGTCTGGCTCCACGTACTTACTCAGGGTTGCCGTTATTCCCTCGCGTTAGGAAGAAAACCTCCTCTCATAAACCGAGACATTTTTTCATCAATTCCAAGTGGGTTAAGAAGAAAAAATCAAAAAGTTTTTTTCATGCGTTCAAGGCCACGCTTGATCGACTGGCGAATAGACTCCTCATGTACGCCCTCGGCCTCGGCAATTTCCTTAATCGACTTGCCAAGAATGATATGTGCGTCAATTCTGCGGCCCTGGATCTCCGGCAGAGAATTGAGAGCGTTCCACAGACGAAGAAAGGTTTCCATCCGTTCAAGGAGCTCCTGCGGGGTCGGCTCATGCAGGCAAGCGGAATATTCAATCCCGTCATCGCAGTCCAGAGAATACTGCGCCTTGTGCCGGGAGAGCCGCCGCTGATAGGCCATCTCATAGCGGGCATCGGCCTTGAATACCTCGGCCACCTCGTCAGAAACTTCGATAAGCTGATCCTGCGTGTACCAATAATAAAAATCTTTCAAATTGATAGTAGTCATCGTAAAATCCTCCATTTCAGTTTGTTCGGGGTTGGTCGGAAACGAAATGGAGTAACGGCGGAGAGCGGCACCGCACCTCGGGACATTTTGTCTCGAAGTCTGGAACGCAAAATGCGCCTGCACGACACAAGGCCGCACAAGCGCACGAAAATATATTATCGGTTATGTACTGTTTAATTTCACATTCAAAGCCGGACTGCTCCGATGGAGGGGCTACGCTTTTTTTAGCTGGTGCAGATCACGCGAACAATGAAATAATAAAATGGACACGGAAGAATAACCTCCAATCGGCTACCGTGTCCCTGCAAGTCGTCATAGGTTTGTGTAAACGCAAAGAAACGGCGGCTCTGAAAATCAAAGCCGCCGTTTCAAATGGGCGTGTCAAATTGTCTGCTCTACGACGGCTTTTTTTCTTTTGCCGTCGTGCGGCAGGAAATCAATTCATTCTATTTTGAACTTCTTTTATGCTACCTGATGTCTGCAATAGGAATGAATCGCCAAAAATGTAAACACAAATAATTCAATTCCTGCTGAAAGTAAAATAACATGCGGTGTCCAAAAACTCATTCCGCCGATATGCAGATAGTTAAAATTTGCAAGCTGATAAAGGAAGTTGTTCTGCATACCAATTCCGGCAGATGGAAGTATGGCAGATAGCCATGTTGCGCCCATCGCCACATAAGCAAAAAGTGGCAGGAGAAGAACTACAATAGAAATCAGCAAAACAGTCAATGTATCTTTGCACTTTGCAGACAGGAATAACGTACAGCTAATGGTTGCTAATACTGAAAGCAAGCCTACTGCGGCAAGAATAATCTGCAACTGTCCCAGATTGATATTTGGCAGATTGATGATAGAGTATAGCATTTGGAATGATGTTTTTAAGCAGTCCGTCCCGAACGCTGCGTTCAAAATCAGAATATGTACCGTGACTCCAACAAGGAAAGTAACAATAAAAAGCGTAAAGGCTGCCAAAATTTTGGTAACTGCCAATCGTGTACGCCCGTGCTTGGTGGTTCGCAGAATACTGTCACCACCCGTTTGGTATTCACCAGCGAAAGTAGGTGCTGCGATTGCCACGCACAAAATAGCAAGGAACAAAATATAAAACTCAATATAATCAAATGCGTCTTTAGAAATTCCAGAATGAAGATAAAACGGTTTGTAAACTCCTGAATATTTTTCAAGAGCTTTCTGCTGTGCCGTCTCATATTTTCCTTGTTCATTCCGCATGACATCTTGTAAATGTTCCGCGCACTTTTCATAATAGGCTTGGTCAATATCATCTGGGTTAATATCCATTAAATCAGCACCAACGCCTGTTAATGGATCGGCAAACGCTTCGGATAGGCCTTTCAGTAAGGGGCGGATCGGGAGGATTTTTTCAATATATAGCGTCAGAGGGAATCCCTTTTCCTCAACTGGTCCATATTTCTGAACACAGCTTTGATAAGTTCCCAGAGCAGCCTTGATCCTATCCGGGGTCACTTCACCAGCAGATGTTTCATAAAAATCTTTTTTATACTTGATAGCAGCCAAGCCATCCAATTCTGTAACCGTCCCATCTTCGTTCGGACGGTTGATACCCTCAAATGAAATAGGCAAGTATGCCATAGCTACTGAAAGCAAAAGTGCAATCACAAGTAAAATCATGGTACGCCGTGATTTCAAAATACGCTTTAGTTCAAGTCTAAAAAGTCGCATATTATCTGTCCTCCTTTTCTAAGTCTGTCTGCGGAAATAACCACAGATACAGATCCTCCAAGCGTGGTTCTGTTGCCACAGAACCTTCAATTTCTGAATGCTCAGACAAATAACGAATGGAAACTTGATTGTGATCCTCACCGCGCTGATTGACAATGCGTAGCCGCATTTCATATTCCGGCAGCTTTGAGGCCGGAATTGTGCAATTCCAAACCTTGCCCTCAATTTGCTTGACGAGTTCTGCGGTGGTTCCTACGTCAACAATTTCTCCGGCTTTCATAATGGCGTTGCGCGTAGAAATATATTCTATGTCAGATACAATATGAGTAGAAATCAGCACGATTCGATCATGCGAAAACTCGGAAATAAAATTCCGCAGACGCACGCGCTCTCCGGGATCAAGTCCTGCTGTCGGTTCGTCCATGACAAGTATCTCTGGGTCGTTCAACATAGCCTGTGCAATACCAACACGCCGCTTCATACCACCGGACAGATTGGAGATTTTTTTCTTTTTCACATCGGAGAGCGAAAGAATGTCCAACAAATGATTGATCTTTGGGGTGGTTGCCCTTGTAGGAATATCTTTAAGTGCAGCCATATACTCCAAATAATCTTTGACCGTAAAATCCCGGTGATACCCAAATTCCTGCGGCAGAAAGCCAAACTTGCTTCGGTAGACTTCACCTAACTCTCGAATGTCTTTTCCGTCATAGTAAACCGCTCCGTTGGTTGGTGTCATAATATCAGCAATCATGCGCATGAGCGTGGTTTTCCCTGCACCATTCGCCCCCAAAAGTCCCCAAACGCCGGGAGTCAATGTCAGATTAACATCATTTACTGCTGTTTTGTCTTTGAACTGCTTGCTCAAATGCTCTATTTTCAGTTCCATGCTTACACTCCTTTCTTTTGCTTCAGCTGAACAATAAAAAGCCCTTGTTCGATAATCATTGTACCGAACAAAGGCTTTTCAATCTCAAAAATCACACGCTTAAATTCCTAAGTAATTCCTAAGATCACATTCTTATTTTCCTAAGCGGAAAGGGGTAATGTAATCACAAAGTTTATGGTTTCGTTTTGGCTGGATGCAGTAATCTTTCCACCATGTAAATGTATAATTTCTTCCGCAATAGACAGGCCAAGTCCCGCACCACCTGTATTAGAAAGCCGAGCATCATCCAAGCGATTGAATTTTTCAAATATACTGTTAAGCTGTTCCTGTGGAATTGTTTTTCCACGATTTTTAAAAGTAATCTGAATATCATGCTCTAATCGTTTGGCGGATATAGTGATTTCTGTCTGTGGGTAGCTATATGACGCTGCATTTCGTAAAAGGTTACTGAAAACTCTCGCCAGTTTTTCGGGATCAGCGTTCACAGATAAGTTGTCCTCCGCAGTAAATACCGCCGTGTTGCCATTTGCAGAGAGTGTCGGATATATTTCATCTATTACCTGTGCAATCAAACAATGTAAATCTACATTTTCTTTTTTGATAATGACCGTATGTGCATTGTATTTAGTAATTTCAAAAAGCTCGTTGATGAGTTTTTCAAGACGATCCGCTTTGTCCAATGCGACCTTGACATACTTTTCCTTTTGCTGCTCAGGCATGTCAGGGGCTTCATGGAGCAGGCTCAAATAGCCAATCACCGTTGTTAAAGGTGTGCGTATATCATGTGCCAAGTACATGACAATTTCATTTTTCTTTTCTTCTGCTTGTTTTGCGGCCTGCTTGCTCAACAGAACAGACATTTTGATCTGATTGAGCTGTTCCTCCAGTTCTTTCAGCGGATCAGACAACGATACTGTATGACTGTTCTGCTCATAGACCGTTTGGGTTGCGTTAATTACTTCATCCAGATAGTCCCACGGCTTTTTCCAATAATAATTGAAGATACATACAAAGCCTATCACCAGATACAGAATAAACAGCAGATCAAGCCGCCAGTAGAACCATGCAAAAATACCGTTGTCAAATTTTGAAAAGATGTAGTTCAAGAGAAGGGTCAACCCATATCCAACAATGGTATAAACCAGCAATGATAGATATAGGCGCACTTTAAGGCGCTTTTCTGTTGCCATTTCTTTATTCGACATGAATACACCTCCTACCGATTAGCAAACAGAATAAAGCTAAGCAGGCCAATCACGACAACACTTACCATGCCTGCCAGAACGGAAAACAGTCTGTTTGCTTTTATTCTATTTCCGATTAACCGGGCCACCATCAAGTATACAATAAGCCCCAAAAGGCCGCCTGCTGTATTTGTGAGTACATCGGTAATATCCGAACGTCCGACTGCTAAGATATACTGCATAGTTTCCAATAAAAAACTTGTTCCAGCAATCAGCATGAACTTCACATATAATTTTGTTCTTGGCAGAAGCATTTGAAGGTAAATACCCATAGGCACAAAAATCAAGAAATTTTCGATTACCTCTGTTAAGTGAAATGCTGCTCCAATTTCCTTGTCATAGTGAAAAGGAATACAGTTTATACTTCTTACCTTGTCCAGATCACTGATTGAAAATTGTAGTTTGAAAAGTATGATCCAAACCAAGAGTGCCAGATAAATTAAGAATAAAATGGTTACGAAGCAATTTGATTTTCTTTTCATAGCGTACTCCTTTCGCTTAAATTTTGTAGCCAACACCCCAAATCGTTTTAATATACTGCGGAGTATCGGAAGTATCTTTCAGTTTCTCACGCAGATGCCGGATATGCACAGTAATTGTGCTGCTGTTTTTAGAGTAGTATTCATCTTTCCAAACTGCATGAAACAGTTCCTCAATACTTACAACATTCCCAGCACTTTCCAAAAGAACCTGAAGGATAGAAAATTCTGTCGGTGTCAGAGAAACCGGCTCACCGTTTAACAAACATTCATGGGTCTGCACATTCAAGCACAATTTGTTATAGGAAAGTTCCGATGGAACTTTCTCTATGATGATACCGGGCGAATATTTCTTGTAACGTCTTAACTGTGCTTTCACTCTGGCAACTACTTCAAGTGGGCGAAAAGGTTTTGTCACATAATCGTCCGCTCCCAATGTCAGCCCCGTTATTTTATCCGTTTCCTCAATTTTAGCCGTTAGCATTATGATTGGATAAGTGTATTTCTTTCGGATAAGCTGGCAAAGTGAAAAGCCGTTCATATCCGGGAGCATAATATCCAGAATGGCAAGATCAATGTCGCCGCTTTCAATACACGACATGGCATCCGTTGCGCAGTAAAATTTATAAACAACGTAATTTTCGTTTTTCAAGTAGACCTCCAACAAGTCTGCAATATCCTGTTCATCATCTATAATCAGTATCTTTTCAGACATATTTTTAACTCCTTTTTCTCATACCCGATTAAGTATAACAAATATAACCACTATATTCACAATGGATTGCATGAGAAATTATTAAGATTTTCCTTAGAACAGATTTTTTTTATCCTCGATGTACATTATATATCCGTTTACAGCATCCATCAATGATGCGAATGTGAAATTAAATAGTCAGTAGTATGAAATACACAGTCGTTCAAATAATATCACATGAAATGTAAAATCATATCAGGTGATGTTATGAAGATAGAACGAGATGAAAGACGCTTTGATTTTCACGATATAGGGCTCGCCATCAAGCGGGCAAGAGAAGCCAGCGGCATGACGCAGGAGCAACTGGCCTATATTGTTGACCGCGCTCCGCGTACCATTATGTATAACGAAAATGACGGCCAGCATCCAAGCCTCAACACCTTTTATCAGATGGTCACAATGTTTGATATATCGGTGGATCAATACTTTTAC
>NZ_QULN01000027.1:0-278 GCF_003481705.1 Butyricicoccus sp. OM04-18BH
GTAAAAGTATTGATCCACCGATATATCAAACATTGTGACCATCTGATAAAAGGTGTTGAAGCTTGGATGCTGACCATCATTTTCATTATACATAATGGTACGCGGAGCGCGGTCAACAATATAGGCCAGTTGCTCCTGTGTCATGCCGCTGGCTTCTCTTGCACGCTTGATGGCGAGCCCTATATCGTGAAAATCAAAGCGTCTTTCATCTCGTTCTATCTTCATAACATCACCTGATATGATTTTACATTTCATGTGATATTATTTGAACGACTGTG
>NZ_QULN01000027.1:288-6128 GCF_003481705.1 Butyricicoccus sp. OM04-18BH
TCATGTGATATTATTTGAACGACTGTGTATTTCATACTACTGACTATTTAATTTCACATACGCAAAATTGATGATCGCGGAAATGTGAGGTACAATATACCTATAACTTTGGGACAATTTGTCCCGAAGATCAGAGGTTGGTATCTAAAATAAAATCAGAAATATTGTGAGGTTTTTGTGACATTTGGGTGCTATACTGAAAATGAAGGAGTGTGATACCATGCGAATTTTAGTAGTCGAGGATGATCGGCTTTTGAATAATACTTTATGCTATAACTTGAATACTGCGGGCTATACGGTTGATTCTGCACTGACAAAATCAGTGGCCAGTAGTTTCTTGACAAAGCAGGACTATGACCTGATTGTGCTGGATGTAAATTTGCCGGACGGGAACGGTTTTGACTTCTGCCGGGAAATAAAAGAGCGTCGCCCTGATACCGTTATTATTTTTCTGACCGCAAATGATATGGAAAGCGATATGCTCAAAGGGTATGAACTGGGCGCAGAGGATTATGTGACAAAACCTTTCCCTATGAGCGTCTTTCAAAAGAAATTAGCGGTAGTGCTGGGTAGGCTGACAAAACAATATGGTGGTGATACTTATGAGGATGGCACACTGACCATCAATTTTTCAGAAATGAGTGCTACTCTATCAGGAAAGCCACTTACATTCACCCCACTGGAATATCGACTTTTGAAAATCCTGATGAAAAATCCGCAGATTGTTTTGACCCGGCAAGTCTTGTTGGAAAAGCTGTGGGACGCAGACGGAAATTTTGTGGATGAACACGCTCTGACTGCGGCGATCAGCCGGGTACGAAACAAAATCGAAACACCTGACCGTCAGTATATCAAAACGGTATATGGTATGGGCTATATGTGGATCGGAGGAGCGCTGAAATGAATGTGCGAAAACTTTCCGTCAACAAAGCCTGTATCTTTTTTGCTGTTCTCCTGCTGGTGGCAATGGGGACGGTTTCAGCAGCTTTGTATGGGCTGACCCAAAATATAACCGCTGTCTGGTATGTATTATTGTTCGGCATTTTTGTGCTGGTTTGCGCTGTTTGTTTTATGGTGCTGGTTCGCCGCAAACTGGCAATGTTCTCCGATGCTTTTTGCAGTTTAATGGATGATATGTTATCCGGGAATATGCAGCCGAAACAGACTGTGGAAGAAGAAAGTCTTTTCTATAAAATTGAATATCGGCTGAACCGTTTATATGAAGTCATGCAGGAAAACAAGAACGGCATTGCACAAGAACGGGCTGACCTGCAAGAACTGATTTCCGACATCTCCCATCAGGTCAAGACCCCGATTGCGAACTTGAAAATGATTAACAGCACTCTGCTTGAAAATGAAGTCCCTGTGCAAAAACAAAAAGAGTTTCTAACGGCACAGGCCAGCCAGCTTGATAAACTGGATTTTCTCATGCAGGCTATGATTAAAACCTCTCGTTTGGAAACAGGTGTTATTTCTCTGGAAAAGAAAAGCCAGCCGCTTTATGACACGCTTGCCGCCGCATTGGGAGGTATTCTTCTGAACGCCGAGAAAAAACAGATCAATGTTCAAGTGGACTGCCCGGAGAACTTGGTCGTTTCCCATGACAGAAAATGGACAAGCGAAGCACTGTTCAATATTTTGGACAATGCAGTGAAATATACGCCGGAGGGCGGTCAAATCCGTGTTTCGGTTGAAAGTTGGGAAATGTATGTGAAAATCGACATTGCAGATACAGGCATTGGCATTTCAGAACAGCATCAGGGAGCAATTTTCAAGCGTTTCTATCGAGAGGACATCGTACATGATGTAGATGGAATTGGTATTGGTCTATATCTGGCTCGTGAGATCGTAACCTTGCAAGGCGGTTATATCCGGGTAACATCCGAGGTTGGGAGGGGTTCAACTTTTTCCGTCTTTCTGCCTCGACAATAAAATAAGTACGCTAAAAAACAAAATGTCACAGGCCTATGACATTTGAGATTTAATTAAACAGAGGTATTTTGTTTCCCGTGACATTTCTGTGAGGTTTACCTTTTATGATAGAGCCATCAAAAAGAAAGGGTGGTGTTCTATATGAACATATTACAAACGACAGATTTGAAGAAATATTACGGCACCGAACCGAACATTACAAAAGCATTGGATGGCGTGACCCTATCCATTGAGGAAGGTGAATTTGTTGCCATTGTTGGTACTTCCGGCAGCGGTAAGTCTACTTTGCTGAACATGATGGGCGGGTTAGATACGCCAACTTCCGGCAGTATTAAAGTAAAAGGGAAAGAATTATCGAAACTCAAGGATGAACAGCTTACCATCTTCCGCAGACGTAACATCGGGTTTATCTTTCAGAATTACAATCTTGTTCCTGTGCTGAATGTCTATGAAAATATTGTCCTGCCGGTGGAGCTGGATGGTGATACCGTGGACAAGCGGTTTATGGATGAAGTCGTGAAAATGTTGGCTCTCGATGGGAAGCTGAACAGTATGCCTAACAATCTGTCCGGCGGCCAGCAGCAGCGTGTAGCGATTGCCCGCGCCCTTGTTTCCAAACCAGCTATTATACTTGCAGATGAACCGACAGGCAATTTGGATAGCCGGACAAGTAGTGATGTTCTTGGTTTGCTGAAAGTTACAAGTCAGAAGTTCCATCAAACGCTTGTAATGATTACCCATAACAATGAAATTGCCCAGCTTGCCGACCGAATTATCCGTATTGAGGACGGAAAAATCGCACAGTGACAGGGGGTGACATTGATGGATGATATTTTATTTGGGAACAATAATCAGGCAACAATCAATCGTCTTGCCAAAAGAAGCTACCGCGCTAATAAGCAGAGAAATGTTTTCGTTACCATCGCATTATTCTTGACCGCCTTTATGATTACATCTGTATTTAGTTTGGGGTGCAGTTATTTTGAAACCTATCAAATGCAGCAAATTCGTGCGATGGGCACGACTGCGGATGTGGCAATTACAAGCCTCTCAGAAGAACAATATGAAGAATTGAGCCGATCCAGCTTGGTATCCGTAGTTGGTGTCAGTCAGAGATTGGGCAGCATTGATACATCTGGAATGGACGATGCCCTGCTGAGTATTACTTGGATAGACGAAACAGAATGGCAAGAACACCGTGTACCAACAATTTCGGATATACACGGAGATTATCCGCAAGCAAAAAATGAAATTATGCTCCCTACATGGGCTTTGCGTGCAATGGGGATTGATGATCCACAGATAGGGATGAATATTTCCCTTTCCTATCAACTCGGAACAGATTATCAATATATCTCCGATGAATTTGTTTTGTCGGGCTATTACACAGATTATTCGGCTTCACGTGCAGGCAACCGTGGTGCCGCTTATGTTTCGGAGCTTTTTGCAACACAAACAGGGCTTCCCTTTGATGGTGTGTCTACTGCAATGATTTCTTTTTCTGATGGCAGTAATGCCCTGCGATCCTGTGAAAAACTAAAACGGAAGATTTCGTTTACAGAAAGTCAGTCCTTTGAAATTGTACCTATTGCTCAGAGCAATTCCACCACCATTGTTCTTCCACTGGCTGCTATTATCGTCTTTATCATTATCAGCGGCTATTTGCTGATTTATAACATTCTGTATATCTCAATTTCAAGAGATACACAATTCTATGGACAGCTTAAAACGATAGGCACGACAAAAAGACAAATCAAGCGGATCGTGCGTTCTCAAATATTCAGAACGGCGGTGATCGGTATTCCCAGCGGCCTGATTGTCGGTGGTATTGTTTCGCTTGGACTTGTTCCGTTTGCCATGAATATGATGTACTCAAGCGATACAGACCTTGGGGAGATAGTGTCCTTTTCCCCCATTATTTTTGCGGGTGCCGCAATCTTCACATTTTTTACTGCAATCATCGGCAGCATGAAACCAGCGAAAATAGCTGCAAGTATTTCTCCTGTTGCGGCTTCACGCTATACGGAGGCAAATACAAGGAGTTACCGAGATCATAAGAGCCATAGAACAAAATTATCTCGGATGGCACGAGATAATATTTTTAGAAACCCTAAAAGCGCTTTCCTTACTTTTGCGTCCTTATTTTTAGGCTTAATATTGTTTTTGGTTTCTGCTGGTCTACTATCAAGCCTAAGTCCCGACAATTTTGTAAATCAATGGGGAGAAAGTGATTTCGCATTGACTTACAGCATTTCCGAAGAAGGAAACCTGCTCACTGATGAAATGTTGCAGCAAATTGAAACAATGCAGGGAATTGAAAATCTGCGCGTCACTTATTCTGCTTCACCGTGGCCCACTATGGATGTCATTTACGACGAAAATGTATTCGGGAAATATATTGATTCCTTGGATGGCGTATCAGGTCTTGATCTTTCAAATGCGGAAACACGAAAAAACTATACAGATAATTTTTGGAGCGGCGTTTACGGAATAGATTCCAGATATATCGAAGAACTTAATAAAACGCTTGATAAGCCTATTGACTTAACCGCCTTTGAAAAGGGAGAGTTGGTGGTTTTGTCCGCTATGACGGATGATGAGGGAAACCTATTGATTCAGCCAGGGCAAGCAATCACCGTTGTCGGTGAGTCCGGGGAACAGGTCTTTACAGTGGCAACTGGCTTTCTGGACGCTGATTTTCAGAGTGGTCGAGGAAATGAGAGAGGTACTGCCCCTGATTTGTATATCAGTGAGCAGGCAATAGAGAAGTTGTCTGGAGAAACCAAAATCTTTCGGATTGCTTTTGATACGATTGATAGCAGTTATGACAAAGGGATTATGGAGCAGCTTCAATCCATTACTGCTTCGTCACCGGGCATTACGATTCTGTCACGATATGAAAAGCAGCAAGAAATGGCCGGATATTTGCTGACCTCAAGGATTATAGCCGCAGGGTTGTCCGCTGTATTTTTGCTGATAGGAATTATGAATTTCATTAACACAATGGTTGTTAGTGTAAATACTCGGAAACATGAATTTGCAACACTTGAAAGTATAGGAATGACGAAAAAGCAAATTAGAAATGTATTGCTTTGGGAAGGCGGGTATTATTGGAGTATTTCTTTCCTACTGCTTGCCACACTGGGAACAGCGATATATATTCCAATATACTCAGCCTTTAGAAGAATGGTTCCTTATGCAGCTTTTCACTATCCTGTAATTTCTCTGTTGGTTGTCGCAGCTATTGTTTTGCTGGTCTGCTTGGCAACCCCCGTCATAACTTTCATGCAAAATGTTAAGCAAAGCGTTGTAGAGAGACTGCGGCAGAATTAAATATTTGCGATGAAAACCGGGAGATTATTCTCCCGGTTTTTCAAATCTCACAGGTTCGTGAGATTTCAGCCCATTATTCTGTCGAAACAGCGTGTGTCAGTGACATTTCTGTGAGGATTGCTTGTTAAGATAAGCGCAAAAGGAACAAGCTGCCGCACGACGGCAAAAGAAAAAAAGCCGTCGTACAGCAGCCTATCTACACGCCCATTTGAAACGGCGGCTTTGATTTTCAGAGCCGCCGTTTCTTTGCGTCTACACAAACCAATGACGACTTGTAGGGACACGGTAGCCGATGGGAGGTTATTTTGCCGTGTTCATTTTATTATTTCATTGTTCGCGTGATCTGCACCAGCTAAAAAAAGCGTAGCCCCTCCATCGGAGCAGTCCGGCTTTGAATATGAAATTAAACAGTACATAACCGATAATACTTTTTCGTGCGCTTGTGCGGCCTTGTGTCGCGCAGGCGCATTTTGCTTTCCAGACTTCGAGGCAAAGTGTCCCGAGGTGCGGTGCCGTTCTCCGCCGTTACTCCATTTCGTTTCCGACCAACCCCGAACAAACTGAAATGGAGGATT
>NZ_QULN01000028.1 GCF_003481705.1 Butyricicoccus sp. OM04-18BH
TGCTCTTAAAAATAGCGTCTTACTGTATGTAACTCTCGTAGGCTTTCGCCCAGTTTATAGTGTATCACAGATCGACCGAACAAAACGAACAAATTACTTTTTCTTCTTTTTTCTCATGATCAGAGCAGAGTATGAAATGAAGAGTATGATTAAGAAAAGTATAAATGGAAAAGGTATAGTTATTTTGCACCATTTTGCATAATGCCGTTTGTGCAGTAGACCTAAATTGCAAAGCACCCTTTTTGCACCCACCCTGCGAAAAAAGGTATATGGTAGGTGAAAACAAAAAAACCGGTCACAGAATGACCGGAAATACGAGAAAATGCGTAGGGAAAGCGTTAAAATGCCGGTTAAAAGAAGAAAAAAGCAGGAGCAATAGCCGTACCTCCGAATGTTGGAGTTACGGCTGATTATGCGTTGACCGGAGCGCTGGTGGATTGTTCAGATTGCTTTGCTTCCTCAGCTTTGCGGCGCTTTTTGATTTCTTCTTTTTGTTTAAGCCAGATTTCCTCCCACAGAGGGATTATATCGGACTGTTGCGGCTGTGCATCGTCTTTTGCCTGCTGCTGTACCAGGTAATCATACAACACAGTGCGGCAGTAAGCGACCGAATTTTGCGTGCTGCGCGCGAGAACATTCTCTTTTTCACTAAGGAAATGAGAAATATTGGGACGAGCAACACGCGCAACAACCGCTTGACGATCTTCCAGCGGAATATCGTTGTTTTTAATCTTGATGTCTTTCTCATATTTCAATTCAGCCAGCGCTTCGACTGCCATTTCCACATTTCCCTGCGCGTAATGGAGTTCCAGCGTGTCCGCATCAATCTGCGCGCGAATGTCTTTTATGCGCTCATCATGCGGCATAGGCGGCGTGTTCTTTGTTAAGCCAGAAGATTTACGGACGGCGTTCTTGCGGCGCTTACGCAGCGGCTGAGAGCCGTTAATACCGAACAGGCGCTTGAGCTTTGCGCTTGCGTGCGCTATGTAGTCATCAATCGTCCTCTCGCTCGATACCGATCCGTCTGTATGATGGTTCACAAGGTACGGTGCTTCGGTGTCCGGCTCATCCAGCAATTCATACTGATACTCAAAGCTGTTCTCCTCGCCGGTCGGGTAACGATGCTGTTTGAGCAGACCGGTCAGCTTGAGCTGCCGCCAGATGGAGGAAAAGCGCTTGATCCGCTCCATGCAGAACACCCGTACACCAGCCGGGTTAAGAGAAAAATCCGGGATGTTGATAAGATGTGCAACCACGCCGAAAAGACCCTTAACAGCCAGCGGGATACGCTTGCTGCGCAGGATCGAGTTCGGAATTTGTGTGAAGTCACGCTTACTTTCACCAGACAGAACAATACGACAGTCACCGCTGACAAAATCAGCATCGGCAACAAATGCGTGCGGCGCAGAAGCGGACGGCTCCTGCATCAGCTCGTATCGGTGAATAAATGCGCCGGAAGCTGCACGAGCAGTATAGTGCTTGAGATAGCCTGCTGCAAGCAGTTCTTTCCATGCCTTTTTCACTGCATAGGCAGTACCGCAGATCTTGATCAGCGCGTCTTTAGTCAATTTCCATTCCGGCATACCGATATAACTGGAAACAACGAGATAAAGTCCCTTTGTCGCAAGCGATAGGGACTGATCTCGCAGTATGTAGTTGTAACCGATGGTAAAGCCGGTGTTGGACATTAAGGGGAACCTCCTTGTTACCCTGCGTTAGCTGCAAGGTAGCGATTGAGTAAAATACGCGCGTGATCGGCAGAAATACCGCCGCCGATATTGTTAGCAACCTGCTGCCAGGGCAGGCCATCTATGTAGCGCAAAGCTATGATTTGACGCACGAGGGGATCGTGAATTGTGTTGATATATGACCAGATTTGAATGTAAAGTGCTGCACTATCTAAAACGCGCTCTTTGATCTGCTGCTCCAGCACATCAATCATAGATACAAACTTGTCTGTACGGTCGCTGCCACGCAGCAAACCGATATGAGGCAAACCGCTGATGGACGATGTGCAGCCGGTAAGAAGTGCGTACAACTCTTGCAGACGCTCTAAGTCGCGGGAGATTTCAGAGTTCAGCAGTGTAAGCTGTTCTAAATCGCTTTTCGTCACCGGCGCACACCTCCTTTGTGTTCCGATAGAACACGCATTTTAGATCATAACGTCACGATCATCATCGACATAACCCTCCGGCATATCATTATAGACTGGGATAGACGGCTGCGGCTGCTGCGCCGGTTCAGCGCTGTGAGGGAAGGTAATGCTGTGATTGATGCCCGGTTCCAGATTTACATTGACCGAACGAGCAACCGGGCGGAATCCGGTCGGAGCAGTTACCTCGGTGATAATGTAATCGCCTGCGGACAGACCGACAATAGATGCAATACCGTCTGCATCGGTGCCGTTATGCAGACTGACCGCTGCACCGTCCATCGTATAGAGGTCGTAGACGGCGTTGGCGAGCACATTGCCGGTAAGGGTATCTACGGCTACAATCTGTAAGCCGCTGCGCTCTGGCCCACTCTGTGGCGCGGCCTGCGGCATGGGTGATGCTCCCGACACAGGAGTTGCTTCTGGCTCTGCGGCCTGCGGCGGCTGCTCCTGTTCACGAGCGACACGCTGCTTTTTCGTTTCTCCGAACTGAACACTATCGCACTGAATCTCATAATCTACACGGTTCTTGCCGGTGTTCTTGTCCACCCACATATGCGACGTGAGCTGACCGATTACGATGGCCAGCGTGCCTTTCTGGAACCACTGGGATACAAACTCTGCCTGCGCACCGTAGGTCACACAGGGAATAAAGTCGGTAACATCTGCGCTGGAACGGCGGCTGACAGCAATGCGAAAGGTTGTGACCGGCTTATTGCTGCGCGTGTAGCGCATTTCTGGTTCGCCTGTTAAGCGGCCCATGAATACGCAGTTGTTGATAGAAATACTGCTCATTTTGTCCTCCTTATCTGATGAAAAGCCAGAAAATCCGTAAGAATACCATGATTAAAAGAAAAAGTGGTGGGAAAAGCTGCACTAAGCGTTTCGGCAGCGGCATATCGTCGTGCGCGATCAACCAGAGCGCATAGCTTGCCATTAAAACAGTGATGAGGGACGCGAGGATCATGTAAAACAGTTTCATTGATTTACCATCATTTCACGATATAGGTGATCAGACTGATCTTTCATATTTTGTAGTTCATCTCTGCTTTGCTGGAGTTTGTGTCCATCTACGTAACTCACACTATTCACAATAAAATGTGTGTGCAAATATTCCGTATCAGTGTGTGTAGCAATCAGCACCTCAAAGTCCGCCCATTCGGGAAGTGCTTCGGCCAGTTGATACGCAATCTGATGAGCCTGTTCAGGCGAAATGTTTTCGTCCTTGGCGAAACTTTGAATGAAATGTTTATACGTTCGCCCACTATTTTTTCCCCATAGACGTTTTGTTACTTCCATTTCATCTTTAACCGTAAACGGTGTACAATTCCAACCGCTCAACAAATTTTCACTGGTTTTTCGTTTGTCCATTACACGGGTAAGTACGGTTCTAATGGGTAATTTACCGGATGTTGCTTTGATAATAGGCAATGTTATTCACCTCGATCATTGTTGAGGCAACAGATTAGATGTGGCTTGCGGTGCAGCATGATGCACGCCGGATCGTATTCAGCAATACAGCGGAACGCAAAGCGTATATCGCGCTCTTGCCCATGCGAGAAACGTAATACGACCAGATCGCCATTATCCTCGTGGTACGCGATTACAGCGAGATCTTCCGTTGCAAGGCAGGTGCGAGGGATTTTACGCATTGTTCACACCTCCGTTCGCTTTGCGGCGAGAAGTAAGCTGCTCGATCAGCTCCGACCGGCGCGCAGATGCGATGCTGTGCTTGATGCAGTCCGGTGTAGCACTGGACTGCTTTTCAAGATCGGACGATGTTGCAGGCATACTGTAAATGATAGATAACTCAGTCATTGGAGTTATCCTCCTTGTGCAGCAGCGTAATGTTGCGGATAATAACGGCGATATTTGGATTTCGCAAATAGCGTGAATGATATGCGTCACTCTTGATAAAATCCCGCGCCAGCGCTGCTTTAAGCTGCTCAATATCATTAGCGTTTTGCAGCTTGACCGGTAGTTCTACGCAGCAGTCCAGTTCGGACGGCGTGCCGCCATCAGGGATACAAAGATAATTTAAGTGATATATATAAGTCATAGCATTATTATTTGATAACCTTCATCATGTTGTAGCAGTACAAAGTGGCTTTGGCATCTGCAAGGCTGTTGTGTGCTGCGCCCTTCCACTGGTAATCAAAATATTTTGTACAGGTAGAGAGCGATGCTCGTCTGTGAGTACCGCCGTTGGCGTTGAGGTAGTCCACAAACCTCTGCATGACATCAATTACGGTTAGATGCTCGGTCGGTACGCCAATGCGGTCAAGAAAACCGAGGTCGAACGATGTATTATAACCGATGCAGACAGACATCTCGGAGAAAATCTCTACAAGCTGCGGTAACAACTCATGTGGATATGGCGCACCTGCGACCATTTTCGGCGTAATACCATTAACTTTCTGCGCTTCTGGCCACTCCGTATGAAAATACGGGCGCACCAGACTGTCGAACAGAACGGTTCCGGCATCGTCGATCACGCTGATTTGCAGCAGTTCATCGCTGTCGGTTAAACCGGTCGTTTCGGTGTCGATTACGATGGCCTGCGCTTCGGGTACTGCGGCCTGCGGCATTGCGGCGGCAAGCAGCGAGAGCACCTTTTTTATACCGCGCTGCTGGGCGCTGTCGCTGATCCGCTTCTCGCGTGCAATAAGGCGTTCTTCTTTTTCGCGCAGACGAGCAGCGCGAGAGGCTTCGGCTTTCTTGCGGAGCGGCTCCAATACCTCATCCAATTCGGCCTGTGTCCCGTTGTGTACCTCATCGACAGTGTAAAAGATTGCTCTGTTGATCTGGCAGGAATTGACCCACATTTCGATTCCTACTGCATCAGCATTGAGAGCCTTGCCAAGTTGCGCCCACTGAAGTTTCGTGTGGTACATACTTGAAGGGAAATCGGTTCGTACTTCCATAGGTTGTTGTCCTCCTCATAGTATTATAGTCTTGCACATGGTCATACGCCGGGCTTGGAAAACGCAGTCAACAAGGGGATAGATCGTTTCCTGCGCTCCCGGCGCATGACCACGAGCAAGGCTCGTGGTTTAATATAAATTGTTCAGTGCGTTGAGGTCAGCGGTAAGCTGCGCGGTGCTGGTGCCGAGCAGTTTTGCAAGGCGTGGCAGCTTGTTATCCGGCAGACAGGTAAGCTGCTGGACAAGTCGTGCTGCATCACCAGGCAGCGTGTTCGACTGGAACACATTGTCCGTCTGCGGCGTTGCTGGTGCGTTATCTGGCTGCGGAGCAGGTGCTTCCGACTGTACAGCGGTTTCAGGCGTGTTCGACCGGAACACATCATCGCCGGTCGGCAGTTTGCCCGTTTGAGTAAAGCCGGTAAATGCGGCCTGCTGGTGTTCTGCATCCAGCTTGCTCAACTCGTAGGCGGTGGAAATAGGCAGATGGTCGGCCTTGATTTCTTCCATTAAAGGAGAAATAAGGTTATTCAGTATGCTGTCATACTTCGCCACACGGCTGGAACTAATGTTAAGACTGCGTGCGACCAGATCGCGTACACGACCGTTCAGACCTCGCTCTGCCTTAGCCTGTCGCTGCAAGTCGCGCATACGGCGGACTTCTTCGAGCTTGTCCCATGCGGTTTTCTCGCGCTGGGAGTTGGCGGCGATGAGCAACACCTGTTCGCGCACGGCGCGGTCGGCGTCCTCGATCTGTTCTACGGAGCAAGGCAGAAACTCATACTCTGTCTTGCCCTCGTCCAACAGCATACCGACCGCTCTGTGGCGGCGGTGGCCGGA
>NZ_QULN01000029.1:0-348 GCF_003481705.1 Butyricicoccus sp. OM04-18BH
TTACCCACACAATCCAGACGGTATCTGGCTCTTTTGAACCTCATCTTCATTATACTTCAAATCTTTCTTTTTAGCAAGATATTCTTTCGTATTTGTCTTGCCGTATTTCTGGGAAATCAGGCTGACGAACACATCGGTTGCGTCCAGCTCCCCGTCAAACACCGTTGTAACATGAATCTCTGTTTTGTTTTTTGCCATAGGCAGTTATCCTCCATACATGAAAATAGCCAGACAGAGGGTGTCGGCAACGAAGTCCGGCAACGGGCTTCAAAAGACCTTGCAAACAATCTCAATCTGGCGATGGTTACTATTTATACTTTTCTTTTATTTTTCTGTTGTTTTGGTTGT
>NZ_QULN01000029.1:358-4106 GCF_003481705.1 Butyricicoccus sp. OM04-18BH
CTTTTCTTTTATTTTTCTGTTGTTTTGGTTGTCATAGGGGAGAAAAGCCCAGAAATAAGGGATTTTCCCCGGCAACCGGCTCGGCAACGGGATAGCAACAGGGGGTGCAACGGGCTGTCATTTTCAGAACGGAAGCTCCATCTGTTCTGAGACCTCCACAAAACCGTCCCTCGTTTTTTCAGACGGGTTGCCGGAGTCCGTTGCCGGGTTTTCACGCTCCCAGCCCTTTTGTCTGCCATATTCGGAAAACATTCTTGGGTTCGGGAAGTACCGCCAGCCGGAAATGCACTGGTTCATAATCTCGTTGATTTCCCGGATTTCCCATTGCTTCGGCTCGTCAAAGGCATGGTTCAAGGCTTCCTTATAGAGCTGCTTGGAGCAGACCATGCTCCCGGTGTACTTATCAAGATACGCCTGTATCATCCCGGCTTTGGTGTCCTCCGGCATAAAATCCCGCTGGTGTTCTTTGAGATACCGCTGCATGGCAGGGCTGAAAGCCAGCTTGAACCTGCCGCTTCTGTAAATTTCCATCGCTTCTGCCCACATCTGCTCGATATAGGCTCTGGAAGCGGCTTCGTCCTCCAAAATGTGAACCTCGGCTTGCTCCGGGTACACCATGACGGGGATAAAGCGGCGGTTGCCGGAACGGTCAAGGGGCAGGAAGTCAAGGGTATTGGAAGTGCCGCCAAACACGCACTGACGGGGGCGGTCTGCTGGGTGGGTTTCATAGGGTATCTTGTAAACCTCTTTCTGTCGGCTTAAAAATGACTTGATTTCCTCAATGCTCTTGGCGTTGGCGGTTGCCATCATTTCCGACATTTCGATAATCCAGTGACCTTGCAGCTTGCGGTACACATTGTCATCGTCCAGCTTCCGCAAATCATCGGAGAACCACTCGTCCCGGACTGCCAGCAGACGGAAGAAGGTGGACTTGCCAGCCCCCTGACCGCCGACCAGGCAGAGCATGATTTCAAACTTGCACCCCGGCTGAAAGGCTCGTGAGATTGCACCCAGCAGGAACAGCTTCAATGCTTCATAGGTGTAATCGTCTGCGTCAGCCCCCAGAAAGTGCCGCAGGCAGAAGCGGATTCGCTCTGTCCCGTCCCACACAAGGGAACTTAAATAATCCCGGATGGGGTGGTACTTGTTTTCATTCGCCACAATCCCGATGGCGTTATCAATCTTTTTCTCATTGGTAAGCCCGTAGGTTTCTTCCAGATAGAGAAGCAGATACTTCATATCTGTATCGTTCAGGGCGGTGCTTTCCCTGTGGAAGCCGATGGGCTTTATGATGTCCTTGCGGTCAGTCAGGATGTTGTATGCGATAGCCCCGGAAAGCAGCGGGTCACGCTGGAATACAGTCAGGCAGTTCCGTATGCTCTGACGGACACCGCCTTTCTCGGTAGTTTCCAGCCCCTCCTTGATTTCCTCAATGCTCTGGGGTGGCTGCATGGCGTTCATGGTGTTTTTTAGTTCTTGCTGCGTCTGCGGCGGCAAGCTCTGCCATTCGCTGTTCAAGCTGTATCACATCCTTTCCGTAGTCCGTAATCAAAGCCGCTTTTTCCTCTGTTTCCCCGAACAGCAGCACATCCAGCAGATACTCCACTTGGTCTTGCTTCTGTAAGGCTTCTATAAACCGGGGATGAAAGGCTTCCTCCGGGGAGTGTGGGGCGTAGTCCGTTCTCCATGCCCGAAGCAGGTGGAGATAATCGGCAAGAATACGGAAGCAGCGGTTCTTTGCTTCCTGAAACTGTTCCTCCGGGGATTTCTGCCGGGGCTTTGGCTTTTTTTCCTTTCCCGGCGGTTTCCAGTCCTCATAGGAAAGCCCGAAGTCCTGTGCCAGCTGTACGGCGGCTTCTTTCTTTCTCAGCCCATACAGGGCGGCGGCAAAATCAATCACATCCCCATCCGCACCGCAGCCGAAGCAGTGGTAACGCCGATCCAGCTTCATGCTTGGGGTTTTATCGTTATGGAACGGGCAGCAAGCCATCCCGTTCCGACCTACATGGATTCCATAATGCTCCGCAGCCTGTCTTGTTGTGACGGACTGCTTCACAGCTTCAAATACATTCAAATCTATCCCTCCTTGAAAATAAGAAAAGCACCTGACATTCTCTGATTGAAAATGGCAAGTGCCTGTTAAAGTTCCATATCCTGTTGTCTGTGTTTCGCCTGTGCCGGGGCGGTTCTTTGAGCCTTTTTCTCGTCTGCCTTATCCTGCAAGACTTCCTTGATGGGCTGCTTCTTAGGCGGCTCTTTACTTTCCTCTGTGCCGGGTGTGGCTTTCCGTACCCAGTAGCGGATGTCCCGCAGCTTCTTCAAATCCTCCTGTACCTCGGTCAGTGGTACTTTCAACTCTGCGATTTCTTCCAAAAGCGTTTCCTGCTCCTCTTGCAGCTCCTTTTGGGTACTGTCCTTATCATCTGGGTGCTTGGCAAGGTAGGCGGCGGCTTTTTCATACCGGGCAACCTCCGGGTGTTCCTGTTTGAATTTCTCCTTTGTTTTCTTAAAAAATATCTTCTGGTACTTCTCATAGACAGGCTTACATTCCTTGCAGTCTGTCCGGCTGGCAAGAATCCCGTCAATCACTTTGCTGCGGGCTTCCTTTGGCTTCATCTGATTGCGGTAATCTGCGGCTGATTTCCCGGAAGATTCCAGAAACGCTTCTAAGTCCTCCACAGTGGAAAGTCCCTTTTGCCGGAGATAGGACAATGCTTCGCTGACTGCCTTTAAGTCCTGTGAAGTCCCCCGGTTCTGTCCAGCCCTTGTCCAGTCCCTCCGTTCTTCTTTTCGTATCTCCATATACTTCATCAGCAGATTGGGAAGAAGTGTCGCTTCCTCCGCCGTTTTTTGTGCAAGCAGCTCTTTCCGTTTTTCTCCCAGTTCGGTAATCCAGCCTTTGAGGTTTTGAATGAGCTGCCGAATGGACTGCATCAGGCGGTTGGCGGCTTTGATTTCCCGGTTCAGGTTGCCGATATTCGTCTGGATACCACGCTTTTCCATCTGCTGGACAGCAGCCCCCTCATGGACAGTGGGGACTATATCAAGCCCCTGTCTGGCATAGGAACGCAAGTCCACACGCTCCGGGCGGTCATTGGCTTCCAGATAGCGGTTCTGGATGACCTCCCATTCATGCCGCCAGATTTCACAATACTTCTGGTCGTTCCAATCAACCGTATCCTCCTTGTGGCTTTTCCACCTGCCGGACGGAAGTTTTATCCGTTCTCCGCTTTCATCAAGGTCATAAACCTTGCGGCTCTTGGGAAGCCATTTTCCATGTTCGTCCATTGCTCTCATAGTCAACAGGACATGGGCGTGGGGATTGTGTCCCGGCGGATGGGGGTCATGGATTGCAAAATCAGCAATCATGCCTTTGGAAACAAACTGCTGCTCACAAAACTCCCGGACAAGGACAGCATACTGGTCGGGTGGTATCTCTCTTGGGATGGTAAGCACCCACCGCCTTGCAAGCTGAGAGTTCCATTGCTTCTCCACCGCTTCGGCGGCGTTCCATAAGGTATTGCGGTCTGTATATTCCTGTGGGGCATTTGCCGGGAGCAGGATTTCATTGTGGACGATACCACGCTTTTCCGGGTAGTGCTTCACTTGCTGGTCGTATTCACAGAACAGCTTTTCGCCACTCTGGTAAGCAGCGGCGGCAACCGCAGACTGCCGCTGGCTGCGCTGAACAATCGTGATTTCGTTGTGTGGACAGGGCATTTCGTGTCCCTCCTTTCGGTAATTGGTG
>NZ_QULN01000029.1:4116-5695 GCF_003481705.1 Butyricicoccus sp. OM04-18BH
ACAGGGCATTTCGTGTCCCTCCTTTCGGTAATTGGTGGATGGGGTGGCGTTTTACCACCTCATTTGGGGCAGAAAAAAAGCAGGAGACCTTTTCAGATTTCCTGCTCGGTGTGCCGCTGTGTGGGCGGCGGGTATTTAGTTATAAAAGTTCGGGGCAAGTTGACCCGATGTGAAGTTGACAAACTGGGAGTTGTTATTCTATACGAACATTGACGGGGCTCACTGTAAGTTCTCCAATGCCTTCCACTCTGTACCATTTTCCTCGCTCAAGTTTAATTGTATCGCCTACCCTAGAAGTAATGTAACCTATTACATAAGTCTCTCCGCTTTCAATATCCGTAAATACAACATCTGTATCAGCAGTACCAGTAACTTTTACCTTTCCGCCAACAGGCTGTATCTGTTCGCTTTTCACTATCTCACCACCTGAAAGGGTGAAAGTGTGCATCTTAATATAGCTGTTATAACTTATGCCGATTATGATGACAGCAAGTGGGATTGCAACTCCCAGCGCTCGTTTCAACCGTTTCTTATCCATCTATTACACCTCCCCAAAATTCATATTTGTTGTCATCTTCATTATACTTCACTGCCTATCAAAAAGATAGCATATTTTATGAAACTTGTCGGCTGGGAACAGCTTGCAACGCAAGATGTCCCCAGATGGCAAGTCCACAAAAGGGTAGGCAGACACATTTCAAGCACTCGGTCATAGATACGGGCGTGGGCGGTGTCCTGTGGATTCTGCAGTTCCGTAAGGCTTAGATTGGTGGTGACAATCAGCGGCTTTCGGCTGCGGTATCGGCTGTCAATTACATTGTAGACCTGTTCCAAACCGTACTCTGTGCCACGCTCCATACCAAAATCATCAAGTATCAGCAGAGGGAAACGGCAAAGACGCTCGATATATTCGTTTCGCCCCTCAAAGCTGGCAGTTAAATCATTCAGTATCGCAGAAAAGTTTGACATGCGGACGGAGATTTCCTGTTCCATAAGGGCATTGGCAATGCACCCGGCAAAATAGCTTTTTCCTGTGCCTACCTTGCCCCACAAGAGCAGACCATAGTTGTTTTCTCTCATCTGCTCCCAATGCTCCACATAGAAGTGTGCAATCTCCATTTGCGGGCATTTCCCGTTGTCGTTGGCGAAAGTCCATTCCTGCATGGTAGGATTGGTAAATCCCCGGCGTTTCAAGTCCTCCACGGTGTCAAGGTGCTTTCTGCGCTGTTCGGCGGCTTCACGCTCCAAACGCTGGGCTTTCTGGCAGTCACATTCTGCCGGGTGGCGGTCACGCCCAAACAGGGCGGCTTGCTTTTCCGGGAAGTAGGCTTCTTTCGGAGTGTGACACTTGCCGCAGTAAAGCAGTCCGCCCTCGCCCGTGTAGTCCTCCGGCTGTGGGGTAACAGCCGCCATATTCAAAACTCATTCTGTAAACAGATTACTCATAAGCTCTCGCCCTCCTTGCAGGTGTATTCGGGTATGCCCTGTTTCGGGGCAGCCTTTGCGGTATCGTCTGCCGTCCATCTGCGGATAGTGGCGGCGTGGTTTTTATATTTCTTGCCCGTGGACGCGATATAGC
>NZ_QULN01000003.1 GCF_003481705.1 Butyricicoccus sp. OM04-18BH
CGTCTAAAATTGTGTCTTTAGAGGCGAACTCTGTACCGTAGTTTATAAGGCGCTTTGCCATAGCCGCCCCTACGTCTTCTTCGCTGTCGGGCATTTTGATATCGGCCGCCGTCAGCGTCACATCCTCCGTCAGCGCCTTCCCGTTGATCTTTCTCGCCAGCGGAACGAACAGCTTGCCGAGAGCCGCCTTAACATTCGACCACAGCAGGCGCTTAGCCTTGCCGCCGTCCGCGCTGTCCGCGATCATTACGCCGTCATCGTCGGCCGGTGCGGCCTTGGCGGTGACCTTGGCCGGGTCGGTTGCAGCAAGAGCCTCGTCGATCTTATCCCAGTTCTCGTTTCTGGCTTCTACATTGTAGAAATCCTGCGGACTGTGCTTATTCAGTCCGTAGTTTGTCGTTTTACTCGCCATCCGGCAACACTTCCTCTCTAATTTCAAAATGCGTAAGCAAAGCCAGTTGCGCGTGCGTGAAGCACGTCAGGTCTGCGTGCTGATTGTACAGCAGCGACGTCGTGCAGACCATATTCGCAGGCACAATGTCCGCGAGCAGCTCCTCGACCGCCTGCTGATTACGCTTTGCGGTCAGCGCGACTTTGACCGTCAGTGTGTACCTGTCGCCGTTCAGTTCCAGCTTATAGCCGTCCTCGCCGCACAGCGTTGCAAGCTGCTGCCGCAGGCGGCGCACGGAAAACGGCAGCTGCGTGTTGATCCTGGTCAGCACCTTAAACCGGCGCTCGTCGAGCGTGTCGGTGTCCTGCGGCACAACGCCGAAGATCTTCTCGTACCTCTGAATGGCGTACTCCCCTGCTGTGCTTAGAAACTGCGCATCGAGCACCGCATCAGCGGCATCATGCAGACGGTCAATCTCCGGCTGCTCGGTCTCACACAGCAGCGGGAACTCGTAGGTTTTGAGCAGGATTGGCGGCAGGTAGTCCTGTAATTTCTTCCTCACGTCGCACCTCCGATACTGCCGAGCTGCGGAATTTCGTCCGCTGCCAGCTCGATGTTCTTCACACTGCCGTTGATGGTCGTGTCCTCCACGTCCACCACGCAGTCGAGCGCAAGCAAATGCGTCTCAATCTGCGAGATACGCACAACCGTCGTCGCGCTGTCCGCCCAGATCTTCGCCAGCTCGGCAAAGTACATCTTGACCGCGCTCTCCACCTGCGACTGTGCGCTCGACCACGCCCAGCCGGTCGCAAAGGTGATATTGGTTGTGATAGCAATGTCGGCATACCTCGCACCGGCGACAGTCACGGTGTGCCCGATCGGCGCAAGGCCTAAGCCTTCGCCCTGATTGCCCTCGGGGTCGATGGCGGTCTGTACCTTGCTGATAAGCTCGGTACTCGGTGCGGTGTAATCAGACGCGATAATAGTCAGCTTGACCGTGCCGCCGCCGTTCCAGACCGGATAGACCTTGACGCCGCCAACACCTGTAATAGCGTTGACCTTCTCGCGGTAGTCGGCCACGTTGCCGCCAAACGCTTCGCCGTCAATGCTGGCGTAGTATTTCTCGCGCAGCGTGTCGGTCGTGTCGCCGTCCTCGGCCGGAATGAGCACCGCTGCAATCTGGGCGGTTTCCAGACCGTTCACCGTCTGGATTGGTAGCAGCAGACCGGTGTACTTGTTGCCAACCGTACCGAGCGTTTCCGCTTCCAGCTTGTAGTGACCCGCCGATATCTTTTCTGTGATAGTGTAGTTCACCTCGTCGCAGTTGAACCGCAAACCCGCGGTCAGCTCCACACTGGACGGCGTGAACACGCCCTCTATAACAGCAGCCGTTTCGCCCTGAATAGCTACGCCGCGTTCTTTACAGCGCAACATAAGGTATTGCAGGGACGCAGTATCGACAAAGGTTTCATCCATAACAACATCAAGTTCCATGTACGCCTTTGCAAGTTCTGCGGCAGCAGGTGATAATGCGTCATAGATGATACTACCTTCCCGCTTGTCCACCGTATCCGGCACAGATTCCAACATCCGGTTCATGATATAATCAAATGTCATTTCATCGGAATACTTTCCGATCATGCCGCTTCACCTCCAAACTCAAATTCGCTTTCCACGTCGCCCTCGGTCGTGGTTACGGTAAATTTCACAAGCAGGCTGCGCTTACCCTTGGTGAATGAAAACTGCTCCACCGAGAGCACACGATCATCCACCATGAGCGCATCTTCAATCGCCTTGGCGACCTTGGCCTGCAGATACGGCGTCATGGTCTGCCCGAGCAGGGCGTTCAGCTCGATACCGTAATTCCAGCTGTAAATCGCGTACTGAAAGCGTTCGGTCTGAAGAATCAGGAAGATGGCCTGCTTCATGGCTTCCAGTCCGTCCAGCTTGCCGCCGGAACACGGGTAGCCGTCAAACCGCAGCGCGTAGGTGCGTGTAGGCTGTGTTTCAATCTCGAAATCCTGCACGAGATCGTCATTATACTCTGTCGGCAGCATTACAGCGCCCCTTTCTTGTCGAATATCAGGTACTTTTGTCCGCCCTCATTGCGGAACAGGATGAGCACATCGCCCACCTTGAACGAGGATGCGCTCACGCCGCTCTTCACGATGAAAAACTCCTTGGTGAGTACAAGTTTCTGGTCGATCTGCACACGGAACGGGGAGAGTGCAATCACCTTGCCGAAGCAGATTGTCATCGGCAAAGCGGCTTGACGCTCATTCGCGGCAATCTGCTTTAACGTGTTGATAAAACGCTGCATATCAGACACTAAACTCACCTCGAATTCCGCTCAAATACAGATCCATCGTGTACAGGCCATTGCTGAACGTGTGCTTAGCCTTCTCCACACACATATAGTTCTTGATGTTGATGTCACCCAGGCCCATGCCGACGCAGACCGAAGTACCGGCTCTGGCTCTCACGTCGCCGAAAACCTTCTGCATGGTCAGTTCGCGGTGAATAACGTTGTAGTATTTCATCAGCGCCTTTGCCTTGGTCTGCAAATCGGCGGTGTTGAGGGCATTGTCCAGCTTTTCATAATACTGGAGCGTGCCCCATTTACTCTGGCTGGCGGTATTGTTCATCACATGAACCTCTCTGACGCCGGTTTCGTCGTTGTCCCACGCCAGCTTGATGCGGTTGTACACGTCACTGTCGATGGACGAGGTGTAGCTGTATCCCTGCGCCGTGTCCTCGTCGATGTAGAGCGGCAGGAGCAGGCTCTCGTAGGGTTTGAGGCACAACTTGCCGAAATCGTCATACAAGACGTACACCTTGCCGGTGTTGATGATGGTCAAATCACTGGCGTTGCCGAGCATATCAAAGAGCGTCCCCTCCTCGATACGCTGCGGAATCTTGTACTTGGTGTCTGCCACCGTGCCGACCTTCAAACCGTAGTCCGCAGCCAGCATTTTCAGCACATCGGCATAGGTCTTGTTCGTGTAGCTGATGGTGTCCTTGTTCTTGAAGTAGCGTAGCTGATCGTAACAGGTTACCTTAATCAACCTGTTATCACTGCGGCTTTTCTTAAAAACGTAGCCGTAGAACACATTCGCGCCGTTAAACCGAAAACTGACCGGATTGCCCTCGTGGAAGTTGAGGGTATCGTCCTTGACCACCGTAAACGTCAGCGAGGATGCCGCGCCGCTGCGGGTGGTTTCCCACACGATGTCGCCCTCAATCATCGGCTGCTGAAGCTGACCGTTCCTGTTCTGGATGATCAGTTCCGCACCCGGCATCTGGCAGGACGGAACATCCCGCAGGATCTCCTTGCGCGTGCCCGCCGCGCCGGTGACAGACTTAACAACAACGGTCGTGATATCCTTCTTCTCTTTCTCGGTGCTCGTGTCCGAAGAGGTCGAGCCGGACGAGCCGCCCGAGCCGCCGATGACGGCTTTGCCGTACTTCTTGCCCCAACGGTTGCACTCAGCATCCGAGGACATCAAGAGGTCGAAGTGGTACACGCCGTTTTCGATTTGAATCATGCCGCCACGGTCATTGACGGTGTAGGTCACGCCGTCAAGCGCTGTACCTGTACCCTTCACTGTAACCTTAGTACCAAACGGTACGCTTGGCGGTGCAGCACAGGTATGCTTGGACGGGTCTAACTTGTTACCGAGTGCGTCAAGAAAGCCGCCCTCCATGGCGTTATTCGCGGGATAGTACGCCGTAAATAGCGCCTTAACCGTATTTGTAGCAGTGCCAGACGATTTAGAGCCGGAATACTTGGCAAGCGTATCACCCGAGGAAACGTAGTTCAGCGGATTGACGGACGAGCCGTTCTTGTGCATACCGAAATGCAGGTGACAGCCGGTCGAGCTGCCGGTTGTACCGACGGCGGCAATCTTCTGCCCGGCGGTAACCTTTGCACCCTGCTTGACGTAGAGCGCCGAGGCGTGCCCGTAAAAGCTCATCAGACCGCCGCCGTGGTCGATGCTGATGTAGTTGCCGTAGCCACCGTACCAGCCGGACTTCGTGACCGTGCCGGGGCCGAACGCGAGGATTGGTGCGCCGCTTGCCGCTGCCAGGTCAACGCCGTCGTGGAATTCCTTGCCGTGGAACGGACAGGTACGGTTGCCGTAGCCGCTCGAAATGCGCGAGTAGGATGGACACGGCCAAACATATTTACCCATGTTCTCCCCTCCTTAACCCGGCAGCTTGAGCACGGTGCCGGGGTAGATCCACCAGCCGTTACTGCTGCTCGACCTGCCGTACTTCTTGGCGGCGGCCTCAATGGCAGCCTTGTTCAGATTATAGATAGACTGCCACTTAGTACCGTTCCCCAGCTTCACCCGGGCAATGTCCCACAGCGTATCACCGGACTTGACGGTGTACGTCTTGCCTGCCGGTGCAGTCGTGGTGTCGCGCTTTTGTGTGACGGTGGCTTTCTTCGTGCCGGAACTGCTCTCGCTCTTCTTGAACTCGATAGACTTTGTGTGGTACGGCGCGTATTGCAGCAATTCAATCTTCGCCATGACATCAACGCCGTAGCTGCCTGCGTCCTCGGCAAGCTCGTAGCTTTCCAGAGATACTGTCATCGGCTGTGCGCTCATCAGCTGTTCGCCGCTGTCGTCTATGCGGATAACCGAGAACTCAAACGACTTGCAGGCGGTCTTAAGCGATTCCAGCTTGCTCATGTAATACTGCGCCGGCTGATACCCGTTCGGATAACAGGCAAACGGGTATTCCCTGTTCGGCAGGAGCGCTGAAAAGCTGATTTTCGACAGCCCCGGCGTTTTCAGGACGTTCACCTGGCCCTCGTTGATGAGGTTGATGGTCTTGTTCTGGTTCGCGATTTTGATTGTCAAAGCCGATGGCGTGACCGGAAGGCGCACACCGTCCATGTAAAACTCGTACATCAGATATGCACCCCCTCTGCACTCGTTACCAGAGCCTCGGTGACCTTGGCTTCCAGCAGATTGACTACTCCGTCCAGATCCATCTCGTTCGAGATGTTGTTGTGGTTGACCATTTCCACCTTGATCTCGGCGGTGGTGTACTTGTTGATGACCTGCCGCTCCGCAATATCGCGCAGCAGCTTGATGTCGTCCGAGGATACGCTCACATCGTCCGCAATCTGGGCGGTGTTGTCCGCGATGTTGGACAGCAAACCCGTTGCCGGATCGTCCGGCAGGTCAAGACCCAGCTTTTCAGAGATGCTGTTCTGGAGGTTTGCGCCCCAGTTGTAGCCGTTGGCGTAAGCCGTCGAATACTCGATCTTCTCCTTGTGCTTCACGTACTCCGTCCACCCGGACTGATCCTTGATCTTCTGGATTCTGTCGGTGTAGCTGTCGTAGAATGTGTCCAGACCGCTGGTGATATTGATCTTCACGCCCGGAATAAGATTGATGAGCTTCTCGATCGTCCTCACCATACCGCGGATGACGCCGACAACATACTGGCTGAGCTGCAAAAACAAAATCTCGATTGACGCAATCGGGTGCTGGAACACGTTGCCGAGGAAGTTGATAAGGTCGGCAATGACGTTGTAGACCGGCAGATAGAACATATTGTAGACAAACGCGCCTGCCATCGCAAACAGGCCGCAGATCACGCCGACGGCGCTCGTCGTTTCGTTCTTTGCCCGGTTCGTGTAGTTGATGTACGCGGCGATCACGCCGATCAGAATGATGATCGAGCCGATAATCAACACGATCGGGTTGAGCGACATCACGGCATTGAGCATCTTCTGCGCGGCTGTCAGCGCCTTCGTAGCCGCAGCACAGATCTTCGTCCAGTTGGCGGCCACCGCAAACAGCGCAAAGGCTGCCGCAGCCGCAAGCACCAGCGGGCCGATGACCTCAATATTGTTCGCCACCCAGTTGATGGCTTCGAGCAGCGGCCGCAAGGCCATGATTGCCATGTTGCTGGCCTGCGTCCAGACGTCCGACCAGGTGAGCGGAATCTCGTTGAACTTCTGGTTGGTTTCCTCCGCCGAGGACAGCAGCGCGGACTTGACAATGCTCGCCGTCAGCTCGCCCTCCTGCGCCATGCTGCGGATCTCACCGACCGATACGCCGAGGTAGTCCGCAATCGACTGAATGATGGTCGGTGCCTGCTCGAATACCGAGTTCAGCTCCTCACCGCGCAGCACGCCGGAGCCCATCGCCTGCGTGATCTGGAGCATGGCGGCGGCCTGTCCCTCGGCGGACGTGCCCGCAATCTTGAACTGCTTGTTCAGCTGCTCGACAAACGCGATCGTTTCCTGATTGCTGCTGAATGCGTCACCGGCAAGCAGGCCCATCTTTGCGACTGCATCCGCCGTAGCGTTGTACGCGCCGCGCGAACGCATAGCGGACTGGTAGATCAGCTCCTGCAGGTCGGCGGTGCTTTGCAGACCGTCGTTCATCAGGTTGAGACGGGCGGTAGTCTGCGTCAGCTCGTCCGACATACTGACGATACCGCTTACCAGCTTGGAGCCGAGGAACGCGGTGCCCAGCTTTTTGAGCGAGGCCGTCAGGTTTTCCGCCGGCGGCTGCGCCGAGGTCATGCTGCTCCGCAGCTCCTCGACTTCGCTCACGGTTCGGGTGAGTTCTTCGCGCACACCTGTCAGTTCGCTGTTAAATTGTGAATAAAGACCGGTCGGTGCAGCCTGTTCGGTCAGGCTCTGCATCCGTTCAAACCGGTCGTTGACCGCACTCAGGTTGGACGCGATACGGCTGAGCACATTACTCATGCCGTCGCGCAGCTGGACGGTGTTGGACAGTGCCATAGAACTCACCTCCCTCGTTTCGCTTTATCCAGAGCGGCCTTTTCGTCCTCGTTGTACACGACACAGGACGCCCAGATAAATGCCCGTTCTTCCTTTGGCAGACTTAAATATTCGGACGGCAGGATATGGAGCTTTTGCAGGCAGTAATGCGCTGCATACGCTTCATAATCATCAGAGCCCTCACCGTCCCGAATCAGTTTTTTGCCTGTTCCACCAGATCGAGCTTGTCACCGAAGCCGCAGATGTCGAACAGCTTTTCCGTGTAGTTCGTATACTCACCCGGCGTCAGCATGGCCGAGATCAGCTCCTCGGCGCACTTTACGCCGTAGCTGTCCTGCAATTCTGCGTCGTTGAGGTTCGGATAAACCGTGCAGGCGGCTGCCAGCTTGGCAAGGTACAGCACGTTGTCGAATTCCTGACGGAAGCTGCCGCGCTTGCCCGGCACCTGTACGCGGTACTGGCAGTCGCGGCGCAGCGTTTCGTCCTCGCGCGAGGAAATGCAGCGCACCTCCCACTCGAGCGGCTTGCCGTCCTCATCGGTGAAGCGGTCGGATACGACCAGCTTTACGTTTTCAACCTGCCTGGCGTTCTGCGCCAGAAATGCGGTAAGATTACCCATTGTACAAATTCCTCCTTATTCCATACCGGACAGCGTGTTAAATTCCTCCGGCATATCCCAGTCGTCGAACGTGCCGGAAAGCTCCTCATCGAGCAGGGTATCGCCTGCGTCGAACTTCGCCAGAATCGAGCTGTCGATCAGGCAGCCGGTGTGCGTGATGGTCTGACGGCCGGCAGACGAGGACGGGTCCTCGTTGGACACCTGAATCTCAAACGGCGTCATCCTGCCGGTCTTGCAGTAGATCAGGAACCAGCGGCGGAACACGCTCTGGTTAAAGTGCGCCGTGCCCTTCCACGAACCGGACCACCCACTTGGCTTCTTGCCCTTGCCGGTGCGGCCGAGCAGCTTTACGTCCTGAATGTCGACCTTCGCGGACGACTCAAAGCTGTACAGCTGCATCATATTGTAGCGGTTGCCGTCAAGGGTGACGTAGCACTCGGCCATCGAACCGGCTACCGCATCATTTGCTTCCATAACAGGAGCGTTCAGCATGACTTTTCCCTCCTTTATTCAACGATTACCTTCATGTAAAGCTGTTCCATCGCGGAAACCGGCTGTACATGATCCTCGACCGCAACCGACTTCTTCCTATCGCCCGGCGACACGGTGACGCTGCTGCTGTCAAAGTTCTCAATGGCGCGGATGGTCTGGAGCTGGGTGTGGTGCGCTACAATGTCGCTCCACAGGCTCACGCGGCCGGAGGCGTCGTTCTGGACTTTGCCAATGTACTTCGAGTTGAACAGGCTTGCAATGTCATTGGCGATCTGGTCGAGCACGCGCATAACCTGATTGGACGAGAAATCCGCGCTCTTTTCGTCCGTGACGGACACAAAGGTGTTGATGTCGGTCAGCACGCGCGTCTGGTCGCCGACACGGTGGAACGTGAACTCACCGGCCTTGATGGCCTTTTCAAGCTGGGTCTGCGTGTAGTTCGTGTCGATGTCGTACTCGCCGGTATAGGTCGAGTTGGTCATCGAGCGGTTGACCGCGCACGCAGATTCCGCGCCGGTCGTCCAGTACACCGCCGACGGATCATCAGCCGCACCTACCAGTCCGTTCTTGACGGAAATCACGCCCTCGTAGTCTGCCGCAGGGTAGCCATGAAGCACGCACTGGAACTTCACGCCCTGCTCGTCACGCAGGCGGCGCGTCCAGTTGGCGAACAGACCCTTGACCGTGCTGTTCTTCGTGTCGCAGCCGACCGCGTTGAAGCTGTACGGCTCGATCTTGTCGAGGAACGTCTGGTAAGCTGCATCCTGCACCGCGCCGGTCGTGCCGCCGGTGAGCAGCAGGCCTGCGTTCTCGGTCAGCGCCTCGCTGCCCTTCCAGTGCAGATAGTCGTTGTCGGAAAGGTCGGAAACTGCCTTAACTGCCTTCTGCGTGTCCACAAGGGTCGTGCCGATATAGGTCGAAACGTCGTAGACCTCGTTCGTCGATACCGTGAAGCCCTCGTTCTGCTGAATCACGATCTTCAGTTCGTTGCCGATCTTGCCCGGATACTTCGCCTCTGCGTACTTGCAGGCTGCCTTTGCACCGCCGCTGTTCAGACGGAACAGGTGCAGCGTCTTGGCATTTGCGAAGATCTCGCGCAGCGGACGCAGCTCGTCCGCCGTGTAGGCGTAGCCGGTCAGCGCCTGCGACTGCTTCTGAAACTCGCTGTTCTCGATGGTCACGACCTCGTTTTCCGGTCCCCAGTCGAGGGACAGCGGGAAAGCCGCCGTGCCGCGGTCGCCCAGGGTCGCAGAGGCACGCGCCGCCGACACAAAGTTGATGTATGCACCGGGCAGCACCTTGTTCTGTATGGTATACATACCGCCGCCTAAAGCCATTTAATTCACCTTGCCTTTCATAAAGTTATCAATGAGCGCGTCCACCTCGGAAAAGGTGTAGCGCTGATCCTTGTCGAGCAGCACGCCCAGCAGGTCGCGCCGCTCGCGGTATCTGTCGAAGGTCAGGAGCTGTGCGCCGGTAAACGCCGGTGCTCCTGCCTCGGTTTTGCGTTTAACTGCCATTTTCGTTCTCCGTTCCTACGGTGGTCTGCAAATTCTCCATCGGAATATCTTCCGGGATTTCCCGGACAAACTGCCGGTAGTCCGCGAAAAAGTGCAGCACCTCGTCTGTAATTTCCCACGAGAGATTGCTCCCGCGCAGGCTCTCCGTGCGCCGCAGCAGCAGCGTGAGCGTCTGCGCGGTCTCTCGGCACTGCTCCTGCGGACGGCCGTCCGACGGGAAGAACCGCACGTCCATGTGCTGCACGATCTCATGCAGCCCGGACGGGTACGGCGTGACGTCCGCACGAAGCTGCCGAATGGAGAAGCACGGCGCAGAGAAGCCCTGCTCGATACGTTCGGTATAGATGTCGTACTGCTCCGATGGATAGACCGTGCGCAGCTTATCGACGATTTCCTGTACTACGTTAATCATTTGCCCTCCATCATGCGGCTGAGGAATTCCTCGCTCTTGGTCTTGATAAAGTCCGGCGCTTTTTTCTGAAGGTCGAACAGGCTGTCGCGCAGCATATGCTTGCCTTCAACGAAACCGTGCGTCACGCCCTTGTGGACGATACGGTGTCCGTTCTCCACATAGGGCGCGTAAAAGACGTTATTATAAATCTCCGCACGGTAATGTTTCCCGCTGCGCCGCGCATGAGTAATAAACCAATTACGTTTCAGGTGCTCGGTTTTATACGGCGTGACCTTTTTGACGTTTTTCAGCAGACCGTTCATCATCTCATCGAGCAGGCCGGTGTAGAAAGCGTCCATCTCCGGTTCACTGGCGGCGGCCTTAATACGTTCGTTTAAGTCGCGCAGCTCGTGAAAATCGCAGCTTCCCCAGCTTGCCATTACGCTCGCTCCTCTCGGACGGCAGAAAGCTGCTGATGCGTCGGATAGACCGCGCTTTCGCCGCTGTATTTCAGCCGATAGGTCGCGCCGTACTGCTGAACCGCAATGCGGCAGCCTGCCGGAACAGCCAGATCAGGCGCACAGTAGATCGTGGCCTGATAGCTGATCTGACTGCTGTTCGCGTCCGTTTTGCTGTCCGGTGTGCCGGAAAACGACAGCGCACACGGGATATTCTCGTGCAGCACCGCGTCCGGCGTAACAACGGTTTCGCCATTCACGGTTTGCTTGCTTGTGCCGGTGACGGTCATCACGCCGTCATAGGTCTGCTCGAGCAGCGCCCGTTCCAGCTCCGGATTGCCGAGCATACTACCACCTCATCTTTCGATAGGCGTTCAGCTGCGCCTTGTAGTCGGTGAGGAAGTCGCCTGAGCCTGCCAGCGCCGCCAGCTGCTCCGCCGCCGTTGCAAAGGAAAAGGACGTATCCCCTCTGGACACGCCCTTTGCGGCAGGCTGCATATTCTCGTTCTGGAGCTGAACGCTGTTTACCAGGCCGCGCACCATCAGCACTGCGGTGTTCGTCAGGCCGTCCGGCGCCTCGGTCAGATTGCAGTAGTTACAGATCTGTTCGAGCACCAGATCGCAGGCGAACTCAAGCGTTTCCTGCGGCAGGTTCGGCAGCAGGCTTTGCGCCCGCAGCATCAGCGTTTCCCTTGTCATTTCTGCGCTTCCCCCTCGGTTTGTCCTCGGTCGGCTCGGTTTCCTCCTCGGCGGTCACGGTTTCTACGGTAAAGCCCGCACGGCCGGAGAACCAGCTTGCAAGCCACTCGTTATCCGTCTGCGCCTCACCACTGACGAACTGCACGCCGCCGATCTTGCGGTCGTACTCCTCGCTCGGTGCCTTGATCTTGTACATAGCGCTTCCCTCACTTTACCTTGAAGTTGCGCAGCACGCCGGCAGCGCGGGACTTCTTGAGCACGGTTGCCGCTACCATCTCGACATCACCGGCCTTGACCGGGCCTGCGGTAGAGAAATCCGGCAGCGTGGTGGAGATCACCTTGCCGCCCATCGGAGATACGGCGTGGAAACCGTCCAGACCCAGACGGACAGCGTACAGGTCGGTCAGACCGGTAACGGTGGTCTTGGACGAGGATGCGCCGTACTCGCGCGACGTAATCGGCACGACCGGCTTTTCCTTCTTCTCGGCGGTGTCGTAGTAATACTGCATATCCATGAACGGAATGCCGTTGTAACCGCTCATCTGACGGCCGAAAGCGTCCTCGGAGTGGGTCAGATAACCGGCACGGCGGGCGCAGGAGCGGATCTTGGTCAGCAGCGCCGCATTGCCGATGAGCATGGTCGGCACGCCGTCCAGCTCGGACAGGAACTCGTCGAGCATATCGAGCACGGTCTTGTAGTTGGTGTCGATCGCCGCCGAGGTGGACAGGTCGATCGCCTTGGATGCATCCGCGTTGAGCTCGGTGGAAGTGCCGACAAGCAGCGTGTCCAGACCGTCAAAGCCCTTGGTGCCCTTGTCGCCGTTGATGGCGGTGTAGTGGAACAGGTTGGTGGTCGCCTTGATGTGCTCCTCGAGCTGGAACTGCACCTCGCTGATCTGACCGTTCGCGGTGTTAGCGAGAACACGGTCGATCTTGAACGTACCGCCGAAGATCTTGAGGTCAACCGACTTGGTTTCGCGGTCGGCAACGGTATCGGTGTAGTCGGCGTTGATGTCGCGGAAGTCCGCGCCTGCCGGAGTCTTGAGCTGAGTGTAGCCATAGGTCAGCGTAGAGCCGCCGGTGCCGGGGGAAACCGAGTTGTCAAACGTCAGTGCGTTCAGCAGCATGGAGCCGCGGCGGAACTGGTCGATAACCTGCTGGTCCACATGGTTTGCCATGCCGACCTTTGCCTGTGCGAGAGTGATAGGCATTTTTCATTCCTTCTTTCTGTTAGCCGTTGGTGTTGTATACTTCTGCGAGAGCGGAACCGAGGTCGTTTACCGTGTTCGGATTGCCGCCGGACTGCGGATTGTAGCCGCCGCCCTGACCGCCGTTCGGGTTTCCGCCCTTGTCGCCCTGCTTGCCGGACTGACCTGCGCCGTCTTCTTCGAACAGCCATGCCTTGTCCTTTTTCAGACTTTCCACCTGCGCGTCAAGGCCGGTGATCTTGCCGTCCGCGCCGATCTTGATGTCGTCCATCGAGAGCGCCGCGCGGGTCAGCTGCGGATCGCGTGCGTGGGCACGGGTCAGCGCAAGGTCGATCGCCGCATCGCGGCGGATGTTCGCGGTGTCGGTATCGTACTTGGTCTGGAGGGTCTTGAGGTCGTCCTCCAGCTTCTTCGGGTCCTTGCCGTCCCACGCCTTGGCGGCCTCACGCAGGTCCTTGATGGTGTTGTTCGCCGTGGTCAGCTCCTGCGCCTTGGTGTCCAGGTCGGCCTTGGGAACGTAAGCGCCGCCTGCGGCGTTCACGACCTCAAACTTTGCGTCCTTTGCGGCCTGCTGAAACTGCTCCCACGTCAGTGCGCCCTTTTCAAACAGGCTTTTGAGAAATTCCATTGTTTTTTGCTCCTTTCCGTAAAATGGGTATGAAAAAACCACCTTGACGGTTGTCTTGGTGGTTAGTTCTTCGGTTGTACGACAAAGGCGCCTCGTTTCCGAAGCGCCCTTATCGGGATCTCTGGTATTTTGGTGGGTGTGCCCCTTCCCACATTTCTTTTGACCCAAACAGAAATACACAATACTGATAGCATAGTATTAAATTTCCGCTTAGGTGTGTAGCAGCACAATCTCTACTTCAAAATACCGTTTATCTGTATGATTATTATAACAGATTTATTCCTTGCTGTAAAGAACCTCGCTTTTGTTTATGAGTTTCTTCAAATTCTTTTCTCTGATGCGATAGAACGTCATGATAGAGTTTTTCCGCCCTGTATCATCAGTATCCAGTGCAAGCCGCACAACAACATTCAAATTGGTGTCCGGCAAGCCCTTTACCATGAAAACCGTTCCGTCATGCTTACCGTCAACAAGAACGGTATCCGGCTCGAGTGCCGCAGTGGCTCCATATTTCTCGAACAGCTCCACATCTTCCGGGTGACGTTCTCGAATATGCTCCAGACGCTCGTCCATAATAATCAGCTCATCTGTTTGCAGCTTTCCAAAGCGCTTTTCCAGATACTCGGTTTTCAGTTTTCCCAACGTCCGATAAATCGGTTGCTCATTCTGCACAGCCGTGTCCCCATTCTCCGCTATCTTAGATTTTATTATAGCAGATTTTGTCGGTTCTGCAACTGGTTCGGACGTTTACTTCTCCAGTAGCTCAATGCTTTCAATTTCGGTTTCCAGCATTCCGGTCAGAACGCCGTTGTCGTCGCGCCGGATAATCAGCTCTGCAATCTCCGGTTCATTGTCCAGTGCGCCTACGACGGTGACGAATTTGCCGGCCAGCGTAATACCGTCCGTGCATTCCACCTTGAGGCGATGCGCTTTGTCATATGGGTGCTCGGTGCCGAGCAGCTTTTTCATGTGCTGAATGAGATCCATTGTTATCTCTCCAATGTACGGTCTTGATGACTAAGTCTTTGGTTGATAGTGAACGCCCGGTGCACATTCGATTGCCGGGTTTTCCTCCAGCTTATTCATATGCTCGCCCGGGATACCATCCGGAAACGCCTTGCAGCATACCCGCTTTCGGTGGATACAGGTATTGCACAGCACACCATGAACGCCAGACGGCTGCGAACAGCGTGCCAGAAACTTGTCATGATCGGACAGTTCTTCATATCGCCTGTTGCGTTCCTCGGGTGACAGCCTTTTGAAGTCCTCAAAGGTTAAATTTCTGTCAGCCATATGGTGTTGCCCTCCTTTCTGTCAACAATGAAACGCGATTCTCTCTTGAAAAGGATTTCCTTTTCGATTGCGTTGATACCACGCATATCTCTGCCGGTCTTACTCTGAATAACCAGCTGAATATCCATATCCGAGTCATATACCTCCATAGAAGTAGACGTGTATGCGTCGTATGTAACGATCGCGTCAACCTCATGCGCTGCCAGAAAAGCAGCTTTATCCGGTATCATGTCACTGGACAGAGAACGATATACCGTTCCCTCGTACACTGGAAGTTTATCCAGCGCCTTGTCAAGCCGTTTCGTCCAGCGCTGTTCCGCTTCGCTGAGCGATTCACCTCGGCGCAGCTTATCGTTTAGCGAATAGCTGGCCGCACTGACATACTTCTGCAGTGCGCTTGTTTCGCGCTTGTTCAATTCCAGTATAGCATTTTCCGGGTCGTTTTCAACATATTTCTTATGCCATTCCTCATATGTCATACCTTTCTCGACATACTCGGTCTTACCGGTCGCGGGATTTCTGGCGGCACGCTTACTGCCGATCCGGAACTCCGTTACCGGAACGGTGGTACACCGGCAGCGCGGATGCAGCGGCGGATAATTGATACCGGTTTCATGCTCTGCCAGCGGAAACTCGCGCTGATCCAGAGCGCCGCACACCGAGCAGGTCTTGAGGTCGAGCGCCGCCTCAAACCGATAGGACTGGACACCGGTTTCCCGGTATCCCTGTTCGGCAGCTTCAGCCGCCATATGGGCGCTCTCGGTGTGGATGAGCGTTGCCGCCCTGCTCTCGGACACGCCCATGCGCTTGGCAAACTCTTTCGTCATGCGGTCGAGCGAGTCGCCGCGTACCAGACCGCGCGAAAGCGTCTGCGTCAGCTCACGCAGGAGTTTGTCCTTGTCCGCCCAGATACGAGACGAAAATTCACTGCCGAGCCACGGCACGGCGAGTATCTTCTCGACCGTCTGCGGGTCAATGCGAGCGAATGTGCTTGCAACATTCATCTGCTGGCTGACGGCGTACACCGTGCGGTAGTAGGTGTCGGTGTAGCGCTCCTGCAAGTGGTCGCGCAGCACATCGCGCTGAGAACCGAACAGCTCCATCATACGCAGCTCAACCTGCGTCTGCAATGCCTGCAAGCGCGAGATACGCGACCGGAGATAAACCTCCTCCAATTCCTTGTCAAAGCCGCCGGCTCTCGCCTTATCCCGGAACTCGTCCAGCGACATCCGGAAGTCCTCCAGCTCTGCATCCTGCAGCAGCCTGCGTGCGTCTGCCATGCTGACGCTCTCGTTTGCGGCATAGCGGGCATAGAAGATCGAGATTTCCTTGTCCAGCTCGTGCAGGATACGTTCGTACTCCCGATGGAACCGCAGACACAGGTCGTCATCTTCCTGTTTCTGCTTTTCGGCGAGATCGATGGCACGCTTGCGCCAGTAGGCGCCGTTCAGCTTATCCGCTGCTGCCATCGCCTACACCGTCCTTTGGCGGAAACTGAAACTGCGGCTGCTTCTCGGCTGCTGCCTGCTGTTCCTTTTCCAACTGCTTTTGCTCGCTCTCGGCATCGTCTACCCACGGATGGTTTGCGAGGATGGTCCTATCCGAGATAATGCCGACCGACTGCTGCGCGATCTGCGCGGTTTCAAGGTCGTTCTGTACCATGTTGCGTGTCCATGTCTGGAGAATGCGTTTCGGCTGTGCGATACCCTCCAGACGGCAGATAGCACGTACCAGCTCGGCAAAGCCGCTGCGGAACTGCGTTTCCAGCATCACGGCCTTCAGCTCCAGCAGACTGTACAGGTACTTGAGCGCCACGCCGGACGAGTTGCCGAAATTCTCAGGGTTCGGGTCAACGCCCATGCCGGAAACGAAGATCTGACGGCGGGTTCTTTCGAGAAAAGCGTTCCGCGCCTCAAACGGGATCTCCGCGCGGATGGTGTCCACACCGCCGTCTCCCTCGACCTTGATGAGCTTGCTCTTTTTGAGGTCGCTCATAAACTCGGTCTTGTCCGTGCCGCCGTAGTTCTTGATGACGAAGATGACCTCCTGCACGTCCTCCATATCGTTGGCGAAGCCGGACACCACCTTGTCATAAGCGTCGATTAAATCGCGATACAGCGGCAGATCACCCATGCGGCCGGCGTTATTGTAGAACGGGATGAACGGCACCGCACCGAGGCCGTGCCGCAGCTCCTGCCCGACTTCCGGATATTCGAAGTAGGTGTAGTTGCCGGACACGCCGTTCTGACGGTAGAACCGGCAGGTCGTGTCATCCCAGTATTCGCACACCTGCACGGTCTGTCCGCTTGTCGGGTCGAGCATGGTGTAACAGCGCAGCACGCCGACGAGGTCGCTCTCCAGCGTACCGGAGAACACCGGCACGATCTGTTCCGGGTCTACGGTGTGGTAGCGGAACCTGCCGTCTGTGCCGCGCCAGTAATGCAGCCACCCGACCGAGGTGTTGCTCGCGTCAATGCCGAGCTGCATGGCCGTTGCGGTGTACTGATCTCCGAGAATCTCTGCAATCCGCTCGTTAGCGGTCTTGTTCCCCACATCGAACACCGGCGGATAGCTCAGCGCGTAGGAAACCTTCTGCGTCACGAGCAGATTATGCCACGAATGCGAAATACGGTTGTCCGCGAGGTGCAGCGGATTGCCGAGTGTCTGCTCGGTCTCTGCCTGCCGCTGCAAAACGCTGTTGTCCTGCTTGATGCGGTTGACGTTGCTGTAATAGCGCCGCGCCTCGTCCGCCTCGCGAATGAACTGCCCGTGTCCCTGCAAAAGCCGCTGAATCGTGCGGCTGTTTACTTTCACCATACGCTGACACCTCCTTTCCTGTTGAACTGCTCCGCAACGCCGGTTGTCGCGTCGGGAGCGTCATCGTGGGCGTTTTTGCCCTCTTTCTGATAATGCTGCATGGCCTTTGCGTACTCCGGCCAGCGGTCACGCCAGTTGACCGGATAATAAATATGGTCCTGTACCCATGTTGCGTTTGTGAGAATTCTTGCGACCTTGTTCTCGCTCTGGTGGAACCACTCCACACGGCAGCGGTTGGAGCCGAGCCGCCGAAGCTGCTCCTGCACGTTGCGGGCAAAGCCGCGGCCGCCGTTGTTGCTCTCGATTTTGGCGAGGTTTGCGTCGTTCGCCAGCAGCCGCCGTGCGGTTTCCGGCTCGGTCACTTCCATCGGGTCTTTGGTGTAGTAGATGTCGAGCACATAGGCCTCGTGGTTATACTCGCCGTAAATGATGCTGCAAAGATAGTCCGCGCCGGTGTCCGCCGTGTCCGTGTAGCTGCGGATATGCGTAAACAGCGGATTGCCGTGCTCGTCCCTCGGAATGTCCGTATAGGTCTTGAAGCTGCTGTACAGCCTGCCCTTGAGGTCGATCGGCTGCTGCTGGTAGTTCGCGGACGCGATTTCCTCGCTCATCGTGCGAACCTTGTCCTCGTAGTCCTCACGGGTGAGAACCGCGTCGCACAGCATCGTGCCGTCGTCCTGCAAGGCTTTCATCGTGATGAGTTCCGCATCCGGCCAGTGCTCCAGCGCACGGCCTGCGAGGTCGCCGGTCGCCCAGCGCGTCATGATGATAACGATCTTGTATCCGGTTTCGGTTCGGGACAACATCGTGTCCGTGAACCACTGCCACTGCTTGTCGAGTGCGCCCTCGTTAAACGCCTCCTCGGCCTTCTTGATCAGGTCATCGAGAATCAGCTTGCGTGCGCCGAAGCCGGTCGCCGTGCCGCCCGGAGAGGTAGCGAGGTAACTCGCGTACTGTCCCTCAAGCGCCCATTTGCCTGCGGCGGCCTCGCCGTACTTGATGCGTGTCTGCGGGAAAATGTCCGAAAACACGATGCGGCTCGGGTCAAACCGTTCCTCCGCAATGCCGTCGCGGACCGCCCGTGCGAACGTCGTGGACAGCGTTTCGTTGTAGCTGCCGGTCATGATCTGCTCGGACGGATCGCGGCCAAACAGCCACTGGCTCAGCAGCACCGCCGTGCGGCTCTTGCCGTGTCGCGGCGGCATATTGACCACAAGTACCTTGCGATCGCTCTCGCAGAACGCCTGTAAGCGCTGACACAGCGTTTTGAGGTACGGCCTGTCCTCGCGGTAGAAGTCCGGCGCCATCAGCTTGCAGAACGCCCAGAAGTCGCGCCGCGCAAGCTCAAGGCGAGCCGCCCTGCGAATGTGAGGGTCAACCATCGTCAGCCAGCTTCCGCAGCTCCTCGGTGGTCAGACCTGCAAGCGGGTTTTCCACCTCGAGAGTGCCGGAGTGCTCGATTTTCTGCACAAACGCGCCCGCCGCCTTGGCTCTCAGCTCTGAGGCCTTGAGCCGGTCCTTGGTTTCCTCGCCCTTGTCACGCATGACGTTCGTCCAGAAGGCGTTGATCTCCTCCATGTCGGCAATTCGCGGCGTTTCAAGGATTTTATCCCGCTCCGCAATGTAAACAGCAAGTTTCCGCAGGTTTTCGCTGCCGATGGACTGAAATCCGTTGTCATCCCTCGCCTTGTATCCGGCAAGCCGCGCCGCTTCTGCCGCCGTCTTGCCCTGCTTGTAATAATCTACCCAAGCCTGCTGCTTGGCTGTCAGTTTGCTCACGCGCTCACCGTCCTTTCTGAAAATGGGTAAAAGAAAACCGCCTATGGTGTAGGCGGTTTACGGGTAAATCAACCTTGCATTATGCCAAGTTCTTTTAGGTTTTTGTTTGCATTATGTTGCACCTCGATATACTTTCGATGAAGCAAATCCATAAAATTTTCTTGATTTTCCAACATCTCAATTATTTCAGATAGCGAAATACATATAATCACTTGTTTACGCACTAAATAAACATCACGACATATATCTCGAAATGTTTTGGGCGCTGGTTTCTTGCTGACAAATACTCCAAAAGAGCAACCTGCTCGCCCCATAATATCCGATAGCTTTGAAAGATATGTATTCTTCGGTGTGCTTTTTTCATTTTTGCATTCCACATAAAAAGATGAACCGATTTCATCAAAGAAATTTCCTTGAAAATATCGTTTTACTATCACAAATCCATCTATTTGATTTAATTTTGTTGTAAATTCCGATGTTGCTTTAAAGCAAGTGCACTGATTAAACAGATCCCTCGTTAAATTTTCTAACGCATTTCCTTGCTCGGTTGATGATGTATATCGAGTGGTCATTATAGCTTCTGCTCTTGCTATCCAATCTGATCCATCATCTGGAACTGAATAAAACTCTCCGATTTCCAATAAACCGTGTTTCCAAGCAAACTGCAGAGAATCGGGGCGGACAGCACCAGCCGATTCTTTCATCTTTTTCGAATCTATGCAGTGCTGCCCATCCTCAAAAGGGGCATCTTCGATTATCTCAAAACGAATTTCTATATCCTGTGCGCTGTCAAATTCGTCTTTCTCAAACTCTTTCTCGCAGCATAAACAATATTCTATACTCTTTATGTCATTAATAGACTCTAACCTTTTAATAATATGTCCACATTCCGGACAACAAAGCACAAAATACTTGTGCATAAAATTAATTTCTATACATGCCTTTAAAAAATTTGCACTTTCAATATAGCTACACTGAAGATGTGTTGCAACACGCGATATAGAAATTGTTTTTCTCGCATCAGCTGACAATCCTGAAAAATAGCAATCAGCTTTATCAAGAAGTTCTTCAGAAAAAGACCGTTCAAGCGTCAATAATTGAGAATAAAACATCTTGAATATCCTCCTCAGCCGTATATTCCTTGAAACTCAAATTGCACTTTCCTTTTTTCTCCGAAATGCGTACAGTAAAAGTTTCTGTATAGTATGTTCGCGTATTACGTCTCCATTTTAGCGTCAGTCCATCACACGTCTTGTCATTGTCTATCATGCGCTTATTGTCAAAAAATATCGCTTTGCTTTGTAGCGGTCCTGCATCTCCGCCTGCAGCCTGATCCACATGAGAGTCTTCTTCATCTGTAGCACATAATTTAACTGGATATGCATTTCTCTTTCGTGTAAATATTTCTTTATCTTGTCGATTAATTGAAATATATTTCTCAAAGAGATTGCGTATATCACAATGTAATCCAGAGATTTGATTTTCTGGTATTCCGCACAATTCCTTTATCTTTTGTTCTATATCCGTAATAAATGTTTGGTATTGATCAAGTTCAGTTTGTATCTCTGGCGGTGTTTCTGTAAAGCTTTTTAAGAGTTTATAAAATTTCTTCTTCAGATTATATGCTTGCTCTTTATCATCCACATCTGTAATACCCAAAATACGTTTAGCATAATCCACAGCATCTCGCACTGGCTTTTCAGCATTTAGTGATTGTTCCATTGTGGCATAGACACTCTGGCTTTCCGGATTGTACTCATAAAGATTTGATCTAGATTTATATCGAACCACATACCAACCATCATCAATAAAAAAATCAAAAATAACTGGGAATTCAATATTTCGTGCATTTAAATTACGTTTTTCAATATAAGTAACCATTCTACAAAAATAAAGTGTTAATACGCGCTTACCTCTCATAGTTGAGCTTGTATATTTTATTAATTTAGTTTGATTGTCGTATTGAGAATTTATCAAATATCCCGTAGATTCTTTATCGACATACTTATCTAAGTGCTTTTGAATGCCTTCTTCATTCGATAATATCAAACTAATTCCATTATCTATTCGACATTTATAAAGCACAATTTCCTTTATGCCTTCCTTTACTGTTTTATCTACCCATTCTGCAAAGATTTGCTCATTTGCCTTATTGGCCTTTGCAAAATCCAGTGCAGCCGAAACTAATTTGGCTTTATTGTTTCCTTTATTTACATTAATATTATCTATTTTAACCTGATTATCTTTCAAAAAAGATAGAATAGGCGGTATGGTCCAATATTCTTCTTCTGGATTACAGAAGATATGCGCTGTATTTTCCATATTGTTTCCTCCTCTTTACTACAATATACGACTTTTTTAGTCAAAAGTAAATATGCAATAGCGCATATATCCTGTTTTGAAAACACCCATTATTAATTTCTGTTAAAAACAAAAGGCACCCATTTCAAGGTGCCCTTCGCAAAAAGAGGAGTTAAGTAATACTTTTCCGTATCACTTCACGATACCATAATATCACGGCTTTCACTGCACGAAGTATCATTTTACGGCAAATTTAATTTTTCTGCCACCAACCGCACAAATGTACCGTTCCACCGTTTAGCAGTTGCCTCGCTCACCGGCACGCACATTGCTGCGCCGTACAGCGTATGGCTGCGCTTCCAGTACACGCGGTCGATCAGCTCTATGCGCTGGCGGCCATGTTTCATTACCTCGGTTTCCGAGATAGCAGCCCGCACCGCGTCATACCGCCGCTGTTCTTTATCAGTCAGGCGGTCAACGACCGCACGCTCAACCGGACTGCCGCCGCTGCTGTGGCCGCCGGATGCGCCGTAAGCCGGTGTACAGGGCATGTCGCCCACGCTCTCCGCCTTGCGGCGCAGCGCCGGATATGACCGGATGATGCGCTTCGTGTACTCCCACCAGTCCTCACGCTTGTTCAATGCTTCCCCTCCCTGTCCGTAATGCCATAGCGCCACGCAAGGTAGCGCCGAACTTTATCGCTGTATTTAGTCAATATTCTTATGCTCCTCCTGATATTTCCGCATGATGCCGACCGCTACGCGGCAGGCTTCGTCACACGCGGCGACCATCCTCTCGCGGATCATGCGCTTGCGCGCCAACATATCCGCGTAGTTCATGCCCCGCGGCTTGCCGGAGTGCTTTTTCTTAGTCTTTGCCATGGGTTACTCCTCCCTTTTCTCTTTCACGCAGCCGTTTGTCCCGGATCATCCGTGTTACCCGGTGACCGAGGACAGACGGCAGGCAAACATTATCGCCAAAGGCACCGGCGTACCACAGCGGGCAGGCCGTGGCGCAGGTGCTGCTGCGGGTCTTGTAGCACACACCCTCGTCTGTTTCCAGATCTTCAAGCAGATCGTGCAGCAGTATCAGTTCTCTGTCGGTCATAATCAGCTGCCGCCTTTCCGCTTGATGCGTGCATCTTTGCTGATGCGCTGCTCCGCATACAGCAGGCTTTCCGGCATGGTGTAATACGCCTGTCCGCCTGCGATGGCGCAGAGTAATTCACCCAGCACCTTTTGCGCTTCCCGCAGATCACGATACCGCGCCACAGTAACTACCTTGGCGTTCTTGTCATAGCTTGCGACGATGAGCGCCGCATCCGGCTTTTCCGAGATGCAAAAGCGCTCCACGAAGTCCGAGTTGATAATCTGCTTCTTGTCACCGCTCAGAATGTACATGGCGTGCCTCCGTTCCATTGCCACGCGCAGAACGTCTCGTCGCAGTCGGTGCAGAGCCGCGCCTCCGGGTTCATATGTCCGATGCAGCCCATGCAGCCGCCGAGGCGCTTGAGCTGCGCAAGCAGCGTGTCGCGTTCCTTTGCGACCTGCTCCAGCGCGTGTTCATACAGGCTCAGCCGCACCGCGGCCTCTCGTGTGATCGCGCAGCCATGCACGCCGCAGTTGTGCTCATACCCGCAACCAAGGCAGACCAGAGAGCCGGTCTGCACTTTCAGCCGCCCGAGGGCCTTGATGAGCTCATCGGTTTTCATATGTGTCCGCTCCTTCCCCATAAAACAAACTGATTTGATCTGCAAATTTGCTAAACCGCTTTTCGGCAGCATCGAAATATGTCCGGTCGATTTCAAAACCTGTGAAATCCAGTCCAGCCTTATATGCCGCGATCCGGCTGCTGCCGCTCCCTAAATGGGTATCCAGCACGCGCATACCCGGCGACGCATAACGTTCAAACAGCCAGTCATACAGCGCAACCGGCTTTTGTGTCGGGTGAATACGCACCTCATTGAGTGCCTTATTCCCTTGCTGAATATGCCCCTCCGCAACGCTTTTCCCCTGCAGCATACCGCTCCACATATACCGAAACAGACGCACGCTGGTAAACAGGTCGGTGGCGGCAATCTCGCAATCCGAGAAACTCGAGCTTTGGTTGCATTTGTCCCACACAATCCGGCCGGGCGCAAAATCATAGCTGAAATAATTGCAGCCCCAAATGATGTAGTGCTTTGACACTCGCCGCAATTCGTCAAAGTATGCCTTTCCCGGCACTTTCCATGCTGCTGATACAGGGTAATAATTGCGCCGCACTCTGGTTCGGCTTACGTTGGAGCCGTAATAGTGGCGGCGTTCCGGTCCGCTAAAGTACGGAGGGTCTACCACAGCGAGATCGAAACAGCCGTCTTGGAACTGCGCCATTCCCTCCATGCAATCCATGCAGTAGCAATGGTTGGTTTCAAGCATGGCCGTTGCTCTCCCGCTCCAGCAGCTCCTTCCGCAGCTCCTTGAGCTTGTCCGTCAGCAGGCTTTCTGCCTTGCTCCCTGCTTTCAGCTTGCCGCCCTTGTCGCAGAGATTGAAACGCGGACGGTTGACGTTATGCGTACCTCCACCCGGAAAGAAGTCATCGCCCTCATACCAGCTGGCGGTGAAAAAGCTGCCGTCCGGCAGGTCGAGCCGGTACACAAACAGTCCGATCTCAGGTGCCTTGTGCCAGATGCCCCAGTTACGCCAGTCAGACAGAACGGCCTTGCGCTTGCTCTCGTTGGTAAGGGCGAGAATGTCCTTACCTGTCAGTTCCAGCATCATACCTCATTTCCTCCCATCCGCAGCAGCTCTGCGGCCACGCACTCCGAGCAGTGCTCGATCAGGTCGTCATGGTCCTCGATCTCTCGCGGAAATCTGCAATACTCGTCACAGAACTCCTCCATCACCTTGTTTGCCCGCTGCTCCCAGCAGGCCGGATGGAACACGGGTGCAGTCCGCACGCCCTGCCCACAGAATTTACATTTTGCCATTATGCTGTTCTCCTCCTCAGTCCACTTCTTCCCCGCGTTCGATTGCTTCCTGGCGTCTCTTTCTGATCTCCGCCTTCTGCGCAAGCCACGCCTCCTCCCAGTCCGCGAGCGGCGCATTTTCCTGCCCGCAACTCGAGCCGTGAAGGTTCGCCGGGCTGAGATAGCCGCCGTCGTCCTGCGGCTTTGGTCTGCTCTGCTCGATCGGCTTCGCCCTGGTCGCGCCGAGATCCGCCGCCGTCAGGATACCATCCCTCTCGCAGCTTTGCAGCACGGTGCGGAAGTACGCCGCAGGACTCCTCGGTGTCTTATCGTTGGTCTGCCGCGCAGCGTCTAAAAACACTTCCTTCTGCATACCCAGCTTTTGCAGACGTGCCAGTTCCAGACAGAAATTCTTGTCAAATCTACATCCCAGCAGCTCCTCCAGCTCATCAGACAGAGCGCTCACCGGCGCACTGCTCTGCTGTCCTCTGCTGTGCTGTACTATACTGTTCTCTCCTGTACTGTCCTGTTCTGTACTGTGTGTACTTTCCGGCTGAGAAACGTCCGTTTCTTGCCCAGTTATATGTTTTTCTCGCCAAGAAATAAAGGATTGCAGCACAAAAGACTTGCCGCTCGGGTTTTTCTCTCGCATCTCTTCCTCGGTCGGCAGCCAGATGTCAAAGTTAATCTGCACGCCGCTGCGTCCCAGCGTGGCAATGAAATAACTCATCTGCATTCTTTTCGACGTGATAAACCCTCGCTTGTACAGGCCGTCGCTAAAAAGTTCACACTCCACCAAACGGTCGATCACGTTCGCAATTGTTTCCACCGGCACGGCGTACCGCCCGGCAACGTATTCCGAAAGCTGCCAGAGAACGTCCTCACGCCCTCGGCCGGAATAATTGATGTAATAGCCCTTATCGCCGTAGGCGATGTCGAGCAGGCACTCATAGATATATGGCCCGAGCACGCCGAATTCCTGCCGCACGCTTCGCAGCTTGGGATCGCGGAACAGCCCTATATCTCTCGGCCACCAGTCCAACGCAACTTTACAATTTCTGCCCGTAGTATCACCTCCGGTTTTCAGGGCAGGAAGGGCGGGGTTGCCGCCCTGTACCTTGCCTGCTTACGCCAGAATGATAACGTCCTCGCGGAGTTCCTGCGGAATGTGCTGCTCGAACCAGTCGCGGATATTGGCGATGGCCTCGCGCTTCCATGCATCCGCATCCGCCGCAAAGAGTGCCGCCTGCACCTCATCGCCGGTCTGGCGAATACGGAACACAAACGGACTTTTCGGCTGCTCGACCTCGGTAAAGGTGCGGTACGGCGCCAGCACGACCGGGTTCGGCACGCTCACCTGCTTCACAAGAGAAATACCACTGCGGGCCGTCACGCGCTGCGTCATGCCGTCATCTGCCAGCGATACACCGTTCTCGGTCGTTACCGTGCTGATGAGCTGCACCAGCGTGTCGCGGACTTCGGTCGGCACGAAATGCGTCTGCATATTGATGATGAACTCCTCCACGCCCAGCCAGCGGCCAAACGGGAACGCCGGTGCGGACAGCTCGGCTTCCAGCAGGCACTCGCGCGCCTTGTCGCTGTTCAGCTCGCGGTACAGATACACCTCGTTGTAGTCCGCAACGTGGATAACAAAGCGGCGGCTGAGGCTGTCCTCGTCCTCAGCACACTCATCCGCGCCGCTCTCGATGTAGTCGCGCACCGCCGAAAGCGTATGTACCGCCAGCGGCGATGCCGTCAGCTCGTTCGGAATGCGGTGCAGCACGCGGTCTGCATAGTGGCTGCCGTTGCGGAACTCCAGATGCGGAGCCGAAAGGTTTACGATATATTCCAGTGCTTCCTTGATCATTTTGAATATCCTCCTTGTGATTTACGCCAGCTTGACGACCTTGGGTTCGGTGTCAACGGACGGGTCGAACGACTGCTGACCGGGCACCTGCGGCGTGTACTCCATCACGATGGGTTCTGCATCCGTACCGCCGAGCAGCAGTGCGCCGTCGATTGGCTTGACCGGAACCAGCTTGCTGCTGACCTCCGCACGGACAGCCACGCTGTCGCGGTTCTCGGTTGGCACGATGGACAGCTTGATGGTCAGCGTCCGCGCCTTTTTCGCCTCAGTGTTGAAGTCGCGGCAGTTTTTCATGATGCGCGTCAGCTCGTAGGCCACGCGCTCGCCGATCGCGCCGTTCATCATGTCCAGAATGCTGATCTCCTTGACTTCGCCGGTGTTATTAAAGTTGCTCATGGTTGTACCTCTCCTTCATGGCACGCTTGTAGAATCTCATCAGACTGTCAATAACCTCGCCAGGCTCGATTGCCCAGCGTTCCGCATAGCGCAGGATTGCACCGGCGGTACGGTTATCGTCTGCAACAGTCATAGTCAGCTTTTCGCCCAGCTTGTACTGCACAGCAGCAGATTTCGGCTCCGGTTTCGGTGTAATTGGCACCGGTTCATCCGGTACGATGTACTCCGTCACCAGCATTTTGCTGTGGCAGCCGCTGCACATATCCATCCGTGTCCGTTTGCCGGTATATCGGATGTCTGCACGTTTCTGTAAAGCCTGTGCGCAGGTCAGGCATAATTTCTTACGCATAGTTACTCCTCGCAAATCCGAATGGTGATACCCGGAAACTCCCTTTCAAACCGCCGCTGCCATGCCTCTGCCCTGCTGTTGCCGGCGGACAGATGCAGCAGCCAGATGGTGAGCACGCCGCTTAAATCCTGCTTGTGCAGCCAGCGGATTACGTCCGAAACCTCGAAATGGCTGTGCCGGATGCGGTCTTTCAGCACCGAGGGAATGCGGTCGCTGCGACCCAGCAGGCTTTCCTCGTAGTTGCACTCGACGGCGATGTAGGTCAGCCGGTCAGCGGTGACGCCCAGATTGGCGGTATCGACCGCCCAGAGCAGCCGCTCCTTCGTCCGGCCGTCCTCAATGAGGAATCCTAGCGGCTCCTCCACATTATGATAGGTGCGGAACGGAACAACGGTCAGGTGTCCGAACCGCAGCACCTCTCCTGCCTTGATGAGGTGCGCCGCGTCCATCGCATCCTTGTGGGCGGCGGCTGTGCCCTCGCTCATGTATACCGGAACGCCAGCTTTCAGCATTTGTGCAGCGGCTTTCGCGTGATCCTGATGCTCATGGCTGACAAGGCAGGCGGTAATGTCCGCCACGCCATAGCCGAGCCGCTTTTGCAGCTCCCTGAACGACAGACCGCACTCCAGCAGCAGGGTCGTTTCGCCGTCCGACACAACGTAGGCGTTGCCGCGGGAGCTGCTCGCCAGTGATGTAAACGTCAAATCGGGCACGCTCCTTTGCTTTCAGGCGGCGTTTCCGGTTCTTCGGGCGGAATATCGACCTTTTCCTCGGGCGCGTTGTCCGCAAACTGCGTGGACTTGCGGATAATGTCCTGCACCCACTCGGGCAGCTTGCCGAACGTTTCCATATCCGGCTCATCCGCGTCAAATACGAGGATTTCGCTCTCCGGCTGCGGTGCCGGAAGGCCTTTAGGGAAACCGGTGACCGCCTCGATACCATTATGTAAACGGCCATCATTTCCCTCGTATACCGAAAGGCTCAACATTGCCGGTGCGCCCGCTCGTTCTTCTAAGTCAAACCCTTGACCTGCTGAATCCAATTCTTCATCAGTGAAGTTTTTGCCTCGCCATGTAATCAGCATCTTATATAAATTGCTGCGCTCGTCGGCAGAAACTCTCAGGCGTCTCGTTGATACCCAGCGCGGCTTGTCCTCACCGTTTACAACAACCCGTTCACTGGGGATTTCAAAAATAAACATACACTGCGGTACATAATTCCCCTGTTTCTGGTTTTTCGCCTTGACATATTGTTTTCCGATATCGACAATACCAATGCACACACCCATATAAGTACCTGCTGGCAGAGGCGCTATGTCCTCTTTCACTTCACGCTTTAAGCGCAAACTCATTCTATCCTCAACTCCTTATCCTGCTCCGAAACCACCAGCCGCACGACCTGCGAGCCGATAGGTTGTAACTGCGTGACGCTCTCGGCGTTGTCCACGAAAAGCGGCACGCGGCGGCTAAAATGTGCGGAAAGCGTGTCGATAATGTCCATGCCGATATTGATTTTCATGGCGTTGTTCGTCCCCTCGAACGTCGAGCCGTTCCTGTCCATCGGCTCACAGCAGTCCGCCAGACCGCCGTTGACCTGCTCAGTGAACAGCCGCCAGCGTGTCAGACGGAACTTGCTGTTGACGCTCTCAGTGATAGCCTGCACGCGGTAGCGCGTGAACTCCTCGCACATGGCAATGAGCCTGTCCATCTGCTCGACCTCGGCGGCGGCAGTGCGCTGCTCGGCCTGCAATTCAGCAATGCGGCGACGCGTATCAATGAGCGTCTGCTCTTTGGCGAGCACAGCATCACTTTCCAGCTTGCGGCGCGTCAGCTCGGCGTGCTCGGCTTCCAGGCGGCTCTTTTCCGCTGCGGTATCACCGGACAGGCGGTCAATGCGTTTGTCCGCGTCCGCGATAAGCATCAAAATCGCGCCCTTGCGGCGGTCATAGTCCGGCAGGTTCTCCGGTTCTGTGATGACCGGCGGCGTATATCCGTCAAGGGCAATCTGCGCTTTCTGCACCTCGTCCTGTGCGTTTTTCAGCGTAGTTTCGGCACTCGCAAGGCGCTCCTGTGCGGCGGCAATGCCCTGCTTGACCAGCTTGCTGTCCTCAAGGAGTGCGCCCTTGCGCTGCTGCTGATAGGCGGCAAAGGCTTCGCGCGCCTCTGCAACCTGCTCTGCCGGCAGCGGCTGATGGCAGGTCGGGCAGACGGTTTCCGTGAACTCTTCCGTGTCAATCGCACGCCAGCGGGCACGGTAATCGTTTAGGCGGGTTTCGCCGTCCGCGATGTACTGCTTTTCATGGTCAATGGTTCTCTGCAAGCGATCAACGTCCTGCCTGCGCTCGGAAAGCGCACGGTTCAACTCGGCGGTCTTGTCATCCACCGGCACGCGCTGGCTGGCAAGATGCGCGTTGTTTTCGGTTTCCAGCTCGCGGAACTGATTTTGCAGTGCGCCCAGCTCGTTGCGTGCCTGTGCGGCAAGGGTGTTGTTCGCCAGCTTCACAAGCTCACCCTGCACCCGCTCGCGCTCGGCCTGCAAACGGTCGCTTTCGCTGTGCGCTGCCGCGAAGTCAAGACTTTCCAGCTCCGCTACCATGCGGCTGCACTCGTCCACGCGAACCGGCAAGGTGTTGAGGTTTGCGTTCATGTCCTTGCGCTGCTTCATCAGCACGGACTTGTACTCGTCCACCGTCCGGCGACCGACTTTCTCGGCCAGCTCGGCGAACTGCGGTGCCGTGGAAAGCAGCTGCTTGTCCTCCGGCAGACCGCAGATCTCAGCGAGCAGCGTTCGGCGGTCTTTCCAGTGCATTCCTTTCGTTACCGCCCAGACATCGGTGAGCAACTTAAACTGTCTCTCGTCGATCAGCTCTGCAATGCGGCGCTTGTATGTGTTTTCGGCAAGCGGCACATCGTCGATGTAGTAGTCGCGCGTGTCACCGGCGTAGCGCTCGATGGACGAACCGCGCGGCTTCTCCCACTTCTCGCGGAGCACCTTGCGGAGTTTGATCGGCTCACCGTCCACCTCCAGAATGGCGGTCACCTCGGGCATCGCGCCTGCCGGCGCACCAGTCGGCTTGACGGCCGGGCGGCTGTGACCTGCGCTGTCCTTGTCGAAAAGCAGCCACGTCAGCGCATCATAAACGCTGGTTTTGCCTGCGGCATTGGCACCGAACAGGCTATTCACGCCCTCGTGAAAGTCGAGGTGCAGCTTGGGAAAGCACTTGAAGTGCACCAAATCCAAGGATTTCAGAAGGATGTTCATGCTTCCATCTCCTCCAACAGGCTCTTGATGATGTCCTTCGGCGTGCCGCGGCGCAGCAGGTCGGCAATGTCGTCGCCGGTCAGCTTCGCGCCCTTGCGGACGATCGCCGCGCGGCAAGTCGCGTCCTCGTAAGTCGCGCGCTTCCAGACGGGCGAATCCTTGCTTGCGATGGCGCGGGTCATGGCCACGCGAAACGCTTCACCGGCGTTCTTGTCCTGCTTGCGAATCTCGGTGTACATGCTTGCAATCGCGTAGCTGATCTGGGCGGTGATGATGTCCATATCGCCGGACAGCTCAACTTCGGTCTTGTTCACGCCGTTGTTTTCGGTGCAGATGATTTTTACCATTGTGTTTCTCTCCTGTTCGTGGTATTATAAATTTATAGTATTTTCCTTTGCCGCCTTTCGGAATTGCCTTTCCGAGGGCGGCTTTTTCTATTCCCTGAACCCTGCCGCCTGCGTTACCCAGAGATAAAAGGTCAGCGTAGGGATAAAGAACGCGCGGTTATGTGCGTTTTTCTTGAGCCATCCCAGCCCGAACGGACAGGAACCGTGCTCCAGACAGGCTCTCAGGCTTTCGCCCGCCATGCCGAGAAACGCCGCGCATTCGTCAATCGGGATCTTCTGCGGATACTTCTCGCACAGCCGCTCCAGCTCGGACAGCTTGGCGGTGATAATGGTTGGGGTTGTCATGGTGGTTACACCTCGCTTTCGGGGTATCCTCCTTGTCCTCTCCTGTGCTATACTGGAAACGGAAAGGAGGGAATTTTAATGGATAACTTGTCATTTAATGTGCTGAAAGAATTTGCTATACGCCAGAGTATGTCACTCTTGCAGCTTGACGCTGTTATGAACGCCAATACAATAGACGTCTTGTATTCGCTATGGCAGCGAAATTACGTTGCCGCCGATGACTGTGACCCGCATTACTCGGAATGTAACGAAGAAAAGCTGTTATACCCTACTATGCCTTTTCACATCACATTCGAGGGACGCGCGGCTTTAGAGGAAGAAACCAAATCACGAAAATCATTCCAATATAACGAATTTCGCGCTTGGCTCACTCTCGCTATCGCGCTGGCGGCTTTTGTGAAGTCCTTCTTTTTCACTTAAGCCAAACCGCCAGACACATCAGAATGACCAGCCACCAAACCACTTCGTTGATAATGGGGTGGTTTTTCTTTAACCAGTTCCAGAACACCTCATCCCACCTCGCTTTCTTGCGTATGTTGCTCCTCCTCGGCCTATGTGATATACTGAAAACTGAAAGGAGGGAAAATTATGTACTACATGCTCTGTTGTGATATTGCGACACTTCGTTGTTCGTCTGCTGAGTTGGAACGCAAAATTGCAGAATTCTCTACACGTTACCACAAACTCAGTGATAACCTCTGGCTCTACTGCACGCCAAAAGATAAGACAATGCAGTATTTTGTAGCTCCTGAAAAGTATTTAGTGCTCTATGCTTTGCAGGAATACATGACACCAGAAAGCTGTGTATTTTCTTTTGCGATTCCGAAAAACGGATATTGCTATCAGCTTTCCGATGCGGCCCGTGAGTTTTTGGATATTGACGAACCGGACGACGATTGAGCTCGCAAAGCATCACACACATCTAGCAATTTGCGAACGGCTTGGGTGTTGCAACCGCCCATGCCGTTTTGCTTTGTCAGCAACAGGCCAATCGCCGTTTCGATTTCATCAGCCAACATGCAAAGTCCTACTGCATTTACTGTGATTTCACATCCGCTAGGTCTTGACATTTTCTCACCTCCTTCGTTTACGCGGTTGCAGGAGAAATCGGTTCGAAGCTGAACAAATACTTGTAATCGCACTTGTACAGTTCGCACAGGCGATTGATTTCATCCATCGAAAAGCGACCGCTTTTCTTTCTTTCGCATTTACGCAATGGTTTCGTTCTGCGGGTGCAGACCAAGCAGATAATCAGATGTAACATTAAACATCTTCGACAGCTCGATGACCTTCGAAGCTGGAATATCTGTCTTTCCAGTCATCCACGATTTGAACGTGCTATAAGATACACCCAGTTTTTCCGCCAGCATAGCTTTGCTCATGCCATTGCGTGCTCTTTCGGCATCGATATTAGGATACATATTCCCACCTCCATTTTACCCGATACGGGTTAATTCATGTATACACTGTACACCCATTATGGGTTAAAGTCAATAGGAAAACAAAAATATTTTACCCATTTTGGGTGATTTTTTTATTGACACTCTTACATACTGCATATATAATAAGACCATAGCAAGGAGGTGTAATAAATGGGAATACCAGAAAGACTTGTCGAAGTACGCGAGAAAAATGGATATACACGCAAGCGTCTTGCAGAAGAACTTGGCAAACCCTATGCCACAATTACCAAATACGAAAATGGCGAACGTGAAGCCGGTTCTAGTTATCTGATCGAAATTGCACAGAAATTTCATGTTACTATAGACTATTTACTCGGCCTTTCGAATGACCCCAACGGTTGTAGCACACAAAAAGAAAACTCCCCCACCCCAGACGAATCCGAGGTAGAGGAGATCGAAAAATGGCTCACAGATTTACTTGTTGATCGCGGTTATATCCGCAGCGGAGAGGACATCAGCAACCGCGATGCCGATTTTCTGATCCACTGGATTGGATTGTTGGACGCATGGTTCGAGAAAGAATAAAAGCGCTACTTTCACTTTTTCCTTATTACGGCAGCGAGCAATGCATTGTGCGACCCGCCGTAGATTATCTGCCATACAGTTTCCTACCTTTCCTTGAGAATTTGTTCTAAAAACATGTGTTCGCCTGTATGCAACTAATAGTAATTCATTCTTTCGCATTTGTAAATTGGCAAAATGCATACGCCAATAAAGGCGTATTAACAATTTTCGAACTTTTTTGTGCTCTAAACGCATTAGCAAAATATGGTACTTCTCTCTACGCCCATATGTATCCGCAGCGAAAGCCTTGACCCACATTTTTTCTTTTCGAACTTAAACATTCCAAAAAAATTTTTCAAAAAAATAAAAATCCCGCCCACCGGAGGCAACCGGCGAGCGGGACATGAGGTACTGACAAATTTCCACATCCATCAGTACCTCTATTTTACCATATTTTTTTACGGTAAGAAAGGGGTTATTTTTATGCCAAGAAAAAAGCCTGCGCGCAAGGACAAGCGCTGGGAGTACAAGCTGACGCTCGGCCGCGATGTACACGGCAAGCCGCTGCGCAAATCGTTTTACAGCACGGTCAGCCTGTCGGACGCAAAGCGCAAAGCCGAGGAGTACCGCGTCGCCGCCGAGGTGTCGGCACGCACGGGTGAGGCGTTTGTGCCGTCCACCGGCAACTTTGCCGACTGGGCGCGCAAATGGCTGCGCACCTACAAGCAGCCGTTTGTTGACGTCAATACCTACGAGCTGACCTATGTCAGTCTGGTCGAGGGTCATCTGATCCCCTATTTCGGCGCGGCTCGGCTGAGCGACATTCGTCCGGCGGACGTACAGGCGTACTTCGCCACAAAGACGGAATGCTCGGAGAGCCGTCTGAAGAAAATGCGGTCGATTTTGAATGCTCTCTTTGAGTGCGCGATCGAGAACGACCTGTGCTGGAAGAATCCGGCGAAGCACAGCACGTTCCGCAGCACAGCGCGCAAACACGAGAAAAAGGTGCTGACCGATGAGCAGATCGAGCTTGCCAAGGCGTTCACCCGCGACACCATGCCAGAGGTCGCGCTGCTGCTGGAAACCGGTCTGCGGCGCGGCGAGCTGCTCGGGCTGATGTGGTCGGACTTTGACGAGCGGGAGCAGACGCTCAGCGTGCGCCGGTCGATGGCACTCAAGCACGGCGTTGTGACCGCCAATCCGCCCAAGTGGGACAGCTACCGCACGCTGCCGCTGAGCCGCGAGGCTGTGCAGCTAATCCACGCGCTGCCGCACGACAGTCTGTACCTGTTCCCCAATGCGAACGGCGAGCCGCACAGCCCGAACAGCTGGTCCCAGAAGCTCGGCAGGTGTATGTGCCGCCTGAATGAGGAACACCCCGAAGTGCCGATCCTGACCGCGCACGAGCTGCGCCACACCTACGGTACTTACCTGCGCCGGCATGGAGCCGACATCTACACCATTCAGAAGCTGCTCGGACATAAGGATATCAACGTCACCGCCGAGATCTACGTCCACAACGAACTCGGCACCCTGCGCGAAGCGGTTACCGCGCTGGAGAACCGCGCTGCTGCTGCCAAATAGCAGAACGCCCCTCCGAAAAACCGGTTTCGATACCGGCTCCCGGAGGGGCTGTCTTTTTATTCGGTTGGCCGCGGCGTATCGCCGTCAAAAACCACATGGGCAAAGCGGAAACGCTGCGTAACATCAGGGTACTTCTCGTGATCCACTTCGGAAGCGAACATATCATATGGCCGCGCATAAATTTTGAAGTCGCCGTAGAGTGCCTGGTAGATTACCAGCGGTTCGCCGGTTTCCGTGTGCGTGGCGATGGCGAGGACCTGATACAGTTTGTTCTTGAAGTGCAGGTATTTCTCACCGACCAGAATTTTTCTTGAGCTCATCAATATCCCCCTCTCTTTTGCAAATATTATAGCATATCAGCAAGGGAATAACCAGCAGAGAACCCGGTCGTAAAAAGTACCTTTTGTCGTCAAAATGTCGTCAGTTAAAAACTGGAACAACGAAGATAAAGAAAAAGTGCTGAAATTCAACGATTTCAGCACAATTCTTGGTGCGGATGGGGGGACTTGAACCCCCACGTCCTTGCGAACACTAGCACCTGAAGCTAGCGCGTCTGCCATTCCGCCACATCCGCATGTGGTATTTACTTCTGCACTGAAAGGAAATGGTGCGAGTGACGGGACTTGAACCCGTACGTCGTTCGACACACGCCCCTCAAACGTGCCTGTCTACCAGTTCCAGCACACTCGCATTTCCAATTGTCAGCGAGTCGCCTCGCTCTCAGCGACAAGAATTATTATATCAGCGTCTTCCGCATTTGTCAACACAATATTCCGATTTTCTCAAAAAATTTTTGAGACAGGTTCACGGGCAGAGTTTTCACCTTCCCTGCCCGTATCCCCTGCCGCGATTTACGCCCCAAACCGCATCTGAAGCCGCAGCCGGTCGGCAATCATCGAGATAAACTCACTGTTTGTCGGTTTGCCCTTGACGCCCGAGACCGTGTAGCCGAAATAGCTTTGCAGGGTTTCGAGGTCGCCGCGGTCCCACGCCACCTCGATCGCGTGGCGGATGGCGCGCTCAACGCGCGACGAGGTCGTATGGAATTTCTTTGCGATCGACGGGTACAATACCTTGGTGATCGCGCTGACCGACTCGATATCCTCGACCGCCATCATGATCGCCTCCCGCAGATACTGATACCCCTTGATATGTGCCGGGACGCCGACCTGATGGATCACCTCGGTCACGCGCACCTCCAGTGCGACCGCATTCTCCTCGCGCGCCATGCGTTTTCTGCCCGAGCGCCACAGCCGAATGCGCTCACAGACCTTTTCCGCCGCGATTGGCTTGCGCAGGAACACATCCACGCCCAGGCTCGCGCACTCTGCGCAGACCTGCGTACTGCTGAATGCCGAAAGCACAAACACCGCCGGCATGTTCCCTGCCGCGCGCAGCTGTTCGAGCAGCAGCACGCCGTCCATTCCGGGCAGGGACAGCTCCGTGATGAGCAGATCGGGCCGCAACTCCCCGACTGCGGTGAGCGCCTTCTCGCCGCTCTCCGCAATACCTACCAGCTCCATATCCTCTGCGTCCTCGCACAGCGCCGCCATCTCCGCGCAGAAATCTCCATCGCTGTCCGCCAGAAGAATACGAATTTTTCCAACCATGTTATCCATGTTATCAACCACTTTCACACAGAATATTTTTAGACAATACCGTTTTGCCTTTATTTTTCTATGTTCAAGATTTTACCATACTCTCTGACGTTATTCAATTCATTTCAGCAACTTTTTTCGTGTTTTCGTTGACTTTTTTCTGCGTATTCTCGCAATATCCGTCGTTTTCACCCTCTTTTCGTGCAATCAGGGTTTTCCTTCCATTTCCCGTTTCATGCCGGGGCAAGCAAAACTTCACATGTGTTTTCGCCCGCCCGCCGCGGCAAGCTAACAGCGGAGGTGACAGCAGTGGGGCATTCAAAAATCAAACGGCTGGCGGTATTTCTGGCACTCGTTTTCCTGTTCCCTGTACAGGCGGCGGCCGTGCGCGAGGTCGTCCCGATCGGGCACACGGCCGGCATCCGCATGAAAAGCGAGGGCGTGCTCGTGGTGCGGCTCGATACGGTGAAGACAGCGGACGGCGAACGCTGCCCGGCGCGCGACGCCGGTGTGCGCGAGGGCGACATCATCGTTTCCGCGGGCGGCAAAGAGGTCTCATCGAATGCCGAGCTTCAGACCGCGCTCAAGGCGACGCAGGGCGGCGCGGTCGAGCTCAGCATCAAGCGGGGTGATGAAACGCATTCCGTGCAGGTCACGGCCTGCACGGACCAGACAGGGGTATACCGTCTCGGCATTCTCGCACGCGACAGCATGGCCGGCATCGGCACGCTGACGTTCGCAGATCCGCAGACCGGCGTGTTCGGCTCGCTCGGCCACGGCATCTGCGACGCAGAAACCGGCGTCCTTCTTCCGCTCAGCGAGGGCGATCTGATCTATTCGACGGTCGAGACTGTGACACGCGGAAAATCCGGCGCTCCAGGTGCGCTTCAGGGCGACTTTTCCGACGCGCGTCCCATCGGCACGGTAACAAAAAACACGGTGCACGGCATTTTCGGTACGCTCTCCGACCTCTCGCTTCTGAGCGGACAGGGCGCTCTTCCTGTGGCGGCGCGCGATGAAATCCAGACCGGCGACGCAGAAATCATCGCGAACATCGACGGCGACAAGGTACAGCGTTATTCTGTGCAGATCGTGCGGCTCTATCCCGAAAATGACGAATACGGCCGCGGCATGATGCTGCGCGTGACCGACGAGACGCTGCTCGCGCAGACCGGCGGCATACTTCAAGGTATGTCCGGCTCGCCTGTCGTTCAAAACGGCAGGCTGATCGGCGCGGTGACGCACGTTCTGGTGGATGACCCGGCAAGCGGCTACGCGATCTGCATCGATGATATGCTCGAGGAGGCCGAAAGCGTCGCTTGACCTTCGGTGATCCCGGCAGTCTGCGTACTGACGATGCAGAACACAGGGATACCGGAAGTCCCTCTCCCGCCGAATGCAACGGATGCTATTTCGTGCGTCAGCGCCGGCATCGCGGCAATGAACATTAACCACAAATTGAAAAAGCGGCAGGCTCCCGCCTGCCGCTTTTCGAAAGGATATTCTAAAAAATCAGCCCCGGTGACCGCGCATCATGAGCTGGAGCTCACCGCCGCGCGCCATCGAGTAGTAGCTGTCCTGTGCAACGATGCAGTGGTCGACCAGCGCGATGTCGAGCGGAGCAAGCCGCGCGACAAGCATCTGTGTCGCGGCAATATCCTCGCGCGAAGGACGAGCCTCACCATTCGGATGGTTATGCGCGAGCACAACCCCGGCAGCGTTGCACATAACGGCGCTGCGCGGGATGGCTACCGGATCGAGAAGCACCTTGGAGGTGCTGCCGCGGCTTTGATCGTCGCAGCGGATCAGCCGGCAGCTACTGTCGACGTAGGCAACGCAGAGCGATTCCGTATGCAGCGCGGCAAAGCGCGGAACGAAGAACGCTCCGATCTTATCCGGGTTGTTCAGCCAGACCACGCTGTTCCGTGCCCGGATGCGGTCGGCCTGATAGCGGCGCATGCTTGCGCTGATGAGCGACAGATATTCGGCCGTGCGCGGACCGACACCCTCCACCTCGCACAGCTGCTCGGCCGTCGCCTCAAGGACGGCATGGAGCGAGCCGAAATGCTGCATCAGAGCATGGGCAACCGGGTTGGTGTCCCCCTGCCGGATGGTATAATACAGCAGAACCTCCAGCAGCTCATGGTCTGCGAACGCATCGACACCGAGCCTGCCGAATTTATCAAGCATGCGCCGGCGATGCCCCTGATGTGGATTTCCTTCCACGGGTATCGCCTCCCTTGCCGTGGGTCTGTCCATGTATGAAAAATACAGAAAAAATACATATTTCTACTTCTACTATACATTTTGCAGGACATATAGTCAAACGCATTTATTCACAGCATGTGCAGAAAATTCCGCTTGGTTTTTAGGCAGATTCACCAAAATGACAGTCTGGCGAGTCTTAACACGCCCAGCGTCCCGACAAAAGTCTCTTACCGTGAGCTGCTAACTGCATTTTCGTTGCTTTCGCCACGATTTTGCGCATCAATCAGAATTTCGGTCATCCCGTCATTGCTTGAAACAACATATACCGGCTGAATGTATTCGTCACCCACATCAGCATAGAATCCGAGCTCCGCCTGTTCCATTTTCCTGTTTTGCGGCGATTCGTCTCTGGTACACAAAAAGTCCTGGGCAAGAAATCTATTTTTTATCGTCCGAAGGTCTGACAGCTGAACCTGTGCGATCTTCTCATATTCGCCCGCCAACTTTTCCACTCCAACAATTTTCCCTTCAGCTCCAACTGCAATACAAATACGAAATACGCCATAAACAGGCCGATTTTCCACCGTCGGATAATAGAAAACATTCCATCGAACAACAGATGAAGGCTTATTTCTTTCCTCTCCGCTCATATCAGCGATGGCAGTGGGATTTCCCAGTGTTTCGACCGGATACAAATTCGATATAAAATCATTGGCAATTTGGATGGCTTTCTGTTTTTCCGGCACATTTTCTCCCGTATCATATGCCAGATCGGTTTGATATATCCAGCGTCCGCTTTCCGTATCATATCCCAACACCGCGGTGGAGGATGCCGGCATTGGGTCTGACAGCGTTCCAAATTTCGCATTCTCATCTAAACCGAGTGCCTTTCTGATATTTTTCTGATCCTGCGCTGAATCCACCTTTTTCAGTTTGTAAACCGCGCAGGCTGTTTCGGGCGGAAATTTCACATGATCCAGATTGCAGTTGTTTACAATATCAGACTGATTTACATACCCAGAAAATTCAAGCTCTGGGATTTTACCTATTGACATCCGGCAAAAATGCAGCAACACAAAAATAAAAATCGATGCTCCTACCAGCGCTGCAATTCCAATTTTACGGCTGTATAACTGTTTTTTCATTCCTATCACCCCTAATTTGAAATTATTACAGAAAGTAAGCCCTCATTATTATAAATTGTCAATGTACTCCAAGGCGATTCGACTACCGATTCCCTGCCGCCGCGCTTGCCCATATAGCGGCTGTCTCTCCACTCGATCTGGTCGAAATCATTTCTGCTGACGTATTGCCCTGTCGTGTCGATCAGACCATACTTGCCGTTTCCGGTCGCGCCCTTGCCACCGCCGTTTCGAGCAGCGCGTCCCGGTCCGCCGTATCGACCGCCCCTGCGCCCGCCGCCATACTGCCTGCGGCCACCGCCGCCGCGATCAGATAACGCCATCATTTCATAAAGCATCCCTCCTGCTTTCATGTTATCCGGCAAAATTATGATATCGCTATTATAACATAAGCATTCAACGAACAAAACACTTTGTAGAAAACCCATTTCAAGTGTAGCTCTATCGTCCCTCCATTTTTGATCCGGTCATGTGCACATTGACCGGGCGTGCGCGTTGTAGTAAAATATGGTGTATGAGGTGATTCCCATGAACCGACCGAAACAGTCCGCCCTCTTCCGAAGGCTCCGCATGACATTCTTCTGCGTGCCGCTTGCGGCGATCTTTCTGCTTCCGCAGCTGTTTTCCGGCTTTCTTCTCCCGAGGCAGGTCGAAACAGCCGTGATCCATACCGCCGCAGGCGACGTGACGCGGCAGGAATTCGAGACGAGCAACTCCGCCTTCACGCAGCACATCCGAACCTGGACGGATGCAGAAAACACCGTCGTGCGCAGCGACCGCTTTGCGCCTGTGTCGGGAACGCAGACGCACGAAAGTACGGTCCTCACGGTCAAGGGCACGGGCACGATGCGCACCTATGACGTCAAGGCGAACCGCTGGAGCGAAGCGCCTCTCTGCGCCGGCACCTTCCCCAAGGGCATGTACTTCATCCGCGCGGACGGCGGCGACAGCATCATTGTCACGCCCCTCGCCTACCGCGACCGCGGAACCGGCATGATCGAATATCTGCCGTCGAGCGACGGAACGCTCGAAATCACCAAGACCGCAGACGGCTTTTCCCTCTCGGTGCAGAGCGGCTCGGTGCCTGTCGGCGCATTCAGCGACGCTCTCGCCCTGACCTCGCACAGACAGCTGTTCGACTGGAACGACGGGGACACACTGACCCACTGGCAGAACTACCGCTTCACCGACGACAACCGCTGGTGCTGGAGCGGCTATTACTACACCGCGCCTCCCGAATATTACCCGAACGGCGAAAATTACTTTCATGCACTTCCCGGCGCTTACATCACCTGCAAGATGGTGCGCAACGCGGAGGACGGCGCCTGCCGGATGCTCGGCATCGCCATGCTGGACGTCATGCGCCGGCAGCAGAACGAGCAGGGCTTTCTTCCCTCGACCGCCGGCAGCACCTGGCTGAAAAAAGATTATGGCATCGAGCCGGGATATTATGACACGCGCTTCAACACCGACCTCTGGCTCGCGGTGGTGAATGCGGCCGAAAACTACGGCGTGACCGAATGGCTGCCGCAGGCGCGGGAATACGCCGATTTTCTCGTGCAGTACGCACAGGAGCATCATTCCTCCATCACGACCGGAGACGCGCTGCTCGTTCAGGACTACTGGCACCCGAACGGCGAGGGCCTGCCGACGCACACCTCGCTCAACCATCATTCCGTCGAGGCGGTCTTTCTCTATCGTCTTTCCTGCGCCGCAGGAGACGACAGCTATGCCCTTGTCGCGGATCGCATGGTAAAAGGAATCGAGCAGACGGCCTCCCGATGGGTCCGCCCGGACGGCAATCTGCATTACAGTCTTTCTCCGGCCGGTGTCGGCGGCGGCGCAGATTACCCCTACCTCACCTACAATGATCTTGTCGACCTTCAGACGCAGTACACCGCCCGCTTCCATCATCCGAACGCCGCTATTCGGATGCTCGCTCAGACCAAGCTGAACTGGATGCAGAAAAATCATGTCGTTATCCTGTACTGACTGCCCTCCATCGGACCGTCGTCTTTCAGAACGGCAAAAAGCACGGAATGCGTCGCGCATTCCGTGCTCTTGTTTTTCCCTGCTTCTATTACAGCATCAGCCGCCGCATTCCTCGCGGATAAACAGGCAGCCGTCGATGAACGCCGCGATGCGTTCCCCGGAAACATACAGCTTGATGTCGTCCGTCTGCCCCGAGAAGGTTTCCATGTCCACCGGAATATCCCACTCCACCGGGTCGGTCTCCGCGAAGCAGTCCATCGTGCCGAACGGCACCTTCGAGACCGCAAAATGCGGCTCGGTCATAAAATGCTCGACCAGCTGAAGCGTATACACCTCGCCCTCGTACAGCACTGCCGCGACACAGTACGCCCCGTCCGACACATGCACAAGCTCCTCCTCCGCCGTGTCCCAGAACATCACCACGCCGCCCTGCATGCCCGCCGTGTGCAGCACGCACAGGATATAGCGCCCGTCAGTCTCGACAAAGCCGCCCTCATTCTCGTAAATATATTCCCAGTATGGGTAGATGTCCTCGCCGCAGATGCGCTGCTCCATGCCGTCGACATCTGCCGCGATCAGTACGTCCTCCGGAAGGTCCGGCTCGAATTTGATCTGATAGATATTAGGTCCCTGCTGCATTCTGCCCTCTCCTTCCGCGCGCCTCACGTTATTTTTTTCGGCGTTTCGGCTTTTTCTGCACGCTGTATCCGAACTTTCCGAGCTTTCGGCCGAGGCCGAAATACTCACCGTGCGAGTACATGATGAGGCCGGTTCCGTTGATGTCGAAGCGGCCGGTCTCGTCGAGATAGCGGTCATCCGCCGTCACGCCCACAACCTCTGCAAGGAACATGGTATGACTGCCGAGGGCGCGCTCCTCGACCACGCGGCACGCGATGCTGACCGGGCTTTCCGCGATGCCGGGAACGGACACGCCCTCGACCGGGACAGGCGTGAGACCGGTCTTCGCGAACTTGTCGACATCCCTGCCGCTCACAACGCCGCAGTAGTCGCACGCGCGCGTCAGCGGCTCGGTCACGAGATTGATGACGAACTCGCCCGTCTCGCGGATCATATCATAGGAATAGCGTGTCGGACGCACCGAGATCGACACCATCGGCGGATTGGTGCACACCGTGCCCGCCCACGCGATCGTGATGATATTCGGCTTTCCCTCCCTGTCCGCGCAGCTCACCATGACCGCCGGGACAGGATTGAGCATATTGCCCGGCTTCCAGCTTTGTTTTCCCATTTTTCTCTCCTTTTAGATGACACATCCCCGGCGCCGCCTGAATAGACCTGCCGGGGATGCCGTTGTTAATCTTCCGTTTTGGCTGTCTTGGCCGCCTTTGCCGGTGCGCGTGTACTGAGGAAGGACGAGACCGCACGAGTGATAACGCCGCCTGCCGCGCAGCATACGATTGCTTCGATCAGACCCTGCACGCCGACGAGCAGTACCACGAACATCAGCGGATTGACCGCGCCGAGGTCTGCGACCTTGCTCTGGATAAATTCGGTATTATAGAACACCAGAACGATATATCCCATGAAGAACAGCGTATTGAGCAGCGGCGCACTCAGCGCACCGATAAAGTAGCTCCAGCCGCCTCTGCGGTCGACAAAGCGCAGCGCCTTGAAGATCAGACCGACGCAGAAGCCCATGAGCACGCGCATGACAACGCACAGCACGAAGGTATTCAGCGGACTGATCTGGAAGAACACGCCGGTCATGCCCAGACCGGAAAGCGCGTCCTTGAAGCTGACGAGACCGAATACCGCGCCGAGAATGGCGCCGGCCGCCGGACCCATCGTCATCGCGCCGACCGCGATCGGCACGGTCAGGAACGACATATACAGCGGTCCGACCGGAACGCTGCCGAGGCCGATCAGCTTCATCACGATCTCGATCGCCGCAAGCAGACCGAGCTGTGCGAGAAAGCGCACGTTGGTTTTGTTGTTATTCATTTTTATTCCTCCCGCTCCCGTCTCAGCATTCCTTTCGCCGAGTACAGGGCAAAATTTTAACAAAGAAAAGCATCTCAGCCGCGGTTTTTTCTCCAAACGAGCCGCAGCCCCTCAAAAATAAGGTCATCCGCGCGGTCCCAGCCGATCGAGAGATGCGGCGCGATCAGCTGGCAGCAGTCGCCCGTGAGCCAGACCCGAGGCGTTTTGCCGAGAACGGCGGCATAACGGCCGATGAGACCGTCGACCATGGCAGCCGCGCCCATGACTGCGCCGACACGCATTGCGTCCGCGGTGTTCCGCGCCATAACGTCATATTTTGCGCCGCGCACGAGCGCCACAGTCGGCAGCTGCGCGGTCTGTGCACGAAGCGCTTCGAGCGAAAGCTCGACGCCCGCGGTGATGGCCGACGCGACGAGCGCGCCGTTTTCATCGAGCACGGTGAAGGTTGTTGCGCATCCGCAGTCCACGACCACGCACGGCAGACTGCCGCGCGCCTTGGCGGCTACGGCCGCCGCTACGCGGTCCGCACCCACCTGCTGCGGCTGGTCCGAGCGGATATTGAGGCCGGTCTTGATGCCGCTCGACAGGCTGAGCAGCTTGTGGCGGCTGCCCGCGATGCGCGCGAGCGCGTCGATGAGCGTCGGCGTCAGCTGCGGCACGACCGACGCGAGCACCACGCCGGTGATACGCTCGCCGGACACGCCGTAGAGCGTGAACAGCTGCGTCAGCATGAGGATATAGTAGTCCGAGGTCTGCCGCGGCTCGGTCTGTACGGAAGCATGGAAGCGAATTTCCTCTCCCTCGAAGCCGACCGCGCGGATATGACTGTTTTCCGCGAGCACGGTAATGAGCATATGCAGACCTCCTCCAAAACTTTTTCACGAGCCTGTCGCGAAACTACAGTTTCGCCGACATTCTGTGTTCTGACAGCGCGTTGCGCCGCAGAACACGGACGTCCGAAAGTTCCCATACGGAAACTTTCTCCCTCTGGGAGTATAAAAACCGTGATACATGCTCCCGGTTTTTATGATTTTGCGCTGCAAAATCTATTTCATGCGCGCCCTGCGCGCGAAACACCGTATTTTCGAAAAATTGAATTTATCGACAGACTGACTGTATTATACCTCGATTTCGTCCTTTGCGCAATACAAAGGAGCAGAGAAATCTTCCCTGCTCCTGCGAAATATTATGTATTCTTTTTACATTCTGCCTTCCAGATACTTTTTGCGCTGCTCATAGCCTTTTTTGCCGAGCAGAGCGAACATATTCTTCTTGTATGCCTCGACGCCTGGCTGATCGAAGGGATTTACGCCGAGCAGATAGCCGGAGATACCGCAGGCCTTCTCGAAGAAGTAAACGAGGTAGCCGAAGTGCCATTCATCCGCGCGGTCGATCTCGAACATGATATTTGGCGTGCCGCCGTCAATGTGCGCGAGCAGCGTGCCCTGATATGCCTTGGAGTTGACGAACTGAACGCTCTTGCCCGCAAGGTAGTTCAGGCCGTCGATATCGTCCTTTTCCTCCTTGATGATGCTCTCCGAGCGCGGCTCGCGCACCCAGAGCACGGTCTCGAACATCATGCGCGTACCGTCCTGAATGAACTGACCGATAGAATGCAGGTCGGTCGAAAAGTTCGCGCTCGTGGCGAAGATCCCCTTGTGGTCCTTGCCCTCGGACTCGTCGAACAGCTGCTTGAACCACTCGCCGAGCATGACGAGCGCCGGATCGTAGTTGACGAGGATCTCCATCGACTTGCCCTTGCGGTGCAGGATGCTGCGAAGCGCCGCGTATTTTGCAGCGAGATGGTCGGTGGTACAGCGGTTCTCGATACGCGCCTGCGCCGCGCCCTCCATGACCTCGTCGATGTTGACGCCCGCCGCCGCCATCGGCAGCAGACCGACCGGCGTCAGCACAGAAAAGCGACCGCCGATGTCGTCCGGCACGACGAAGGTCTCGTAGCCCTCATCGTCCGCAAGCTGCTTGAGCGCGCCGCGCTCCTTGTCCGTGGTCGCAAAGATGCGCTCCTTCGCGCCCTCGCGGCCGTATTTTTTCTCGCAAAGCTCCTTGAAGATACGAAACGCAATGGCCGGTTCGGTCGTCGTACCCGATTTGGAGATAACATTGATGCAGAAATCCCGGTCTCCGATGATCTTGACCAGATCGTTCAGATAGCTGGAGGAAATATTGTTGCCGGCAAAGTAGACCTCGGGCGTACCCTCCGGGCGGACCTGATTGTACATCTGACCTTTCACAAATTCGATCGCCGCGCGCGCGCCCAGATACGAGCCGCCGATACCGATCACGATAAGTACGTCCGCCGTTCTGCGGATCTTTTCCGCCGCCTGCTTGATGTGCGCAAATTCTTCCCTGTCGTAATTTTCCGGCAGATCCAGCCAGCCGAGAAAATCATTGCCCGCACCCTTGCGGCTTTCAAGCGTATCCTGCGCGACCTTTACGAGCGGCTCTGCGTCATGAATTTCGTCATCCTGCACATACCGCCAAAGGCCGTTCATCTTCAGTTCCATAGACATTCTTGCATTTCCCCTTAATTTATCCTCTCAAACCCGGGTCAAAGCGTCTCTCTCACTGTAACCCTTTACCAATAGTATACCATATTTGAGAAGAAAGGCAAGTGTTTTGTTCATTTTCTACAAAACATTTCGAATTTCACCCGGATTTTGCAATATTTTTACCACATCGTTTTTTTCGTAAAAATAAACAAAGACCGCCTTTCATATGAAAAAGCGGTCCCTGAGAAAGTTTTTAGTTGAGAAAATGCCGGTTTCGGACTGAGTCGTTTTTCTTAGTAGATCGGGAAACGGGAGCAGATCTCGCATACGTTGCGGCGGATCTCGTCAGCCTTGTTGTCGAAATCGGTCGCTGCCTGCCAGATGAACTCAGCGATGTGGAGCATTTCCGGCTTGCCGAAGCCGCGGGTGGTAACGGCCGGGGTGCCGATACGCTGGCCGGAGGTGACGAACGGGCTTTCCGGATCGTTCGGGATGGCGTTCTTGTTCGCAGTGATGTAGACCTCGTCCAGACGGCGCTGCAGCTCCTTGCCGGTAACGCCGGTGCCGCGCAGGTCGATCAGCATGAGGTGGTTGTCCGTGCCGCCGGAAACCAGATTGAAGCCCTGATTCTGGAGGGCTGCCGCCAGTGCCTTTGCGTTGTCAGCGACGCGCTGCTGGTAAGCCTTGAACTCCGGCTTGAGTGCCTCGCCGAAGCAGACAGCCTTCGCCGCGATGACGTGCTCGAGCGGACCGCCCTGGGTGCCCGGGAAGATCGCCTTGTTGAACTTCTTGGCAAGCTCCTCGTTGTTGGTGAGGATAACGCCGCCGCGCGGACCGCGCAGGGTCTTGTGGGTGGTGGTGGTCACGACGTCCGCATACGGAACCGGGCTCTGATGCAGACCGGCGGCGACCAGACCTGCGATATGCGCCATATCGACGAACAGGTATGCGCCGACCTCGTGTGCGATCTCAGCGAACTTTTCAAAATCAATGGCACGCGGATAAGCGGAGGCGCCGGCGATGATCATCTTCGGCTGCTCCTTCTTCGCCATGTCGCGGACTGCGTCATAGTCGATGTAGCCGTTGTCGTCTACACCGTAGGAAACAATGTGGTAGAGCAGACCGGACTGGTTGACCGGAGAGCCGTGGGTCAGGTGGCCGCCGTTGTCCAGGCTCATGCCCATAACGGTGTCGCCCGGCTTGCAGAGCGCCTGATAGACCGCCATGTTGGCCTGCGCGCCCGAATGCGGCTGAACGTTTGCGAACTTTGCACCGAATACCTCGCAGACGCGGCTGATCGCCAGACGCTCCACCTCATCGACGCACTCGCAGCCGCCGTAATAGCGCTTGCCCGGATAGCCCTCTGCGTACTTGTTGGTCAGAACCGAGCCCATCGCCGCCATGACTGCCTCGCTTACGATATTCTCGGATGCGATCAGCTCAATATTGCGCTGCTGGCGCTTATATTCTGCCTCGATCATATTGCCCAGTTCCGGGTCATATGCCTTTACAAAATCCATTGCCTCGCGTACCATGTTTCATCCTCCATTTGCAAGGGAAATATTATAATAACTATTAAACCACAATTTCCTCATTCTTTCCATAGTGAAAGAGTTAGTAAATTACAAGGTTCACAGAAAACTTTCTGTGAATGTTGTTTAATCTGTATATTTTTCACCGCATTTTTCCGAACGACGGACAGATGTCCGCGAGCGGGCAGTCCGTGCAGCGCGGCGCACGGGCGGTGCAGTGCTCCCGGCCGAACAGCACGAGGCGGTGGCAGAAGTCCGAGGACTCCTCGGGCAGGACGAGTCCGCGCAGCGCCTTTTCCACCTTGACCGGGTCCTTCTCGTCCCGAACAAAGCCGAGACGGTTGGACAGCCGGATGCAGTGCGTGTCGCACACGATGGCCGGCTTGCCGAAAATATCGCCGAGGATGAGGTTTGCGGTCTTGCGTCCGACGCCCGGCAGCCGCAGCAGCTCCTCCATCGTATCGGGCACTCTGCCGCCGTACTCCGCGAGCAGCACCACCGCGCAGGCGTGCAGGTCACGCGCCTTGGTGCGGAACAGGCCGCAGCTGCGGATATCCTCCGCGATCTCCTCCTCGCTCGCCTCCGCGAAGCTCTCGAGCGTCGGAAAATCAGAAAACAACTTTTCCGTCACGATGTTCACGCGCGCGTCCGTACACTGCGCGGAGAGCCGCGTCGCGAACAGCAGCTCGTAGTCATGCGTGTAGTGCAGGGCGCAGACCGCCTCGGGATAGACCTGCTTCAGCCGCTCCGTCACCGCCTGCATACGTTCCTTCTTTGTCATGGCTCATTCCTCTTTCTAAGACAAAAAAACCGAGAAAGCTCCCGGTTTTTATGTAGTATCAGCCTTCCTCATTCACTTCGATGTTGCCGATGTTGTCAGCAAGTTTTCTGTCGCGGAAGGCATCCTTATTGTTTTCATAGATCAGACGCAAACCCTCGAGCGTCAGATTCGGGTCCACCTCGTCGATCAGCGGACAGTATTCCGCCATCATGCGGCCCATGCCGCCGGTCGCGACAACACGCGCGTTGCCGCCAAGCTCCTTCTGGATGTCGGTGATGATGCCGGTCAGCGCGCCGACATAGCCGCGCACCGCGCCCGACTGCATCGAGCGAACGGTCGTCTTGCCGATGGCGTGCTCGGGCATCTCAATATCGACGCGCGGCAACTTGGACGCCTTGAGGAACAGCGCCTCCATCGCGACCTTGAGGCCGGGGAAGATCGCGCCGCCCTGATACGCGCCTTCGGCGTCGATGGCGTCGAACGTGGTCGCCGTGCCGATGTCGACGATGATGAGCGGCCTGCCGTAGCGCTCCATCGCGGAGACCGCATTGATCAGGCGGTCCACGCCGACCTCGCGCGGATTGGCGTAGCAGTTGCGCACGCCGATGTCCACATCGCGGCCCGCGATGAGCGGCTGCACGTGCAGATACTTGCGAATCGCGTTGACGAGCGTATACATCACGGGCGGAACCACGCTCGCGATGATGACCGCGTCGGTCTGATGACGGTCGAGACCGTGAAAATGATAATACTGCGCGATCTGCATACCGAGTTCATCCGATGTACGCTCCGCGTTGGTGGAGATGCGGAACGAGCCGCAGAGCTTCTCCTTATCGTAAATGCCGAACACCATGTTGGTGTTGCCTACGTCTATCGCCAAAAGCATTGATCTTTCCCCTTACTTCCTTACAAAACTCTCTTTCCGCAGCAGCGCGCCGTCCTCATCGACCAGCTCGAGCGTGCGGACCATGCCGCCCTCGATGTCGAGCCGCGCATAGCTCGCCGGGCCGCCGCGCGGCAGGCTGATGCTGCCGGGATTGCACACGAAAACGCCCTGTTCTCTCTCGGCCATCATGCGGTGCGTATGGCCGAAAAACGCAAACGAGCAGCCCTCTTCCCTCGCCCTTGCGGGCACAAGGCCGCTGTGCAGCATGGATACGCGCTCCCGATGGCCGTGGGTCAGGTACATGCGCACGCCGCCGACCGTCACGACCGCGAACAGCGGAACATCCATGTCAAAGTCGTTATTGCCGCGCACATGATAGATGGTAAGCGCCGGAAAAGCGCGGCGGATGTCATCCGCGTCGTCGGTATGATCTCCGAGATGGAGCACGGCGTCCGGCTTTTCGCGCTCGATGGCGTAGGCCATCGACATGTTATACCCATGCGAGTCTGAAAAAACCAGAACCTTCACGCACTTTCCTTCCTTTCGCCCTGCGGCACATATAGCGTTATTTTACACCGCGAGGCGGTCGTTGTAAAGCACAAATCAAAAATTCACAGGAATTTTTGATGAAATTTCCCGCTGTCCGTCCCGGCACGCTCCGCGCCGCAGGGAACTTTTCCGTACCCTGCGCATACATTATAAGGAGAACCTTTGGAAGGAGCGATCTTCATGTCCGATACGAACGACATCCTGAGAAAACTTGCCGCCCAGGCAGGCGGCGAGGCCGCGCTTTCCGCTCTGGAGCGCGCGCTTTCGAGCGCCGACGGCCGCAGAGCAGTCAGCAGCCTTTCCGCGTCGCACGAGGCGCTGCTGCGCGCCGCCGCCGACCGTGCCGCTTCGGGCGACCTGTCCGCTGCCCGTGCGCTCGCACGCAGCCTCGCCGCCACCCCGGAGGGCGCAAGGCTCGCCGACGCCCTGCGCCGCAGCATGGGAGGGTCGAGCCGTGGATAACGATGCCCTTTCCGGCCTGCTGAACGATCCGGAAGCACTTCAGAACGCGCTCCGGTCGGTCTCCTCGCTGCTCGGTGCGTCCGATGCGGGCGGCGCACCGGACGCCGTCTCCCCGGCCGATGACCCGGAAGCACAGCTCCTCCCGGTCATCACCGGCATCATGCAGAGCGGCCGCGCCGCCGTCCGGCCGGAAAAGCGGGCGCTCCTGAGCGCACTGCGGCCGTTCGTCGCAGAGGACGTCGCGTCCCAGTTCGACCGGGCGCTCCGCCTCGCCGGCATGGCAGGCATGGCACGCGCCGCGCTGGGACAGCTCGAGCACCGCGCAGAAGGAGGCGAGCATTCTGTATAACCGTTATCTGGCCGAGAGCACGCCGTCCGCCGCACCCGAAACGCCGCCGCTTTCCCCGCTCCTGCCATCGCTGCCGCGCCTTGACCGCGACGCGCTCATCACGCTCGCCGCCGCCTTTTTTCTGCTGACCGACGGCGACCGCGGTACAGACTGGGAAAGCGTCATTCTGGCCGGCATCCTGCTGTTTCTCGGGTTCTGAGAGAAAAAGGGCGAGCTATGCGCTCACCCTTTCTCGTTTTTATCCCTTTTTCAGCTTTTCGGATGCAAGATCCGCCAGTCTTGCGTAATCCGCAAGGCTGAGGCGTTCGCCGCGGATGCGCGCGTCCAGACCTGCCGCCTCGACGAGCGCAACGATCTCCTCCTTGCTCATTGCGCTCGCGAGCACCGGGCCGAGGGCGTTGACGAGCGTCTTACGGCGCATATTGAACGCAGCGCGGACCAGCGCGAAGAACAGCTTTTCGTCGCGCGTCTCGACCGCAGGCTGCGCGAGCGGCGTGAGCTTCAGCACCGCTGAGTCCACCTTCGGCCGCGGCACGAAGCAGTCCGCCGGTACGTCGAACAGGATCTCCGCCTTCGCGTGGTACTGTACATAGATCGAGAACGCGGAATACGCCGATGTGCCCGGCGCGGCACAGATGCGCTCCGCGACCTCCTTCTGCACCATGACCGTGATATGCTCGAACGCGCCGCTTTCCATGAGTGCGGTGATCGCAGGGGTCGTGATGTAGTACGGCAGGTTTGCGCAGGCGACCGCCCTGCCCTCACCGAACTTCTCGCGGCACAGCGCGGCAAGATCGAGCGCGAGCACGTCGCCCTGCACGACCTCAAAGTTGTCGAACTCTGCCATGGTCTCCGCAAGGACCGGCAGCAGCGCACGGTCAAGCTCGACCGAAACAACGTGCTCCGCGCGGCGGCACAGCTCTGCCGTCAGACAGCCCATGCCCGGCCCGACCTCAACAACGTTCCCGGCCTCGCGCGCGCCGCTCATCTCCGCGATGCGCTCGGGAACCGTGATGTCGGTCAGGAAGTTCTGACCGAGCGACTTGGAAAAGTGGAATCCGTGGCGGCCAAGCACCGCGCGGATGGTTTCGATATCACATAAATTCATTGCATTCTCCCATAAAGTATCTCATTACAGTATCTTATGCCCGAAAAAAGCCGGCGACCCTGTGCCGCCGGCTTATCGTTTCTATGTATGCCCGCGCATTGCTGCGTGACGGGAAGGTTATTCCTCGCTCTCGATCAGACCATAGCCGCCTGCGGCGCGCTTGTAGACGACCGCGTGGGTGTTGTCGTTCTCCGAGTTGCGGAAGAAGTAGAACTGGTGATCCAGCAGATTCATCTGGAGGATCGCTTCCTCGACGCTCATCGGCTTGACATCAAATCTCTTGCGGCGGACTACGTCGAAATCGTCCTCAGCAAGCGCAGCCTGCTGCTCGGCGATCTTGTCGAACGCACCCTCGCGCAGACGCTTCCCGAGACGGGTCTTGTGCTTGCGGATCTGGCGCTCGATGCTGCTTACCGCACCGTCTACGGACGCGAACATATCGCTCGTCGTCTCCTCGGCGCGAACGACCAGACCGACCTGACGCACCGTAACTTCCACTGTCTGCTTGCCGCGCAGTTCGCTGAAGGTAAGAGTCGTGTCAGAGTCCTGCTGGAAGTAGCGATCCAGCTTCTCTACCTTGCGCAGCGCGTATGTACGCAGATCGTCGTCAATCTTCATTTTTCTCTCGACGATGGTGAACTTCATAACATCATCTCCTAACGGGCGTAACCGCCCATGATACTTGCACCTTCCGGGCGGAAACCCTGACCGAAAGGCATATGGGGTTTTGCTATCTTCAGTATAGCACAACCTATGCAACTTGTCCAACAGATTTTACAAAGTTCACAGTTTGTTCAGCAAATTTAACTACATCCCTGCCGGGCGTATCAGATCTCGCCCTCTGCGTGGCGCGTCACGTGGCAGGAGATGTTGACGACGCACGGCAGACCTGCGATGTGCGTGCCGAACGGCTCGATCGCGCAGGAGAGCGCAGTCACGGTGCCGCCGAGGCCCTGCGGACCGACGCCGGAGGCGTTTACTTTGTCGAGGATGCGCTGCTCCATGTCGGCGTACAGCGGATCTGCGTTATGCTCGCCCACGGTGCGCAGCAGCGCTCGCTTGGCGAGATAGGCCGCCTTGTCGCTCGTGCCGCCGAGGCCGACGCCGATCACGATCGGCGGACAGGGGTTAGAGCCTGCGCCGATGCAGGCGTCCGCGATAAAGTCGATGATCTGCTCCTGCGTTGCCGCCGGGGTGAACATCTTCATCTTCGTCATGTTCTCCGAGCCGAAGCCCTTGGGCGCGACCGTGATCTTCACCCTGTCGCCCGGCACCATCGAGGTATACAGGATGCACGGGGTGTTGTCGTTGGTGTTCTCGCGGCGCAGCGGATCGCCGACGACCGACAGGCGCAGATAGCCGTCGATATAGCCGCGGCGCACGCCTTCCGTGACGGCGTCCTCAAACGAGCCGCCGGTCAGATGCACATCCTGTCCAATCTCCGCGAACACGATGGCCATGCCGGTGTCCTGGCAGACCGGAACGTTGTTCTCGCGCGCCAGATCGCAGTTCGCGATCATCTCGCCGAAGATCTCGCGGCCGAGCGGAGACTGCTCGCTCTGCTGACCGTCCACGAAGGCCTGCCGCAGATCGGCCGGCAGATAGTAGTTTGCGTCGATGCACAGCTTGCGCACCAGTGCCGTTACCTCAGAAACGTCGATTGTCCTCATCTTGTCCTCCTGTATTCCGGTGTGCCGTTTACGAAAACAGCCTTCACCTGGGTTGCAATATCGAGCGGATCCCCGCTCCAGAGCACGCAGTCCGCGTCCAGACCGGCGCGCAGGCTGCCGATACGGTCGTCCAGACCGGCGATCTTCGCCGGAACAGCCGTCACCGCACGCAGCGCATCGGTTTTATCCATGCCTGCGCGGACCGCGAGCATAACCGCTACCGGCAGCAGGCGCAGGGGAATTTCCGGATGGTCGACCGTAATGGCGGTCGGGATGCCGGCCTTCGCGAGAATGCCGGGTGCCTCGTCGGTCAGATTTTTGATCTCGGGCTTGGAGCGGTCGGTCATGTACGGGCCGCACACCACGGGGACATTCTCCTCCGCGATGAGGTCCGCGACCAGATGCGCCTCCGTTCCGTGGATGATGACCGGGCGCAGGCCGAACTCCTTCGAGATGCGCAGCGCGGTGAAAATGTCGTCCGCGCGATGCGCATGAAAATGCGCCTCGATGCTGCCGTTCAGCACCGGGAGCAGCGCCTCCATCTTGCCGTCGTAATCCGGCTCCTCGTGGTCGTCGTCTACCTCGGCGCGCGCCTTGCGCGAGAGATATTCGCGGCCCTTGTACAGCTCGTCCCGGATGAGCGCGGCGGTAGCCATGCGCGTGACCGGGGTCTCGTCCTTGTCGTGGTAGACCGACTTCGGATTTTCGCCGAGGGCGAATTTCATCGCGAGCGGCGCCTTGACGATCATGTCGTCGATGCGCCGACCGGCGGTCTTGATGAGCGCGATCTGGCCGCCGATGGCGTTCGCGCTGCCGGGCGAAACGCCTGCCGCCGTCACGCCGGCCTCGAGCGCCTCGCGGAAGGCGTGGTCCATCGGGTTGACCGCGTCGATGGCGCGCATCTGCGGCGTGACGGGGTCGGTATCCTCGTTGCCGTCCGCGCCCTCGAAGCCCAGACCGTCCTCATACAGACCGAGGTGGGAATGGATGTCGATGAGGCCGGGCGTCAGCACGCCGCCCTCGCCGTCGAGCACCTCGCTGCACGCAGGGGGCTCGCCCTCGCCGAGCGCGTCGATTTTTCCGTTTTTCAGCAGAACCCAGCCGAAAAACCGGCTGTTTTTGTCGTCCATTGTCAGAATGGTTACATTTTTGATCAGAATTTCTTTCATGAAAACCTCAGAATCGCTGTTGACAGATATGGTATTATATGGTATATTTATCATGGCAGCAGGGAAAGCTGCCATGCACCGTTCATATCTTTATCCCCACACTTCGGCGCCCCTTTTGAACAAGGGGCGCATTTTTTTGCGCCGGGACGGCTGTGGGTGCTCCGCGTCCGCTCATAAAAACAAAACCGAGGCAGTTCGTCCCCGGTTTTGAACCGGCCGCAAGCCGGTTTTACTGCTTATCTGCGGCGGCGCGAACCGTTCTTGCGGTCGGTCGCGTGACGCACGTCCGCCTGACGGCTTTCGCTGTCCGTCATGAACGCCTTGAGCTTATCCTCAAAGGTCATGGTAGAAGGATCCTTCGGCGCCTGCTGTGCACGGCCGCGCGGCGCGCCCTCGCGGCGCTGCTGGAAACGCGGCTGACGCGGCGCGAAACCGCGGTCCGAACGCTCATGCTGCTGACGCGGCTCCTGCGGCTGCGCCTTCTTGATGGAGAGGTTGATGCGGCCCTGCTGGTCAATGTTGATGATCTTGACCTTGACCTGCTGTCCCTCCTGCAGAAAATCCTTGATGTCGTTGACGAAGCTCGACGCCACCTCAGAGATGTGCACCATGCCCGACTTGTTCTCCGGCAGGGCTACAAATGCACCAAACTTGGTGATGCCGGTTACCTTGCCTTCTACGATCGCTCCCACTGTCAAATCCATATACGCTGTTTTTGCCTCCGTTTATTTTTAAGGGTAGCGCAGCTTTTTCGGCGCTGCCTTCACCTACCTGCTGGACGTGTCCACGAAAACACGCTCGCCCGGTTCCGCATAATTCAGTTTCGTGCGCGCAAGCTCGGAAATATCCTCGTCGGTCAGACCGTTCTGCAGCTGCTCGCGCAGGCTGTCATTGGCTTCCTCATAGGTCTGCACCTGAATGTTGAGGTCATCGAGCTCCTGCCGCTTTGCTTTGATCTGGGCCTTGAGGGTAAAGACCGTGCCAAGCGCATAGACAGCAAGCGCCAGCATGATCACCCGGATCAGAACCAGCCTTCCGTCACGTCTTGCCATTGTCTCACCTCTCCTGCCGCTGAACTGATTTGCTTTTTATTTTATACCTTTTTCGCGAAAAATGGAAGGGGGTTTTGCAAACTTTTTTGCGAATTTCGCGGATTTTTTCAGCGCTCGCCCACTGAAAGCACCACCGAACGCCCCTTCCGGCCCGGTGTGCGGCCGCACGCAGCGCAGACGCCGCGCCAAGAAAGAGCGGCAGAGCCGCCGCGCTCAGGCAGACCTGCCACAGCGCTCCCCCGGCACACGCCCCGAGCAGCACGAACAGGCGCCACTGTCCGGCGGCGTTTACGATCGCGAACCGGAACGCGGCCGCGAGCATCAGCACGCAGAACAGCGCGTCGCATGCCGTCTCTCCCGCCCTTCCCGGGCAGAGCACGCGCCGCGCCGCGCGGAACACATCATAGCAGAGCCCCGCCCCCGCGCCGAACAGCACGCACTGCGCCAGCAGGATCAGCTGCTCGCGGTTGATATTCGCCGTCATCATGCGCCGAACAGGCGGCGCAGTACACCGCCGCGCGGCGGGACGGAGTCGTCATATTCAAGCAGCGAGATCTCGCCGCGCACGACCGTTTCCCCTGCATCCAGCTGTAATTTTTCCACGTGCAGCCCCTGTCCGCGCACGATCAGCATGCCCTTCCCCGTCTCGAGCAGCACCTGCTCCTCGTCAAAGCTCTGCACATCGCTGACTCCCGTCACGCGCAGCTTTTCGCGTTCCTCCAGCAGAATGCTGTGCATCTGCGCGCCGTCGTTCTCTGCCATCGACCCGACCCCTTTCCGCAAAGCAAAAACTCTCTTTACACAGCAGTTATATGCGTGAAAGAGAGTTTTCAGAACCGGTTTTACAGGATTTCGCGGTACATTCCGGCGGCATCTGCCTTGAGTGCGTGCTCCGCGATCTCGAGCACCTCGACCTTCATCGTGCGCTGGCCGAAGGCGATCTCGATGATGTCGCCCGTCTTGACCTGATAGGATGCCTTGGCGGATTTGCCGTTTACCGTGATGCGCGCCGCGTCGCAGGCGTCGTTTGCCACCGTGCGCCGCTTGATGAGGCGCGAAACCTTGAGGTATTTGTCCAGTCTCATTTTGCGTTCACCTTGTCCTTGAGTGTGCGGCCTGCCTTGAACACCGGCAGCGTCGCCTGTTCGATCTCGATCACCTCGCCCGTGCGCGGATTGCGTCCGCTGCGCGCCGCGCGCACCTTGGTCTCGAACGAGCCGAAGCCGCTCAGCACGAGCTTGTCGCCCTGCATCATCAGGTCTCCGATCGCCGCGAACGCCGCGTCGATGACCTTTTCCGTGTCCTTTTTGGACATATCGGTCCGCTCTGCCACGAGCGAGACAAATTCATTTTTCTTCATCTTTATCTCCCGGATCTATGTTATTCTCTGTGTTCCTTCTTTTTCGCCTCGTCCCAGAGCGCGTCCATTTCCTCGAGCGTAAGCTCGGAAAGCTGTTTTCCCTGCGCCTTCGCCTGCTGCTCCATGTCCGCAAAGCGGCGCACGAACTTGTTGCAGGTCTTTGCCGCCGCACGCTCGGAATCCACCTTGACAAAGCGCGAAACGTTCGTCACCGCGAAGATGAGATCTCCGATCTCCTCCTCGACGTCGCCGTCGCCGCCAATCGCCGCGCGGACCTCGGCAAGCTCCTCCTCGACCTTGTCGAGCGCGCCGGAAACATCCGGCCAGTCAAAGCCGACCTTCGCGGCCTTTTTCTGGAGCTTCTGCGCACGGATGAGGCTCGGCAGGCTCTTGGAGACACTTTCGAGCGTCGAGGTGTCGGTCTCCTGCTTTTTTTCCTTGCGCTTGAGGTCGTCCCAGTTGGAAAGGATCTCGTCGGTCGAGCCGACCTTGACATCACCGAAGATATGCGGATGGCGGAAGATCAGCTTTTTGCAGATGCCGTCCGCCACATCATCCATGTCGAACACGCCCTTTTCCTTCTCCATCTGCGCATGGAACACGACCTGAAGCAGCACATCGCCAAGCTCCTCCTTGAGGTGCTCGGTGTCCTCGTCGTCGATCGCCTCGCAGACCTCATAGGTCTCCTCGATGAAGTTCTGGCGGATGGAATGATGATCCTGTGCCCGGTCCCACATGCAGCCGTCCGGCGCGCGCAGGATCTCCATAATGCGCAGCAGGTCGGCTACGCTGTACTTGTCTTTCTGTTCAAAATCAACCATTTTCGTGTTTCCTCACTTCAAATGTAAAATATCTGCAATTTTTGCGCCGTGCGGCAGCAGCAGCACATCCGCCCGCTCGATGGCGCGGAGCGCGAGCAGCAGCACGCCGTAAACGAGCGCCGCCGCCGCGATGATCGCAAGAGTCGCGAGCTTGTCGAGTGCGCTGCCCGGAGCAAGACCCGCAAGGCGCACGAGCGTCTTTCCGATGACGACCACCGCGCCCATACCGGCCGTCGCCGCCAGAGGACGCACGAGCGTCCGGCCGACCGGCGGCAGACCGTGCGACAGCCGCGCGATATGGAACAGGTTGAGCAGGGCGATCAGCCAGTAGCACAGCGCCGTGCTGATGGGCGCGCCTGCGATGGAAAAGCGCGGGTCTCCGATCATGAAATAGTCCCCGCACAGCTTGACCGCCGCGCCGAGGCACATGGAGACGAGCGGCAGGTCGATGCGGCTGTACGCCTGAAGCACCGCATTCGTCACCGCGACGAGCGCGACCGCCGGGACCGCAAAGCCGAGTATGCTCATCAGCTGACCGCCGAGCACCGTGCCCGAGGACAGAAAGATGCGCAGGATCGGGCCGCCGAGCAGGAAAAAGCCCGCCCCGGCCGGGAGCGTCAGCATGAGCGTCATGCGCAGCGTGGTCGAGAGCGTCCGGTTCGCCCCGGTCTCATTGCCCGCCGCGCGGGCGCTCGCGATGGTCGGCAGGACGCTGACCGCGAGCGCGGTGATGAGCGTCTGCGGCAGATTGAAGAAGTTGATGACGCCGGTGTAGATGCCGTAGGTCTGCATCGCCTCGTCCGCCGCCATATGCACCGCCGGGCTTTGCAGGCGGCTCGAAATGAGCGCGACGTCGATCAGGTCGGTAATGCTCATGACCGAGGACGAGATCGTGATCGGGATAGACAGGCTGAGCAGCGTTTTCGCGAGCGTCAGCGTCGGCCGAACGGCCGGGTCGAGCGCGCGCACCCGTGTCTCGCCGCGCGAGAGCGCCGCCTGCACGAGCATGTACGCCGCCGCGACAACCTCTCCGATGGTGACGCCGAGCACGGTCAGCGCCGCGACGACCGGATCGTCAAAGCCGCGTCCCACCGCCCAGCAGGCGAGGCCGAGGCCGATGAACAGCTTGCCGGCCGCCTCGATGACCTGCGAGACCGCCGTCGGCACCATATTGGAGCGGCCCTGATAGTAGCCGCGGAACACCGAGAGGATCGCGACCATCAGCACGCTCGGCGCGATCGCCATGACCGCAAGGCGCGAATCCTCGCTCTTGATCCATGCGGCGAACGTCCCTGCGCCGAAGAACAGCGCCAGCGAGCACAGCGCGCCCACCGGCACGAAGATCCCGGCCGCCACGCGCACGATGCGGCGCACCTCGTGCTCCCGTCCCCGTGCGGTCGCCTCCGCCACCATTTTGGACAGCGCCGCCGGCAGACCGACGGTCGAGATGACGAGCATGGCGGTATAGATGCGGTACGCCGCCGAGAACATGCCGAACGCCGGGCTTTTTTCGCCGCCGATCAGATTTTGCAGCGGTATCTGAAAAAAAGCGCCGATGACCTTGACGACGAGACTTGCCGCCATCATGATAAAGGCGCCCTGCAGGAAACTCTGCCCCTTTGATTTTTTATGCAACGATGCACTCCCTTTCAAGCAAAGCAGGCGTGCGGACAGTGTTTCATATCCGCACGCCGTTCAGACGATTATAGCTCCGTGCCGCAGCCGGGACAGAAGGAGTCCTCGCGGCTGCAGGTCCTGCCGCATTTCGGGCAGATGCTGACCGAGCGCATGGAGGCGAGCTGGTCGCGCAACTCGGCAAGCTGCTCCTTCTTCGCGTCCACTTCCTCGAGCTTCGCGTCCATGTCCTCGCTCGTCACCTCATCGCCGCGGTGCAGCTCGTAGACCATGCGGCCGATGTCGCGGAACAGCACGTCGCACTCGGTGTTGAGATCGAAAATGCGCAGGTTGAGGCGCGTCGCCGCCGCCATCTCGCTCGCCTTCTTGCCCGCCGCGTCTGCTGCGCGGCCGACCGAACGGCCCGTCCGGGACGCCGTATCCTTCACTTTATCCAGAAAAGACTGTAACTTCGTGTCCATTCCTGTCACTCCTTCTGACGAGACTTCCGGCAGAGGTCTCCCCTGCCTGTTTCAAGCCGATTATATCCTATCTTCCGAAAAATTGCAATGTTTCCGCCTGTCTTTTTACCCGATAAATTCATGCAGCACGCTGTCCTCGGGTATGCGCCCCTGCCATTCGATGGGCGTGATCGTGCCGAGGATATCGTTTATCGGCGCAAGTCCCGCGTGCTCGAGCGCGTCTCTGTGCTCGCGGAGCACGGACGTCAGACGCGGCATCAGGATATTGACCTCATACGGCAAAAAGGTATCAATCGTGAGGTTGGCCTGTCCGCGGTAGGGCGAAATATACAGCCGCTCGCCCCGGCGGACCGAGTTCCACTGCCGCAGCGTCGCCTCGACCGGCGAGGAGCGGAACAGGCTGTCGCGCATCGCGCGGCGCAGAAAGCGCAGCATGTACGGCTCCAGGCGCGCTCCCTTCGGCGGAACGAGCGCGCTCGCGACCGAGAGATAGATGCTCGTCGCGCGGTTTGCAAGGTCTCCCATGATGACCGGGTTGAACGAGTGGATGCCCTCGATCATGATGACCTCATTCTGTCCGAGCTTTACCGTGCGGTCATGCGGGATAGAGGTGCGCGTTTCGAAGTCAAAGCGCGGCACCGAAACCTCTTCCCCGGCGGCGAGCCGCGCAAGGTCGTCCGACAGCCGCGCAAGATCCATGCACTCCGGACTTTCGAGATCGGGGACCCCGTTCTCGTCATCCATCGGCTGCTCATAGTCGGCCGCCGTGCGGTAATAGTCATCCATCGAGAGCATATTCGCGTGCACGCCGGCCAGCTCGACGATACGCGCGATCCGGTCGTTCGTCGTGGTCTTGCCCGAGGACGAAGGGCCGTTGATGAGCACGATCGGACAGTGCTCACGGTTGCGCACGATCTCGTCCGCCGCCATGTGGATCTGGCGATGATAGTGCTCCTCGCAGTCGCGGATGAAGCCTGCCGCATCGGTTCTGGCGCGGCGGTTGATATATTTGACCGTGTATTCAGACATAACACGCCCTCCTTACACTGAAATCGTTATTTTTTCGGAAACAGCAGCTTTCGCTTGCCGTTTGCGAGCCGGTCGGCTGCGCGGATGTATTCGAGCGGGTACTTTGGGTTGTTCGCGCGCTCGATCCAGCCGGTATCGCGGTCGACGCGCTTGGAAACGCCGCCTGCGCCGAGCGACAGGATGGTCTGCAGCTCCTCCATCATGGTCACATTGTAAAAGCATTCGGTGCCCGGTCTGCACCAGCCGACGTTCTCGTAGCCGCCTGCCATGAATTTCTGGCGGTAGAGATAGTACGGGCCGTAGCCTGCCTGCGGCAGTGCGTGATAGGCGTAGTCCAGCATGCGCGAGACCGTCTCGTGCTGCGCGGCGGCCGCCGCCTTGTCGGTGAGGTCCGCGCCGCGCTTGATGGCGAGGGTGTGGACCGTGATATTCTCCGGGGCAAGGCCGATGAGCGTGTCGATGGTATGCGCAAAGGTCTCGGGCGTGTCGCCGGTCAGGCCTGCGATGACGTCCATATTGATCTCGCGGAAGCCGGCCTGCCGCGCCTCGTCGAAGGCGCGCAGCACATCGGCCGCCGCGTGCTTTCTGCCGATCGCCGCGAGCACGCTGTCCTCCATGGACTGCGGATTGATGCTGACGCGGCCGACGCCGGCGTTTTTCAGCACGCGCAGCTTTTCCGGCGTGATGGTGTCCGGGCGGCCGGCCTCGACCGTATATTCGCGCAGCGCCGACAGGTCGAAGCTGTCCGCGAGCGCAGCGGTCAGCCGTTCGAGCTGCTCCGCGGACAGCGTCGTCGGCGTACCGCCGCCGATGTAAATGCTCTGCACGCGCTTTCCGGCCTGCCGGACGAGCGCCGCCGTCTCGCGTATCTCACCGCACAGCGTTTCAAGATAAGGCTCGATAAGCGCGCCCGACTGCGCGGTCGTCGAGGAAACGAACGAGCAGTAGTAGCATCGCGACGGGCAGAACGGGATGCCGACATAGAGCGAAATATCGTCCGGGCCGATCTCCTTATCCAGCTCCATCGCGGTCGCGGCCGCGCGGATGGTGAGCGCAGTTCGCTCGGGCGAAACATGGAAGCTGCTGCGCAGGATCTCCGCCGCCTCGCCGCGCGTTTTCCCCCGCTCGACCAGACCGCGCGCGAGCTTTGCCGGGCGCACGCCGGTGAGGCTGCCCCAGACCGGCGGCTCCTCGAGAAACGGTACGACCGCGTCATAGATGGACGTCTTGACGGCTGTGCTGACGGCGCGCTTGCGCGAAAGCTCATCCAGACCCTCCGTCAGGACGGGAATGCTCCTTGTATGCGTCTCGCCGCCGATCGTCACGCGGGCGGCCGCGCACAGGCAGCCGTCCCGTTCGGTGAGCGTGGATATGCAGATGTCGCCGTCCTGCTCGGTCTCGACGCGCGTCAGCGTCTCCGTCGGCAGCAGGTGCAGCAGCATCTCCTCCGCTGCGTGCTTCATCTCATGTCCTTCCAGTATGTATTTCATCGGCCTCTCGCCTGCAGCATATAGGGATTTGCCGCGCGCTCCTCGTCAAGGGTGGAGATCCCCTCGTGACCGGGCAGAACCTTGTAGTCTCCCTCGAGCTCGGACAGGCGCTTCAGCGAGCGCAGCATGGCGGAAAAGTCACCGCCCTCGAGATCGCAGCGGCCGCATTCATGACGGAACAGCGTGTCGCCGGTGAACAGGCAGTCGCCGATCCTGATGACCGACGAGCCGGGCGTATGACCGGGCGTGCTCATATAGGCGGCGGTCAGGCCGCCGAAGGTGACGGCCGTGCCCTCCCCGGCCAGGATATCCGGCGTATCCTGCACATAGCTGCGCGCGAGCGAGCGGAACTGCCCCATATTGTCGCGGCTGAGCAGCCAGGTGTCCGCCTCGGGGCAGACGAACTGCGCCTTGGTCGCCTCGAGCACATCGTGCACCGCGAGAATATGGTCAAAGTGCGCGTGCGTCAGCAGAACGTACCTGACCGTGAGCTTTTCCTCCGCGACTGCGTGCAGAATGGACTTCGCGTTGTCGCCCGGGTCGATGACCGCGGCCTCGCGCGTCGCTTCGTCATATACGATATAGCAATTCGTGCCGACAACGCCGACAGTGAGCTGCATTACTTTCATAGTGATGTGTTTCCTTTCTTATCTTCTCATGTCCTTCGTGTCCATCCAGAGCGTGACCGGGCCGTCGTTGAGCAGCTCGACCTTCATGTCCGCGCCGAACTCGCCGGTCTCGACCGGCAGACCGCTCTCGCGGCAGCGTGCGATGAACGCTTCATAGAGCGGAATGGCGGTCTCGGGACGCGCCGCGCCCGTAAAGCTCGGGCGGTTGCCCTTGCGGCAGTCGCCGTAAAGCGTGAACTGCGAGACGATGAGCAGTCCGCCGCCCACATCCGCGAGCGAGCGGTTCATCTTGTCGTTCTCGTCCGTGAACACGCGCATCTTGACCGTCTTGTCGGCCAGATAGACCGCGTCGTCCTCGGTATCGCCATCCGTGATGCCGAGCAGCACCAGAAAGCCCTGCCCGATTTTTCCGTGTACCACGCCGTCGATCGTGACCGAGGCATGGGAAACGCGCTGTACCAACGCTCTCATAAAGTATATTCTCCTGTCCTGTTTTATAATCAGTAAAATACCAAAACGCCACAGCCACTTCGCCATGACGTTTCAGCATCGTAAAATCAGTTTGTGTCGACCGTTCTCGTCACGTCCACCACGCCCTTGACCGAGCGCAGGCGGCTGATGATGTTGTTGAGCTGGTGCACGCTCGTGACGTCCACCAGAACATTGATCACGCCGTAGCCGCCCTCCAGATCGCGCGCGGACATATCGCGCACGTTGATCTTGCCGGTCGCGAACACGAGCATGGCGTCGCTGAGAACGCCGATGCGGTTGCGCGTGGAGATCTGAAGGCCGGTCGAGAAGCGGTTGCGGCTGTCGCTGCCCTCCGCGACGTCCTCATCCCACCAGGCGCGCACCCAACGGTCCGGGTCCTCCTTCATGTGGACGTTGACGCAGTCGCGGCGATGGATGGACACGCCGTAGCCGCGCGTGACGAAGCCGACGATCTCGTCGCCCGGGATCGGCGTGCAGCAGCGCGCGAACTTGACCAGACAGCTGTCGATGCCCTCGACGACCACGCCGTCCGAGGACTTGCCCGAACGCACCGGCTGCTGCTCCTGCGGATGGGCCGCCCGTTCCGCCTGCTCGCGCTGACGGCGCAGCTTGCCGACGTCGTCCTTGACCTTGTTGAGGATCTTCGTGACCGTGATGCCGCCGTAGCCGATGGCGGCGTACATCTCGTCCAGACTCGAGAACGAGAACTTGTTGAATACGTTGCGGCGGACTTCCTCGTTTTCGTAGAAGCCGTTGTACAGCAGGTTTGCGCGCAGCTCGCGGTCGAGCTCCTCTCTGCCGTTGACGATATTCTCCTCGCGGCATTCCTTTTTGAACCATTGTTTGATCTTGTTGCGCGCCTCGGTGGTCTTGACGATCTTCACCCAGTCGCGGCTCGGGCCGTGCGCCTCCTTGGAGGTCAGGATCTCGACAATATCGCCGTTTTTCAGCTGGCTGTCGATCGGCGCGATGCGGCCGTTGACCTTGCAGCCAGTCATGCGGTTGCCGACGGCGGAGTGAATGGCGTAGGCCATGTCGATCGGCGTCGCGCCGGCCGGCATGTTGACTACGTCGCCCTTCGGGGTGAATACGAACACCTCGTCCGCGAACAGGTCGACCTTGATATTCTTGATAAAGTCCTCGGCCTCGGTGTCCTGCTGCGCCTCGAGCAGCTGACGGATCCATGCGAACGTCTCCTCGCCCGCCTTCTTATCCAGGCCCTGCTTGTACTTCCAGTGCGCCGCTACGCCGTATTCCGCCATCTTGTGCATCTCGGCCGTGCGGATCTGGATCTCGAACGGGATGCCGGCGCGGCCGATGACGGTCGTATGGAGCGACTGGTAGCCGTTCGGCTTCGGGGTGGAGATATAGTCCTTGAAGCGGCCCGGGATGGGCTTGTAGAGGTCGTGCACATAGCCGAGCACGTTATAGCAGTCCGCCACGGTATCCACGATGACGCGCACCGCGCAGATGTCGTAGATCTCGTTGATGGTCTTGTGCTGCGCATACATCTTGCGGTAAATGGAGTAGATATGCTTGACGCGCGCGGAAATGGTGTTGTTGATGTGCGCCTCCCTGAGTTTTTCGGAGATGCGCTCCTGAATGCCCTTGAGGAACTCCTCATGCTGCTCGCTCTGCGCCTTGAGGCCCTCGACGATCTCGTTGTAGCCGATGGGGTCGAGGATTTTGAGCGAAAGATCCTCAAGCTCCCACTTGATGCGGCTCATGCCGAGGCGGTGCGCGATCGGCGCGTAGATCTCCATGGTCTCGAGCGCCTTGTCGCGCTGCTTGCGCTCGGGCAGGAACTGGAACGTGCGCGCGTTGTGCAGGCGGTCGGCGAGCTTGATGAGGATGACGCGGATATCCTTTGCCATCGCGAGGAACATCTTACGCAGATCCTCGAACTGCTCCTGCTCCTTGGAGTAGCGCAGCATGCCCAGGCGCGTAACGCCGTCGACGAGCTCCGCGACCGGCGTGCCGAACTTGTTCTCGATCTCCTTGTAGCCGAATTCGGTGTCCTCGATGCAGTCATGCAGGAGTGCGGCGCAGATGGAATCGGTATCGAGACCCATCTCGACCACGATCTCCGCGACCGCGACCGGATGGATGATATACGGCTCGCCGTTGCGGCGCTTCTGCCCCTCATGGGCGGCGGCAGCGCACTCGTAGGCGGCGCGGATCTTCTTGATATTGGCCTGCGGGTTCTGTTTGCTCACCCGCTCGAGCAGAAATTCCAGTTTGTTTTGCATAGTTTGTTCCCCCATTCGCTCACCCCGCCATACTTTGCAGTGTCCGCAGCACGACGGAGCCGGAAATATCCGCCTTACCCTCGTAAGGCTTGAGGCAGACGTTTATCATGCCCTCTTTGAAATGGTAGCTGATGAGGCCGGACTCGGAAAAGACGTCGAGCGAGACGAGGAGCTTGCCGATGTTGATCTCGCGTCTGCTCTCCCAGGAAACGCGGCGCGAAAGCGCCCCGTCGGGCACGGAGAGCCGTCCGTCCTCCGCGCGGCAGACGATATGCCGCCAGACGGCGACAAGATCCTTGCGCTCGGGGAGCAGCCGCCGCGCCTCGAGCGCGGTCAGCGGACCGTCCTGCATCAGAATGTTGTAAAGATTGAGGATCAGCTGGTCGGCGCGGTGCTCGCACTCGCTCAGCTGCACGTCGCAGATGACAAGCTGCACGCTGCGGCGGTTATGGTATTCGTTGATCTCGAGATGGAACGCCGCGTCCACCGTGCTGCCCGGGACAAAGCCCAGCCCGCCGGCGCCCGTTCCGAACCAGATGGCGCCCAACCGCGTCCCGTCCTTGGAGAGAGACAGGCGCACATGGCGGTCGCTCGAAAGCGGCGTGATGTCCTCGACGATCAGGTCCTTCATGCAGAACACAGGCTCTGCGTTCTGCATTCCGTAGGGCTCGAGCATGGAAAGGCCCTCGATATTCTCGATGGTCAGCCATTCCTTTTCGACCATGCAGTCGATATGCAGCTGCGGAATGAGCTGCTGCCGGGTGACATGGGTCTCGGCATAGGCCTTGAGGCGCGCCTTCAGCGCGTCGATATTGCTCTCGTCGATCGTAAGGCCGGCTGCGAGCGCGTGGCCGCCGTAGCGGTCGAGCAGGTCGGAGCAGCTCGTCAAAGCGTCGAACAGGTTGAAGCTGCCGATCGAGCGGCCCGAGCCCTTGCCGACGCCGTCGCTGTCGATCGAGATGAGCACCACCGGGCAGCCGTAGCGGTCGCACAGGCGCGAGCAGACGATGCCGATCACACCCTGATGCCAGCCCTTTCCGGCGAGCACGATCATCTTGTCCCCGACCGGATTGTATTCGCCCCGCAGCTGCGTGAGCGCCTGGTTCAGGATCTCGTTCTCCGTCGTCTGCCGCAGCTTGTTCTGCTCACACAGCTCGACGGCGAGCCGGATCGCGCGGTCCATGTCCTGCGTCAGGAACAGCTCGGCGGCGAGGTCCGCCTTGCCCATGCGCCCGGCGGCGTTGATGCGCGGCGCGAGCACGAAGCTGATGGTCGAGGCGGTCAGATGGCGCTCCGCCATGCCGGCCTCCGCGAGCAGGCGCTGCAGACCGATGTTGCGCGTCTTTTCCATTCTTTGCAGACCTTCCGCGACAAGAATGCGGTTTTCGCCCACGATGGGCATGACGTCCGCGACCGTGCCGAGCGCGACAAGGTCGGCGTAGCGGTCGAGCATCGCGTCCGTGTCGCCGTCGAGCGCGCAGATCAGCTTGAATGCCACACCCACGCCCGCGAGGCTGTCGAACGGATAGGTGTCCCCGGCCTGCTTGCAGTCGATGACCGCTTCGGCCTCGGGCAGCTCGTCGTGGCACTCGTGATGGTCGGTGATGACGACCTTCATGCCAAGCTCGCGCGCGAGCGCGATCTCCTCGTTCGCGGTGATGCCCGAGTCCACGGTTATCATCAGGCGCGTGCCGCGTCGGTACAGCTCCTCCATCGCCTGCCGCGTCAGGCCGTAGCCCTCGCTCAGACGGTTCGGGATATAATATTCACAGGCTGCGCCCGCCGTGCGCAGGTAATCGACCAGCGTGCAGGTCGCGGTGATGCCGTCGACATCGTAGTCTCCGTAGACCACGATGCGCTCGCCGCGCTCGATCGCGCCGCGAATGACACCGACCGCCCGGTCCATGTCGTGCATGGCGAACGGGTCGTGCAGACCGCTGCGCTCACAGCTGAGAAACGCCCGTGCTGCGGCTGCGTTTTCGATGCCGCGGGCGGAAAGGACCGCCGCCGTGAGCGGCGCACAGTGCATTTCCTGCGCGAGGCGACGCACTCCGCCGGCATCCGGCTCAGCGATCATCCATCGTTTCGCTTTCATAGCTCTCCCTCTTTTGGTTTTTTTATTACAACTATTATACCAAAACGCCGGGATAATCTCAACATTTTTATGCACATAGTCAAAAACGGGTGATTTCTTCCGAAACCACCCGTAATTTTGTACATTTTATTCACTTTTCGCCTGCATTGCGGCCTTTGTTTTCGCGAGGACAGGGCCGAGATAGCGGCCGGTATACGATTTTTCGCACTGTGCGACCTCCTCGGGCGTGCCGCTCGCGACCAGTCTGCCGCCGCCGTCGCCGCCCTCGGGGCCGAGATCGAGGATATAATCCGCGACCTTGATGACGTCGAGGTTGTGCTCGATGACGACGACCGTGTTCCCCGCGTCCACGAGCTTTTGCAGCACATCCACAAGCCTGTGCACATCCGCGACGTGCAGGCCGGTCGTCGGCTCGTCGAGGATATAGATGGTCTTGCCGGTCGAGCGCTTGGACAGCTCGGTCGCGAGCTTGGCGCGTTGCGCTTCGCCGCCCGAGAGCGTCGTGGAGGACTGACCAAGCTTGACGTAGCCGAGACCGACCTCGCGCATGGTCTCCAGACGGCGTGCGATCTTCGGCACGTTCGCAAAGAACTCGCACGCCTCGTCCACAGTCATGTCGAGCACCTCGTAGATATTCCTGCCCTTGTAGCGCACCTCGAGCGTCTCCTTGTTGTAGCGGCGGCCCTTGCAGACGTCGCAGGGGACGTAAACGTCCGGCAGGAAGTGCATTTCGATCTTGAGCAGGCCGTCTCCCGAGCAGGCCTCGCAGCGGCCGCCCTTGACGTTGAAGGAAAAGCGGCTCGGGCCGTAGCCGCGCGCCTTCGCATCTGCCGTTTTGGCGAACAGGTCGCGGATGTCGTTGAACACGCCCGTGTAGGTCGCCGGATTGGAGCGCGGCGTGCGGCCGATGGGCGACTGGTCGATGTCGATGACCTTGTCGAGGTTTTCCAGTCCCTCGATGCCGTCGAACGCACCCGGGCGGGTTTTTGCGCCGTTCAGCTCGGCGGCGAGCTTCTTGTAGAGTATCTCGTTCACGAACGAGGACTTGCCCGAGCCGGAAACGCCGGTCACGCAGGTCAGCGTGCCGAGCGGAATGGTGAAGTCGGTGTGCTTGAGGTTGTTGACCGCGCAGCCCTTTACCCTGAGCTTTTTGCCGCTGCCCTTGCGGCGCACCTCGGGCACGGGGATGAATTTCCGGCCGGAAAGATACTGACCGGTGACCGAATCGCTCTTCAGCAGCTCGTCCACCGTGCCCTGAAATACGACCTCGCCGCCGTTGCGGCCCGCGCCCGGACCGATGTCCACGATATGATCGGCCGCGAACATGGTGTCCTCGTCGTGCTCGACCACGATCAGCGTGTTGCCGAGATCGCGCAGACGCTTAAGGGTCGCGAGCAGCTTGTCGTTATCGCGCTGATGCAGGCCGATAGACGGCTCGTCGAGGATATACAGCACGCCCACGAGCGACGAGCCGATCTGCGTGGCGAGGCGGATGCGCTGGCTCTCGCCGCCCGACAGCGTGCCGGACGAGCGCGAGAGCGTCAGATATTCCAGACCGACCGACTGAAGGAAGCCGAGGCGGTCCATGATCTCCTTGATGACGCGGTCGCCGATCTTGTGCTGCATCTCACTCAGCCGGAGCGTGTGCAGAAACTCCATCGCCTTGACGACCGATTTTTCCGCGAATTCCGCGATGTTGAGTCCGCCGAGCGTGACCGCGAGCACCTCAGGCCGCAGACGGCGGCCATGGCAGGCCGGACACGGGCTTTCGCTCATGACCTCCTCGATCTCGCCGCGCGACCAGTCGCTGTTCGTCTCGCGGTAGCGGCGCTCGAGATTGGGGATGATGCCCTCGAACGGCTGGCGCATCACGCCGCCCGAAATGCGGCTGACCGACAGCTCGAGCACCTCGTCTCCCGTGCCGTAGAGCAGCTCGTCGAGCGCCTGTCCGGACAATTCCTCAATGGGCGTTTCGAGCGAAAAGCCGTGCTTTCTGCCGAGCGCAGTGTAGTACATATAGGAAATGCTGCCCGGCTCGGCGTTCGTCCAGCCGGTCGCGCGAATCGCGCCCTGCTTGATGGACAGTCTGCGGTTTGGGATGACGCGGTCGGGGTCCACGACCCTTTGGATGCCGAGGCCGGTGCAGACCGGGCACGCGCCGTAGGGATTGTTGAACGAGAACATGCGCGGCGTCAGCTCCTCAATGGAGATGCCGCAGTCATCGCAGGCGTAGTTCTGCGAAAAGCGCAGCTCATCGCCGCCGATGACATCCGCGATGAGCAGACCGCCCGACAGCGCGCACGCGGTCTCGACCGAGTCGGTGATGCGGCCGCGCGCATCCGGACGGATGACAACGCGGTCGACGACGATCTCGATGCTGTGCTTTTTCGTTTTGGCGAGCTTGAATTCTTCGGAAAGGTCGTGTATCTCGCCATCCACGCGCACGCGGACATAGCCCTGCCTGCGGGCATCCTCGAATACCTTGCTGTGCTCGCCCTTCTTGCCGCGGATGACCGGCGCGAGCAGCTGCACGCGCGTCTTTTCCGGCAGCGCCATCAGCCGGTCGATGATCTGGTCGATGGTCTGCTGATGGATCTCCTTGCCGCATTTCGGGCAGTGCGGCGTGCCGATGCGCGCCCAGAGCAGACGCATATAGTCGTAGATCTCGGTGACCGTGCCGACGGTCGAGCGCGGGTTCTGCGAGGTGGTCTTCTGGTCGATGGAAATGGCCGGGGACAGACCGTCGATATAGTCCACATCCGGCTTGTCCATCTGGCCGAGGAACTGCCGCGCATAGCTCGACAGCGACTCGACATAGCGGCGCTGACCCTCGGCGTAGATCGTATCGAACGCCAGAGACGACTTGCCCGAACCGGACAGGCCGGTAAACACCACAAGCTCGTCACGCGGGATTTCAATATCAATGTTTTTCAGATTGTGCTCGCGGGCACCTTTTATTTTGATGATGTCTTTCATTCGTGTTTTCTGTACCTCGTTTTATTTTTCCTCCAGCGCCTTGATCTGGTCGCGCAGCTGGGCGGCGATCTCAAACTCGAGCATCTTCGCCGCCTCCTTCATCTGGCGGGTCAGACGGGCGATCTCCTGCTGCTTCTCGCCCTTCGTGCGCAGCTTTTTCTTGCTGCTCGTCGGCACATTGGAGGTGATCTCGATCACGTCCTGCACCTTTTTGCGCACAGACCTGGGGGTAATGCCGTGTGCCTTGTTGAAGGCGTCCTGCAAGGCGCGGCGGCGCTCGGTCTCGTCCATCGCGCGCTTCATCGAGGGGGTGATGCTGTCGGCATACAGCACGACTAAGCCGTGCTCGTTTCGTGCGGCGCGGCCGATGGTCTGGATGAGCGAGGTCTCCGAGCGCAGGAAGCCCTCCTTGTCCGCATCGAGAATGGCGACGAGCGACACCTCGGGGATATCCAGACCCTCGCGCAGCAGGTTGATGCCGACGAGAACGTCATACACGCCGAGGCGCAGGTCGCGCACGAGCTCCTGCCGCTCGATGGTCTTGACGTCGTGGTGCATATAGCGCACCCTGATGCCGGCGGTCTCCAGATAATCGGTCAGATCCTCCGCCATTTTCTTGGTGAGCGTCGTGACGAGCACCCGCTCGTTCTTCGCTGTGCGGGCGTTGATTTCGCCGATGAGGTCGTCGATCTGGCCGTCCACCGGACGCACAACGACCTCCGGATCGAGCAGACCGGTCGGACGGATGACCTGCTCGACGACCTGACCCGAGCGCGAGAGCTCGTATTCGCCCGGCGTCGCGGAGACATAAACGATCTGGTTCAGCCGCTCGTTGAACTCGTCGAAGTTCAGCGGACGGTTGTCGTAGGCGCTCGGCAGGCGGAAGCCGTTTTCGACCAGACTTTCCTTGCGCGCGCGGTCGCCGTGATACATCGCGCGGACCTGCGGCAGAGTAACGTGGCTCTCGTCCACGATCAGCAGGAAATCCTTCGGGAAGTAGTCGAGGAGCGTGTAGGGCGAGGAGCCCGGCGCGCGGCGCGACAGCACGCGCGAATAGTTCTCGATGCCCGAGCAGAAGCCGATCTCCTGAAGCATTTCGATGTCGTAGCGCGTGCGCTGACCGATGCGCTGCGCCTCGATGAGCTTACCGTTCTCCTCGAAGTATCTGACGCGCTGCTCCAGCTCCTCTTCAAGGTCCTTGATGGCCTCCTCGAGCTTTTCCTTTGGCGTGACATAGTGGCTCGCCGGGAAGATCGCGATGTGTCCGAGCTCGCCTAGCGCCACGCCGGTCAGCGGATTGATGCGGCTGATGCGGTCGACCTCGTCGCCGAAGAACTCGACGCGCACCACATCCTCATCCGAGTATACCGGCCAGATCTCGACCGTGTCGCCGCGCACGCGGAAGCGATTGCGCTCGAAGGCGATGTCATTGCGCTCATACTGGATGTCGATCAGGCGGCGGATGAGCGTATCGCGCCCGAGCTCCATGCCCGGACGCAGCGAAATGACCATGCTCTTGTAGTCGATCGGGTCGCCGAGCGAATAGATGCACGACACCGAGGACACGATGATAACGTCGCGGCGCTCGGCGAGCGCGGAGGTCGCGGAATGGCGCAGGCGGTCGATCTCGTCGTTGATGGCGGAGTCCTTCTCGATATAGGTATCGGTCGAAGCGATGTACGCCTCCGGCTGATAGTAATCATAGTAGGAGACGAAATACTCGACGGCGTTGTCCGGGAAGAATTCGCGCAGCTCGGTGCACAGCTGCGCGGCGAGCGTTTTATTGTGCGCGAGCACGAGCGTCGGGCGCTGTGTCTGCTCGATGATGTTAGCCATGGTGAAGGTCTTGCCCGAGCCGGTAACGCCCTTGAGCGTCTGCTCCTCCAGACCGTTGCGGATGCCCTCGACGAGCTTCGCGACCGCCTGCGGCTGGTCGCCCGCCATCCTGTACGGGCTTACGATGTGAAATTCCGGCATTTTGCCCGGCCTCCCTCTGTTTCTCTTATATGTCGTGGATGCGCTGCATCGCCTGGCGGAGCGCACGGCTCACGAGCGGGCTGTCCGAGATCTCCGGGAACGGAACGGTCGGCTCGGGTGCGCCGTCGTGCGGACGCAGGCTCCTGCCCATCCAGAGCACGTCGCGCCACTGGCCGAACTTGTACATACTCTCCTGATAGGCGCCCGAAATGACAAAGCCCATCGCCTTGTGGAACTTCATCGAGCGCTCGTTGGGCGAGGTGATGCCGACATAGATATTATAGTAGCCCTGCATCGCGAGCACCTCGAACAGCGCGGCGTAGATCGCGCCGGCGATGCCGTGGCGGTGCCAGTCCTGCGCGACATAGATCGAGGTCTCCACCGACCACTGGTATGCCGCGCGGGTGCGGTGCGGAGAGGCGTAGCCGTAGCCTGCGACCTCGCCGTCGATGATGCACACGAGCCACGGCAGCTTTTCGGTGAACGTGCGGATGCGGCGCGTAAACTCCTCGAGCGTCGGAGCATCGTATTCGCTCGACACGGTCGTCTGGATAACGTAGGGCGCGTAGATGGCGAGCATTTCGGCGGCGTCGTCTACGGTCGCGGGACGCAGAATGATTTCAGACATATGTTTTCCCTCTTTTCGCTTTTCTCCGTGCAGACGGATGGTTTCGTCGGTCTCTTATTCTTCTATTATATCCCCTGCGCCGCCGCTCTTCAACTGATTTCTGCGCACCCCCTGCCAAAAACCGCACATTTGTTCGCGTCATTTTTGTGCGCTTTTGCCCGTCGAAAACCGCACAAACTGCGCTTCGCCTCGTTGCAATTTTCCCCCCTGGGTAGTATACTTATAATCACTAAGCAAATTTCCGGCAAGTGTATTTTTCCGCGCCGCGCGCCCTGTTTTCCTGTGTCGGCGCAGCATGCGGATGAGTGCAGGACCAAAGGAGGTATCCCGTATTATGATCCGTTACGGCTTTATCCATACCAAGGAGGACATCAAGTTTCTTGTGCTGTTCGCAATGGATCTTCTCCCCTTCCCCGTTACGTTCGAGACGGTGGTCGATCTGATTACATGGTGTGACGACGGCTTCGGCTATTTCGAGCTGAGCGAAGCGTTTTACGAGATGATTCCCACCGGCCACATCGACGAGAGCATCGAAAACGGCGCAAAGCTCTACGCCATCACCGACAAGGGCCGCGAGGCGACGCGCATCTTCGAGAAGCAGCTGCCCTATCCGGTGCGCGAGGCGGCGCAGCGTTCGGCGCTCCGCGTCGTGCGCCAGATCCGCCGCGACGCCGCGATCCATACCTCGGTCACCGAGCACGGCGAGCACGATCTCACCGTCCGCATGGAAATGGAGCAGGTGTTTGCCATCGAAATGGCGGTCGTCAGCCACGAGCAGGCAACCATGCTCGAGCGCACCTTCAAAGCCAACGCCGAAGCGATCTACCAGAAGCTGCTCGGCGTTATGACGCAGGAATATCCCAATTAAAAGAAAGAAGCATCCCCGTGAAACACCTCAAACAACTCGCATTGCTGCTCGCGTGCTGCGTCGGCGGCAACCTGATCTCTGCGCTGCTGCACGGCGCCCTTCCCGGCAACGTGCTCGGTCTCACCCTGCTGCTCGTGCTGCTCATCTGCCGCGCGGTCAAGCTGCACCATGTGGAAGACACCGCCGATTTTCTGCTTCAGAACATGGCGTTTTTCTTTCTGCCGGCGTGCCTCGGCATTCTCGACATTTTCGCTGACATCAAGGGCGAGATTCTCGCCATTCTCGCGGTCTGCCTGCTCACGACGCTCTGCACCGCCGCCGCGACCGCTCTGACCGTACATATCGTGCTCAAGCTCCAGCACCGTGAAAATGAGGAGGCATTCGACCGTGACTGAAATTCTGACTTCCCCCCTGACATGGATGTTCCTGTCCATCTTCTGCTACGCCATCGGCGTGGCGATCCAGCAGAAAACCGGCTCACCGCTGTGCAATCCGCTGCTGATCGCGTCCGTTCTCGTCGGCGTTCTGCTCATCGTGAGCGGCACGACGTACCAGACCTATGAGGAATCCGGTCAGCTGATCTCGTTCTTCCTGACGCCGGCGACCGTTGCGCTCGCCATTCCGATCTACCGCAAGCTCGATGTGCTGCTGCACAATCTGCTGCCCATCCTGCTCGGCGCGTTCGTCGGCTCGCTCGTATCCATCAGCAGCGTTATCCTGTTCAGCCATCTGTTCGGCCTCTCCGACGCCACCACCCGCTCACTCATTCCGAAGTCGGTCACGACCCCGATCGGCGTCGCGCTTGCGGATATGCTGGGCGGCGTGACCTCGATCACCGCGATTGCCATTGTCATCACGGGCATTTTCGGTGCTATTCTGCTGCCGACGTTTCTCAAGTGCATCGGCGTGCGCAATCCGATGCAGATGGGACTATCCATCGGCACGGCGGCGCATGCGGTCGGCACCTCGCGCGCGATCCAGCTCGGCGAGACCGAGGGCGCGATCAGCGGTCTTGCGATCGGCGTTGCCGGTCTGCTGACGGCGTTTATTGTTTCGGCGCTGTCGGTGTTTATGTAAAATTGCCGCCGTCTGACGGCGGAGATGCCGGTGTTCACCGGCGGGAACAAGAGGGGACAGGACACCAGATATGGTTTCCTGTCCCCTCTTAACTCCCCTTACCTTCCTTTGCGCTGACACATCGGAGATGTGCAGCAAAACGGGGGGTTACGGGGGCTCGGTTCCGTGCGTCGGGCAAATTTTGGGACGCTTTCAGGCCCTGAGGTCAGCTTGCGTGATTTGCCGCGCATAACAGTGCGCGGCCAGACAGTGCAGGGCGTTTGTCTTGTGCTGCGAAAAGCTCCGCTTCGATCATGGGTGTGCCCTTGGAGCACCAGACGTCCCTGTGGGCCCCCCGCATTTCGCCGCGCGACCGCAGGGAGTCGCGGCGCAAAGGAGGGTTTGGGGGAGTCAAGAGGGGGCAAGGGAACCATACGGTGCCCTTGCCCCCTTTTGTCTCCGCCGCCAGACGGCGGCAATGCCCGGTCTGCCCATCGGCAGCCATCTCTTGCCTCCGGCGGCAAGCCGCTGTATCGGCAGAACCATTTCCCCTCTGCTGAGGGAAAAGAGAGAAATTGCTTTTCCCTCTATCCTTTGGTATAATGATATATAGAGGATAATCGCCGCTTTCCCGCGGCGCGACAAGGAGGATACATCAATGAGCATGAACGGCACGCTTCCGACCCCCGAGGACATCAAACGGGTCAAGGGACTCGGTTTCCTGCACGACAAAACCACGGCGGACTGCTTCAACGCGCGCGTCATCACGCGAAACGGCCGCCTTCAGCCGGACGAGATCCGCGCGATCGTAGACGCGGCAGAGAAGTTCGGCAGCGGCGAGATCGCCATGACCACCCGTCTGACCATCGAGGTGCAGCGCATCCCGTTCGCCAATATCGAGCCGTTCTGCGCCTTCCTCGCGGAGCACGGTCTTGAGACCGGCGGCACCGGCCCGAAGGTTCGCCCCATCGTCGCCTGCAAGGGCACGACCTGCCAGTACGGTCTGATCGACACGGTCGCGTTTTCGCGTACCATCCACGAGCGCTTCTACAAGGGCTGGCACGACGTCAGGCTGCCGCACAAGTTCAAGATCGCCGTCGGCGGCTGCCCGAACAACTGCGTCAAGCCCGATCTGAACGACCTTGGCGTCATCGGCCAGCGCGTGCCGTCGCACGACCTCTCCAAATGCCGCGGCTGCAAGGTCTGTCAGATCGAAAAGGCCTGCCCCATCGGCGCAAGCCGTCTGGGCGAGAGCAGACTCGACTGGAACGAGGATATGTGCAACCACTGCGGACGCTGTGTCGGCAAGTGCCCGTTCGGCGTTGTCGGCGAGGAAAAGCGCGGCTACGCGGTCTATATCGGCGGCCGCTGGGGCAAGCGCACTGCGCAGGGCCGTATGCTCGCGCACGTATTTACGAGCGAGGAGGAAGTGCTCGAGGTCATCGAGCGTGCCCTCACCCTGTTCCGCGACGAGGGCAGCGCCGGTGAGCGTTTCTCGGACACAGTAAACCGTCTCGGCTTCGAAAACGTCCAGAACCGTCTGCTCGGCAGATAAAACTACATAAATATGCAGCAAAACGGCACGCCAAAGGCGTGCCGTTTCTGTTTTCAGTAAAATTCATGTTCGCGATGCTGAAACAGCCGCGCGCCAGCGCACATGAAACAGCATTTGCGCAGCGAATCACGGCTTATCGGAAAAACGAAGTTTTTCGACAGTCTTTAGCAGCTGCCCTTTTCCGAGCAGAACTCTACCTTTTTCCCTTCAAGGATCATGTTCGTCGTGCGAACGGCGCACATCTTGCCGCACATCGAGCAGGTATGACGCTCGGTCGGCGGAACCTGTTCATAAAAGCGCTGCGCCTTTTCCGGGTCGAGCGCAAGCGCAAACTGCGCCGGCCAGTCCAGCTTGTGGCGCGCCTCCGCCATCGCATTATCACGGTCGCGCGCGCCCGGCAGGCCGAGGGCAATATCCGCCGCGTGTGCTGCGATCTTGCTCGCGACGATGCCCTCACGGACGTCATTCTCGTCCGGCAGGCGCAGGTGCTCGGCCGGAGTGACGTAGCACAGGAAGTTCGCGCCTGCCTGCGCCGCGATCGCGCCGCCGATGGCCGAGGTGATATGGTCATAGCCGGGGGCAATATCCGTGACGAGCGGCCCGAGCACATAGAACGGTGCGCCGTGGCAGATGCGCTTTTCCATCTGCATATTCGCCGCAATCTCGTTCATCGCCATGTGGCCGGGACCCTCGATCATGACCTGCACGTCCTTGTCCCACGCACGCTTCGCAAGGTTCCCAAGCTCGATCAGCTCACTGATCTGACCGGCGTCGGAGGCATCGTCGATGCAGCCGGGACGGAGCGCGTCACCGAGCGAGATGGTCACGTCGTAGCGGCGCAGGATGTCCAGAACATCGTCGTAATACTCGAAGAACGGGTTTTCGTTGCCCGTCATCTGCATCCACGCGAACAGCAGCGAGCCGCCGCGCGAGACGATGTTCATTTTTCGTCCCTCGCGCATGAAGGCCTCGACCGCGCGTCGGTTGATGCCTGCGTGAATGGTCATGAAGTCCACGCCCTCCTGCGCGTGCGCCTCAACGACGCGGAGGAAGTCCTGCGCGGTGATCTCGAGCAAATCCTTCTCAAGATAGCCGATCGCGTCGTACATCGGCACCGTGCCGATCATGGCAGGCGACATATCGATGAGCTGTTTGCGGAACGTGTTGGTCTTGCCGTAGTTGGACAGATCCATAATGGATTCCGCGCCCATGTCGATGGCCATGCGCACCTTGCGCAGCTCCATCTCATAGTCCTTGCAGTCGCCCGAAATGCCGAGATTGACGTTGATCTTGACGTGGGTTCCGTCGCCGACCGCTTCCGCGGACAGGCTTTTGTGGTTGATGTTCGCCGGAATCGCAATCGTACCCTTTGCGACTCGTTCCATGATGAACTCGACCGGGCGGTTCTCCTTGCGGGCGACCGTCTCGATCTCCGGCGTGACGATGCCGCGCTTCGCGGCATCCATCTGCGTTGCATAATTTCTCATGGTTACTGATACTCCTTGAAGTGAAATTTATTGCTTCCGGAGCACGGCGTTTTCCGACGCATCGAGGCATGCGGTGCGCTCTGTCCTGATGCGTCCGCCGCGCTTCGGCGGCAGGCATTTAGCTTCCAAGGGGGACGCTGTCCCCCTTAGATACCGAACAAGTTCCCAGGGAAACTTGTCCGGATATCCCCCTCTCGTTTGCACAGCAAACGAGGCCGCGCCGCGGCGGCGCGGGCATCGGTATCAAAGTCCGGCAAAGCTGGACTTTGATAGGGAATTTTACGCGGCGCTCTGCGGAGCGCCTGTTCTGCCTGTTTCGCCGAAGGCGAAATGCGGCAGAAAAATCCGCGGCTTATGCACGATGCGCAGCTTTATACGTACAGATAGTCGGCCATTACGGGCTGGAGACCGTGCTCGCAGATTGCGTTATAGACCTCGTCGACCGAGCGGCCGTCCGAAATCTCGAACTGCTCGTCGCCCTTCTCCTCACCCGAATGGCCGCCGATACCGACATCAACGCCTGCGGAAATCTTGGTCGCGGCGATGCCGATGATGTTGTCGCGGAAACCGGCGCGCTCGCGCGTCGAGATCGTGATGGAGGCGTAGGGCATGAAGATGCGGTACGCGCAGACGACCTGCAGGAGCTGCGGCTCGTGAACGTCCTTCGGGTTAATCTTGTCGTTATTGATGATCGGACGCAGGCGCGGACAGGAGAACGCGATCTCTGCGTGCGGATACTTGCGCTGAAGCAGGTAGGCGTGCAGACCGGTCGCGAAGGCATCCTTGCGGAAGTCGGACAGACCGAGCAGCGCCGCGAAGCCGACGCCGCGCATGCCGCCCATGATGGCGCGCTCCTGCGCGTTCAGACGGTACGGGAAAATGCGCTTGTGACCGCCGAGATGCAGGGTTTTGTACTTCTGGTCATCATAGGTCTCCTGGAATACGGTGACGTAGTCCACGCCGCATTCGTGCAGATAAGCGTACTCGTCCACGTTCAGCGGATAGATCTCGATGCCGATGACGCGGAAATACTTGCGCGCCAGCTTGACCGCTTCGCCGATGTAGGACACCGGCGACATGGCGCGGCTCTCGCCGGTCAGCAGCAGAATTTCCTGCAGGCCGGTCTCCGCGATGGCCTTGAGCTCCTGCTCGATCTCGTCCATGTCGAGTTTCGCGCGGCGGATCTTGTTATGGCAGTTGAAGCCGCAGTAAATGCAGTAGTTTTCGCAGTAATTTGCGATGTAGAGCGGCGTGAACATCTGCACCGAGTTGCCGAAATGCTTGCGCGTTTCCAGCTGCGCACGCTGCGCCATCTGCTCGAGGAACGGCAGGGCGGCAGGAGACAGCAGCGCCGCGAAATCCTCGGGCGAGAGAACGTCCTTGCGGAGCGCGCGCAGAACGTCAGCTGCGGTATAGGCATCCGCGTCGTAGGCGTTCATGCGCGAGATGACCTCATCCTGGATTTCCGATCCGATGTTGTCCATGCCCGGCTGATAGGCCATATGGTCGGTCTCGGCGGTAATATATTTTGCGGAGATGATCTCCGTTTTTTCGTTTTCCATGACAAATACCCTTCTTTTCCCTAATCAGTCCTGTAAAAATCCGGTCAGCGGAGACGAGGCGGACGCGGTTTCACGTACACGGCCCAGACCGGCAAGATAGGCCGCGCGGCCTGCCTCGATGGCCTTCTTGAACGCCTCAGCCATTGCCGGGATGTCGCCCGCGGTCGCGATGGCGGTGTTCGCCATGATGGCCGCCGCGCCCATCTCCATCGCCTCGCACGCCTGCGACGGACGGCCGATGCCGGCGTCAACGATGATCGGGAGATCGATCTCGTCGATGAGGATCTTGATGAAATCGCGCGTTGCGAGACCCTTATTCGTGCCGATCGGAGCCGCGAGCGGCATGATGCAGGCCGCGCCCGCATTCACGAGATCGCGCGCCGCGTACAGATCGGGGTACATATACGGCATGACGACAAAGCCCTCCTTTGCGAGGATCTCGGTCGCGCGGATGGTCTCCTGATTGTCCGGGAGCAGGTACTTGCTGTCGCGCATGATCTCGATCTTCACGAAATCGCCGCAGCCGCACTCGCGCGACAGACGGGCAATGCGGACGGCCTCGTCCGCGGTGCGTGCGCCCGAGGTGTTCGGCAGCAGGGTCACGCCCTCAGGGATGTAGTCGAGGATGTTCGCCGTGCCGCCCTGATTGGCGCGGCGGAGCGCCAGCGTGATGATCTCCGCGCCTGCGTTCTTGACGGCGGCGTTGATGAGTTCGAGCGAGTATTTGCCCGAACCGAGGATGAAGCGGCTGTTAAATTCGTGTCCGCCGAGAATCAGCTTGTCTGTCATAATAAAAATCTCCTTTTGTGTCTTGACCCGTCACGGTCAAGCATGTAAACTAAGGTTAATAATGTAAACGGGGTGAAAAAATGAAAAAGTTTCTCGAAGAATTCAAGGCCTTCGCGCTGCGCGGCAACGTGATGGACATGGCGATCGGTGTTATCATCGGCGGTGCGTTCACGACCATTGTGACTTCGCTGACCGAAAACCTCATCAACCCGATCCTCGGTCTCGCCGGCGGCACGGATCTGAGCGGTTTTGTGCTCAGCCTCGGCGGCATCGAACTCCGCTACGGGGCATTCCTGACCTCGGTCATCAACTTCCTCATCATGGCGCTCGTGCTGTTCTGCCTGCTCAAGGCGGTCAACAAGCTGCTCTCCATCGGAAAGAAGCCCGAAGCGCCCGCCGCACCGACCACGAAGAAGTGCCCGTTCTGCTGCTCCGAGATCCCGATCGCAGCCGTCAAGTGCGCACACTGCGGTTCGGATCAGCCCGAGGAATAAATAATATAGCCGTGCAAGGGGCGAACCGGTTGGTTCGCCCTTTTTGTCTGTGTTACGGCTCTGTCTCGCCGATGAGCAGGCGCAGCACCATCGTGCCCTCGTGCGCCGAGCAGACCGCAACGCGCGGCGCCATCAGACCGAGACCGTCCGCCACGTCGCTCTTGCCGTCGCCGCACAGGTACAAATGGCCGAAGCGCTTTTCCGTGCGGATGAGGTTCGCGGAGCCGTAGCCTGCCATGCCGCTGCCCGAAACGAGCGGCTTGTCCGGCAGCTGCGTAAGAACGTTTTCGATCAGCATCGCCTTCTGATCCGGCTTGTCGAACGCTTCTACAATGACGTCGCACTCAGAAAACAGCCGCTTCACGTTCGCCGGGATCACGCGCTCGGTATAGGTCTCGTAGTTCAGATACGGATTGATGGCCTCGAGCTGCTCGACGAGCGCAAGCGTCTTCGGCACGCCGAGATCCTTCATCGTGTAGTGCTGTCGGTTGAGGTTGGTGATGTCCACGACATCGAAATCCACAAGGATCATATGTCCGATGCCGAGACGTGCGAGGAACACGGCGAGATTGGAACCGAGTCCGCCGAGTCCTGCGATGCCGACGGTCGCGCCGTCGAGCTTTTTCTGTATCTCCGCGCCGTGCCGTTCGACAAGCGCATCATGCAGCTGTTCTTTCGTTAAAATCATGTAGGTTCTCCTGTCCTTCGTGCGCAGAAACGCGGAACAAAGCGCTTTTTCTGTCCGAGCGGCTAAATGCCCTCCGTTTCCCTGCTCCCGCGCGGAAGCGCGCATTAAATAGAATTTGCAAAGCAAATTCAAAAAAACCGGGAGCATGGCCCAGGCCACCCTCTCTTGCCGCTGCGCGGCAATTCACCTTGTGTATCACGGTTTTTTTACAAGTGAGAACTCTGTGTGCCGCCTGCGACGCGCAGAGTTCTCCGGGTCGTATCCGCATTCATGCGGTACGACCCCTCTCGCCTGAAAGCTCGCTTTCAGGCGAAGCAATCAGCCGCCGCCCACGAAGCACACGACCTCGAGATGGTCTGCATCGGTCAGCTTTTCCTCCGCGAAGGCCGCCCGCGGTACGATGCTGCCGTTTTTCTCGACGGCAACGCGCTGCGGATCGTGTCCCAGCTCGCGAAGCAGACCCAGCACCGTGCCCTCCTGCGGAAGCGAGCGCTCTTCTCCGTTTACCTTCATGATGATCCTTCCTTTCCATGGCGCTGCATATGTTTTTGCAGCAAAAAATGCCCCGGTCTACCATTGCGGTAAAACCGGGGCATTGAATTTCGATTGATGCGACAGCTTCCCTACGATGGTACTAACCAACAGGTTCAAAAGGTTAGGCTCTCGCCCTCTCAGCCGCTCATCACGGCACCCTTGCTTGCACGTTCAGTATAGGACGCGCGGCGCGATTTGTCAAGAAAAATTTATCACATTTCCTTTGTCCATGCTCTCCGCAGACGCGCGGCCGCCTCGTCGATCTGCTCTCCGGTCATGCCGGCATAGCCGAGCACGAGCGTTGCACGCGGCGGTCGAACAGGCGGCATATAGTACGCAGAAAGCGCATAAACGCGCACACCTGCGGCCTTCGCTCGCTCGACAAGTTCGCGTTCCAGCATACCGTTGCGCATATGGAGCAGCAGGTGCAGACCGGCCTCGGAGCGCGAGATCTCGTGCGGCAGCTCGGTAAATTCGCGGTCGATCGCCGCCATCAGCGCGTCGCGCCGCGCCTGATAGACCTTGCGGCTGCGGCTGATGTGGCGCTCAAAGCCGCCGGAGTGCATGAACGCCGCAAGCGTAAACTGATCGAAGCTCGAGACCGTCGCGGCGTACAGCGAAAAACGCTCGCGGTAGCGCGCCATGAGCGCATCCGGCAGCACGAGATAGCCAATGCGCAGGCCCGGCGCAAGGCTTTTCGAGAAGGTGTTGACGTAAATGACGCGGCCCTCGCGGTCAAGCTCGCGCAGCGCCGGGATCGGGCGTGAGGCATAGCGGAATTCGCTGTCGTAGTCGTCCTCGATGATGTAGCGTCCGGGCTTCCCCGCCGCCCAGCGCAGCAGCTCGAGACGGCGCGCGACCGGCATGACCGTGCCGAGCGGAAAATGATGGGAGGGCGTGAGATAGACGACCGAGGCGTCGCTTTCAGCGAGCACATCGGCGCGCAGACCGCTCTTGTCGAGCGGGATCGGCCGCAGAGCGGCGCTGTTCTGCGTGACGATCTGCGCGAGCTTGCGATAGCCCGGGTTCTCGACCGCATACACATGCCCGTGACCGAGCAGCTGAATGAGCAGGCCGATCAGATATTCCAGACCCGCGCCCACGACGATATTCTCCGGCGAGACCGCAATGCCGCGGAAATCATGCAGATAGTGCGCAATCTCCTGCCGCAGCTGAAGCACGCCGCGCGGATCGGTCGCCTCGAGCAGGCGCGCGGAATATTCGCTCAGCACGCGCCGCGATAGATGCGCCCAGGTCGAGAACGGAAAGCAGCCGTTATCTACGATATTCGTCTTGAAATCGTAATCATACCGCTCGTTTCTCGGATATTTTCCCACGGTTCTGTGCACAGTTTCCGTATGAACGGACGGCGGCGGCGCGATCTGCTCCTGCACGAAATAGCCTCGTCTCGGCGCGGAAACGATGTAGCCTTCTGCGGCAAGCTGACCGTAGGCGGTCTCGACCGTGATCTGGCTGATGCGCAGGTTCGCCGCGAGCTGACGCTTGCTCGGCAGGCGCGTGCCGCCGGCGAGCGCTCCCGACATGATGTCCGCCCGTACCGCGCGGTAAAGCTGCTCGTAAAGCGGCACGCCGCTCTGCGCGTCCAGATGATATGTCAGCATGCTTTTCCCCCTCTTTTCCTCCCCGGAGAACACAAAAACCCCTTTTCTCCGGCATTACTGTTCCCATGATACCAGAGAAAAGGGGCATTGTCAAATCAGCGCAAACGATCTCAGAATGAACAGCGTCAGCGTCAGCGTGACCGCGCTCAGCACGGTCGTCAGCACGATGATCGAGGACGAAAGCACATGGTCGCCGCCCATATTCTTCGCCATGACATAACCGGAAACCGTGCTCGGCGCGCCGCACAGGATGACGATGGCGACGAGCGCCTGCTCGCGGAAGCCCATGTGCACCGCGATCGGCAGGAAGATGACCGGCAGCAGGATGAGCTTGATGAAGGCAGCGGCGCAGGTCGGGCCGAGCTTTTTGATGGCCTTCGCGCCCTCGAACCCCGCGCCGATGCTCAGCAGCGCCATCGGCGTCGCGCAGCCGCCGAGCATGCTCAGGAACTTGTCCGCCATCGGCGGAAAGTCGATCGACAGCAGCGAAAACGGCAGACCGGCGAGAATGCCGAGGATGATCGGGTTGGTGATGATGCCGCGCAGCGTGCGCCTGACAACGCCGTGATAGTCCGCCGTGCGCGCGTCCGGCGCGGTCACGGTCAGCACGAGCACCGAGAAGATGTTGTAGAGCGGCACGCTCGCCACGATCATCAGCGGCACAAGACCGGCATCTCCGTACAGATTTTGCACAAATGCAACGCCGAGGATGGCCTGCGAGCCGCGGAACGCGCCCTGTGTGAACGCGCCGACCATGCTCTTGTCGCGCAGAAAGAGCGCCGCGCCGGCCCAGATGGCGAAAAAGTAGAGCGCCGTAACGCCTGCGCTGAAAAAGAAGAACTTCGCGTTGAACTGCTCTGTGATGCGCCCGGCGGCGATGTCGCGGAACAGTAGGATGGGCAGCAGCACCTTGAACGACAGCTTGTCGATCTCCGCGAGCGTCTGTTTGCTGAAAAAATTCCGGCCGCGCAGCAGCCGTCCGAGCAGGATGATCGCAAAGATCGGCACGGTCGCGTTCAGACAGAATATCAGATTATCCATTGTTTTCCCCTTCGGCAGCGGCTTCCTCACGGAGGAAGAAGTCCTGCAGTTTTTCAAGGCTCTGCGCCAGAACAGTGCTCTGCTCGGGCGAAAGCGTGTCCAGAATGGACGAGATCATGCGTTCGTGGAACGCGCGGTGATACTCGTAGACCGCCCGTCCGCGCGGGGTCAGCGTGACCTGCACGACGCGCCGGTCGCTGCGGCTGCGCGCGCGGCGCACAAGCCCCTTCCCCTCCAGCTTGTCACAGGCGACGGTCATCGTGGCGAGGGTAACGCCGAGCATATGCGCGATCTCGCTCATGCGCGCCGGCTCAGACAGACCGATCTTCTCGATGATGTGGATCTCCGTGATGGAGATCGCGCTCCCGAGTCCGGTCGTCATCGCACGCTCTTCAATTTTATTGATGCGCCCGAAGGCATCGACCAGAAAATCGTTGATCTGCTGTGCATCCGCCATTTTGCCGCCGCCCTTCATAGTTTTATATAAGGCAACACCGCACAATTAAAGCTGCGGCGCTTTGCGGAAATTTTGTGCCCTGACTTTGTTGCGATTTCACGGTAATACATCAAGTATTACCGCAAAGCCGCGCCTCGTCAGTACGCAAAATTTACTCACAAATCGCTCTTGTTCAATTATGCGGTATTACCATAAGACTGTCGAAAACTGTGCTTTTCCGGCAGTCCGTGTTCCGGCTCCGCAGAAGTCAAGTCGTCCGAACGCATGAAAATCAAGGCGCCTTTCCCCGTTTTCCATACGTTTGCGCAGCAAGCGCTTTTTGATTCATGCTGTCGCGCGACAGCATCGGCATCGCAAAGACAGACCGACATTTTATATGTCTAAATGTTAGCATATCTAAGTAAAAAATGCAACCATATTCGCGTTATTCGGCCAGTAAAATCGCAAAAAACACGCGCAGCAGCGCACTCAGCGCCGCAGAAGCGAGACACAGCGCAAACGGCGCGCGGCTTTTCGCCCACGGTGCGGCGTTCTGTGTGCATTCCCACACGAGCGTGCAGGCGGCGAGCAGCGCCGACACGCTGATGACCGCCGGAAGCGCCTCCGCCGCAAGGACGGCCGCCCCCTCCCCCTGCGCGACCGCGACGGCGAGCGACAGCGCGAGCACAAAGCCCCGCGCCGCTGCGATGCCGGACAGCCAGAGCGCCGCCGGACGGAGCAGCGCCGCCGCAGGCGGCAGCACGAGCCACAGCACCGCGCAGAGCACGCTCTTTCCGGCCTGTCCGGGCAGCTCGCGCAGCAGCGCGGTCAGCTCGAGCGCGCAGTCTCCCTCCGCCGCATGCAGGCCGGTCAGTCCGCCTGCCGCCGCGCCGCACAGAAACATCGAGCACAGGAACACAAACGACGGCGTGCGCGCGAGGGCATCAAAAAAACCGGGAATATGCCTTTTGTTCATACGTCTCCCCCTTTCGGAAGCCATAGAACAGCATATTCCCGGTCTCGTTCTGTTAGAACGCTGCGGCTCAGCCCTCTTCGTTCAGCATCTCGCACATCGTGTCAACGATGTCGCGTGCGGGCTTGCACAGGAACGGACGCGCGAGCTTGCTCGCCTCGTAGGACGCGCTCAGTCTGCCGTCTTCATCTCGATGCAGAACAGCGGCCATCAGCTCGGTCGCGGCAACGATGCGCTCGCTGAGGTATGCCAGATCGACCTTGTCGCTGTCGCACACGGATACGACAACCCTTTTCTGCGAGCTGCTCGAGATCTTCGCGAGCTCGGTCGGCATTTCGCGTCGGGACGCAGTGACGAGCACGATCTCGCTCTTGATGACAGCGGAAAGCTCATCTTCGCAGACCGTTACGTCATAGCCCTCTGCGGCCTGAAGAGAGGCCTCATTTTTTGCAGACAGAAACAGAAAGCGCGTCGGAATAATGTTCTTTTCCAGAATTGCACGGACGAGCGCGGTCAGATATTTACCTTCGCCGAGCACGGATACCAGAACATTCTGCGGCATAATATCATCTCCTTATCGAGAGTATTTTAAATACATAAATACAAAAGACATTATAAGCACCGCCGACGCTTTTCGCAACGGATTTTACACATTCTTTTTGTAAATCGTTATTTTGCCTCTTCCTCACAAATTTTATCCATTGCTTTTAGATAAATTGCACACTCGAGACGCTTGCGCTCCATCTCGCAGCCGAGGTCATAGGAGTCGTTCATATCGTGGTTCATGTTGTAGTTCGCCGCGGAGCAGCCGCCGGAGCAGTAGAACTTCGCCCAGCACTTCTGGCATTTCGGGCGGGAATAGATGTTCATGCCGGCGAACTTCTGCGCGATATCCATGTCAAAGGACTGGTCGAGCACGCTGCCCTGCCTGAACTCCTCCTTGCCGACGAACTGATGGCAGGGATAGATGTCGCCGTCCGGCGTGACCGCAACGTACTCGTAACCGGCGCCGCAGCCGCGCAGGCGCTTGACCACGCACGGGCCCTGATCGAGATCGACCATGAAGTGGAAGAAGGTAAACGGCTTGCCTTCCTTTTTGCGCTCGAGCATGATGTCGGTCAGGCGGTCGTACTCTGCCTCGATCTTCGGCAGATCGTCCTCGGTGAGGTCGTAGCCGCAGCCCGGATCAGCCGTTACCGGCTCGACGGACAGACGGTCGAAGCCCGCGTCCGCGATGCTCAGCACGTCGTTGGCGAAATCCAGATTATGCGAGGTAAACGTGCCGCGTGCATAGTAGTCGAGGTTCGGGTCGCGCTCGTCGACGAGCGCCTTGAACTTCGGAACGATGGTGTCATAGCTGCCGGTGCCTGCGACGGTCTTGCGGAACTCATCGTTGACCTCGCGGCGGCCGTCGAGCGACAGAACGCAGTTGTCCATGTTCTCGTTGATGTACCTGCGCTTGTCCTCGTCGAGCAGCAGGCCGTTGGTGGTGATGGTGAAGCGGAACTTCTTGCCGTGCTGCTCCTCGATGGAGCGCGCGTAATCGACCGTCTGGGTAACGGTGTCCCACGCCATGAGCGGCTCGCCGCCGAAGAAGTCCACCTCGATGTTGCGGCGCTTGCCCGAACGCGCGATAACGAAGTCGATCGCCTTCTTCGCGACCTCGGGCGGCATGATCTTGCGGCCCTGACCGAAGTCGCCGGTGGACGCGAAGCAGTACTTGCAGCGCAGATTGCAGTCGTGCGCGACGTGCAGACAGAGCGCCTTGACCGGTGCGCCGACCGGAATGTAGCGGCTGACGTCGATGTAGTCGTCCTCCGCGAAAAGCTGGCCTGCCTTTTTCAGCTCGTACAGCTCGCCGTATGCCTCGCGCACGTCGTCCGCCGCATACTGCGGCAGCGCCTCGACAACGCTCTCCGGGCACTTCTCGGTCATGTTCTCGTCGATCAGACCGGAAACCGCATAGCTGATATCGTCGAGCAGATGGACTGCGCCGGAGTTGACGTCCAGGACAAAGTTCAGACCTTTTTTCTGGTAACGATGGATCATTTCTTGTTATTTCCTCCGATATACATAGCAAGGCGCGCCCAAGGCGCGCCCATGCTCATTTGAAATCTGCGATTACTTAGCGTGCTCGCACTTCTGGTTAGCCACGGTGCAAGAAGTCTTGCAAGCGGACTGGCAGGAAGTCTGGCACTCGCCGCAGCCGCCGTGTGCTGCGGTCTGCTTCAGGGTTGCAGAGGTCAGGGTAGATACGTGCTTCATGGATGTTTCCCTCCTACTTTTTCAGATGACTGTGTTTGTTTTTTGTACGCATATAGATGCCGGCAGCAGTGCCGAGCACCGAAGCCGCGACTGCACAGAGCAGACTGACGGCTGTGCGACCGAATCGGACGGGCTGCGACAACGCGAGCGCGCAGACAGCCAGCAAAATCAGAAAAACCACCGGTCCGCCTGCGACTGCGATGGCGAGCCTGCCGTCGGGCAGACGCCGCGCCGCGAGAAACGAGGCGAGCATACATCCGACCGCCAGACAGGCGAGCGATATCGTGGGGATCAATTCCTCCCCGAGCGTCCTCTGATGGACCAGAACGGCGCACACCAGCATCAGAACGAGCGTGGCGAGCAGTCCGGCTGCCGCGCCGAAAAGAACCGGCCGAACCGGCGACGCGCCCTCATTGGTTTTCCTCATATGTCCCATCCTCCCGCCGAATATGGATATGGAAACCTATTCAGCAAGATACTCTTTTATGCCGCAGAGAAGCGCTTACTTCTTTGCGTCCTTTGCTTCCTTCGGAGCCTCAACGGTCTCGGTAGCCGGAGCTTCCTTGCCGCGGATCGCCCAGCGGTAGATCTTGAGCTTGGTGCGGTCGCTCGAGGACTCGATGACCAGCGTGTCGTCCTTGATGCTGACAACGCGGCCGATAAAGCCGCCGATGGTCGAGATCTCGTCGCCAACCGAAATGGAGTTGCGCATCTCGCGCTCCTGCTTGTCGCGCTTGCGCTGCGGACGGATCAGTACGAAATAGAAAACGACGATCAGTACAACCAGCGGAAGAAACTGTGCCAGGAGCGTACCGTAGTCGCCTGCTGCGGGCATTTTATCCAGTGCCATGAACATTGTAATTACACCTCCCTGTGTAATGTTATATAGATACTTCTATCATTATATCGGATAAAGCCGCAAAACACAAGAGTTTTTTGCACCGGGCACAAATTTATGCTATAATAAACGCAGATTTCATGCCGCTCATACAAAACAGCGCGGCCCGAAAGGACGTTTTTACCATGGAAACCGATGTAAAGCTAACAAAGCTCGCCTCGTGCGCAGGCTGCGGCGCGAAGGTCGGCGCCGGCACGCTCGCGCGGCTGCTCGACGGCTTCAGGACACATACCGACCCCCGCCTCATCGTCGGCTACGACAAGAGCGACGATGCGAGCGTTTATGTGCTCGACGAAAATACCGCGCTCGTACAGACGACCGATTTTTTCCCGCCCATCGTGGACGATCCGTTCCTGTTCGGCCAGATCGCGGCGGCGAACGCGCTGAGCGACGTATACGCCATGGGCGGCGAGCCGAAGCTCGCGCTCAATATCATGTGTCTCGCGCCCGGCATGGCGAAGGAGACCGTGCAGGATATTCTGCGCGGCGGCTACGACAAGGCCTATGAGGCCGGCGCGATCATCACGGGCGGTCATACCATTCAGGGCGCGGAGCCGCTCTACGGTCTCGCCGTGTCCGGCTTCGTGCATCCCAAAAAGGTGCTCACGAACAGCGGCGCGCAGCCGGGTGATGTGCTCCTGCTGACCAAGCCGCTCGGCATCGGCATCATCACGACCGCCGCGAAGGCCGGTCTTGCCGAAAAGGCACTGACCGAGCGTATCTACCGCCAGATGGCAGCGCTCAACAGAGCTGCGCGCGACGTGATGGTAAAGTATCCGGTGCACAGCTGCACGGATGTGACCGGCTTCGCGCTGCTCGGGCACTCGTTCGAGATGGCGCAGGGCAGCGGCGTCACGGTGCACATTCAGACGGAAAACGTGCCGTTCCACAAAGAGGCGTGGGCGTTCGCCGACATGGGGCTTGTCCCGTCCGGCGCGTACCGCAACCGGGATTACGCCGAAGCCGGCGTCAGACTGACGCGCGAGATCGCGCGGCCGATGCAGGATATTCTGTATGACCCGCAGACGAGCGGCGGCCTGCTGATCGCGCTGCCGGAGGAGGATGCCGCGCAGTGCCTTGATGAGCTGCGGCAGAGTGTGCCGCAGGCGGCGGCGGTCGGATATGTTACGGAGAAAATGGACGCGGACATTTATCTGGAATAACTTAGCCGGTGCCCACCGGCTAAAGGGGATTGCCGCCGACCGGCGGCAGGGGGTGCCGGGGTTCACCGGCGGGAACAAAAGGGGACAGGACACCAGGTATGGTTTCCTGTCCCCTCTTGACTCCCCGTACCTTCCTTTGCGCTGTCACATCGGAGATGTGCAGCGAAACGGGAGTTAAGGGGGCTCGGTTCCGTGCGTCGGGCAGATTTTGGGACGCTGTCAGTCCCTGAATTTACTTTGCGTGATTTGCCGCGCATAACAGTGCGCGGCCATCCGGTGCAGGGCGCAAACGCCGTCGCTGCGAAAAGCTCCGCTTCCATCAAGCGTGTACCCTTGGAGCACCAGACGTCACTGTGGGCCCCTCGCATTTAGACGCGCGACCGAAGGGAGTCGCGTCCTAAGGAAAGGTTGGGGAGTCAAGAGGGGCAGGGAAACCTTGGTGTCCCTGCCCCTTTCGTCTCCGCCGCCAGACGGCGGCAATGCCCGGCTTGCCCATCGGCAGCCATTCCCGCCTCCAGCGGCAGGCCGCTGCATCGGCGGAAGGTCTGCCCTCTGCTGACAGGAAAATTTTTATTCCTTTCCGCCGCGGAGGATGAAAATCCCGTGTTCCAGCGGCTCCAGCACCGCTTCCAGGTTTTCGCACGCCCCCTTCGGACTGCCGGGCAGATTGACAATCAGACTCTTCCCCCGGATGCCGGCCGCCGCGCGCGACAGGCACGCCTTCGGCGTGATCCGCATCGACGACGCCCTCATTGCCTCGGGAATACCCGGCGCGAGTCTGCCGCACACGGCGATCGTTGCCTCGGGCGTAACGTCGCGCTCGGCAAAGCCTGTGCCGCCTGTCGTGACGATCAGCGCGATATTTTCCTCGTCGGCGGCGCAGATGAGCGCCTTTTCGATGCGCTCGCGCTCATCGGGCACGAGCACGATCTCCCCCACCGTGTAGCCTGCGCGCTCGAGCAGCGCCTTGACCGCAGGGCCGCCTGCGTCCTCCCGCTCGCCGCGGTAGGAACGGTCGCTGACCGTGATGACCTTTGCTGTGACCACCGCACTCACCTCCCGAAGCCGCAATGCGGATAGGTACAGCTTTCGCAGCCGAGACACAGTCCGCCCTCGCCGAATGCGACGAAATCGCGCTTTTCGAGCCGCACATCCGCCGCAATGCGCGGCAGAACCAGATCGAAGATCGTTGCTTTCGCGTACATGACGCAGCCGGGCAGTCCCATGACCGGACGGCCGTCGCCGTAATAGCCGAGCAGGAACATCGCGCCCGGCAGCACCGGCGCGCCGTAGGTCACGATGTCCGCGCCGCTCGCCTTGATCGCGCCCGGCGTCGAGTCGTCCGGATCGACGCTCATGCCGCCCGTGCATAGGATCATGTCCACCGGTCTGCGCTTCATCTGCTCGATGGCTGTGAGGACGTTCTCCTGTCCGTCCTCGACCAGTATGTGCTCGCTCATTCGAATGCCGAAGGCGGCGAGCTTGCACTCAACGACCGGCGTGAAGCTGTCCGGAATCCGTCCCTTTGCGACCTCGCTGCCGGTCGTGATGACCGCCGCCGTGCGCCTGACAAACGGGCGTACCGACAGCAGCGGCGCGCTGCCTGCCGCCTGCTCAGCCTGCCGCAGCTTTTCCTCTCGGATGATGAGCGGAATGACACGTGTTCCGGCGAGCTTGTCGCCCGGATGCACCGTACCGCCGCCGCGCCGCGTCGCGATCATCAGCTCGTCAATGCTGTTGACCGCGAAGAGCCGGGCGCTGTCCACGAGGAACACGCCCTCGATCGCGCTTTTCAGCTCGATTTTTCCTTCCTTTGTCTCGCTCCATGTCATGTTTTCCCTGCCGCACAGCGCCGCGAGACGCTCTGCCGCGTCGTTTTCGTGCACCATGCCCGGCTCCATCTCCCAGACGAACAGGTTTTCCTTGCCCATGGAGAGCAGCACCGGGATGTCCTCCTCGGTCACAACATGGCCCTTGCGGAAGCGCGGTCCCTTGCTCACGCCGGGAATGATCTGCGTCATGTCATGACACAGCACATGACCGACCGCATCCTCGGTTCTGATACATTTCATATGCTTTCCACCTCGATCTGATCGCCCGGGCGAATGACGGCCTCATTCAGCACGACCGCAAAAATGCCGTCGGTCGGCATGACGCACATGCCCGTCATGCGGCGTATCTCGCAGTCATTGTGGCACTCCTTGCCGATCTGCGTGACCTCGAGCCGCACCTCGCCCGCGCGCAGCACGGTCCCGACCGGCAGCGTCCGCAGGGTGAGCCCCTCGGTGAGGATGTTTTCCGCAAAGTCGCCTGCGGCGAGCGTCAGTCCTTCTTTTCTCATCCGGTCCACGCTCTCGTTTGCGAGCAGACTCACCTGCCGGTGCCAGTCGCCCGCATGCGCGTCGCCCACGATGCCGTGATGCGGCCGCAGCGATATTTCCGCGACCGGATGTTTTTTTGTGCCTTTTTTCTCACTGATACAGACCGAAACGACCTGTGCCATAGCTGTTTTCCTCCTGTTTCTATCCGCCGATGCGGTTCATGCCGCGCAGGCTGTCGCTCGTGCGGCCGTCCGTGATGTGATGCTCCTTCGGCTTGCCGCCGATGCCCTCCGCGATAGCGCAGACGAGCGCTTCGCCGTGCTTTCCGCGCAGCGGGATTTCGCGCGCGGAGTGCAGACACGGCTTGAGCATTCCGTCCGGGGTAATGCGGATGCGGTCGCAGTCCGCGCAGAAGCGGTGACTGAGCGGCCGGATGAGACCGACCGTGCCCTTCCAGCCCTCCGGACGCCACAGCTCCGCAACGCCGTCCGACGGCACGCGCTGCGCTTTCGGCAGCACTTCCAGTACCCGTTCGGCCGGGATAAAGCGTTTTCTGTCCCAGTCTGCGCACTCTCCGATGGGCATAAGCTCGATAAAGCGCACATCGAATGCGCCGTCCCGTGCAAGCTCCGCGAGCGCCGGTATCTCGTCGTCGTTCACCCCGCCCATCAGCACCGCGTTCAGCTTGATGCACGTAAAACCGGCGCTTCGCGCTGCATCCAGACCGGCAAACGTGTCGGAGAGCGAGCCGATGCGCGTGATTTTTCGGTATTTTTCGGGGTCGAGCGTGTCAAGGCTGACGTTCAGCCGGTCGAGACCGGCGCTTTTCAAACGCTCTGCGTACTCGGCCAGCCGTGCCCCGTTCGTCGTCATCGCAAGCTCGCGGATACCCTCGATGGCGCGCAGACGGCGCACCAGCTCGTCGATGCCGCGCCGCACGAGCGGCTCGCCGCCGGTCAGCCGAACCTTGCGCACGCCGAGCGACACCGCCGCGCGGACGATCTCCTCGATCTCCTCGAACGACAGCACGGCCTCGTGCGGCAGCTTGGTGACGCCCTCCGCACCCATGCAGTACACGCAGCGGCAGCTGCACAGATCGGTCACGGAAAGGCGCAGGTATTTAATTTTTCTTCCATACTGATCTGTCATTTTATCCTCACTCCGTCAGCGGCATAACGTCCTCCGGCGCAATATGCAGGGTGATCGTGTCGCCTGTATGCAGTGCTTCTGCTTTTTCGCTCTCCATGCGCAGCAGCGCCCTTCCCGGCGTTTTCAGCATATACACGACGGAAAACGGGTTCGGAATGACGCGCTCGACCGTACAGGTGATCGGGTTTTCCGTGCCGCTGAGAGTGAAATAATGCGCACGGATACCGGCATATGCTGTGTTTTCGCGCAGCGGCAGCGCGGTTCTGAGCGAAACGCCCCAGTCCGCACAGTAAAGCGTGCTGTCGGCGCCGACCTCGGCGCGCGAGATATTCTTGCAGCCCGAGATACGTGCCGCGCCCACAGTCAGCGGTGCGCGGAACAGCTCCGCGACCGTTGTCTTCGGGTCGGATTTGCCCTCGTTCAGCACGCAGACCGTGTCGCACAGGCGATAGATCTCGTCGCGGCTGTGCGATACGAACAGCACGCCGCCCGGAAATGAACGCAGCGTATCGGCAAGCTCGAGCTCAATTTTCCACTTGATGTGCTCATCAAGCGCGGAAAACGGCTCGTCGAGCAGAAGGATTTCGGGTTTTCCGACCAGAATGCGGGCGAGCGCAACGCGCTGCTGCTGACCGCCCGAAAGATTCGCCGGGAGGCGCTGCGCCAGCTCCTCCAGCCCGAGCGTGCGCAGGATGCGCTGTGCGGCGGCCTTCCGCTCTGTGCGCGTACCCTCGCGCGTTCCGGCGCAGACATTCTTCTCGACCGTCATGTGCGGGAACAGGGCGTACTGCTGAAACAGGTAACCGACGCCGCGCTGCTGCGGCGGCAGGTCGATATGCTGCTCGCTGTCGAACAGCGTGCGGCCGTTCAGCATGATCCTGCCCCGGTCCGGGCGCACGATACCGGCGATGCAGCGCAGCGTCATGCTCTTGCCGCAGCCGGACGCGCCGAGCAGCGCCATGGTCTCGTTTTCCGCCTCGAACGCCACGCGCAGGTGGAACGAGCCGAGATTTTTCTCGATGTCGACCGAAATACTCATGCCGCCGCCCCCTTTCCGCGCTTTTCCAGCAGATTGACCGCGAGCAGCACGACCGCCGAGATCGCGAGGTTGACCGCGACCCAGAAAAACGCCTGCCGGTCATCGTTTGTACGCCAGAGCTGATAGACCGTCGTGGAGATCGTCGCGGTGCGGCCGGGCGTGTAGCCTGCGATCATGCTCGTCGCGCCGTATTCGCCGAGCGCACGCGCGAACGCGAGCACGGTACCCGCAAGGATGCCCTGCCGGCAGCACGGCATGCGCACGCGCCAGAACACCCACGCATTCGAGCGACCGAGCGTGCGGCCTGCATCCGCCAGATTTTCGTCAAAGCTCTCGAACGCGCCGCGCGCCGTGCGGTACATCAGCGGAAAGATCACGACCGCCGTCGCGAAGATGGCGGAATACCAGGTCATGGTCAGCTTGACGCCCCAGTGCGCAAGCACCCATGCGCCGAGCGGACGGCGCGGGCCGAGCACGCGCAGCAGCAGATAGCCTACGACCGTGGGCGGCAGCACGAGCGGCAGCGTGAACACCGCATCGAGCACGCCCTTGACTGCGCGCGGCAGTCGCGCGACGTAATACGCCGCCGCGATTCCGGCAAAAAAGATGATGACGGTCGAGATGAGCGCGATGCGAACCGAGTTGTAAAGAGGATACCAGTCCATGAATTTTCTCCCTGTTTGCAAAAAGAGGGCGAGAAATCTCGTCTCTCGCCCCTCTATTGTATCAAATTACGCGAGCGGCGTAAAGCCTACGCTTTCAAATACCTTGCCCGCGTCCTCGCCGGTCAGGTAGTCGAGGAATGCCTTTGCCTCGTCCGGGTGTGCGCTGTTCCTGAGGACAGCCGCCGGATAGATGACCTGACCGCACATATCCGCCGTCGCCTCGTCGACGCTCTCAAGACCTGCAGAATAGGCGTCGGTCGCGTAGATGATGCCGCAGTCGACCGCGCCCTCGATGACCTGCGTGGTGACCTCCTTGACGTTCGAGCCGTAGGTGAGCACGCCCGCGTCCGCGAGCGACTGCTCGTCCAGACCGTAGTGCACGAAGATCTTCCGGGTGTACTGGCCGACCGGAACATCGCTGTTGCCGATGGCGAGGAATCCCTCACCGGCCCCCAGCCGGTCCGCGAGCTTGTCAAAGGAAACGATGTTCTTCGGGTTGCCCTCCGGAACAGCGAGCACGACCTTGTTCTCGAGCAGGTCGATGCGCGTGCCGTCCAGCAGCTCGTCCAGACCGTCCGGGTTCTTGTCCGCATCGTCCTTGAGGCTGCCGTCGAGCGCGTTCATCTGCTTAGGTGCGGCGGAAATAAAAACGTCGCAGTCCGCGCCCTCCTTGATCTGGCTGAGCAGGTCGCCGGAGGAGGCGAAGCTGAAGGTCAGGGAAACATTCGGGTCGACCGTCTTGTAGTCCTCTGCGATCTGGTTCAGCGTCTCGGTCATGGAGGCCGCCGCGAACACGGTCAGCTCGGTCGTCTGCGCAGACTGGGTGTCCTGTGCACCGTCCGCCGTCTGAGAAGCCTGACCGCAGCCGAAAAGCGCGGTCAGCATCAGTGAACACATGGTCATTTTAGCGAATATGGTTTTGAATTTCATGTATTTGTCTCCTGCTCAACGAATTACATGAGTGAAATGTAATATTGCCTCGAGCACGCCGCCGCCGACCGCAATGGCCTTGTCCGAGGCCGTCGTGCAGTTGTCCGGAATGCCGCGCGGGTCAACGTCGCCGCATTTCATGCCCTCGAACACGACCGCGCCCTCCTGCATCAGACCGCGCAGGCAGCCGTCGATCCTGCACAGCATCGGCTTTCCGTCAACGACCGCCGCGACGTCGCCTTTTTTGACCTGCGCGCCGATTTCGAGCTTCGGCTCGAACACGCCTGCCGCCGGGGCGCGCAGCACACGCTCCGCCGCATAACCTGCGATCACGCCGGGCACGCCCGTGTTGGGCAGCGGCGAGCCTTCATACAGCACGCGGCCGAGCGTGTGGCCGCGCATTGTCTCGACCGCCGCATGGCAGTCCGCGCCCGCCGTAAAGCCCGGCCCGACCGCCACAACGACCGGCGCATCCGTGATGCGCGTGCCCAGGTTTTTCTTTGCCAGAATCGCGTCCACAAGGGCGTCCGGCTTCAGCTCCCGCACGCAGTCCGCCTGCGGGTCAGCGAGCACCGCGACCCGTCCGCTCTCCGCGAGCGTTTTCGCCTCAGCGGCGTCCTTCGCGAGCACCGCCTCCACGCCCTCGACCGTCGCGGAGCCGTGGCGGATGGCCTCGGAAAAGCACACCGTCCGCCGGATGGACGTTGGCTGCGGCAGGTCGGTCATGACGATTTTTATGCCCGAGCGAAAAAGCCGGAGTGCGATTCCTGTTGCAATATCGCCTGCGCCGCGGATCACGATCAGCATTTTCATCTCTCCTTTTCGTTGTTGTTTTATAAATATAACGTAATGATTATAGAAGATGCGCGGCGAAAAGTCAAGCCGTTCTGGACTTTTTCCGTGAATTGCGCTATGATAGGTGCAGTAGAATGCCGGGAGGAAATATAATGCAACTGTATGAAAGGCTGGGCATACCCTGCGGCGTGACGGCGGTCATCGGCTCGGGCGGCAAGACAACGCTGCTGCGGACACTGTCGCGCGAGCTGCCCGGCACGGTCATTCTGACCACCACAACGCATATCCTGCCATTTGAGGGCGTGCCGCTGCTGACCGCTCCCACCGAGGATGAGGTACGCGCCGCGCTCGCGCGCAGCCGCGTGCTCTGTCTCGGCACGCCGGCCCCAGAGGGCAAGCTGACCGCCCCTTCCCTGCCGTTTTCCCTGCTCGAGCAGCTTGCGGACTATGTGCTCGTCGAGGCCGACGGCTCGCGCCGACTCCCCCTCAAGGCGCACGCGCCGCATGAGCCGGTCATCCCGAAGGAGGCAGGCTGCGTGCTTTGCGTCGTCGGCGCACGCGGCTTTGACCGCCCGATCCGCGAAGCCGTGCACCGTCCCGAGCAATTCTGTACCCTGACCGGCGCAAGGCTGGACGAGCCTGCCTCGCCTGCCCTTGCTGCCCGTGCGCTCGCCGCAGAAGGATTCACGCAGACGATCGTGCTGACCGGCGCGGCAGAGAAGCAGCGCTCTGCATTTTCCGCCGCCGCGCAGCAATACGGTCTGCGCGTCATTTCCATATAGCAGAACGGCCGTCCCGAAGTCCGGAACGGTCGTTTTTTTCTGCATAAAAGGCGAAGACCGGCTGTCAACTGGTAAACAGCCGGTCTTCCAAAGAGAAGTAATAAATAGCAGGATGCAAATTAAAAGAAAAGATAAGAGAGACTTACTCGGTAACGAGCGGCGTAGACAGGTAGCGGTCGCCGGTATCCGGAAGCAGCGCTACGATGGTCTTGCCTGCGTTTTCCGGGCGCTTGGCCAGCTCTGCCGCTGCCCACAGAGCCGCACCGGAGGAAATGCCGATGAACAGGCCTTCGCTGTGGGTGAACTTGCGCGCAGTTTCGAAGGCATCCTCGTTCTTTACACGGACGACCTCGTCGTAAACCTTGGTGTCGAGCACATCCGGAACGAAGCCTGCGCCGATGCCCTGAATTTTGTGCGGGCCGCCCTTGCCGGTGGACAGGACCGGAGAGGTGTCCGGCTCAACGGCAACAACCTTGACGTCCGGGTTCTGGTCCTTGAGGTACTTGCCGGTGCCGGTGATGGTGCCGCCGGTACCGACGCCTGCAACAAAAATATCGACCTTGCCGTCGGTCTGCTTCCAGATCTCCGGGCCGGTGGTCGCATAGTGCGCGGCCGGGTTTGCCGGGTTGACGAACTGACCCGGGATAAAGCTGTTCGGGGTCTCCTTCGCAAGCTCATCTGCCTTCGCGATCGCGCCGGACATACCCTTTGCGCCCTCGGTCAGAACCAGCTCCGCGCCGTAGGCCTTGAGCATATTGCGGCGCTCGATGGACATGGTCTCGGGCATGGTGAGGATGATGCGGTAGCCGCGGGCCGCCGCGACAGCCGCCAGACCGATGCCGGTGTTGCCGGAGGTCGGCTCGATGATGGTAGCACCCGGCTTGAGTGCGCCGGAAGCCTCAGCCTCGTTGATCATGGCGTTTGCAATACGGTCCTTGACCGAGCCGGCCGGATTGAAGTATTCGAGTTTTGCAAGGATGGTGGCGTTGGCGCCGACCTTCTCTGCGAATTTTTCAGCTGCGTACAGCGGAGTGTTGCCGATCAGATCAGCAAAGCTCTTTTTAATATCAGACATGGGGTTTTACCGCCTTTCAGAAGTTCAGAAATAGTCAATTTATGCTTGGATAAGAGATGCAGTACCGAAAAATCAGTTTCGACATCGGCACATTCGCGAGAGTATCACAGCTTCATGCCGCCTTTCTATATCTCAGTATTCATAGGTGTTTTCTATGAATTGAGGATACACCTATTTCCCCTGTTTGTCAATAGGGATTTTAGAAAAAATTTAGGACTGTCGGAAAAACGAAGTTTTTCGACAGTCTAAAAAAGACCGCCTTTCGGCGGTCTTTCTCATTAAATTTTACAGCTTTGCGAGCTCCGCTGCGATCAGCTTGTTGATGATCTGCGGATTGCCCTGACCCTTGGAGGCCTTCATGCACTGGCCTACGAGGAAGCCGGTAACGTTCTTGCCTGCCTTGAAGTCGGCAACAGCCTTCTCGTTCTTCGCGAGAACGTCCTGTACGATGGCGAGGATCGCACCCTCGTCGGAAACCTGCTTGAGGCCCATGCGCTCAACGATCGCCTCTACGGTCTCGTCGGTCTCGAACATGGAGGGCAGAACCTTCTTGCCGGCGTTGCCGGAGATGGTGCCCGCCTCGATGAGCTTGACCAGAGCGACCAGCTTGTCGGCGGTCATCTTGGTGTCCTTGAGGCTGACAGCCTTGTCGTTCAGGTACTTGGAGATGTCGGACAGGATCCAGTTTGCAGCAGCCTTTGGCTTGACCTGCTTTGCCGCAGCGTCGAGCAGCTCGGCCTTCTCGAAGCTGTCCGAGATCAGACGCGCTTCCATCGCGGTCATGCCGTACTCGTTCAGATAACGCTCGTAACGGGTGATCGGCAGCTCCGGAACCTCGCTCTCGATCTGCTTCATCCACTCGTCAGAGATCTCGACGGCGATCAGATCCGGGTCCGGGAAGTAACGGTAGTCCTGCGCATCCTCCTTGGTACGCATGACGGTGTTCTTCAGCTTCACGTCGTCCCAGCGGCGGGTCTCCTGCTGGATTTCACCGCCGTTCTCAACGACCTCGATCTGACGCGCGATTTCGTAGTCGATCGCACGGACTGCGCCGGAGAAGGTGTTGATGTTCTTCATCTCGACACGGGTGCCCAGCTCGGTGGTGCCCTCCGGACGGATGGAGACGTTGACGTCGCAGCGGATGGAGCCTTCCTCCATCTTGCAGTCGCAGATGTCGAGGTAGGACAGGGTGGTCTTGATCATTTCAAGGAATTCCTTCGCCTCGGCAGAGGAATGCAGGTCGGGACGGGTTACCATCTCGATCAGCGGTACGCCGCAGCGGTTGAAGTCGACGATGGTGCCGTCGATCTCATCATGCAGCAGCTTGCCCGCGTCCTCCTCGAAGTGGATGCGCTCGAGACGGCAGGAGTGCTTTACGCCGTCGACATAGAAGAATACCTCGCCGTTCTCGCAGATCGGCACATCAAACTGAGAGATCTGATATGCCTTGGGCAGGTCGGGGTAAAAATAGTTCTTGCGATCCGCCTTGCAGAGCTGGTTGACCGTGCAGCCGGTCGCCTTGCCCATCTTGGCGGCATAGTGTACTACCTGCTTGTTGAGGACCGGCAGTGCGCCCGGCATACCGGTGCAGACCGGGCAGGTATGGGTGTTGATCGGTGCGCCGAAGCCCGTGGAGCACGAGCAGTAGATCTTGCTCTTGGTGGACAGCTCCGCGTGCACTTCCAGACCGATGACAGCTTCGTATTTCATGTTTGTCTTCCTCCCTTACAGTGCCGCGATGATGTTCTTGAGGCCGGAAGCCTGCTCGAAGGCCAGACCTGCGTTGAGCAGGGTCTGCTCGCCGAAGCGCGGGCCGATGAGCTGCATGCCGACCGGCATATGATTCTCGTCAAAGCCGCACGGCTGAACCAGGCCCGGCAGACCGGCGATGTTGACGGAAACCGTGCAGATATCGCCTGCGTACATCTCGAGCGGATTGGTGGTCTTGGAGCCGATCTCGTAGGCGGTGGTCGGCGCGACCGGCGTCAGGATGACGTCGCACTTCTCGAATGCGTTCGCGAACTCCTCGCGGATCTTGCGCTGAGCAGCGCGCGCCTTCTTGTAGTAGGCGTCGTAGTAGCCGGAGGACAGCACATAGGTGCCGAGCATGATGCGGCGCTGTACCTCTGCGCCGAAGCCCTCGGAACGGCTCTTGGTGTACAGCTCGGTAATGTCGTCGCCCGCGTTCGGGGTGCGGTAGCCATACTTTACGCCGTCGAAGCGGGCGAGGTTGGAAGAAGCCTCGGCAGAGGACAGAATGTAGTAGATCGGCAGCGCGTACTCGACCAGCGGCAGCGAGATCTCGAATACCTCCGCGCCGAGCGCCTTGTACGCCTCAGCAGCCGCCATGACGTTCTTGCGGACCGCGTCAGAGATGCCCTCGCCGAAATACTCCTTCGGCAGACCGATCTTGAGGCCCTTAACGTCTGCGTTCAGGTTTGCGCGCAGAGAACCCTCGAACGGGGTCTTGACAGAAGTGGAGTCATGCAGCGGATCGTGACCGGTAACGGCATCGAGCAGCATCGCAGCGTCCTCGATGGAACGGCCGAACGGACCGATCTGGTCGAGGGAGGATGCGAACGCGATAAGGCCGTAACGGGAAACCGCGCCGTAGGTCGGCTTGAGGCCGACAACGCCGCAGAAGGACGCCGGCTGACGGATGGAGCCGCCGGTATCCGAGCCGAGAGCGAGCGGCGCTTCGCCTGCCGCAACAACAGCAGCGGAGCCGCCGGACGAGCCGCCCGGTACGCGGTCGAGGTTATGCGGGTTGTGGGTCGGGTGTGCAGCGGAGTTCTCGCAGGAAGAACCCATTGCGAACTCGTCCATGTTTGCCTTGCCGGTGATGACAGCGTCAGCAGCGGTCAGCTTCTCGATGACGGTCGCGTTGTACGGCGGCTTGAAGTTATAAAGCATCTTGGACGCGCAGGTGGTCAGCGTACCCTTGGTGCAGATGTTGTCCTTGATCGCGATCGGGATACCGGCCAGAGCGGAAAGCTCCTCACCGGAAGCGCGCTTCTTATCGACGGCTTCTGCCTGTGCGAGCGCTGCTTCCTCGGCTACGGTAACGTAGCCCTGAACCTTGTCCTCTACCGCCTTCGTGCGGGCAAAAACGTCCTTTGCCAGTTCTACTGCGGAGATCTCCTTCTTGCCGAGCAGTTCGGACAGCTCGGACGCAGTCTTTTCATAAAGTGCCATGTTTCTGTCCCCTCCTTACTCGACAACACGCGGTACTGCTACGCCGCCGCACTGGAAGTCCGGTGCGTTCGGCTCGATCAGCTTGTCCGGCGTGTATTCCTGAATGACCTCGTCCTCGTGGAACGCATTCTTGCGCTCGGTGTTGATGACATCGGTGATGTCGCCGAGATCAAGCTCTGCGAGCTTGTCTACCATTGCGACGATGCCCTGCATGTCGTCCGCCAGACGGTCAAAGATGCCGCCCGTCGAGTCCAGACGTGCCAGAGACGCGATGTGCTCAATTTCTTTTCTGGAAATTGCCATGTCTGTTTCCTCCTGTTTATCTGTAAAATCTTTTGGATGCGTTTATCGCTTACCGAACAGCCTACGGCTGCTCGTTTTCGGTAATCATCTGCCGGAATTCCTCCTCGGTCAGCACCGGAATCCCCAGCTCCGCCGCCTTTTGCAGCTTGCTGCCGGCGTTCTCGCCTGCGACAACGTAGCTCGTCTTTTTCGAGACCGAGCCTGCGGCCTTGCCGCCGAGCGACTCGATGAGGTCGTTGATCTCCTTGCGCGTGTACAGCGTCAGACTGCCGGTCGCGACGATGGTCTTTCCGGCGAGCAGGTCGCTCTTCGCGGTCTTTTCGCCGATGAAGTTGACCCCGTGCGCACGCAGCTTTTCGATGAGCGTGTGCGACTGCGGCAGGGCGCGCCATGCGGCGATGCTCTCGGCCGTGGTCTGGCCGATGTCGCGGATCTCGGTCATCTCCTCGACCGGCGCGGTCAGCAGCGCATCGAGCGAGCCGAAGTGGTCGCTGAGGATGCGGCCGGCCTTCTGGCCGACGTGGCGGATGCCGAACGCGAACAGCAGCCGCGACAGATCGCGCGTTTTGCTCGCTTCGATCGAGCGGACGAGGTTGTTCGCCCAGGTATCCACCTTCTTGCCGAGGGGAAGCAGCTGCTCCACCGTCAGGTCATAGAGGTCGGCGGCGGACTTTACGAGTCCTGCGTCGATCAGCTTCTGGAGGTTGCCCTCGCCGCAGCCGTCGATGTCCATCGCGTCGCGCGACGCGAAGTGCATGAGGTTGCGCAGCAGCTGCGCCGGACAGGAAGCGCTCGTGCAGCGGATGGCGGCTTCGTCCTCGTCATCGTAGACCGGTGCGCCGCAGACCGGGCAGAACTTCGGGAACTCATACGGCACGGAATCCAGCGGACGCCGATCCTTTTCCACGCCGATGATCTCGGGAATGATCTCGCCCGCCTTGCGCACGGAAACGATGTCGCCCACGCGCGCATCGAGCTGACGGATAAAATCGCGGTTATGCAGCGTCGCGCGAGAGACCGACGTACCGGCGAGCCGAACCGGCTCGAGCACGGCGTTCGGCGTGAGTACGCCGGTGCGTCCCACCGTGATGACGATGTCCTTCAGGAGCGTCTGCTTGACCTCGGGCGGATACTTGTACGCCGCCGCCCATCGCGGGAATTTCGCGGTCGAGCCGAGCGTTTCACGCTGCGCGAAGGAATTGACCTTGACGACTGCGCCGTCGATGTCGAAATCCAGCTCGCCGCGCGTCTCGCCCATATTCTCGATCTCGTGCTGTACGTCCTTCGGGTCGGTGTAGACCGGATAGCGCGGGCTTGTCGGAAAGCCGAGGCTTTTCAGATAGTCGAGCGCCTGCACATGGCTCTCCATCGGCAGCTCGTCGCTGTTCTGGATGTTGAAGCAGAAGATCGAGAGCTTTCTTTCTCTCGTGATCCTGCTGTCCTTCTGGCGGAGAGACCCTGCGGCCGCGTTGCGCGGATTGGCGAGCAGCGGCTTTTCGTGCAGCTCGAGCTCGGCGTTCAGCGCGTCGAACACGGACTTTTTCATATAGACCTCACCGCGCACGATCAGATGCGGCGGCGCGTTTTCCAGCTTTTTCGGAATGTCCTTGATGGTTTTGAGGTTTTTCGTGACGTCCTCACCGACCTGACCGTCGCCGCGCGTCGCGCCGCGCACGAACTCGCCGTCGACGTACTCGAGCGCGACCGAAAGGCCGTCGATCTTGTATTCGACAACGTACTCCGCGCTTCCGACCGTGTTTTCCACGCGCGTGTAGAACTCGCCGAGCTCGTCGAACGAGAACACATCCTGCAAGCTCTCGAGCGGATAGGCGTGCGTCACCTTGGCGAAGCGTCCGCTTGCCGTGCCGCCGACGCGCTGCGTCGGAGAATCTGCATCCGCCAGCTCGGGGTGCTCCTTCTCGAGCGCACGCAGCTCGCGCTGCATCATGTCGTACTCGTAATCCGAAATTTCGGGCGCGTCGTCGTTATAGTATTTTTCGTTATGATACCGCAGCTGCTCGCGCAGCGCGGCGATCTGTTCACGTGCGTCCATTGTTAAACTCCTTTGGCGTGCAGAAAATTTCCGCACAGATTTAGTATACCAAAGATTTACCCGTTTTTGAAGTCTTATTTTCGGATTTTTCGGATTTCATTCCGCCGAGCCGTCACGCACCTCCCCGAGCAGGCCCTCGCCGGCCGAGCCGATATAGGCATAGCGCTCGGGCACAGTGCCGACGATGACCGTATCCGTGACCGGAAAGGTCGAGACGATCTCGCGGTCCTCGCCGCCGAAGGGCGTGAGGATGCGGAACCCGGCATGGAACTCGATCAGGATGCAGTGGCGCGTCTGGTTGATGCCGGCGGCGGAAAAGCTGCTGACGAATTCCGCCTCCATCTGCGTCAGCCCGGCCAGCCCGAAATGCAGGCTCGGCCCTCTGCCGGAGAAAAAGCGCGGCGCAAGCACCGAGCCGAGCGGCACCTCGATCAGCGTCTGCTCGAACTCATCGAGACGGTCGTACAGACCGTTCACGAGCCGCGACTTGATGCGTCCGATGGCGACAACATCGGTGCGCAGCGCGGTGACATGGCGTTCACTGTCGTAGTCGAGCTGCACGAGCGAGGCATAGCGCTCGGGATGAGCGTAGACCTCGTCCTCCATCAGACTGCCGATCTCCATCAGCGCGTTATCCTCGCACTCGTTGATGGCGTATTCGAGGAAGATCCGGTGGAGATGCGCGGTAAAGAGGGCGATACCGGCCGCCAGCGTCAGTGCGAGCAGCAGCACCGCCCAGCGGTTTGCACGTTTTCTCCTGCGCCGCATCCTATCCCCTCCTCAGGAGAGCCTATGCAGCAGACGCAGCTTTATGCCGCCACTCCCAAAGCAAAAAAGAAGCACCCGTACAGATGTACAGGTGCCTCCTTGCATTTGCGATTTGGGAAGAGAGGATTAGTCCTCGTAGTCCTCGCCGTCCTCGAGCAGAGCACGGATAGACAGGGAAACCTTCTTCTTCTCGTCGTTGATGTCGATGATCTTAGCCTCGACAACCTGGCCGACCTCGAGAGCGTCTTCCGGCTTAGCGATGCGGTGATCCGCGATCTGGGAGATGTGGATCAGGCCGTCAACGCCCGGTACGATCTCAGCGAATGCGCCGAACGGCATGAACTTGAGGATCTTAACCTCAGCAACAGAGCCGATGTCGTACTTGGACTTGAATACGTTCCACGGATTGTCCTCCTCGCGCTTGTAGCCGAGGGAGATCTTCTTGTTCTCCTTGTCCAGACCGATTACGAATACCTTGACCTTGTCGCCAACGGAAACGACCTCGGACGGGTGCTTGATGCGGCCCCAGGACAGCTCGGAGATGTGTACCATGCCGTCTACGCCGCCGATGTCTACGAATGCGCCGTAGGAGGTCAGGGACTTGACAACACCGTCGTACTCGTTGCCGATCTCGATGGTGTTCCAGATCTGCTCAGCAGCAGCCTTGCGAGCCTCCTGCTGGATCTGACGGATAGAACCAACAACGCGCTTGCGCTGACGGTTGATCTCGGTGATATAGAAGGACTGCTTGGTCTTTACCAGCGGGCTCATCGGCTGATCCTTCGGAACGCCGGTCTGAGAAGCCGGGATGAATACGCGAACGCCGTATGCAGTTGCAACGACACCGCCGCGGTTCTCCTCTACGATGGTGCCCTCAACAACGGTGTGCTCCTCGTATGCCTTCTCTACGGTCTCCCAGCCCTTGAGCTGGTCTACGCGCTTCTTGGACAGGGTAACAGTGCCCTCGCCGTCGTTTACGCGGACAACAACAGCCTCGATCTCGTCGCCAACGTGGATGTTAGCTGCAACATCGTAGTTCGGGTCGTCGGACAGCTCGCTCAGCGGGATATACGCAGTGTGCTTAACGCCCAGATCGACCTGTACGTCGTTGTTGGAAATGCCTACAACGGTGCCGGTTACCTTTTCTCCATTATTTAAAGTCTTGAAGGACTCTTCCAGCATTGCTGCAAAGTCCTCGCCGTTTTCAATCTTGATTTCATCGCTCATCATGTTACTGACCTCCTTAATTATCCATGCCGGTGTAGAAGCTCCTGCTGTGATGCCAATATTTCCGGTCCGGAGAAGCTCCTGCGTAGTAAGCTCCGCGGCATCCTCGATATAAAGCACGTTGCGGCACAGCGAACGGCTGATCTCATAGAGCCGTTTCGTGTTAGAACTTTTTCTGTCGCCGATCACGATCATTTGATCGGACGCACCGGCAAGCAGACGAGCCTCCGACTGACGCTCATCCGTCGCTTTACATATTGTATCAAAAATTTTGAGGTTTGTACACCTTTTTTTTAGGATAGACACAGAAATATTCCAGACCGCCCGGTTTACCGTGGTCTGGGCAACAAGGGAGACCGGCCGCGACGCGGGCTCCAGTGCGTCCGCAAACGTCTGCGCTGCCTGTTCTCCGTCTATGACCACGCTCTCGCTGCACCAGCCGCGTATGCCCTCTACCTCGGGGTGACCCTCCTTGCCGAGGATGAGGACGAGGCGTCCGTCCCTGCTCTCGCGGTCGACGATCCTGTGTATTTTCTGCACGAACGGACAGGTTGCGTCATAGATCTCGCAGTTTTTCTGCCGGAATGCGTCATAGACCGACCGCGCCACGCCGTGCGCGCGAATGAGCACCCGCTCGCCGTCCGGGATCCCGCTGATCGTCTGTGCCGTGTGCACGCCCATCTTTTCCAGACGCGCGATCTCGTGCATATTATGGATGATCTCGCCGTAGGCGTAGATCTCGCCGCCCTGCCTTGTCTGCTGCTCGGCCAGATCGACCGCGCGGCGCACGCCGAAGCAGAAGCCGGCGGTTTTCGCTACCGTAACGCTCATACCTTCTCCTTCAGCGCGTAGATGCGGCGGAGAATGTCATCTGCGAGCGCACCGTACTCCTTCGTTTTCGGGTCGGGCGTGAATGGCTTGCCGATGACGACGGTCGCCCGGCACCGGAAGCCCTTACCCTCGGTGATGTACATGGGCAGGATGGGCGCACGGCTCTTGACCGCGAGCATGGCGGCTCCCTTCTTGGTCTCGCCCTCGGCCGCGCCGCGCGTGCCCTGCGGGAAGATGATGAGCTTCTGGCCGGCCTTCACGCTCGAAAGCGCGGTCTTGATGGCGGTGATGTCCGCGCCCTCACGGTCGACCGGGAACGCGCCGAGCGCCGCGATCAGCCATGCGAACAGCTTATTGCCCTGGAACAGCTCCTTTTTCGCCATCAGGCGCAGCGGCGTCCTGTGACTGAGCGCGACCGCTGCGAACGGGGGGTCGGACAGCTGGATATGGTTCGGGCAGACGACGCAGCCGCCCTCGGGGATGTTCTCGCGGCCGATGATGCGGTAGCCGAAGTAAATATGGAACGCAAGGGCTACGAACGGCACGACAAGCCACTGAAACCAGCGGTGATACTTGAATTTCATTTGTTCTCCTCCGTTTTTTCACGAATGATGCGCAGAACGGACGCGATGCTCTCCTCGAGGGTGAGCGCGCTCGTGTCGAGCAGCACGGCGTCCTCCGCCTGCCGCAGCGGCGCGATGGCGCGGTTCATGTCCTGACGGTCGCGCTCGTTGATGTCGTGCAGCACGCTCTCCATCGTGACCTGCTGTCCCTTCTCGGCAAGCTCCTTATAGCGGCGCTCTGCGCGCGACTCAGACGATGCGGTGAGAAAGATCTTGACCGGCGCGTCGGGCAGGATGACCGTGCCGATGTCTCGGCCGTCCATCAGGATATTTCCGTTTTTCGCCATGTCACGCTGGGTGTTCAGCAGGAATTCGCGCACCTCGGGCACGGCAGACACGCGGGAGGCATAATAGGCGATCTCCGGCGTGCGGATCTCGCTTGAAACGTCCTCGCCGTTCAGCAGCACATGCTGCGCGCCGTTTTCATAGGTGATGCCGACGCGGATGTCCGGCAGGACCGACCTGATGCCCTCGGTATCCTCGCCGGAAATGCCCCTGCGGCAGACCGCGAGACCGATGGTGCGGTACATCGCGCCCGTATCGACATAGACATAGCCGAGCTGCGCCGCCGCGGCGCGCGCCACGGTGGATTTTCCGGCGCCCGAGGGGCCGTCGATCGCAACAGAAATGTATTTCATGCTTATTTCTCCTCCTGTGCGGCGGACAGACCGGCCAGACGGCCGGTAGACCACGCGATTTGCAGATTAAAGCCGCCGGTGTAGGCGTCGACGTCGAGCACCTCGCCCGCGAAGTACAGGCCGCTGCATTTTTTCGACTCCATGGTCTTGGGGCTGACCTCGCGCACAGACACGCCGCCCGTGGTGACGATGGCCTCGGCGATCGGCCGCTTGCCCGAGATCTCGACCGGGAAGCATTTGAGTACGCGCAGCAGCGAGGCGCGCTGCTTTTTCGTGATGGTATTCACCTTTTCGCGCGGGTCGATGCCGCTCTTTTCGATGACCGCCGGGATGATTTTCCGCGGCAGCAGCTCGCCCAAGGCGTTTACGAAGTCGCTGTTCTTGTGCTTGTCGAAGTCGGACAGCAGGCGCTTATCGAGCGTTTTTTCATCGAGCGCCGGCTTGAGGTCGATCTCGACACGGTAGCTTTTGCTGCCGAAATGGCGCATATGTGCGCTCGCGGACAGCACGAGCGGACCCGACAGACCGAAATGCGTGAACAGCATCTCGCCGAAGTCGGTGTATATCTTTTTCTCGTTTTCAAAGACGGTCAGCTGCACGTTGCGCAGGCTGAGTCCCATGAGCGAGCGGCAGGTCTCGCCGCTCTCGACGAGCGGCACGAGTGACGGGTTCGCCGGGACAACGCTGTGCCCTGCCTCGCGCGCGAAGCGGTAGCCGTCGCCGGTCGAGCCGGTCTGCGGATAGGACGCGCCGCCGGTCGCGACGATCACGCGATCCGCCAGGCAGGTCTTCTTCCCTGCCCGAACGCCGGTCACGCGGCCGTCCTGCATGATAAGGTCGCTCACGCTCGCGTGAATGATGCTCACGCCCGTGCGCCTTACCCAGAGGAACAGCGCGTCGATGATGTCGGAAGCCCTGTCCGACACCGGGAACACGCGGTTTCCGCGCTCGGTCTTGAGCGCGACGCCCTTTTCCTCAAAAAACGCCTTCACGTCCGCCGGCGAAAACGCGCCGAGCGCGGAATAGAGAAAGCGCGGATTGACCGGCACGTTGCGCAGCACCTCCTGCGCGTCGCAGTCGTTGCAGACGTTGCAGCGTCCCTTGCCGGTTATGAATAATTTTCGTCCGACCTTTTCATTGGTCTCGAACAGGGTGACGTTCGCGCCCTGCTCCGCTGCGGTTCCCGCCGCCATGAGTCCGGCCGCGCCGCCGCCGATGACAATGATGTTCAATTTGTATCGTCCTCCGGCTTTTCGTATACGTCGTATTTCTCCCAGATGCTTTCAAGCTTGTTGAACGTGTGCTCGATCTCGTCGCGGCGGCTCATGCCGACGGCAACGATGAGCGCGTTGATGACCGAGAGCGGCGCCACGAGCGAGTCGACGAAGCTCGCCATGTCGCTGCGCGCGAGCAGCAGATGGTCTGCCACGCGGGCGAGCGGCGAAAGCTGGCTGTCGGTCAGCGCAATGACCTTCGCGCCGCGGTCGCGCGCGTATTGCATCGCGCTCAGCGTGCGCTTGGAGTAGCGCGGGAACGAGATGCCGAACAGAACGTCGCCCGGGCCGATGCGCAGCACCTGCTCGAAGATCTCGCTGACGCTGTTCGTGTGCACGAGCGTGACATTATCGAACAAAAGATTGAAATAAAAGCCGAGGAAGTTCGCGAGCGCACTGGACGAGCGCACACCGAGTATGTAGATGCGGTGTGCCCCCGTGAGCGCGTCGACAGCGCCCTGAAAGGCGTCGCGGTCGATCTCGTCGAGCGTCTGGCGGATCATGTCGGTGTCCGCGTGCAGCACGGTGCGCAGCACGTCGCGGCCTCCCAGCCGGTCGCTCGATACCTCCATGCGCTGCACCGAGGTCAGCTTGTTGCGGATCATCTCCTGAAGAGCGCGCTGAAGGTGGGGGTAGCCGTCGTAGCCCAGCTCGGTCGCAAAGCGTACTACCGTGGATTCGCTCACGCCCACCGTTACGCCCAGACGGCTCGCCGTCATGAAGGCCGCCTTGTCGTAGTGCTCTAAAATATATCGCGCGATCTGCTTCTGCCCCTTGGAAAATCCGGGCAGCTCTGTCTGGATCTTGCTGATAAGGTCGTTCATTCCATCATCTCTCCTGCATCAATTCCTGCATTTTTCTGTTACCATTGTAAGCCGTCCTGCATCAAAATGCAAGAGCAGCCTGAAAAAATTGCAGAATTATTCCTCGATGCCGGCACAGAGATCCTGTAAGTACGCAAGCTCGTCCTGCGTCAGCTCGCGCCACGCGCCGCTCTTGAGCTTCGGGTCGAGCGGCATATCGCCGATGGCGACGCGCTTAAGGCGGCGGACCTCAAGGCCGACCTTTTCGCACATCTTTCTGATCTGGCGGTTGCGCCCCTCATGGATGGTCATGCGGATTTTGGCGCTGTCCTCGCCGCGCTCGAGCACGGTCACGCCGGCCGGCCGGATGGCATAGCCGTCGAGCTCCATCGGCTCGGAAAGACGCGGGATATTGTCCATATTGCCACGCACGCGGACCTCGTAGTGCTTTTCGACCTCGTGACGCGGATGGGTCAGGCCGTTGACCAGATCGCCGTCGTTGGTCAGCAGCAGCAGGCCCTCGGAGTTGTAGTCGAGGCGGCCGACCGGCACGACGCGCGCACCGCAGCCGTGCACGAGATCCGCGACCGTTTTGCGGCCGCGCTCATCCTTGAGCGTGGTGACGTAGCCGCGCGGCTTGTACAGCATGAGGTAGCGCTTTTCCTCGCTTCCGCCGAGCGGACGGCCGTCCACCATGATCTTGTCGCGGCGCAGATCCGCCTTGTCACCGACCGACGCCGTGCGGCCGTTCACGGTCACTCTGCCGTCCGTGATCCAGCGCTCCGCCTCGCGGCGCGAGCAAAGACCGGCCTGCGCCAGTAATTTCTGAAGTCTCTCTTCCATTTATGTTCTCCTTTATGTCAGTTGTCCTTGTTATCCGGAAAGCCGCTGCCGCAGGCGGTCGAGAAGACCGCGCTTTTCCTGTGCGAGCAGCACCTCGCCGCCGTATTTCAGCCGGTCCGAGGCGATGACAGCATCTCCGAGGCGGTACTCGACCGTCCCCGCCGCCGCGGCACGCACCACCGGCGCGTAGCAGAATTTCTCGCCGTAGCGCACGCGGCGCAGCCTGTCCTGTTCGCCGGGGAGCAGATATGCCGTGACCGTGCTCTCCGCGACAAGCTCTGCGCGATCGGTCTCGCCTCCGAACACCTGCGTCTGCGCGAGCGTATCGCCCTTTTCGTGCAGCGTCACCTCGGAATACCGCGAAAAAGCGTCATCGAGCAGCGCGATATGGTCGTTCCAGTCGTCCGGGTCGTTCAGCGTCACCGCGATGACCGTCCGGCCGTTCCGCTCAGCTGCCGACACCAGACAGCGCCCGGCAGCACGTGTAAAGCCGGTCTTGACGCCGATCGCGTCCTCGTACAGACTGAGCAGACGGTTGTGGTTGACGAGCGTGCGGCCGGCGGCCGTGCAGGTCTTCGTCGACACGATGTCGCGGAACACCGGGTCGCGCAGCGCGGCGGCGGTGATCTTCGCAAGCTCGCGTGCGGTCGTGTAGTGGCCGTCCGACGGCAGTCCGCTCGGGTTTTCGAAACGGGTGTCCGTCAGGCCAAGCTCGCGCGCCTTTGCGTTCATCTTGTCCACGAACGCCCGCTCGCCGCCGCATTCTCCGGCCACGGCCGCCGCCGCGTCGTTGCCCGAGGAGAGCATCAGGCCGTAAAGCGTGTCGCGCAGCGTCAGCCTTTCGCCCTCTTCGAGGTACATCGACGAGCCTTCGACGGCCGCGTACTGCTTTTTCACCGTATACACGCGGTCGAGGCCGCCCTCGCCGAGCGCGACGAGCGCGGTCATGATCTTTGTCGTGGACGCCATCGGCAGACGGCTGTCCGCATTTTCCGCGAACAGGGTCTCCCCCGTGTCCGCATCCATCGTGACCGCCGCCGCCGCACTGAGCGCAGCCGCGCGCGGCAGCAGCGCCGCGCAGACCCACAGCGCGAGCCACAGCTTTTTCATGCACACCACTCCCCTTGCAGAACAAAACCTACTCCATATAGAAGTAGGTTGTGCACGGGGCGGGCGGATTATTCCTCGCCGCCCTCCATGGGTGCGCTTTCGTCAGCCGGCGCCTTTTTCTTGCCCGAAAAGCCCTCGACGAAGCTCGATACCCTGTTGATCGCGCCCGGGATCATCTCGACCAGACGGTCGACCGTGCTGTCCGCCTGCGCGTTGATGCCGAGGATGGACGCGCTGCCGTCCTTCGTGATGATCAGGAAGCACACCGGGGACACGGTCACGCCCGCGCCGCCGCCGCCGCCGAACGCCATCGGTGCGCCCGCCTGCGCGTGCTTGCTCGCGAAATCGCTGCCGCCTGCGCCGAAGCCGAACGACACCCTGGACACCGGGATGACGGTCGTGCCGTCCGCCGCCGTGATGGGGCTGCCGATGATGGTATTGACGTCCACCATTTCCTTGATCTTTGCCATGGTCTCGGTCATCAGATTGCCGATGGGATGCTCACTCATAGTCTCTCACCTTTCCTGTTCCTTGTCTGCCTTTCTGCCTCGCCGTCCGGGCGCGGTCGCCTCGAAGCTCAGCTCCAGCAGCATTTTTAATTTGTCGTCGGGTATACTGCCGTCGAGAGCGGCGGTAATCCAGCTTGCCTTGTTCATATGATACGCAGGGAAAAAACCGGGCTCCGCGCGAAGCGAGCCGATGGGCAGCGGATCGCATTTCAGATTGACGACCGCGTGCTTTTCCTGATCCGGCAGTCCAAGCCTGTCCCCTGTGACCTCCATAATAAGCGCGAACCATTTCCGGTTCCCCGGGTGGCGGAACACCTCGTTTTCCGGGTGCCTCAGCCATGGAAAATCGTTTTCCGCGTGATATTCCTCCATGATATACCGCCGCAGCTCTTCCCGGTTCATGCCTTCACTCCCCGTTTCAACAGCTCGTACAGCCGTCGGAGCGGTTTTCTGTGCCGGAATACGATCCTGATGAAGGTGATCGGGCGGATGGCGCAGAACACCTCCGCCGCCCATTCCGTTTTGTCTTTTTCAAAATCCGGGTCCGCGCGCACGTGAATGTCGCGCAGATCGAATGTGTTTTCCAGAAACGGCACGAGAATGCCGCAGAGCGCGGCGGTCTGTCCGAGCAGGATGCCGGTCTGCGCCGCGTCGCCCGTCGCGAGGACCAGCCGCACGCGCAGCCGCGTGATCTGAAGGCTGCCCGTCAGGTCGCCGAGGAAGTCCAGAACGATGTCTGCGATCTCCCCGAACGGCAGACCGCCCTTCGCGAGGGAGAATCTGCCCCCGGCAGGCTCTTCTTCGCCTTTCTGCCCCGTTTCGTCCTCTTTCCTGTTCTTTTTACGTTTAAGATGGCGCGGACGCGGCCAAAGAGGCACACGCACCGGGCCGTACACCGCGTCGAGCGTCATATCGCCCGACACGCCGACAAATTCCAGCCGTGCGCGGATGTTCAGCAGCACAAGCAGCGCCAGTGCAAGCAGGAGCACCACGCCCCCGAGCACGCACAGCAGTATGATAAGCACTCGCAGCATAGCCTACTCCTTTACGGGCCGCAGCAGCGGCGAAGGATCGGGCGGCGCTGGGTCGGTATCGAACTCGAGCTGCTCGTTTTCCGTGAGCGCGGGCAGAGCCGGCAGGTCATCCAGACTCTCGAGCGCGAACGCCTGCAGAAACCGCCCGGTCGTGCGGTAGAGGATGGGTCTGCCGGGGACCTCGAGCCGCCCGGCCTCCTCGATGAGCTGCTTTTCCGCAAGGCCCGCGAGCGTGCCGCCCGAGTCCACGCCGCGCAGCTGGTCGATGAACGCGCGCGTGACCGGCTGCCGGTAGGCAACGATGGTCAGCACCTCGAGCGCCGCCGGAGAGAGCGTCGCCGCCCTGCGCGACTCGGTGACGCGGCGCGCCGCCTCGGCGTACATCGGCCGCGAACAGAGCTGGAGCCTGTCCTCGATGCGCCGCAGCATCAGACCGCGATTTTCAAGAGCATAGAGAGCTTCGAGCGCTCTCGCCGCCGCAAGGATGTCTTCTCGCGGCGTTTCGAGCGCGGCGCACAGCCGGTCGAGTGAGACTGCGTCCCCTGCGGCAAACAGCACCGCCTCAAGCGTGCTCTCCAGTTGTGTCACGGGTCTCACTCCCCTTTTCGTCATTCAGCGTCAGTTCGATGTCCTCACCCTCGCCGTGCAGGCGGATACGGTGCGTTCTGGAAAGCTCGAGCACCGCAAGAAAGGTCGCGACGATCTCCGAGCGGTTGCGTGCGCGGTCAAACAGCCGCGCAAACGGCAGGTGCACGGCGTGCAGGAAGCGGCGCAGGATGGCACGGACGCACCCCTCGACCGGCACCGGCTCGCGCCCGACGATGCCGGAAAAGGCCGTCGCCGGAGGCGGAATGCGGCGCGAGACCCGGCGCAGCAGCCGGTTCGCGGCGCGGATGAGGTCGTTCGGCACGCCGTGCACCTCGCGCGGCGCGTCGCCGAGAGGTTCGGGCGCCTTCGTCAGCATATCCGCGCCCTCCTCGCCCTTTTCGCGGAAGAACGCCGTCGCCTGACGGAAGCGCTGATACTCGAGCAGCATATCCACAAGCTCGGCGCGCGGGTCGTCCTCCCCGGGCGTCTCCTCGCGCTGCTGCAGCAGCATGCGGCTCTTGATGTAGACGAGCTGCGCCGCCATGGCGATGAAGTCGCCCGCGACATCCATGTCCATCGTCTCCGCCTCGCGCAGCACCGCCATGTACTGCTCGAGGATCTCCGCGATCGGTATGTCGTAGATGCTGACCTTGTTTTTCGAGATCAGGTGCAGCAGCAGGTCGAGCGGCCCGTCAAAGCTGTCCAGATGAAATTCCATCGGCTTTTCCATTTACGGAATGAACAGGCTCACGCAGCGCGCCGCCAGATGCAGCATCGCGTTCCCGGCGAGGCTCATAAGGCCGTCGAGCCAGCCGAACCACAGCGCCGCGATGAACACCAGAAGGATGATATTCTGGTATCTCTGGAGGCGGAGCGACCACGAGAACGGCAAAAATGCATCCACGACGCGCGAGCCGTCGAGCGGATGGACCGGGATGAGGTTGAACACGCCGAGACCGATCGACATCGAGCCGACAATGGACAGGAACATCCCGAGCGTCTGCATAAAGACGCTGCTGCTGTTCATCCAGACGAGCAGATACAGGCAGTAGGCGATGAAGGCGGTGACGAAGTTCGAGAGCGGACCGGCGAGCGCGGTCAGCGCCATGCCCCAGCGGCGGTTTTTGAAGTTCGAGATATTGACCGGAACGGGCCGCGCCCAGCCGAAGCCGAACAGCAGCAGACACACAAAGCCCATCGGGTCGATATGGGCAAGGGGCGAAAGGGTGACGCGGCCGGCGTTGCGCGCGGTGCGGTCCCCGAGCAGGTAGGCCGCCGCGCCGTGCGCCGCCTCGTGCACCGAAAGGCACAGCACGATCGCAGGCAGCGAAAGCGCGAGCGTGATGAATGCCGTGCGCAGATCTCCGCGCAGAATAGCTCGTAAAAGCAACTGTTTTTCCTCCGTTTGCGGCGAAAATGCCGTGTTCTGTCCGAATGCCGTCCGGCGTAAGCGGGCGGCTGTATAATAGTACAGTATAAAGTATACCACGTTCCGCGCAGATTGTCACTCTTATCCCCCCGCCGCGGCAAAATTTTTGCAGAGCGAGCCGACCCTATATATAGTTGTCGCCGCGGCGCTCCGGCAACAAAATACAGGATTTTCGCATAAGAAATGGGAGGAAGTGTCGAAAGCCGTGGATTTTCGTCTTTTTCTGCACTTTACAAACGGTAATACAGCGGGTATAATATAAAAGTATAATAAGCGGCAGGTGTCTGCAAGCACCGCCTGCCACAGGGGTAAAAAAAGATATGGCCAGTGATTTTTCGCGCACACTCGCTCTACTGCGACGGGAAAAGAAAATAAGTCAGAGAACAGCCGCCGGAGACCTCGGTGTTTCCCAGGCGCTTCTCAGCCACTACGAGAACGGACTTCGCGAGCCGGGTCTCTCTTTTGTTGTGCGCGCGGCGGACTACTACGGCGTGTCCTGCGATTATCTGCTCGGGCGCTCGATGGCGCGCGACGGCTCGGCCGTCCCTGCTGAGCGCATGGATATTTCCGTCGGCTCCGAACAGGAAAAGAGCCAGATCCTGAACGCGGCAGCGCTGCTGCTCGAGCTTGCCGAAGCGACCGGCTCCGAACAGCTCCCGCACGAGATCGAGGCTTATCTCTCCATCGCGATCTACAAGGTCTACCGTTACCTGTATCTTGCCGATCCCGGCAGCATCGAGGCGGTATTCCGCGCCCCGCACGACTGCTTTGATTATCTTTGCGACGCGCGTGCCCGAGAACACGAGCTCCGTATCCGCACCGCCGCGCGCGGCGAAGCCGGCTACGGCATCACTGCCGAGGAGCTTCAGCGTTTCCCGCTCTCCCCCGCCGCGATCAGCGAACGCTTTCCGTCCCTGTCGAGCGACCTTCTGACCGTGCTCCAGCAGGTCTCGGACTCCATCGAGGCGCTCGGGAAAAATTTTTCCCCGGAAAATAAAAAATCCTGAAAAAGTGTTGACAGCTGCTCACCGATGTGATATTATATACGAGTCGCTGAGGTGAGCAGCACAGACAAACCTGCGATACGCTGGTGTAGCTCAGTTGGTAGAGCAGCTGATTTGTAATCAGCAGGTCGGGGGTTCAAGTCCGTCCACCAGCTCCACCCTTTCAGCTAACTGAATACGGAAGGTTTCCCGAGTGGCCAAAGGGAACAGACTGTAAATCTGTCGTCTATGACTTCGGTGGTTCGAATCCACCACCTTCCACCAAAGCGAAGAACGTACCGAAAACGGTGCGTTCTTTTTTGTTTTGCCGGTCGGTATTGTTGCAAATCGTTTCGGATATTGCGCATCCCCTCCCCTCTTGAGGTCCTCGCAGAACCTCGCAAAGCCTCAAAACGCAGGCCGGAAGGAGAACGAAAGGAGAACGAAAAAACACCCTCCGCGACCGGTCGAAACCGATTTCCGGAGGGTATTTTGCATTACATTTTCCGGTTTGCCACCACGCGCAGGCCCGGAGCGTATTTCAGCCATTTTCCGCTGATCAGGCGTGCGGCGAAGCAGATCGCGCGACACATCCAGTCGCCCACCATGGCGATCCAGATGCCGATCGCGCCCATACCGAAATGAACGGCGAGCAGATAGCCGGCCGCAAGACGGATGAGCACCATGGACGCGATAGAGCACAGCATCGGGTAGCGTACATCGTTCGCGGCGCGGAGAATGTTCGGCAGCGAAAACGCCGCCGGCCAGAGCACGATCGCGCAGCCATTATGAATGGTGATCAGGATAAGTCCGAGCGCGAGCGCTTCAGGCGACACGCTGTACACCTTGAGGATGAGCGGCGTGAGCGCGATGGTCGTGATACAGGTCAGAGCCGTAACCGCATAGGTGATCTTCATCAGCTTTTTCGCCATGAATCTGCACTGTGCCTCGTCTCCCGCGCCGATGCACTGTCCGATGACCGTGATGATAGCAAGGCTCATCGCCTGCCCCGGAATGACCGCCACGGCATCCAGATTGTTCGCGAGCGCATTCGCGGTGATCTGCGTCGTGCCGAACAGAGCGATCATGCTCACAACGAGCACGCGGCCAAGCTGAAACAGACTGTTTTCCAGTCCGTTCGGCACGCCGATCTGTAAAATGCGTCCGATCAGTCCGCCATCCGGGCGGAAGCGGCTGCCGCCGCGCAGGGAGACCGTGTGCTCAGGATTGAGCAGCAGGATCGTGATAACGACCGCCGCCGTGCCGCGCGAGATAACAGACGAGGTCGCCGCACCGGCAACGCCCCATTTGAGGCCGAAGATCATGATCGAGTTGCCGATCAGGTTGACGATGTTGATCAGACCGGCGATGAGCATGGACACGCGCGAGTTTCCCTGTGCGCGGAACAGCGCCGCGCCTGCATTATAGATGGCGAGCACGGGATACGAGAACACGCTCACGGTCAGGTAGGTCAGCGCGCTCTGCATGACGCTGTCCGTGATCGTACCGAACAGCAGCCGCAGCAGCGGCTCACGAAACGCCATGATGAGCGCCGAAATCGCCAGTGAGATGACCGTTACGACCAGATACAGCTGTTTTGCTGCATCGCAGGCGCGCTTATTGTCGCGCGCACCGAGCAGCTGCGCTACCACGACCGCGCCGCCGGTCGCGAGCGCGGCGAAAATGTTGATAATGAGCACGTTTATCATATCGACGAGCGAAACGCCCGACACCGCCGCCTCGCCGCACGAGGAGACCATGATGGTGTCCGCAAGACCGACCGTGATGGCGAGCACCTGCTCGAGCACGAGCGGCCAGATGAGTTTTTTGAGTGCAGAATTAGGGAACAGCTGCTTTTCCGTGATAAATACGCCTTCTTTCTTACAAAATCACACGGTATGCCTCAACGAGCCGTTCAAACGTCCACGCGGCGTTCGCCGGACTGGTCGAGGGCAGCACCGTGATCGGTACATGGGTTTTGGGTTGGATCAGCTTTCTGTAAAGCTCACCTGACTTGCCGCCGGTAGCGAAGATACGCTCGATTTTGCTCTCGCGGAGCAGGCGGCCGATGTCATTCGGCTCAGCGTTTCTGATCGAGGTGTCCGACGCGCCTGCGATGTCGCATTTCGCGACGGTGTCCCAGAGCGCAATGTGGTGCCTGTGGCACATTTCGCGCTTTTCTTCGATGGTTTCGGGCGTTTTCTCGCCCAGAACGGCCGCAAGCACCGGCCAGAAGCGGTTGCGCGGATGGCCGTAGAAAAAGTGCGCCTCGCGCGAGGCCGGACTCGGCAGCGAACCGAGCAGCAGCACGCGCGACTCCGCATCGTAAAGCGGCGGAATGTCGTGCACGATGGTTTCCAGCTTCATTTTGTCACTCCTCCAGAACGGACAGGAACGCCCGGAACGCGCTCGGCAGCGCATAGCTCTCGCGAAGCGCCTGCGGCGTGACGAAGGTCAGTCCCTCCGGTTTTTCCGCGAGCGTCACCTCAAAGCCGCTCATGTGCCACTCAACGTGCGTGAAAACGTGCTTCGCGCCGCGCAGAGAGAGCAGCTTTTCGACCTGCCATCCGCGCGCGCTGAGACGCGCGCGAAGCTCGTCCGCGCCGGTCTTTCCCTCGAGCGAGGGCAGCTCCCACAGGCCTGCGAGCAGACCGGTCTTCGGGCGGCGGCAGATGCCGACCTCCTCCCCGCACCGCACGAGCAGCACGGTTCGCTCCTCGATGCGGCGCGCTCTTTTCGCGGCGCGGACCGGCAGGATTTCCGCATGACCATGATGATACCCAAGGCACAGATGCTGCACCGGGCAGCTGCCGCAGCGCGGTGCGCCGTTCGGCAGACAGACCATCGCGCCAAGCTCCATCAAGGACTGGTTAAAGTCGCCGGGACGGTCCTCCGGCGTGATCTCCGAAAAAATGACCAGTCGTTCGTTTTTTCTGTTTTGCGTCCGTAATCGGCGTAAAATCGTCGTTCAGCCGTGCTGCGACACGCATAACGTTGCCGTCTACCGCCGGGACGCACAGACCGAAGCCGATGGACGCGACCGCGCCTGCGGTATATTCTCCGACGCCCGGCAACGCCAGAAGCGCCTCATAATCCGCCGGGAGCGTGCCGCCGTACCGCTCGCAGACCAGCTGCGCGGCCCGGTGCAGATTGCGCGCGCGGCTGTAATAGCCGAGCCCCTCCCACAGCTTGAGCACCTGCGCCTCATCCGCCGCGGCGAGCGCACGAACATCCGGAAACGCCTGCATCCACCGCTCGTAATAGCCGCGCACGGCCTCGACGCGCGTCTGCTGGAGCATGATCTCGCTCACCCAGACGCGGTAGGGCACAGGTTCGCGCCGCCAGGGCAGGTCTCGGTGTCCCTCGTCGTACCACTGGAGCAGCGGCTCGACGATCGCCTTCGTCACGCCGCTCAATGCTTCATATCGTCCAGCGTTGCGCCGGTGTAGAACATGGTAAACGTCGCGTCCGCGATGTGCTTGCCCTCGTCGTCGTGCACCTCGACCATGAACACCGAGGTCTTTCTGCCGCGCTTGCGCTCATACGCAACAGCGGTCAGCCTATGACCGGCGCGGCCGGGACGGTAGTAGTTGATGCTGCTGTCGAGCGTGACCGCGACCGTGCCCTGCGAGGCCGCCGCCGAGCCGGCCGCAATGTCGCAGAGCGTAAAGATCGTGCCGCCGTGCGCCATGCCGAGCGGATTGAGCAGCTCATCGGTCAGCTCGACCTCGACCGTCGCGCCGCCGTCCTTGTCGAGCGTGATAACGTGCATATTCATCAGCTTGTTCAGACCGTTCGCGTTCTGACGCAGCTTGAGGATTTCTGCTATCTCCATAATAATCTCCTTCTTTCTTTCCTGATTTACAGATCAAAAACCGCACGGATCGTGCGGCATACGCCGTCCTCGTCATTCGACGGGCAGCGGTATTTCGCGAGTGCGGCGAGCTGCTCGTGCGCGTTCGCCATGGCATAGGACTCGCCCGCCGTGCGCAGCAGCTCGATGTCGTTGAGGTAATCGCCGAAGGCCATGCAGTCCGCCGTCGTGATGCCGAGCGTGCCGCACAGCTCCTCGAGCGCCCCGCCCTTGCTCACGCCGGTCCGCATGAGGTCGACCCAGTCCGTGCCCGAGAGCGCGAGCTGCGCCCGTCCGGCAAAGCCGGCAAACGCCGGCATGAGCACCTGCTCGGCGCGTCCGGCGCAGAACAGCGCGACCTTGCAGATCGGCTCGCGCGAGGCGAATTCCGCAAGATCGGGCACCTCGGTGCAGCGCGCACAGTACATATTGAAATTCCGCACCGCCTCAGCAGACGAATTTTTCTCGTAAAATGCGCCGCTCCGGGCGGAAATGACCATATAGACCCCGGGCAGCGTGCGCACCCGCTCAATGGCGTCGAGCACAACCTCCCGCGGCATGGCGGAAAAGCCGACGCACTCCGAGCCGTCGCAGATCATCGCGCCGTTCTCGCTGATATACATAAGCTCGTCCGCGATCTCGCCGAACTGCTCGTAGAGTGTGTAAAACTGGCGGCCCGAGGCCGGAGCGAAGCGCACGCCGCGCTCATGCAGCGCGCGCACGAGCGGAAACAGACCCTCGGGCAGCTGCTTGCGGCTGTCGAGCAGCGTACCGTCCATGTCCGCGGCAATCAGTCTGATGTTCATGCTCTTCCTCCCGAAATCTCTTCCTCCAGCTCCTCGCGCTCCTCCTCGATGAACATGATGAGGAACACGGCCGCGAGCGGCACGAGCGTCAGCAGCAGCGCCTTCTCCCCGACTGCATTTGTCACCAGCGCGCCGATCGCGCCGCCGAGGATGAAAACAAGGATGATCGAATAGTAATTCTTCATTTTTCTCGCGGCGCCGCGGTCTCCCGTCTGCCGCCAGATGACAAGCTGCTCGGTTCCCGAACGCAGATTGCCCGTGCACATGGTGGTCGCGAAGGCGCTGCCGCGCACTTTGCGGAAGGTCTCGACCTGCATGGCGCAGACGAACGAGATGATGATGTTGACCATGGCGTTCGCGGACTGCGGCAGCAGAGCGGCGATCGTCACGAGCACCATTTCGCCCAGAACGACGATCTGGCGCCAGTGAATGTTGATGTCGCGGTTCTGACGCGACTTGAAGCGGCGCTTGACGAGCTCGGCGGACAGCACGCCGAACGCAAACGCCACGATCGGCAGCAGATAGCGCAGCGCCTTTTCAAAATCGCCCTCGGCGAGATGTGCGCCGAGCAGCACGATATTTCCCGTTTCGGCGTTCGCAAACACGCCGCCGCGGCAAAGATAGGTATAGGCATCAAAAAAGCCGCCTGCGAGCGCAAGAAGCAGCCCCAGAACGAGCGACTCGGACATCTGTCCCTTAACTTTTTTCACGGTCTTTCCCTCCGTTTTTCCTGAGGACAGCACCGCACAATAACAGCGGTATCGTCCTATGAAACCATTATAGCATATCCGCGAATGAATTGCACAAAATCGCCGTGCAAATATTGTACAATTTTCCCTTGACAAGCGGTGTTTTCATGATACAATTAGAACAGAAAAAGCAGAGTAGACTGCAATGCGTTAAGTGCCGCTGAGACGGGGAGTTGTTCAGCGGACGAAAGGGACCGAGTCCCCTGCGGTATTGCAGCCGCATCCCGCTGCTGCAACTGTTTAGGCATCTCCTAAATCGCTGTGGCAACAGATGAATTTATTATGGAGGTGTCTTTTTCTATGTCCAAAAAGCAGAATATCTTCGTCCGCTCGCTGCATGAGCTGAAGAGCACGCGCTGCATCGCCGTGACCGCCCTGCTCATCGCCATCAACATCACGCTCGACCTGCTCGGCCTGACCATCAAGCTGCCGCCCAATCTGCGCATCGGCTTCGGCTTTCTTTGCAACGCAGCCATCGGCATGCTGTTCGGCCCGGTCGTCGGCATGATGGCCGGCGTGTGCACGGATGTGCTCGGCTATTTCGCCGGCAACCTGTCCATGGGCGCGTACTTTCCCGGCTACACGCTGACCGCGGTGGTCGGCGGCCTGATCTGGGGTCTGTGGCTGTATCCGCGTAAGATCACCGTCTGGCGCGCCATCGGCGCAAAGGCCTGCATCAACGTGTTCTGCAACATCTGCCTGAACACGCTCTGGCTGACCATCACCGGCGGCAAGGCGATGAGCCTGCTGCTCGTCACGCGCGTGCCGAAGAACCTCATTCTCCTCCCGCTCGAGATCGTACTCGTCTACGTCGTCATGCGTCTCGTCTGCCGCATCTACAGCGCTCTGCCGGGCACGGTCGCCGAGACCACCGCGTCCGACTCCGCGCAGTAAGCACGCCGGACTCATATGATTTTTCAGCCGTCCGCTCCCCGGGCGGCTTTTATCTTGCCGAAAAGCTCACGCTTTTCCGGCAGATGTGTTCTGACTGCGCAGAACACAGACGTCCGAAAGTTCCTGTGCAGAAACTTTCTCCCTCTCAAAGTAAAGAAACCGAGGCGCATGTCCCCGGTTTCTTTGCGTTTGCACAGCAAACGCTTTTTCATGCGCGCTGCCGCGCGACAGTCACTGTATTTACTACGGCGGCTTTCTTTTGCGCTATTTTCCTTTTGTTCTGTGATTTTGACGAAATTGTTCTATGCAAGCGCCCGTTTTTTTGGTATACTATATACGATAGGAGACGAACGGCGCGACTGACCGCCTTTTCGCCTGAAAAAGACGCTTTTCCGCTCGCTGCTCCGTTCACTGAAAGGATGTGACCGCTTTTATGAAACTGACAAAAGAGAGTATCAAACATAACGCGTCCTGGAAGGGTTACCGCCTGCCGCAGTACGACATTGACGCCGTGCGCGAGTCTACGCACAAGGCCCCGACCTGGCTGCATTTCGGTGCAGGCAACCTGTTCCGCGCTTTTCCTGCGGTTCTGGCGCAGCGCCTGCTCACCGCAGGGCTGACCGATACCGGCATCATCTGCTGCGACGGCTACGATGAGGAGCTGATCGACCGCTGCTACCGCGCCTGCGACCATCTGTCGCTGTCCGTGACCCTGTATTCCAACGGCACCATCAACAAGGAGATCATCGCTTCCGTCACCGAGAGCCTCAAGCTCAGCGAGGACGGCGCACGCCTCAAGGAGGTCTTCGCCGCTCCCTCCCTCCAGATGGTCACCTTTACCATCACCGAGAAGGGCTACGCCATCCAGAACGATGCGCACGACTTCCTGCCCGACTACAAGGCCGACATGGAAGGCGGCCCGGACGCCTGCCGTTCGTTCTTCGGCAAGCTCGCGTCCCTGTGCCTCTCGCGCGTCCGCGCAGGCCTCGCTCCGCTCGCGCTCGTGTCTCTCGACAACTGCTCGGATAACGGCATTCGTCTCGAGCGCGCCATGCGCTACATGACCCAGGCCTGGATGCAGCACGGCTTTATCACCGAGGACGAGTATTTCGCCCTCATCAAGAAGAACACCTACCCGCTCTCCATGATCGACAAGATCACGCCTCACCCGGACGAGCGCATCGCCAAGGCGCTCGCAGACGACGGTGTTGAGGGCGCGCAGCCGTTCGTTACCGAAAAGGGCTCGGTCGGCGCGATCTACGTCAACTCGGAAAATCCGCACTACCTGCTCATCGAGAACGCCTTCCCGAACGGCCATCCGCCGCTCGAGCAGTGCGGCGTTATCATCACGCGCCGCGACATCGTCGAGAAGTCCGCGCAGATGAAGGTCGCGACCTGCATGAACCCGATGGACACCGCGCTCGGCATTTTCGGCTGCATGCTCGGCTACACGCAGGTCAGCGCAGAGATGAAGGACAAGGAGCTTGTCAACCTGATCACCCGTCTGAGCGAGAACGAGGCAATGCCGATGGTCGCAGACCCGGGCGTTATCGACCCCGAGGCATTCCTGCACGAGGTTCTGGGCGAGCGTTACCCGAACCCCTTCCTCCAGGATTCTCCGCAGCGCACCGCAACCGACACCTCCCGTAAGATCGCGCCGCGCTTCGGCACTACGCTGTACGCTTACTATAACTCCATGCTTCCGGCACACCGTGCGACCAAGCTGGTCTATATCCCGCTCGTGCTGGCAGGCTGGCTGCGTTATCTGGTCGGCGTTGATGATCGCGGCGACGCATTCGAGCTCAGCCCGGACCCGAACATCGAGCACGTCCGCAGCCTGATGGGCAACCCCAAGCTCGGCGACGAGTGCCCGGAGGCACAGCTGTATCCGCTGCTTGCGAACCGCTATTATTTCGGCGTCAACCTGTTCGAGATCGGCGTCGGCGAGACCGTTGTCCGCATGTTCAACGAGCTGAACCGCGGTCCGCGCGCAATCCGCGAGACCCTCAAGAAATACTGCGGCGAGGAAAAGACCGAAGAGTGGATCTTCGACTGAGCTTCGTCCCGAAAAGCAAAGCACCGGCTCTCGCCGGTGCTTTTTTCGTTTTCTTGTCAGCAGACGCAAAATCTTCCGCCGATACAGCGGGGTAGCGCTGAAGGCGACTTTACGCCCTCGGAGGACGTGGTCATTGGCCGCCTTCGGCGGCCGGGGGGGCCGGTGTTCACCGGCGGGAATGCCGCCGTCTGGCGGCGGAGACAAAAGGGGGCAAGGGCACCATATGGTTCCCTTGCCCCCTCTTGACTCCCCCCAAACCCTCCTTTGCGCCGCGACGCCCTTTGGTCGCGCGGCGAAACGGGAGAAACGGGGCTCAGTTCCGTGCGTCGGGCAGATTTTGGGATGCTGTTATGCCCTGAATTCACTTTGCGTAAACTGCCGCGCATAACAGTGCGCGGCCAGACGGTGCAGAGCGGCAGCGTTCTGCTGCGAAAAGCTCCGCTTCGATCAAGGATGTGCCCTTGGAGCACCAGACGCCCCTGTGGGCCCCTCGCTTTTAGACGCGCGACCGAAGGGAGTCGCGTCCGAGGGAAGATGTGGGGGTGTCAAGAGGGGGATAAGAAACCCGGAGGGTGTCTTGGCCCCCTCTTGCCCCCGCCGCCGGGCGGCGGCAATGCACACGCCCTCCGAGGGCGTAAAGTCGCCTCCACCGGCTGCGCCGCTGTATCGGCGTAGGTAACCCCTCTGCTGAGGGTTAAGAAAAAAGGGCGCACCGCTGTATCGGCGGTACCGCTTACCCTCTGCTGAGGGTAAAGATAGAAGACTCCTGCTTCCGCAGGGAAGCAAAAAACCTCCCGGCTTCCCGGGAGGTTTCTCAATATCTATGTGAGCAACAGAATATCAGTTTTCGGGGCTGCGCTTAGCGTGCAGTACGGTTGCCGCGCTGCAGCGTCTTAGCGCATACACGCTCGCCCTCCAGCTCCATCATACGTGCGCTTACCAGACCATTAAAAAAGCCCTTCATCATGATTATTCTCTCCTTTACATCTTGTATTTCTATTTCTCGTGAGTCCTTTTCTTGAACTCTGGTATTATAATACACGATTCTTCACAGGAATACAAGAGTCGGATTTTATGAATATCTCACAATCACAATGCTTTGTTTTTATGCACATTGACCATTCAAGTCTCGCACGTTGCATAAACAACGCCTTTTCATTCTATCTATCCTGCACAAAGGCAGGCAGATCACTCCATCACGACCATTTCGGGCGTGATCGGCAGCTCGAAGAAGCGCTTTCCGGTCGCGTTGTACACAGCATCCGCAATCGCCGGGAGCGGCGTGTTGATGACGACCTCGCCGATCGACTTCGCGCCGAACGGGCCGGCATCCTCATAGCTGCAATCGAAATCGACGCGGATGCGTCCCACATCGACGCGCGCCGGGATTTTGTACTGGAGGAAGGAATTTTCCGCGAGAACACCCTTTTCGTCATAGGTGACGTTCTCGGTCAGCGCCATGCCGATGCCCTGGAGCAGACCGCCCTCAGCCTGCACGCGCGTCAGATTGGGGTTGATGGGCGTGCCGCAGTCCACGCAGGCCGCATAGTCGATGACCGAAATTTCACCGGTCTCCGTGTCGAGCTCGATCTCGGCCGCGCCGACCATGTACGGCGGAGGCGAAATCTCGGAGGTATGCGAAACCGTCGCTTCGAGCGCGGTGTTATTGTTATTCTGGGTCGACGCGCCGATCTCCTCGAGGGTCACGCTGCGTCCCTCCTGCTCGCCCGTCTCCACTCGCACGCACGTGCCGTCAAACGAAACCTCCTCGGCCTTTACGCCCATCATCTCCGCACCGAACGCCTTGATCTTATCGCGCAGCTCGAGCGCACACTTCTCGGTTGCCTTGCCGGTGACGTAGATCGTGCTCGACGCATAGGAGCCGGAGTCATACGGCGAGGAATCGGTATCCGCGCCGAGCGTGATGACCTTGTCGAGCGGACACTCGAGCACCTCGGCCGCGATCTGCGCGAGCGTGGTGTCGCAGCCGGTTCCCATATCCGCCGCCGCGATGCGCAGCGTATAAAAGCCGAAATCGTTGAGCTTGAGCGAGGCCGAGCCGACGTCCATGCTCGTGATGCCCGAGCCCTGCATCGCCATGCCCATGCCGACCGCGCGCACCTTGCCATTGCCCATGTCGCGGCAGGGATATTTGTTGTCCCAGTCGATCATCTCGCGCACGCGCGCAAGACACCTGTCGAGCGTGCAGCTCGTGTTGACCTGGCCATAATAAGCCGGCATGACGTCGCCTTCCCTGACGATGTTCTTCTCGCGCAGCTCGAACGGGTCCATGCCGAGTCTGGCGGCAAGCTCATTTACCGCGCTCTCGACCGCGAACAGGCCCTGTGTCGCGCCGTAGCCGCGGTACGCGCCCGCAGACATGATGTTCGTGTACACAACATCGCTCGTGAAGCGGAACGCCTCGGCCTTGCCGTAGAGCGGAATGGACTTATGACCGGACAGGCCGACCGTTGTCGGGCCGTGCTCGCCGTAGGCGCCCGTATTGGACAGCGTGTAGAGGTCGATGCCGCGCACGATGCCGTCCTTCGTTGCGCCGAGACGGACGTGCATCTGCATCTCATGGCGCGGCGAGGATGCGGTCTGGCTCTCAACACGGCTGAAAATGATCTTGGAGGGCTTTTTCGTCATCCACGTGACGAACGCCGGATAGACTGCGCTGACCGCGGTCTGCTTCGCGCCGAAGCCGCCGCCGATGCGCGGCTTGGAGACGCGGATCATGCTCTTCGGGATGTGCAGCGCGTTGGCGATGATGCGGCGCGTATGGAACACGATCTGGGTCGAGCTGAGCACGTTCAGACGGCCGTAGGCGTCGATGCTGCAATAGGTTCGGAAGGTCTCCATCATGGCCTGCTGGCAGGCGCGGGTATGGTAAACGCGGTCGATCACGATGTCGCTCGTGCGGAGCACCTCGTCGATGTCGCCGCTGCCGCACTGGTCGTGCGCGCACAGATTGCGCTTATTATCCGCGCCCACCGGCGCAAGGCTCTCCCAGTTGTCCTCGGGGTGTACGAGGATGGGGTTGTCCTTGGCTTTGGTGAAGTCGAAAAGCGGCTCGAGCACCTTGTATTTGACCTTGATCAGCCGCATCGCCTTGTCCACGCACTTTTCGTCCTCGCCTGCGACAATCGCAACGACGTCGCCGACAAAGCGGACATGGCGGTCGATGACCAGACGGTCATACGGACTCGCCTCGGGATAGGTCTGGCCTGCCTGCGTGTAGCGGCGGCCGTCCTGCGGCACGTCCTCCCAGGTGAAGATGCGCTCCATGCCGGGCACCTTCATGGCGGCGGCGGTATTGATGCTCTCGACGATGGCGTTCGCATGGGGCGAGCGCAGCAGCTTGACGCACAGGCAGCCCTCAGGGATCACGTCATCCATGTACACCGGCTGACCGGTGACGAGCTGCATCGCGTCCTTTTTGCGCAGCGGTTTGTTTACGACCTTCATGCCTTGCCCTCCTCCTTCTGCTTTTTCCATGCGAGGAACGCGAGAATGCCGCGCAGCTGACCCTCATAGCCGGTGCAGCGGCACAGATTGCCTGCAAGGTATTCCTTGATCTCCTCCTCGGTCGGGTATTCCTTCTCGCGGAACAGCGCGAGCGCGTTCATGATGAAGCCGGGGTTGCAGAAGCCGCACTGCTCCGCACCCTGGTCCGCGATAAACGCGCCGAATTCGGCCGCCTCGTCCTGAAGGCCCTCGAGCGTGGTGATGCTGTGACCGCTCGCGCGCGCCGCGAGCATCGAGCAGGACAGGATGGGTCTCTCGTCCATAAATACCGTGCACAGGCCGCAGTTTGCGGTCTCGCAGCCGCGCTTGACGCTCTTGCAGCCGTGCGCGCGGACAAAGTCGATGAGCAGCGTATCCGCCGGAACGTCATCGACGATCTTTTTTCCGTTTAAGTTTATCGTGATAAGCATAATCTTTCCTCTTTATTCCGCCGTGTTTTCGAGTGCTTCCGCCGCGCGGCGGACAAGCGTGCCGACGAGCTTTCTGCGATACGCCGCGCTGCCGCGCATATTCGAGCCGAGCACCGCCTCGCGCTGTACCTGTTCGGCCATCTGCTCCGCCGAACCCGCCTCCGGGGCGAAGATCATGGCACGCGCCGGGCGCGAGCCGATGACAAAGCGGCAGCCCTCCCCCTCGCGCACGGACGCGCAGGTGAGCGTCGGCAGGTCGGTCTTGGTCGGGCGGACCGAGCGGTAGTCAAAGCGCGCGCCCGCCTTTTTCGGCACGATGACGCGCACGAGCACATCGCGGTCCTTTTTGCGCTCCGCATACTCGGAAAGCGGCACAATGCCGCCCTTGTACAGCTCGACCGATGCATCGAGCGCCAGAAACATGGTCAGCACATCGGAGAAGCCGAAGCGGCTGTAAAGACTGCCGCCGAGCGTCGCGAGATTGCGCAGCTGCACGCCGACAATATGGCGAACGCTCTCGCGCATCGCGCCGTTCGTGTACGCCGCAAGGCCCTCGTGGGTCTCGAGCGTGCGCAGCGTCGTCATCGCGCCGATGCGGAACTCGGTTTCCGTCTCCTCGACAGCATCCAGACCGAGGTCGGACAGATCGATCGCCGTACCGACATTCAGCGTTTCCATCTTGAGCCAGATCATGCCGCCGATGATGCGGTTCGACTTCTTCTGGTTCAGCTCATACGCTTCCTCGAGCGACTGAACCTTTTTGTATTCCCGTATCGTGATCATTTGTTTTTTCCTCTCTATGTTCCGGAGAGATTTCTCCAAATCTATCTTTACATCTTTTATTTTACCATACTTTTTGCTATAATAGCGTTATCGTTATCAATTTACAACGAGTTTTTTTGTGCGGAGGTGGTAATTATGCGTCCGGTCATCCGGGTCTATCTGTACGACGAGAACGGCGAGCGCTTTTTCGGTGAGGGTCCGCTGCGGCTGCTGCACGCAGTCGAGGAGACCGGCTCGCTGCGCAGCGCGGCGCAGTCGATGGAAATGGCGTACACCAAGGCGCTGCATCTGCTGCGGCGCGCCGAAGCCGTGCTCGGCTTCGCGTTTACGCGCCGAACGATCGGCGGACGCGGCGGCGGCGGCAGCGTGCTGACCGATGAAGCAAAGGAGTTCATGCAGCGCTATGAAAGCTACCGCGATGAATGCGTGCGCACGGACAAAGAGCGCTTTGCGCAGTATTTCGCCGATGAAAAATGAAGCAGTCGGCGCGGTCATCATGGCCTCCGGCCTTGCGCGGCGGTTCGGGTCGAACAAGCTGCTCGCGGACTTCGGCGGCGAGCCGATGCTGTGCCGCGCACTGGCGGCAACGGCCGGCATCGCGCCGCGTCTGGTCGTAACGCGCTCGGAGGAGGTGCACAGGCTGTGCACTGCTCTGGACGTTCCCGTGCTGCTGCACGCCCTGCCCCACCGCAGCGACACCGTGCGGCTCGGTCTGTCCGCCCTGCTGCGCGGGCAGCCGGCGCTTTGCGGCTGTCTGTTCGTGCCGGGTGATCAGCCGCTGCTGCGGCGCAGCACCGTAGACGGGATGTGCGCTGCGTTTGCGGCCTCGCAGGAAAAAGAACGGGACATTTTCCGGCTGTGCGCACCGGAGAATGGCTCTCCGTTCACGGTCGGCAGTCCCGTTCTGTTCGGACGCGAATATTTTGACGCACTGCTGCACCTTCCCGAGGGGAAAGGCGGCGGCGTTGTGCTGCGGCAGCACACGGAATGCGTGCGGCTGTTTGCCGCCGGGCATCCGGCGGAGCTTGAGGACGCCGACACGCCGGAGGCGCTGCAAAACCTGCTGACGCAGGAAGCAGCCCTGAAAAAGGTTTTACCTGAAGCAGGAGATTGACCTTCCGCCGTTCCGGCGGCTTGCCGCCGCAGGCGAGGCAGGCCCTCCCGGGACGAGGGGTGTTCGCCATGACATGGCGTGTGCATTGCCGCCGCCCGGCGGCGGGGGGATGTCGGTGCCCACCGACAGGGGTACGCCGTGCCCACGGCAGAGGGCAAAAGGGGGATAAGACACCGAATGGTTTCTTATCCCCCTCTTGACTCCCCCTCATCTTCCTTTGGACGCGACTCCCTTCGGTCGCGCGTCTAAATGCGAGGGGCCCACAGGGGCGTTTGGTGCTCCAAGGCACAACGCTTGATCGAAGCAAAGCTTTTCGCAGCCGAATGCGAACGCCCTGCACCGGATGGCCGCGCACTGTTATGCGCGGCGGTTGACGCAAAGTAAATTCAGGGCCTGACAGCGTCCTAAAATCTGCCCGACGCACGGAACCGAGCCCCCGTTTCCCCCGTTTCGCCGCGCGACCAAAGGGAGTCGCGGCGCAAAGGAGGGTTTGGGGGAGTCAAGAGGGGGCAAGGGAACCATTTGGTGCCCTTGCCCCCTTTTGTCTCCGCCGCCAGACGGCGGCAATCCCCGGCCGCCGAAGGCGGCCACTGTCCACGCTCACTTTGAGCGTAAATCTCGCCTCCAGCGGCGCACCGCTGTATCGGCGGAAGGTATACCGTCAGCTGACGGTAAAAAGGATCTTTATTTATCCTTCGGCAGAAGGATGTTCAGAATGATCGCTACGAACGCTGCCGGAACAATACCGGAACCGCCGAAGATCAGCTGAATCGCCTGCGGAGCCTGCGCCAGAATGGACATATTCGCGCCCATGCCGTAGCCGACGCCGAGAGCGACCGAAACGATCGTCAGATTGCGCGGCGTCATTTCCTCCTTGGTGATCAGCTGGATACCGCTGATGACGATGGACGAGAACATCATGACCGCTGCGCCGCCGAGCACCGACTGCGGCATGATGGAAACGATCGCGCCGAGCTTCGGGATCAGGCCGCAGAGAATGAGGAAAATCGCGCCGATGGACAGCGCACCGCGGTTGACGACCTTGGTCATGGTGACAAGACCGACGTTCTGGCTGAACGAGGTGTTCGGAAGAACGCCGAACAGCGCCGCGAACGAGGAACCCAGACCGTCGCAGCTGACGCCGCCGGACAGCTCCCTGTCGGTCGCCTCGCGGCCCATGCCGCCCTCCATAACGCCCGAAATATCGCCCACCGTCTCAACGGCGGTAACGATGAACATGACGAGTACCGGCAGGATCGCACGCAGGTCAAAGACCGGCTTTACCGGGATGAGCTTGGGTACCGAGAACCAGTCCGCCTGTGCGACCTTGTCCCAGTTCAGCACCCACGCCTTGGTGAACTCCACGCCGTCCGCATCGACTGCGGTCGTCGGGAGCACGAAGCCCATGATGATAGCCGCGATGTAGCCGGCAATAATGCCGACAAAGATCGCAGACGAGCCGAGGAAGCCCGAGCAGCCGTGCTTGACCACGAGGATCACCACGAGTACGAACAGTGCGAGCAGCAGATTTTCCATCGAGCCGAAGTCCTTCGCGGAGTTACCGCCGCCGAAGGAATTGATGCCGACCGAGATCAGCGACAGGCCGATGCTCAGAACGACCGTGCCGGTGACGACCGCCGGGAAAAACCGGCGCAGCGGCTTGAGGAAGAAGCCGAGCACGGTTTCAAACAGACCGCCGAGAATGGACGCGCCCATAATCGCGCCGTAGGCGAGCACACCGCCGCCCATCGTCGCCGCAACGCTGTTGAACACGCCGATAAAGCCCGAGCTCGTGCCCATGATGATCGGAACCTTGCCGCCGATGGGGCCGATGGCGAACAGCTGAACGAGCGTTACCACGCCCGCAACGAACATCGCGTTCTGAAGGACGCTGACCTGAAGATCCGCGAACTCGCCGCCTGCAATGCCGCACGCGCCCATGATGATGAGCAGCGGCGTGAGGTTGCCGACGAACATGGCGAAAACGTGCTGGAGTCCGAGCGGAATGGCTCGTGCCAGCGGCATTTTGGCGTAGAAATCGTGCGCCGCATCCATAGAAATAGTTTTGTTCTGCATACCCACACTCCTTAAATTATTTCTCTTGCTGCGGCGTCCCCCCTGCCGCAGCGGCGGAACGCCATGATATGCAAATAAATTATAGCAAAAAGTTAACAATCTGTAAATGCGCCGAGCGCCATCTGACGAATTTTGTGCATTCAGCACAGATTTTCGCCCTTTAAGCGCGGAAAACGGGACATCGCGCCCTCTGCTCTCCTGCTCTGCGATTTCCTTTACATAACAAAAGAGCAGACCTTACGGTCTGCTCACAGTCTGTCGGCGAAACTGTGGTTTCACGACAGTCTATAAGTATAAGCGCATTCCGGCCTGCACTCGCCCCACCGAATCGAAGCCCAATGCTGCGGGTTCGATTGGGAAAGGAGGAGCAGCGGCGCGAGCGCACTCTGACTTTTTGAAAAAAAATCGGAGCAAGCGATACAAGGCTTGCTCCGATGTGGTGCCGGCGGGGGGACTCGAACCCCCAAGGTGTTTCCACCGGTTGATTTTGAGTCAACTGCGTGTACCATTTCGCCACGCCGGCATATGATGGGTGCATCGATAATTATACCGTACTGCACCCATTTTTTCAAGTATTATTTACGCAAAAAACTTATCCTTGATGCCAAGCACAAAGATGACGAGCACGATGAGCGGCAGGATATAGCTTACATAGAAGCGAATGCCGTCGCGCACCTTGATGCCGCCGCCGTCGTTCGCCTCGTTCTGGAAATTCTTCCATCCCCAGCCATAGCGCGAGGTGCAGAACAGCAGATAGACGAGCGAGCCGAGCGGAAGCCACAGATTGGAAACCAGGAAATCCTCAAGATCGAGAACGTTCGAGCCCGGGCCGAACGGCTGAAAGCCGCTCCAGACATTGAAGCCGAGAACGCACGGCATGGACAGCAGGATCATCAGAACGATGTTGATCGCCGCGGTCTTTTTGCGGCTCCAGCCGGTCAGATCCATGCAGCAGGACATGATGTTCTCGAAAACAGCGAGCACGGTAGAGAATGCCGCGAACGCCATGAATACAAAGAACAGACTGCCCCACAGACGGCCGCCTGCCATGTGGTTGAAGATGTTGGGCAGGGTGACGAAGATGAGGTTCGGACCGCTGTCCGGGGATACGTTGAACGCGAAGCACGCCGGGAAGATGATCAGACCGGCGGTGAAGGCGACAAAGGTGTCGAGCACAGCGACGTTGACCGCCTCTCCCATGAGCGCGCGCCCCTTGCCGATATAGCTGCCGAAGATCGCCATCGCGCCGATGCCGAGCGACAGGGTGAAGAACGCCTGATTCATCGCGCCCACGACCACGTTCGCCACGCCGGTCTCCGCCATGCGGCCGAAGTCCGGAATGAGGTAAAAGCGCAGACCCTCGCCCGAGCCCGGGGTGCGGATGCTGTTGACGGCGAGCACGACCATGATGGCGAGCAGCGCGATCATCATGACCTTGGTCACGCGCTCCAGACCGCCCTGAAGGCCGAACGAGTTGATGAGGAAGCCGATGACAACGACCGCGATCATGCAGCCCGCCATGACGCCCGGCCGGGACAGCATCTCACCGAACGCCGCGCCGACCTGCTCGGTCGTTGCTCCGACAAATCTGCCCGCTGCGGTCAGATAGAAATAGTGCAGCATCCAGCCGCAGACCGTCGTGTAGAACATCATCAGCAGATAGTTGCCGATCATCGCCAGATAACCGTGGATATGCCACCTGCTGCCCGGCTTTTCCAGCACCTGATAGGCGCGTACCGGGCTTTTCTGGCTGGCGCGGCCGACCGCGAACTCCATCGTCATGATCGGCAGACCGAGGATGAGCAGGAAGATCACATAGAACAGAACGAAGGCGCCGCCGCCGTACTGTCCGACCATCCACGGGAACTTCCATACGTTGCCGACGCCGATGGCGCAGCCTGCGCTGAGCAGAATAAAGCCCAGACGCGAACCGAGTCTTTCTCTTTGCATTTGTTTTTAACCCCACTTATTACTACTTACTACTTTTCTCTTTCACAGAACGCATCCTGCTGCACTTCTCCGCTTTCCGCCGCAGCTTCCTCGCTCTTCTGTGCTTTTCTGATGAGTTTGCGCTTCTCGCGAAGCTCCCGGAAGAATGTGCGCAGCTCGTCCGCACACTGCTCCTCCATAACGCCGGCAACGAGCTCCGGCTGATGATTGTACGGCAGCGAAAACAGATTGATCATCGAGCCGCACGAGCCGGCCTTCGGGTCGAACGCGCCGAAATAGACCATTTTGATGCGGGCATTGATGATCGCCCCGGCACACATCGGACACGGCTCGAGTGTGACATACAGGTCGCACCGGTGCAGCCGCCAGCCGCCGAGCTTTTTGCAGGCCTTCTCGATGGCCTCGATCTCCGCGTGATGCAGAGCGTTTTTCTTTGTCTCGCGGCGGTTCCGGCCGCGTCCGACGATCTTTCCGTCGCAGACAACGACCGCGCCGACCGGGACCTCGCCCTCCTCCGCCGCCCTGTGCGCGAGCTTCAGCGCCGCCTTCATGTATTTTTCCTGTTCGGTCATCACGCCTGCCGTTACCGCATCTGTCTCTTGCGCGACAGATTGATCGTACCGTCCTGCATGCTCGCGAGGTTCTCGAGGCAGTTGCCCGTGCCGTAGGCGACGCACGAGACCGCCTCGTCCGCGACGCGCGTCGGGATGCCGGTCTTGGAGGCGACGAGCTTGTCGAAGCCCCAGATGAGCGAGCCGCCGCCGGTCATGACGATGCCGTTGGAGGAAATGTCGCCCGTCAGCTCGGGAGGCGTGCGCTCGAGCACGCTGTGAATGGCCTCGACGATAGCGGAGGAGACCTCCTCGAGCGCCTCGAGGATCTCGGACGAGCTGAGCGTGAACGTGCGCGGCAGGCCGGTCATCAGGCAGCGGCCCTTGACCTCCATGATCTCCTCCTCGGTGCGCGGATAGACGCAGCCGATGGTCTTTTTGACCTGCTCCGCCGTGCGCTCACCGATGAGCGCGTTGTGCTTGCGGCGCACATATTTGATGATCGCCTCGTCGAACTTGTCGCCCGCGATCTTGATCGAGGTGGACTCGACGATGCCGCCGAGCGAGATGACCGCGATGTCGGTCGTGCCGCCGCCGATGTCAGCGACCAGATTGCCGTTCGGCCTGCTGATGTCGAGACCCGCGCCGATGGCCGCCGCGACCGGCTCCTCGATGAGGAACACGCGCTTCGCACCGGCCTGCGTGCCGGCGTCGATGACCGCACGCTCCTCGACCTCGGTGATGATCGAGGGCACGCAGATGACGACGTTCGGCTTGAACAGGCGGAAGCCCTGTACCTTGCGGATGAACTCCTTGATCATCAGCTCGGTCATCTCGTAGTCCGAAATGACGCCCTCGCGCAGCGGACGGATGGCGATGATGTTGTCCGGCGTGCGGCCGAGGGTCTCCTGCGCCTCCGTGCCGACCGCCACGAGCTTTCCCGTCACCTTGTTCACCGCGACGACTGACGGCTCGTTGAGCACGATGCCCTTGCCCTTCACATAAACGAGAACGGTCGCCGTGCCGAGATCAATGCCGATGTCGCTCGAAAAAAGAGAGAAGTTTCTCTTAAAAATATCAAGAAAAGAAGCCATGTTGTGTTTTCATCCTTTTCATTATAAACAGTACCTCTATTATACTCTATCCGGAACGTTTCTGGCAAGTCCTGGCGGTAAATTGTAGCCGTTTCGACTTTTTTCGTGCTCAGAGCAGCGCAATCTCCGGGGCGTCGGCCGCGCGTTCAACTCCGGAAAAATATGAACTTTTCGCTAAAACCCCCGAAAAGCTATATACCGTCTATGTTTTTTCGTTTCGTGCATTGCTTTTCAAAATGAACGTTTCATCTATTTTGAACGTTTCATTTCGTTCATTATAACATGCCTTTGCTGTATTCTTCAAGCGCTATGCCAATCTGCTGATTAGAAAAATGAATCTTTTCCGGCCCTGGCAGTATGGGCACGAATCATCTCCCACTTTTCGTTCTGCAATCGAATACCTGTATTCTCCGTTACATTTAGGGCATCTCCATAACACATCCATTTTTTGTAGTTTCCATAACACTGCACTCTCACATTGTCAAACTTTAGTCCTCCTGTCAATTTTATTCCACTAATTCATGAACCTCTGCTAATCAATTATATATACCTTAAAATCGTTTTTATAACTTCATCAATCACAATCGGCTTTGACAAATGTGCGTTCATTCCTGCATCCAGTGATGCCTGAACATCTTCTGCAAATGCATTAGCTGTCATTGCTATAATAGGAATGCTTTTTCCATCCGGTCTGTCATTCATTGCCCTGATTGCTTTTGTCGCTTCATAACCATTCATTTCAGGCATCATGATATCCATCAGGATTACATCAAACGTGCCCTTCGGATGATTTCTGAAAATCTCAACAGCATTCTTTCCATCCACAACTCTTTCTACATTCATCCCGAACTCTTCCAACTGCACGGCAGCAATCTCTGCATTCAGTTCATTATCCTCTGCAAGAAGGACATTCACACCTGTAAGATTTACCTTTTCAGAAAAACCTGTGTCTGACTTATTACATTCCTTATCTGTAATTTCCAAAGGAATATCCACAGTAAATGTGGTTCCCTCATGCTTTTTACTCTGCACGGAAATGGTTCCACCCATCATATCTACATACTTCTTTACGATAGCCATCCCCAGTCCAACTCCATGGTACTGCGTTCTCACATCGGAATCTTCCTGTGCAAATTCCTCAAAAACTTCTTTTGTAAATTCCTCACTCATGCCAATACCAGTATCCGAAATTCGGTAACGCATATTTATATATCCATCCCCGCCCTTTTCCTGACACCGGGCTTCAAATGTAATCGTCCCTCCATCCGGAGTGAATTTCACGGCATTGCTCAGAATATTGACCAGCACATCACGCAGACGTGCAGGATCCGCAAGTACATTTGGAATCTTTGCTTCTTCACGCTGAATCTTAAAGTTGATATCCCTGTTCGTAAGAAAGCCTTTTGTAATATCCAATGCAGAATCTGTAATGTTTTTCACATCCGCCGGTACCGGATTGTATTTCACTTTTCCACTTTCGATGCGGGCCAGATCTAATACATCATTGATCAGCGACAGTAAATGCTCGGAGCTTTCGTCGATCTTTTTCAGACAATTTTTCACTTCGTCTGACGGATTGTTTTTCATTGCAATACCGGTAAATCCTATGATTGCATTCATCGGTGTCCTCATATCATGGGACATATGTGACAGAAATGCTGTTTTTGCCTTGTTTGCAGACTGTGCATACTCTGCCAGTTCCGCCATTTCCTCAGCTTTCTCCTGGGCCGCCTTCTGCGCTTTTTTTCTTGCATTGAGACGCACTATTGTCACAGCCATAGTAGTCAGCAGGCATCCAAAAATAAGAAGAACCCAAACAGTAATAACAGGATGCAGACGGATCCAGTCAACAAATGTCAGCTCTGTTGCTTTGTATGTGGTATACTGTGCTGCAAGATCTTCAACAAGATTTTGGGGCATGGCATACATTGCTTTCGTCAGAATACCGGCCAGCGCATGGTTCTCAGTTGATGAAATTACCATGCGGTAGGTGAATGTAGGCTGCTCCAGCAGAGTATATGTCATGGTGCCCGTAGTGTCACTGTTCACAAACGCCTGTGCCATGTAATAGTAGACGAAGGCAGCATCTGCTTTACCCTTACGGACAGCCTCCATCATTTCCTGTCGGGTACTGCACATCAGTTTTTCTGCACCGGGTGCCATTGCATCTGCAATTGACTTTGATGCTGTCTGGTCAACAGTAGCAACAACATTCATTTTTCCATCAAAGTCACGCCGTGTCACCCTTGCCAGCTGCATCGTAATGAAAGGTGCAGTAACCCCCCATTTTTTCGTCTCAGCATAATTATCTGTTTCCAGGCGTGCATCGATGCTCATATCTGTGGTTTCCGTATTTTTCTGATAAGCAATATACTCATCTCTGGTGGCAGGTGTAAGAAACTCATAGGAAATCCCGGCATAGTCTGCAATTTTACGGAAGTAATCCGGGATAATACCCTTCATCTCACCATTTTCATTATAAGAATATGGATAACGGGTCGGATCACACAGAACATGAAGCGGATTGTCCTTGGAATACTGTGAAATAATACTTTTTTCTTTCTCCGTATATTCCAGACTCTTAGTTTCTATGCTTTCATAATTTTTATTATAAAGTGTCGTTTTCCAGTCACTCTCAGCTGCATTCATCTGATCGATTGCATAATTGATCTCATTCAGCAATTCTGTATTACCTTTTTTAACAATGACATAGAAATCGCTGCTGCCAAATTTATCCACGATTCGCTCATTGTTTGTTTTTCTCAGAGAACTGGTAACAATCGCATCAACTTTTTCGCTCTGAAGGGCTTCCTTCATTTCTGCGGTCGTATCAAAATAAGATGGAACATATGTAAATCCTTTGTTGTCTGCAAAATCCGCAAACTCTTCATTCCGGGTGTTTCCGTTCAAAAGCGCCACACGCATACCGTTGTAAGTGCTGTAATTGCCGTCCACAATCGTGCTGTTGTCACTGAGGACGGTCAGCATCCCATAATTGGTTCCGATGGGACGTGAAAAATCAAACTTTTCTTCTCTGTCCGGTGTTTTGCGGGCAGATGTTACCATGTCGATCTCGCCAGCTTCAAGCATCTGCTGCATATCATCCCAGCTCTTATCATATCCGACATATTCGTAATCTACATCCCAATAACGAGCCATCAACCGAAGAAAATCATAGCCGTACCCGCTGCGGTTGCCTTCTTCATCCATCACATGATAACCATCCATGGCAAAGAAACCGACTTTGACAGTTTCATGCTGCGAACTGTCCTCGGCTGCATATGCAGTCTGGGGAGAAAATATCATACACATGCATACAAAAGCCAGTAATACTGCCACATATTTCTTTGCTCTCGAAATCATATTAAATCTCCTGTCATCTTCTGTTGATCAGTCATTCCTCAAAAAAACACTGTTAGACAGACAGTGCACCTCATTTTATGCAACTGGCTGGCATTTTAAAGGCCCTGTAGCTTTGCGTCCCATATCTGTTTTTCAAATCCAATATTTGATGTATTCTTTTCTGCCATAGTCTTAACCTCACATGATGTTATTCTATAAAACTTTGCTGTCCAAAAAAACGTACTAAACGTCGATAAGTATTATTGTATTGGTCATATCTCGTTCGATATCCATAAATTTCTTCGCATCTGCAAGCAGATCTCTATTAGAGAGGAAATCTTATAAACCTCTTATTAGTCATTATACACAAAACAAGCATTCAAAGCAATGACCCCGAAGAAGATTCATAGCACATTATGGTAATTATTCTATATATTTTTAAAGATATTGTCTCCGAGAGAAATCCTGCCAGCAAAGTAACAGCCGCAATCTGACACAATATATTTTCTCTATACATTTCTTCTCATCGAAAAATTTGCTCCACGCCCTTACTACATCAATTATTTTCAAATGAATAAGAGGCTGCATTTTCTCTTATTATAAGAAAATGCAGCCTCTTAAATTCAATATTTTTATTAGTCGTTTTTACGCACTAAATTGGTGAGTCGTCCATTTTATCGTTCATTCGGTGAAAAATTTTTCCGGAGTTGTCGGCGTTGTCGGCGCCGCGCAGTCTTGCCTTGAGAGCGCTGTACCGGCGGCCCTTCTGATTGTTCGCGACCATGTGCGAGACCGTCTCCGTGCTGCCCACGATGACGAGCAGCTGCTTCGCGCGCGTAATGCCGGTATAGAGGATATTTCTGGTGAGAAGACGGCGCGGCAGGCCGTCGGACAGGGCGAAAACGACCGCGTCGAACTCACTGCCCTGCGATTTATGTACCGTGACCGCGTAGGCAAGCTCAAGCTCGTTCAGCATATCGAACGTGTAGGTCGCAAGGCGGTCATCGAAGCGCACGATCAGGCATTCCTGCTGCGGATAGATGCGCTCGAGCTCGCCCACGTCTCCGTTGAACACGCCCGTGCCGGTCTCGTCGCCGCCCTCGCGCTCCCAGACGATGTCGTAGTTGTTGCGCACCTGCATGACGCGGTCGCCCTCGCGGAAGATTATGTCGCCGAAGCGCTTTTCGCGCCTGTTCTCGCTTGGCGGGTTAAGCGCCTCCTGCAAACGGCGGTTGAGCGCAGCCGTGCCGCTGCCCTGCCGTCTGGCAGGGGACAGCACCTGAATCTGCGACGGCGAAAAGCCGTAGTGCGCCGGGAGGCGCTGTGAGCAGAGCTGTGCGACGGTCTCGATGACCGAGGCCGCATCGCCGCGCTTCATGAAGAAAAAGTCGCCGTCCGCGCCTGACGGCGTGGGCATATGACCCTCGTTGACCGCGTGCGCATTCATGACGATGTCGGATTTCTGCGCCTGGCGGAATATCTCGGTCAGCTGGATGGTCGGAACGCGCTGCGAGGCGATTATGTCGCGCAGGAAATTGCCCGGCCCGACCGGCGGCAGCTGGTCGGCGTCTCCGACGAGCACGAGCCGCGCGCCGTGCGGCAGCGCCTCGATGAGCGCCTGCATCAGCCGGATGTCGACCATGGACACCTCGTCCAGAATAACCGCGTCGCACTCGAGCGGATTGGTGACGGTGCGCGCGTAGACCGTGCGTCCGCCGGGCGCGAACCCGGCCTCGAGCAGGCGGTGGATGGTCTTTGCCTCCATGCCGGTGAGGTCGGACAGGCGCTTGGCCGCGCGTCCGGTCGGCGCGGCGAGCAGCGTATTCAGGCTGAGCGCCTCAAACACGCGCAGGATGCCGCTGACCGTGGTAGTCTTGCCGGTGCCCGGACCGCCGGTCAGAATGACAAGACCGTTCCGCGCCGCCGCCGCGATGGCCTGCTTCTGCTTTTCCGAATACGGGAACTCGCTGTCATCGAACAGGCCATGCAGCAGACTGTCTACGTCGAAATCATACTCGTAATTGCGTTCAGACATATCGCTCAGCATATGTGCGAGATAAGCCTCCGCGTCGTGCATATCGCGCAGATAGACCGCATCGCGGCCTGCGATCTCCTCGCGGACGAGGATGCCCTTGTCGGCGAGGCGCAGGATTCCGGCGAGGATGCGGTCCTCATCGAACACGACGTCCTCGTCGCTCAGCAGGCGGATGACGGCAGTCGTCAGCTTGTCGAGCGGAATAAAGGTGTGGCCGTTTCCGAGGTTGAAGGTCAGCGTATAGACGATGCCAGCGTCCGTTCGGTCGTCGGACAGCATGGACAGACCGAGCTCGATCGCCAGACCGTCCGCAAGACGAAAATCGACGTCATAATACGGGTCGCACAGCAGGTACGGGTTCTCCTTCAGGCTTTCGATGGCGCTGTCGTGAAACCGCTTGTACAGCAGCGCCGTGATCTCGATGGGGAGACCATGCTCGCTGAGGAAATCCATCAGCTCGCGCATCGCGCTCTGCTCGACATACTGCCGCGCGATCTCTTTGGCGCGGCGCGAGGTGATGCCCTTGATCTCGGTCAGCCGTTCCGGCTCGTTCAGCATCACATCGAAGGTATCCTCGCCGAATTTTTCGGCGATGCGTGCACCAAGGCGCGGCCCGATGCCGCGAATCAGGCCGGAGGACAGATAATCCGCGATGCCGCGGACGGTAGTCGGCAGGCGGCGTTCAAAGTGTTCGGCCGAAAACTGCTCGCCGTAGGACGGATGCATGACCCAGCATCCGACCATGGTCAGCTCCTCGCCCAGACCGATGCCCGGAAAAGTACCGGTAGCAGTGATCTCCGCACCCTCCTGCGACAAAAGGCGCAGCACGGCGTAACCGTTTTCCTCATTGCTGAAAACGATCTGCTCGACCGTGCCGCGCAGCTCTACATATTCTTTTTCGTCCACAAAGCACCGTCCTCTCCTGCTTTTTCTATTCCAGATACATGATATCCTGCCGCACCGCGAGAAATTTGGCGATATTCTGCCCCTGACCGCTGCCAAGCTCGACAAACGTGATGGCAGCGCCGGGCAGATACTGCCGCCGCACGCGGCAGGCCGCGCGGATGAGCTGTTCGCTCGCCGGATCGCAGCCGTCGCCGTACAGCGTCAGCTCCGCCGAGCCGTGCTGCCGGAGCATATGTGCGCAGATTCGCTCATAAACTACGTGCAGCACCGTGTAAAATCCTACCGCCGCGAAAACAGCAAGCAGACTTTGCCAGAAAACCGACATGCTATCCCCTCCTGCACTCAGCCTATGCTGCGGGAGTGTGCTGTGTGCGCTGGGGACTGCGCATAATTTCATAGTATATAGTGTAGCACAAAACCGGCCTGATGTAAACAATTCGACAGAAAAAGCGGCCGCAGACAGGAAACAAGCCACAGACTGTGGATAAATCTGCGGCTTGCCGGCGGAAGTTATGTTTCGTGCTCTCTGCACCATGCTGTGAGATTCTCGCTGTCGGTCCCGCACATCGGATGCGCGCGGCCGCAATCGCGCTCGTGCGGCGGCACGGCGATGCCCTCGGGCAGGTCGCCCGTCTCGAACAGACGACGGCTGTCCGACGGAAGGTCTACGTCTCCCCTTGCGGCGACAGAAGGCTTGCTGCGCTCCATCCACTGAAACGACTTGCGCGCCGCCTCGAAGCGGTTCACGTTCTCGTCATACGGCATCATTGTTCATCACTCCTTCCCGGACAGCTTGCCCGTGAAAAAAGAAAATATGCAGACAGACGTAAAAAGGCTCCCATGCCGAAGCATGGGAGCCTTGTCAGCAGCAAAGTAATGCTAAAGCTTAAATTAAGCGTTGATAGCAGTTACGACGCCGGAACCTACGGTGCGGCCACCCTCACGGATAGCGAAACGCAGGCCTTCCTCGATAGCGATCGGGGTGATCAGCTCAACGTCCATCTCAACGTTGTCGCCCGGCATGCACATCTCAGTGCCTTCCGGCAGAGTGATAACGCCAGTAACGTCGGTGGTACGGAAGTAGAACTGCGGACGGTAGTTGTTGAAGAACGGAGTATGACGGCCGCCCTCTTCCTTCTTCAGAACGTAAACCTGACCGTGGAACTTGGTGTGCGGGTGGATAGAACCCGGCTTAGCCAGAACCTGGCCACGCTCAACCTCGTTCTTCTGGATGCCGCGGAGCAGAGCGCCGATGTTGTCGCCTGCTTCAGCGTAGTCGAGCAGCTTGCGGAACATCTCGATGCCGGTAACGACGGTCTTGCGCGGAGCGTCCATCAGACCAACGATCTCAACTTCCTCGCCCATCTTCAGCTGGCCACGCTCTACACGGCCGGTAGCAACGGTACCACGACCGGTGATGGAGAATACGTCCTCGACCGGCATGATGAACGGCTTGTCAGCAGCACGATCCGGGGTCGGGATATAGGAGTCAACAGCGTCCATCAGCTCGCGGATGCAAGCGTACTCCGGAGCGTTCGGATCGGTGGAATCAGAGGTCAGAACGTTCAGAGCGGAACCACGGATAACCGGTACGTCGTCGCCCGGGAAGTCGTAAGAGCTCAGCAGCTCACGGATCTCCATCTCAACGAGATCGAGCAGCTCCGGATCGTCAACCTGGTCAGCCTTGTTCATGAATACAACGATATACGGTACGCCTACCTGACGGGACAGCAGGATGTGCTCGCGGGTCTGCGGCATCGGGCCGTCAGCTGCGGATACAACCAGGATAGCGCCGTCCATCTGAGCAGCACCGGTGATCATGTTCTTGACGTAGTCAGCATGGCCCGGGCAGTCAACGTGAGCGTAGTGACGCTTAGCGGTGTGGTACTCAACGTGAGCGGTGTTGATGGTAATGCCGCGCTCCTTCTCCTCCGGTGCCTTGTCGATGGAGTCGTATGCCTGATACTCAGCATCGCCCTCGAGAGCCAGAACCTTGGTGATTGCAGCGGTCAGAGTGGTCTTGCCGTGGTCAACGTGGCCGATAGTGCCGATGTTAACGTGCGGCAGAGAACGGTCAAATTTTTCCTTTGCCATTGTGGATTTCCTCCTCGTAAAATGAAATCTAAGTCACGATAAACTTATTCTACTTCAAATTGCATGAAAATGCAATAGGCAGAGCAGATATTTTAGTCGTTGTTTTTGGTGCGCGAGTCGATGATCTTCTCCTGAATGCTCTTCGGCACTTCAGTGTAGTGGCTCGGCTGCATGGTGTACTGGCCACGGCCCTGCGTACGGGAACGCAGAGTAGTAGCGTAACCAAACATCTCGCTCAGCGGTACAGCAGCGGAGATCGCCTGTACGCCGCCGCGCGGCTCCATGCCCTGGATCTGGCCGCGGCGGGAGTTCAGGTCGCCGATAACGTCGCCCATGTACTCTTCCGGAACCAGAACGTCTACCTGCATGATCGGCTCCATCAGAACCGGATCAGCCTTCTTCATCGCTTCCTTGAACGCCATAGAACCGGCGATCTTGAACGCCATCTCAGAAGAGTCGACTTCGTGGTAAGAACCATCATACAGAGTAACCTTGACGTCAACTACCGGGTAGCCTGCGAGGATACCAGCCTGCATAGCGCCCTGGATACCCTGGTTAACCGGCTCGATATATTCCTTCGGGATCGCACCGCCGACGATCTTGTTGATGAACTCGTAGCCCTTGCCGGACTCGTTCGGCTCAACGATGATCTTAACGTGGCCGTACTGACCCTTACCACCGGACTGACGAGCGTACTTCTGGTCGACGTCAGCGGAGCGGCGGATGGTCTCCTTGTAAGCAACCTGAGGAGAACCTACGTTAGCCTCTACCTTGAACTCGCGCAGCAGACGGTCAACGATGATCTCCAGATGAAGCTCGCCCATGCCAGCGATGATGGTCTGGCCGGTCTCTTCATCGGTGTAGGTCTTGAAGGTCGGGTCCTCTTCAGCCAGCTTGGCGAGAGCGATACCCATCTTTTCCTGACCAGCCTTGGTCTTCGGCTCGATCGCGACACGGATAACCGGGTCCGGGAACTCCATAGACTCGAGGATGATCGGGTGCTTCTCATCACAGAGCGTGTCGCCCGTGGTGGTGTTCTTGAAGCCGATGCCTGCAGCGATATCGCCGGAGTATACGCAGTCGATATCCTGACGATGGTTTGCATGCATCTGAAGAATACGGCCCAGACGCTCGCGGGTGTCCTTGGTCGCATTGAGGATAGAGGAACCAGCAGTTACGGTACCGGAGTATACACGGAAGAACGTCAGGCGGCCAACGAACGGGTCGGTAGCAATCTTGAACGCCAGTGCAGAGAACGGTGCCTCGTCGGAAGACGGACGGGAGTCCTCTTCGTCGGTCTGCGGGTTAACGCCCTTGATGTCCGGGATGTCGGTCGGAGCCGGCATGTACTCGATAACAGCATCGAGCAGGGGCTGAACGCCCTTGTTGCGATAAGCGGTGCCGCAGAGGACCGGAACGATCTCGTTTGCGATACAGCCCTTGCGGATTGCAGCCTTGACTTCCTTGATGGTCAGCTCTTCGCCCTCGAGGTACTTCATCATGAGGTCCTCGTCGAGCTCAGCAACGTGCTCCCACAGCTCATCATGATACTGCTGAGCCTTCTCCATCATGTCAGCCGGGATATCCTCGTCGCGGATGTCCTTGCCGAGGTCATCGTAGTAAACCTCAGCACGCATGGTGATAAGGTCGACGATGCCCTTGAAGGTGTCCTCGGAGCCGATCGGCAGCTGTACCGGAACGGCGTTGCACTTCAGACGATCCTTCATCATGTGAACAACGTTGTAGAAGTCTGCGCCCATGATGTCCATCTTGTTGACGAACGCCATACGCGGAACCTTGTACTTGTCAGCCTGATGCCAAACGGTCTCAGACTGCGGCTCTACGCCGCCCTTTGCGCAGAATACGGTTACGGAACCGTCCAGAACGCGCAGGGAGCGCTCTACCTCTACGGTAAAGTCAACGTGGCCCGGGGTGTCGATGATGTTGATACGATGCTCCGGGAACTGATGAGTAGAACCGGACCAGTGGCAGGTGGTAGCTGCGGAGGTGATGGTGATACCACGCTCCTGCTCCTGCTCCATCCAGTCCATGGTAGCGGTACCGTCGTGGGTATCGCCGATCTTATGGTTTACACCGGTGTAATAAAGAATACGCTCGGTGGTAGTGGTCTTACCGGCGTCGATGTGCGCCATGATGCCGATATTTCTGGTTCTTTCCAGGGAATATTCTCTAGGCATATTGCTCTCCTTTCAAAGCGTTATGCGGAAACCGACAGATTAGTAACGGTAGTGAGCGAAAGCCTTGTTCGCCTCTGCCATCTTGTGGGTATCCTCGCGCTTCTTAACAGCACCGCCCAGGTTGTTGCAGGCATCCATGATCTCGCCAGCCAGACGCTCACGCATGGTCTTCTCAGAACGAGCGCGAGAGTACTTGGTGATCCAGCGAAGGCCCAGGGTCTGACGACGCTCCGGACGAACTTCCATCGGGACCTGATAGGTGGCGCCGCCTACACGGCGAGCCTTAACTTCGAGCGACGGCATGATGTTCTCCATCGCCTCGGTGAATACTTCCAGCGGTTCACGTCCGGTCTTCTCACGGACAATATCGAAAGCACCGTAAACAACCTTCTGCGAAACGCCCTTCTTGCCGTCGAGCATGATAGAGTTTACCAGCTTGGTGACGAGCTTGGAATTATAAAGCGGATCGGGCAGAACGTCTCTCTTGGGGACATTACCTCTTCTTGGCACTTTACTTCCCTCCTTCAAAAATATTTGATTTCATAGGTACTTCGACAGGCGTATCCTGTCGTAGCAATGCCTGTCCGAGGTAACCACCCGACTATAAATCGGATAATAAAACGCCTCAGACAAAGCAAGAAAATGTGCTTTGCTCTGAAATAACTTTCTCGCAAAACCTTTGTGGGTTTGTTGTGACTCTGTTCACAGCCGCCGCTTCGCATTTTGAAGCAAACGAACTGTGCAGCAGTAATCAAGCATGGTGGTGTGAGACAAGGCGCGACCGCACGCCGCGTACAAAAGTACGCAAGTGTGGGCGCAACGCAGTATCACGCCATCAGGCGCAGATTACTTGCCTGCCTTCGGGCGCTTAGCACCGTACTTGGAACGAGCCTGACGGCGGTTAGCAACGCCCTGGGTATCCAGAGTGCCGCGGATGATGTGGTAACGGACACCAGGAAGGTCCTTTACACGGCCGCCGCGAACCATAACTACAGAGTGCTCCTGCAGGTTGTGGCCTTCACCGGGGATGTAAGCGGAAACTTCCATCTGGTTGGTCAGCTTTACACGAGCTACCTTACGAAGCGCAGAGTTCGGCTTCTTCGGAGTCATGGTCTTAACCGTAGTGCAGACACCGCGCTTCTGCGGAGCGGACAGGTCGGTGGCCTTCTTCTTCTGAGAATTGTAGCCTACCTGGAGTGCCGGCGCCGTAGACTTGGTGACGACTGCCTCACGACCCTTACGGACGAGTTGGTTAAAAGTTGGCATTTTATTTCCTCCTTCTTTCAAAAGTATATATGAAAAAGCGTTTTCGCTTTCTCAGCAGTTTTATTCGGCGAGCACGGAGACGACGGACGCGCCGACGTCGATGCCGACGGCATCGCCCAGCTCAGCCATGGTCGTGATCTCGACCATCTGAACATGATTCTCGGTGCACAGTTCGTAGATCGGACCCGTGACGCGCTTTTCCGCGTCGAGCGCGACATAGACCATAGCGGCTTTGCCGTCCTTGATGGCCTTTTTCGTCTGCTTGACACCGATGACCTTGTGCGCCGAATGAAGTTCTGAAAGCATGTTTTTCCCTCCTATACGGCATACTCCAATAGTATACTGTCCTCCCCCCCTAAAGTCAAGCATTTTTTCAAACTTTTTTCCTGCCGTTTTGACTTTTTCCCTTTCCGTGCATTTCCCTCTGTTTTTAATCGGAAAACAGGTGAAATTAGACAAACGAGACGCACACCTTACATTGTTCCCTTTCTTTTCCCATTTATACTGCTGCTGCTTTAAGATGTAAAAGGAGCACCCCTTTCGGAGTGCTCCTCATAAAAGCGTTTCGCTCTTTATTAATCAGTCAAGGTTAACGTTCTGCTCGTAGTGACCGTTGCAGTAATCGGAAACGCCCGAGCCTGCCGGGATCAGCTTGCCGATAATAACGTTCTCCTTCAGGCCCATCATCGGGTCGATCTTGCCCTTGATCGCCGCATCGGTCAGCACGCGGGTGGTCTCCTGGAAGGAAGCCGCGGACAGCCACGAATCGGTTGCAAGGGATGCCTTGGTGATACCCATGAGAGTCGGCTCTGCAACTGCCAGACGCAGACCCTCTTCGCCGGCGTCGATACGCGCCTGTACGGCGTTGTTGTAGTCCTCGAACTCGAGCCAGTCCATAACCGAGCCCGGCAGAACCTCTGCATCGCCTGCGTCCTCGACGCGGACCTTGCGCATCATCTGGCGAACGATAACCTCGATATGCTTATCGTTGATATCTACGCCCTGCTGACGGTAAACCTTCTGAACTTCCTTGATCTCGTAGTCGTGAACGGCGCGGGGATCAAGAATGCGGAGGATGTCATGCGGATTGAGCGAGCCCTCGTTGAGCTGGAAGCCCTTCGGGATCTCCTGGCCGTCGGTTACGCGGATGCCGGAAGAGGAAGCGAGCTGGTAGGAACGCATATCGCCGGTCTTCGGATCGACAACATTGACGGTCTTGACGGTGGTGCGCTTGGACTCCTCGATGGAGACCATGCCGCCGATCTCTGCGAGGGTAGCAGCCTTCTTCGGGCGGCGTGCCTCGAACAGCTCCTCGACTCGCGGAAGACCCTGCGTAATATCCGAACCTGCGACGCCGCCGGTATGGAAGGTACGCATGGTAAGCTGGGTGCCCGGCTCGCCGATGGACTGCGCTGCGATAATACCGACAGCCTCGCCCTTGCCGACAGGAGTGCCCATTGCCAGGTTGATGCCGTAGCAGTGGCTGCAAACGCCCTTGCGTGCGCGGCACTCGAGTACGGAGCGGATCTGCACGCGGGTGATGCCTGCCTCGATGACCTTGTCGGCATCGTGCTCGTTCATCATCTTGCTCTTCGGAATGATGACTACGCCGGTCTCCGGGTCGCAGATGTCGTCGACCGGATAGCGGCCGAGCAGACGCTCACGCAGCGGCTCGATGATCTGGTTGCCTTCCTTGATGTCCTCGACCCAGATGCCCTTGGTCGCGCCGCAGTCGTCCTCGCGGATGATGACATCCTGCGAAACGTCTACCAGACGGCGGGTCAGGTAACCGGAGTCTGCGGTACGAAGCGCGGTATCGGCCATGCCCTTTCGAGCGCCGCGGGCCGCGATGAAGTATTCGAGAGCGGTCAGGCCTTCACGGAAGTTGGACTTGATCGGGATCTCGATGGTCTTACCGGAGGCAGACGCCATCAGGCCTCGCATACCTGCCAGCTGACGGATCTGGTTGATCGAGCCTCGCGCACCGGAATCCGCCATCATGTGGATCGGGTTGTAGCGCTGCGCCTTCATGTTGTCCTGCAGCTTTGCGGTAACCTTCTTGGTGGTCTCCTCCCACTCGGCTACGGTCAGACGGTAGCGCTCCTGATCGGTGATAAAGCCGCGCTTGTACTTGCGGTCGATCTGGGCGACCTTCTTCTCGGAGATATGGATCATCTCGTCCTTGCCTTCCGGCACGAGCATATCTGCAACGGCTACGGTCAGAGCGCCCTTGGTGGAGTACTTGTAGCCCATTGCCTTGATCGAGTCAAGCACCTCGGCGGTGATGTGGAAGCCGTGAACGCGGATGCACTTGTCGATGATCTTGCCGAGCTCCTTCTTGCCACAGGTGAACATGATTTCGAGATCGAACTTCTTGGACGGGTCCGAGCGATCTACGAAGCCGAGGTCCTGCGGAATGCGCTCGTTGAAGATCAGGCGGCCCGGGGTCGCATCTACGATAGCGGACTCGGTCTTGCCATTGATCTCCTTGGTCAGACGGACCTTGATCGGCGCGTGGATGCCGACAACGCCCTCGTTGTAAGCCATAAGAGCCTCGTCGACATTGCGGAATACCTTGCCGGCGCCCGGCTCGGTGTCGCGGTCGATGGTCAGATAGTAGGAGCCGAGGACCATATCCTGCGACGGAATGGTAACCGGCTTGCCGTCCTGCGGCTTGAGCAGGTTGTTCGCGGACAGCATCAGCAGACGGGCCTCAGCCTGTGCCTCAGCGGACAGCGGAACGTGAACCGCCATCTGGTCGCCGTCGAAGTCGGCGTTGAACGCGGTACATACCAGCGGATGCAGACGGATGGCGCGGCCCTCGACGAGGACCGGCTCGAATGCCTGAATGCCCAGACGGTGCAGGGTCGGCGCGCGGTTCAGCATGACCGGATGACCCTTGATGATGCCTTCGAGCACGTCCCAAACCTCGGGCTTTGCGCGCTCGACCATCTTCTTGGCGGACTTGATGTTGGATGCGGTGCCGTCCTCGACCAGCTTCTTCATGACGAAGGGCTTGAACAGCTCGAGAGCCATTTCCTTCGGCAGACCGCACTGGTAGATCTTGAGGTCCGGACCGACGACGATAACCGAACGGCCGGAGTAGTCGACGCGCTTGCCGAGCAGGTTCTGACGGAAGCGGCCCTGCTTGCCCTTGAGCATATCGGACAGCGACTTGAGTGCGCGGTTGTTCGGGCCGGTGACCGGGCGGCCGCGGCGGCCGTTGTCGATGAGCGCGTCAACCGCTTCCTGAAGCATGCGCTTCTCGTTGCGGACGATGATGTCCGGCGCGCCCAGCTCGAGCAGGCGCTTGAGACGGTTGTTGCGGTTGATAACGCGGCGGTACAGATCGTTCAGGTCGGAGGTCGCGAAGCGGCCGCCGTCCAGCTGTACCATCGGTCGGATCTCCGGCGGGATGACCGGGACAACGTCCATGATCATCCACTCCGGGCGGTTATGAGACAGGCGGAACGACTCGACGACCTCGAGGCGCTTGATGATGCGCAGGCGCTTCTGGCCGGAGGCCTCGCGCAGCTCTGCGGTCAGCTCCTTGGACAGCTCCTCGAGATCCAGCTCTGCGAGCAGCTCCTTGATGGACTCCGCACCCATGCCGGCGCGGAAATCGTCCTCGTACTTTTCGCGCATGTCGCGGTACTCAGCCTCGGTGAGGATCTGCTTCTTCATGAGCGGCGTATCGCCCGGATCGATAACGATATAGTTGGCGAAGTACAGGACCTTCTCGAGGATGCGCGGGCTGATGTCGAGGATCAGACCCATGCGGGACGGAATGCCCTTGAAGTACCAGATGTGCGATACCGGCGCTGCCAGCTCGATGTGGCCCATGCGCTCGCGGCGGACCTTGGCCTTGGTGACCTCAACGCCGCACTTGTCGCAGATCTTGCCCTTGAAGCGGACCTTCTTGTACTTGCCGCAGTGGCACTCCCAGTCCTTGGTAGGGCCAAAGATACGCTCGCAGAACAGGCCGTCGCGTTCCGGCTTGAGCGTGCGGTAGTTGATGGTTTCGGGCTTTTTAACTTCACCGTAGGACCATTCGCGGATCAGGTCAGGGGACGCCAGACCGATCTTGATGGCGTTAAACGTATGATATCCCATATATATTAAGATGCTCCTTCCCTATTCACAGATGATTTTCGGTCTTATGCGGCTTATTCGCCCAGATCGTCGAAATCATCTCCGGCATCGTCTCCGTCTTCGGCGGGGTTATCCAGTGCAAAGAGATCGGTGTCGCCGTCCTCGGCGTCGTTGATGCCGAAGCCGGCTGCGGTGAACTCATCGTCCGCGCCCGAAACAGCCTGCTCCATCGGACGAACGTATTCGGTCTCGTCCTCGTCGTCCTCGCTCAGCTCGATGACCTCCATGTTCTCGTCGAGAACCTGAATGTCCAGACACAGTGCCTGCAGCTCCTTGGTGAGTACCTTGAAGGACTCCGGAACGCCCGGCTGCGGTACGTTGTGGCCCTTAACGATCGCCTCGTAGGTCTTGACACGGCCGGTAATATCGTCCGACTTAACGGTCAGGATCTCCTGCAGGGTGTAGGCTGCGCCGTATGCCTCGAGGGCCCAGACTTCCATCTCGCCGAAGCGCTGGCCGCCGAACTGCGCCTTGCCGCCCAGAGGCTGCTGGGTAACGAGCGAGTACGGGCCGGTGGAACGGGCATGGATCTTATCGTCGACCAGATGATGCAGCTTGAGGTAGTACATGTAGCCGACGGTTACGCGGTTGTCGAACTTGTCGCCGGTGCGGCCGTCATAGACGACGCTCTTGCCGTCCTCGTCAACGCCGGCAGCGACCAGAGTCTCCTTGATGTCCTCGAGCGTTGCGCCGTCGAATACCGGCGTCTCGACCTTCCAGCCGAGCTTCTTCGCCGCGAAGCCGAGGTGTACCTCGAGCACCTGACCGATGTTCATTCGGGACGGTACGCCCAGCGGGTTCAGAACGATGTCGAGCGGACGGCCGTCCTCGAGGAACGGCATGTCCTCCTGCGGCAGGATGCGCGAAACGACACCCTTGTTGCCGTGGCGGCCCGCCATCTTATCGCCGACAGAGATCTTGCGCTTCTGTGCGATGTAGACACGAACGACCATGTTGACGCCGGGAGACAGCTCGTCGCCGTTCTCGCGGGTAAATACCTTGACGTCTACGACGATGCCTGCCTCGCCGTGCGGCGTACGCAGGGAGGTGTCGCGAACCTCGCGCGCCTTCTCGCCGAAGATCGCGCGGAGCAGACGCTCCTCAGCGGTCAGCTCGGTCTCGCCCTTCGGGGTGACCTTGCCGACCAGGATATCACCGGCGTGCACCTCGGCGCCGACACGGATGATGCCGCGCTCGTCGAGGTTGCGCAGCGCATCCTCACCGACGTTCGGGATGTCGCGGGTGATCTCCTCGGGTCCGAGCTTGGTATCACGGGACTCGGACTCGTACTCCTCGATATGGATCGAGGTATATACGTCATCGCGGACCAGACGCTCGTTGAGCAGAACTGCGTCCTCGTAGTTGTAGCCTTCCCAGGTCATGAAGCCGATGAGCGCGTTCTTGCCGAGCGCGATCTCGCCCTGATCGGTAGACGGGCCGTCCGCCAGTACGTCGCCCTTCTTCACGCGCTCGCCCAGATCGACGATCGGACGCATGTTGATACAGGTGGACTGGTTGGAGCGGAGGAACTTGGTCAGATGATAGCTCTTGTCGGTGCCGTTGTCGTAGTGGACATTAACCTCGCGTGCGGTGACGCGGGTAACGACGCCGTCGCCCTCTGCCAGCGGAATGGTGCCGGAGTCAACTGCCGCCTTGTACTCCATGCCGGTAGCAACGATCGGAGCCTCGGTCTTGAGCAGCGGGACCGCCTGACGCTGCATGTTCGCGCCCATCAGTGCGCGGTTTGCGTCGTCGTGGTCGAGGAACGGGATGAACGCGGTAGCGACCGAGATCATCATACGCGGAGAAACGTCCATCAGATCGACGTCCTTGCGGTCTACCTCGACGAATTCCTCGCGCAGACGGCAGGTAACGCGGTCGTTGACGAGGTCGTTGTTCTCGTCCATCGGCTCGGTCGCCTGGCAGACGATGAACTCGTCCTCGACGTCTGCGGTCATGTAGCGGACCTCGTCGGTAACGTGGCAGCGGATCTCGCCGGTCGCCTCGTCCTTGACGTGCTCGATGACGCGGTACGGCGCCTCGATGAAACCGAAGTCGTTGATGCGCGCGTAGGTCGCGAGGTAGGAGATCAGGCCGATGTTAGGACCTTCAGGGGTCTCGATCGGGCACAGGCGGCCGTAGTGAGAGTAGTGTACGTCTCGAACCTCGAAGGATGCACGGTCACGGGACAGACCGCCGGGGCCGAGGGCCGACATACGGCGCTTGTGCGTCAGCTCTGCCAGCGGGTTGTTCTGGTCCATGAACTGCGAGAGCGGAGAGGAACCAAAGAATTCCTTGATCGCGGCAGTTACCGGACGGATATTGATCAGGCTCTGCGGGGTTACCACGTCGAGGTCCTGGATGGTCATGCGCTCGCGGATGACGCGCTCCATGCGGGAGAAGCCGATGCGGACCTGGTTCTGGAGCAGCTCGCCTACGCAGCGCAGACGGCGGTTGCCCAGATGGTCGATGTCGTCTACCGTGCCGATGCCGTGGCTCAGGTTGAGCAGGTAGCAGATGGAGGCGAGCATATCGTCGACGATGATGGTCTTCGGGATGAGGTCATAGTGACGGGCCTTGAACGCCTTCTTGAGCTCCTCGCCCTGTACGCCGGAGTCGATGATCTCCTTGAGGACGGTGAAGCGGACCTTCTCCTTGATGCCGAGCTCTTCAGCGGTCATGCCGAGGTAGTCCTTGAAGTCGTCAACGAATACCATTCCGTTGCCGAACACCTTGACCGGGTTGCCGTCAGTGGACTCAATGATAACGTTGTTGATGCCGCGGGCGGAGATCTCGGTCGCCTTCTCGCGGGACAGCATGGTGTCAGCCTCAGCGACGACCTCGCCGGTCATCGGGTCGGTGACGGTCTCGAGCAGCTTGTGGCCGGTGATGCGGCGCGCGATGTCGAGCTTCTTGTTGTACTTGTAGCGGCCGACTGCGGAAATGTCGTAGCGGCGCATGTCGAAGAACATCATGTCCATGAGGGAGGTCGCCGACTCGACAGAGGGCGGCTCGCCCGGACGCATCTTCTTGTAGATCTCGATGAGGGCCTCGTCCGCGCTGTGCGCCGGGTCCTTGTCGAGGGTCGCGAGAAGGAGCGGGTCCTCGCCGAACAGCTCCTTGATCTCTGCGTCGGTCTTGACACCGATAGCGCGGATGAAGGAGGTGATCGGAATTTTGCGGTTCTTGTCGATGCGGACATAGAAAATGTCGTTTGCATCGGTCTCGTACTCGAGCCATGCGCCGCGGTACGGGATAACGGTGGTGGAGAGCAGGACCTTATCGGTCTTGTCGAGCTCCTTGCCGTAGTATACGCCGGGAGAACGGACCAGCTGAGATACGATCGCGCGCTCTGCGCCGTTGATGATGAAGGTCGCGGAGTCGGTCATCTTCGGGAAGTCGCCCATGAAGATCTCCTGTTCCTTGATCTCGCCCGTCTCCTTGTTGCGCAGACGCATACGGACCTTGAGCGGCGTTGCATATGTTGCATCGCGTGCCTTGCACTCTTCGATACTGTACTTCGGCTCTTCATCCATCGTATAGTCGAGGAAGGAAAGCTCCAGATTACCGGTGTAGTCCGTAATGGAAGCGGCGTCGGCAAAAACCTCACGCAGTCCCTCTGCGAGGAACCACTCGTAGGACTTCTTCTGCACCTCGATCAGATTCGGCATCTCCAGAATCTCTTCGATGCGTGCAAAGCTCTTTCGTGTGGTCTTGCCGTGCTGTACGTCTTTCACCTTCATGTGCTTTGATCACTCCGTTTCTTTCGGCATAGTTGGTGTTGATACGCCCGGCGGCGTTGTAAAAACTTCATTCGTTTGTCTTGCTTTTTTCAGCAGACAGTGCTAACATATCATTAGGCATGCGAAGTGCCCTTCGATTTTTAGCAGCAAATTATTATATCATGTTTTGCGGTGTTTCGTCAAGTAATTATTGCACAAAAAGGCAGAGGTTTTACCCTCTGCCTTTGTTTTTTGCTCTAAAAAGAGCAGAAAACTTTTCTCTTTTTACCGTCAGCAGACGGCAGACCTTCCGCCGATCCAGCGGCTCGCCGCTGGAGGCGGCTTTACGCTCGATGTGAGCGTGCACATTGGCCGCCTTCGGCGGCCGGGGGTGCCGGTGTTCACCGGCAGGAACAAAAGGGGACAGGACACCAGGTATGGTTTCCTGTCCCCTCTTGACTCCCCTGACCTTCCTTTGCGCTGACACATCGGAGATGTGCAGCGAAACGGGAGAAACGAGAGCTCGGTTCCGTGCGTCGGGCAGATTTTGGGACGCTGTTATGCCCTGAATTTCCCTTGCGTTATCCGCCGCGCATAACAGTGCGCGGCCATCCGGTGCAGGGCGGCAGTGTTGCGCTGCGAAAAGCTCCGCTTCGATCAATGGTGTACCCTTGGAGCACCAGACGTCCCTGTGGGCCCCTCGCTTTTAGACGCGCGACCGAAGGGAGTCGCGCCCAAAGGAGGGTTTGGGGGGGGCAAGAGGGGGCAAGGGAACCATACGGTGCCCTTGCCCCCTTTTGTCTCCGCCGCCAGACGGCGGCAATGCCCGGCTTGCCCATCGGCAGCCATTCCCGCCTCCAACGGCGAGCCGCTGTATCGGCGGAAGGTCTGCCCTCTGCTTCGGGTGAAGCAGAAAAAGCTTCGCCTGCGGCGGCAGTTTTTAGAGGACCTTCGACAGAAAGTCCTTGAGTCTCGCGTTCTGCGGATTTGCAAAGAACTGGTGCGGCTCGTTCTGCTCAACGATATTGCCGCCGTCCATAAACAGCACCCGCGTCGCAACCTCGCGCGCAAAGCCCATCTCATGCGTGACAACGACCATGGTCATGCCGTCGTCGGCAAGCTCCTTCATGATCTCCAGTACCTCGCCGACCATTTCCGGGTCGAGTGCCGAGGTCGGCTCGTCAAACAGCATGACATCCGGGTTCATCGCGAGCGCGCGCGCAATGGCGATTCGCTGCTGCTGACCGCCGGAAAGCTGCGCCGGATAGCTGTCCGCCTTGTCAGGCAGACCGACGCGCGCAAGCAGCTCGAGCGCACGCTTGTCCGCCTCCTCGTCACCCATGATCTTGAGCTTGACCGGAGCGAGCTTGATGTTCTCCTTGACCGTCAAATGCGGGAACAGGTTGAACTGCTGGAACACCATGCCCATGCGGCGGCGCACCAGATTGATGTCGGTCTGCTTCGAGGTGATGTTCTGGCCCTCAAAGATGATCTCGCCGCTCGTCGGCTCCTCGAGCAGGTTCAGACAGCGCAGGAAAGTAGACTTGCCCGAGCCGGACGGGCCGATAACAACGACCTTTTCACCCTTCTCGATATGCTCGTTGACGCCCTTGAGAACCTCATGGTCGCCGAACGCCTTGTGCAGATTTTTAACGTCGATCACTTTCGCGCAGCCTCCTCTCTAAAATACCAAGCAGCTTGGTCAGAATGAGCACGATTACCAGATAGATAATCGCAATCGACAGGTACGGTACCCACGGCGCGTAGGTACGGCTCTGAACGATCATAGCGCCCTTGGTCAGGTCCATCAGGCCGATGACCGTACAGATCGAGGTCTCCTTCAGCAGGGTGATAAGCTCGTTGCCGAGCGCCGGCAGGATGTTCTTGATCGCCTGCGGAATGATGATGCAGCGCATCGTGGTCGCGTAGTTCAGACCAAGCGAGCGGCCCGCCTCCATCTGTCCCTTCGGAATGGACATGATGCCCGAGCGCACGATTTCGGCCACGTACGCGCCCGAGTTGACGCCGAACGAGATGATCGCCGCCGCCATCATGTTCTGCGAAGAGCCGAAGATGATGAAGTACATGATCAGAAGCTGTACGGTGCTCGGCGTACCGCGGATAACCGTCAGATACAGCTTGCACAGCAGATTGCCCAGACCGAGCAGGATACCGCCCACACCGTGCCAGCGGCGGCGCTGCGAGTCATATGCCGAACGCACGACCGCGATAATGATACCGATGATCACGCCGAGGATCAGTGCGCCGATTGTAATTTTGAAGGTTGTGCCCAGACCCTTGAGGAAATAAATTCTCCAGCGGTCATCTTCGATGAAAGTCTGGTAGCACTGCTCCTGGAGCCATGTCAGGAATTCCAATGTCAGCCTTCCTCCTTTTCCCTTATCCTTGTAAAAATACGCAGAGGGGGCGGCCGTTCAGACCGTCCCCGCCGGCAGATGATTTTCTATCGGAAATCAGTCTGCAACAATGTACTTGTTCATGATCTGCTCAACGGTGCCGTCGCTGATCAGCTCGCCCAGTGCAGCGTCAACCGCGTCGCGCAGGCCGTCGTTGCCCTTTGCGAAAGCGATAGCGTAGTCCTCCTGAGAGTACTTGCTGTCCAGGATGGTCAGGCCGCTGTTCGCCTCGATGATCTTCTTAGCCGGCTCGTTGTCGATAACGATGCAGTCGATCTTGCCCTGGGTCAGAGCCATGACTGCCTCAGCGCTCTTATTGAAGCGGACAACTGCGTCCTCGCCGAACTGCTCGGTGCAGGAGAGGTCGCCGGTAAAGCCCTGCATAACGCCAATCTTCTTGCCTTCCATGTCGTCCGCGGTCTTGATGTCGGAGCCGTCCGGAACGATGATGGCCTGAACCGCGCTTGCGTAGGTCTGCGAGAAGTCAACGTTCTTCTGACGCTCCTCGGTAACGGTCATGCCGGCCATGCCCATGTCAGCCTTGCCAGCGGATACAGCGGTGACGATGGAGTCGAAGTCCATATCCATGATCTCAAGCTCAAGGCCGAGCTTGTCCGCGATTGCCTGCGCAACCTCCGGGTCGATGCCGACGATGTTCTCGCCGTCGTAGTACTCCCACGGCTCGAAGTAAGCGTTGGTCGCCATGGTCAGCTTGCCGTCGGTCGCCAGCTTGAATTCAGCAGCGGTATCGGTTGCAGCGGTGTTGTCCTTAGCGGCGCTGTCGTCGGTGGTGGTGTTAGATGCGGTGCTGCCGCAGCCGGTCAGCATCGTGCCTGCCAGTGCCATAGTCAGCATTGCAGCAGTAAACTTCTTCATTGGTCTTTCCTCCTAAATATTACGGCTCATTTATTTTTCGTGCAGCCGTTCCTTCAGACAAGTTTTATTATACAGCCGTATGATTAATAATGCAACCTAAATTTCAGCGAAAAAAGGCGCCTCCGAGGCAGTTTTTTTGTCAGATAAAGCGAGAAACGCCATTGCCGCCAGAACAGCTGCCGCCTCTTTTCACTTTTCCTCTCAGCAGAGGGTATGCCTTTCCGCCGTTCCGACGGTCTGCCGCCGCAGGCGAGATCGGCCATATTCCACGGTCGGAGGGGGATGGCCGGGGTCTCCCGGCGGAGACAAAAGGGGCAGGGACACCAAGGTTTCCCTGCCCCTCTTGACTCCCCAACCTTTCCTTCGGACGCGACTCCCTTCGGTCGCGCGTCTAAAAGCGAGGGGCCCACAGGGGCGTTTGCTGCTCCAAGGGTACACCCTTGATGGAAGCGGAGCTTTTCGCAGCGACGGCGTTTGCGCCCTGCACTGTCTGGCCGCGCACTGTTATGCGCGGCGGTTTACGCAAGCTGACCTCAGAGCCTTATAGCGTCCCAAAATCTGCCCGACGCACGGAACCGAGCTCTCGTAACTCCCGTTTCGCTGCACATCTCTGATGTGTCAGCGCAAAGGAAGGTCTGGGGAGTCAAGAGGGGACAGGAAACCATACTTGGTGTCCTGTCCCCTTTTGTTCCCGCCGGTGAACACCGGCACCCCCGGCCGCCGACGGCGGCCACTGCACACGCTCACCTTGAGCGTAAATCTCGCCTCCAGCGGCGCACCGCTGTATCGGCGGAGACTCTGCCATCTGCTTCAGATAAAGCAGAAAACCATTTACACCATGCGGCATATCGGCAGGTGCGCCAACCGGGAGTCTCGTTTTTCCTCGAAAAATGTTGCATTTTCCCTTGCGCTTTGCGCGCAATATACAGTATAATAAAATGGTTCGATGCGACAATCGAAGGAGGTTCTTTAAGAGTGTATCAGATTTTGAAAAAGCAAACGCTGAACGTGAACACCAAGCTGATGGTCATCCACGCACCGCACGTTGCCCGCAAGGCAGAGCCGGGTCAGTTCATCATCCTGCGTGTCAGCGCAGAAGGCGAGCGTATTCCGCTCACGATCGCAGATTTTGACCGCGAAAAGGGTTCCGTCACGATCATTTTCCAGGAGGTCGGCGCGACCACGCAGGCGCTCGGCGCGCTGAACGAGGGCGACTGCCTGCACGATTTCGTCGGTCCGCTCGGCAAGGAGAGCGAGTTCGACGGCTTCAAAAAGGTTGCTGTCGTCGGCGGCGGTCTGGGCTGTGCGATCGCGTATCCGCAGGCCAAGAAGCTGCACGAAATGGGCGTCGAGGTCGACCTCATCGCCGGCTTCCGCTCCAAGGACATCATCATCCTCGAGGACGAGATGAAGAACGCCTGCACCAACCTGCACATCGTGACCGACGACGGCTCGAACGGTCGCAAGGCGCTGGTTACGCAGGTGCTCAAGGAGCTGATCGACGCGGGCAATCAGTACGATGCCGTCATCGCGATCGGCCCGATGATCATGATGAAGTTCGTCTGCGAGACCACCCGTCCCTACGGCATCAAGACCATCGTTTCCATGAACACCATCATGGTAGACGGCACCGGCATGTGCGGCGGCTGCCGTCTGACCGTCGGCGGCGAGACCAAGTTCGCCTGCGTTGACGGCCCGGATTTCGACGGCCACCTCGTTGATTTCGACAGTGCAATGCGCCGCGGCGCCATGTACAAGGCACAGGAAAAGGCTGCTGTCGCACGCCGCGAGGAGCACTGCAACCTGTTCAAGATGGAGGTCAAGTAATCATGCCGAATATGAATCCGAAAAAGTGCCCGATGCCCGAGCAGGCGCCGGACGTCCGCAATAAGAATTTTGAAGAGGTAACGCTCGGCTACACCGCTGAAATGGCGGTCGAGGAAGCGCAGCGCTGCCTGAACTGCAAGAACAAGCCCTGCATGACCGGCTGTCCGGTACAGGTCAAGATCCCGGAGTTCATCGCGCTGGTCGCTGAGGGCAAGTTCCTCGAAGCGGCTGCGAAGATCAAGGAAACCTCCGCACTGCCGGCTGTCTGCGGCCGTGTCTGCCCGCAGGAGAGCCAGTGCGAGTGTCACTGTGTCCGCGGCATCAAGGGCGAGCCGGTAGCCATCGGCCGTCTGGAGCGCTTTGTTGCCGACTACGCGCGCGAAAACAGCACCGAGAAGGCAGTAAAGCCGGAATCCAACGGTCACAAGGTTGCCATCGTTGGTGCAGGCCCGGCGGGTCTGACCTGCGCCGGCGACCTCGCTCGCCTGGGTTACGAGGTTACCGTATTCGAGGCGCTGCACACCGCAGGCGGCGTTCTGATGTACGGCATTCCGGAGTTCCGTCTCCCGAAGGCCATCGTGCAGAAGGAGATCGACACGCTGAAGGATCTGGGCGTAGAGTTCATTCTCAACTTCGTTGTCGGCCGCTCCGAGACCATCGACGAGCTGTTCGGCGACGGTTTTGAGGCAATTTTCGTCGGTTCCGGCGCCGGTCTGCCGACCTTTATCGGCGTGCCGGGCGAGAACGCGAACGGCGTTTACTCGGCGAACGAGTACCTGACCCGCATCAATCTGATGAAGGCGTACAAGGAAAATTCCGACACCCCGATCTACCACGCGAAGAAAGTCGCTGTTGTCGGCGGCGGCAACGTAGCCATGGACGCTGCCCGCTGCGCAAAGCGCATGGGTGCAGACGAGGTTTACATCGTGTACCGCCGTTCCGAGAAGGAGCTTCCGGCTCGTCTCGAGGAGATTCACCACGCGAAGGAAGAGGGCGTTGTGTTCAAGTTCCTGACCGCGCCGCTCGAGGTGCTGTCCGACGAGAACTTCAACGTAACCGGCCTCAAGTGCCAGCAGATGGAGCTCGGTGAGCCGGATGCCTCCGGCCGCCGCCGTCCGATCCCGGTCGAGGGCAGCGAGTTCGTCATCGACCTCGACTGCGTTATCGCGGCGATCGGCACCAGCCCGAACCCGCTCATCCGCCACACCACCCCGGGCCTGGAAACCAACCGCAAGGGCTGCATCGTGGCTGACGATGAGCACGGCATCACCTCCAAGGACGGTGTTTTTGCCGGCGGCGACGCCGTTACCGGCGCGGCTACCGTCATCCTCGCAATGGGCGCAGGCAAGCGCGCCGCTGCCGCGATGGATGAGTACATCAAGAATAAGAACAAGTAATCCTTGTTTCCAAGGGTCCTGCCGCGAGGCAGGGCCTTTTCTTTTTTACCCTCAGCAGAGGGTAAGCCTTTCCGCCGATACAGCGGCGCGCCGCTGGAGGCGACAGAGGCCGTATCCCACGACCGAGGGGAATTGGCCGCCTTCGGAGGCCGGGGATGCCGCCGCCCGGCGGCGGGGGCAAGAGGGGGATAAGACACCGAATGGTTTCTTATCCCCCTCTTAACTCCCCCTCATCTTCCTTTGGACGCGACTCCCTTCGGTCGCGCGTCTAAAAGCGAGGGGCCCACAGTGACGTTTGGTGCTCCAAGGCAAAACGCTTGATCGAAGCGGAGCTTTTCGCAGCGGAACGCTGCCGCCCTGCACCGGATGGCCGCGCACTGTTATGCGCGGCGGTTTACGCAAGCTGACCTCAGGGCCTAACAGCGTCCCAAAATCTGCCCGACGCACGGAACCGAGCCCCCGTAACCCCCGTTTCGCTGCACATCTCCGATGTGTCAGCGCAAAGGAAGATAAGGGGAGTCAAGAGGGGACAGGAAACCATACGGTGTCCTGTCCCCTTTTGTCTCCGCCGCCAGACGGCGGCTCTCCCTGCCGCCGAAGGCGGCAATTCCCCCGCCGTGGGCACGGCGTCTCCGCCGCCGAAGGCGGCCACTGTGTACGCTCACCTTGAGCGTACAGTCGCCTCCAGCGGCGCACCGCTGTATCGGCGGAAGGTGTACCGTCTGCCGACGGTATAAAGGAAAAGACCTCCGCTGAGGTTTTTACAAAAAAACATTGGTAAGGCATTGACAACCTCTGACATTCGTATTATAATGTACTCAAATATTGCACAAAGCGATGACAGAGGAAAGTAATCGTTCCAAGTGCGGCTTTCAGGGAGCGTCCGTCATGACTGGAAACGGATGCAGACGCCGGCACGATGAAGTTCCCTCTTGAGCTGCCGCGCTGAAAGAATTCCGAGTAGGCGCAGACGGGTTTCCTCCGTTACAGGGATAGGATATATTCTGTATCTGAAAAGTGCGGCGCAGAACGTGCGCCGAATGTGGGTGGTACCGCGGAACTGTTTGTCTTTCGTCCCTCTTTGTGGATGAAGGGCTTTTTTTATACCTTTTTCCGCTGGACAAACAGCATTCTCACCATCTACTGACACAAAAAGGAGACAGACAAAATGATCATTATCATGAAGCAGGGTACGACCCACGAGCACGTTGACGAGCTTTCCCGCCACATCGAACGCTGGAACGTAAAGGCGAACCCGATCTACGGCGAGGGCACCATCGTTATCGGTCTGGTCGGTGATACCGGCGCGGTCGACAAGGATGCGCTCATGCTCGACCCGCAGGTCGAGAACATCATCAAGGTTCAGGAGCCGTTCAAGCTCGCAAACCGCAAGTTCCATCCGGACAACTCTGTCGTCGAGATCGCCCCGGGCGTTGCCGTCGGCGGCAAAAAGCTCGTCGTCATGGCAGGCCCGTGCTCGGTCGAGAGCGAGGAGCAGATCATCGACGTCGCCAAGCACGTGCAGGCCGACGGCGCGGCCGTTCTCCGCGGCGGCGCATGGAAGCCGCGCTCTTCCCCGTACTCCTTCCAGGGTCTGAAGGCTGAGGGTCTGGAGCTGCTGCACAAGGCGCACGAGGCAACCGGTCTGCCGGTCGTTACCGAGATCACCAATCCGGCGCACATCGACATCTTCATGAACAAGTGCGACTGCTTCCAGGTCGGCGCTCGCAATATGCAGAACTTCGAGCTGCTCAAGGAGCTCGGCCAGACGCGCAAGCCCATCCTGCTCAAGCGCGGCTTCGCCAACACCATGGAGGAGTTCCTGATGAGCGCCGAGTACATCATGGCCGGCGGCAACGAGAACGTCATCCTCTGTGAGCGCGGCATTCGCACCTACGAGAAGTACACCCGCAACACCCTCGATATTTCCGCCGTTCCGGTGCTCAAGCGCATGAGCCATCTGCCGGTCATCGTCGACCCGTCTCACGCAGGCGGCATCTACTGGATGGTCGAGCCTCTGGCCAAGGCTGCTGTCGCAGCAGGCGCGGACGGTCTGATGATCGAGGTGCATAACGACCCGGCGCACGCGCTCTCCGACGGCGCGCAGTCGCTCACCTACGATTCGTTCCATCACACAATGAACGCGCTCCGCGCAGTCGCTGCTGCGGTAGACCGCGAAATCTAACCGGCAAGAAAGGGGCCAGGAAACCATGGGTATCCCGGCCCCCTCTTAAAAATCTTTCTAAGGAGCTGTCACCATGTCTGAACTGCTGACTCTGAAGGGCACGAACGGCGTGTCCGAAATCCATATCGAAAGCGGACTGCTCGCCCGCGCGGCGTCCGTTATCGGCGAGACCTTTTCTCCGAGCCGCATCCACATCGTCTCGGACTCGACCGTCGCGCCGCTCTACCTCGAACAGCTCGAGCAGCAGTTCACGCTGCCCGTGACGCACACCGTCATCCCGGCCGGCGAGGAGCACAAGCGTCTCTCGACCGTCGAGGGCATCTATCATGACCTGCTCGCGAGCGGCATGACGCGCAAGGATCTCATCATCGCGCTCGGCGGCGGCGTCGTCGGCGACATCACCGGCTTCGCGGCGGCGACCTTCCTGCGTGGCGTCTCGCTGTGCCAGATCCCGACCACCCTGCTCGCGCAGGTCGACTCCTCGGTCGGCGGCAAGACCGGCGTGGATATGCCCGAGGGCAAAAACCTCGTCGGCGCATTCTATCAGCCCCGTCTCGTGCTCATCGACCCAGCGGTTCTCGCCACCCTGCCTGATCAGACCTTTGCCGACGGCATGGCCGAGGTCATCAAGTACGGCTACATCTCCAACAGGGAGATCCTCGATATGGTGTCCGCGCCCGACTACAAAAAGAACATCGAGCGCATCATCTGCGAATGCGTCAGGATCAAGCGCGACGTCGTCACCATCGACGAACACGACACCGGTCTGCGCATGATCCTGAATTTCGGCCACACCATCGGTCACGCCGCAGAAAAGCTCGGAAATTATGTCGACCTCACGCACGGTCAGGCCGTCGCGGTCGGCATGGTCGCGGCGATGCGCCTGTCCGCCATGCTCGGCAACGAGGATCTGTCCGAGCGCCTCATCGGCATCCTCGAGCATATCGGTCTGCCGACCGAGCTGAAATACGGCCGCGAGGACATTTACCGCTCGCTGCTGTCCGACAAGAAAAAGTTCGGCGCGACGGTCAACTTCATCCTCGTCCGTGAGCCGGGCCGCGCAGAGATCACCCCGATCGGCGCAGAAAAGCTGCACGAGTACGTTCTGAAACTGTAAGGAGGGCGAAACATGGGTTCCACCTGGGGAAACGCAATCAAAATATCCATTTTCGGCGAGTCGCACGGCGCCGGCATCGGCGTGGTCATCGACGGTTTTCCGTCCGGCGTGGCGTATGACGAGGCTTTCGTGCTGCGCGAGATGGAGCGCCGCGCACCGGGCCGCAACAGGCAGTCCACCGCGCGGAAGGAAGCCGACAAGCCGGAGATCCAGTCCGGCATCTATAACGGAAAGACCACCGGCACGCCCATCTGCGCCGTCATCCGCAACACCAACCAGCGCTCGGGCGACTACGCTGAGCTGGCCGCGCAGCCCCGTCCGGGTCATGCGGACTATACGGGCATGCTGCGCTACAGGTCCTGCAACGACCCGCGCGGCGGCGGCCATTTCTCCGGCCGTCTGACTGCCCCGCTCGTGTTCGCCGGCGCACTGTGCAAGCTGTGGCTGCGCGGGCAGGGCGTGACCGTCGGCTCGCACATCCAGTCCATCGCGCAGATTCAGGATATGCCGTTCGACGACGTTGAGGTGACTGGCGCACAGCTCGACGCGCTGCGCGAGCAGGAATACCCGGTCATCAACCCCCGTGCGCTCGACGCCATGCTCGCGGCCATCGAGGACGCGCGCGAGGAGCAGGATTCGGTCGGCGGCGTCATCGAGTGCGCGGCCGTCGGCCTGCCGGCCGGCATCGGCAGCCCAATGCTCGACAGCGTGGAGAGCCGTCTGGCCTCCATCCTGTTCGGCGTTCCGGCGGTCAAGGGCGTGGAGTTCGGCGCAGGCTTCGCCTTCGCGGCGCTGCGCGGCTCGCATGCCAACGACCCGTTCTATGAGGAGAACGGCGCGGTAAAGACCGAGACCAACAACAACGGCGGTGTGCTCGGCGGCATCACGAGCGGCATGCCGCTCATCGTCCGCGCCTGCATCAAGCCCACCCCGTCCATCGGCATGGCGCAGGACACGCTCAACCTCCGCACCGGAAAGGTCGAGCCGCTGTCCATCCACGGCCGCCACGACCCCTGCATCGTCACGCGCGCCGCGCCGGTCATCGAGGCCGCGTGTGCGGTCGCTCTGGCGGATCTTCTGAGGGAGGCGAACGGCTATGCGTGAGCTTGCATCCATCCGCAAGGACATCAACTCGGTCGACTCCGCTATCCGCGAGCTGTTCCTGCTGCGCATGTCGCTCGCCCACGAGGTCGCAGAGACCAAGGCGCAGTCAGACGACAAGATCTACAAGCCCGACCGCGAGGCCGAGATCATCGAACAGCGCTCCGCCGGCATGGAGGAGGAGGTCCGCCTCAAGTACATCGCCCTGCTCCAGAGCATGATCCGCGCGAGCCGCGAGTATCAGTACAGCGAGATCCTGCGTCTGAACCCAGAAAAGTTCCCGTTCCACCCGTCGAGCGAGATGCTGAAGCCGAAAACCGTGTTCTATCAGGGCGTTCCGGGCGCATATCAGGAGCTTGCCGCCCGCGCGCTCTTCCCCGAGTGCGAGCCGGTCAACGTCCCGACCTGGGAGGAGGTCTTCCAGTCGGTGCGCGACGGCAAAGCGGATGTCGGCGTCGTTCCGGTCGAAAATACGACCGCCGGCACGGTCAGCGCGGTCTATGACCTGCTGCTCGACTACGACCTGTCCATCAACCGCTCGTACATCAAAAAAATCTCCCACTGTCTCGCGGCCGTTCCGGGCGCGACCATGGCGGACATCCGGAGCGTCTGCTCGCATCCCCATGCCCTGCCGCAATGCTCCGCCTTCATTTCCGCGCACGGCTTCACCGCCATCGAGGCCGCGAACACGGCTATCGCTGCGCAGAACGTGCGCGACCAGGGCGACGTGAGCCTTGCGGCCATCTGCTCGCGCGAGGCCGCCGAGCGGTACGGCCTGTCCATCCTCGCCGAGGGCATCAACGACATGAAGCACAACGAGACGCGCTTCATCGCGGTCAGCCGCACGCCCACCTGCCTGCCCGAGGACAACCGCATCGAGATCGCGTTCCATATTCCGAACGCCGCGGGCACGCTGATAACCGTGCTGGACATCATCGCGCATTACGGCATCGACATGACCGAGATCCACTCCCGTCCGCTCAAGGACAGCCCGTGGTGCTACGTGTTCTACGTCGACTTCACCGGCAACATCAGCGACCACGCCGTGCGCAGCCTGCTCTATCAGCTCCATGAGGAGCTTCCCTATATCAAGGTTCTCGGCAGCTACAAGGTCGACTGAACCTGTCTTCCGATATCCGCCGTTTTCACCCGTTATCCGACAAGAAGGAGTATACTTCCATGCAAATCAATTCCTGCGCGCCGCTGCGCGGTGAGATCACCGTGCCGGGCGATAAATCCATCTCCCACCGCGCCGTCATGCTCGGCGCTCTGGCCAGCGGCACCACCCATATCACCGGCTTTCTGATGGGCGAGGACTGCCTGTCCACCATCGACTGCTTCCGCAAAATGGGCGTTTCCATCGATGTTTCCGACAAGGAGGTCGTCGTAGAGGGCGTCGGCCTGCACGGCCTGACCGCGCCGAAGAGCGAGCTGTACACCGGCAATTCCGGCACGACTACCCGTCTGCTGAGCGGCATCCTCGCCGGTCAGAGCTTCACCTCGACCATGAACGGCGACGCCTCCATCCAGAAGCGCCCGATGGGCCGCGTGATGAAGCCGCTGCGCGAGATGGGCGCGTCCATCGAGGGCAGGGACGACAACTTCTGTCCGCTGACCATGCACCCGAGCGAGCTGCACGGCATCGAGTACCGTCTCCCCGTCGCGTCTGCCCAGCTCAAGAGCGCCATCCTGCTCGCCGGTCTGTATGCCGAGGGTCAGACGACCGTCATCGAGCCGGCACCCTCCCGCGACCATACCGAGCGCATGTTCCGCGCGCTGGGCGTCGAGATCGAGACGAACGGCAACGTTATCACCCTCGAGCCGCCCGAGGATCTGCACGCAGTCGACATCGCCGTTCCGGCGGATATCTCCTCTGCGGCGTTCTTCCTCGTCGCCGGCGCTATCGTGCCGGGCAGCGAGCTGACCATCCGGAACGTCGGCGTCAATCCGACGCGCACGGGCATTCTGGATGTGCTGCGCAGCATGGGCGCGGACATCACCGAGTCGAACTTCCGCGACGACGCGGAGCCGGTCTGCGACCTGACCGTCCGGTACAGCCGTCTGCACGGCACCGAGATCGGCGGCGCGATCATTCCGCGTCTGATCGACGAGCTGCCGGTCATCGCAGTCGCGGCGGCCTTCGCCGAGGGCGAGACCGTCATCCGCGACGCGCAGGAGCTCAAGGTCAAGGAGTCCAACCGTATCGCCTCCATGGTCGCAGAGCTCACCAAGGCAGGCGTTGACGTCGAGGAGACCGACGACGGCATGATCGTCCGCGGCGGCGCAAAGCCGCACGGCGCAGCCTTCGAGACCTACAAGGACCACCGCATCGCGATGAGCCTTGCGGTTCTGGGACTTGCCGCCGAGGGCGCGAGCCGCATCGACGAGCCTGAGGTCGTCGCCATCTCCTACCCCGACTTCTTCACCACGCTCGAAAAGCTGGGAGGCTGATGAAAATGCTGCTTTCCATGGAGGAATTCCGGGCATTCCGGCCGAAAAAGCCGACCTATGCGCTGTTCGGCTGGCCACTCGGCCATACGATGAGTCCCGAGCTGCACGCGCAGCTGTTCGGGGCCTCGGGTCAGGACGCGGCGTACATCGGCGTCGCGGTTCCGCCCGATGATCTTGCCGAAGCGTTCGACCTCGCAAAAGAAAAGCTCGCCGGCATCAACTGCACCATTCCGCACAAAAAGGCGGTCATCGAGCTGCTCGACGGGGTGGATACCGCCGCGCGCGACCTGCACTCGGTCAACACGGTCGCTTTCCGCGACGGAAAGGCCATCGGCTACAATACCGACATCCTCGGCTTTTCCGAGTCGCTCGTACGCGACGGTGTAACGCTGCGCGGCAAAAAAGTCTTGCTGCTCGGCTACGGCGGCGCGGCATCCGTCATGGCGTACCACTGTGCGCGCGAGGGCGCGCACCTCACCATCACCGGCCGCAATCTGGAAAAGGCCGCCGCGCTCCAGCAGCAGATCGCCGAGACTGTGCCGCACGCGCGCGTCTCCGTATACAGCCGCCGCCACATCCCGCGCGACATCCAGATCGTACTGAATTCCACGCCGGTCGGCATGTATCCGAAGGAAAATCTCGCGCCGCTGCACTATCTGCCGCACAGGACCGAGTATGTGTTCGACGCGATCTACAATCCGCCAGTGACGGCGACCATGCGTCTGGCCAATCCGCGCAAGACCGCGACGCGCGACGGTCTTTACATGCTGGTCATGCAGGCGGCGCACGCACAGACCATCTGGTCGGGCGTAACGTTCGAGCCTGCCTCCTGCGAGACCATTCTGCGCCGCACCTACGGCAAAATGGCGGTCAAGCGTCTGCACGAAAAGTACGGGAAGAAAAACCTCGTGCTCTGCGGCTTCATGGGCAGCGGCAAGACCACCATCGGACGCAAGCTCGCGCGCGTGACCGGACTGGACTTTGTGGACGCCGACCAGTATCTGGAGGAAAAAGAGGGCATGAAGATCTCGGACATCTTCGCGCAGAAGGGCGAAGCGTACTTCCGAGACCGCGAGACGGCCTATATCCGTGAGCTGTCGCAGCGCGACGGCATCGTGCTCTCGCTCGGCGGCGGTGCGGTGCTGCGCCCTGAGAATGTCGCTGCGGTCAAGGAGACCGGACTGCTCATCCATCTGGATACGCCGTTCTACCGCATTCTCAAGAACCTTTCCTATTCGAACAACCGTCCGCTGCTCAACAGGCCGGACAAGCAGGCGGAAACGCGCCGCCTGTATAACGCACGCAAGGCGATCTATCATCGCGTGTCCGACACATCGGTGCGCAGTCCGAAGCTGAGCGAAGTGCTCGACAAGGTCGTCAAGAGCGTTTAATTGCCCCTTCGGGGCAAGGCCTCTTCTTTCCTTACCCTCAGCAGAGGGGAAGCGGTTCCGCCGTTCCGGCGGCTTGCCGCCGCAGGCGAGATAGGCCCTCCCGGGCCGGGGGTATTCGCCATGACATGGCGTGTGCATTGCCGCCGTCTGGCGGCGGAGACGCCGTGTCCACGGCGGGGGCAAAAGGGGACGTAGGACACCTGCGGTTTCCTATGTCCCCTCTTGACACCCCTTTGACCTTCCGCTGGCCGCTCAGCGAAGCATTCGCGGCTAAACGGGGGAAACGGGGGCTCGGTTCCGTGCGTCGGTTCGCTTTTGGGACGCTTTCAGACCCTGAAGTCAGCTTGCGTAAACCGCCGCGCATAACAGTGCGCGGCCAGACGGTGTAGGGCGCTTGTTTGGCGCTGCGAAAAGCTCCGCTTCGATCAAGTGTGTACTCTTGGATTACCGGACGTCCCTGTGGGCCCCTCGCATTTAGACGCGCGACCGAAGGGAGTCGCGTCCAAAGGAAGGTCAGGGGAGTCAAGAGGGGACAGGAAACCATTCTGGTGTCCTGTCCCCTTTTGCCCCTGTCGGTGGGCACCGACACCCCCGGCCGCCGAAGGCGGCCATTGTGCACGCTCACCTCGAGCGTAAAGTCGCCTCCAGCGGCTGCGCCGCTGTATCGGCGAAACCATTCACCCTCTGCTGAGGGTTAAAAAAAACAGGCTTCTGCCTGCCGTTAAAATTATGAAATATTTGTCCTTCTTCTGGACAAATACTTCATGAGCGTTTACAATAGGTGGCGTACCGGTCTCCGGTATGCCGCTTTTATTTTTTCCACGCAGAAACTCGAGGTATGATATGAGAATGAAACGTAAAACCACCTTCCGGCTTGCCGCTGCGGCGCTCGCCATGACGCAGCTGGTCACCGCTGCGGCGTCTGCTGCATTCACCAACGGCTTCAGCTGGTCCTATCCGGTCGGCGAAGGACTGACCTACACACGCACCGAGGGTAAAAACACCGCCGGTGTGCAGCGCGCAAACGTGCTGACATACGAGCCGAACACCGGCGTCTCCCCCGTCATGGTCTACGCCGGCGACACGGTCTACGGCAGCAAGGCCACCATCACAAACGCCGTCAAATACCTGCAAAACCAGGGCAAGACCGTTATCGGCGGCACGAACGCCGACTTTTTCGTCATGTCGAGCGGCGTCCCCATCGGTCTGGTCATCGACAAGGGAACGCTCGTCTCCTCCGATGCATGGCAGTACGCCGTCGGCTTCAAGAAGGACGGCACCGCCGTCATCGGCCGCCCGACAATGGGCATCCGCATCACGGGCGCAAGCGGCTCCTGCTCGGTCTCTTACTTCAACAAAACGCGCACGACCGCCGGTGCGTACCTGCTCGACCGCAACTACGACGAAGCGACCCATTTCGCCGCCAAGGGCAGCTATATCGTGCTCGAGCGCGAGGACTCCACCCAGGTCAAGGCCGGCGGCTCGGTTCGGCTCAAGGTCGTGAGCAAGGGAACCGGCTCGTCCTCCTTCGCCATCGGTGAGAACCAGATGGTACTCACCAAATCCGACGGCGCGAACGTCCCCTCGTGGGTCGATTTCCCGGTCGGCGAGGAGGTCACGCTCTCCATCACCGCCGCAGACCCGGCATGGGGCGAGGTCGAATATGCCGTTGGCGGCAAGCTGCTCATCGACGACGGCACGGTCACGACCTCCGGCATCGATGCCGCGTCTTCGCGCCGCGCGCGCAGCGCCATCGGCGTCAAGAGCGACGGCACGGTCGTCCTGTACGAGATCGATGGCAACCAGTCCTCGGTCAGCACCGGCCTGACTGCGGCGGAACTCGGCGAGGAACTCAAGGAGCTTGGCTGTGTGCGCGCACTCTGTCTCGACGGCGGCGGCTCCTCCGCCATGGCGCTGCGCCAGCCCGGCGCGAGCGAGACCTCGCTCATCTCGAGTCCCTCGGACGGCTCGCAGCGCGCCTGCGCCAACTACATCTTCTTTACCGCGAACACCCCCTCGGACGGCGTGACTGCCCATGCCGTACTCACCCCGAGCTACCGCTACATTCTCCCCGGCGCGTCCACCTGGTTCTCGATCAAGGGCGCGGACGCTTCCTACGGCCCGGCAGAAGCCCCGTCCGATCTCGTCCTTGAGGTCTCGAACGACATGGGCACGGTAGAGGGACAGACCTTCACTGCCGGTCAGAAGAGCGGCAGCGCGACCGTCACCGCCTCGAACGGCTCGGTTTCCGGCTCGATGAACGTCTGCGTCACGGGTGACGTGCACTCCATCGCGCTCCAGTCCGGCGGCAAGTCAGTCTCCTCTGTCAGCGTCAAGCCGGGCCAGTCGATCGATCTCGATGCGCTCGGCTACCACCTCGGTCAGAAAATGGCCTCGACCGACACCGCCTTTACCTGGACGGTAACGAACGGCATCGGCTCGGTCGATGAAAAGGGCGTGTTCACCGCGGGCAGCTCGATGGCGAACGGCACGCTCACCTGCTCCTATGGAAACACGCGCGCGTCCATTCCGGTGAACGTCGGCATGGGTGATCCGCAGGATGCCTCGTTCGTCTCGACGTTCGAGGACGGTCTCGGCGGCTTCACCGCCTCGGAAGGCGTTTCGCTCTCGCGCGTCACCGACTATACCTCGGTCGCACGCGGAACCGGCTCGCTCAAGGCGCTGTGGGACGGTGAAAGCACGGACGGCTTCACTCTGTCCGCTTCCCCGGCGGATGTCGCGGACATGAAATATCTGACCCTGTGGGCGCGTTCGGAGAACACCCACGGCACGCTGACGGCGGTCTTTACCGACGCCGAAGGCAATGAGCTGACCGCTCCCCTGTCCGCCGCGACGGTGAACAGCTGGAAGCAGCTGACCGCCCCGGTTCCCGAGGGCGCAGTCCAGTTCACCGGTCTGCATTTCGAGAAAAGCAGCTCCGGTCTGTCTCATTCCGCGCTCCTGCTCGACCAGATCGTGCTCACCGCGCATCATGCGGCCACGAACAGCGACTGTCCCTCCGTGCATCTGAACAGCACGGCCGTGACCGTGGATGCAGGCGCGAAGGCCACGATTTCGGGCACCGCGACCATGGAAAACACTAAATATCCCGTTCGCGCGACGAATATCACGGCCAAGGTCGACGGAAAAACGCAGAGCGGCGCCGCAGCCATGAACGGCTCCGGCCTGACCGTTACGACCGGCGCACTCGCCGCCGGTACACATACCGTGACCATCGACGTATCAGACGATGCCGGCAACCGCACGCGCGTCTGCGCGACCGTCACGGCCGGAAGCGCGGCGAACGCCTTCGCGGACACTGCCTCCCACTGGGCGCGCGGCTACGCCTCGCTGCTGAACACGCGCGGCATCATGAAGGGCGAAGGCAAGGGCGGCAGCATGTACTTTTACCCCGACCGCAATCTGACGCGCAAGGAATTCGCGGTCACGATGGCACGCACTCTGGGACTGGACACCTCGTCTGCCGACGTTTCCGCCTTTGCGGACAGCGACAGCATCCCGTCCTGGGCGGCCGGTGCGGTAAACGCGGTCGCAAAGGCCGGCTTCATGACCGGCGAGTCGCGCGGCGGCGTGATGTATTTCAATCCTGACGCAGATATTACCCGCGCAGAGGTCATGACGGTGATCGGCCGCCTGCTGCCGCGCGGCTATGCGGCCGCAAGCCTCAACTACAAGGATGCTTCCGCAATTCCGTCCTGGGCGGCGGAGCATGTTAAGACCTGCGTTTCCGCCGGTATCATCGGCGGCTACACGGATGGAACGCTCCTGCCGCTCGGCAGGATCACGCGCGGCGAGATCGCCAAGGTGCTGGCGCTTCTGTAAGGCTGTGCCTTCACCGTAGAACGCTTCTTGCCGTCAGCGGACGGTTGGGTTTCCGCCGATACAGTGGCTTTACGCTCGAAGTGAGCGTGGACATTGGCCGCCTTCGGCGGCCCGGGGGTGTCGGTGCCCACCGACAGGGGCAAAAGGGGACAGGACACCAGACATATGGTTTCCTGTCCCCTCTTGACTCCCCTGACCTTCCTTTGGGCGCGACTCCCTCCGGTCGCGCGTCTAAAAACGAAAGGAGAGCACAGATTTGAACCTGTGCTCTCCTTTTTCTCGTGCCATGGACGATTACTTTCGTGATTTGCCGCGCATAACAGTGCGCGGCCATTCTGTGCAGGGCGCTGGATTTGCTCTGCGAAAAGCTCTGCTTCGATCAAGCGTGAGACCTTAGTGCACCAAACGCATCTGGAGGCCCCTCGCATTTAGACGAGTCGCCGCAGGCGAGCTCGGCCAAAGGAGGGTTTGGGGGAGTCAAGAGGGGGCAAGGGAACCATACGGTGCCCTTGCCCCCTTTTGTCTCCGCCGCCAGACGGCGGCTCTCCCGGCCGCCGAAGGCGGCAATGCCCGGTCTGCCCATCGGCAGCCATCTCTCGCCTGCGGCGGCAAGCCGCCGGAACGGCGGAACCGCTTCCCCTCGGTTGAGGGTAAAACAAAAATGGCCTCTGCTCCCGGAAGGGAGCATTTTTTTCATTCTCCGGAGGGATTTTCCGCCATGCGGTAGCCCACACCGACCTCGGTGAACAGATATTCCGGCTCCGCCGGGTTCTTCTCGATCTTGCGGCGGATATTCGCCATGTTCACGCGCAGAATCTGGTTGTCTCCGCCCGCTCGCGGGCCCCACAGCTCCTTGATGATATAATCATAGGTCAGCACCTTGCCGGCGAACTTGCCCAGCAGGGCAACAATGCGGAACTCGCTGAGCGTCAGACGAACATTCTCCCCGCGCACGAGCACCTGATGCTTGTTATAATCGATGACCATTTCGCCCACGCTGTATGTACCGCGCTGCGCGATCTCGCCGGTCGGCGACGTTGTGCGCGTATGACGGATGGCGGTGCGCACGCGCGCGAGCAGCTCCGCTGTGCCGAACGGCTTGGTCAGATAATCGTCCGCGCCGAGGTCGAGCGCCTCGACCTTGTCGTTTTCATGCGTGCGCGCGGACACCACGACGACCGGCAGGCTCGACCAGCCGCGCAGGCTGCGCAGCACCTCGATGCCGTCCATGTCGGGCAGACCGAGGTCGAGGATAACGAGGTCGGGACAGTGCGAGGACAGCATGGTCATCGCCTCGGTTCCCGTCTTTGCGAGAATGGTCTCGTAGCCGTTTGTGGTGAGTATGGTCGAGATGAAGTGCGCGATGCTCTTCTCGTCCTCGACGATCAGGATCTTTTCGCGGATGGTCATGCTTTTTCCTCCTCTTGTTCGAGCGGCAGACGGAACACAAATTCCGCGCCTTCCATCAGATTATGCGCCTCGATGCTGCCGCTGTGGGCGTGGATGATCGCCTGGCAGACCGAAAGGCCGAGTCCCATGTTTCTCTTGCCGCCGTTCTCCGTGTCTCCTGCCGCTGCGGCGAGCGTGCCGTCGAACAGATGCGGCAGCACCTTCTGCTCGATGCCGTCGCCGTTGTCCTCGACGGCGAACACGGCCTCCGGCCCCTCGCGCCGCACGGACAGGCGTATCTCGGTCGTATGGCCGCCGCCATGCACCACGGCGTTCTCGAGCAAATTGGACAGCACCTGCGAGATGAGCACCGCGTCCATCGGCACGAACAGCAGATCCTCCGGCACGGAAACGCGGAGGCGGACATCGGGATAGCGCTTGCGGAACTTCGCCGTCACCGCGCCGAGGATCTCCTCCGCCGGCTCGGGATTTTTGACCAGGCGCGTGGTCGTGTCGCCCATGCGCGTAATGCTCAGCAGGTTTTCCACGACGCGGATGAGCCACTGCGCGTCATCCCGTACGTCGGTCAGCAGCAGCAGACGGTCCTGCTCGGGCAGATCCGGATTTTCGATCATGGCGCTCGTCGAGCCGATGATCGAGGTCAGCGGCGTGCGGATGTCATGCGAGACCGAACGCAGCAGATTCGCGCGCATTTTTTCGCGCGCCGCCTCGATGCGCAGATCCTCCTGCCGCTTGATCTTGGTCGTCATCGTACAGGTCACGAGCGAGACCACGAGCATGGTCAGAAAGGTCAGCGGATAGCCCGACAGCGTGAAGTTCACCGCCCAGTACGGGTAGGTGAATATGTAGTTCGTGCCTACGACGCTCAGCACGGCTGCGAGCGTGCCGAACAGATAGCCGGTCGTAAAGCGCGAGATGAGCAGCACGGTCAGGACGAAGATCGAGTAGGCGAAGCCCTCCGAGCCGTTGGCCATGTGCAGCAGGATGCACAGCAGCACCGCACTGCCGAACAGAGCGCAGAATATCGCAAGATCGCGCCACGAGAAGGAAAAGATGCGGATTTTTTTCGTTGACAGCGGCAAGTCACTCTCTCCTTTGCATTGTACGTTTTGAACACCGTGAATGTACGCGCAGATGCGGCATATTTCACCGGTATCTTACAGTATACCACAATCTCCGCTAAACGTGTGTTAATTTTCCGCCATGAAGCGCGATTAAATCCCCGATTTTGTGAGATACCGCAAAAAATCGCCCTGTCGGACAGGGAAAAATTTCGTGCTTTTTTTCAAAAGCATAGAGAATTTTTCGTAAAATTATGTTATACTGAATGTCGTCTGGGCAAACGCTGCGTGCCTTTGTCCGGCGCGTGCGCGCGGAGCTCCGCGCGCACGGAACACACTGCTGTTAACTGGAGGGAGACCGTATGAAGCTGTCGTTCACTAAAATGCACGGCTGCGGCAACAATTACATCTATATCAACTGCTTCGACCAGAAGGTCACGGACCCCGAAAAGCTGTCCATCGCGCTTTCCGAACCGCATTTCGGCATCGGCGGCGACGGCATTATCCTCATTTCCCCGTCCGACCGGGCAGATGCGCAGATGCGCATCTTCAACGCCGACGGCTCGGAGGGTAAGATGTGCGGCAACGGCATCCGCTGCGTCGGCAAGTATCTGTATGACAACGGCATGGTCGGCGGGCGCACCACCATTACCATCGACACGCTTTCCGGCGTAAAAACGCTCGAGCTGCACGTCAGGGACGGCAAAATGCAGACGGCGCGCGTCGATATGGGCGCGGCGATCCTCGAGCCTGCAAAGATCCCGGTCAACATGGCCGGCAGTTCCGTCATCGACGCCCCGCTCGTCGTAGACGAAAAGGTCTATCACGTGACCTGCGTCTCGATGGGCAACCCCCACTGCGTCATCTTCTTTAACGAGGACGATGTGGACGACCTCGATCTTTCGCGCCTCGGCCCCAAGTTCGAGCATCATCCGCTGTTCCCCGAACGCATCAACACCGAGTTCGTGAACGTCCTGCCGGACGGCAGCCTCAAGATGCGCGTTTGGGAGCGCGGCTCGGGCGAGACCTGGGCCTGCGGCACGGGCGCGTGCGCGACCGGCGTTGCGGCCTGCCTGAACGGCTTCTGCAAGCCGGACACGGACATCACCGTCCACCTGCGCGGCGGCGACCTCACCATTCGCTACACCACTGAGACCGTGTTCATGACGGGCGCGGCCGCGACCGTTTTCAAAGGGGAAATCGAGCTATGACAAAATACATTTTCGTGACCGGCGGCGTTGTCTCCGGTCTGGGCAAGGGCATTACCGCGGCCTCTCTCGGCCGACTGCTCAAGAGCCGCGGCCTCAAGGTCGCAGCGCAGAAGCTCGACCCGTATATCAACGTCGACCCCGGCACGATGAGCCCGTTCCAGCACGGCGAGGTCTATGTCACCGACGACGGCGCGGAGACCGACCTCGACCTCGGCCACTACGAGCGCTTCATCGACGAGGACCTCAACAAGTTCTCCAACCTCACCACCGGTAAGGTCTACTGGAACGTTCTGAACAAGGAACGCGCCGGCGAATACCTCGGCGAGACCGTTCAGGTCATCCCCCACATCACCAACGAGATCAAGTCGTTCATCTACTCGGTCGGCAAAAAGACCTCGGCTGACGTCGTCATCACCGAGATCGGCGGCACCACCGGCGACATCGAGTCGCAGCCGTTTCTCGAGGCTATCCGTCAGGTAGCGGCCGAAGTCGGCCGCCGCAACTGCCTGTTCATCCACGTAACGCTCGTTCCGTTCATCTCCGGCTCGAACGAGCCGAAGTCCAAGCCGACCCAGCACTCGGTCAAGGAGCTGCGCGGTCTGGGCATCTCCCCTGACATCATCGTAGCCCGCGTCGATCAGCCGCTCGACGAGGACATCCGCCACAAGATCTCGATGTTCTGCACGGTTCCCCCCGACTGCGTTATCGAGAACCGCACGCTTCCCGTGCTGTATCAGGCGCCGATGATGCTCGAGGACAGCCATTTCTCCGACATCGTCTGCCGCGAGCTGTCCATCGGCGCAGGCAAGGGCGACATGAGCGAGTGGCAGGAAATGCTCGAGCGCATCGCATCGCGCAAGGAGCATGTCAAGATCGCCCTCGTCGGCAAGTACGTCAAGCTGCACGACGCTTATCTCTCGGTCGCCGAGGCGCTTCAGCACGCCGGCTACGAGAACGGCTGCTTTGTCGACATCGACTGGGTGGACTCCGAGGAGATCAACGACTCCACCGCCGACAAGCTGCTCGGCGAGGTCGACGGCATCATCCTGCCGGGCGGCTTCGGCTCGCGCGGCGTTGAGGGCATGATCTGCGCGGCAAACTTCGCGCGCGTGCGCGGCATCCCCTACTTCGGCATCTGCCTCGGCATGCAGATCGCGGTCATGAGCTACGCCCGCAACGTGCTCGGCTACGCCGACGCAAACTCCGGCGAGTTCGACCCGAACACCTCGCATCCGGTCATCGACCTGATGGAGAGCCAGCACGGCATCTCCAAGAAGGGCGGCACCATGCGTCTGGGCGCTTATCCCTGCAAGGTCCGTCCGGGCAGCATCATGGCGTCCGCTTACGGCGCGGAGCTTATCTCCGAACGCCACCGCCACCGCTATGAGTTCAACAACGCCTTCCGCGAGGAGATCGAGAGCAGGGGCATGCTCATCACGGGCACTTCCCCGACCGGCGAGCTCGTCGAGACCGTCGAGATTCCGGAGCATCCGTTCTATATCGGCGTTCAGTTCCATCCTGAGTTCAAATCCCGTCCGAACCGCGCACATCCCCTGTTCAAGGCATTCGTCGCGGCATCTCTGAAAAGGAGCAAGAAATAATGCAGATCAACACCAATTATGACAATCTCGAGCAGAGCTATCTGTTCTCCACCATCGCGCGCAAGGTCCGCGAGTACTCCGCATCCCACCCGGAGGCTGACATCATCCGCCTCGGCATCGGCGACGTTACCCGTCCGCTCGTTCCGGCTGTCATCGACGCGCTGCACGCGGCGGTTGAGGATCAGGCGAAGCAGGAGACCTTCCACGGCTACGGCGACGAGCAGGGCTATGACTTCCTGCACGAGGCGCTCGTCGGCTACTACAAGACCCACGGCGTAGAGCTTGCAACCAATGAGATCTTCATCTCTGACGGCGCGAAGAGCGACCTCGGCAACATCCTCGACATCTTCGGCAAGGACAATGTTGTCCTGGTTCCGGACCCGGTCTACCCGGTCTACGTCGATACCAACGTCATGGCAGGCCGCAAGATCGTTTTCGCGGACGCGAACGAGGCAAACGGCTTCCTGCCCCTGCCGGACGCATCCGTAAAGTGCGACATCATCTATATCTGCTCCCCGAACAACCCGACCGGCGCCGCTTACGACCGCGCAGGTCTCAAGGCATGGGTGGATTACGCGAACGCACAGAACGCTGTCATCCTCTACGACGCAGCGTATGAGTGCTTCATCGAGGACGAGAACCTGCCGCGCTCCATTTACGAGATCGAGGGCGCAAAGACCTGCGCGATCGAGTTCTGCTCCTTCTCCAAGATGGCGGGCTTCACCGGCACGCGCTGCGGCTGGACCGTCGTTCCGACCGCGCTCGCGGACGGCAAGCTGAACAAGATGTGGCTGCGCCGCCAGACCACCAAGTTCAACGGCGTTCCGTATATCGTACAGAAGGGCGCCGCCGCCTGCTTCACCGAGGAAGGCATGAAGCAGATCAAGGATACCCTCGGCTACTACAAGCAGAATGCCAAGGTGCTCTCCGAGACGCTCGACGAGCTCGGCATCTGGTACACCGGCGGCAAGAGCAGCCCGTACCTGTGGCTCAAGTGCCCGAACGGCATGGATTCCTGGACGTTCTTCGACTACCTGCTCGAGAACGCGAACGTTGTCGGCACCCCGGGTGCAGGCTTCGGCAAGAACGGCGACGGTTTCTTCCGTCTGACTGCCTTCGGCGACCAGAAGCGCACGCTCGAGGCTGCGGAGCGCCTCAAGAAACTGCTCGCAAAGTAAAATTTAGACCGTCGCGAAACTGACGTTTCGCCGGCAATCTGTGTTCTGACGAACGCAGAACACGAGTCATCCGAAGGTATTCAAACCGATTTGAATGCGCGCTGCCGCGCGGCTCGTGCTTTGCGTGAACACGGACTTTATCGACCTTTATCGACAAACTGAGAGCTGTCCCTCGCGGACAGCTCTTTTTTCATCCGGAGGTGAACCTCATGCCCGTTTTATTCGACCGGACGTGCATCCTGTGCGGCCGGGTCCTTCCCGTCGAAAAGCACAGCGCGGCGCTGTGTCCGGACTGTGCGCGCGAGGTACGCACGGAATACCGGTATCACGGCGAATTTTCCGTTCCCGGTGCCGACGGCGCGGCGGCGGCGCTCTGCTATCGCGGCACAGTCAAAGAAGCGCTGCACCGCTTCAAATTCGGCGGCAGACCGCAGTATGCTGCATGGTTCGCCGCCGAGATGGCGGCGGTTCTCGCCGCGCAGCTCGACCGGTGGCAGCCCACCTGCATCACATACCTGCCGCTCGGCTTTCTCCGCGCACGGGAGCGCGGCTACAATCAGGCCGAGCTGCTCGCGCGTCCGATCGCGCAATCACTCTCGATGCCCTGCGTTTCCGCGCTGCGCAAGCGTCCGTTTACCGCCCGTCAGTCCGTGCAGCAGGACGCTGCCGCCCGCCGGAAGAATGCCGCCGGCTCGCTCCTGCCCGGACGCATTCCGCTCGCAGGCGAGCGCGTCGTGGTCATCGACGATATCATCACGACCGGCTCGACCGCCGCAGACGCCGCGCATGTCCTGCGCAGCATGGGCGCCGCCTGTGTTTTCGTGCTCGCGGCCGCAAAAGCCGTGAACTGAATCGGTTTTCTCACTCCCCCCTCTTTACTTTCTTTCGTCTTTTCTTTATAATTTTAGTATACTGCTGCACTTTTTTCTGTCGACTTTGGCAATATCGACAAATGAAGGCGCGAATTTCTGGGAATTTTATAGATTTCTCCCTTGCGTCAGACGCGGCTATATGGTATGATAGGAGAGCGTGAAAAAGACATATGTCTTTTCAGGAAGGACAGATTAACGCATGGTTAAACCCAAATACTATCTGGTCGAACGAACGCTGCTGCCCGAAGTCTTTCAGCGCGTGATCGAGGCCAATGAGGCGATCGCCTCGGGTAAGGCTGCAACAGCAAGCGAGGCCGCAAAGCTCGCAGGCCTGTCGCGCAGCGCTTACTATAAATACAAGGACGGCGTCCGACCCTTTTTCGAGGCGACGACCGACCGCATCGTGACGTTCCACTTCATGCTGCACGACCAGCCGGGTATGCTCTCGAGCATCCTCGGACTGATGGCGAAGTCGGGTGCGAACCTCATGACGGTCAACCAGTCCATCCCCATGCGCGGTCAGGCATCGGTCACGATCGCCGCGCGAACGGGCGAAATGAAATATTCGGTCGAGGAGCTGCTGCACCGTGCAGAGCAGCTCGAGGGCGTGAACAAGGTCGAGATCCTTGCTTCCGAATGATAAACTGCAATAAATTCTCCCACGGAAAGGAATTATCACAATGGTAAAAGTAGCAATCATGGGACACGGAACGGTCGGTTCCGGCGTGTACGAGGTATTCGAGATGAACGCCGAGAAGATTGCGCGCACGGTCGGCGAGCCGGTCGAGGTCAAGTATGTGCTCGATCTGCGCGATTTTTCCTCTCTGCCCTACGGACATAAATTCGTTACCGACTTCTCCGTCATCGAGAACGACCCTGAGGTAACGGTCGTTGCCGAGGTCATGGGCGGCGTGGGCGCAGCCTATCAGTTCACCAAGCGCTGCCTCGAGGCCGGCAAGAGCGTCTGCACCTCCAACAAGGAGCTCGTCGCGACGAAGGGTGACGAGCTGCTCAAGATCGCCGAGGAACATGGCGTCAACTACATGTTTGAGGCGTCCGTCGGCGGCGGCATCCCGATCATCCGCCCGATGCTCCAGTGCCTCGCTGCCAACGAGTTCAACCAGATCTGCGGCATCCTCAACGGCACCACCAACTACATCCTGACCCAGATGATCCACAACGGCGTCACCTTCGAGGACGCGCTGCGTCAGGCGCAGGTCAACGGCTACGCCGAGAAGGACCCGACCGCCGACATTGAGGGTCACGATGCCTGCCGCAAGATCTGCATCCTGTCCGATCTCGCCTACGGCGACAAGTTCGACCCGGATACGGTTTCCTGCGAGGGCATCACCAAGATCACCCTCGAGGACGTCGCAAACGCCGACAAGCTCGGCTGCGTCATCAAGCTGCTCGGCCGCTCGGTGCGCTGCGAGGACGGCACGGCCTATGCCTACGTCGCTCCTCACCTCATCCACAAGGAGAGCCCGCTTGCAGCCGTCGAGGACGTATTCAACGCCATCATGGTCGACGGCAACGCGACCGGCGAGGTCATGTTCTACGGCAAGGGCGCAGGCAAGCTCGCGACCGCTTCCGCCGTTGTCGCTGATATGCTCGACTCCATCGAGCACAAGGATAACCGCCGCCGCATCATGTGGGGCGATGGCTCGAAAAAGCTGCTCCGTCCGCTCGACACGCTGCGCTCCGCGTGGTACGTCCGCTTCAAGGGCGCGCGCGAGGACATCGAGAGCATTCTCCCGGTCGAGAGCCTGTCCGAGCCGGTCGAAGGCGTATTCGTCGTCCAGACCAGCAAGATCCCGACTGCCGAAATGGATGCGGCAGCCGAAAAACTGAACGCCGTCGGCAAGGTCTGCGCGGCAATGCGCATTCTCTAAGGAGGCATACATAAAATGGTTCGTGTTACCGTTCCTGCTACGAGCGCCAATATGGGCTCGGGCTACGACAGCATCGGCATCGCGCTCGAAATGTACAACGTGATCGACCTTGCTGAGAACGATCATATCGATATTTCGGATAAAAACGGTCAGTTCGTCCCGAAGGACGAGTCCAACCTCATCTACCAGTGCGCCAAGCGCGTGTACGACGAGTGCGGCAAGCCGCTCTCCGGCCTGACCATCGTCGAGGACTGCGCCATCCCGCAGACGCGCGGTCTGGGTTCGTCCTCGGCCTGCACGGTCGCCGGCATCATGGGCGCGAACGCCCTGCTCGGCGAGCCGCTTGACCGCAACGCGGTCATTGATCTTGCGGCGACCATCGAGGGCCATCCGGATAACTCGACTCCGGCCATCCTCGGCGGCTTCTGCGTGGCGCTGCTCGAAAACGGCCATGTCAGCCATGTCCGCGTGCCGGTCCACGGCGCGATCGACTTCGTGGTCTTTATCCCGGACTTCCAGCTTTCCACCGAAAAGGCGCGTGCGGCGCTCCCGAAGCGCATCGACCACCACGACGCGGTCTACAACCTCGCGCGTGCGGCTCTGCTCGCGGGCAGCCTGACCACCGGCAAGCTGGAAAATCTGGACGTCGCGACCGGCGACTGCCTGCATCAGCCCTACCGCTTCAGCCTCATCGAAAACGGCGAGGACATCGTCCGCGAGGCCAAGGAGCTCGGCGCGCTCGGCGCGTTCATCTCGGGCGCAGGCCCGTCCATCGTCGCCATCGTCTACAAGGGCGACCGCGACTATATCGAAAAGGCGCAGGCTCTGTGCGAGGCGAAATACCCGCACTGGAAGGCAGTGCAGCTGCGCTGCGACGAGGTCGGCACCACGGTAAAACGTCTGTAATGCACACTTTTTTACAGTTTGCATATGGAGACGCTCCTGCTCCGGCAGGCGCGTGATATAAGGAGGAAATTAAACAACTATGAGTCTTATTGTGCAAAAGTTCGGCGGCACCTCGGTCGCCAACACCGAACGACTGAAGAATGTCGCTGACATCGTCACCAGCACCGCTAAGGCCGGCAATCAGGTCGTTGTCGTCGTTTCCGCTCAGGGCGACACCACCGATGACCTCATCGAAAAGGCTGCCGAGCTGAACGAGCGTCCGTCCAGACGCGAGATGGATGTGCTGCTCAACACCGGCGAGATGATCTCGATGTCCCTGCTCGCCATGGCCATCCAGAAGCTCGGCTTCCCGGTCGTTTCCCTGACCGGCTGGCAGATCGGCATGGAGACCAACAGCAACTACTCGGACGCGCGCATCAAGCGCATCTCCGGCGACCGCCTCAAGGCAGAGCTGGACAACGGCCGCATCGTTATCGTTGCCGGCTTCCAGGGCATCAACAAGATGGGCGACGTGACCACCCTCGGCCGCGGCGGCTCGGACACGACCGCTGTCGCCATCGCCGCAACGCTCGGCGCTGACCTGTGCCAGATCTACACCGACGTTGACGGCGTCTACACCGCCGACCCGCGCATCGTCAAGAATGCGCACAAGCTCGACGCCATCACCTATGATGAAATGCTCGAGCTGGCGTCGCTCGGCGCTCAGGTACTGCACAACCGCTCGGTTGAAATGGCAAAGAAGTACAATGTCGATCTCGAGGTCGTTTCGAGCTTTACCCGCAATCCGGGTACGAAAGTCAAGGAGGGTTCTAACATGGAAAAACTGAACGTTTCGGGTGTAGCCCGTGATAATAACTGCGCGCGCGTCGCGATCATCAATCTGAACGATACCCCGGGCACCGCCTTCAAGGTATTCTCGCTCATGGCCAAGCACAATGTCAACATCGACATCATTCTCCAGTCCGTCGGCCGCGACAACAAGAAGTCCATCTCCTTCACCATCCGTCAGGACGATGCAGAGCGCGTTGCAGGTATCCTGCGCGACGCAAAGGAAATGCTCGACTACGAGGATGTCTCCATCAACACCAAGGTCGCAAAGGTCTCCATCGTCGGCGCCGGCATGGCGTCCGCCGCAGGCGTCGCTTCCAAGATGTTCGAGGCTCTGGCAGGCGCCGGCATCAACATCCGCATGATCTCCACCTCTGAGATCAAGATCTCCGTCCTCATCAACGAGGAGGACAGCGAGAAGGCAGTCAAGGCCATCCACGACCAGTTCTTCGGCGACTGATTTTCTCCGTACCCCAATCCCAAGGCAACACCGCACAATGAAAGCTGCGGCGGTATTGCCTGAAAGAGCCTCGAAGCGCCGTGTTCGGGGCTCTTTTGCTACCGTTTTTCTCGCCGCAACCTGCGGTTGACACGAGGAAACGCAAGGTTGGTGGCGAAATAACGGGTTTTCGGATAGAGTGAGCTTACAGGAGGTGAGCACGATGACAACAGGTGAAAAAATCGCAGCTCTGCGGCGCGACCATAAGCTCAGCCAGGAAGCGCTCGGCGAAAAGCTCGGCCTCTCCCGGCAGGCAGTGAGCAAATGGGAGGCCGACCAGGCCGTCCCGACGATGGACAACCTGATGGAGCTGAGCCGGCTGTTCGGCGTGCCGGTCGACACGCTGCTGCGGCCGGACGCGCCCTTCCCTGCTCCCCCGGCGGAGGAAAACAGCACAGACGCTCCTGCGGCCTCTGAGACGCCGCACAAAGGCGTTTCTCTCTCTCGCGGGAAAATACTCGCCATCGGCGGCGCGGCGCTGCTGTGCGTGTCTCTCGCGCTGAATGCGGTATGTCTGTATCAAATCGCGCAGCTGAAAGGCGAAGTGCAGGCGCTGCGCGTGCAGGCCGGAAATGTCAATACGGTCTACTACCCGGGCACCGACGCGGATACCGGCGACTTCGCGGAGTCGAGCGAGCACATGACGCTCGACCCGGAGAACACCGAGCAGCTTATCGTGACGTTCTCCGCCGTGCCGCGCGTGGCAAGCGACGGTGAAACCGCGAAATTCCTGCTCCGAGGCGGCGAGCAGTCGTGGGAATGCGAGGCGGAAGGCGACGCCGGAGGCGGCTATCGCGGCAGTCTGACAATCCCGATGGTGGACGAATACTCGGTTTATCTCGTTCTCACCGACCGGAACGGCGGCACGCGCAATCTGCTCATCGCAAGCGAATCCGACATCGAAAACCGCTTCTCGATTGACGTTCATGCTTACTGGTCGAGCGGCGGCCCGACGTTCAGCTTTGGCAAGAACACGTTCACGGGAAGGATTTCCACCTATGTGGATGCCCATGACGCGCTGGAGGACACTTCGTTCACCGGGCGCATCATTCTCTATCAGAACGGCAAGGAAATCGCGGAACAGCCGCTCGAATACCGCAGCCAGGGCGGCGAGTACGGCGCCAACATTTACGATACCGAAGTACGCCTTGGCACGTTCGAGGGACGCATGAGCGACTTTACCGTAACGGTTGAAATCACGGACGCCTATGGCCGCGTTTTCACGGCATCCCCCGATTAAACAGGCAAAAAAATCCCACAGGGAGCAAAGCTGCTTTCCCTGTGGGATAATTTTTTACTTATTTTCGGACTGCTCGGGTTCAGCAGACTCAGCCTTTGCTGGCTCGCCGATCTTCTCGTTCAGATCCTTCTGGAGCTCGCTCATGAGATCCGCGCCGACCACCTTGTCGGGGACCTCCTCGCCGTTAAAGACCTTCTTGAATGTTTCGCCGTCCATGGTCTCGTTGCGGATGAGGTACTCCGCGACGCGCGTCATCGCGTCCATGTGCTCGCTCAGCAGCTTCTCGCACTGATGGTAAGCGGTCTCGATGATGCGGTGGATCTCATCGTCGATCTCCGCCGCCTTGACCTCGGAGTAGCCCTTGCCTGCGGCGAAGTCGCGGCCGAGGAAGATCTCGCCGCCCTCGGAACCGTAGTCAATCGGGCCGATCTTGTCGCTCATGCCGTAGCTCGTGACCATCGCGCGCGCCATCTGGGTGGCCTGCTTGATGTCGCCGTAAGCGCCGGTCGAAATATCCTCCATCGTCAGCTTCTCAGCCACACGGCCGCCGAGGCAGACGACGATGTATTCCTCCATATACTTCTTGGTGCGGTACGCCTGATCCTCCTCGGGCAGCGGCATGGTGAAGCCGCCTGCGCCCGACGAGCGCGGGATGATGGTAACGTGGTGTACCGGGTCCTGCGTCGGCAGCACCTCGAAGCAGATCGCGTGACCGGCCTCATGGTAGGCGGTCAAACGCTTGTCGTGCTCGGTGATGATGTGGCTCTTCTTCTCCACGCCCATGACGACCTTGAGCAGCGACTCCTCAATCTCCTCCTGCGAGATCAGCTTCTTGTTGCGGCGCGCCGCAAGCAGAGCCGCCTCGTTGAGCAGGTTTTCGAGGTCTGCGCCGGTGAAGCCGGCGGTCGTTTTCGCAATGTCGGAGAACTTGACATCCGGGTCAAACTGCTTGTTGCGCGCATGGACCTTGAGGATCGCCTCGCGGCCCTTGACATCCGGCGCGCCGACATAGACCTGACGGTCGAAGCGGCCCGGACGCAGCAGCGCATTGTCCAGGATATCCTTGCGGTTGGTCGCGGCGATGACGATAACGCCCTCGTTCGCGCCGAAGCCGTCCATCTCGACGAGCAGCTGGTTGAGCGTCTGCTCGCGCTCATCATGACCGCCGCCGAGGCCTGCGCCGCGCTGACGGCCGACCGCATCGATCTCGTCGATGAACACGATGGCCGGCGCGTTCTTCTTGGCCTGCTCGAACAGGTCGCGCACGCGCGATGCGCCGACGCCGACATACAGCTCAACGAAGTCCGAGCCGGAGATGGACAGGAACGGAACGCCTGCCTCGCCTGCGACCGCCTTCGCGATCAGCGTTTTACCGGTGCCCGGAGGGCCGACGAGCAGCACGCCCTTGGGGATGCGCGCGCCGATCTGCACGAACTTCTGCGGATTTTTCAGGAACTCAACGATTTCCTGCAGCTCGGCCTTTTCCTCGTCCGCGCCTGCGACATCGTTGAACGTCACCTTGTTCTTGCCGTCCTGCGCCAGCTTTGCACGCGCCTTGCCGAACTGCATCGGACCCGCGCCGCCGCCGGACTGCTTGTTCATCATGAAATACCAGAACGCGCCGATCAGCACCACGAGGATGAGATACGGCAGGAACTGCGCCCACCACGGGATCGTTGTGGTGATGTAGTCTACCTTGGTCAGCGTACCGTCCTTCATCTGCTGGTCGATGACCGAGCCGAGCTGCGACCACCATACCGAGGTATAGTCGCCGATCTCGTAGCTGACCGCGCGGTTTTCGTTCTTCAGATGCATGGTCAGCGTGCCGCCCTCGAGAGTGTAGCGGTCTACGTCGCCCTGCTCAAAGTAGCTGTACACATCCGAGTAGGAGATCGACTCGGTTTTCTGCGTCTGACTGACGACGTAGCTTACGCCGGCGAGCAGGCAGACCAGTATGAGCAGGTAAAGGCCGAAGCCCTTCATTTTGCCTTTCAAATTGGTTTAACGCCCCTTTCCGTATGGGAGAAATTATTCGCCCTCGCCGCCGTAAACGTGCGGCTTGAGAATACCGATGTACGGCAGATTGCGGTACTTTTCCGCGTAGTCCAGACCGTAGCCAACAACGAACTCGTCCGGGATCTCAAAGCCCAGATAATCGACGTTGACGTCGATCTTGCGGCGCTCCGGCTTGGACAGGAGCGTGCACAGACGGATGGAGTTCGCGCCGCGTGCGGCGAGGATCTGCATGAGGTAGTGCAGCGTTACGCCTGAGTCGAGGATGTCCTCGACGATCAGCAGGTCGCGTCCGTCGATCGGCTGCGCGATGTCCTTGATGATCTGGACCTCGCCCGAGGTCTTGGTGCCGTTGCCGTAGCTGGACACGACCATGAAATCCACGTTGCACGGCGTATCGATCGCACGGGTCAGGTCGGACATGAAGATGTACGAGCCCTTGAGGACGCTGACGATCAGCGGATTCTTGCCGCGGTAATCTTCAGTGATGCGCGCGCCAAGCTCGCGGACCTTGTCTCGCAGCTGCTCTTCGGTGAAATATACTTCCTTAATATCGTCTCGCATGTTATAAGCCATTTCGTCAGTTCCTCTCAATCTTTATTTCCAGCCGCGCGCCGTTTCCCGGCCTTCGGCTGAGATCCATGCCGATATCCTGCACCGCGATGACGCCGGACCGGTCTGCGATGACGGCGAGGGTGTCTCGCTCCGCCGCCGGGATTTTCCGGTCGATCATCAGCTTTTTCAGCGTCCGGCTGCCCCCCTTTTCGGTCAGGCGCAGACGGTCTCCCGTCTGCCGCGCGCGAACACACAGCGATGCAAAATCTATTGTACCACAATCTGCGCAAAAAGTATTGACTGTTTTGTAAAAAACTTCGGATTTTTCTAATTTTCTGAGTTTGACTCTCGTTCCGTCCGTCCACAGGCCGTCAAACGGAACGGTGAGCGGCAGCGTCTCCGGCTGCACCCCGCGCGCACGCGGCGCGATGCGGAAGGCCTCGTACTCGCGTCGTGCCGTAAAGCCGTGCGGCAGGTCGAGCTGCGCGGACGGGTCTGCACTCGAAAGCAGGCGCTCCAGCGCCTCGATGTGCGTCTGCGCAAGGTCGCGCATGGGCATTCCGGCGCGTCTCGCCGCCTCGCGGAGTGCCCTTCCCTGCACGGCAGGATGGCACGCGAGAAACGGCGCGGTCAGATAGGCACCGTCCGCACGAAGTGCAATTTGCAGACAGTGCTCCGCCTGCCCGCCGAGGCAGGCCTCATCCTGCCGCAGCTGCTCGCCGAGCCGGAGCGCCGCCTGTGCGGCCTGCTCGTTAATGCCGCGCAGCACGGGCAGCACGCTGTGCCGCAGACGGTTTCGCGTGTAATCGTCGCTGAGGTTGGAGCTGTCCGTGACGTAATCCTGCCCATTTTCGCGCAGGAACGCCTCGATCTCGCGCCGCTCTGCGAACAGGAGCGGCCGGATGACCGCGCCGCGCACAGGCGGAATGCCGGAAACACCCTTCGCGCCGCTGCCGCGCACCAGATGGAACAGCACGGTCTCCAGATTGTCGTCCGCGGTGTGCGCGGTCGCGACCTTATCCCCCTCCGCCGCCCGCTCGAGCAGGCGGTAGCGCTCGCGCCGTGCGGTCTCCTCGACCGCCTTTCCCTGCGAGAGGGCGGCAATGTCGCAGCGCCCGACATGCAGCGGCACGCCGCGCTCAGCGCACAGCGCACGGCAGAATGCCTCGTCCCTGTCGGACTCCGCGCCGCGCAGGCAGTGGTTCAGATGAAACGCGCGCACCTCGTACCCGAGCGCCTGCAGTACGAGCAGGAGCGACACCGAGTCCGCGCCGCCCGACAGGGCGACGAGCACGCGCTCCCCCGGCCTCAGCATGTCATACCGGCGAATGGTGTCGGCCGCCGACCGAAGAAGCCCGTTATTCCTCATGGATGCGGTCCGGGTTGGAGAAGGTCGTGTACTGACCGACCCACTGAAGCTCGACGGTTCCCGTCGCGCCGTGGCGGTTTTTCGCGATGATGATCTCCGCGATATTTTTGTTCTCGCTCTCCTCATCATAATAATCGTCGCGGTAAATGAACATGACGATGTCCGCGTCCTGCTCGATCGCGCCCGACTCACGCAGGTCGCTCAGCATCGGACGCTTGTCCGAGCGCTGCTCGGACGCACGGGAAAGCTGCGATAGACACACGACCGGCACATTGAGCTCCTTCGCCATGATCTTGAGCGAACGCGAGATCTCCGCGACCTCCTGCACACGGTTGTCCATGTGCCGTCCGCCGACGTGCATCAGCTGAAGATAGTCGATGACGATCAGACCGAGCTCATCGCCCAGACGGCGGCATTTCGCCTTGATCTCGGGCACGGTGATGGCCGGGTTGTCGTCAACATAAATATCCAGACTCGACAGCACGCCCGCGCCGCGCGCGATCTTGTCCCAGTCGTCCATCGTCAGATCGCCGGTCTTGAGCTTCTGCGACTCGAGCAGCGCCTGACTGGACAGAAAGCGGCTTGCAAGCTGTTCCTTGCCCATCTCGAGCTGGAACACGCACACGCCCGTGCCCTTCTTGTAGCCCTTCGGCTTGTTCTGGATACTCGCCTTGGCCGCGTTCAGCGCAATATTGAGCGCGAAGGCGGTCTTGCCCATGCCGGGTCGGGCCGCGATCAGGATCAGGTCGGACTTGTTCAGACCGGTCAGCGCCTTGTCGAGCGCGTGGAAGCCGGTGGACATACCCGGGATGTCGCTATCCGACTGCATGCGCTCGTTCAGCTCGGTATAGAGATCCGCGATGACGTTTTCGAGCTTGGAAAGGCCCTTGATCTCGCGTCCCTGCCGGATGTTGTAGATACGCTGCTCGGCAAGCTCAGCAATGCCCGAGGCATCGCCCTGCCCGGAAATGGCGTTCTGCTGGATTTCGCTTCCGGCGTCCGCCAGCTGCCGCAGCAGGCTCTTGTCGCGCACGATGCGCACATATTCCGCCACGTTCCGCGAGCCGGGCGTGATGTCCATGAGCTGAAACAGATAGGCGCGGCCGCCGGCCTCGTCGTAATAGCCCGCGCTCGTCAGCTCGTCGAGCACGGTTACCGGGTCGATGCGCTTCGCGCCGTTGAACATCGAATAAATGACCTCAAAGATCCGCTTGTTCTCATCGGCGTAGAAGTCATCCGAGCGCACCTGCTCGATGACCTCCGGGATACAGTTCGGATCGACCAGCATCGCGCCGAGAAGCGACTGCTCCGCAGTCAGATCCTGCGGCACCTGCCGCATTAAAAGCTCATCCAACAAATACACCTCGATACTTGCGGACTTACGTCCGCCATAATAATGATGCCGCTGCTTGCAGCGGCCAACCTTAGATGCAGCCGCGCCGTAAAGGCGTCGGCGAGCATCTCGGCCCGCCCGCAGGCGACCGTGCGCGAAAGCGCACGGCATGCAATCGTGCTGCTTCGCAGCACACAAAAAGGCCCAGCTCTGCCGGGTCTTTTTGTACCCCGACCCAGCGCCCGTGGGGCGCGACATTCGGGTATCGAAGGGCGGTTTCAAGGGAACCGTCCTTCGTATATAGGGGGCTTCTGAAGCCCCCTATAAGCCGCGCAAGCGGCTTTAGGCCTCTACTACCTGTACGAGGATCTCGCCTGCGATGTCCTGATACAGCTTCGCCTTGACGCGATGTACGCCGAAGGTCTTGATCGGCTCCTCGAGCACGATCTTCTGCTTCGGAACGCTCAGACCGTACTGGCGGTTGAGCTCCTCCGCGATCTCCTTGGAGGTGACTGCGCCGAACAGACGGCCGCCTGCACCGCCCTTGGCCGGAACCTTGACCGGGCTCTCCTTGAGCTTTTCCGCCGCATCGCGCGCTGCCTGCTGCTCGAGGGCAACCTTGCGTGCGTGCGCCTCGTCCTGCGCCTTCTTTACGTTGAGGTTGTCGGCGGTAGCCAGCTCTGCCAGACCGCGCGGCATGAGGAAGTTGCGGCCGTAGCCCTCGCTGACCTCGATGAGATCGCCCTTCTTGCCCTTGCCCTTTACGTCTGCTGTCAGAATTACTTTCATGATAAGTCTCTCCTTAATTTTATATTGCTTGTTTTATGCCCGTTCTGCCCGTTTTCCGGCAGCGAAATGTGCTCAGTGTTCGTTCTGCTTCTCCGCGCGCTGATCTTCGAGATAACCGCGGATCGCTTCGGTGATCAGTCGGTCCGCCTCCTCAGGCGTTGTATTCCTGAGCTGCGCACCCGCCGCAGAATGATTGCCGCCGCCGCCCAGACGCTCCATGAGCAGCTGAACGTTGACCTGGCCTGCCGCGCGTGCGGAGACCGCCATATCGTTCTCGCCGCTGCGGAAGGCAACGACGGACGCCGTGGTGCCGATGATGGAAAGCAGCTCGTCGGCAGCCTGCGCCGCCGCGATGCGGTCCACCTGCTCGGCGGTGATGGCGAAGATCACGCCCTGGCCGCAGTTGCGCGCGGAAGAAATGATCTTCTGGCGCTCCATATACTGATCGAAGCTCGACTGGAACAGGCGCTTGACGTCGCTCGCCTCCGCGCCCGCGCGGCGAAGATACGCCGCCGCCTCAAACGTGCGCACGCCGGTGCGCGTGGAAAAGCCCTTGGTATCGAGATAGACGCCCGCGAGCATCGCCTCCGCCTCGGCGGTCAGGATGCTGCTCGTCGGAACGAGGTACTGAAGCAGCTCGCTGACAAGCTCGGACGCGGAGGACGCATACGGCTCGTGCAGGCTGACGACAGCGTTTTCGATATAGTCCGCCGCACGGCGGTGGTGGTCGATGACCGCGATTTTGTTGATGGACTGGAGCAGTGCCTCGCTCTCGACATAGCCCGGACGGTTGACGTCCACGACGATGAGAAGCGTGTTGAAGTCGCACATGATCATGGCGTCCTCGGCGCTGACGAACACGCCCTTGTACTCGCTCTGCGTCTCCAGACGCTCGATCAAATCGCTCGCCATGGTGTGCTCACGGTCTACAACGATATGTACCGGCTTGTTCTTGACGCGCGCGGCGCAGACCATGCCTGCCGCAGCGCCGATGGCGTCCATGTCGCTGTTCTTGTGACCCATGACGAGCACCTGCGACGAATCGCGGATCAGCTGGCTGAGCGCATTGGCGACTACGCGGCTCTTGACCTTGGTGCGCTTTTCGACCTCCTCGCTCAGACCGCCGAAAAACTCGAAGCTGTAACGGTTCTTGATGACGGCCTGATCGCCGCCGCGCGAGAGCGCCATGTCGATGGCAAGACCGGCGTACTTGTAGCTCTCCGCGAGCGTCTCGCCGTCGCGGCCGATACCGATGGAAAGCGTCGCAACAACGCCCTCATGGTTCTGAATATCGCGCACTTCCTGAAGCACCGAGAACTTTTTCGCCGCCAGCTTGTCCAGCTCGGCGTTCTCGATGATAAAGATGTACTTGTCGCGGTCATATTTTCGCATGACGGCACTCGAATCCTTGACCCACGAGGACAGACGCCTGTCGATGCCGGCGAGGATGCTGGACTTCTCCGAGTCGGTCGTATTCTTGACGAGCTCCTCATAGTTGTCGATGGCGATCACCGCAATGGCCGGCCGGCGCGTCTCGGAATCATCGCGCAGATGAACAAATTCCGTGCAGTCGATGAAATGGAGCATCATCATCTGACCTGCGCCCGACTGGATCATGCTGCCGAACACATGGTAGATGCCGCGTCCCATGCGCAGCTCGCCCGGGAAGGCGGTCTTGCCCTCGATGAGCCAGCGCGTCTCGAACGTCGGCGCGAGCTCGGTCAGACGCATGTGCGGCGCATGTGCGAAATGGCCGGTCATGTCCGCGAAGGCCTCGTTCGCCCAGATGATCTGTCCGGTCGTCGCGAGCGCGACAACGGTCGGCAGCGGCGATTTCGTGACCGCCGGGCGGATTTCTCCGCCCTCGATCTCGATATTTTCCATCAGATCATACACCCGCTGCCGCCGCTCCGCGTCGCTGCGGATCGCGACCATGCGCAGAATGATGACGATGGCCATGCCGATGAAGCCATACGGCTTTGAAAAATACAGGCCGCAGGCTGCAAACAGTAAAAACAGCACATAAAATGCCGCTCGGCCGGGTCGAAGAGCCGTCTGAATTTTCTTTTTCAAATTCCCGTCCCCCTTTTGGACGCAAATATACAGCATGATTATAGCATTTTCCAGCCGCAATGTAAAGATAAACCGTTCTCTTCTTTCTTTTTTTACCGTCTGCTGACGGTATCGTAAGCAAAAAGAGAGCCTTTCGGCTCTCTTTAGAACTGGAATACGATGCCCACGAGGGCGCCCACACCGATGAACACGATAGGATGCACCTTCGGCAGCTTCCGGATCGCGACCGAAAGCACAAGGAACAGCAAAATCGCGCGGTAATTCAGTACGGAAAGCAGGCTCTCCGGACCGCTCCACAGGTCAAGATGCAGCAGCGAACCGGCAAACACCGTGAACATCGCGCCGAAGATCAGACCGGCGGACGCCGGTCGCAGACCGTAAAAACCGTTCTGCACGAGCGAGGACGAGCGGAAGCGGTCAAGCGCACGCGAGACCAGAATGATGATGATGACCGACGGCAGCACGAGCGAAAACGTCGCCGTGAGCGCGCCGGGCAGCCCGGCGGCATGGAAGCCTGCGTAGGTCGCGGAATTGACACCCATCGGGCCGGGCGTGGACTCGGAGACCGCGATCATATCCATCAGATCGTTCGCCGTGAACCACGGGTACTTGTGTGTGATCGCCTTGAGGAAGGGAAGCGTTGCCAGACCGCCGCCGACTGCGAACAGACCGGTCTTGAGGAACTCCCAGAACAGCTGTAGAAAGATCATGCTCTCCTCCCCCTCACAACATTGATGAGAATGCCTGCGGCGGTCGCGATAACGACCATGAGGACGGGAGAAACGCCGAAAAAGGCGACAGCGGCGAAGGTTACGACCAGAATCACACCGGTCGGGAGGTCAACGACACCCTTTTTCGCCATTTTCCACACGCTTTGCAGCACGAGCGCGCAGACCGCGACGCGGATGCCGGCAAAGGCGTGCTGCACCACGGCGAGATGCGCGAACTGCTGAATGAACGCAGCGATGATCGTAATGATGACGAGCGAAGGAAAAACCATGCCTGCGGTCGCGACGATCGCGCCGGGAACGCCGCGCAGGCGGTAGCCGATGAACGTCGAGGTATTGACTGCGATGACGCCCGGCGTGCACTGGCCGATGGCGTAGTAGTCCATCAGCTCGTTTTCGGTCGCCCAGCCGCGCTTTTCTACGACCTCGCGCTGCAGGATCGGCAGCATGGCGTAGCCGCCGCCGAAGGTGCACACGCCCATCTGTGCAAAGGTCAGGAACAGATCGAGATAAGGATTCAAGTGTATGATCTCCTTTCCCGTCACATTTTAGACGGAATGATCTCGACCCAGTAGCCGTCCGGATCGGAGATAAAATAGATGCCCATTGCCGGATTTTCAAAGCAGATGCAGCCCATCTGCTGATGCCTGTGATGCGCCGCGCCGAAATCGTCGACCGAAAGGGCAAGATGGAACTCATTGTCGCCGAGATTGTACGGCTTGTCCCAGTCGCGCAGCCAGGTCAGCTCGAGCTGGTGCGGCGTCGAACCGTCCGACAAATAGACGATGATGAAGCTGCCGTCCTTGGCGCCTATGCGGCGGACCTCCTTGAGGCCGAGTGCCTCATCATAAAATTTGAGCGAACGCTCAAGGTCGCGGACGTTGAAGTTATTGTGCGCAAAACGGAACTGCATAATAGTTACCTCCGATGTATTTTTCACCTTTATATTATCATTTTTCGCTCAAGAAAACAATACTCATCTTCAAGCATCCTGCGTTCCTCTCTCCCCTGCGCTTATATTACAGTTGTGCGTCATTCCGCCGCAAAGCATTGAAATCCGCCCTTTATCGTGCTATTATGACTATATATTTGATTTGACATTTCGTGCAGAACGGACGTTCCGTTCGTTTTTTCCCCTGTATGCGGAAACGGAGGTTTTTATGCATTTTCGCAAAATCGCTGCGGCTCTGTGCGCCGTGCTGAGCGTCACGCTCGCCAGCGCGGCAGCCGCTTCCCCCAAGGTCGCGGTCTCCGACCATAAATTCATGGTAAACGGCAAGGCTGTCACGCCGCAGGCCTATAATGTTGACGGCTATAACTACTTCAAACTGCGCGACGTCGCGTATCTTCTCAGCGACACCACCGCGCCCTTCAATGTCACCTGGACTCCCAGCCAGAGCTCGGTCATCAACTTGATCTCCGGTCAGAAATACCAGAAGGTCGGCGGCGAGCTTTCCGCCTCGACCCTCTCCTCGCTCAAGGTCTCCGCGTCCACCTTCAAGGTCCTGCTCAACGGCAGTGCGGTCTCCTTCCGCGGCTACCTGATCAACGACAACAACTATTACAGCATCGCGGATATCGCGGACGCGATCGGCTTTGAGGCCGGATGGGACAATGCCACGCGCACCGTCAAGCTCACGACGCCCGCCCCGGACCCCGAGCAGCCGGATAACAATAACAGCAGCAACAATAATAACAGCAATAACAACGGCAGCACGACGCCGGCCACGCCGACGCCCGCCCCGACGCCGGAACCTGTTTTTACGACCGGTCTGTACGAGGTGAATGTTTCGTCCTCGCTCACCGTGCGCTCCGGACCGGCTACCACCTATCCGTCCGTCGGCCAGCTGTCGAAGGGCGACAAGGTCGTCGTAGACAGCCTTGCGAACGGCTGGGCGCATCTGATGGACACCTCGGCGGGCACGAGCCGCTATGTCAGCGCGGCTTATCTCAAGCGTCTGAGCGATTATGACGGCAAGACCGAGCCAGACGAGCCGTTCACGACCGGCTGGTACCGCGTAAACGTCGAGAGCAAGCTCGCGGTGCGCGCTTCCGCGTCCTCGACCGCGAAAAAGGTCGGTCAGCTCTCCGCGAACGCAGAGGTCGTCGTGGACAGCCTTGCGAACGGCTGGGCGCACCTCATGGACACCTCCAAGGGAACCGGCCGCTACGTCAGCGCGAACTATCTCGTCCGCGTGCGTGACTACTCCGCATCCGAGGGCGAGCCGGACGATCCGGTCGAGCCGCCCCGCACCTCGCAGATCGACGGCAGGATGACGGTCATCATCGACCCCGGTCACGGCGGCAGCGACGTCGGCGCGACGAGCGTCGACAAGGTATACGATGAGAAGCACATCAACCTTTCAGTTGCGAAATATCTGCAAAGCTATCTGGAGAGCGCCGGTGTGAACGTAATCATGGTGCGCGATACGCTCGAGGAGGGCAGCGATCTGACGCTGCGCGGCGAGGTCATGGAGCGTTATCAGGACACCGCCGACCTGTTCTTCAGCGTCCATCACAACGCCGCGAACACGACGGCGCGCGGTGCGGAAGCGCTCGCGCAGGTAGCCGACAAAAACGGCGGCCCGACGAAGCTCCTTGCGGAAAAGCTGCTCGAGGAATACAGGGCGCTCGGCGTGCCGATCCGTTCGGTCGTGTTCCGCGAGGGCAGCCACGGCGACTACTACTACACCAACCGCGCGGCAGCTTCGCTTTACATCCCGGCGCTCACGAGCGAATTCTGCTTTATTGACAACGCAGAGGATCAGCAGTTCATCGACAGCGAGGAGGACCTTCAGGCCGAGGCGCGCGCACAGTACAACGCGATCATGTACTACTTCACACAGGTGGAGTATTGATCGACACAGCATAAGGAGGAATTTGTTATGACAGAAAGACAGCAGCGTGCACAGGAACTGCACGGGAAGGGTTACAACTGTGCGCAGTCGGTCGTCTGCGCCTACTGCGACCTCGTCGGTCTCGACGAGCAGACCGCCTATAAGATGGCCGAGGGCTTCGGCCTCGGCATGGGCGTGATGGATATGTGCGGTGCGCTGAGCGGCGCGTTCATGCTCGCCGGCGTCAAGGGCTCGGCCGGCATCAAAGCGCCCGGCACGACCAAGGCGCAGACCTATCAGCAGACCCGCGAGATGGCGAATGCCTTCAAGGAGAAGAACGGTACCTACCTCTGCTGCGAGCTCAAGGGTGTCGCCGACGGCAATGTCCGCCGCTCCTGCCCCGGCTGCATCGAGGATGCGTGCGCGCTGGTCGAGAAGATGCTCGACCGGTAAAAAGCAGAACAGGTAAAACAAAACCGCTGTATTTGTTCCGATACAGCGGTTTTTCTTATTGTATATTCAGAGCATCGCAGCGCCGACCAGACCGGCATCATTGCCGAGCGAGGCCAGGACCAGCTCGGTATTCGTGTCGCCGCGGAAGGTCTCCTTCTCGATGCGCTTGCGCAGCGGCGCGAGCAACTTTTCGCCATAGCCTGCAAGACCGCCGCCGAGCACGATGCACTCCGGCTGAAAGATATTGATAAAGCTCGAAAGACCGCACGCGAGATCGTCGCAGTAGGTTTCGAACAGCTCGCACGCGAGAGCGTCGCCGGCGTCTACCGCGTCGCAGATGTGCTTCGCGTTGAGGCCAGAGCCGTTTTCGCGCAGGCTGCTCTCCCGTCCGGCATCGAGTGCCCGGTGCGCGAACTTCACGAGCGCCGCTGCCGAGCTGTAGGCCTCCAGACAGCCGCGCCGGCCGCAGCCGCACGGCTCGCCGCCCTGCCGGATGACGATATGTCCCAGCTCGCCCGCAAGGCTGTTGCAGCCGGTATACAGCTTTCCGTCGATGATAATGCCGCCGCCGACGCCCGTTCCGAGCGTGATCATCAGCATATTCTTCACGTTTTTGCCTGCTCCTGCGGTCGCCTCGCCGAGCGCCGCACAGTTCGCGTCGTTGTCGAGCTGCACCGCGCAGCCGAACTCCGGCTGAAAGGTCTCTGCAAAGCAGACGTCGTTCATGCCGAGGTTCGTGCCGAATCTGAGCGTGCAGGAGGGCTTGTCATACGAGCCGGGCACGCCGATGCCGATGCTCTCGACCTCGTCCGGCTGTACGCCACCCGAGACGCACAGCGCGAGCGCAAGCTGCTTCATGTCCGCGCGCAGACCGTCCGGGTCTCCCGTTTTCGTCGGTACGCTCTGCTTGATGAGAATTGCGCCGTCATCCGCGCAGAGCGCCGCCTTGACGCTCGTTCCGCCTAAATCAATACCGATCCGCATAAGTACCCCTCTTATTCTTCGCCGCTGAACAGATCCATGCCGCGGCCCTTGAAGTAAGCGTCCAGACGCGCCATGCTGCTGTTGATGATGAGCTCCTCGGGGAATCCGATCTCCTCGAGCATTTCGAGCGCACCCTCGACATGGCCGACGCGGAAGCAGATGTGGCTGTCGCTGTCCACAACGATCGGCACCTCGTATTTCATGCACATGCGCGCGATGTCCGCGCAGTTCTTTTTGCTTCCGGCGCGCACGTTCAGCGAGGCGTTGTTGATCTCGACGACCTTGCCGCGCTCGTTGCAGCGGCTGATGATGTATTCATGGTCGAAATCAAAATTCGGGTTGCCGAGGTGGCCGAAGGCGTTGACATACGGGTTGTAGAGGATGGACTCGAGCGCCGCCGTGTGGATGCTCCTGTCCGCTGGCGGGAACAGGCATTCATGGAAGGAGGCGAGCGCCCAGTCGATGTGCTTCAGACTCTTGTTCGCCATGACGTTGATGCCGCCCGAAGGGGCGGTGATGTCGAACTCGATGCCGCGGATGACGGTCACGCCGTTCATCTTTCGCGGGACGAGATTCAGATTGGAAAAATGCCATTCATGCGGGCCGTCCGGGTTGGTGGGGCCGTGGTTGGTGATCGCGATGGCCTTGAGGCCCATGTCATGTGCCGCCTGCACCATTTCGGTCAGCGTGCTGAACGCATGGTCGGTGACGTTGGTATGTGTATGAAGATCCGCAATGATTTGCATTTTACCTCTGTTCCTCCTGTGCAGTCTGTGATGCTGCCATATAATTTATCTGTTATCTGTCGTGTGCACTGCTTATCTGTCCGGAAATTCGTAAGCAAGATTTCCCGCACCCCCGCGCGGCAGCGTGCATATAATAGAACCTGCGGAGCAGGTTCATAAAAAGTCGGGGCGTGTACCTGACTTTTTATCCCTTGAGAGAGAAAAAAGTTTCTGAACAGGAACTTTTTTTCCGTCCGTGTTTTGCGGCGCCCCGCGCTGTCAGAACACCGCTTGTCGGCCAAACGAAGTTTGGCGACAGCTTAGTTGCCGTACTGCTTGAGCATGCGCTCCTGCAGCTCCTTGGCCGCGTTGAAGCCCATCTTCTTCTGGCGGTCGTTCATCGCTGCGACCTCGATGATAACGGCGAGGTTACGGCCGGGCTTTACCGGGATGGTAAGGCTCGGGACTGCGATGTCGAGGATGGAGGTCGTCTGACCGTCCATGCCCAGACGGTCGTACTGCTTGCCGTCCTCCCACGGCTCGAGGTTGATGACCAGCTCGACCTTCTCGGTCATCTTGATCGCGCCGACGCCGAAGATGCGGCGGACGTCGACGATGCCGATGCCGCGCAGCTCGATAAAGTGGCGGATGACCTCCGGCGCAGTACCGACGAGAGTCTTGTCGGATACGCGCTTGATCTCGACCGCGTCGTCCGCGATCAGGCGATGACCGCGCTTGACCAGCTCGATCGCGGTCTCAGACTTGCCGACGCCCGAGTCACCGAGCAAGAGAACGCCCTCGCCGTAGATCTCGATGAGAACGCCGTGGAGCGTGACGCGCGGCGCGAGCTGCACGCGCAGGGACGCAACGAGGGCGTTAATGGTCGTGGAGGTGAAGTCGTTCGTGCGCAGGATGGGCACGCCGTACTGCTGCGCCGCCGCGACGCACTCCGGGAACAGCTCGATGTTGCGCGTGATGAGCAGCACCGGGATGCGCGTTTCAAACAGCCGGTCGAAGCAGGCGCGCCGCTCCTCCGACTCCATCTGTTCCACATAGCTCGATTCGACCTTGCCCATCACCTGAATGCGGTTGGGGTCAAAATAATCAAAAAAGCCGGCAAGCTGAAGACCGGGACGGTTTACGTCGTCCTTTGTGATTTCGATCTTTTCAAAGCCCTCCGGGCCGTATACTACCTCAAAATTAAATTCGTGGATCAAGTCTCCCAGGCTCACGCCAAATTCTTTAAGCTGCATATGGGTTCTCCCTTCCGCAATATTTCTTACTTATTATACCCCTTTTTATGCAGAATTTCAACTTATTCCCGACTCGCCTCCGGCAAAACTTAAATTATCGAAAAAATTTCAAAAAAAATCTTGCATTTTCTCCTATGCTGTGGTAATATAATATCTGCTATGCAAGAAACAAAGAAGGAGGTGCAGGAAAAATGGCAAAGTGCGATATTTGCGGCAAGGGCGTGACCTTTGGTATTCAGGTCTCTCACTCTCATCGTCGTTCCAATCGAACCTGGAAGCCGAATGTACGTCGTGTAAAGGCTCTGGTCGAAGGTACTCCCCGCCATATCAACGTATGTACTCGGTGCCTCCGTTCCGGCAAGGTAACCCGCGCTATCTGATTTTCGGCGTGACGTTGAATATGCTGAAAGCACTCTGCACGTCAGGGTGCTTTTTTTCTGCCCATTATTTCTGTAGTATGTTAAGGTGATTTTCCATGCGCAAGGCATTACGTCCCGCATTCACGGCGACTATTCCCGTGCTCTGCGGCTATCTGTTCATCGGTTTCGCGTTCGGCGTCATGCTGCGCGACATCGGCTTCACCACCCCGTGGGCGTTTCTGTGCAGTCTGACCATCTACGCCGGCTCGGGACAGTACCTGCTCGTCTCGCTGCTCGCGGCGAAGGCGTCGCTCGTGACGGTCGCGGTGATGACGCTGCTGCTCAACTGCCGTCACATTTTCTACGGTCTGTCCTTTCTCGAGACATTCCACAGCATGGGCGCGCGCAAGTGGTACATGATCTTCTCGCTGACCGATGAGACCTACTCGCTGCTCTGCTCGTTGAAAACGCCCTCTGACGTCGACCCGGACGCGATGCGCTTTCTGGTCGCCATTCTCGACCACGCCTACTGGATCATCGGCTCGATCATCGGCGCGTTCATCGGCGGTGTGCTGCCGTTCGACACGACGGGCATCGACTTTGCAATGACCAGCATGTTCACGGTCATTTTCGTCGAGCAGTGGCAGGCGTCGAAAAGCCATGTCCCGGCGTTCCTCGGTCTCGGCGCGGCGGCACTCTCGCTCGCACTTCTCGGCCCTCAGAATTTCATCCTGCCCGCCATGCTTGCCATCTGCGTGATGCTCGTGGCACTGCGCCGGCAGCTTGCAAAGGAGGCGGCATAAATGTCGATCGGATATGCTCTCGCGATGATCGCAGTCGCGGCGGTGTGCACGTTTGCCACCCGTGTTGCACCATTTCTGCTTTTTAACGGCAAAAAGCCGATTCCGCCGATCATCCGTTATCTGGGTGCGACGCTGCCTCCGGCGGTCATCGCGCTGCTCGTGGTGTACTGTCTCAAGAATGTCGGCTGGGTGACCGACACGCACGGTGTTCCCGAGCTGCTGTGCATCGTGCTGACCGCAGTGCTGCACGTCTGGAAGCACAACAACCTGCTCTCCATCGGCGTCGCCACGGCGGCCTATATGGTCCTGATTCAAACGGTGTTTGCGTAACACCGCTCCGCACCGGCGAAAGCCGGTGCTTTTTCTTTTTACCGTCAGTGGACGGCAAGCCTTCCGCAGATGCAGCGGTGCGTTCTTTTTTCTTTACCCTCAGCAGAGGGTTGATTTCCGCCGATACAGCGGTGCGCCGCTGGAGGCGAGACTGACTGCCGATGGGCAGGCCGGGCATTGCCGCCGCCCGGCGGCGGGGATTGCCGGGGTCTCCCGGCGGAGAAGGAGAACGCCGTACCCACGGCGGAGAGGGATGCCGCCGCCCGGCGGCGGGGGCAAGAGGGGGATAAGACACCGAATGGTTTCTTATCCCCCTCTTAACTCCCCCTCATCTTCCTTTGGACGCGACTCCCTCCGGTCGCGCGTCTAAATGCGAGGGGCCCACAGGGGCGTCTAGTGCTCCAAGGTATCATCATTGATTGAAGCGGAGCTTTTCGCAGCAGAACGCTGCCGCCCTGCACCGGATGGCCGCGCACTGTTATGCGCGGCAAACCACGTAAGGTAAACTCAGGGCAGCTCAGCTGCATATAAGCTGAAAGACGCACGGAACCGAGCCCCCGTACCCCCGTTTAGACGCGCGACCGCAGGGAGTCGCGGCTTAAAGGAGGGTTTGGGGGAGTCAAGAGGGGGCAAGGGAACCATACGGTGCCCTTGCCCCCTTTTGCCCCCGCCGTGGGCACGGCGTCCCCCGGCCGCCGAAGACGGCCACTGTGCATGCTCACTTTGAGCGTGAATCTCGCCTCCAGCGGCGCGCCGCTGTATCGGCGCAAGGTCTGCCATCAGCAGACGGTAAAAAAACGGCACGGCCGACGGAACAGCGGAAAGGCTTACCCTCTGCTGAGGGATATAAAGTAAAAAGGCTGCCAAATGGCAGCCTTAAAAGCCCTCCCGGCGGATCAGCTGGTACAGCAGCGCATTGACAATCGCCGCCGCGACATTCGAGCCGCCCTTGCGCCCCCGCGCAATGATATACGGCGTTTTTCCGCCGATAAACAGCTCCTTCGCCTCGACAACATTGACAAAACCTACCGGCACGCCGATGACGAGCGCCGGCTTCACCTCGTCCCTCCCGATCAGCTCGTGCAGTCGGATGAGCGCTGTCGGCGCGTTGCCGACCGCGAAGATCAGCGGCCCGTCCAGTCTGGCGGCATGCTCCATCGAGACCACCGCCCGCGTCACGCCGCGCTCCTTTGCCTCGTGCGCGATGTCCGGGTCCGCCATGAGACAAAGCGCCTTCGCGCCGAGCTTCGTGAGCGACGGCTTGCTGATGCCTGAGAGCGCCATGTTTGTATCCGTGACAATGGTCGCGCCGCTGCACAGAGCGGCCTTAGCTTGCTCGATCACGTCCGGCGAAAACGCGAGATTGTCCGCATAATCAAAATCCGCCGTCGTGTGGATGACGCGCTTGACGACCTCGGCGATGCCGTCCGGAAACGCGCGCGTGCCCAGCTCCTCCGTGATGATCTCGAACGAGCGCTTTTCAATGTCCTGCGGCTTCATGTATCCGTTCAAAATTCAATCCCCTCCCGTGCGGCGACGCCCTTTTCATAGGGGTGCCGCCGTTTCTGCATTTCCGTGATGTAATCCGCGTGCGCCGTCAGTCCCGCCGACGGGCTGCGGCCTGTGAGCACGACCTCGAGCATGTCCGGACGGTTTTCGAGAAAGCCCGTCACCGTCTTTTCGGGCAGAAAGCCGCCGTTTACTGCCGCGCATACCTCGTCGAGCACGAGCAGCGTCGCGCCCTTCCGCACCGCATAGCCGGCCGCGGCATCGAACGTGCGGACGAGCGCGGCGGCGGTCTCTGCCTTCTCCTCGTCCGTCATGCGGAAGGTGAACTTGCCGGCCGGGTTCGCCGCGAGCACGGTCACGCCAAGCTTCGCGAGCACGCGGCACTCCCCCGATGAGCCGTCCTTGAGAAACTGTGCAAAAACGACCTTTCCGCCGTGTCCGGCGTGGCGCACCGCAAGGCCAACGGCCGCTGTCGTTTTGCCCTTGCCGTCGCCGCAGTAGAGATGGACCAGTCCGCTGGTTTTCATGCTTTTCCCTCCATGATGTCGTAGATCCGCTGCATATCCAGACTGCGCCGCACGGTATCCGCGAGCAGGTCATACTGCCGCTCCCGGTAGACTGCCGGGTCCTCTGCCGCGCCCTCGAGCGTCACGCCCTTCCGCTCTGCGAGCGCCTGCGCAAGCCGCTGCGCGGCCTCCGGTGCGTCAAACACGCCGTGCAGGTAGGTACCGCAGGCGTTTTCCGTCACGCAGCCGTCCGGTACTTCGTGTTCGCCGTGCTTCAGCGTGACAAACGGCTGCGCGTCCGCGTCGCGCACGGTCTCTCCCATGTGGATCTCATAGCCCTCGACTGCAAGTCCGGACAGACCATGCAGCACGCCCGCAGCGTCCGCGACCGTACCGTGCGTCTGAACCGTGGTCTTTGCCGTGCGGAACACGGTCTCGACCGGAAGCAGGCCGATGCCGCGCAGACTGCCGCCGCCCTCGGTGTTTTCGGGGTCGGACACCGTCCGCCCCATCATCTGATAGCCGCCGCAGATGCCGAAAACCGGCGTTCCTGCCGCGTGCGCCTTGAGCAGCGCCGCCTCCATGCCGCTCTCGCGCAGCCAGCGGAGATCCGCGATCGTGGACTTGGTGCCGGGCAGGATGATGAGGTCCGCACCCTCCAGCTGTGCCGGGCGGTCCGCATAGCGGACACTAACGCCCGGAACACGCGAAAGTGCAGAAAAATCGGTAAAATTGGACAGACGCGGCAGCTTGACCACCGCAATATTCACGAGCGCAGGTGCGCTTTTCGTTTCCAGACGCTCGGAAAGGCTGTCCTCGTCGTCAATGTCGAAATGGCCGTAAGGTACCACGCCGAGCACAGGCTTGCCGGTCAGCTCCTCGAGCTGCGTCAGACCCGGCCGGAGGATTTCCACGTCGCCGCGGAATTTGTTGATGACAAGGCCGCGGATGCGCGCCTGCTCGTCCTCGTCGAGCAGCTTGACCGTGCCGTAGAGCGAAGCGAACACGCCGCCGCGGTCGATGTCCCCGACGAGCAGCACCGGTGCGTCCACGAGCTTCGCAAGTCCCATGTTCACGATGTCGTCCTGCTTGAGATTGATCTCGGCCGGACTGCCGGCGCCCTCGATGACAATGATGTCGTTCTCGGCGGCGAGGCTGTCGAACGCCTCCTTAATAACCGGCAGGAGCGCCTTTTTGTGCCCCCAGTATTCGCGCGCTGTGCGGTTTCCGTGCGCCTCGCCCATGATGATCACCTGTGAGCCGACGTCGCTCGTCGGCTTGAGCAGGATCGGGTTCATGCGCACATCGGGCGCGATGCCTGCCGCCTCAGCCTGAACGACCTGTGCACGGCCCATTTCCCTGCCGTCTGCCGTGATGAACGAGTTGAGCGCCATGTTCTGCGACTTGAACGGCGCGACCCGGTAGCCGTCCTGTCTGAAAATGCGGCACAGCGCCGCGCAAAGCAGACTTTTTCCGGCGTTCGAGCACGTGCCCTGAACCATGATGAGTTTTGCCATGACAGCCGTCCTTCCCTATATTTCCTGTATCTGCCGCAGAGCGTGCAGCAGTTTTTCGCTCGCGTCTCTCGTTTTGACCGCCGTCCGGTAAAAGCCGGGGCCGAGTCCGCGGTAATTTGAGCAGTTTCGTATCATGATACCCTGTTTTCTCAGTTTTTCATCGAGTTTTTCGTCTGAAGAACGAAAAAGCAGAAAGTTCGCCTCACCCGGATAGACCCTGACGCCGCACGAGCGCAGACCGTCCGTGAGATAGGCGCGTTCCTCCGCGATGCGGCGTGCCGTCTGCTCACGCCAGCCGATCTGCTTCGCAGCAGCCTCCGCGCACGCCTGCGCGATGACCGACACGTTCCACGGCTGCCCGGCGCGGTAAAGTCCATCAATGACCGTCCTGTCTGCGGTCATGCACCAGCCGAACCGCACGCCTGGGACGGCGAACATTTTCGTGTAGGCGCGGAGCAGGATGAGACAGGGAAATGCTTCGAGCAGTCCGGAGAGGGAATGCTGCTCTGCATCGAGCAGAAAATCGTTAAAACATTCGTCTGCGACCAGATAAACACTGTTTTCTGCACATTTTTGAACTATTTTGCGCATCAGTTCCGGTTCTGCCGTGCGGCCGGTCGGATTGTTGGGATTGCACAAATATATTGCGTCATATTTAGACGAAATGTCAGAGAGCAGCCGCTCCGTGACCGCAAAATCCTCACTCTCGCGCAGCATATGAAAGTCGATTTCCGCGCCTGTGAGCGTTCTTTCGTATTCCGCGAAGGTCGGTGCGGTGAGCAGCACGCGCTTCGGCCTGAGCACCGCTGCGAGGCGGTCGAGCACATCTGCCGCGCCGTTTCCGCAGTAAACCATGTCCGCCGGAATCCCCTCCGCTTCCGCAACAGCCTGCCGCGCCGCGCGGCAGAACGGGTCGGGATAATGCGTGCATTCATCCACAGCCCTGTGCATTGCCTTGCGGACCGCCTCAGGTACGCCGAACGGATTGATATTTGCGGAAAGGTCGATCGGCTGCGCACCGAATTCGCTCACAAAAGTTTCTATATCTCCGCCGTGGCAGTAGGAATAAGCCATTATATCACCTCTGAAGTGTCAGTCTGACCGCGCAGCACAGCGCAAGCGCGAGCACGCTCGCGGCGTTCATCAGGTCGATCGTCGCGAGGATATCCGTGCGGTTCACACGGCGCAGCGGGTCTCCGAACGCCGCCTTTCTGACGGTTTTCCCGAAGTAGCTCGCGTCGCCGCCGAGCTGGATGTGCAGCGCCCCGGCACACGCGGACTCGGTCTGGCCGGCGTTCGGGCTCTTGTGCAGATTGCGGTCGCGGCGGTAGATACGCAGCGCGCTGCGGTTGTCGAGCCGCAGCATGCCCGCGCCGGCGATGATGCAGAGCGCAGACAGCCGTGCCGGGATGAAGTTAAAAATATCGTCCATTTTCGCAGAAAACTTGCCTAAATACTCGTATTTTTCGTTGTGATATCCGACCATCGAGTCAAGCGTATTGACCGCCTTGTAGAGCATTCCGAGCGGCGCACCGCCGATAAGCATATAGATGAGCGGCGAAACGACACCGTCAGTCAGGTTCTCTGCGATGGTCTCTACGGCGGCCTTGATGACGCCTTCTTCGGAAAGCGCAGCAGTGTCGCGGCCGACATACCACGCGACGGCCTTTCGGCCTTCCTCGACCGACTCCTTCACAGCACGGTAAACATGCTGCCCGGCTTCAGACAAGCTTTTTCGTGCAAAAATCAGCCAGCAAAGGATTGAATTCGCGGCAAATCCAAGCCAGAAATTGATTCTGGCGAGAAATCGAAGGACGAGGAACGGAACCGCGAAGCTGACGCCGCAGACAACGATCCAAAGCACGACACCTGCGAATATCATTGCACCTTTTCGGGGCGGAAAAAGCCGTCTAAGCAGTTTTTCCATGCAGGAAATCAACTTTCCTACGGCACAGACTGGGTGCGGGAGCCACTTTGGATCACCGAGCAGCGCGTCGAGCGCAAAGCCGAGCATGACGGCACAGGTTACAGCCATTTATTTCAACTCTCCTTTAATAAACTGCGGCACGCCGGCCCAGACACGGATGACCGCGTCCGCCTCCGATGCGAGCGCACAGCACAGCCGTCCAACGGCTTCGCGCCAGTTTTCGTCATTTGGTTCGATCGGAACCACGCCGCAGCCAATTTCATCGCAAGTGATCACATGGCCGCGCAGCGTTGCAGAAAGTTCCAGCGGGTCCTGCTCTTTTTGCAGCATTTCACGCACTTTTTCATGAAGATTATAGATTTTCGGTTCATCAGGATACAGCTTTTCTGCAATTTCGCGTTTTCCCTGAAACGAACCGCCTATGATAAGTACAGTCATAACACAAGTCCTCCGAACGCTGCAACAGCTAGGCATAAAAGTTCTGAAATCGAGATACAAAAGCCTGCCAGATCACCGGTTATCCCTCCAAAAGTTCGTTTTGAAAGTTTTTCGTGAAAGGCATACCACAGCATGAGGAGCACGGTCAGAATCAGCGCTGCCGTCGTACCGTGCGGAACGCCGAAAAGAAGCACTCCGGAAATCAGCAAATATACCATTGTTTCCAGCAATAAAACGACCGAAACCGCACGTTTATCACTGTTTTCCGCAAAAATATGTGCGAGTCCGCTGTCCTTCGCACAGGGAGAAGCTACCACCTTGCGTCCGCCTATTGCGCGCGCGGCCGGAAATGCGACAAGAACAAGAGGAAACAGTTCGGAATATTCAAAAATCTGTGAAAAGCAGGCACATTCAGCAAGTAAAAATGCACAAATCCACATCGGACCAAATGCACCGACGTGAGGGTCTTTTAGAATAGCGAGCCGCTTTTCACGATCTCCGAAAGAACAAAGCGCATCGCAGGTATCGCACAGGCCGTCAAGATGAATGCCGCCCGAAATGCACAGCGGTATCAGTGTCGCTCCAACCGCATAAAACAGCGAATTCGCACGAAAAAAGCTGCAAAAAGCAAACCAGATCCAGGATACCGTGCTAATGATGACTCCGACAAACGGGAGAAAAATGAGCGCCCAGCGCATCGTCTTTTTTTCCCAGTTCACCTGCGGAACAGGGATAGCAGAATACATCGAAAACGCTACAAAAATACCGCTGATTACGCTTTTCACCTTGTTTTCACTTCCTTTATCGGCAATAAAATTCCGCAAACGCTTTCGTAAACTGCATCTGCATCCCGTGTAATTTTTTCATGAAGCTCCGCAAGTTTTTGCAGATAATTTTCCGTTTCCGGCGGATAACTTCCTCCATCCGAAAAGATTTCATTGGAAACGATCACCAGCGTATCACAATATGATTTCAATTTTTCTACGCCATCAAGTATGGATTTTACACAGTTTTGTGCCGTGCCATCCGGAGAGAAAATTTCATTAGCGAGCAGATTGCCCAAATCCTCAAGTAAAATCCCGTCATAATGACGATCAATTTGCAGACCTTTCAAATCGAGTGAACGTTCTACAGTATGAAAACCTTTTCCGTCTCGCAGCTTACGATGCCGCGCGATTCGTGCCCTGGCGCTTTTACCAAACGGCTGCATCGTCGCAAGGTACAGTTTGCTGTGTGCTCGCGCACATATGATTTTTTCAGCATGTTCCGATTTTCCGGAGGCTGCTCCTCCTGTCACCAAAACGAGCATATTCTCGCCTCCTTCGCCGTTTTAATTATTGAAATCATATTGTTAATTTGTTCAAGCATCACTTCAATGGTTTATATGCCTCAACGCCGATTTCGTCGAATGTAGGCATTGCTCTATATGGTGCGAGCGCAAGATCAAGCAGTGCAATACCTGCCGCAGCGCCGGTTCCTTCCCCCAGGTGCATGCCCGCTGTTATAAATGCCTTTTTCCCAAGTTCTTGAAGCAGCAAAGCGCTTGCAGGCTCTTCCGAGCAATGTGCTGCAATCAAATAGTCCGCGACAAGGGGACACAAGCGCACTGCGGCCAGCGCAGCAGTGCAGGAAATCACGCCGTCAAGCACAATCGGCAGACCACATGCCGCCGCACCGAGATAAAAGCCTGTCAGTCCAGCAATATCCAGTCCACCCACCTTGCTGATCACATCGATCGGGTCGTCAGGATTCGCGCGATTTATTGCAAGAGCCTTTTCAACAACCTGCATTTTTTTGTGGAGGCCTTCAGAAGAGAGTCCGGCGCCCCGTCCGGTAACGTGCGATGCCGGTGCACCTGTGAGCGCTGCTGTGACTGTCGCGCTGGTTGTAGTATTACCGATTCCCATTTCACCACCACAGACCAGACGGAAGCCCTGCTGCGCGCACTTCCCCGCAAGCTCAATCCCGGTTTTCACCGCTGCAATAGCTTCAGCCCTTGTCATGGCGGCGTTTTTTGCAATATTTTCTGTCCCTTTGCGTATTTTTTTATCAATAACTCCCTTAAACGAGAATTTTTCGGCTACTCCGATATCCACCGGGAACACATCCATATCAATCGATTTCGCCATCATGCACATGGTGGATCTTCCCTGTCCCATGTTTCGGGTGACTGTTGCCGTGACGTCCTGCCCGCACTGCGTCACCCCCTCTGCTACGACTCCGTTATCCGCACAGAAAATAACCGCAGCCCGCGGTCGAATAATCGGTATTGGTTCGCGCTGGATTCCTGCAAGCTGAATAATCGCGTCCTGCAGCAATCCGAGTCCGCCAAGCGGCATCGCAATATCAGAAAAACGTTTTTCTGCTGCCCTCATTGCTGCTGCATCCAGCGGTCTGACGCGCGATACAGCCTCCTTGATCGTCATTTTCTTCTCTCACTCCATTCCATGCATGTACGAACAAATTTTTCGGAGAAATCAATGTTTGCCCGAAAAAATAAATGCGGAAATCCAGCATAAAGTGACTTCGTAGCGTGCACGCAAGGCCATTTTCTCCCGTTTGGTTTTTCTGCTACAAAATCATGTCCAGCATTCTCAGATTTGGCATAATGAAACTCATGCGCACGGATTTGTCCTCTACATGCGGACAGCATATTGTCATCCTGTGCAGTCAGTGTCACATACCCAAACGGCTGTAGTTTTTTAGTCAAAACTGCGTTTCCGCGAACAACGCCGACCATCTCCGCACCTTCCAGATGCTCATGAAGATAGAGAAATCCACCACACTCCGCAATCGTCGGAAGTCCCTTTTTGATTGCATTTTTGATCGTTTTTCTCATGTTTGCATTGTTTGACAGCTCAGTAATATGCAATTCCGGATAGCCGCCGCCAAGGTACAGGCCGTCAGTATTTTCAGGAATGCAGCTGTCGGAAATCGGAGAAAATTCAACCAGTTCAGCGCCTAAATCGCGCAATACCTCAAAATTATCCTCATAATAGAAACAAAATGCCTTATCCCGCGCAACGGCAATACGTACCGGTTTTTTCGTCACCGGGCTGATCTTTTTCGTATCATCCGACAGCTGTAATGCGGTGCGTGATATTTTTAATATTTCTTCAATATCAATTCTATTATCAGCCGCATCTGCAAGCAGATCCAGTCTGTAATTCAAATCCTTTAATTCATCTGCGGTTACAAGTCCCAAATGTCTGTCCGGAATTTCCGCCTCTGGTACCGACGGAAGATAGCCCAGAACCTTCAATCCGGATTTCTGCACAATATCACGATAAAAAGGATACATTGCATCCGAAATCCCATTCAAAACCACACCGCACAGCGTGTTTTCTGTGAAATTACGAAACCCCGAAAGCATAGCTGCCAGAGAAAGTGACTGTCCCTTCGGACGCACAACCAGTATCGCAGGCGTACCTGTTTCGCGCGCCAGATGCGCGGCGGAGGCCGTGTCGGTCGTGCCGGAAACGCCATCATAGAAGCCCATTACGCCTTCGATTACGCCGAGACCATTTTGCGGAATGCTGCGCACGATCTGACCGCGTACTTCACGCTCACTGATGAAAAAAAGGTCAAGGTTTCGGCTTGGAATGCCGAGGACTGCCTTGTGAAACATGGGATCGATATAATCCGGTCCGCACTTGAATGCTGCAAGCGGAATATTTTTTCGCTGCATCGCACGCAGAACAGCAAGCGTGACCGTTGTTTTTCCGCAGCCGCTGCCCGTTCCGGCAATCATGATCCTCGGTGCATTACTCGCCATATTTATCCCCTTTTCCCGACAGGATAAACACCGGATTGTTTGCTGTCATCATCGTGTAGCACCCGATGCTTTTTCCCCTCGCCGCAGAAAGCTGCGTGATTTCGACCTGCTGCAGACCGAATTCTGCAAACAGCCTTTGCGTTTCCTGCAAAGTCTCCAGTGCGATCGCATTCACAACAATTCGTGCCTTCGGATTTTTTATCAATGCGGTTTCAATAATTTTACGCATATTTCCGCCGCTTCCACCGACAAAAACACAGTCCGGTTTGGGAAGATCTGCAAGCACTTCGGGCGCATGGCCTGGGACGATATGCACATTAAAGCCTCCGAGTTTTTGTCTATTCTGCGCAATAAGCTCGACTGCTTCCGCATTGCGTTCGACCGCAAAGACAGCTCCGTCCATCGCTTTCCGCGCGAGCTCAAACGTCACCGCGCCTGTGCCCGCGCCGATGTCCCAGACGGTATCCCCCGGCTGTACGCCGAGACGCGCGACCGACACCCATCGCACTTCCTCTTTGGTCATCGGAACCTTCGCGCGCATCAGCATTTCGTCCCGAACAGGCTCAAACGGATTTACAGAATTCGGATTGAGGACAAGCATCACGGCAAGACCTGCGCAGGGGATTTCTGCAAGCTCCGATGCCGTTCCCTTCAACACTCTTTCTCCGGGTGAGCCGAGATTTTCTCCAATGTATACCTGCACGCCGCCGAGTCCGGCGTCTGCCAGCGAACGGCAGACGAACTGTACGTTGTTGTCACCGCCTGCCAGCGCGAACGTTTTCTCATGGTAGCTGACCGCGCCGAGCAGGTCTCCTTTTCTGCCGTGAAGGCTGCGAATGCACGCATTTTCATAGCTGATTCCGATTTTTGCACACAGATACTGCATACTTGACAGGCCGCAGAACAGCCGCACTTCGCCATGCGCGAGCAGCTTTTCCCGCAGTTTTCCGGCGGCGCTGAAAAATCCAACATCGCCCGAAACCAGCAGTGCAGCTCTGTCTGCTCCGCACGCGATCGCCCGTTCCGCAAGCTCGGAAAACAGACAGATCTGCGCATTCTCGCAGATTTCTGCAAGGCGCTCCGTCGCAAACACCATTTCTGCCGATACAAGCGCCTGCGCGGCCTCGCCGGTCAGCGTTTCCCGTGTGCCCATTCCGGCGCCTATGATATCGAACTGGCGCATCCGCGTCCCTCCTTTTTATGCCATCTCGCTGAGTGTTTCTTCCGCCGCCTGCACCGTGCAGGCGAGATCGTTCTGCGTATGCACGGACGAAACGAACATCGCCTCAAACTGACTCGGCGCGAGATAAATCCCCCGCTTCAGCATCCCGTTAAAGTATGCCGCATATCGTTTTGTGTCACTTTTCTTCGCCGCAGCATAGCAGTTTACCGGCGTTCCCGTGAAATACGGACACAGCAGCGAGCCGATCTGGTTGACCTGCATCGCGATGCCGTGCTTTTCCGCGCTTGCACGCAGATGGTTTGCGATATAGCTCGCAGAGGTCGCCATGACCGTGTAGATTTCCGGGTGATCGGTGATAATATTCAGCTGGGCAAGACCTGCCGCCATTGCGACCGGATTGCCCGACAGCGTGCCGGCCTGATAAACCGGTCCGGTCGGTGCGACCTGCTCCATGAGGGCGCGGCTGCCGGCATAAGCGCCGACCGGCATACCGCCGCCGATGATCTTGCCGTAGGTCACAAGATCGGCCTGCACGCCGAAATATTCCTGTGCGCCGCCTGCCGCGAGACGGAAGCCCGTGATGACCTCATCGAAAATGAGCAGCGCGCCATGCCTGTCGCAGAGCGTGCGCAGGCCCTGTAAAAAGCCGTCCTCAGGCGGCACAACACCCATGTTCGCTGCAACCGGCTCGACGATGACCGCTGCGACCGCGCCGTCATTCGCCTCGAGCAGGCGCTCGACCGATGCGAGGTCGTTGTACTGCGCCATCAGCGTGTCCTGCGCTGCGCCCTTCGTCACGCCCTTGGAGTCCGGTTCGCCCTGCGTGAGCGCGCCGCTTCCTGCGCCGACGAGCATCGCGTCTGAATGACCGTGATAGCAGCCCTCGAACTTGATGATCTTGTCTCGTCCGGTCGCGCCGCGTGCCAGACGGACCGCGCTCATGACCGCCTCCGTTCCCGAATTGACCATGCGGACCATCTCGACGCCGGGCAGCATGGAGACCATCTTCTCCGCCATTTCGACCTCAAGACCGGTCGGCGCGCCGAAGGAAAGGCCGCAGACCATGCGGTCATACACCGCCTTGAGGATATCGGGGTGGCTGTGCCCGAGGATCATCGGCCCCCACGAGCCGACATAGTCGATATATTCCAGTCCGTCAGCATCCAGAATGTGGCTGCCGAGCCCCTTTACGATAAAGCGAGGCGTACCGCCAACCGCACGGAACGCGCGGACAGGCGAGTTGACGCCGCCGGGCAGCACCCTGCACCCCCGCTCAAACAGCTTTTCCGAGTTCGTCATATCAGCCGATGTCTCCCTTCCGAATGGCATCCGCCAGCTCGCACGCAAAATAAGTGATCAGAATATCCGCTCCGGCGCGGAAGATCGAGACCGCGCTCTCGCACATCACGCCGTATTCATCGATCAGACCGGCCTTCGCCGCCGCCTTGATCATCGCGTACTCGCCGGACACCTGATAAGCCGCGACGGGCAGGTCAAATCTGTCCCTGCACGCGCGCACGAGGTCGAGATACGGCATCGCAGGCTTGATCATCAGAATGTCCGCGCCCTCCTGCACATCGAGCTCGCATTCGCGCATAGCCTCACGGCCGTTATGGGGGTCCATCTGATACGAACGGCGGTCGCCGAACGCCGGAGCAGAGCCTGCGGCGTCGCGGAACGGGCCGTAGAAGGTAGACGCGAATTTCGCGGAATACGCCATGACCGGCGTGTTGACAAAGCCGTTTTCGTCGAGCGCGGCGCGAATCGCCGCCACACGGCCGTCCATCATGTCGCTCGGCGCGACCATGTCCGCACCGGCGCGCGCATGGCTGACCGCAGTCCTTGCCAGCACCTCGAGCGTCCTGTCGTTGTCGACATAGTGACCGCACAGGATGCCGCAGTGGCCGTGCGAGGTGTACTCGCACATGCAGACGTCCGTGATGATATACAGCTCGGGCGCGATGGCGCGGAGCGCACGGATGCCCTGCTGCACAACGCCGTTCGAGTCCCATGCGGACGAGCCGTTCTCGTCCTTGTGCTTCGGCAGACCGAACAGCAGTACACGCGACACGCCGTGTGCGCGCATGCGCTCGACCGCCCGGCCGAGCATATCGGGCGAATAGTGATACTGTCCGGGCAGCGACGGAATTTCGTCGCAGATGCCCTCGCCCTCGATGATGAAGATCGGCCAGATCAAGCTGTCCGCAGAAATGCGCGTCTCGCGCACCATGCGGCGCAGCGTATCCGACGTCCGCAGCCGCCGCGGCCGGAAATCCTTGTTGAACATTGGTATTGTCACCCTTCCAGAACAGTTTTGCAAAGCGCGAGAAGGGCGGTCTCGGTCGCCTCCTGCGCGATAAATGGTTTCATTTCATAGCTTTTCGCAGCTTCGGCCGTGACCGGGCCGATGCAGAGCGCGGCAAGTCCGCGCAGGTTTTCCCGCCCCGCGGCCTCCGCGAAGCTGTGCACGGTGGACGCGCTCGTAAAGGTCACGCCGTCGAGCGCCCGATTCCGGATGCGCTCACGCAGCTCATCCGCCTTCGCGCAGCACCGTACGGTATCGTAAAGCGGTACATCCGTGACACGGATGCCGCTGTTTTTCAGTTTTTCGGGGAGAATGCGGCTGCCCTCGGCCGCACGCAGCAGGAGCGCCGCGCCGCCGCCCTGCATTTTCCGGCAGAGCGCGTCCGCGAGGTGTTCGCTGTCGTAAGTCTCGGGCACGAGGTCGGCGCTGATGCCGCAGGAAGCGAGCGCCTCCGCCGTTGCGCTGCCGATGCAGGCGAATTTCATCCCGTACAGCGCGCGCAGATCGCGTCCTGCGCGAAACAGTGCGCGTACCGCCGCCTGTACGCCTGCCGGCGAGGTGAACACCGCCCAGTCATGCTTTTCCTCGAGCGCCCCTGTGAGCGAAGCCGTGTCCCCGCGCTCATGCAGCTCGATGCAGGGCGCGGCGATGACCTCCGCGCCGAGCGCACGCAGACCGTCCACCAGTCCCGCGTTCCGCCCCTCCGGGCGCGTTACGGCCAGTGTCTTTCCGTGAAGCGGCAGCGCCGTCCACCAGTCGAGCGTACCGCTCAGCGCACAGACGCGCCCGACCACGATGAGCGCCGGGCTGTGCACCCCGGCCTTTTCCGCCGCGTCCGCCAGCTCCCCCACGGTCGAAACGACCTTGCGCTGTGTGCCGCGCGCGCCGTTTTCGATGACCGCCGCCGGCATATCCGGCGGCATTCCTGCCGCCGTGAGGCCGTCCGTCACCTGCCGGAGCGCGGTCAGCCCCATGAGGAACACGAGCGTTCCGCCTGTGCGCACGAGCGCTTCAAAGTCGATGCAAAGCGGCTTCCCCGCCCGTGCGTGCGCGGTCACAATGTGCACCGACGAGCAGAAATCGCGGTGCGTCACCGGGATACCGGCGAACGCCGGTGCGGCGAGCGCACTCGTCACGCCCGGCAGCACGCGGAACGGCACGCCGTGCGCCTTCAGATATTCACACTCCTCACCGCCGCGCCCAAACAGATAGCAGTCGCCGCCCTTGAGGCGGACGGTGCGCTTTCCCTGCCGCGCAAGGCGCACCAACAGGGCGTTGATCTCGTCCTGCGGCACGGGGTGATGCCCCATTTTCTTGCCGACGCAGATGCGCTCCGCGCCCTTCGGGATGAGGTCGAGGATGCTCTCGTCCACCAGACGGTCATATACGACCGCGTCCGCCTGTCTGAGTGCCGCGCCGCCGCCGCACGTTAAAAGCTCCGCGCCGCCCGGCCCTGCACCGACCAGAGTTACCGTTTCCGTCATGTTTCCTCCTCCGCCTGTCTGCGCAGGCGTTCCGCGAGCATGCAGCCGAGCCGCTCGCCCGTCTCCGGTGCGCCTGTCAGCTCTCCCCGGATCAGGCTCCGCTCATCCGCGCTGACGTACAGTCCACGCAGGCGCAGCGTCCCGTTTTCTAGCACGGCATACGCCGCCGCCGGGGAAAAGCAGCCGCCGCCGAGCGCCCGGATGAACGCCCGTTCCGCCAGAGCGCAGGCGCGCGTCTCCGCGTCATCGAGCAGCTGCGCCGCCGCGCGGCACTCGCCCTCCCGCGCCTGCACGGCAAGGATGCCCTGCCCGGCCGCCGGAAGCATTTCCTCCGGCGAAAAATACCGGCTGATGCGGTTTTCCAGTCCCAGACGGTGCAGTCCGGCCGCCGCGAGCACCAGTGCGCCGTATTCGCCGCTGTCGAGCCTGCGCAGCCGGGTCTGCACGTTTCCGCGCACCGGTTTTACCTCGATACCCGGAAACAGCCGTGATAGCTGCACGCGCCGCCGCGCGGACGAGCAGCCGATCGGCTTTTCCCTGTCCCAGTTACCGTTCTCCGGCAGCACGAGTGCGTCTCTCGCGTCCGCCCGCTTCGGGAACGCGATGAGCGGCAGACCGTCCGGCTGCTCCATCGGCACATCCTTCAGGCTGTGCACCGTGAGGTCGACTTCGCCTGCGGCGAGCGCGCGGTCGAGCTCCTTGACGAACAGTCCCTTGCCACCGACCTTGTCCAGCGTGCGGTCAAGGATCTTATCGCCCGTCGTTTTCATCGTCACGAGCTCGCACTCGCCCAGACGGCGCATGACCTCCTCCGCCTGCACGACCGCAAGGCGGCTGTCTCTGCTGCCAACTTTTATCATGTCATTTCCTCCAGTACCCGTCGGATGCGCCGCGCCGCCTCGGCAGTCTTCGCGTGCGAGGTGCCGCGCGAGACCACGCCGGCCGTCAGCTCCGCGCCCTCACAGACCGCCGGGAAAAAGAACGTCGACTCCGATGCGCTGTCCGCGACGCTCACCGGAATGCCGAGAGACGCGCAGTCCTCCGCGATGCGGTGGTTGACCGCGCGGTCATCGGTCGCCGCGACTGCCAGAAAAGCCCCCGAAAGATCGCTTTTCTCGTAGCCGCGACACAGATTTATCTCGATTTCCGCGCGTTTTTCCGGTGCTGTGACCGTGACGCACGCGCCGAAGCGCCGCAGCACAGCAGCACGCCGCGCCGCGATTTTTCCTGCGCCGAACACCGCGCACCGCCTGCCCTCGAGCGGCACGAACAGCGGAAAGCGCAGCGGCGCCGTCTGCCTTCTTTCCTCCGCAAGACCGAGCTCTTCGCGCAGGAACGCCTGCATTTCTGCAAGGCTGCGGCCGCTCTCCTCGCGCGGACGGGCAATGATGAGCGTTTTTATCCCGGTCTCGCGCGCGGCCGCGAGTTTTTCCGCAAAGCCGCCCGTTGCGCCCGTGTCCTTGGTGACAAGGATCTCCGCGCCGGTCTGACGGATGAGCGCAGCGTTCATCCCGGCAGAAAACGGCCCCTGCATCGCGATGATGTGCGAGCCGGGAAAACCGAGGGACGCGCATTTCTGTATCACGCCGACGCTCGGCAGCACGCGCGGATACAGCCGTTCCGCAAAGTTCTCGACCGCCGTATACGCCTCAAGCTCCTTGCTCCCGGTCGTCAGCAGCACCTTTCCGGGGTGTCTGCTGAGCCACGCGACAGCGGCCTCCGTGTCGGGTACGGTCTCCCCCTCGCCGTGCCGCAGCGCCGGACGGAGCAGCCGCTCGTACCGCGCCCCCGTTTTCGCGCACGCCGTGCGCAGATTGTCGGTCACGAGCGCGGCATAGGGGTGCGTCGCGTCGATGAGCAGCGTGTCCGCATCGAGCCGCGCCGCGATCTCGTTTTCGTCCAGACGCCCCTCATGCACCGTGATGCCGGGCATCGGCTCCATGACCGCCGCGCCGTACTCGGTCGCGACAAAAACCTCCGCCGGAACGCCGTTCGCGGCGAGAAAGCGGCTGAGCTCGTGCCCCTCGGTCGTGCCCGAAAAAACGCAGATCCTCATACGCCGCGGTACCCCCGGGGCGTTACCATGCGGCCATCGATGACGACCGTGCGGCTGTTGCCGATAAAGACCGTCGTGAGCATATCGACCGGCGTGTCGCGCAGCGCACCGAGCGTCGTGAGCGAAAAATGCTCGCCCTCACGGCCGATGCTGCGCACTGTGCCGCACACGGTCTCGGGCGGCACGGTCTCGAGCAGAATATCACACGCACGCGCGAGATGGTCCGCACGCCTGCGGCTGGAGGGATTGTAGAGCGCGATGCAGAAATCCCCTGCGGCCGCGCCGCGCAGACGCTGCTCGATCTTGTCCCACGGTGTCAGCAGGTCGGACAGGCTGATGCACGCGAAATCGCAGGTCAGCGGCGAGCCGAGCACCGCGCCGCCCGAGCAGGCCGCCGTGATGCCGGGGATGACCTCGACCTCGACGCCCGTTCCGGCTGCCAGCTCGATGAGCAGTCCGGCCATGCCGTACACACCGGCGTCACCCGACGAGACCACCGCGACCGTTCTGCCCTGCTTCGCGCGCTCGAGCGCCGCCGCACAGCGGTCCACCTCGCGCGTCATGCCGGTCTGGATGCGCTCCTTTCCCTCGATGAGGCCGTCGATGAGGTCGAGGTACAGACCGTAGCCGGCCACGCAGTCGCATGCTTCGAGCGCACGCACCGCGCGCAGCGTCATCTGCTCCTCTCCGCCCGGGCCGATACCGATACAGTAAATTTTCATCTCCCGCTCCCCTTTCCGATGTGTTCGAGACAGGCTTTCATGGTTTCTACGTCGATCTTTTCCTTCATGCCGCCGAGGACAAGCTCCACCGCGCGGTTTGCGGCCAGCTCCGCGAGCGTTTCCGCGTCCCCGTCCGCAACGAGCGCATCATAATCCCGAATGCGGCGCACACGAGCTGCGACCGCACGCTTGAGCTGCGCGATGAGCGGCAGGGCGGCGCGATAGTTGAGCCACGCGAAAAACTCGCGCGTCTCCTCGTCGAGAATGCGCAGCGCGGTCTCCCGCGCGGCGTTATCCGCGTCACCAAGCTCACCGAGGTCATCCAGATTGAACAGCGCCGTGTGTCCGCTCGCCGCCGCGCTCTCGATGTCGCGCGGCATGGCCAGATCGAGCAGCAGCCGCGGCGGATGGCTGAGCGCAGCGGTCTGCTCTGCCGTCAGGGTGAAATGCGGACTGGTCGTGGCGCTGACGACGAGATCCGCGCCCTCGATGCGCTCCATGCGCCGGTCATACGGCACGGTGGCGCAGCCCTGCGGCACGACGGTCTCGCCGTGGCGGTAGGTACGGAGCGTGACCGTGACCGCGCAGCCAGCCTCCACGAGCGTACGCGCCGCGAGCCGCCCCATCTCGCCGTTGCCGATCACGACCGCGCGTTTTCCTGCGAGCGTGCCGAAAAAGCGTTCCGCCCTGCGCACGCCGGCCTGCGCCGCCGAGGTCGGCACCCCGGTCAGCCGTGTCTCGGTGCGCACGCGCTTGCCTGCGGTGATGGCACGGCGGAACAGCGTATCGAGCACCGCATCCGTCGTTTTCAGCTCGCGCGCGAGTGCGGCAGCATCCTTGACCTGCGAAACGATCTGGTCGTCCCCGAAGATCTGCGACTGCATCCCGGCCGAGACCTGCATCAGATGACGCACCGCTTCGCCGCCTGTGCGCTGCACGAGGAACGGACGGCACGCCGACGCTCCGGCTGCTTCGCACAGCACCTCCGCCGCGTCAGGCAGCACGCGCTCCCCCTCTGCGTGCAGGTACAGCTCAGTGCGGCTGCATGTCGCGAGCAGCACCGCCGCGCAGCCGGTCCGCTCTGCGATGCGCGGCAGAACCGCCTGCACCTGTCCTCGCACCAGAGACAGCTTTTCGCGCTGCTCAAGTGCTGCGCTCACATGGTCAATGCCTGCCATACAGAGTTTCACGTTTGTTCCTCCTCGGTCATTCTTCCAGGCAGACGCGGTATCCGCCTGCCGCAAACGCGGCTGTTACGCCGTTTTTCGCGTATTTCCGCGCGATGATCGTGCCGTTCCCGGCATTTACGACGGCAGCGCGCTCGCATACGCTGTCGACGCCCACCGTGTCTTTCACGAACTCCGACGCCGTAAATTCGCCGGGCGCGGCGTTCAGTTCTTCTGCCGAATACACGGCAAACGGCAGCCCGTGTGCGGCGCAGAAGGACACAAGGCCCGGCTCGTCCTTCTTGATGTCGATGCTCGCGACAGCCTTCACCGCCGCAAGCGGCAGACCTGCCCGGTCGAGCGCCTCGCGCACGGTCTGCTCGACCGCGCCTGCCGATACGCCCTTCCGGCAGCCGATGCCGAGGCTGATCACGCGCGGCACCAGATGCAGCGTATGCGGGAACGGCTGCACTTCGGTGTCAAAACCGATGACAAAACCGCTTTCCGCTGCTGTTTTCGTGTTGATATGCGCCGGGAGCAGGCCGTCGACCGGAAACGCCGACCGCAGGCCGACCGTGTCGCCGCGCAGCAGCGCACCCGAAATGTATTTGATGTTTTCCGGGTCGAAGACCACGCATTCATGCGATTTCGCCCAGCTGTCGACCGCAAAAACCGCGCGGCCGTCGGTCGCCGTCGTGATGATTGCCGTCGCGCCCAGCCCCTCCGCCAGCCGTTCGGCAAGCTCGTTCGCGCCGCCGAGATGGCCGGAGAGCAGCGGGATGACAAACCGTCCCTGCTCGTCGATCACAACGACCGCCGGGTCATACGCCTTTCCGGCGAGATACGGCGCGGCCGCGCGGACCGCGATGCCTGCCGCACCCACGAAAACGATCAGGTCGCAGTCCACCATCGCCTGCTGTGCAAACCGCGGGAGCGAGGTGTTCGAGAGCGACAGATCGACCGCGCGCGCGTAGCGCTCACACAGAAAATCCGGCAGCAGCCGGGCAGCTTTCGCGGCCGTCTGTGCACCGACTTCGGTAAAGGAGACGAATTTCGCGTGCTTCATCGGCTTGCCTCACGGAAACCGGTGGTGAACGCCGGGTCATACAGCTTAGAGCGGTCGTAGCTGTCGCCAAGGAAGCCGCCGACCGTGATGAGCGCGGTTTTGGTGATGCCCTCTCGCGCGCCTGCCGCCGCAAGCTCGCCCACGGTCGTGCGCACGACCTTTTCGTCCGGCCACGTTGCCTTGTAGACGATGGCCGCAGGCGTTTCCGGCGCGCAGCCGCCCTCGATGAGCCGCGCGGACAGCTTTTCGAGCTGTCCAGCCGACAGAAAAATGACCATGGTCGCGCCGTGCGCGGCAAGACTCTCGATCTGCTCGCGCTCGGGGACGGGTGTGCGCCCCTCCATGCGCGTCAGGATGACCGTCTGGCTGACGTTCGGCAGGGTATATTCTGCCTTGAGCGCCGCCGCCGCGCCGCAGAACGACGAAACGCCCGGGCAGACCTCGTATGCAAGCCCCAGTCTGTCGAGCGCGTCCATCTGCTCGCGATGCGCGCCGTAAACGCAGGGGTCTCCGGTGTGCAGGCGCACGACTGTCTTTCCCGCACGCGCCGCAGGCGCCATGACCGCGATGACCTCCTCGAGCGTCATTTTGGCGCTGTCGTAGATCGCACAGTCTCCTTTTGCGTAGTCCAGCAGCGCCGGATTAACGAGCGAACCGGCGTAAACGATGACATCCGCCTCGCCGAGCAGCTTCGCGCCGCGCACAGTGATGAGGTCGGGCGCGCCTGAGCCGGCGCCGACAAAGTAGATCATTTGCGCTCCTCCTTTACCAGAATGATGGAAAAATAACCGGAAGGCTCGTCGAGCTCGTCCAGATCGCATATCACGCGCTCGCCCTCCATGCCGCAGCGCTCAACGAGCGCCGCCTGTTCGAGCTGGCCGCTCTCACGCAGCTCATCGCGCACGCGCAGCACACCGCGGCCTGCCTTCATGAGCACCTTGCTGCCCGGCAGGGCGAGGCCCTCGCGCTCTCTGCCGTGCGAAGCCGGGATGATGTGCAGCATTTCGCCGTCCTCGCACAGGGCGCGGCCGAGCTTGGCCGCCGCCGCACAGAACGACGGTACGCCGGGGATAAGCTCCGCCTCACAGCCGCGTGCGGCCACGCGCTTATGCACATACCACGCGGTCGAATAGACCGTCGGGTCGCCGAGTGTGAGGAACGCGACCGTCTTTCCCTTGTCGATGAGCGCACAGATGGCGTCCGCCGCCGCATCATGGCTCGCGTTCCGCGCCGTCCTGTCGTGCGTCATAGGCATGGCGAACGAGCGGATTTCCTTACCTTTCATATACTGCGCGGCAATATCGAGCGCGGTCTGGCCGCCGCCGTCCGATTGCGGCACCGCGACGATGTCGCACTCAGACAGGATGCGGATGGCCTTTGCGGTCAGCAGCTCCGGGTCACCCGGACCAACGCCGACGCTGTATAACTTTCCCTTTTTCATAAATTCTTCCTCAGTTTTTCGCAAAGCCGCGCCGCGCCTGCCGACTGCGCAAGCACGCCGTATTTTGTCGTAAACATAATAAATTCCGCTGCTGCACGCCCCTTGAGGCGTCTCGCAATGCGTTTTTCCATTTCGTCCTGAATGCGCGCCATCACGCTCTCGCGCACGCCCTCCCGGTCGAGCAGCTCGATGCACGCATCGACCGAGACCGCCTGCATGAGCAGCTCGAGCGTCTCGCGGCCAGCCCCGCACAGCGCCGCATGCGCGGTGAAGATCTCCTGCCGCGCGTCCGCGACCGAGGAATGCGTGTTCATCACGCCTGCGGCGAGCTTGACGAGCTTTCCGGCGTGGCCGACAAGCAGGATCTCCGGATAGCCGCAAACGACCGCATGATCGAAGGCTTCTCCGATATAATTGGAGCACTTGACCGCGCATTCCAGATCGAGTTCGAGCGTTTCGCGCGCGAAATCCGCGCCGTAGTTGCCCGGACAGAGGAACGCGACGCGCTGTCCGGCGGCGTACAGACTGTCCATTTCCAGACAGATCGTGTCCACGAGCGCTTTCTCGCTCATCGGCTCTACGATGCCGCTGGTACCGAGAATCGAGATGCCGCCGATGATGCCAAGGTGACTGTTATAGGTCTGGAGCGCGAGTTCTTCGCCGTTTTCGACCGAGATCACAACCGAAAATCCGCCTTCATAGCCATTTTCCTGTGCCGCACGCCCGAGCGCCGCCTTGATCTGCGCACGCGGGCCGGGATTGATGGCGGCTTCGCCGACCGGCTCCGCGAGTCCCGGACGGGTCACACGGCCGACGCCGCTGCCGCCGTCGATGACGATTCCGCTGTCCGCGCGCCGGACGGCCGACGAAATGAGCACGCCGTTCGTGATGTCCGGGTCGTCGCCCGCATCCTTGCGCACCACACAGACCGCCTCGCCGTCATGCAGGCTCGCCTGCTCGACCGGCAGGTTGAACGTCACGCCCCCCGGTGTGAGCAACCGGATTTCCGCCGGTGCACTCCCCGTCAGCAGCAGGATCGCCGCCGCCTGCGATGCCGCCGCAGCGCACGAACCTGTTGTCCAGCCGCGCCGCAGCGTTTCCGTGCCGCGGTAAACCGTGAGCGGACCCGTCATCGCGCTCCCTCCTTTTTCGATAGAAATGCAGTTTATATTATAGCACAGAGATGGATTTTTTTGAATACCGTTCGGCAGTTTTCGGACGATTTTGATAATTTGACAGATGACAAAGACAGGACACGAAAAAATCCCCCATCCAAACGGACAGGGGATTTACATTCATATCATGTGCTTTCGAGCGGGTCAACCCCGGTCGAAGGCACCTTTTTGACAGGAAGGACCAGACAGATCGAGGAAGGCGGCGAGGCCGCGTACATGTGTACGCAACGAACCGCTTGACGACGAGCTGCGCCGGTATTTCGCAGTCAAAGATTACTTAGCTTCCTTAGCAGCCTTGATCGCGTCGATCATCATCGGAACAACCTTGAACAGGTCGCCGCAGATGCCGTAGTCAGCTACGTCGAAGATCGGAGCGGAGTCAGACTTGTTGACTGCTACGATGCACTCGGAATCCTGCATGCCAGCCTTGTGCTGGATCGCGCCGGAAATGCCCAGAGCAACGTACAGCTTCGGATGTACGGTCTTGCCGGTCTGACCAACCTGATGGTCAGCAGACAGCCAGCCGGAGTCGATAGCAGCACGGGAACCGCCAACAACGCCGCCGAACAGGCCAGCCAGCTCTTCAGCCAGCTTGATGCCGGTGTCAACGTCCTTGGAGATACCACGGCCTACGGATACGACTACCTCAGCGCCGGTCAGGTCGACCAGCTCCTTAGCTTCCTTGACGACCTCGAGAACCTTGGTCTTGATGTCAGCGTCGGACAGCTCGAAAGCTACCGGCTCAACGACTACTGCGTTAGCCTTAGCCTCGTTGTACTCGCCCTTCTTCAGAACGCCCGGACGAACGGTCGCCATCTGCGGACGGAAGCGCGGGCAGATGATGGTAGCCATCAGATGGCCGCCGAATGCCGGACGGGTCATCTTCAGGTTGCGATCCTCACGGTTGAGCGCGTCCAGCTGTGCCTGCGGCAGGGTGGAAGCTTCCTGGAGGAATGCTGCATACTTCTCAACGTCAACGTCGAGGTGGGTGCAGTCTGCGGTCAGACCGGTGTGCAGACGAGCTGCGCAGCGCGGGCCGAGGTCACGGCCAATGTTGGTAGCGGCGATCAGCAGGATCTCCGGCTTCTTAGCCATAACGGTGTCGCAGATAACCTTTGCGTAAGCATCGGTGGTGTAGGTGTCGAGCAGATCGGACTCGCAGACGAGAACCTTGTCAGCGCCGTAAGCGCCCAGCTCCTTCGCCATGGAATCAGCTACGCCCTTGCCGCCGAGCAGCAGGCCGCAAACCTCGGTGCCCATGTCGTCAGCCAGCTTGCGTGCCTCGGAGATCAGCTCGAGTACGGTCGGCTGCAGCTTGCCCTGACGCTGCTCACAGAATACCCATACGCCAGAAAAATCGGCGAGGTTGGTGTTATTGAAATCAGCCATTGTAAGTGTTCTCCTTTCGATCAGATAATGTGCTTCTTCAGCAGTTCAGCTGCGAGAGTCTCGCAGGTAGCCTTGTCAGCGCCCTCGAGCATCTTGCCCTGACCCTTCTGGGGAGGAGTGAACGACTTGAAGATGTTGGTCGGAGAACCCTTCAGACCGATGGTGGTCGGGTCGATCAGCGGATCGTCCTTGAGTGCGTTGTAGTCGAGTACGGAAACCGGCTTGGAGTAGCAGTCCATGATGCCGCCGAGAGACATATAACGCGGCGTGTTGAGCTCCTTGATGCAGGTCAGCAGGCACGGGGTCTGGGTCTCGATGGTCATATGGCCGTCCTCGAGCATACGCTTAACGGTAACGGTGGTGCCGTCGACCTTGACGTCTGCTGCGTAGGAAATCTGCGGGATGTTCAGCTTCTCAGCGATCTGAGAACCAACCTGAGCGGTATCGCCGTCGATTGCCTGACGGCCGCAGAATACGATGTCATCAGCGTCTACGCCGATGTTCTTGATCGCAGCTGCGAGGATCTGAGAGGTTGCGAAGGTATCGGAACCGCCGAACTCACGGCCGGAAACCAGAACGCCTTCGTCAGCGCCCATAGCGATCAGCTCACGCAGCATGCCCTCTGCCGGGGGAGGACCCATGGTAACGACAACGACCTTGCAGCCGCTTGCGTCCTTGAGCTTGAGAGCGGCCTCAACAGCGTTAAGGTCGTCCGGGTTGATAATGGTTGCCATAGATGCACGGTTCAGGGTGCCGTCGGGATTGACTGCTACCTTGCCGGAGGTATCCGGAACCTGCTTTACACAAACAATTGCCTTCATAGTTCAGTTTTCCTCCTTTTCTTAGCGCAGTACCTGACCGGCGATGACCATTCTCTGAACCTGAGAAGTGCCCTCGTAGATCTCGGTGATCTTAGCGTCGCGCATCATGCGCTCCATCGGGTACTCACGGATGTAGCCGTAGCCGCCGTAGATCTGTACGCACTTGGTGGTGACGTCCATTGCGACCTCGGAAGCGTACAGCTTGGCCATAGCAGCTTCCTTGGTGAACGGCAGGCCAACGTCGTGGTTGAATGCAGCGCGGCGAACGAGCAGGCGTGCTGCGTCGATCTGGGTAGCCATGTCTGCTACCATCCACTGCAGGCCCTGGAACTTGTCGAGGGTCTTGCCGAACTGTACGCGCTCCTTCATGTACTGAACAGCCTTGTCCAGTGCGCCCTGCGCGATGCCGAGTGCCTGAGCAGCGATGCCGATACGGCCGCCGTCCAGGGTCATCATAGCGATCTTGAAGCCGCCGTTCTCCTTGCCGAGCAGGCGGTCTGCCGGAAGATGTACGTCCTCGAAGATCAGCTCAGAGGTCTGAGAACCGCGGATGCCCATCTTGTGCTCGATCTTGCCGATGGAGAAGCCCGGATCGTCCTTGTCGACGATGAAGGCGGAAATGCCGTGGTTGCCCTTGCTCTTGTCGGTCATAGCGAATACGACATAGGTATCAGCGCGGCCGCCGCCGGTGATGAATACCTTGGAGCCGTTCATGATGTAGGAGCCGTCCTCCTGCTTGACAGCAACGGTCTGCTGTGCAGCGGAGTCGGTGCCTGCGTTCGGCTCGGTCAGACCGAATGCGCCGAGCTTAGCGCCTTCCTTGGCGGTGATCAGCGGACGCAGCCACTTTTCCTTCTGCTCCGGGGTACCGAACGCGTAGATCGGCCAAGCGCCCAGAGTGCCGTGTGCGGAAATGATCGCGCCGGTGGTCGCACATACGCGGCTCATCTCTTCGATCGCGATGGTGTAGCAGACGTAGTTGCCGCCCGAGCCGCCGACTTCCTTCGGGAACTGAATGCCCATCAGACCGTACTTCATCAGCTTCTGAACGGTCTCTTCCGGATAACGCTCCTGCTCGTCGATCTCTGCCGCGATCGGCTCTACTTCATTCAGAGCGAACTGACGGCACATCTTCTGGAACAGTGCTTCTTCTTTTGTAAGCCTAAAATCCATGCCATAAACCTCCCAAAAATATAAATCGTGGGTAAAACACAAAAATACAGTGTCCATCAGCCTCTCTGCCGCAGGACACTTTTCAGGTGCTGACACCCTACTTTGGAGCATGTCTATTCTCTATTATACTGTCCGGAAGTCATTTGTCAAGGATTTAACATTCTTTTTTTCCATAAAAACCTCCCCCCATTTTTATGCATATCTTCTATAAAAATGTGCGTGCGCTATATATAAATGCACGCATTTGTTGCATTTGTGATTTTTTTGGCAAACTCTTGGTGAACTCTTTGCATATTACTGGTTGCTTTGGAATACAAATGTTAAGTCCCGGCAAAATAAATTTTACAGGAGGAAATTTTTCATGTGCGGAATTGGAGGCTTTGTCGATTTCGACCGCGACGCGCGGCGCGGCGGCCCGGTGCTCAGCGCGATGGACCGCAGGCTCCGGCCGCGCGGGCCGGATGCGTCCGGCGTCTATACCGACCCCGACGCGGCGCTCGTGCACCGCAGGCTGATCGTCATCGACCCCGAGGGCGGCGCGCAGCCCATGCTCTCGCCCGACGGGAACACCGTGCTCGTCTACAACGGCGAGCTGTACAACACAGACGAGGTGCGGGATTCGCTCGCCGCCCTCGGCCATGTTTTCCGCAGCCGCTCGGATACCGAGGTCGTGCTGCACGCCTTTCTCGAATGGGATACGGACGCCTTCGCGCGGCTCGACGGCATTTTTGCCTTCGCGCTCTGGCAGAAGGCCGAGCGGCGGCTCGTCCTCGTGCGCGACCGTCTGGGCGTCAAGCCGCTGTTCTGCTGTCCGACGCGCAGCGGCCTTGTGTTCGGCTCGACCATCGACACCGTGCTCTGCCACCCGGAAGCCGAGCCGGTGCTCGATGAGGACGGTCTGCGCACCGTGCTGCTGCTCGGCCCTGCGCGGCCGCCCGAAAGCGGCGTATTCCGCGGCATATCCTCGCTCCTGCCCGGCAGCTTTGCCGTGCTGACACCCGAAGGCTTCCGCAGGACCGCCTACTGGCGTCTGGAGGCGCACGAGCATGAGGACGACCTCGACGCGACCGTTCAGCGCACCCACGACCTCATCACCGATGCTGCGCAGCGGCAACTCGTCAGCGACGTCCCGCTCGCCTGCTTTCTGTCGGGCGGCCTCGACTCGTCCATCCTGTCCGCCGTCGCCGCACGCGCTTATGCGGCCCGAAATGAGACGCTTCACACCTGGTCGGTCGATTACCGCGAAAACCAGCGGTATTTCGTCAAAAATAGCTTCCAGCCGACCGATGACCGCGATTTTGCGGCGCTGATGACGGATTTTCTCGGCACGCATCATCACCGCGTCGTACTCGACCCGGAGGCGGTCTGCGCTGCGCTCCGCCCTGCCGCCGAGGCACGCGGACTGCCCGGCATGGCGGACGTTGACTCCTCTCTGCTGCTGTTCTGTGCAGCCGTCAAGCAGGGCGGCACGACGGTCTGCCTGTCGGGCGAATGCGCGGATGAACTGTTCGGCGGATATCCCTGGTACCACCGCGAGGAGATCCTGTTCGAGGACACCTTTCCGTGGTCGCGGTCGGTCTCGCTGCGGCTCGGCCTGCTGCGCGAGGGCGTCGTGAAAAACGGCGCGGAATTCGTCCGCGAGCACTATCTTTCGACCTGCCGCCGTGCGCCCAGGCTCCCCTCGGACAGTCCGAAGGACGCGCGCATGCGCGAAATGTTCGTGCTCAACCTCGACTGGTTCATGGCGACCCTTCTCGACCGCAAGGACCGCATGAGCATGTATTCCGGACTCGAGGTCCGCGTGCCGTTCTGCGACCACCGCATCGTCGAGTACGCCTACAATATGCCGTGGGCGTTCAAGGCGCTGGACGGCCGCGAAAAGGGCATCGTCCGCCGCGCGTTTGCCGATGAGCTGCCCGAAGCGATCATTTCCCGCCGGAAAAGTCCCTATCCGAAAACCTTTCACCCGGTTTACGCCCGTCTTTGCGCCGAGGGCGCGCGCCGCATCCTTGCGGACAGGAATTCGTTCGCCGCCGCTCTGTTCGACCGCGAAGCCGTCGAGCGGCTCATCCTTGATCCCGACAGCCTGCCTGAGCCGTGGTTCGGTCAGCTGATGCGCGTGCCGCAGATCTGCGCCTATATCATCCAGCTCGAGCACTGGGCGCAGCGTTTCCGGGTCCGGCTGGCATAAAAAAAGAGCCGGAGATTTCTCTCCGACTCTCGGTTTCGCGACAGTCTCACGCGAGATACTCTGCGAGCGTATTGATCACGAGCTGATGATCGTCGAGATGGTCATCAAAGCCGGAAACGCAGATCGAGCCGATCGCGCCCGTGCCGCGCAGCGCGATCGGGAAGCCGCCGCCCGCCGCATAGTCGTCGCCGCACAGCTTGCGGTCTGCGAACGTCTGACCGGCGGCCTCCATCTCCGCGAACATGCGGAGCGACGAGCCCTCGGTCAGCTCGACCGCGTTGCGCTTGCGCGCGAGCCACAGCTCGCTCTCCGGCTTGGAGCCTTCCATGAAATAACGGAACACGACAAGGCCGTTCACCGTGATCTCGACCGCGACCGGCTGCGCCTGCTTCTCTGCATTTTCGATCAGCTTGAGTCCGATATTCAGCGCATCCCGGCGCGAAAAGCGCTCGAACTGAAACTTTTCTTCCTGCTCTGCGCACATATCGCGCATGGTCTTGAAATCCTGCATTCTGTTTTCCTTCCTTCCGCAATGTCAAAACGAAATCCTGTGCTTTTATTATACTTTCATCCGTTCCATTTGGCAAGGAGGTCTTTCTTTGGCAGTTTCATCGGATACCGCCGTGCTGCGCGTCGCGGTCACAACCGCGCTCGGCGCACAGCCGCTCGAAAACGCCCTCGTCACGGTTTCGACCGCGCCCGACGAGAGCGGCTCGCGTCAGCTGCTCTACTCGGTCCGCACCGACAGCGGCGGCATGACGCCGCCCATGACGTTTTCCACGCCGCCGCGCGAAAACTCGCTCTCTCCCGACAGCGGCGTTCCCTATGCGCTCTACACGGTCGAGGCCGCGCTCGATGGCTACGTTCCGCTCACAGCCCTGCACATCGCGCTGTTTTCCGGCGTGCCGGCCCTGCTCCCCGTCGCGCTCACGCCGCTGCCCGAATACGAGAGCACCGCGCCTGCCGAGCTGACCTCGGATGGGCAGACGCAGGTGCTGAGCAGTGAAAGGGAGTGATCTTTTGCCCGTTTCCATCCCCGAGAACATCACCGTGCATCTGGGCGCGCCGTCCTCAAACGCCCCGAACATCACCGTGCCGTTCGCAGATTACGTGAAAAATGTCGCGTCCTCGGAAATCTACCCGACGTGGCCCGAGGCCGCCATCCGTGCGAATATCTATGCGCAGATGTCCTATGTGCTCAACCGCATCTTCACCGAGTGGTACCGCTCGCAGGGCTACGACTTCGACATCACCAATTCCACGCGCTATGACCAGTCCTTTGTCCCCGGGCGCGACATTTTCGAGAACATTTCGACCATTGTGGACGACATGATCGGCAGCTATCTGACGCGCGGCGATGCGGTCGAGCCGCTGTTCGCGCAGTACTGTAACGGCACGACCGTCACCTGTCCCGGCGGCCTGAGCCAGTGGGGCACGGTCCCGCTCGCCGAGCAGGGACTTTCCGCCGAGGAGATCGTACGCTCCTTTTATGGCGACGACATCAATTTTTCCGCCGACGCGCCCCTCTCCCCCTCGCTCGGCGAGTCCTTCCCCGGCATCACGCTGCGGCTTGGCGAGAACGGCGAGGATGTGCGCACCATCCAGAACCGCCTCAACCGCATCTCGACCAACTACCCGAACATTCCGAAGATCTACCCCGCCGACGGCGTGTTCGACGCCGACACCGAGGCCGCTGTCCGTGCGTTCCAGCGCCAGTTCAACCTGACGCCCGACGGTCTGGTCGGGCGCGCGACATGGTACCGGATCGCCTTTGTATATAATAATGTAAAGCGGCTGAGTGAACTGAACAGCGAGGGGCTGACCCTCGAGGAGATCTCGCGCCAGTATCCCGAGCTGCTCTCCGAGGGCATGAGCGGCGTTTCCGTCCGGCTTCTCCAGTATTTTCTCGCCATCGCGGGCGAGTACTATGACGCCCTGCCCCGCTGGAGCGCGGCACAGCTCGACGGCATTTTCGGTCCGCAGACCCGCTCGGCCGTCGAGGCATATCAGCGCATGCTCGGCCTGCCCGTGACCGGCGCGGTGGACCGCGCGACATGGAACGCGCTGGTCTCTACCTACCGCTCCGTGCTGCTCGTGCAGCCCGAACAGGAGTGGCTCGGCCTGTTCATCGGCCTGCCCGAGGTATTCCTCGTCACCGGCATGCGCGGCGACGCCGTGCGGCGGGCGCAGGAGCTCATCAACATCATCGCGCGCGGCTATCCCGAGGTGCCTGCGGTCGCGGTGGACGGCATTTTCGGCAGCGCGACCGAGAGTGCGGTCTCGGTCATCCAGACGCTGCTCGGTCTGCCCGCGACCGGCGCGGTCGGTCCGCTGACCTGGGAGGGGATGGCGCGGCTGGCCGCCGATGTCGAGGCGTCCTCCCGTTCTGCCGAAGGGCAGTATCCCGGCTACGTGCTCAGTGAGGAGGAATGAAAGTGTACACAGACGAACAGAAGCGCCGCCATATCTACGATCTTCAGGTATGTCTGCGGCGTATCCAGCAGGAAAACGACCACCCGCAGCCGCTCGTGCCGGACGGCATCTTCGGCGCGGAGACCGCCGAAGCGGTCCGTGCGCATCAGCGGCAGAACGGACTTCCGGTCTCCGGGCAGGTTGACCGCGCGACCTGGGACAGCATCTTTGGCGCATACGAGCATCTGACCGCGCTCGATGCTCTGCCTGCCGCTGTCCGCTTTTTTCCGGCGGAGGGCGGCGTGCTCTCGCCCGGCGACAGGGGCGCGGCGGTGTTTGTCCTTCAGCTCCTGCTCGGCAGCGGCGCGCCGCACTTCGCAAATCTCGCTCCCGTCCCCCTCACCGGCGAATATGACGCGGAGACTGAGACCGCTGTGCGCGTCATGCAGGGCATTTTCGGCCTGCCTCAGACCGGCGTCGCGGACTGCGCGACCTGGGATATGCTCGCAGGTCTGCACAACGCGCTCTACGAGCGCGCGCCCCTCGCGTGGGCGCTGCCCTGAGCGGGTATAAAACGGCGACAGACCGGAAATCCTTACCGTGAAAGGGGTGTTTTTCATGGTAAAGGGTATCAGCCGGCGCGTTGTGGTGGTGCGGCCGGAGAGCGGCGGCCCGTTCGAGCAGGCCATTTTCCTCGTGCGCGATCCGGCCTTTCCGCGCGGTGACGCCGTGCGCGAGGCCTGCCGCATCGCGGAGGGCTGTCTCGGCTCGAGACGGCGCAGACCGAGGCGCGTGTCCGCCCGTCTGCTCCCTGCCGCCTTCGCGCTCGGCGCTCTCACCGCGAGCCTCGTGCACCTGCTCGCCTCGCTCTTCTGAACAAACGGCGGCGCAGGAAATGTCCGGTCTCCTGCATCGCCGTTTTTCGCACATCAAAACCGGTATTGCCTTTATTTCCGCCTGTATTTTCCGCCAACTCCTGCAAAAAGTCTGCGGTATACTGAATGGGCAGTGAAGGAGGCTTTTCAAAATGGACAAGCAAAAAGTGAGGCGTGCGCCGCGGCTGCTCGGAAGGGCAGCGAGCATCGCGGTCCGCCTGTGGAACGAGGAACATCTGCATCGTCTGCTCGTCGGGACGCGGCGGTTCGTGTTGTGTGCGCTGCTCATGCAGGCGAACGTTTTCGACAGCTATGCGCCCTTCGGACTCGCGATGGCGAGCGCCATGATGGCGCACGGCGCCGGACTTTCCGCCGTCGGCGGCGTGGTCTGCGGCGCGATGCTCATCGACGACGGTCTGCTCGGCGGCGTTTACGTCGCCGCGACGCTCATCGTGCTGTGCGTCATGAGCGTGTGCACCGGTCTGCGCGTCGTACAGCGCCCGTGGTTCGCCCCGGCCGTCGCCGCAGCGGCAGGCGCCGCCTGTACATTCATCTTTCTGCCGGCCGGGGACGAGCTGCGCGCCCCGGCCGTGATGACCTTTCTCGCCGTGCAGGGACTGACGTTCGGCGTGTGCCGCATTTACGGCGCGGCGCTCGCTCCGCCGCGTGAGGAAGGCGACTGGCGCAGACCGGTCACGCTGCTCGCTGTGACCGCGACCGTGCTGCTGAGCCTCGCGCACGTCAGTCTGTTCGGTCTGTTCGCCCCGGCGAGGGCGGCGGCGCTGCTGCTCGTGCTCGGTACAGCCTATCTCGGCGGACCGGCGGTCGGTGCGGCGGCAGGCGTCGCCTTCGGCGCGGTGATGGATCTCGGCGTGGGCTCAGGAGCGCTGTTCACCTGCTGTTACGGCCTTTGCGCACTCGCGGCCGGGCTGTTCCGCGACGGCGGACGCGCAAGGTTCGCCGTCTGCGCGTTCACCTCCGGCCTGTGCGCCTCCATGCTCGGCACGGGGAGCGACCTGTTCATTCCGCTCCTGTCCGAGCTGACGGCGGCGGTGCTGCTGTTCGCGTCGCTGCCCGAGGCGGTCTGGAATGCGCTACGGCGCACGCTGCTGCCCGAAACGCTCGTCGGTGAAAAAACGCGCCTCAAGCTGCGCCGGGCGGCCGGTCACTGCGCGACCGAGGCCGCGCAGGCGTTCTACGAGCTCTATCTCGCCATGCTGAGCGGCGCGGCCGAAGGCCGTGCGGCAGGAGACGAAAACCTGCGCGTTGTATTCGACCGGGCGAGCGACCGGGTGTGCAAGAGCTGCGTGCTGTGCGCACAGTGCTGGCAGAAGGACTACGTGACCACGCTCGCGGCGCTGAACGACGTCACGCAGCCCATGCTCGCGCGCGGCCGCGCGGAAATGCAGGATTTTCCCTATCATTTCTCCTCGCGCTGCGTACATCTGCCCGAGCTCATCCGCGCCATCAACAGCGCACTCTTCGCGCTGCGCGAGCGGCAGAGCCTGCGGCGGCAGCAGGAGGAAAACCGCAGCCTGCTCGCGCGGCAGTATGCCGGCATCACCGACATCCTCCGCCAGCTCGGCGCGGAGGTGACGCAGGACGTGACCGCGCAGCCGATGATGGAAAAGCAGATCCGCCGCTATGCGGCGGCCTTCGGATGGATCGACCGGGTGTGCGCGGTGCGCGACGCGCAGGGGCGGCTGATCGTCGAGCTGTACGGCGACGGCATCGCGGACATCCTGCGGCAGGGCGAAGGCTTTTCCGCCGGACTGAGCGCCCTGCTCGACGTTGCGCTGACCGAGCCGCGCGAGATGGAGAACGAGTTCGGCACCTGCCTTGAAATGCACGAGCGCGCGCCGTTCCGCGCGGTCGTCGGCATCGGCAGACAGCAGCGCTCGGGCGTTTCGGTCTCGGGCGACAGCGGCTGCTGGTTCCTGACCGACGCCGGCGTTGCCTGTCTGCTGCTCGCAGACGGCATGGGCTCGGGCGCGGCCGCCGCACAGGACAGCCGCATGCTCGTCAGCTCGATGGAGCGCTTTCTCCGCGCCGGAATCCCGCTCGGCGATGCGCTCGGCGCGGTCTCTCCGGCGCTGCGGCTTCGCTCGGACGGCACGCGCTTCGTCACCCTCGACGCGCTCACGCTCGACCTGTTCACCGGGCAGGCGGAGAGCCTGAAATGCGGCGCGGCGCCCTCTTATGTGCGCACGGATGGGCGCTGGAGCGTGCTCGCCGGGAAATCGCTTCCCGTCGGCCTTTCCGATGAGAAAAACCAGAGTCAGTCGGTACCGCTGCGGCTTTCGCACGGCGACCTGTTCATCATGGTGTCGGACGGCGTGTCCGACGGGCTGGATGATGCGTGGGTGCGTGAGCTGCTGCGCGAGCACGGCGGCGAAGGGCCGAAGGAGCTCGCGGCGCGGCTTGTCACCGAGGCCCGGGGCCGCGGCAGCGACGACGACCGCACCGCCATCGTCATGCGCGTAGAAAAGACTCAATTTTAGAAAAACCGCCTGCTTTCGATCGAAATCCGTGAAAGCAGGCGGTTTTTGATGCAATACCGCATAATGGAAGCTGCGGTGCTGCCCGTATTATCTTGTCTCGTTTGCGCCGTTGATGGGCGTGAGGGCGAGCGAGATCGTCCCGGACGGGATGCCCTGGCGCGACATATAGGCGGAGATCAGCTCGACCGCTTCGGCGGTTTCCTTGCTGTGGTGCAGGCTGAGCACGACTGTGGCGTTCGTTTCGGAAAAGCGCTGCGCAGTCTCGGCGTAAGCGCGGGCCGCCGTGCCCTTTTCGTCCCCGGCGTCCAGCGTCGCGTCCCACAGGCGGTAGCCTGCGGCGATCAGCGCGTCGCGCTGCGTCCGGGAAAGCTGTGCACAGCCTGTGGATACCGAGACGATGCGCGTCTGTACGCCGGTCAGCAGGCGCAGCCGCTCGTTTGCGAGCGTCAGCTGCTCGACGAGCGCGTCCCCGGAGGCTTTTTCGTCCGCATCGAGCAGCAGCGCGAGCGTATGTCCCTCGGCCGCAATGCGGCGCACGGTGTCATCCGTCCAGTCCGCCGACTTGACCGGCAGAAAAAACGCCGCCGTGCGCCCGCTCCCACGCAGCGTATCCAGAACAGCCGCCGTATTTTTGTCCGGCGCACCGTAGAACGTCAGGTACACCCGTGCCGGCTTGCGCGCTGGCTTTTCCTCAACCTTCGGAATGGAAGTCTCGTCCGGCTTCGCTGCCGTGCCGCCATTTGACGAAGCGCCGTTCGAGGATGAGCCGTTCGCGGACGAAATGCCCTTGTAACTGTTGATCGTGTTTTCGATCGTACCGGATTTTGCGGCGGCAAACGCGGAGTCGCTCGACGCCGAGCCGTCGGTCACGCGCAGCACGCTCTCCCCCGCGACCGCGAGCGTCGAATAGCTCAGACCGAACTTGCCGCAGCACAGCTTGACCGGAACATAGGTCGTGCCGTTCATCGAATAGGCCGGTGTGGAATAGCTGTTGAGGTTCTGGTCATAGACATAGCCCTCCGCCGGGGAAAAGCTGAGCGTCTCGCCGTTTGCGGACAGGTCGAGCACGCCGTCCGAGCTGGAGGCGGACACGCCGAGCTGCGAAAATACGCTGTACGGCACATAGACTTCGCCGCCGAGGCGCGCCGGCATGGTGCTGTCCGAAAGCGGCAGGATGCTGTCGTTGACCGCCGTCAGCGTCAGCGCACGCGAGGGCGCAGGAATGCCGAGCGCCAGAACGCCTGCGCAGAGCAGCCCGCTCAGGATGCGTCTGATGCTCTTTTTCATCTGCCCTCACCTCATCTTTGCGCATATAATTTCAGTATATTCCTATTATACCAGACCTCCGGCGGTTTGTCACGATGCCGTTTTGCGGAAACCGCCTGCACCCGGCGCAGAATGTGCCGAAGCACAGCCGCTATGGCAATACCGCATAATTGAACAAGAGCGATTTGCGAGCAAATTTTGCGTGCTGACAAGGCGCGGTTTTGCGGTAATACTTGATGTATTACCGTGAAATTGCAACGAAGTCAGGGCACAAAATTTCCGCAAAGCGCCGCAGCTTTCATTGTGCGGTGTTGCCCTATGTATTTTCATGCCGTTTATTCACCGATATTCGCAAAATTTGTATAAATATATCCCCACTGTTTCCATCTGAATTATGCGCTATTGCTCTTGCTTTATCAGAACAGAGTGCTATAATAATGTTTGAAACTAAACCACAACAGAAAGAGTGACAAACCATGCTGCAGATCACAACACAACGTACCACTACTCCTAAGGCTAAGCCGGACGAGGGCAATCTCGGTTTCGGCGTGCATTATACCGATCATATGCTGATCATCGACCACGATGAGGAAAAGGGCTGGCACGACGCCCGCATCGTACCGTATCAGCCGCTCGAGCTCGATCCTGCAGCGATGGTTTTCCATTACGCAATGGAGTCCTTTGAGGGTCTGAAGGCCTACCGCACCCCGGACGGCTCCATCCAGCTGTTCCGTCCCGACAAGAACGCACAGCGCATGATCAACACCAACCATCGTATGTGCCTGCCGAGCCTGCCGGTAGAGGATTTCGTTCAGGCAGTCAAGGCGATCGTCGAGTTCGATCAGGACTGGGTTCCGCACGCTGAGGGCACCAGCCTTTACATCCGTCCGTTCGTCATCGCGACCGAGCCGCATCTGGGCGTTCGCACCTCCCGCACCCACAAGTTCATCATCGTATGCTCTCCGGTCGGCGCTTACTACTCCACCGGCATCAATCCGGTAAAGATCTTCGTCGAGGACGAGTACACCCGTGCATGCCCGGGCGGCACCGGCTTCACCAAGTGCGGCGGCAACTACGCGGCATCCCTGATCTCTCAGGTCAAGGCACACGATCTCGGCTACGAGCAGACCCTGTGGCTCGACGGCGTTGAGCACAAGTATGTCGAGGAAGTCGGCTCCATGAACTGCTTCTTCAAGATCGACGGCACGGTCTACACCGCTCCGACCGTCGGCACCGTTCTGCCGGGCGTTACCCGCATGAGCTGCATCGAGCTGCTCAAGAAGTGGGGCATTCCGGTATCCGAGGAGCGTCTGCCGATCGCTGACGTCATGAAGGCTTCGCACGACGGCAAGCTGGAAGAGGTATTCGGCACCGGTACCGCAGCAGTCATCTCCCCGGTCGGCGAACTGCGCTACGAGGGCGATGTTGCTCACATCAATGGCGGCGAGATCGGCGAGATCACCCACAAGCTGTACAACACCCTGACCGGCATTCAGTGGGGCAAGCTGCCCGACGATATGGGCTGGACGGTAAAGATTTAAGACTTCGATTCAAAGGCAAAGCCTTTGAATCGAGAAGGCTGTGCCGAACGAAGTTTGGACACAGCCTAACGCCCCTCAGCGCGTCGATAAATCGGCACACTGAGGGGCGTCTTATCCTGTCGAAAAGCTAACGCTTTTCCGACAAGATGTGTTTTGACTTCGCAAAACACAGACGTCCGAAAGTTCCCATTCGGAAACTTTCTCCCTCTGGGAGTATAAAAACCGAGGTACACGCCCCCGGTTTTTATGAATTTGCAAGCAAATTCTATTTAATACGTGCGCGAAGCGCACGGGAAAGGCACGCCGACGGCGTGCCTTTTCGCGCCCCTTTGGGGCGCTTTCCCCTGCCGTATTTCGGCAAAGCCGAAACAGGCAGGACAGGCGCTCCGCAGAGCGCCGCATCAAATTCCCCATAAAAGTCCAGCTCTGCCGGACTTTTATTCCACTGCCCGCGCCGCGGCGGCGCGGCCGCCCCTGCCGTGCAGGGGCGAGGGGGGTATCCCCTCCGGTTTCTCCGGAACCGGAGGGGTATCCAGGGGGGACAGAGTCCCCCCTGGAATTCGCGTCAGCGAATAAAGTTTGTCATCGTGCGGTGTCCGGTTTCGGGCGGCTCAATGCCTGCCTTGTCGATGACCTTGAGCATCCATGCAATGTTGCGGCCGAGCTTTTCGATGACCTCGACACCCTCGGTGTCCTGCATGACTTCGCCCTTTTCCGCACCGTGAACCGCATTCCAGTAGTCCGACGTCACGAGCACCATCTCCATCGTGTTGATCGTGCCGAGCAGCTGCTGATAGGTCTCCATGCCGCCCGAACGGCGCAGCGTGCACAGCGCCGCACCTACCTTGTGATGCAGCCTGTTCTCACCGCAGCCTGCCGCGAGGATCAGACGGTCGAGCACGCACTTCATGCCGCCCGCAATTCCGCCATGGTATACCGGCGAGGCCAGCACGATGCCGTCTGCCTCAATACACTTCTCGATGATCGCATTCACGCCGTCGTCATCCTGCACGCAGCGCAGCGTGCCGTTGTCAAGGCAGTGATAGCATGCCATACACGGATGTACCTTCGCGCCCGGCTGGCAGACCTCGAACTCGATGCCCTCGCTTTCGAGCACCTTGCCCAGTACGTCCAGCATCTGTGCGCAGTTTCCGCCCTTTCGCGGCGAACCATTGATCGCTACAACCTTCATTTTTTCTTGTCCTCCTGTTTTTACCCGGCGCGTCCGCCGGTTTCTCTGTTATTTCAAATGCGCCGTCTGCTCCATGCGGTACAGCCGCATGACGACAAGCGTGTGATTGAGCTGCGGCCCCATCAGCAGGATGATGCTGACGAGATACAGCCAGATCATGAGCACGATGACCGTCGCGAGCGAGCCGTAAAGCACGGAATACCGCGCCATATTGTCCACATAGAACGAAAAGCACCACGACACGAGCACCCATGCCACCAGCGAAAACAGCGCCCCCGGCCAGACCTCGCGGAACCCGAGATGCAGGTTCGGGACGATGCGGTTGAACAACATGAGGAACGCGAATACGATGGCGATCATCATCCAGAAGCCCGTGCCGCGCGCCGCCTCAAGGATCGGTGCAGGGATCGGCAGCGCCTGCGGCAGCAGACGCAGCAGCATGCGTCCGGCGACGGCAAGCACAAAGCTGCACACGACGGTCAGCAGAAAGCCGGCCGTCATCGCGAACGACAGCAGAATATCGAGCACCGCGCGGCGGTGTACCTCGACGCGGTAGATGCCGTCTACCGTGCGCATGATCGAACGCACTGCCCGCGACAGAAAATACAGCGTCAGCAGCGTCCCGATGAGCAGCGGACTGAACGATGGCGTCGCCGTGATCTGCTCAAAGTACGACAGGATGAGCTCCTGCAGGCTTTTCGGCATCAGCTCGAACACCGGCCGAAAATCCTCGATCGAAATGCCGAGCCGCGCGACGAGCGCATTGACAAACATCAGAAGCGGGAGCAGGGAAAACAGCAGAAAATACGACAAGGCCGCCGCCGCCTGCGGAATGCCGTCCGAAAAAAAGCGGAGTACCATGCGCCGCACCAGATAGACCAGCCGATTCTGTCCGTTCAAGCCGGCTCCCCCTTTCCTTTAATGTTTTATTTATTGTATCAGTTTTTGTACGGTTTTACAACCGTCCGTACGAAAACGTTTTTCGTACATTTGTTCGTATTCGCTCTTGTGTTTTCTCTGCCTCTGGTGTATACTTAAGGCAATAGATGCCATTCCTGCGACTATTCTGCCTCGGAGGTGGAGATATGCAAGATCCGCGCAGCCATACCTGTTGTTTTTCCGGGTATCGTCCCGAAAAGATGCCCTTCCGCACATACGACCCGGATGCCGTGCAGGCGCTCGAGGCGGCGCTCGACCGCGCGGTCGAATACGCCGTTTCGCAGGGCTATCACACCTTTCTCTCCGGCATGGCAGCCGGATTCGATATCTGGGCGGCCGAGGCCGTCATCCGCGCGCGCGCGCATCATGACATCCGTCTGCTGTGCGCCGTTCCGCACGACCATCAGTCCGACCGCTTTGCTCCCTCGTGGAAAAAGCGCTATAATGTCTGTCTGGTCAATTCGGACGCCGTGCGCGTATTCGCGTCGAATTATTTCTCCGGCTGTTTTTCCGTGCGCAACCGCTTCATGGTCGACTCTTCCTCCCTGCTCATCTGCTACTTCGACGGGCAGGCCGGCGGCACGGCGCAGACCGTTCACTACGCGCAGAGCAGCGGCCTGCACATCATCAATCTCTCCCCTCGCACATACGATCAGCTTTCTCTGCTCTGAGCCTTCGCGTCGCAGAAACGGACTTTATTGCCGGACCGTTCCGTCTCTCCGGTGCAGATCTCCCGCCGATTTGTAAACAGTTTTCGAACTTTTCCCTTTTCCGCCCCTCCTGCGATTGCATTCCTGCTTCAGAATGTGTATACTTAGTCAGAGATTGAATTTTGCTTCAATCCATTATTTCTACACGAAACATCCACAATACTGCTTCATGATATCAGTGCCGAAAGGAGTGAACAGAATATGCGTATTCTGCTGATTGAAGAATTTGACAACGCGCCTGTGCCGCAGGCGCTCCGGTGCGAGAACATTGCCTTCGATATGGTGCCGCCGCCGGAGGAGGACGAGCCGTTCGTTTTCCCGGAAGGCGTGTATGACGCCGCCATACTGACCACGTCCGACCTTTCCTACGGCCGCAGCGTAAAGACCTGCGCGCGTCTGTCGCTCATCCGCGAGGAGGGCATGCAGATCCCCATTCTTATCGTGCTTCCCCATCCCTCGGCGCGCGACCGAGCACGTCTGCTCGATGCCGGTGCGGATTATGTGCTCGCGGAGCCGTTCGTCTCGGATGAGCTTGCCGCTGTCCTGCGCGCGCTCGCACGCCGCAGCCCGGCCATCAAGAGCGAGATCCTCACCGCGGGCGATCTGACCTTTGACCGCGGCCGCTGCACCGTAAAGAGCCGCTCGGGCGAGATTCGTCTGTCGGGCAAGGAAACGCTGCTGATCGACATTTTCCTTTCCAATCCCGGTCAGGTCGTTTCGCGCGAGACCATTCAGGCCAGGGTCTGGGGCTCGGACAGTCAGTCCACCTACAACTCTATCGAGGTCTACCTCACACTGCTGCGCCGCAAGCTCCGTTCCATCGGCTCGGAGGCACAGATCTGCGCCGAGCGCGGTCTGGGCTACTACCTCGCGGAATAAGCACGAAAACACACCCGGAGCGTCTTTTATCTGGCCGTTCCGGGTGTTTTTCTATCTTTTTCGTGCCTGTTATCCCTTGCGGTAGTGTGAGGGCGAAACGCCGTATACGCTGCGGAAGCGCTTGATGAAGTAGCTGAAGTTGTCGAAGCCGACGCTGAAGCCGACCTCCATGACCGGAAGATCGGTCTCGCGCAGCAGACGCGCCGCCTGCTCGATGCGCAGAGAGTTGATGTGCTGCGTAAAGGTGCGGCCGAAGTTTTCCCGGAAAAACGTGCTGAAATACTGCGGCGACAGGCCGAAATGCGACGCAACCTCGGGCAGCGAGAGCGGCTCGGTGAAGTGCTCGCCGAGGTAGCCGACGATCTCGCGCAGCTGCCGCGCCCTGTAGTCCGCACCGGGACGCACGGGCCTCCCCTCCAGCCGGCCGTACTGCGCGCAGACCGCGACGATGCCGAGCAGCGCCGCCTTGACGGCGAGCTGACAGCCGGGCGCCTGCTGCTGCCATGTGCGGACGATCTGCGCGAGCAGCGTGCGCACCTCGCTCTGCCCCGGCTCGCCCGACCGCAGACAGGTCGCGAACCGCAGCCGTCCCTCCGCGAGCGGCTCGAGCAGGGCGAACTCGGTCTCGTCGGCACGGGCGAACTGCAAAAAATCCGCCGCAAAGACGAACGAGCGGAACTGGTTTTCTCGTCCGGCGGCGCGTATCTCATGCAGCTCCTCGGACGCCGCGAAGAATACGTCTCCCCGGGCGCCCTCGTACATCCGGTCCGCGATCGTCAGCGAGACGCGGCCGCAGTCCACCGTGATGATCTCCAGCTCGGGATGCCAGTGATACGGGATGAAATCGCTGTCATCCGCCTCGCTCCCGTCGAGCGCCGGATAGATCTGAAACGGAAAGGAAAGCGTGCCGTGCTCCTTCTTTTCGCGTCTTGCCGCATCCATCGCGTCTCCTCCTCTCGTTCCGGGACAGTTTTTCCTCGCCGCAGAACTCCTTAAAATTGTGTTATTCGTTCTGAATTTATTGCAAGCGTTTTCGCGTCAATCTGCTATAATTATAATCGTAAAAGGAACTGCGCGCAAGAGTGCGGCAAAATTAAATCGTATTTTTGTTGTATCATATGTCAAAAGAGGCTTCTGACTTTTTGTGACAAATGACGAAGTGGTTCCGACAGCACGCAAGAGGTTGCGCAGGAGCGTGCTCTCGTGCTATAATGGAAGGTGGACAGGTCTGATTACGGCCGGTCTGCCGGGCGCAGAGCAGGAATGCTCTGTGCACCGAACCAAAAAAATATTTTTTTGGAGGGAGATTTACTATGTACATGGATAAGCAGGTCAAGCGCGGATACAACGAGTATATCCGTCTTGACGAGGGCATCGGCAAGGATGCCATGATGGACGTTGCTCTCCTCGTTATGGAGGATGGCGACACCTGGAGCTGCGAGGAGCCGGAAAAGGAAGTTGCAGCGCTCGTATTCGACGGCAAGTGCACGATCAAGTGGGAGGATCAGTCCTACGACGTTGACCGTCCGAACCCGTTCGACTACAATCCGTCCTGCCTGCACGTATGCAAGGGCGTCAAGTTCGAGATCATCGCACACGGCCCGTGCAACATCTACATTCAGAAGACGCTGAACGAAAAGACCTTCCCGAGCAAGATGTACAAGCCGGAAGACACCGACACCTGGGCTCGCGGCAACAAGGGCGAGCTGATGGGCTGCATCAAGCGCGACGTTCGCACCTGCTTCGACCTTGACAACGCACCGTACTCCAACATGGTACTGGGCGAGGTCGTCAACCTGCCGGGCAAGTGGTCCTCTTACCCGCCGCATCATCATCCGCAGCCGGAGTGCTACTTCTACCGCTTCGACAAGCCGATGGGCTTCGGCGCAGGCTGGGGCAACGGCGAGATCTACGAGACCCATCACAACGGCCTTGCGATCATCACCGACAAGATGCACTCTCAGGTAACCGCTCCGGGTTACTCCTGCTGCTACGCATGGGGCATCCGTCATCTGCCGGGCGACCCGTGGGACAAGACCCGCATCGACGACGAGGAGCATCTGTGGCTGCTTGAGGACGATGCAAACGACCACATCTGGCACTGCCCGAGCGGCAACTAAATCGCTGTCGCTCGTATAGGGGGGACGCTGTCCCCCCTATATACCGAACAAGTTCCCATGGAAACTTGTTCGGATACCCCCCTCTCGTTCGCACGGCGAACGAGGCTGCGCCGCCACGGCGCAGGCAGTGGTAACAAAGTCCGGCAAAGCTGGACTTTGTTAGAGAACTGCATCTGCCGCGTGCGCGCGGCAGGCAGGGGCTTGCCCCTGCACCTCTGGGGGAACCAAGGTTCCCCTTGCCCCCTCCTTTTTGGGGAGCGGAGGCATTGCTACCTTTGTAAAATATTTATAGGAGGATTTCCACGATGATTCATATGGAAACCGTTCGTCTGACTGCGTCTCAGGCACTCGTTCGCTTCCTCGAGAACCAGTATATCAGCTACATTGATATGGATGGCAACGAGCAGGAGCACAAGTTCGTTAAGGGCATCTTCATGCTCCCGGGCCACGGCAACGTAGTTGGCTTCGCTAACGGCGTTGAGCAGGAGCTCAAGGACATGATCGTTTACCAGGGCAAGAACGAGCAGGGCATGGCTCTGGCCGCTGTCGGCTACGCTAAGCAGATGCGCCGCAAGTCCATCTTCGCCTGCACCTCTTCCGTAGGCCCCGGCGCCTGCAACATGGTTACCGCTGCTGCAACCGCTACCGCTAACAACATTCCGGTCCTGATCCTGCCGGGCGACATCTACGCTTCCCGTCAGCCGGACCCGGTTCTCCAGCAGATGGAGCAGCCGCAGAACCTGTCTATCTCCGCTCATGATGCTTTCCAGGCTGTTACCAAGTACTGGGGCCGCATCAACCGTCCGGAGCAGGTCATGACCGACATGATCTCTGCTATGCGCGTTCTGACCGACACCGCCAACACCGGCGCTGTTGCAATTTCTCTGCCGCAGGACGTTCAGGCGGAAGCATACGATTACCCGGTTGACTTCTTCAAGAAGCGCGTATGGCGTATCGACCGCCGTCCGATTACCAAGTATGCTCTGGACAAGGCTGTTGAGGTCATCAAGAACGCAAAGAAGCCGCTCCTGATCTGCGGCGGCGGCGTTCGCTACGCTGAGGCACACAAGGTATTCAAGAAGTTCGCTGAAGACTTCGGCATCGCATTCGGCGAGACCCAGGCGGGCAAGTCCGCTGTTGTCTGGGATCACGAGCTGAACCTCGGCGGTCTGGGCACCACCGGCGGCATCGCTGCCAACAAGCTGGCACATGAGGCTGACGTTGTCATCGGCGTTGGCACCCGTTACACCGACTTCACCACCGCTTCCAAGTGGCTGTACCGCACCGACGCAAAGTTCGTCAACATCAACCCGTCTGAGTTCCAGGCTTACAAGATGGACGCTACTCCGGTCGTTGCTGACGCGAACGAAGCTCTGACCGCAATCGGCGAGGAGCTGGCTAAGATCGGCTACCACACTGACAAGGCTTACGCTGAGGAAGTTGCTGCTCTGCGCAAGGAGTGGTGGACTGAGGTTGAGCGTCTGGACGCTGTTGAATACACCGACAAGGAGCACTTCACCCCGGAGATCAACGACGCAAACCGCGAGTGCGTTGAGAAGTACATCGAGGATACCGGCTGCAAGCTGTGCCAGACCACCGTTCTGGGCACCATCAACCACATGATCGATGATAACGCTATCGTATGTGCAGCAGCAGGCTCTCTGCCGGGCGATATGCAGGGTCTGTGGCGTGCCCGCAAGGAGAACACCTACCACATGGAGTACGGTTACTCCTGCATGGGTTACGAGGTTGCCTCCGCTCTGGGCGCTAAGATCGCCTGCCCGGATCAGGAAGTTTACGCTATGTGCGGCGACGGCTCGTTCGATATGCTGCACTCCGAGCTGATTACCTCTGTTCAGACCGGCCACAAGATCAACGTTATGCTGTTCGATAACGCTTCCTTCGGTTGCATCAACAACCTCGAGGTAGGTCAGGGCAATGCGTCCATCTGCACCGAGAAGAATATGCTCGAGCCGGGCGTTACCAACGGTATCCACAAGGGCAAGGTAATCCAGGTAGATTACGCTGCAATCGGCGCTGCTTACGGCTGCAAGACCTACACCGTCAAGACCCTTGACGAGCTGAAGGCTGCGATCGAGGACGCTAAGAAGCAGACCGTTTCCACCCTGATCGACATGAAGGTTCTGCCGAAGACCATGTCCGCAGGCTACGAGAACTGGTGGCGTGTAGGTGTTGCTGAAGTTTCCACCAAGCCGGAAGTTCAGGCTGCACGCAAGGCAATCGAGGATCACCTCTACGTGGCTCGCCACTATTAATAGCGCGCGATAAACTCGCTTTAGGTTTACGAAAGCTCCCAACCGTGAGGTTGGGAGCTTTTTGCGGTTTCAGGTATGCTGAATGGAGAATGACGCTATCCTTACGCTCAGCCTGCCCTGCGGTACGGTATAAAAACACCTCCCATCGATACAGACGGGAGGTGTTCGTTTTTTAGAGCATTTGCAGCAGCTCGATCTGCTCGCCGGACGGGCCGGTGAAGAACCAGTTCTGCAGGCCGCCGAAGGTGTTCGGCAGAACCTTCTTCTCCGGTGCAGTGAAGCTGATGACACCGGCTGCCTTGAGGTCGGCTGCGGTCTTGTCGAGGTCATCAACGTAAACGGCGAAGTGCGGAATGCTGCCCTCTCCGGACGGCACGAGCGTGCCTACGGGCGGCTCGATCAGCTCGAGCAGGAAGCCGCCGAACTCAACGAGCGCCAGCTTCTTCTCGCCGTCCGGAGTCTGCACGCTGTCGCGCTTGAAAACGCTGCCGCCGATGTTCTCATAGAAAGCGATGCTCTGCTCCATATCCGCCGTATAAATGGCGATATGGCCCAGGCCCTTGTAATGTTCCTTCATGGTTAATCCTCCTTGCTGTGAGGCTGTACGCGCCTCTATGTAAAGCATAGCATTTTGCGTCCCGTTTGTACAGAGGAAACCGGAGAAAATCGCGTTTTTCTCAGAGCTTCGCCTGCCGGTGAAACGTCAATTTTACGGCAGGATAAAAAAAGAGACCGCCGAAGCGGTCCCTTTGAAGGTCGATCGATATTGACTTATCAGTCCTGTACGGTGGTAACGACCGAAGCACTGGACTGGTTCTCGAGATAGGTCTGGTAGGTGGTCTTCTCGCTCTTGCCGAAGCCAAGGGGAGAGAAGATTACGTAAGCCAGGCACATGATAATCAGGGTTACGGTAGCCCAGATCTTGCCGTTGTGCCACGGGGTCAGATCTACAGCGCCTACGTCCTTCAGCTCGAAGTCCTTTTCGCGCGGGCACTTCTTGACGATGACCCACATCAGGATCATGTCGAATACGAACAGAATCGCGGTGAAGTACAGGTAGTGGATGTTGTTCAGGAACGGAATGACGTTACGCAGACCGAACTGGAGAATGAAGTACAGAACAACGTGTACCGGGATAACGATCTTTGCAGCGATGGCCGGAACCTTCTTCCAGAAGAAGCCGCACAGCAGGCAAACGAAGATCGGGGTGTTGAATGCAGCGAAAGCAGAGTTTACGAAGCTCGTGATGCCGCCCATGTAGAGCATGAACGGGGACATGATGGTGGAAACTACTGCTACGACAGTACCGAAGTTCTGGCCGATCTTAACCATACGCGCGTCAGACGCGGTCGGGTTGAAGAGCGGACGATGAATATCGAGTGCGTAGATGGTGGATGCGGAGTTCAGAACCGAGTTGAAGGAAGACAGGATCGCGCCGAACATTACAGCAGCGAAGAAGCCCAGGATCGGCTTCGGCATAACCTGTGCTACCAGCATCGGGTAAGCGGAGTCGCCGGAACCCCAGTCGGTGCCCGGGTAAGCCAGTGCGCAGATAACGCCCGGAACAACGATGATGAGCGGGGTCATGATCTTGAGGAAGCCTGCGAATACGGCGCCCTTCTGTGCTTCCTTCAGGTTCTTAGCACCGAAGGTACGCTGGATGATGGACTGGTTGGTTGCCCAGTAGTACATGTTGTTGACCAGCAGGCCGGTGAACAGAAGCGGCCACGGGAGCCACGGCTCCGGCGTGTTGACCTCGTTGATCGCGTTGAGGTAAGACGGGTCGGTGTGCAGGAACTTGTCAAAGCCGTCCATGAAGGAGCCGTCGCCGCCCAGCTGACCGGACAGGAACATGAAGCCGAATACCGGAACGAGCAGGCCGCCGACGATCAGGCCGAGGCCGTTGATGGAGTCGGACAGTGCGATTGCCTTCAGGCCGCCGAAGATCGCGTAGATGGAGCCTACGATAGCGGTTGCAACACAGACGATAGCGATTGCTGCAAAGCGGGAGATGCCGAAGATCTCGTCGATGCCGAAGATGTTGACGAATACCTGTGCGCCTGCGTACAGAATGTTCGGCAGCATGATAACGACATAGCTCAGCAGAACGATGATGGATACCAGACGGCGGGTGCCCTCGTCGTAGCGCTGCTCAAAGAACTGCGGTACGGTGGTCAGACCGGTCTTGAGGTACTTCGGCATGAGTACGAATGCCAGGATAACCAGAGCGATTGCGGAGGTTACCTCCCAGCCCATCGTGGACATGCCTACGCGGACAGCCTGGCCGTTATTGCCGACGAGCTGCTCTGCGGAAAGGTTGGTCATCAGCAGAGAACCGGCGATGACCGGGCCGGTCAGGCTGCGGCCGCCGAGATAGTAGCCGTCCTGGGTCTCGAGGTTGTCACCGCGGGTCTTCCACCACGAGATGATTGCGACGAGTGCCGTGAATGCCACGAAGGTAATCGCGGTAAACGCCATGGAGTTTACGAAGTTCATCCTTTTCTCCCCTTCAGGTAAAAATTGTTTCGCGCGAAAAAGCGGCTTCCCTCTTACCATTTTTTCGCATTTACTTAAACAGAACTTTATTTCCCTGCGTGTACGGGCACGCAACACCCGAAAAAAAGGATCGTCGATTTTTTATCGATGATCGCGTCGGGTTGAGAAACAATGCTCTCGTTTTCCGTCAATCATTTTAACACCATATCTATACATTGGCAAAGTATTTTTTTGTTTTTTCTTATACTTTGGTGATTTGCACATAAACAATGTTATGTTTTTGTACATTTCGACGTTGGTTGTTATGTTTTTCACAAAGATTGTTTCCGCTTTTTAGCACTTTCATCTGAAAAAGGGCGGATTTTCATAACAGGAAAAACCAAAACCGGACGCTCCCCTCGCATGGGAAACGCCCGGTGTCGTGTACGCAAACGTGTGCGTAATTTTACGGAAGATACCACTCGGTTTTCCGTTTTTTTGCATCAAAAATCTGCGCGTACTGCGCGCCGCGGTAAGCGGTCAGCGCCTCGCATTCGGACAGTGTTTCATTGTCGTGCCACGAGCCGTCCGCCAGATAATAGCCGTAGTTGTTAATGCGCGGCACGCTCTCGCGGGTCGCGAGGCGCAGCTCGTCGAAGCCCGAGGTCGAGCACCCGAGCGCATCGAACGCGAACGCAGACAGGTAGTTTGCGCTGATTTCCACGCCGGTCTGCGACCCAATGTCGTAATTCGCCCAGATGAAGAACGGCGTGATCAGCTTGGTCTGCTTCTGCTCGCGCGAACGCTCCGCATCCGTATTGCCGTACAGCTCGTCGTAGAATGCCGACGGAACATTCGGCTGATGGTCTCCGAAGAAAATGATCGCAGTATCCTCGGAAACGTTTGCAAAATAGCTGACAAGCTCCTGCACCGCCTCGTCCGAGCAGCGCACGAGAGAAAGGTAGGTATCGACCTGCTGATACTTGCCCTCGTACTCCCCTGTCAGGTGAATTTTCTCCTCGAACGCCGGATAGCCCTCGCGCTCGTAGCCGCCGTGGTTCTGCATCGTAACGTCGAACAGGAAGAACGGCTGTCCCTCCGGCTTGTTTTCGTACAGCTCGATGATCTTCTTATAGCTTGCGCTGTCGCTCACGCGGCCGCGGACGCGCTCGACATCGCTCGGGAAGCTGTCCTCGTAGCACTGCTCGTCGAAGCCGAACGAGGAGTAGACCTGCGGACGGTTCCACGAGGTCGACAGATACGGGTGCATCGCGACCGTCTGGTAATTCTGCGCCTCCAGAGCGCCGACAAGGCTCGGCATCTTGCTCTTGACGTACATCTGATACGGCGAGCAGCCGAACGGCAGGAACGCCATGGTGTCGCCGGCCAGGAACTCAAATTCGGTGTTTGCCGTGCCGCCGCCGAAGGTCGAAACGAGCAGATTGCCCGTGATGGTGTTCTTCTGCCCCTTCTGCATACTGTGCACGAAGGGCATATAGTCCTCGTTCGTCTCGAAATCGCCCACGATGCCGAGGTCGGAGAACGACTCGTTCATGATAACGATAATGTTCGGGGTTTTCGTCCCCGGCTCACCCTTATAGTCCTCCGCGAGCGTTTGCAGTCCGTCTGCGCTGTACCCCTCCGGCGCGCGCACAATCGACCTCCCTGCGCAGCGCAGGAAGTAGTAGAACTCGCTGTAGGAGCGGCTCGACGCCCAGAAATTGATGCCCGTGCCCGTGATGCCGAGCCCGTAGTGAACGGCATACGCCGCGAGCGCAACGACGATGAGCGAGCAGCCGCGCCGCACATACCAGCGCTCGAACAGCTTCCAGCGGCGCTGCATCAGGCAGACGAGCACGCAGTACAGCACCGCCGTGCTCACGCTGCGCAGCACGGACAGCTCGACCGGTGCAGAGTAACCCTGCGCGACGTTGGCCGCCGTTCCGATGGAGAACACGTCACTCAGCATGACCGGCGTGCCGCGGAACAGCATGACGTAGTGGTCGATGAGGCCGTGCAGCAGGCTGATGCCCATGCCGACGCAGACCGCGAGCCTGCCGCGTGCGGTAATCAGGTAGGCGGCGGCGTACAGGCCGATATAGCACAGCCAGCCCTGCCAGAACGACTGCTCGAGTCCCACGCTGCCGCCCTTGACCATGTACTCGACCGTGACCACACTCACCGCAGACGCGCTGCCGAGCAGCAGCAGGTCATGCAGCAGCGCGAGCGGCGCCGACGCCTTCTTCCACGGACGCAGCACGAGCGGCAGAAACGCCGCAAGCGCAAGCAGGTTCGAGGTCTTGTCGAGGAAGGACAGCGAGCCTTTGTGCAGGATGGGCCAGAAAACCGCCGCGAAGCACAGCGTCAGCAGCACGTTCGCCGCAAGCAGCGCCCAGTTCCATTTTCCTTCGTCTTTTTTATTTTTCAGTTCATGTTTACCCACAGATTGCCCTCTTTCCCTCGGATAAAAGCAAAGCCGCCGTGTTTTCGGGCACAGCGGCTTTTTCTATCAGTAGTTAAGCCTGCGGCTCTTCCTCGACGCGGGTGACCGCGATCGAGAGGTCGTCAAGCTGCTTGTCGTCTACGACATCCGGGCAGTTCATCATCAGATCGGATGCGTTCTGAACCTTCGGGAACGCGATGACGTCGCGGATGGAGTCCAGACCGGCGAGCAGCATGCACAGACGGTCGAGACCGTAAGCCAGGCCGCCGTGCGGAGGTGCGCCGTAAGAGAACGCAGTGATGAGGTGGCCGAACTGCTCCTTGGCCTTCTCCTCGGTGAAGCCGAGTGCCTCGAACATCTTGGTCTGAAGCTCGGGGTCGTGGATACGAATAGAGCCGCCGCCCAGCTCGCAGCCGTTCAGGATAATGTCGTAAGCCTTGGCGCGTACCTTGGCCGGGTCGGTGTCGAGCAGCGGAATATCCTCGTCCATCGGCGCGGTAAACGGATGGTGCATCGCAACGAGGCGGTTCTCCTCCTCGCTGTACTCGAACTGCGGGAACTCGGTGACCCACAGGAGCTTGAAGTCGTCCTTCTTGGCGAGGCCGAGACGCTTTGCCAGCTCGCAGCGCAGTGCGCCCAGAGCGACAGCGGCGGTCTGCCAGTCTGCGTCCGCAACGACGAACAGCAGGTCGTTCTCCTTCGCGCCTGCACGCTCCTTGATGGCTGCGATTTCGTCCTCGGAGAGGAACTTCGCAAACGAGGAGGTCATGCTGCCGTCAGCGGCGAGCTTCATCCACGCGAGGCCCTTTGCGCGGTAGGTCTTGACGAACTCGCCGAGCTTGTCGATTTCCTTGCGCGGGAACTTGTCCGCGTAGCCGTTTACGTTGATGAGGCGAACCGTACCGCCGTTCTCCACGGTGTCCTTGAACACCTTGAACGAGCAGTCCTTCGCGATATCGGAAATGTCCTTGATCTCAAAGCCGAAACGGACGTCCGGCTTGTCCGAGCCGTACTTGTCCATCGCATCCTGCCAGGTCATGCGCGGCAGCGGAAGCTGAATATCAACGTCCAGAACTTCCTTGAATACGCGCTGGAGGAAGCCCTCGTTTACCGCGATCACGTCGTCCTGCTCAACGAAGGACATCTCAAGGTCGATCTGGGTGAACTCCGGCTGACGGTCGGCGCGCAGGTCCTCGTCGCGGAAGCAGCGGGTAATCTGGATGTAGCGATCCATGCCGGAGAGCATGAGCAGCTGCTTGTACTGCTGCGGAGACTGCGGCAGGGCGTAGAACTTGCCCGGATGTACACGGGACGGCACGAGGTAGTCGCGCGCGCCCTCGGGGGTGGACTTGGTGAGCATCGGGGTCTCGATTTCGAGGAAGCCGTGCTCGTCGAAGTAGTTGCGGGCAACCTGCGTTACGCGGTGGCGCAGCATCAGATTACGCTGCATGGACGGGCGGCGCAGGTCAAGGTAGCGGTACTTCAGACGAATCTGATCACCGACCTCCTTGTTGTCGTCGATCTCAAACGGGGTGGTCTCCGCCTTGGAGAGGATGCGGATGTCCTCAGCGATGATCTCGACCTCGCCGGTCGGCATCTTCTTGTTGACAGCCGCCGCGTCACGAGCGACCAGCTTGCCCTTGACCGCAACGACGAACTCGGTGCGGCAGGTGAACGCGATGTCGAACAGGTCGGCGTTGACCGACTTGTCGAAGGTGCACTGTACGATGCCTGCACGGTCGCGCAGCAGCAGAAACAGTACGCCGCCGTTGTCGCGCACGCGGTCAACCCAGCCGTTTACGGTAACGGTCTGACCTGCGTGCTCCAGACGAAGCTCGCCGCACATATGGGTGCGCTTCATGCCTGCGATAGATGTGTTATTCATGTTTTATCAATCCTTATTTCTAAGATTTGTTGCCAAAAAGTTATTCGGAAGTCTTATCGTCCGCGAGTGCCGGGCGAACACAGTCGAAGTATCCCCGGAACACCACGAAGGCGCAGAGAAAGAGCAGGATAAAGGAAATTACCTGGAGCGCGTCAGACAGCCAGCCCCACGCGCCGAATACAAAGAAAATGAGCGACGCAATCACGCCGAGCATCCCCACGATCATTTGTGTACAACCCCAGATCAGTTTTTTCATAGAACGCACCTCCGTGCTGTCCGTGTAGTTACTCCAGTTCGTCCTTGTGGAGAACCGGAAAAATTTCCTTGGAATAAATCCAGACCGCGCAGAACAGTCCGCCGATGAAAGAAACATAGCCTAAAACAACCAGTCCCGCCAGACCCAGCAGCGTACTCAGGCAGAACGCGCAAAGCAGCGCCGCGAGAAACTTGGTACAGCTCCAGACGAATTTTTCCATCAAACGCACCTCCGAATGCAAACGTGTGTGGTGGACGATAACAATATTAAATATGTTTTCCGCGGGGTCGGTCGCTGCGTCAGATAGACTTGTCGCAGATTACCTTGCCCTCGTTCTTCTTTGCCAGACCCGCACGGATGAGGTTTACCGCCTCATCAAGCGAAACCTTGACCTGCTCACCGGACTCCATATCCTTGACGGCGACCACGCCGGCATTGATTTCGTCCTCGCCGAGGAAGATAACGAACGGAATGCCGAGCTTGTCGGCGTAGCCGATCTTGTGCTTGAACTTCTTCTGCTCGCCGTAGAGCTGGGTGCGGATACCGGAAGCGCGCAGGGCGGTCGCGGTTTCGATGGCTGCGCCCATGTCGTCGGTCATCGGCAGAATGAGAACGTCCGCCGGGGCCTTGTTCATCTGGTCGTTCAGATAGCCCTGCTCGCCGAGAACGTAGAACAGACGGGTCAGGCCGATGGAAATGCCCACGCCCGGCAGCTGCTTGTCGGTGTAATACTCGGCAAGGTTGTCGTAGCGGCCGCCCGAGCAGATGGAGCCGATCTCCGGATGGTCGAGCATCGCGGTTTCGTAAACGGTGCCGGTGTAGTAGTCCAGACCGCGTGCGATGGTCAGGTCGATTTCGAAGTGATCCGCCGGAACGCCGAACGCGGTCATATAGTTCGCAACCGTTTTCAGCTCCTCAGCGCCGAGGTCGAATACCTCATTTTTGCCCTTGTAGCTGTCGAGCGCCGCGAGGATACCCTCGGTGCCGCCCGGGGTCTCGATGAACTTCAGCAGCTCGTCCGCGGTTGCCGCTTCCACGCCGAAGTCCTCGACCAGAATGGTCTTTACCTTCTCCGCGCCGATTTTTTCGAGCTTGTCGATGGTGCGCATGACGTCGCCCGCCTTCTCGGTCAGACCGAGGATGGCGAAAAAGCCGTTGAGCACCTTGCGGTTGTTGATGCGGATCTTGAAGCGCTGAAGGCCCAGCGAGGTGAAGGTCTTATAGATGATGCTCGGCACCTCGGCCTCGTTGATGATGTCCAGCTTGCCGTCGCCGATAACGTCGATATCGGCCTGATAGAACTCGCGGAAACGGCCGCGCTGTGCGCGCTCGCCGCGGTATACCTTGCCGATCTGGAAACGGCGGAACGGGAAGGTCAGCTCGCCGTAGTGCTGGGCGACGTACTTCGCGAGCGGTACGGTGAGGTCAAAGCGCAGCGAAAGGTCGCTGTCGCCCTTGGTGAAGCGGTAGATCTGCTTTTCGGTCTCGCCGCCGCCCTTGGCAAGCAGCACCTCGGAGGACTCGATGAGCGGGGTGTCGAGCGGATAGAAGCCGTAGAGCGCGTAGGTCTCGCGCAGCACCTGCATGATGCGCTCCATCTGCACCTGCGGTGCCGGGAGCAGCTCCATAAAGCCGGAAAGGGTTCTGGGTTTCACTTTTTCCATGTTTCAATTCTCCTCAAGACAGACGGAATGCACCGAACGGGGATTTTTCCCATCCGGTGCAGCGTTCTGTTGTTGTTACTTTCTATTCTTCGGGTTGACAATATTTCGCCAATCCAGATCGCCGCGGTCAAGACCGAGGATGAGCATTTCAGCCGTTGCCGAGTTGGTAGCGATCGGGATGTTGTGCATATCGCACAGTCGTGCGATCGCGTGAACATCCGGCTCGTACTGCGAGTTGGACATCGGATCGCGGAAAAACAGCACAAGGTCGATCTCGTTGTAGGCGACGCGCGCGGAGATCTGCTCCTCGCCGCCCTGCATGCCGGCCAGACACTTGTCGATCTTGAGGCCGGTCGCCTCTTCGACGAATTTGCCGGTCGTGCCGGTCGCGCAGATGTTATGCTTTGCCAGAATGCCGCAGTATGCCATGCAGAACTGTACCATCAGCTCTTTTTTGCGGTCATGTGCGATCAGTGCTATGTTCATTTCCAAACGTCTCCTTCCTTATCCCCATGGTTGGCTTGTGTCAACGTCAGATTTTGTCTCTCTGTGACGGTTAAATCTTCATCAGCGGCACGCGCTCTCCGTCCAGACGGCGCGCGATGTTCTGATACGCACGCGCAGCACCGTGCTTTTTGGCTGCGATGATGCTCGTTCCGCTGTTGCCGCAGGCGATCAGATCCTCATCCTCGGGCACGATGCCGAGCAGCGGAAGCCCTGCCTCGTCCATCGCGTCGTCGATGTTGCCCGAGCGGCCGCGGCTGATGAGCCTCGGACGCACGCGGTTGAGCACCATGCGGATGCGCTGGATGCAGTATTCCTGCTCGATGGTACGTGCGCAGCGCTCCGCGCCGCGCACACAGGCGCGGTCGGTCGCGGTGACGATGATGGCCTGCGTGGCGATATGCGCCAGAAAGGACATCTCCGCCGGGAGTCCCGCCGGACCGTCGATGATGAGATAATCAAATCCGGCCTGCTCTGCCTGCTTTGCGAGCTGGTCCATGCCGCGCTCGCTCAGAGCGGGCAGTCTGACCGGCGCAGTCAGCAGGTACAGCGTCTCGTACACGGGATGACGCGCCATGGCGTCCGCGAGCTGCACCATGCCGCCCGCCACGTCGGCAAACGAGTAGACCACCCGGTCCGACATGCCCAGTACGATATCCAGATTCCGAAGGCCGCAGTCGCCGTCGATGACGAGCACCCGATGCCCGTTTGCGGCGAGCGCCGCGCCGACGCCGGCGGTAAGAGAGGTCTTTCCTGTTCCGCCCTTACCGGACGCCACCAGAATTACCTTTAACATACAGCCTCCGAAAGTGAGCCTGCCCGAATATTTTTCCGCGCAGGCCGTGTAAGTTCTATTTGGTTACATTATAAACTAACGCCATGAATTTGACAAGCGGTCAGGCAAACTTTTTCTGCTGCGTGCGCGGACACTCGGAAAAAACTTATCGTAAAAGCGTGTTTTCCGTCGGCACAGCGTCAACATTTTCCACGTTGTCCGCCGTGAAGAACTCGTCGAGCATATCGCGGACGACCGGCGCGACGTATGCGCCGTGACCGGCGCCCTCGCCGACCACGCAGATGACGATCTGAGGGTCGTCGAACGGCGCGAACGCGATGAACAGACCGTTGTCGAACGCCTCGCCGTTCTCATAGGTCTCGGCCGTGCCGGTTTTGCCGCCGACCTTGATGGGATAGTCCGCGAACACGCTGCCGGCGGTGCCGCCCTCGTCGGTGACCTCGCTCATGCCCTGCATGACAAGGCGGCGGGTTTCGTCCGAAAGCTCGATTTTTTCCTTGGCGCTCGGCGTTTCGTTCTTGACCACGCTTGAAAAGTCGTAGCTCTTGATGCTCCGCACGAGCGTCGGCTGGTAGAGCGTGCCGCCGTTGACGACGGCAGAGATATAGTTTGCCAGCTGAAGCGGCGTAAAGCCGTTGTCCGACTGGCCGATCGCCGCGATAACATCGTCGCCGCCCTGCCAGCCGCGCGTGGAGGGGTCGGCCTTTTTCATTTCCGCGCGGTAGGTCGGGCCTGCGGCGTGGCCGGAGCGCTCGCCGATGCCGATGCCGGTGACGACGCCGAGGCCGAACCGCTCGGACCACTTTTCCAGATGCGCGCCGGTCAGCTTCTGACCGACGGTATAGAAAAACGTGTTGCACGAATACTTGAGCGCGCCTGTGACGTCGAGCGTCATCGGCGTGTCATGGTTTTTACAGGTGAATTTCTGGCCGCCGTACTCGAAAACGCCCGTGCAGGTGATCTGGGTGTTCGCGTCGATGATGCCCTCCTCCAGACCTGCGATGGCGGACAGGACCTTGAAGGTCGAGCCGGGCGGGTACACGCCGCTCGTGACGCGGTTCACCTCGGGATGGCGGCTGTCGCTCGCGCGGTCCTCGGCCGCTGCGGTCGAATTGTAATCCGCAAGGCTGTACGTCGGGTAGGACGCCATCGCGAGCACCTCGCCCGTATTCGGGTCGAGCGCGACCGCCGCGCCGCCCCTGCCGTTTCCGGCAAGGTTTTCCGCGAGCGAACGCTCCGCGACCTCCTGCAGGTCGAGGTCAAGGGTCGTCACGACGTTGTCGCCCGGCCGGGGCGCCGCGGTGGACTGCTCCGCGACCTCGTTGCCGCCGAGGTCGGTCTCCACCGTGCGCGAACCGGACGAGCCGTGCAGATAGCTCTCGAACGCTTTTTCCAGACCGGTCTTGCCGACGACCGAGGTCATCTGATAACCGGCAAGTTCCTTATAGGTGTCCTTCCACTCGGTCGCGTCCACGACGCCCACCGTTCCGAGCACATGCGCGGCAGCCGTTGTGTCATACTGACGCACGGCTTCGCTCTGCACCTCGACGCCCGGATACTCCCCGTGATGCTCCTTGATGTAGGCGATGAGGTCCATCGAAATGTCGTCTGCGAGCGTAAAGGTGATGGTCTTGCTGAAGCCGACCTGACGCATGCTGTAATACACGCCGACGAGCGTGCGCACATCGTCCTGCGGCAGATTTGCCGCCATGCCGAGCTTTTCGGTCATATATTTTCCCATTGCCGCAACAAATTCGGTCGGAGAGACCAGCGCTGTCGCGTCGATCTGCTTTGTTTTGTCGATGACGTTTCCGTCTGCGTCGTACTCGACCGGCGCTTCCTTCGCCTGCCGGACGGCGCTCTGCACAGCGGTCAGGCCGAGCGTCTCGCAGCTGTCCTTGATATAGGCGGACAGCGTGGCCATGCTGCTGCTCCCCGCCTCGGCGGTGTAGGTGTAGGGCGCGGAGGCCGAGATCGGCAGCATATCGTTCAGGAGCGCACGCGCCTCCCCGGCTTCCTCCTCGGTTTCGTCCGTATATTCATCCTGCGCAGGCTGCGCCTGCTTTTTCGCCGCCGCGAGCGTTTTGCCCACGTCGCCCGTCACATTCAGACCTGCCGCATCCGCCTGCACGCGCTGTGCAAGGTCGAGCAGCCGGTCAAATTTGTCCTCTTTATTCTCCCAGAAGTCAGAATACAGCAGAACGAGCGAAAAACCGGTCTTGTTCGAGACCATCGGACGTCCGTAGCGGTCAAGGATCTCGCCGCGCGCAGCGGAAACCGTCGAGGTCGTCGTCAGAAACTGCGCCGAGCGCTCGAGATATTCCTGTCCGTGCACAAGCTGGAGGTCGACCAGACGGCTTCCTGCCAGACCTGCGCACAGCAGCAGCATGACGAGCAGCGCGGCAAGCCGGTGCAGCAGTTGTTGTTTATTTTCCATGGGGTCGCTCCTTTATATCCACCGGTCGTCCCTCGAAAATGCGCGGCTGATGCGCCGCATGGGCAGATAGACGATAAAGCACAGCATGCACGCGACGAGCGTTCCGCCGACCGTCTGATGCAGCACGAGCAGGAAGGACGCACCCTCCCGCATGAGCTGCACAAAATAGCGCAGCATGCCGAGCAGCAGCATCTCGAAGGCGTTCATCAGCACCATGGAGAGAAAGCCGCCGGCGAGCGCCGTCCGGCTGATCAGGCCGCCGAGCAGGCCGTACAGCATGAAATAGATCGGATAAATGCCGTCCATGCCGACCAGACCGACGTCGTACAGCACCCCGGCGAGCAGACCCACGACCGCGCCCTCGACCGGGCCGTCGAGCAGGGCCGCCGCCGTCACGGCCGCAGGCAGCAGATCGACATGGTAGCCGAACAGCGGATGCGCGCCGAACACGCTCGTCTGGATGACGTAGACGAGAACTGTCACAAGAGCGTACAGCAGCATTTTCGGGATTGAAATCAGTTCTCTCTGCATGGTATCACTCCGTTGTGTCGGTGAAATCGGTGATGATGGACACGCTCGAAACGTTCGAGACGTTGACGAACGGCCGCAGCACGGCATAATACGAAATGCCGGTCTCCTCGGGCTGCACGCTCTCGACCGTGCCGATCATGATGCCCTTGGGAAAGGCGCCGCCGCGGCCCGAGGTTTCGACCGTATCGCCGACAACGACCTGATTGCCTGCCGTGAGGTAGGAAAGGCGCAGCCGGTCCTCGCTCATGAGGTCATAGCTGCCCTCCGCGATGGCGGTCTCGCGCGTGCGCGTGATGAGCGCGCCGCACTGCATGTCCACGTCGGTCACGGTCGTGACCTCGCACGTATTTGAGCCGGCCTCGCTGACGTAGCCGACCATGCCGTCGATCGTCGTGACGAGGTCTCCCTTCGCAACGCCGTGCGCGGTGCCCTTGTCGAGCGTCAGCGTGACTGCGGTGTCGCCCGGATTGCGGCTGATGACCTCGGCGTTCACGGTCGTAAGGTTGCGCTGCCGCTCAGGCTGGCCCGCCTGTGCGCGGAAGCGGTTGTTCTCCTCGATGGCGAGTTGTGCGTCGCGCACCAGCTGCTCATTCTCGCGGAGCTGCTTTTTCAGCTCTTCATTTTCCGCCTTCAGCTCGTCGAACTCGGTAAAATAGCCGATGCCTCTGCCGAACACGCCGCCGATGCCGCTCGCAAGGCGCTGCACCGGGCGGATGACCGCGCCTGCCGCGCGGCTCACCGGCGAGGGATTTCCCGTCACGCCGCTGTACACGGCCGACAGGATACACAGCACGGCCACCGCGGCGATTCCGACGAAAAACCGCGGCTCTACGCTTTTTCTTCTGCGCAAAACAAATCTCCTCTCAACGGGCAGCGTTCAGCTTCCGCAGCATCACGCCGAGCGGCGCGACCGGAAGCCCCATAACGCTGTAATAATCGCCGCGGATGCCCTCGATGAGCAGCGCGCCGTGGCCCTGGATGCCGTAGGCGCCCGCCTTGTCGAGCGGCTCGCCGGTGGCGAGATATTCCGCAAGCTCCTCCTCGGAAAAGTCGCGGAACGTGACCTCGGTACGGGTGCAGAGCGTCTGCGCGCCGCCGTCCGGCGACAGCACCGCAAGTCCGGTCAGCACCTCGTGCGTGCGGCCGCGCAGACGGCGCAGCATATCCGCCGCGTCCGCTCTGTCCTTCGGCTTGCCGAGCGGCAGATGGTCGATGGTCACCATGGTGTCCGAGCCGATGCACACCGCGTCCGGATGCGACTGCATCGCCGCCTCGGCCTTGAGGCGCGACAGGCGGACGACCTCGTCCGCGATCGGCGCGCCGTCGCGCAGGCTTTCATCCGCGTCCGCCGGGCAGACGGCAAAATCCTCTGTGATAAGGCTCAGCAGCTCGCGCCGTCTGGGCGAGCCGGATGCAAGTACGATTTTCATTTATTCGACTCCTCTTTTATATAAGCCGCGCGTGAACTCGCCCTCGAGTGGCGCACCGCTGAGGAACGCACGTGCGATGTGTGCGCACTCCTCCGGGCTTTCCGTTGTGAACAGCAGACGGGCAGTCTGCACGCCGAGCCGCGCGAAATCCTCGCGCAGGCACAGTGGACGGTTGCCGATGAGCGTGTTGCGGCAGCCGAACTCCGGCAGCAGCGGAAAGCTCTCGTGCCGGCGGTCGGTCAGCACGGTCACGCCGTTTTTACACGAGCATTTGCCCCCGTGCTGGCGGCGGATGGCGCAGTTTTCAAAAATCATGAGCGGCAGGCGGCCATAGACGATGAGATCGGTCTCGAGCGGTCCCTCCATGTCGCGGATCTGCGCAAGACGCGCCTCGAACGACAGCGTCTGGCGCGAAACGCCCATTTCTGCGAGCGCACACAGCGTGCGGCTGTTGTAGGCGTTCAGACCGAAATCGCCGTGCACGGCAAAGCCGAGGCGCTTCGCCATCGGGATGTGGCCGATGTTGCCGACGAGAACCGTGTCCGTTCCCCGGCTCATCGCCTCGCCGAGCAGCATTTCGATTTGTCCCTGCTCGCTGTCGGAAAAGACGCGCGGCAGTACGGCCGGAAGGCCGGTGCGCGCGGCGACCTCGAGCGGCGCATAGACGGCCTCCAGTCCGAGACCCTCGAGCGCTTTCGCCTGCGCCTCGGTGCGGACGGCGGCCGTATAGCCGCGGAAGCCCTCACGGGACGCCGCCTCCTCGTCGCGCGGCAGCACATTGCCGTCCATCCAGTCGCGCGAGGGCGCGACCGAGCGCTTGGCGAGCAGAAGCGCGAGCGCATCGCGGCGCATGCCATTCATGACGGACGCCGGGACGACCAGACCATCCTCGACCTCGATATGCATGTTCTGCACATAAAACGGCGTGCCGCCGGTCTTGGAGAGCGATTTTTCCACCATTTCCGGGGTCGTCGGACGGTTTTTCGCCTGCTCCGTCCCGCCCGTCACGGTCACCTCTCCGGCGCTCAGCACAGCGCCCGTGTCGCGGCGCGCGCTGAAGAACAGATTCACCGGCACGAGCGGCGCTTCTTTGCCCTCGGCAAAGCGGCGCGCAGCCTCGTCATAGAGCGCCTTGACCTCGTTCATCGGCACGTCGGTCTTGGTGCCGAACATACTGTCGCCCTTTTTCCCGGTGTAGTAGCCGTCGGTGAAGCCGTCGCGCGAAAACACGCGGCGCAGGATGTCGCGCTCCCCGGCGGTCGGCTTTCTGTGCTCGCGCAGCAGGTCGGCGTAGACCTTCGTGACGATGGCGGCGTACTCCGGGCGCTTCATGCGGCCCTCGATCTTGAGCGAGGACACGCCCCAGTCCGCCAGCTCCGCCACGTGACCGGCGAGCATCTGATCCTTGAGCGAGAGCGGGTAGCCGCCGTTGTACGGCAGGCGGCACGGCTGCGCACACAGACCGCGGTTGCCCGAACGCTGCCCGATGACGGCGGACAGGTAGCACTGACCCGAATAGCACATGCACAGTGCGCCGTGGACGAACACCTCGGTCTCGACGCCTGCCTCGCGCGTGATCTGCTCGATCTGCTCGCGCGTGCATTCGCGGCTGAGCACGACGCGGGAAAAACCGATGTCGCGCGCCTGCCTTGCCCCGTCGAGCGTGTGGATGGTCATCTGCGTGGAGGCGTGCAGAGCGAAATCCGGCGCGTGCGCATGGATGAGCCGCGCGAGACCCAGATCCTGCACGATGAGCGCGTCCGCGCCCGCCTCATACAGGAACTTCGCGTCCTCGAGCGCGTCGTCCAGCTCGCGGTCTCCCACGAGGATGTTCAGCGTGATGTTGCTCTTTACGTTTCGTGCGCGGCAGTAGGCGATGGCGTCCGCCATTTCCTCGTGCGAAAAGCCCTGCGCGTTGCGGCGCGCATTGAAGGTGCCGAAGCCCATGTACACCGCACCCGCGCCCGACTGCACGGCGGCGCGCACGCCCTCGGGCGATCCTGCCGGCGCAAGAAGTTCAGGAATTTTTACGTTCATTTGCTGTCTTTTCCGTTCTTTTCAGTCTTTTTGCCGCTGCGGAGCGCCTCGAGCTCTGCCTCGAGCTTGCGGCATTTTTCCTCCGCTGCGAGCGCCTCCCGTTTGGCCTTGATGCACTGGTCGGCCAGATTGACCGACGCCAGCGCGATCGCGCGCGTCGAGGCAAAGGAAGCGCTTCCGCCGCAGGACACGATGACCTGCTGCGCGAAGGAGGCGACCTCGTTCATGTATTCCACCGACTCATCCGCCATCAGCGTGTATTTCTGACCGGCGATGCGGAGTAAAATTCTGTTTTTCATATTTTCTCCCGTCCTTTCGAAAACGTGCAAGAGGACATATTATCATAAATTACAGTATACCACATATTTCGTGTTTGTGGAACGGAAAATATGCGCAAAATGGCATTTGGGCGGCAGGTGGATTTTGTACGTCCCCTGAACGGAAAAGCCGGGCTGCGCTCTTGTGAGTTTCGCTTTGCTGTGCTAAAATAGAGGTATCTATCGGACGGAACTGTCTTCCGCCGTATTTTCCGGAGGTTTATTGATTATGCTGAACATGAAAGAGGTGCGGCGCATCGTCGTCAAGGTCGGCTCCTCAACGCTGACCTACGACAACGGCAAGCCGAATATCCGCCGCATCGAGCAGCTCGTGCGCACCATCAGCGACCTGCAGAACCGCGGGTTCGAGATGGTACTCGTCTCGTCCGGCGCAGTGGCGGTCGGCACGGCCAAGCTGGGTCTGAAGGAGCGACCGCGCGAGCTCGCCGTAAAGCAGGCGGCCGCCGCCGTCGGCCAGTGCGAGCTGATGCACATTTACGATAAAATGTTCCTTGAATACGGCATCAATGTCGCGCAGATCCTGCTGACGCGCGAGAATATCGTCGACACCGAGCAGCGTCAGAACATCCATAACACGTTTACCGAGCTGACCAAGATCGGCGTCGTGCCCATCATCAACGAGAACGACTCGGTCGCGACCGCCGAGCTCAAGCACATCGAAAACTTCGGCGATAATGATACGCTGTCCGCCGTCGTCGCGCGCATGTGCGAGGCCGACCTGCTCGTCATCTTCTCCGACATCGACGGCCTGTACGACTCCGACCCGCGCAAGAATCCGCAGGCGAAGCTGATCTCCCATGTCCCGGTCATCACCTCCAAGGTGCGCAAAATGGCCGGCGGCGCCGGCTCCTCGCTCGGCACGGGCGGCATGGCGACCAAGATCGGCGCGGCCGAGCTGTGCATGGACGCGAACATCCCCATGCTCGTGGCCAACGGCGACAAGCAGGGCCTGCTGTACGACATCGTGGACGGCAAGCAGGTCGGAACGCTCTTCTCCCGAAACAACGAATAACTCAGAGGTGAAAATCAATGCGACAGCTTCTTGAAATCGCCGAGGACGCGCGACGTGCGAAATACACGGTCGCAAAGCTCGGCACGAACGATAAAAACCGTGCGCTTCTCGCCATCGCGGACGCGCTCGAGGCGCGTGCAGACGAAATCATCGCGGCAAACGCCGTCGACATCGAAAATGGCAGAGCCGCCGGACTGAACGACGGCCTCATCGACCGCCTGATGCTCGATAAAAAGCGCATTGCGGGCATCGCGGAGGGCTGCCGTCAGGTAGCCGCCCTGCCCGACCCGGTCGGCGAGGTGCTCTGGATGCGCAGACGCCCGAACGGCCTCAATATCGGTCAGAAGCGCGTCCCGATGGGCGTGATCGGCATCATTTATGAGGCGCGCCCGAACGTCACCGTCGACGCGGCGGCGCTGTGCTTCAAGGCCGGCTCGTCCTGCATCCTGCGCGGCGGCAAGGAAGCCTTCCGCTCCTCGATGTGCCTGACGAAGATCATGCGCGAGGCGCTTGCTTCCTGCGGTCTGCCCGAAAACGCCATCAATCTCGTCGAGGATACCTCGCGCGAGACCGCGACGCAGATGATGAAGCTCAACGGCTATCTCGACGTTCTCATTCCGCGCGGCGGCGCAGGCCTCATCCGCTCGGTCGTTATGAACGCGACCGTGCCCGTCATCGAGACCGGCACCGGCAACTGCCATATCTATGTCGACGCTTCCGCAGACCTCGAAATGGCAAAGAACATCCTTGTCAACGCCAAGTGCCAGCGCCCGAGCGTGTGCAATGCAGCGGAGAGCCTGCTCGTGCACCGGGATGTCGCGTCGAAATTCCTGCCGATGGCGGCAGAGGGTCTGGCGGACGACCATGTCACCATCCACGGCTGCGCGCGCACGACCGAAATCCTCGGCGACGCCATCCTTCCGGCTACCGACGAAGACTACGGCCGCGAATACCTCGGCTACGAGATCTCCTGCAAGGTCGTCGACTCGCTTGACGAGGCCATCGACCACATCAACCGCTTCAACACCGGCCACTCGGAGTGCATCATCACCCGCGACTACGACGCTTCCCAGCGTTTTCTGGAGGAAGTGGACGCGGCGGCGGTCTATGTCAACGCCTCCACGCGCTTTACAGACGGCTTCGAGTTCGGCTTCGGCGCGGAGATCGGTATTTCCACTCAGAAGCTGCACGCACGCGGCCCGATGGGACTGAATGCGCTGACCACGACCAAGTATATCATCTACGGAAACGGACAGGTAAGAGCATGAATAAAACGATGGAGAAGGAATACAAATGGCGTGCGGACGAGCTGCTGCTGAACCGCGCGCTGCTGTGGGCCTCCTCGCGCATCGGCAGCCAGAGCCGCACCATCCGCATGGAGTCGAGCTATTTCGATACCGCGGACGGGATGCTGCGCAATAAGAAGGCTGCGCTGCGCCTGCGCCGCGAAAACGAGCGCACGGTGTGCTGCATGAAGCTGCGCGGCGAGGAGGAAAGCACGGACGGTCTGCGCGCACACGAGGAATATCAGTGCGATGCAGGTACGCTCGAAGACGGTCTGCGGCAGCTGCCCGAAAAGGGCGCGCCCGAGGCGCTGTGCGGCGAACTGCTGCACGCGGAGCTCAAGAAGATTTGCACGGTCTCGTTCCGCCGCTGCGCCGTACTGCTTCAGGAGCAGGATACGGTCTGCGAGCTTGCGCTCGACAAGGGTGAGCTGCGCCGCGAGGGTCGGAGCGCGCCGCTGTGCGAGATCGAGCTGGAATATGTCGCAGGCGACGAAAAGGCGTTCCATGCCCTCGCCGCCGAGTTGGCCGACCAGCTCGACCTTGTCCCCGAGAACGAAAGCAAGCTTGCGCGGGCCATGAAACTATAATCTGCCGCGGAACTGCCGTTCCGCCGGCAAGCGAGACTGTCGAAAAACTTCGTTTGCCGACAATCTGTGTTTTGACTTTACAAAAACACGAACGCCCGAAAGTTCCCATACGGAAACTTTCTCCCTCTCAAAGTAAGAAAAGGCACGCCAAAGGCGTGCCTTTTCTGCGCCCTCCGGGCGCAATTTCCTGCCGCATTTTGCCTTCGGCAAAACAGGCAGGACAGGCGCTCCGCAGAGCGCCGCATTAAATTCCCCATAAAAGTCCAGCTCTGCCGGACTTTTATACCTCTGCCCGCGCCGCCGCGGCGCGGCCTCGTCCGCCGTGCGGACGAGAGGGGGTTATCGCCCCCGGTTTCGCAAGGAACCGGGGGCGTATCTAAGGGGGACAGCGTCCCCCTTAGAGGCCAAGCTCCTTCTGGAGCTGAGAGATCATTTCCTTGTACTCCTCGTCCTTCAGGAATACCGGCTCCGGATTGGTGATCGCGAAGCTGCCGCCGAACTCAAAGCCGCCCTCGTACTTCGGTACGATGTGGAAATGCAGATGCGGATTGCTGTCGCCGAAGGAGCCGAGGTTGATCTTGGTGCAGCCCCACAGCTTCTTGATCGCACCGGAAGCCGCTGCCAGATCAGCACAGTAGTCGTTGCGCTCCTGCTCGTCGCACTCGCACAGCTCCTTCTTGTGGCTCTTCAGCGCCAGTGCGCAGCGGCCCTTGTGCGCCTGATCCTTGAACAGATACAGCGTGCCGGCCTTCATGTCGCCGACCTTGAACATGATCGCCTCGCGGCCCTCATGATGCTCGTCACAGTAGAAACATCCCATTGTAATTATCTCCTTTACTGCGGACAGGTCTCGCCCGTCCTGTATTTGTCTTTATTATACAACCTGCGCACCGAGATTTCCACTCTTTTTTATCTCGCGTACAGATTGGTGTCCCACGCCGGGACATAGGGGTGATGGCGCAGATAAAGCGCGTAATCTTTGCACAGGCTGTGGATAAGCAGCGGCAGTTCGAAGAAATCCTCGCTGCGGTGATATGCCGCGATATTCAGCTTCGGCCTCTCGCGCTCGATGGTCTGCCGCGCACCGGCGATCGCCTCGCGCTCCGCGCCCTCGACATCCATCTTGAGATAAGTGCACGGCCTGCCGTTCAGCACGCTGTCGAGCGCACGCATCTGCGTCTCGCGGCCCTTGTTCGCGACGTGCGACTGACGGCCTGCCTGATCGGAGAAGCAGCGGATCTCGTCCCTGTCCCACGCGCCCGCCTGCACGAGCGTCACATCGCCCTCGATATTCGCCGAGGCCCATTCGTTCAGCTTGCGGAAGCTGCGGCGGTCGGGCTCGAGCGCGGTAACGGAGGCAAAGCGGCCGTCCGTGTAGTGCAGCAGCTCGCGGATCGTGTCGCCGTTGTACGCACCGAGATCGGAAAAATGCTCGTCTGCGCCCGGCCGGAGGATGTTCTCGAACACCTCATCCTTGCCGCTTTCGCTGTTTCGCAGGTATTTCAGCCTGCCCGACAGCTTGAAGCGCACGGTGTCGAGAAATACCTCGCGCGAACGCTCGTCCGCGAGCAGCTCATACGCCCTCTGCATGTCCGCGCTGTGCTCACGCACGAACGCCTCGTCAAAAAGCGGCCCCGGCACGACCGGAACATCGGGCGCGACAACGTCATAGTCTGCGTCCAGCTCGTACATCTTCGCGAGCACCTCGGGACGCTGACTGGCGAACGAAATGATGATCACGATGTCCTCGCCCAGCTCCGCCACCGTGTCCGACAGCTTGCGCACCGAAAAGCCGTGAAACAGGTTGCCGCGCGCAAATTCGTCGCTCGCGAACACACCGCTCGCGCGGATGCCGAGGCGGTCGAACTGCGCAAGTATCTTATCCGCCCCGTCCCCCATGCCGTACAGCACGATGGGGCGCGTCTCTTCCTTCAGTCGGCTCCAGACCGACTGCTCCAGTGATAAAAAGTCCATGATATGCTCCGTTTCGTTTATTTCCGCGTCCGGACAGAGGAAAATCCCACGCCGGAGAACGTCTTTTTTCGTTTTTCTGTTCATATTATTATAAGGTGTTTCCATTCTGCTGTCAAAGAAAACCCTTGAAAAACAGTTGCGAAAACCTATGCGGTTCGGTATAATTTTATTGTGATGAAAAATCAGGGAGGTGCCGCCATGTCAAAGCCAAACGGCATTCTGGCAATGAATCCGGAAAAATATCGTGAGATCGACGGAGTTGTGTTTGATCTGGACAGCTATGCGCGGCACTGCAAGCCGCCCGAGCAAGAGAAAAAGTGCGAAGATACGCCGAAAGCAGACGAAAACCCTGCCGAAGCACCGTCTGCTGCGCCTGCGCCCGTGTTCGCGGTCGACCCCTATCCCGACGGCTGGTACCCGGCCGAGGACGGCCGTCCGCCGGTGCCGGTCATGGGCGGCGCGCTGCCGCCGTGCGAGAGCGAAAGCGACGTCATCCGTGAGGAAAACGGCGTAAAAACCGTCGTTCAGACGGTGTATTTCGCCGCAGGCTCGGGTTCCGGCTCCGGCTCCTACACGACCTCGTATACCACGAGCTTCCGCTCGTCCGGTTCGGGTTCGGGCGGCTCCTATGTGTTCGGCTCGTGCGTTTACACGGTCGGCGGCTACGGACTGGAGCTGATCTGATGCGCGGCTTTCACGTGAACTGGACACGCCCCTTTTCGGTCCGCGCGCCCGGCATGCCGTATGCGGTCGAGCCGTTCGAGCTGCTCACGACCGCGCTCTCCGCGCTCTGCTGGCGGCGCGAAAACGGCAGCATCTGCATGGTCTGCGACAGCCGCGCGGTGGAATACTACGCTTCGCTCGGACTGGATTTTCTCTGGGACGACGGAATGCACCCCCTGCTCGACGCGATGCCGGACGACATCAACGCCACGGCGTTCTGGGCCGCCGGAAAGCTGTACGCAGTCGCCGCGATGAAGGCGCCGTGCGTCATGCTCGACACCGACCTCATCTGCTGGAAGAATATCGACACACTGCTCGATGGCGTGGACGCCGCCGCCATCCACCGCGAGGACATCATTCCGTCCATTTATCCCGACAAAAGCGCGTTTTCCCGCTCGCGCGGCTTTGATTTCGATGAACTCGACTGGACGGTACAGCCGCTCAACACCGCGCTGTGCTACTTCGGGAGCGACGAGTTCCGCCGCTATTACACGGATACCGCCATCCGCTTCATGCGCTCCGCGCCGCAGGCGGACGACACGCTGACCTACATGGTGTTCGCCGAGCAGCGGCTGCTCACCATGTGCGCCGAAAAGAAAGGTATCCGCATCCGGGCGCTTTCCGACCTGCCCTCGCTGTTCGGCGGCGGTCAGGGCGGATATTTCACACATATCTGGGGGTTCAAGCAGCAGATGCGTGAAGATCCGGCACTTTACGAGGACTTCTGCCGCCGCTGCGCCGCACGGCTCTCGCGCGACTTCCCCGATGAGGCGGAGAGGATTGCGCAGGTGCCGGTGCTTTCGGTATTTTTTGCAACATAAAAAACGCACAGAGGACGGTAAAATTCCCTCTGTGCGTTATTTTTATGTTTATTGCAGCGCGAGAACGAAATCCGCGAGACGTTCGGTGGCGTCGGGGTGCGCGACCGCCTTCATCGTGTGGCGCACGGTCTCCAGACGCACCGGATTGGTGAACAGCTCGTAAACCGCCTCATCCACCGGAAAATGCTTGGTGATGAGCGCCGCCATGCCGTTATTGACGAGAAAATCGACGTTCCTCTCCTCGTGACCCGGGATGGGGTCGGCGAGCAGCATGGGCAGGTTCTTCGCGAGCGCCTCCGAGACCGTCAGGCCGCCCGGCTTGGAGATGATGCAGTCGGACGCGCTCATCATCACCTCAACGTTGTGCACAAAGCCATAGGGGCGGATGATGCAGTTTCCGTTGTAGCGCGCGGCGAATTTTTCAACGTGCATCTGCATTTTCTTGTTGTTGCCGCAGACGACGAGCATCTGGAACGGCATACCGATCTGCACGATCTTTTCGATAGTCTTTACGTGCTCTGCATGTCCCATGCTGCCGCCCATCAGCAGGATGGTATGCATATCCGGATCGATACCGAGCTCCTCCGCTGCTGCACGGCGGTCGAGGCGCAGGTTGAACTTCGGATGCACCGGAATGCCGAACGGCAGGATGCGCTCACGCGGCACGCCGCGCTGCACGCAGCGGTAGGTCAGCAGCTCGCTCGCCGTGACGATATACTGCACGCGCGGCACATCCTCCCAGTACGGATGGAGCGTGTAGTCCGTGACGATGCCGATGGTCATGATGTCCGCGAGCTTTTTGCGCTTTTTCAGTTCATCCACCATCTGCGCGGCGAAAACATGCGTGCAGATGATGACGTCCGGCTCGCGGTCGGAAATGACGCGCGCGAATTTGGTCGCGCCGAGGGCATTGATGATATTGATGATGCTCGGCGCAGAGGAGAAATAGCTCGCGCCGTTGTTCTCTGCCAGCTGATAGACCAGACGATACAGCGTCTGCATATGCTTGGAGGAGAACAGATATCCCTTGTCGATCGTGGTTTTAATGAGGTTGCTGATATAGGCGTACACATCGAGCGTGTCCACCTCCGCCCCCTTGTTCTTTAGCATATCTCCGATCGCCTGCGCCGTGGCATGATGACCATAGCCGGCGGTAACGGACAAAATCAAAACTTTCATGCTTACTTCCTTTCCTGCATGGGGAACGCTGCATCCTTCGCAGCAGCTATGTCCATTGTACACGAAACCGTCCCGCATTGCAACCGCAAACGCAGTTTATCCCGGTAACAATATGGAAATACCGAACATTTTCGCCGGACTTTACACACTTCATCAAGCCGTCATTTCCTGCCGTTTTTCTTTTTTCGTGCATTCGTTCATTTTTTGTTCGTTTCCCTATTTTATTTTATCGGAAACTGTACTATAATAAAAGGAAGCACAGCTTTCGCTGAAAAAAACAGAACAAACAGGAGGCTTAGGGAAAATGGCCCTGTCTATCAAGCCCTATATTGAAAATAAGGAAAGAATTCACCTCATCGGCATCGGCGGCGTATCCATGAACTCGCTCGCAGAGCTTCTGCTGAGCAAGGGTGTGCCGGTCTCCGGCTCCGACCGCCTGCGCACCGACGTCACCGCGCGTCTCGAGGCGCTCGGCGCCGCGATCACCTATGAGCACAGGCCGGAGAACGTCGAGGGCGCGTCCCTGATCGTGCGCACCGCCGCCGTTCACGACGAAAACCCCGAGATCGTCCGCGCACACGAGCTCGGCATCCCGGTCATGGAGCGCGCAGAGGCCTGGGGCCACATCATGCGCGACTACGACAATGTCGTCTGCCTCTCCGGCACCCACGGCAAGACTACCTCGACCTCGATGATGACCATGATGACCATCGAGGCGCAGATGGACCCGACGGTCATGGTCGGCAGCAACCTGCCCGCCATCGGCGGCACGCTCCGCATCGGCGGCAAGGGCTGCTTTGTTGCGGAGAGCTGCGAGTACACCAATTCCTTCCTGCGCTTCGCGCCGACCGTTTCGGTCATCCTGAACGTCGAGGAGGATCACCTCGACTTCTTCAAGGACATCAACGACATCATCCACTCGTTCCACGAGTTTGCAGAGCTGACTCCGATGAACGGTCTGGTCGTTGTCAACCACGACGACCCGAACGCGATGCGCGCCGTCGCGCACATCGACCGCCGCATCCGCACCTTCGGCACAACGTCCGATGCAGACGTTTATCCGACCGAGGTCCGCGACGAAAACGGCTACTACCGCTTTACCGTTAACATCGACGGAAAGGAATATGCAAAGGTCGCGCTCTCGGTGCCCGGCCGCCACAATATGCTCAACGCCCTCGCCTGCTGCGCGGCAGCGGAATTTCTCGGCGTTCCGGGCGAGGCCGCGGAAAAGGGCCTGAACAAGTTCACCGGCTCCTCCCGCCGCTTCCAGCTCGTCGGCAAGATGCCGAACGGCGCGACGGTCGTTGACGACTACGCGCACCATCCGAGCGAGATGAAGGCGACCCTCTCCACCGCGAAGGAGATGCACTTCGACCGCATCCTGTGCGCGTTCCAGCCGCACACCTATACGCGCACCAAGGCGCTGTTCCCCGAGTTCGTCGACGCGCTCAAGCAGTGCGATCAGGCCATTCTCGCGCCCATCTATGCTGCGCGCGAGCAGAACACCATCGGCATCTACTCCTCCGACATCGCAAAGGAGGTCCCGGGCGCTGTCTCGTTCGATACCTTCGATGAGATCGCGGATTACCTGCGCAAAAACGCAGGCCCGAACGACCTCGTCCTCACCATGGGCGCCGGCAACATCAACACGGTCGGCCCGATGCTCATCAAGTAAATTCTTCGGCGGCTCTGTCTGTTTTCGCGCACACAGAGCCGCTTTTTTTCATTTCAAAGGAGGTTCTTCCCGTGCCGAACGACCTGCAGAGCGATCTTTCCCGTCTCGTTGCACGCATCGAGCGCGAGGACGCGCCGCTTGCCGCCGCCGACCCGTACCGGCCGTATTTTCACCTTGCGCCGCCGGTCGGCTGGATGGGCATGCCGGACGCGCCCTACGGCAATCCCGCGACCGTCGCGTGCGGCTGGCAGCACTGCCTGACTGTACCGTGCGAGCTGACACAGCGCGGCGGCAGACTGCGCCGCTATCCCGTAAAGGAGCTGGAGCAGCTGTGCGAAAAGCCGGTTTCTCCCGAAAACGCGCATATTTTCGACATGGAACTGCGAATTTTTTATCCCGGAAGGCTTGTCATACGCGGAGCCGCTGTGGTAGAATGGAGCGATGACGAGGTCATCCTGTCGCTCGGCGGCGTGAGCGGTGCAGGCCGCACGGTACGCTATGCCCGGACGCAGGCGCAGACCATGCGCATCCTCGCGGATGCCTCGTCGCTCGAAATCTTTATCAATCACGGCGAGACTGTGCTCACGACGCGCTATTATCCCGACCCGGCCGCGCGCGGCGTCGTTCTGGACGGCGGTACGGCACAGCTCTGGAGTATAAACAGAATGGAGATCACGGATGGCATTTCCCGGTAATCAGTACAAGCTCCTGGCTCTCGACCTCGACGGCACGCTGCTGAACGAGAAAAACCAGGTCTCACCCCGAGATGCACAGGCAGTGCGCCGCGCTCAGGAGCGCGGCGTTCGAATCGTACTCTGCACAGGCAGAAATGTGCGCGAGGTGCGTGCGTTCAGCGACCAGCTGCTCGCGCCGCCCGACTGGCTCGTCACCTCGAGCGGTGCGGCCGTACAGCGGCCGCGGGATGCAGAGCCGCAGTTTTTCAGCGGTCTGAGCCTGACGCACTGCGAGGATATTCTTGCGCTCTGCGAGGAATTTGAGACCGACCCCTGCCTGTATACCACGCAGTCGCTGTACTACGGCGGCGCATTCCGTGCGCTTCTGCGCCATCTGGAGCAGGGCGGACAGATCGTCATGAACGAGGCGGACGAGGGCTATTTTTATCTGGACAGCCATGAAAAATGGCTGAAGGCGCTCGAAAACGAGGCGCTTCCGTTCACAAAGGCCGTCCTCTATCCCTCGCACGATATTTCCGATCTGCTGATCAGCCGCCTGAAACATATGGGCAGCTTTGAGATCGCGCCGTCCGTGATGTTTGGCGGCGAGCTGCACAATATCGAGATCAACCGCCGCGGCGTGAACAAGGGGCAGGGACTGCGCTGGCTCGCAAAGGAGCTCGGATGCACGATGGAAAATCTGGCTGCGATCGGCGACAGCGACAACGATCTGACCATGCTGCGCGCGGCTGGACTGGGCATCGCGATGGCAAACAGCAGAAAAAACGTTCGTCTGACGGCAGATGTCGTGACCGGAAGCAACACGGAAAACGGCGTCGCACAGGCGATCGAGCGCTATATTCTGGAGGAAAAGCTATGAAAAAAGCAGTTGCGATCGGTGAACTGCTCATCGACTTCGTGCCGCAGCAGAAGGGCTGCGCGCTCGACGAGGTGCAGCAGTTCGAGCGTGTGGCAGGCGGCGCGCCCGCCAATGTTGCAACGGCAGTCGCGCGGCTCGGCAGCGAGGCGAAAATGATCTCGCAGGTCGGTGAGGATGCCTTCGGCACACACATCCTCAAGGTTCTGCGCGCGGCAAATGTGGATATTTCCTCGGTTTTCCGCACGGATCGCGCCAATACGGCGCTTGCCTTCGTCTCGCTCGACGCGGCGGGCAACCGTGAGTTCTCCTTCTACCGCAATCCCTCGGCCGACCTGTTCCTTGACGAAAAACAGATCACGCCCGAAATGTTCGAAAACTGCGCGGTCCTGCACTTCTGCTCGGTCGATCTGGTCGATTATCCGGTGCGCGGCGCACACCGGCGCGCCATCGAGCTTGCAAAGCAGGCCGGAGCCTTCGTTTCCTTCGACCCGAACGTCCGCCTGCCGCTCTGGAGCAGTCCGGCGGACTGTCAGGCGGCGATACGGCAGTTCCTGCCCTGTGCGGATCTGGTCAAGCTGAGCGATGACGAGATCGAATTCGTCACCGGCTGCGCCGACGAACGGGCGGCAGCGGAAAAGCTGTTCGCCCTCGGCGTCCGCATGGTGGTCGTGACGCGCGGCGCGAACGGCTCGGCGGCGTATACGCCGTCCTGCCATGCGGAGGCCGCAGCGATCTCTGTGCCCGTCACGGACACGACCGGCGCCGGCGACTCGTTCATCGGCTCGTTCCTCTATCAGCTGACGCGCGACGGCGTTTCCGCAGACGAGCTTGCCTCGCTTTCCGAGCAGACGCTCGCAGAATACCTGCGCTTTTCCGCACGCTGCGCCTCGCTCACCGTTCAGCACAGGGGCGCTGTCATGCCGACGCAGGCGGACCTCTGCGCGGCCTGTCCCGGCTGAACGCCGCATCCCGTTCTGTATTTTTGCTGAACGGGATGTAATTTTATACATTTTTGTGTTTTTCCTTTACTTTTTCTCCCGTATCGGGTATACTGTATGAACATTTTACCGGCAGCATCACCTGTTTCGCTGCCGCAGGAAAGGATCGCCATGTCAAATAAACTTCGCGGCAAAAGCCTGCTTCTCGTGGGCTTTACCCTGTTTTCCATGTTTTTCGGGGCCGGAAACCTGATATTCCCGCCGTTTTTAGGCGCTGAGGCCGGACAGAATGCCTGGGCGGCCCTCGCCGGCTTCGCGGTCAGCGCGATCGGCCTGCCGATTGCCGGCGTCATCGCGGTCGCGCGCGCCGGAAGTCTGGGCGTACTCGCCTCGCGGGTGCATCCGCGCTTCGCGCTCGTGTTTACGATGCTGATCTACCTGTCCATCGGACCCTGCCTCGCGATCCCGCGCACGGCGAGCACCTCGTTTCAGATGCTTGCGCCGTTCATCGGCAGCGAGGGCAGTCATCAGCTGCTCTATTCGGCGGTTTTCTTCGCCGCAGCGTTCGCAGTCGCGCTCCATCCCGAAAAGCTGACCGACCGTCTCGGGCGCGTGCTCTGCCCAACGCTCATCGTTCTCATCCTCGTGCTGTTCGGCAGCTGTCTCGTGCATCCGGTCGCGCCGCATTATGCCTCCCCGGCGGCCGAATACCAGTCCCTGCCCGCGCTGAGCGGCATTCTGAACGGCTATCAGACGATGGACACACTCGCCGCACTCAACTTCGGCGCGGTCATCGCCCTCAATATCCGCACGCGCGGCATTGATGAGGAAGGTGAGGTCCGACGCGGCACGATCTCCGCCGGTCTGATCGCCGGGGCGCTGCTGCTCGCCGTTTATTCCATGCTCACCCATGCGGGCGCGCTGTCCGGCGCGGCCTTTCCCGGCGGCGCGACCGGCGCGGACACGCTGACCAGCCTCGCGCTCGGTCTGTTCGGCCGGGGCGGTCAGATGCTGCTCGCGGCGATCTTCGTGATTGCCTGCTTCAACACCTGCGTCGGCCTGATCTCGTCCGTCGGCCAGTATTTTCACGAGCTGATGCATCTCCCCTATCCTGCCGTTGCGGCCTTTTTCGCCGTGACGAGCATGCTCATCTCCAATCTCGGCCTTGCCGGCATCATCCGCCTGTCCACGCCGGTCCTGAACGCCGTTTATCCGATCGCCATCGTGCTCATCGCGCTCTCGTTCGCCCCCTTCGCCGCGAAAAAGTCCGCTGTCTGGCCGCTCACGATCGCCTGCACCGCGGTCCAGAGCGTGTGCGCCGCCCTGCCGCTCGGCCCGCTTTCCGCGCTCGCGAACGCGCTCCCGTTCTCCTCTCTCGGCTTCGGATGGCTGTTGCCTGCCGCCGCCGGTCTGTTGCTCGGACTTGTGCTCCCACAAGCAGAAAAAGCATAAAAAAAGACCTTCCGTCACGGTTTTGAACCGCTGCGGAAGGTCTTTTTCTGCTGTCAAAAACTGCGGCGTTTTTCGGCGCAGCCTATTTTCTCAGGAGTGCGCGCCGGCGCTTGTAATCCGGCATATACTGCCCGACGAGCGCCCAGAAATCCGGTCCGTGGTTTTTATGAACGATGTGCGCCAGCTCATGCACGACGACGTAATCGACCGCCTCCTCGGGGTACTCCATCAGCCGCCAGGAAAAGCACAGACTGTTTTTCCCGCTGCACGAGCCGAACCGCGTCCGCGCAGAGGTGATGCGGATGCCGGTCGGACGCAGCCCCATGATTGCGGAGTAGTGCCGCACCTTCGGCGGTATTTCGCGCACCGCACGTTCCGCCAGTGCACGCGCCCGCGCTTCATCCGGCTCGGGATGCGCCTCGGCAAGCGTGCGCTGATGCGCGAGAGCACGCGCGATCCAGTCCGCGTGCTCGAACACAAAGCGGTCGATCTCGCGCTTTGCAAGGCGCAGCGGCGCACGGACGATGACGCGGCATTCGCGCGTCACCTGCACGCTCAGCGTTTTCCGCCGCGAGCGGACGAGTTCATACTCCGTCATGCCTTCTCCCCTGCATCGAGATGGCGGTTATAGCAGAACATCGCGACCGATACGCCGCAGATCACGATATAACCCAGCACGCTCAGCCCGTCCGGTATCTGGCCGAACATGAAAAAGCCGAGGATTGCGGAGAACAGCACCTGCGTATAATCAAATACCGAAATCTCCTTGGCCGGGGCGTGCAGATAGGCGAGCGTCACGCCGAACTGGCCGAGCGTTGCCGCCGCGCCCGCGCCCATCAGACACATGAACTGGGCGAACGTCATCGGGTGGAAGTCCGCAATAACGAACGGCAGCGCCGTGAGCGTGGAAAACGCAGAGAAAAAGAACACGATGCGCGCGCTTTTCTCCTTCCGCTTGCTCAGCGCGCGGACAAAGGTATACGCCGCACCGGCGCCCATGCCGCCGAGCAGACCGATGACCGCCGGAAAGGCGTCCGCCGAGAAGCCGGGCTTGATGATGAGCATCGCGCCGCCGAACGCCGCGAGCACGGAGAGATACTGCCAGATATTCGCGCGTTCCTTGAGCAGGAAAAGCGAGAACAGGATCGCGAAAAACGGCGACATTTTGTTGAGGATGTTCGCGTCCGCGAGGACCAGATGGTCGATGGCGTAATAGTTGCAGAAGATACCGAGCGTGCCGCAGGTCGAGCGCAGGATGAGCAGAGGAAGGTTGCCCTTCTCCCACTTAAAGCCGCATTTTTCGCGTCTGAGCACGATCGCCGCGACCGTGACCGCGACCAGATTGCGGAACAGCGATTTCTGTGTGAACGGCAGATCGCCCGCGAGGCGCACGAACGCCGTCATGAGCGCGAAGCCGAACGCCGAGAGCATGATATAGCCGATGGCCTTGCTCTTGTTGGAAAGCATAGCTTTCTCCTCCCCTTTTTTCTGCTGCGGCAGTTCGCCGCAGCATTTGCTTTTTGTTCTTTTTTATTGTATCACGCTCAGCCTGCTGAGTAAAGGCATTCTCCTCGGAGCGTGCCGGCGGCGGACTGCTGCACCGTGATGCGTGCGCGGGAACGCATTTTTTACCTTCATTTTTTCTGTTTTTTCCTTTATTTACGAAAGCGCTTACATTGCATTTTCCGCAATACGTTGCGGAATCCATGTACGCCCGCCCGCTTTACGCGAACTTGATTTACGTTAATTATTTGTTAATACTGCACAAAACACCGGTGATAAAATGACGTTGTATGTAAAAAATGTCGTTTTCCTCTTGCAAACCGTGCGGCAAGGTACTATGCTGAAGTCAAGCTGGAGGAAATGAAAATCCGAATCTTTTCCGGCTGGAATTTGTGAAAACAATGTAAGCGTTTGCATAGAATTGCAAGGGAGGCGAATTATGGATACCCCAACGATATACGATGTTTCCCGTCTCTCCGGCGTTTCCACCGCGACCGTTTCCCGTACGTTCACCGCGCCCGACCGTGTCCGCGAGGAAACACGCCGCAAGGTCCTCGCCGCCGCCGAGGCGCTCGGCTATCAGCCCAGCGCGATCGCGCGGGCCATGGCGCGGCAGCAGACCGACAAGATCGCGTTCCTCATCTGCAAAAAGGACGCGACCATCCTCGACGAGTTCTATGCGAGCATCTGCGAAGGCGTGATGCGGCGCGCGAACAGCACCTCCTACCAGCTGCTCATCTCGACCGCCGCCGACTGGCAGCGAACCGGACAGAGCAAGCAGATCGAGGGCGTCATCCTCGCAGGCGACGCCGAGCCGTCCCTCATTTCGAGCTTTCAGCGGCAGGGCGTCGCAGTCGTGCTCGTCAATCACCGCGCGAGCGGCTTCGAGCTGCCGAGCGTGGTCGCGGACGAGCAGAACGGCGCACGGCAGGTCATCGACCACCTCACCGCCTACGGCCATCGGCGCATCGCGCTCCTTGCCGGACGGTTTTCCTCTTACATCACAAGCGTCCGCTACAACGCCTTCCTCACCGCCATGCAGGAGCACGGCATCTCGGTCGACGATTCGGGCATCGTGATGTGCGGCCGCGACGTTGAGAGCGCGACGCAGGCATCTGTCGAGCTGCTCCGCCGCCCCGAACGCCCGACCGCGGTATTCGCGTTCAATGATGTACTCGCTGCCGGCGTCATCAAGGCCGCGACCCGGCTCGGACTCCGCGTCCCCGATGATGTCGCTGTCGTCGGCTTCGACGATTCCTCCTCCTGCACGCTGCTCACGCCCGAGCTTTCCTCGGTGCACGTGGACTGCCGGAGGATGGGCGAGATCTGTCTCGAACAGCTCACCGCCCTGCTGAGCGGCGACACCGAAGTGCCCCGGCTGACGGTCGTTCCCGTCTCGCTGCGCACGCGCGCTTCGTCCATAAGATTGTAATGATGCAGGAGACGCTTTCCTGCTCGATAAAGGAGGAGATCATGTGAAACGTAAAAAGAGGATCGGAACGGCTGCGAAGGCAGTCGGATGTGCAGTTCTGCTGATGATCTCGCTGTTCCCGATCTACTGGCTGCTCGCCATGGCGATCCGTCCGACCGACGAGATGAGAGGCCATATCGCTCTTATCCCGCAGTCGCTCACCGGAATGCACTTTGCGCAGCTGTTCACCTCGGAAAACTTCGGTCAGGCGATCATGAACAGCCTTCAGACCACGTTCGGCTCGCTCATCATCTCGCTTCTCGCCGGCATCTGCGCGGCCTACGTCATCGCGCGCCGCCGCTTCCGCTTCGGCCTGAAAAAGCCGATGACCTACTGGGTCCTGCTCGTCCGCGTGCTTCCCCCGGTAGCCTTCACCATTCCGCTCTACATCATGTTCAACCGTCTGGGTGTCCTGAACACCAAGCTGCCCGTCATGCTCGCCTGCGTGCTCATCAACGTACCGCTCATCATCTGGTTCCTCATCAGCTTCTTCCAGGACCTGCCCGAGGAGATCGAGGAGAGCGCGAAGGTCGACGGCGCGACCGAGTGGCAGCTGTTCCGCAAGATCGTGCTCCCGCTCGTGGCGCCCGGCATCGCGGCGGTCTCCATGCTCAGCTTCATGTATGCCTGGAACGAATACACCTACACCGTTATCTTTACCCGCATCCCGGCCAACAACACCGTTCCCCTCGCGCTCGCCCTGCTCAACACCGAGGACAACCTCACGAACTTCGGTCTCGTCGCGGCAGGCGGCGTCATCTCGGTCATCCCGATCACCCTGTTTGTCATCTTTGCGCAGAACTACTTGATCTCCGGACTGTCAAGCGGCGCTGTCAAAGAATAACAATACCGCGGCTTTGCCGCACCGATCCACAAAGAGAGAGTTCCAGAGAGTTATGATTGGAGGAAAAATCATGAAACGAAGATTACTCGCAGGCGCACTCGCAGCTACAATGGCACTGAGTATGACCGCATGCGGCTCCGGCGGCGGCTCGACCGACACGCAGGGCAGCGGCTCGTCCGACGGCTCGCCCACCACGCTCAACCTCATCCTGCGCGCAGGCGCATATGCAGACGTCATCAAGGAGTGCCTCCCCAAGTTCGAGGAGGAGCACAACGTAAAATGCGAGGTACAGGAGCTTTCCGAGTCCGACCTGTATTCCGGCATCGCCCTCGACGCCATCAACCAGAAGGGTTCCTACGACCTGTGCATGGTAGACGGCTCGTGGATGGCCGAGTTCACCGAAAACGGCGTGCTCGCCAACCTGTCCGACCTCGGCTATGAGCTCGACGACGACATTATCCCGGCGACCACCTCGATCTGTTATGTCGGCGACGACGTTTACCTCGCTCCCTACTACGGCAACGTTACCGTCCTCATGCTCAACAAGGAGAACGTGAAAGCCGCAGGCTACACCGCAGACACCATCGAGTCGCTCGATGACGTGCTCGCCGTCTGCGAAAAGGCAAAGGCCGACGGCAAGAAGGGCTTCATCTACCGCGGCGACAGCCAGAACAACACGGTAGTCGACTTCCTGCCGATCCTGCTGAGCTACGGCGGCTGGGTCATCGACGACAGCAACAAGCCGACCGTCAACACCCAGGAATTCAAGGACGCCATGAACTTCTACCTCAAGCTCATCGCTACCGGCGAAGCACAGGTCAAGGATGACCTCATCGCATCGGTCGACACCGGCGCTGGCACCATGGGCGTCGGCTGGCCGGGCTGGTACACCCCGACTGCTGATTCCCCCGCGGACTACATCGCCCTCTCCGGCGCAGTATCCAAGGGCGGCGAGACCCACAACGCGAACGTTTACGGCATCTGGACCATCGGCATCCCGGCCAACAGCCAGAATCAGGAGCTCGCAGCCGAGCTGCTGACCTACCTGATGGACAAGGACGTTCAGAAGTCTACCGTAGACAAGGGCGGCGTTCCGTGCCGTTACTCCAGCCTGCAGGACCCCGAGATCCTCAAGACCTATCCGCAGTACGAAGTCGTATGCAAGGCGCTTGAAGGCGGCGTTTACCGTCCGGTCATCGCAGAATGGACCCAGTTCTACACCATCCTCGGCACCGAAATGGACAATATCATCAACGGCGTCAAGACCGTTGACCAGGGACTTGCTGACGCACAGTCTCAGCTGGAGACGCTGATGGCAGGCTGATGCCCCATCTCCCCTCCCTTTCTATGAGGCGTATCGCCTCGACTAACGGATGAAGAGCAGCCGGGTGCGGCTCACAGACCGCTGCACCCGGCTGACTTTTTCCTCAACCTCCCGGAATTGCGAGGCCAGAATTATGAAACGAACCCACACCAAACTCAATACCGCCGAAGGCCAGACCAAACGCTTCGGTGTCGGCATGCTTTCCCCGACCGTCGTCATCCTGCTGATCATGACGGCCTATCCGCTTATCTTTACCTTCTTCTACAGCTTCACCAACTACAACCTGCTGCGCAATCTGCGCTCGCCGGCTAAAATCACCTTCTTCCAGAACTATGTCAAGCTGCTCAAGGACCCCTATTTCCAGCAGTCCATCTGGAACACCGTCAAGTTCACCATCTTTGCAGTTATTTTTGAGATGCTCATCGGCTTTGCAATGGCACTGTTCGTCAACAGCCTGCACAAGGGTCAGAAAACCATGCGTACCCTGCTGCTGCTGCCTTATCTGCTGCCGACCGTTACGGTAGCGCTGAGCTGGCGCATGATGCTCTCCCCCAACTACGGCATCGTCAATCAGGTCCTGCAGGCGCTCCACCTGCCGGTCTTCAACTGGTTTTCCGATATTCGCACGGCGTTCGGCATGCTCGTCCTCATCGACGTATGGCAGAGCGCACCGTTCGTGTTCCTGCTGCTGTACGCAGCGCTCCAGAGCGTTCCCCAGGGTCAGTATGAGGCCGCGCGCATCGACGGCGCGAACTCGCTGAAGATCCTGTTCTACGTCACCATCCCCAACATCAAGAACAGTCTTGCGCTCTGCGCTCTGCTGCGCACCATCGACAGCTTCCGTCTGTTCGACAAGGTAAACCTGCTGACCGGCGGCGGCCCCGCCAACAGCACCTCCACCATCACGCAGTACCTCTACAACTACGGCATCAAATCGCTCGACTTCGGCTTCGGCAGCGCCGGCGCCATCGTCATGACCATACTGGTCCTCATCCTTTCCAGCGTTTACATCAAACGCGCGATCTCCTGACTGCCTATGAAACAGGATACTACCGAATTACGGCTCACCTTCATCAACGTGGGCTACGGGGAAGCGATACTCATCGACGCCCCGGACGCGGCCCGGCCGGACGGACGCTTCTATGCGCTCATCGACGGCGGCAGCGCTGCGGACAGCGAGTTCGCCGACCGCACGAGCGGCCGCATCCGCGCAGAGGAGTATCTCGCCCCGCTTCCGCGGCTCGACCTCGCGGTCAGCACGCATATCCACGAGGATCATCTCTGCGGTCTGCTCCGCGTGTGCCGCGATCATCCTCCCTCTGTGCTGCGGCAGACCCTGCCGCCCGGCTTTTACCGCTCGCTTCACCCGCTCGGCGACGCCTCCGCGCGCAATCTGTCCGAGCGCAATTTTCTCGCGGCGCTCGATGACTACCGGAAGCTGTGCGCCCTTGTCGAGCAGCATGGCGGCTGCATCGAGCAGAGCCTTGCGGGCGATACGCTGACGCTCGCGCCCGGCCTCACCGCCGAGGTGCTCGCCCCGTCGGGGACGCGCGCCGCCGCGCTCACTGCCTCCATGCAGGAGCTTTACCGCACGCCGCAGGGCGTGCCGGAATTCCGCGAAAAGCTGGACGCGCTCGACGCCTCGATGAACAATTTCAGCTTGATCCTGCGGCTGGCGTTCGGCAAAACCCGCATTCTGCTGCCGGGCGACACCAACCGCGCCGGCTACGGCGGCATACCGCCCGAAAAGCTCGCCGCCGACCTCTTCAAGGTCGGCCATCACGGTCAGCTCGACGGCGCGGACGCGGCGCTTGTAAATGCAGTCCGACCGCGGTTTTCCGTCTGCTGTGCATCGAGCGACCGCCGCTACAACAGTGCTCACCCCGACACCATGCGCCTGCTGAAGGACAGCGGCGCCGAACTTTACTTTTCCGACTGTCCCCCCGTGGACGGTCAGTCCATTCCGCCCCACCGGGCACTCGAATTCACCATCTGTGCGGACGGCGCGGCAAGCGTCCGTTATCTTCCCTGAGCGTCCGCCGATGTACAAGAGAAGGAGCAAGACATGGCTGAAGTAATCCTTAAAAACATCAAAAAGGTCTATCCGCATCAGGATGGCAAAAAGAAGAAGAAAAAGGGCGCGGAGGAGCGCAGAAGCAACCTCACCGTGACCGACGAAGGCGTACTCGCCGTGCATGACTTCAATCTTTCCATCAAGGACAAGGAGTTTATCGTTCTCGTCGGCCCGTCCGGCTGCGGCAAGTCCACCACCCTGCGCATGGTCGCAGGTCTCGAGGAGATCTCGGGCGGCGAGCTGTACATCGACGGCACGCTCGTCAACGACGTTGCGCCGAAGGACCGCGACATCGCGATGGTATTCCAGAACTACGCGCTCTATCCGCATATGACGGTCGCGGAGAACATGGCGTTTCCGCTCAAGCTGCGCAAGGTTCCCAAGGAGGAGATCGCGCAGCGCGTCGCGCAGGCCGCGAACATCCTCGGCATTACCGAGTATCTCGACCGCAAGCCGAAGGCGCTCTCCGGCGGCCAGCGTCAGCGCGTCGCCATCGGCCGCGCGATCGTGCGCGAACCCAAGGTCCTGCTCATGGACGAGCCGCTGTCCAATCTGGACGCCAAGCTCCGCAACCAGATGCGTGCCGAGCTCATCAAGCTGCGCCAGCGCATCGACACCACCTTCATCTACGTTACCCACGACCAGACCGAGGCGATGACCCTCGGCGACCGCATCGTTATCATGAAGGACGGCCTCATTCAGCAGATCGGCACGCCGCAGGAGGTCTTTGACCACCCGGCGAACCTGTTCGTTGCCGGCTTCATCGGTATGCCGCAGATGAACTTCTACAAGGCCGAGCTCGTGCAGGAGGACGGAAGGTATGCCGTCGTCCTCGACGGGGCCAAGGTTTTCCTCTCGGACGAAAAACAGGCCAAGCTCAAGAAGAACAACGTAAAGACCGGCGCGGTCACACTCGGCGTGCGTCCGGAGCACCTGCTGCTCACCGGCGACCCGGCTTCCATGATCAGCGGCAAGGTTGACGTCAGCGAAATGATGGGCAGCGCGGTCCATCTCCACATCTCCGCCTGCGGCACGGATACCATCATCATCGTGCCGACCGCAGAGCTTGAAAACGCGAACGCCTACGCCATCGGCTCGGAGGTTTCGTTCACCTTCAGCGGCGCCACCGCTCACCTGTTCGACCGCGAGACCGGTCTCAATCTTGAAGCCTGACCCTAACCTAATACCTCCCTTTTTCGTTTTCCGGTCTCAGTCCGGGCCGGAAAAGACAAAGACCCCGCTGCGGTTTTGTGCACCGCAGCGGGGTCCTTCTTTATGAGACCGGAGCCGCAAACAGGCTGCTCTGCCTGTCTGCGCCGCCGAACAGCTCGTTATACTGTACGGTCTGATACTGCCTGATGAGGTCGGTCATTTCGGTCGTCTCGAGGTGGCTGTATGCGTTGCCCTCGCTGTCGAAATAGCCGGCAAACGTCATCGCCGGAATGGTCTTCGTCAAATTCCAGAGATAGGAGCCGAACGCGCTCGTCTGGATGCCTGCGTCGCGCAGAACGTACTGCGCGAGGAAGTTCAGGCTCGTGATGCCCGGCTTTTCGCCGGTCAGCGGATAGTTCGCCCAGATGACGAACGGCACCTTGAACTTATCCATGTACTGCTCCATGGTCATGCCGTCCTCCGAGACGCCGTAGGCCATGTCGAGAAATTCCTGTTCGACCGACGGCTGATGGTCGCCGAACATGACGATGATGGTCGGCTCGGTCTGCTGCTCGAAATACTCGACGAGCTGACGGAACGCCTCGTCGGTCTTGTTCGCAAGAGTCAGATACTGCTCCGCCTTGGGATACGCGCCCGGTGCATCCTCGACGGTCACTTCGGCCGGATAATCCTCGACCGTATACGCGCCGTGGTTCTGGATGGTGACGTTGAACAGGAAAAGCGGCGTGCCCTCCTGCTTGTGCTCGAACTCCCAGATGACCTGCCTGAAATCCGAGTCATCGCTGACGTAGCCGTGCTCGTCGGTCTGCGGAACATCCATATCGTCGCCGCACTTGAACGAGTCAAAGCCAAGGCGCGGATATGCTATATTGCGCTGCCACGAGGTCTTTTCGCCCGGATGGAAGGCGCGCGTTTCGTAGCCGTATCCCTTCAAAAGCGTCGCGAGCGAGTCGGACGCGCCGAGGATGTACTGCTGATACGGGATGCTGCCCGACGGCAGGAAGGCCATCGAATCGCCCGTCAGAAACTCAAACTCACTCGTGCTCGTGCCTGCGCCGAACACAGAGGTATAGGCATGACCGACGACCGCGTTATCCAGACTTTTGATGTAATCCATCGTGCTCTCGCTCAGCGTTATGTTGCCGAAATCCTCGAAATCCGCCCAGGACTCGTTCATAATGGCGAGGATGTTCGGGTGCTGCGTCGAAACCGCGGGCAGCGGATCGGCTTTCGCTCCGCTCACGATAGCCGAGACGGTCTCCGGCGCCGTATCCTCCGGCTGCTCGACCTCCATGAACTCGGTATTGCGCAGAAACTCCGCGACCGCGCCGCTCGAGCGGTATACGCTCGTCTGGTCCCAGACGTCGGTCTTGACGCCGAACAGGCCGAGCAGCTGCGGATGCAGCACCGGAATGAGACAGATCGCACCGGCGAGCACCATCATCATGCGGCGGCGGAAGCCGCCGGGTGCGACGCGGAAGCGGTCCTCACCGTACTGATGGCGCAGGCTCCACGCGAGCACCACGAGCAGGATGACGCCCACGACCATCTCCCAGGTCACCGCAAACTGATAGCTGTCCGCGACAGCTGCGGCGGTGCCCAGCGCGGAGAAGTCCCACGGCAGGATGGGCGTGCCGCGGAAGTTCGAGACAAAATAATTTGCCGTACCCCACGCGCCTGCCAGCAGATGCAGCAGCACGCTGAACCGCGCGACATGGCCGAACAGGCCGCACGCGAGCCAGTAGACCGCGCCGAGACAGATCCAGTTCGCAAGCGCCGCGCCGGGATTGATCTCCCACGGCATCGCGCCGAAAAAGAACTGCATCAGCCAGAATGCGGTGAGCGGCGAGATCAGCAGCACAAGAATCCGCTCCCTGCGGCAGCGGCTCGCCTGCTTCCATGCCGTCCTCCCCTGCGCCGCAAGGTTTTTCACCCGGCGTGCTAAGGATAAAATGAGTTTTTTCATACATTTCTCCCCGATTTTTCACAGTATGTCAAGTCGTAAATTCTATCTTCCACAAGTGCGAAATTATACACGAAAATCAGAGAAATGTCAAGTTTATGTAAAAATGAACCTGTAAAAAGTGACAAACCGGAATGCAGCTTTCTCCCGTTCGGACAGGACTTTCCGTACATTTCCGACATTTCGCCTCGGAAATACGGCAAAAAGCGGTGCCTCCGCGCCGGGATTTTTTCGCAGTTTGCACGAATTCAAATGATTTTTTCGTCTAACTGACGATTTTTCGCGCAGGATTTTTCCGCAAACGCAACAAATCCCCGTGATCTTACGATCACGAGGATTTATATGGCGGAGACGGAGAGATTTGAACTCTCGCGCCGATTTCTCGACCTACTCCCTTAGCAGGGGAGCCCCTTCACCAGCTTGGGTACGTCTCCATGTCAAGTTATGCAGTTTTCGTGGTTTTTCCTGCCCGTTTCAGCTAAATAAAAAATTTGGCGGAACGGGTGGGATTCGAACCCACGCGCCCTTTCGGACAAACGGTTTTCAAGACCGCCTCGTTATGACCGCTTCGATACCGTTCCGTGTCTTGCCCGATAAGCAAGATTTATTATACAGCATCAGGCGTCTTATGTCAACTCTTTTTTTGCAAATATCTGAAAAGAAACTGCCCGGAGCTTGTGCCCCGGGCAAAACGGTGCTTATCCGTTCAGCTTCTCCAGCCATTCCTTTTCCCTGAAGCCAGGAAGCGCGAAGTCCTCCCCGATGAGCAGCGGACGCTTGACGAGCATGCCGTCGGTCGCGAGCAGCGCGTACTGCTCGTCCTCGCTCATTTCGGGCAGACGATCCTTGAGGCCGAGCGCCTTGTACTGAAGGCCGCTCGTATTGAAAAACCGCTTGAGCGGCAGACCGCTGCGGCGGTGCCAGTCGCGCAGCTCCGCCTCGGTCGGGTTGTCCGTCTTGATGTCGCGCTCCTCAAAGGAGATTTCCTGCTCTTCCAGCCATTTTCTGGCCTTTGCACAGGTCGAGCATTTGGGGTAGCATACAAAAAGCATATGGTCTCCTCCTCATTCCGCGTGATCTGCGTTTTTCGAGCACAGCACGAAAAGCTGCGCGAGCACATAGATGCAGGCCGCCGCCGACAGGCCGCTGCGCAGCAGCATCTTGCCCGGCCACGCGACCGAGGTCACGCCCATCAGACGAGCGAGGCCGTAGCCGCCGAGGTCGGAGAACGACATGACTGCCGCGAGCGCACCGGACAGCGCGAGCAGCATCGGCTGCGGACGGCCGTAGAGCAGACGCGCGATGTGATAGAACGCGAACACGAGCATGACGTCCGCGAGCAGGCCGAACGCAAACAGCGGCAGGCGCGGGTCGGTGCAGGTCATGCGGTAGTTGACGAGCAGGTGCAGCGCGCTCCAGAACAGCGGCAGCAGCACGCATTTCGCCGCATCCGACGTCATGTAGGACGCGCCCTGCGCCTTGGTGAAGGCGATCATGCACACACCGCTGCCGATTCCCGTGATCGAGTAGACGATCTCGAGCACATGCGACCACAGCGCCGCGCCTTCCTCCTGCGCGGTAAAGGTGAAGCAGAGATAGCCTGCGCTGCCGGCGATGAGCAGCAGTCCGGCGATGACGGCTGTCATGCGAAACAGCGCGTGATCCGTACCGAGCAGCTTTTCAAACGGCACGCTTTCCTTCTCGCGCAGCGGCGCGGCAAGTACGCCGTACAGCACGGCGCACAGCACGAAGAATACGGTGCAGACCCATACCCACGGACTGCCTGCCGTCGGCAGACCGCTGTCAACATCAAAGCCGTTCAGCAGATGCAGCGCGCGCAGACCGATACCGGGGATTGCGAGCGCCGCTGCTGCCAGCGGCAGAAGCTTCGTTTTATTCATTTGGTTTTTCCTCCAGTAAAAAGCTCGTTTTCCTGCCGCTGCGTGCAGCAGGCAATACCGTGTTCAGTATAGCACATTCTCCGGCCGTCGGCAAGCAAAAGGACCGCACAGTGTGCGGTCCTCAGATAACATTTCGCGAAAGTCTTTAGAAACGGCTGTTCTTGGGCATGTTCGCGGCTTCCTGCGCGGAGAACTCAGTGTTCGCCGGGGTCTGCTTCTTCATGCCGAACTTGAGCAGAATCGGCGTGACGAGCGTGGTAACGATAACGACGACGACGATCGGCGGGAACATATGCGGGTCGATCAGGCCGGCCTGCTCGCCCTTCTGCGCAACGATCAGCGCAACCTCACCGCGCGATACCATGCCGAGGCCGATGGAGAAGGCGTCGTACATCTGGAAGCCCATGATCTTTGCGCCGAAGCCGCAGCCAATGATCTTGGTCAGGATCGCGATAATGGTCAGCACGACCGCGAAGCCGAACATCTGGACGGTCAGGCCCTCCAGATTGGTCTTGATGCCGATGGACGCGAAGAACAGCGGAGAGAACAGCATATAGCCGAGCACGTTGGTCTTGCTCGCGACATAGTCGCGAACATCAGCCAGCGAGCAGAGGACGATGCCGGCGAAATATGCGCCGGTGATGTCGGCAATGCCGAAGAAGCGCTCTGCAACGTAACTCATCAGCAGGGCGAATGCAACCGCATAAATCGCGATGCGGCGGTGCTTATGCCATTTCTGCTCCATCTTGAGGAACGCCTTGTACATGATAAGGCCGACGACCGCAACGAATACGAAGAACGCCACGATACGCGCCAGCACGAACATCGGACGAACCGAGGGATCGGTCAGCGCGCTCAGAATGGTCAGAACGATGATACCCAGAATATCGTCGATAACGGCCGCGCCCAGTATTGCTGTGCCGACCCGGCTTTTCAGCTTGCCCATCTCGCGCAGCGTCTCGACCGTGATCGAAACCGAGGTTGCGGTCAGAACGACGCCGATGAACGCCGCCTTGAGCATGTTCATCTTATCGCTCGGGTTGTTGTCGAACACAAGATAGCAGCCCATGCCGCCGAGAAGCGGCACGATAACACCGATCATGGCGATGATGAACGAGGCGAAGCCTGTCTTTTTCAGCTCCTCCAGATCGGTATCCATGCCGGCGTTGAACATCAGGATGATAACGCCGAGCTCGGCTGCCTTGACCAGGAAGTCAGTCTCGCCCACCCAGTTGAGCACACTCGGACCGACCAGAACACCGGCGATCAGTGCGCCGACGACCTGCGGCATATGAACTCGTTCGCTCGTCAGACCGAAAATTTTCGTGCACAGCAAAATAATTGCTATCGTCAAAAGATAATCGTATGACATTGTTTTTCCACCTTTCTGCCTGAGAAGCGGCGGCGGTGAACCGTCTGCCTCTCTATCCATTCTATCGGCGGGGCCATCTCTGTTCCTCTGCGGCCTGCCGACTCGCGCACAGCCTGTTTGTTTCTCTCGGCCGTGCATTTACCCTGAGAGCGGTGCACCGGCAGTCTCCTGTGCCGCTGACGCTCTCCTCAATCACGTATACTATTATACATCTTTTTTTTAAAACAGCACGTTAAAAAACGCGAAAAATGCCCGTGGTTTTGTACGAAAAAAGCAAAACTAATCTCGTGCAAACTGTGCGTTTTTATTGTCATGCACATTATTTTGCTGTTTTTCATCTGAACAGGCCGTTAAGAGCGTGAAACTACACCCCCGGGCCGGAAGAAAAAACGCACTTCGAAGGAATATATTATTCTTATTATGGCAATATAAAACTGCCCCTGTCCAAAAAACGGACAGGGGCAGCTGCGCGTATGTTTTTACCGGCCGAACGACTTCATCGCGCCGTACATTTCCGGACGGCGGTCACGGAATACACCCCATGAGTGGCGCATCTCGCGAATGGCGTCGAGGTCGAAGGAGTGCGTGAGCACGCCCTCGTTTTCGCGGTCGGCCTGCTCGACGAGTGCGCCGGTCTCGTCCGCGATGAACGACGAGCCGTAGAAGGTCAGCGAAGAGGACTGCTGCTGATTATCCTCGCTCGGCTGAACGGTCTCGGTGCCGATGCGGTTGGCCGCGATGAGCGGCATGATATTCGCAGCGGCATGACCCTGCATGCAGCGGCGCCAGTGCGGCATGGAGTCGCAGTCGAGGATGGGCTCCGAGCCGATGGCGGTCGGGTAGAACAGAATCTCCGCGCCCATCAATGCCATGCAGCGCGCCGACTCCGGGAACCACTGATCCCAGCAGATGCCGACGCCGATCTTCGCGTAGGCTGTGTCCCAGACCTTGAAGCCGGTGTCGCCCGGGGTGAAATAGAACTTTTCCTGATAGAAATGGTCGTCCGGGATATGGGTCTTGCGGTACTGGCCGAGAATAGAGCCGTCCGCGTCGATCACCGCGACCGTGTTGAACGTGGTATTGCCGACGCGCTCATAATAGCTGACCGGCAGGACTACGCGAAAATCATGCGCGACCTTTCTAAGCTCGCGCACCGCCGGATTTTCCTCCAGCGTTGTCGCGAGATGATAGTTTTCATAGCTTCTTTCCTGACAGAAATACCAGTTTTCAAACAGCTCGGGCAGAAGGATGATCTGTGCGCCCTGCGACGCCGCCTCGCGCACCTTTTCCATCGCGTTTTCCAGACCGTAGGTCATCTGCACCGCTGCAACGGTTACTTTACTCATGTTATCTGCTCCTTATTTTTTCGGGATCTGCTGCGTGATGCAGTGAATATTGCCGCCGCCGATGAGAATATCGCGCGCCGGGATGGCGACGATCTCGCGCGTCGGGAACAGCTTCCGAAGAATCTCCTGTGCCCGCTCGTCGGCCGGATCGCCGAACGCCGGCATCACGACCGCGTGGTTCGCGATGTAGAAGTTGACGTAGCTTGCGGCAAGGCGCTCACCCGGCGTGCGCGTCGGCTCGCCCTCGCACAGGTCAAGTCCTTCGCATTCCTCTGCGGTGATCGTGACCGGCTTCGGCAGCGGCAGTTTGTGCACCTTGATGCGGCGGCCCTTCGCGTCGAGCTCGGTCTCGAGCACGGCAAGGCTTGCCGCCGACAGCGCGTACTGTGGGTCGTCCTCGTCGTCCGTCCACGCGAGCACGACCTCGCCCGGCGCGGTAAACGCGCAGACATTGTCCACGTGCTCGTTGGTCTCGTCGTTGTAAATGCCGCGCGGCAGCCAGATCACCTTGCTGACGCCGAGATAATCGCACAGCACCCGCTCGATCTCCGCCTTCGTCAGGTCGGGATTGCGGCCGGTGCTCAGCAGACACGCCTCGGTAACGAGCGCCGTTCCCTCGCCGTCCGTATGGATGGAGCCGCCCTCGCAGATAAAATCGCGTTTATCGTAAACGTCGTCCCCAAGCAGGTCGCAGAACTTGCGCGCCACGCGGTTGTCGTTCTCCCACGAGGGATACAGGCCGTCTGCGTCGCCGCCCCATGCATTGAAGCCCCAGTCGATGCCGCGGCGCTCGCCGCGGCTGTTTACGACGAAGGTCGGCCCGACGTCGCGCGCCCATGCGTCATCCGTCGCCATCACGACGAGCCGCACACGGTCGGGAAGCTGTGCGCGGGCGTTGTCGTACTGTCCCTCCGAGCACAGCACGGTCATGCTCTCGCTCTCGGAAATGGTCTCGATGACGCGCAGGAAGGCTTTGCGCGCCGCATAGGCGCCGTACTGCCAGCTGTCGCCGCGCTCCGGCCAGATCATCAGACAGCCCTCGTGCGGCGCGAACTCCGCCGGCATGTAAAACCCGTCCTGTGACGGTGTGGTATGCAATATCTTCATGTTTGTTATACTCCGATCCGCTCATTGACAATACCGCACAGCGGTGCTGCCTGTGTTTTTTCGCTACTCTTAGATTACATCATTTCTCCCGTTCCTGCAACGCCTGCCTGCGCTTTTTCGGCTTCGGCGCAGGCAGCTCCTCATACATCGCGCCGATCAGCTCCGCCAGAAACTCTCTGTCATCCACGTCCCCGACGAACAGCATCGGCCTTGCGCCCTCATACGGCAGCTCACGCGGAGCCTCCGGCATGCGGCTGACTGCCGCCGGGACCGGTTTGACGAGCAGCCGGTCGTCGTAAATGCCGCCAATGACCCTTCCGCGATAGTAAAGGATGTATTCGCCCATCATCGCGCGGTGCGTGATCTCCTCGAGGCCGGAAAGCTGTCCCAGAATGAACTCCAGATATTCCCTGCTCGATGCCATACTTCTCTCCCCTTCCCTGCGTTCTGTCTTTATCTTATCATACTGCTCCTTCCTCCGCAAGACCGTCCGGAACAGCCGCCAATTTCGATTCCGAGCGTTCTGCTCCGGCTGTGTTGCAAAAAAATCGTTTTCATGTTATACTGTTTAAAAATATGAATGTGAACCGCCGCACACACGGCGGAAAATCTACAACAAAGGGGGCCGTGCACTTTGAAGATCCAGGAAAGCGCGGAAAACTATCTGGAAGCTATTCTTGTTCTCATGCAGAAGAACGGTCAGGTGCGCTCGATCGACGTAGCGCATTATACCGGCTTCTCCAAGCCCAGCATCAGCCGAGCAGTCGGCCTGCTGCGCGATAACGGTTATGTTTCCATCGACCAGAACGGTCTGCTCGGTTTGACCGAGGCGGGTCTCAAGATCGCAGAGACCATTTACGAGCGTCACACCGTACTGACGGCATTTCTGACCGCCCTCGGCGTCGATCACGAGATCGCTGCGGAGGATGCCTGCCGCATCGAGCACGTTCTCAGTCCGGAGACCTTCGAAAAGCTCAAGGCACACGCCAGGGAGTACATCGAAAACAAGCAGTAACACCGCAAACCCACGGCCGGCCGCAAGGCCGGTCCTTTATCTTTATGAGGAGGCTCTTCATGCCGCAGACGACCGAAATTCTGCCGAACGGCTTATCGCTTTTACAGGACGACCGATTTTTCAAGCTCGGTCAGGACAGCGTCCTGCTCTCCGCCTTCGCGAAGATACGCAGGCGCGCCAAGGTCCTTGACCTCGGCTGCGGCACCGGCGCGCTCGCGCTGCTCTGCTGGCGCGAGGACCTCACCGTGACCGGTCTGGAGATACAGCAGGACGCGCTCGACCTGTTCCGCCGCTCGATCGAGCACAACCGGCTCGAAAACGTCACAGCGCTGTGCGGCGACCTGCGCCATATGCGCACGCTCCTGCCCCACGGCAGCATGGATTACGTCATCTGCAATCCGCCTTACTTCGGCCGGAACACCGGCGCGGCCGCCCCTTCGGCCGAAAAGCGCACCGCCCGGCAGGACATCTGCTGCACGGTCGAGGAGGTCGCGGTCGCGGCGTCCTTTGTCCTGCACACCGGCGGCAAAGCGGCCTTTGTGTTCCGTCCCGAACGGCTGTGGGTGCTGCTCGAGGCGCTCAGCCGCGTCCGTCTCGTCCCCAAGCGCCTGCGCTTCGTCCATCAGAACGCGCTCGCCGTTCCGAGCGCCGTGCTCGTCGAATGCCGCAAGGGCGGCAGCGCAGAGGGCCTCAGCGTAGAGCCGCCGCTGCTGGTCGAGAGCGAGGAATACCTGAAAATCTACGGCAAAACCGGCAGCTCGGACTGAAAAACGCCTGTCCGCTGCAATCATTTCATTTCTGACGATCCCGGAGGGATTCCACCATGTCTACACTCTACTTAGTCGCAACCCCGATCGGCAATCTGGGCGATCTTTCTCCCCGTGCACGCGAAATCCTCAGCACGGTCGATTTCATCGCCGCCGAGGACACGCGCGTTACGCAGAAGCTGCTGACCGCCTGTGAGCTTCCCCGCAAGCCGATGATCTCCTATTATGAACACAACCGCCGCGCACGCGGTGAAGTCGTGCTCGAGCGGATGCTCGGCGGCGAGACCTGTGCGCTCGTGACCGACGCCGGCACGCCGGCCGTCTCCGACCCCGGCGAGGATCTGGTCGCGCTGTGCGCCGAGCACGATATTCCGGTCATCCCGGTCCCCGGCTGCTGCGCTGCGGTCTGCGCGCTCGCCGCAAGCGGTCTGCCGACCGGCCGCTGGTGCTTCGAGGGCTTTCTTTCCGTGAATAAAAAGGCGCGGCGCGAGCATCTGGACGCGCTCGAGGGCGAGAAGCGTACCATGATCTTCTATGAAGCGCCGCACAAGCTGTGCGCGACGCTGCGCGACCTTGCCGCCGCCTTCGGCGAGGATCGCCGTCTGTCGCTCTCGCGCGAGCTGACCAAGCTGCACGAGCAGACGCTCCGCATGACGCTCGGCGAGGCAATGCGCTACTTTGACGAAAATCCGCCGCGCGGCGAATTCGTCCTCATCGTGGAGGGCGCGCCCGACGAGCCGGAGACCGAGCAGAGCGAGGAGGAGCGCCTTGCCGCCGCCGCGGAGGCTGTGCGCCGCCGCATCGAGCAGGGACAGACCCAGAAGGACGCCGTAAAGGCGGTATCCGCCGAGGTGGGCGTAAAGAAAAACGCGCTGTACCGCTACGTGCTGGAAAACGAGGAATAATATGGACGGGACGCAGTTTTTTCTCTCTGCGTCCTCCCTTTTATGTCAATGTTCACACAACGAACAAATTGAAATCGTATAATCAATGCAACAAACGATAGCAAAGGCGGAATTTTTATGTCTACTATACTCATCGCAGACGACGAGGCGCGCATCCGCCGGCTCGTCAGCGACTTTCTCAAGCGCGACGGACACACCATCCTCGAGGCGGCCGACGGCAAAGCAGCGCTCGAGCTGATCGAAAACCGCCGCCCCACGCTCGACCTCGCCATTCTCGACGTCATGATGCCGGGCATGGACGGCTTCGAGGTGCTGCGCGAGATACGCGAGCAGGAAAACGGCGAAAAGCACCTGCCTGTCATGCTGCTGACCGCACGCGCCGAGGACGCCGACCAGGTGCGCGGTCTGGAGAGCGGCGCGGACGATTACGTCACCAAGCCCTTCTCCCCCATCGTGCTCGCCGCGCGCGTGCGCACCCTGCTCAAGCGCGAGGGCCGCGCAGCCTCTCCCCTCGAGACCATCGGTCTCCTGTCGGTCAACGAGCTGCGCCGCGAGGTGCTCGTCGAGGAGCAGCCGGTCGACCTCACGCCGAAGGAATACGAGCTGCTCATCTATTTCAAGAACAACCGCTCGATCGCGCTTTCCCGCGAGAGCATCCTCAACGCTGTCTGGGGCTACGACTACTTCGGCGACCTGCGGACGGTCGATACCCATGTCAAAAAGCTGCGCGCCAAGCTCGGCTGCTGCGGCTCGATGATCGAGACCGTGCGCGGCTACGGATACCGCTTTGAAGGATGAAACTGAAACCGCATTCCATTCGATTCAAGTTCTTCTCAGCCATCAGCCTCGTCGCGCTCATGTTCATCGGCATCCTGCTGCTGCTCAATCTGTTCTTTTATCAGGACTATTTCATGATGACGCGAAAAAGCAGCCTGTGCGACGCCTTTGACACGGTCTGCGGCATCTATGACGGCGATATGGACGACATCGTGACCGTACTGGACAGCTATGAGAGCCGCTCGGCCATCCGTCTGGCGGTCGCGATGGACGACGGCACGGTGCTCACCTCCTCCTTCCTGCACGACCGAGGCGACCATGCCGTGCCGGACTTTGCATTCGGCATGAACGAGCAGCAGTTCCGCAGCATCGCGGTCCTCGCCTCGGTCATGCAGAACGAGGACTGGTCCTCGCTCGCCGAGCATCAGTACCGCTTTGCCAATATCAGCCTGCGCGACAACGACCAGTATCTCTGTCTCATCGGCTCGCTCGACAAGGACGAGGGCCGCTACCTTATCGCCTATATGCCGTTCGCGTTCATCGAGCAGAATTCCTCGCTCAACCTGGTGTTCCTGCTCATCGCCGGCGGCTGTGCGCTGCTCATCTGTCTCGGCATCGCGTTCTTCTTCTCGCGCGAGTTCACGCGCCCGCTCGTCTCCATGGCGGCGCTCGCCGACCGCATGAGCGAGCTCGATTTTTCCACCCAGTACACCGGCAAGGGCAGACGGGAATCCGACGAGGTCGAACAGCTCGGCCAGTCGCTCAACCGTCTCAGCGCCTATCTCGAGCAGGCCATCGGTGAGCTCAAGGAGTCCAACGATCAGCTTGCGCAGGAGGTACGCGAAAAGGAGCGCATCGACAATATGCGCCGCGAATTCATCGTCAACGTTTCCCACGAGCTGAAAACGCCGATCGCCCTCATTCAGGGCTACGCCGAGGGTCTGACGGCGGGTGTCGCGGACGACCCTGAGGACCGCAAGTTCTACTGCGACACCATCGCGGACGAGGCCGGTCATATGAACCGCCTTGTCATGCAGCTGCTCAGCCTGTCCAAGCTCGAACTCGGCGCGGAACAGACATTCTATGAAGAGATCGACCTGCACGAAATGTGCCGCGACGCGGTGCAGAAGACCGCCGTGCTGTGCGAGAGCAAAAACCTCAGCGTGGACTGCGCGGACACGCACATCACCGTGCGCACGGACAGCGGCCTGCTCGAGCAGGTGCTCATGAACTACCTGTCCAACGCCATCCGCTACACCGCCGAGGGCGGAAGCATCGTCATCTCCGCCGTCCGAAACGGCGGGCGCACGCGCCTGACCGTTTTCAATGCAGGCGAGGGTCTGCCCGAGGATGAGCTGCCGAAGATCTGGGAGAAATTCTACCGCACCGACCGCGCTCGTACCCGCGAGGCCGGCGGCACCGGCATCGGTCTGTCGCTCGTCCGCGCCATCGCAGATACGCTGCACGGCGACTGCGGCGCGGAGAACGTCCCCGGCGGCATCGCGTTCTGGTTTGACATACCGGACGAGATGTCGCGAAACTGACGTTTCGCTGACAAGCTGTGTTCTGACGAACGCAGAACACGAGTCGTCCGAAAGTTCCCATACGGAAACTTTCTCCCTCTCAGTGTAAAAAAACCGAGGCACATGTCCTCGGTTTTTTTGCATTTGCACAGCAAACGCTATTTCACACGCGCTATCGCGCGATTGCAGTAATCATGTAAACCTGATTTTTATACTATAATTCTCACGCTGCTGCCGCTGCCGTTTTTATCCTTGGTGATGACTATCTGACGGTCGATCTTCTCGCGGAGCTCTCCCACGTGCGAGATGATGCCGACCAGCCGTTTTCCCTCGGCAAGGCTGCTGAGTGCATGGATGGCCTGCGCGAGCGACTCCTCATCGAGCGAGCCGAAGCCCTCGTCGACGAACATCGTATCCAGACGGATTCCGGCCGCCGCCGCGGACTGCACCTCATCCGAAAGGCCGAGCGCGAGCGACAGCGAGGCCTTGAACGACTCGCCGCCCGAGAGCGACTTGACGCTGCGCTCCGAGCCGTTGTAGTGGTCGATGACATCAAGCTCCAGACCGGTCTTGGACTGCCTGTTGTCCGATATGCTGCGGCGCTTGAGCTCGTACTGACCGCCCGACATGACGAGCAGACGTCCGTTTGCACGCTGAAGGATACGATCAAAGAAGGTCATCTGGATATAGGTTTCGAGCGTGATCTTGTCTTTTCCGGAAAGTGTGCCGTTCGCCGTCTGCGACAGCATGCTCAGCCAGCTATACTCCCGTTCCAGCCGTTCCAGCTCGTCCGACTTGTTCCGCACGCTCGCAAGTGCAGTCTTATTGGTGTTCGCCCGGCTGTGGAGCGTGCGCTGCCGCTCGAGCAGGGAAAGCCGCTCGACTGCCAGTGCATTGCCCTGCTGCCGCTGCGCCTCTTCGTCGATCTCCTCACCGCCCGCAAGCTGCGCCTCCAGCTGTTTTGCGCCGGCTTCCAGCGCGATCTGCTCCTTGCAGCAGGCCTCGAACCGCTCCTCCGCCGCCTTCCGCGCAGCAGCCGCCGCATTCATCTCCGCTGCCAGCGTCTGCCGCTGCTTTTCCGCCGCGGCCGCCGACGAGAACGACAGCCCATCGCGCAGTCTTGCGTTCTGCTCTCCGAGTGCGCCTTCGCGGCTTTCCGTCCGCGCCAGCTCCTCCCGTCCAGCATTCATCGTCTGCTCCTGTCCGCGCAGTTCGCTTTCGTGCTGCGGGATGAGCCGGGCGAGCGTTTTCCTGCGTACAATGCCTGCATCGAGTGATGCCAGCTGCGCCTCCAGCGCCGCGAGCGCCTGCTCTGTCTCCGCCCGCTCGGCGGCGATGTATGCGGCAGCGTTTTCCATGCGGCAGCCCGGCAGGGCCTCCGCAAGCTGACGGCTGAGCCGTTCTGCAAGCTGCTCCTGCTGACCGCGCAGACGGCTCAGCAGGTTTTCTGCCGCCGAAGCCGCAGAGCGCTGCTTCTCCTGCTCGGCGGCAAGCCGCTCCAGTGCCTTCTGCTGTGTCTCCATGCTGTGCCCCAGTGCTTCGCGTGCGGCAAGCTGCGCGTCCAGAGCGGAAAGCTGCCGTGCGGCATCTGCACCCTCCTGCCGCGCCTTCTCCTCGCATACACCCAGCTGCGCCTCTGCATTTTCATAGGCCGGCTGCTCCGCAAACGGCTGCATCTGCGCGATCAGCTGCTGCTTTTTCTCCGTGAAGGCGGCGTTTTTCGCGCCTGCGTCCAGGCTTTTCGCGTGCGCCCTCTGCTGTGCCGCATCGCGTGCCTGCTCCGCTTCGCGAAGCTGCCCCTCGCTCGGGGCGTGGCCGGGCGCCTGCGCCGGTGCCGGATGGTGCACCGAACCGCACACCGGGCACGGCACGCCCTCCGCAAGCTCGCGCGCGAGAATACCGGCCTGCGCGTCAAAGAAAGCGCGGCGGCTCTCGCCGTATGCTGCGTCCGTCTGCTCCGCCGCGTCCTGCGCACGCAGATAAGCCTGCTGCGAGGCAAGCACCGCCTGCTCCGCCGTCCGGCACTCGCGCAGCAGCGCGTTCAGTGTGCGCAGTTCAGCTTCACGCTCCTGCGTTTTGGCCTGCTGTGCGCGCAGTTTTTCGCGCTCTGCGTCCAGTCCCGCGCCCTGCTCCCACGCTTCGCGGTCTGCCTTCAGCGTTTCGGTCTGCGCGGCAAGCTCCGAGGCAAGCGCTTCCTGCCGCTGCTTTCGGACTGCAAGCTGTTTTTCCGCGTCCGCAATCTCCCTCTCGCCGCGCCGCTGCGCCTCGACATCCTCCGCCAGCGCCTTGAGCACGGTTTGGCGGTCGAGCCTGCGGCCCCTTTCGCCAAGCAGACGCTCTCGGTCAGCCGCAGCACTCGCAAGGCTCTCATGCTCCTGCTTCCATGCTGCAAGCTCCGCGCTCTGCGCCTGATGCGTGCGCTCCTGCTGTACGAGCGCGCGGCGTTTCGTCTCAATGTCAGAAGCGAGGCTGAGGCGTTTCTTTTCCGCGTTTTCAAGCTCAGCATAGTGCGGCAGCTCGTTTTCGAGGTCGGCAAGCGCGCGCTGACGCGCCTCCTGCTGCGGCTGCTTCGCCTGCTCGGCGGCAAGCGCCGCTTTCGCCTGTTCGGCCTTCCCGCGCTGCACCTCCTGCTGTTTCCGATTTGCCTCGAGTGCTTCGCGCATCTTTCCCCGCTCGTCCGCCTTGATAAGCCGCGCATTGACCGCACCGATCTTCTCCTCCAGCACCTCAAACTGCCGTGCGCAGGCCGCATCCTCCGCTTCGTCGCGGTCAATGAGCGTTTCGAGCAGCTCCACGGTCTCCGCAAACGGGAGCTTCCCCTCCTTCGCCTGCTGGGCCTTTTCGCGGAGCATATCACCCTCCGCGCAGACGATGCCGCCGATATACTGCTGTACGCTCGCGCGCGCCGCCTCACATTTTCGGTAAAGCGTGTTCGTGCTGTCCTTCAGGCGGTTTTGCAACACCTCGTAGCAGTTCGTCTTGAAGATCTTGCGGAATATCTCCTGCCGGTCCTTTGTTTCCGCTGTCAGCAGCTTGAGAAATTCGCCCTGCGCGATCATGGCGATCTGCGAAAACTGGCTGCGGTCGAGGCCGATGATCCGCACGAGGGCTGCGTTGACCTCTTTCGGCTTGTCGAGCACGCCGCTGCCGTCCGGCAGATGCAGCTCCGCCTCGGCTCTCTGCCTTGTCATTTTGCTGCCGCGTCTGGCCGGACGCTCATATTCCGGGTTTCGCTTGACGGTGTAGACCTTTCCGCCGCAGGAAAATGTCATTTCGACGAAGGTCGGCGTTTCGGGAGACGCATACTTGGAGCGGAACATGGACGTATCGCGGTTCGTGCCGCTCGGCGCGTCGTACAGCGCATAGGTGATCGCGTCGAAGATCGTGGTCTTGCCTGCGCCCGTATCGCCGGTGATCAGGTACAGACCCTTCTCACCCAGCTTTTCCAGATCGATCTCGGTGTGTCCGGCATACGGGCCGAATGCGGACAGCGTAAGTTTCAGCGGTCTCATTTTTCTTCCTCCCAGATGCTCGCGATCAGCTTGTCTGCGAACGCCTGCTGCTCCTCGCTCATCGGCGTTCCGTTCTGGCTCTCGTAGAATTCACCGAACAGGGTGAGCGGTGGCTTCTGCTCTGCCCTGTCCGCGCCCTCGATGACGCCGCCTGCACGGGTGCGCGCATTGTCGTAGTCGAGCCGCATCAGATTCGGGTAGACCACGCGCAGATTGCTGACGGCGTTCGGAATATCCTCTTCATCGGTGAGCGTGATGTGCAGATAATCGTTCCGGAGCGGCTTTCCCTCGTAATTCTCGCGCAGCATGAGCGTGTTATACGTGCCGCGCAGCTCAGACATATCGCGCCGCGGCACGAGCGGCACCGTGCGGATGCCGACGCTGCCCTTCTCTCCCATCTCCACCACGGTGACGGATTTTTTGTGGCCGACCTCCGAGAAGGAATACTTGAGCGGCGTGCCGCAGTAGCGCACGGTCTCGCGGCCGACCTTCTGCGGGCCGTGGATGTGACCGAGGGCGACATAATCGAAATCGTCGAACACACAGACCGCCACATTGTCCGTGCCGCCGACCGAAAGCTCCTCGGACTCGCAGGGCACCGCGCCCGTGACGAACTGGTGCGCGACCAGCACATTGCGGCGCGCTGTGTCCACGTTCGCCGCACGGAGCACCGCCGCCATCGCGTCCGTATAGCTTTCGATGTCCTCGTCCGGGAAAAAACGCCGCACCTGCACCGGCTTGAGGAACGGCAGCAGATAAATATCCACCGGGCCGTGCTCGTCCGACAGCGTCAGCGGCGCCAGAGAGCCGTCGTAGACCGGCGCGATATGGATGCCGGCCGCGTCCATCAGCCGTCCGCCGAACGACAGGCGCTCTGCCGAGTCATGGTTTCCGCTGATGAGGCAGGTCTGCACGCGGCGCGAGGCAAGCTGCACCAGAAAATCATCGAGCAGCGTCACCGCCTCCGCCGACGGGACGGATTTATCGTAAACGTCGCCTGCGATGAGCACCGCATCCGGCGCTTCGCTGTCGATAATACGCAGGATTTCGCCTAAAATATACTGCTGATCCTCCAGCATCGAGCATTCGTTGACTCGCTTGCCGAGATGCAGATCAGAAAGATGAATGAGCTTCATTTTTCAGTTTCTTCCTTTCAAACCATATGGGCAGCACCGCGCGGTAGAGCCTGTGGTGCTGCCCATCGTTTTCTTATCCCATCACCATCGTCCAGAGCAGACTGAACGGCATGACGAGAAGGAGCGCCGGCATCAGATCGACGAGCGGCACGGATTTGATTTTGGAGACGCGAAAGCCCGCCGCCATGGTCAGCACACCGCCGCAGGCGGAAAGATCCGCGAACATGTTCGGCGTCAGCACGCCGGCCAGCAGCCGTCCTGCGCCGAACACGCACAGCAGGATGACGCACTGCGGCAGCGGAATGGCGCAGATGGATTTTCCGAGCGTCGAAGCAAAGATGAGCGCCGTGAAGCCGTCGAGGACTGCCTTGGAGAACAGCAGCGACGGGTCGCCTGCGATCCCCTCGGTCAGCGTGCTGTACCAGCCGAAGCCCGAGCAGCAGAACAGCGCGACCGCCGTGATGTAAAACTCCATGTCGATGCCGTCTCCGCCGAGGCGCATCGCCTTCACCAGCTTATGGAAAAACCGGCTCGTCCACTGTTCAAGATGCAGCAGATGACCGATGGTGAAGCCGACGAGCAGCGCCAGCACCACCGGCGTCATCGCTGAGGCCTTGATGATGGAATTGATGCCGATGGCGATCGAGCACAGGCCGAACATGGTCGGCAGATGGTCCTTGAGGCTTGCGGGCAGGATGTGTCCAAGCGCCGAGCCGATCGCGCCCCCCGCCAGCACCGATGCGCAGTTGGTCAATACTCCGATTGGCATTTGTGATAGTCCTTCTTTCTGATCGTGATTTATTTCCAGTATCATTATATTCTTTTTCAATTTTCGTTGCAAGACGCAAAAAAGGCATTCCGTCATGCCGAGAGCGGCGGAATGCCTGAGATCGTTCAGCTTTTCAGAAATTCGAGCACGGTTTCCGAGGTTTTCAGCCGGTAATCCGACAGAAAATGGTCGGTCGGCCAGCGCACGCTCCGAAACTGCGTACCGCCCGCCCGCTCAACGGCCCGGCGAAGCGGCTCACAGTGCTGCTCGGGCGGCGTGTAGATGTCGAGCGAGCCGCCGAGACACAGCACCGGCTTTGCCGCAAGGCCCGGCGCAGATCCTGCGCAAGGTCGATATTCTTTTCGCAGCCGGGAATGCCGTGCAGCGCAGCACGGCGGGATGCAGTCCTTCGCCGCCTGCCGTATACAGCACGGACAGCAGCCGTCCGCGTCTGCCGTGCAGCAGGATACCGTGCACATCCGACCGGTACGGGCTGTCTCCGTAATGTGTCTCACCGCATCGTATTTTTTCCTTCATAAGGGGTGCTCTCCTTCTGCGTCAGCCGCCGCGCAATTATTTTCCCACTATTCATATCGTGTTAGTATATTTATATGGATTATACCACCCTGTACCGAAATTGCAAGAAAAATTTACCCGCAAATCGCGCCTGTTCCTTGATGCGGTTTTGCTCTGTGGATAAAATTTTTGAATTTCCTCTTGACTTGAAGTTCACTCCAGGTGATACCATTGTCATGGTAAAAAAAATTTGCAGGAGGAATTTCTCTATGTACCTGGAACACATCAGCAGCCCCTCAGACGTTAAAAAGCTCTCGCTCGATGAGTTGAAGGCGCTGTGCGGCGAAATTCGCGGCGCACTCGTCGAAAAGCTCAGCCGCCACGGCGGCCACTGCGGCCCGAACTTCGGCTTCGTCGAGGCGACCGTTGCTCTGCACTATGTTTTCGAGTCTCCGAAGGATAAAATCGTATTCGACGTATCGCATCAGACCTATCCGCACAAGATGCTGACCGGCAGAGCCGAGGCTTTTCTCGACCCCACACACTACGACGACGTCTCCGGCTACAGCAATCCGCACGAGAGCGAGCACGACCATTTCACCGTCGGCCACACCTCGACCTCGGTCAGCCTTGCCTGCGGTCTGGCGAAGGGCCGCGACCTCAAGGGCGAAGGCGGCAATGTCATCGCTGTCATCGGTGACGGCTCGCTCTCCGGCGGCGAAGCGCCCGAGGCGCTCGATTACGCAGCTGAGCTCGGCGGCAGCTTCATTATCCTCGTAAACGACAACGATATGTCCATCGCGGAGAACCATGGCGGCATTTACGGCAACCTGCGTCTGCTGCGCGAGACCGGCGGCCGGGCGGACTGCAACCTGTTCCGCGCGATGGGTCTGGACTACCGCTTCGTCGCGGACGGCAATGACCTGCCGTCGGTCATCGAGGCTTTGCAGGCGGTCAGGGACATCGACCATCCGGTCGTTGTGCACCTCGTCACCGAAAAAGGCAAGGGCTTCGCGCCCGCCGAGGCGCACAAGGAGGAGTGGCACTACTGCGCTCCGTTCGACAGGGAGACCTTCCAGCCGCTCATGAGCACAGAGGGCGAAAGCTGGGAGAGCCTTACGGCCGACTTTATGATGAAAAAGATGCAGGCTGACTCCTCTGTGTGCATGATCACCTCGGGCACGCCGACCGTTCTCGGCTTCACCGAGGACAAGCGCAGGCTCGCCGGCCGTCAATTCATCGACGTCGGCATCGCGGAGGAAAACGCAGTCGCGCTCGCGTCCGGCATCGCGGCAGCCGGCGGCAGGCCGGTCTACGGCGTATACTCCACCTTTATCCAGCGCACCTACGACCAGCTTTCGCAGGATCTATGCATCAACAGCAGCCCGGCGACCATCATCGTTGCGTGGGCGTCGATCTACGGCATGAACGACGTGACCCACCTCGGTATCTACGACATCCCGATGATGTCCAACATTCCGAATCTCGTTTACCTCGCACCGACGAACAGGGACGAATATCTTGCCATGCTTGACTGGAGCATCGAGCAGAACGAGTATCCGGTCGCGATCCGTATGCCGGTTGGACCGCTCACGCCGTCCGCACAGCCGGTCGAGAAGGATTTCAGCCGTCTGAACACCTATCATGTCACCCACCGCGGCACAAGGGTTGCTGTCCTCGGCCTCGGCTCGTTCTTCGCCCTCGCGGAACAGACGGCGGCGCTGCTCAAAAAAGAAGCCGCCATCGACGCGACCGTTATCAATCCGCGCTTCATCACCGGTCTGGACGAAAAGCTGCTGCGCGAGCTCGCCGCCGACCATGATGTCGTCATCACGCTCGAGGACGGTCAGCTTGAAGGCGGCTTCGGCGAAAAGATCGCGCGTTTCTACGGCGCATCTGACGTCAGGGTGCTGAACTACGGCGTCAAAAAGGCCTTCCTTGACCGCTACGACCCGGAAGAAGTGGCAAGGGAAAACCATCTGACCCCGGAGCTCATCGTTTCCGACATCAAAAACCTGTAAAACGGCATAAAAAATTCCTGCACCATAACAGGCGGTGCAGGAATTTTGAAACTGTCGCGAAACTGACTGTTTTCGTTTATCGCGCGAGCATGAAGTACGCGAGCACGGCAATGCCGAGAATGATACGATACCAGCCGAACACCTTGAAATCGTGCTTCTTGACGAACGCCATCAGCATCCGGATGATGAGCATGGACGATACAAATGCCGTTACCATGCCGATCGCGAGGATGATCAGCTCGGTCTGCGTGAATACCAGGCCGAACTTGACCAGCTTGAGCAGGCTCGCGCCGAACATGACCGGAATGGCGAGGAAGAACGTGAATTCCGCCGCCACCGTGCGCGACACGCCGAGCAGCAGCGCGCCGACGATGGTCGAGCCGGAGCGCGAGGTGCCCGGGAAGATCGCGGCGATCAGCTGGAACATACCGATCATGAGAACGGTCGGGTAGGTCAGCTCGTTCAGCGAATTGATCTTCGCCGGCTTGTCTTTATGCGCGGTCTCGACGGCAATGAATGCAACGCCGAACACGATCAGCGCGACAGCGACCGACTGATAGTTGTAAAACAGCTCCTCAAACAGATCGTTCCACTTGAGGCCGACGACCGCCGCCGGAATGCAGGCGACAACGATCTTGCACCACAGACGGATAATATCGCGGTCGATCGTGACGGACGCGCCGCCGTGACGGCCGTGATTGCGCTTGAGCGGCCAGATCTGGTTCCAGAACAGCACGACGACCGCAAGGATCGCGCCGAGCTGAATCACGACCTCGAACATTTTATAGAATGCGTCCGAAACGTCCAGCTTGACAAATTCGTTGAGCAGTATCATATGGCCCGTGCTGCTGATCGGCAGCCATTCCGTGATGCCCTCCACGATACCGAACAGGAACGCCTTGAGCCATTCCATATATTGAACCATTTGTAACTCTCCCTCCTGTGCCGCGCGGCTTTGCGCCGTTTTCGGGCACTCTCCTGAACTTCTGCCTCTTAGAATGTATCTAAGCATATCATATTTCGCGCCGCTGTGCAAGCGGGTGCCACGGTGCTGCGGGTGCTCTCCATGTAAATTTTTTTGAAAAAGTTGAAATGCACACGTTTTCGTTGCAGATTTCACAAATATTTTATTGTGTTTTGCGGCGATTTATGGTAAAATGACTGTGTAAAGTTGTAAAGACCTATTTGAGGACCTGTGGGGTACTCTGCGCCCTGCAACATCTTTGAGAAAGGAGTGCGCACAGCGATGTGCGCGGAAAGAAAAATGGAGAAAGAATATGACGTACTGGTGGTCGGCCCGGTTTCGCTCGACCACAACATTGATTATCTCGGCAACGAACGCAGCGAGGTAGGCGGCGCGGTCGTCGCATCCGGCTGGGCGGCCGCAGGCAGCGGCGCAAAGGCTGCCATCTTCTGCAAGCTGAATCCCGAGGAGGCCGACGTAAACGAGCGCTTCGAGGGCATCAAGGCTGACCTGTACTGGAAGCCGTCCGAGCACACCTGCTCCATCCGCAACCAGTATTTCACCGCTGACAAGGAAAAGCGCGCCTGCACCTCGCTCGGCAAGTGCGACCCGTTCCGCTTCGACGAGATGGCGGACATCAAGACCAAGATGTATCACTTCGCCGGTCTGGTATACGGCGACTTCGACGGCGAGCTTATTCGCGAGAGCGCCAAACATGGCAAGGTCGCCGTTGACGTTCAGTGCATGCTGCGCCACGTTGAGCCGGACAAGACCATGGCGTTCCACGACTGGGCGGACAAGAAGGAAATCCTGCCGCTCATCGACTACCTCAAGACCGATGCCGCCGAGGCTGAAATCCTGACCGGCACAAACGACCGCGTCAAGGCGGCACATATGCTGCACGAGTGGGGCGCAAAGGAGGTCATGATCTCCCACAACACCGAGCTGCTCGTTTATGACGGCGAGAAGATTTACACCTGCCCGATCAAGGCGCGCAATCTGTCCGGCCGCACCGGCCGCGGCGACACCGCCTTCGCAGGCTACATCAACGAGCGTCAGCACGCCTCGGTCGAGGAAGCGCTGCTCTGGGCGACCGCTCTGGTCTCCCTCAAGATGGAGACCCCGGGTCCCTTCCGCGGCTGCCGCGAGGACGTTGTTGCCTACATCAACGAGTTCTATAAGTAATCCGCAGGATCAATATGCACAGGAAACGCCCCTTCTGCTGATGCAGAAGGGGCGTTTTTATGGAACAGCGTCAAAACAGAGTTTGGGGACAGCAAAAAAGGACGAGCCTTTCGGCTCGTCCTTTCATTATGCATTTATTCGGTTGTTATGCCTTGCCAAGCTCCTTAACGCGAGCCTGTGCTGCTGCCAGACGCGCGATCGGAACGCGGAACGGCGAGCAGGAAACGTAGTTCAGGCCGACATTGTGGCAGAACTCAACGGACGAAAGGTCGCCGCCGTGCTCGCCGCAGATGCCGAGCTTGATGTCCGGGCGGACGCGCTTGCCGTTGTCAACAGCCAGCTTGACCAGTCTGCCGACGCCCTTCTGATCGAGGCGTGCAAACGGATCGGACTCGAGGATCTTCTTCTCGAAGTAGGTCTCGAGGATGCGGCCGACGTCGTCACGGGAGAAGCCGTAGGTCATCTGGGTCAGGTCGTTGGTACCGAAGGAGAAGAACTCAGCCTCTTCTGCGATCTCGTCCGAGGTGACAGCTGCACGCGGGGTCTCGATCATGGTACCTACCATATACTTCATCTTCAGGCCGGAAGCCTCGATCAGCTCGTCAGCCTTCGCCTTGATTACCTTCTTAACGAAGCGCAGCTCGTTGATCTCGGAAACCAGCGGAACCATGATCTCCGGCGTGATGCGCAGGTCGTCTTCCTTCCAGACGTTGATGGCAGCGGAGATAATCGCCTCGGTCTGCATCTCTGCGATCTCCGGATAGAGAACGTCCAGACGGCAGCCGCGGGTGCCGAGCATCGGGTTGAACTCGTGCAGGCTCTCGACCTTGGACTTCAGCTTCTCGAACGGAACGCCCATCTCGCCGGCCAGCTCCTGAATCTCGTCGTCCTCGTGCGGGAGGAACTCGTGGAGCGGCGGGTCAAGCAGGCGGATGGTTACCGGCAGACCGCCCATTGCGCGGTAGATTGCCTCGAAGTCGCCGCGCTGCATCGGCAGGATCTTAGCCAGAGCGGCCTTGCGCTGCTCAAGCGTGTCAGCGATGATCATCTCGCGAACCGCCTTGATACGGGTCGGCTCGAAGAACATATGCTCGGTACGGCACAGGCCGATGCCTTCCGCGCCGAACTTGCGTGCCTGCGTAGCGTCGCGCGGCGTATCGCCGTTGGTGCGGACGTGCAGGGTACGAATCTCGTCAGCCCAGCCCATGAAGCGGCCGAAGTCGCCGGTCAGCTCAGCTTCCTGCGTCGCGATAGCGCCGAGGTAAACGTTGCCGGTCGAGCCGTCGAGCGAAATAACGTCGCCTTCCTTGGCAATCGTGCCGTCAGCGAACGTGATGGTCTTGTCCTCTTCGGAAACCTTGATGCCGTTTACGCCGGCAACACAGCAGGTGCCCATGCCGCGTGCAACAACGGCTGCGTGAGAGGTCATGCCGCCGCGAGCGGTCATGATGCCCTCGGAAACTGCCATGCCGTCGATGTCCTCCGGAGAGGTCTCCTGACGGACCAGAACGACCTTGAGGCCGGTCTTGTGTGCCTTTGCAGCAGCGTCAGCGGTGAAGTAGACCGCGCCGCAGGCAGCGCCGGGAGATGCCGGCAGGCCGGTGGTGATCGGGGTAGCGGCCTTCAGTGCTTCCGGATTGAAGGTCGGATGCAGCAGTGCATCGAGCTGCTTCGGCTCTACCTTCATAACAGCCTGCTCCTTGGTGCAGACGCCCTCGTCTACGAGGTCAACTGCAACCTTGAGCGCTGCCTGAGCGGTACGCTTGCCGTTACGGGTCTGGAGCATATAGAGCTTGCCGTTTTCGATGGTGAACTCCATATCCTGCATATCGCCGTAGTGCTTCTCGAGGCGGCTGGAAATGTCAACGAACTGGTTGTAAACCTCCGGCATGGTGTTGGCCAGTGCGGAAATCGGCTGCGGGGTGCGGATGCCTGCTACGACGTCCTCGCCCTGTGCGTTCATCAGGAACTCGCCGTACAGCTTCTTCTCGCCGGTTGCCGGGTTACGGGTAAATGCAACGCCGGTGCCCGAAGTCTCGCCCATGTTGCCGAATACCATCGACTGAACGTTGACTGCGGTGCCCCAGGAGTGCGGAATATCATTCATGCGGCGGTAGGTGTTGGCACGCGGGTTGTCCCAGGAGCGGAATACTGCGCGGACAGCTTCCATCAGCTGCTTCTTGGGGTCCTGCGGGAAGTCCTCGCCGAGGGACTTCTTATAATGATCCTTGAACAGGACGATCAGCTCGGACATATCGTCTGCGTCCAGCTCATTGTCCATCTTGACGCCCTTCTTGTCCTTTACCTGGTCGATGAACTGCTCGAAGGTGGACTTCGGCAGCTCCATTACGACGTCGGAGAACATCTGGATGAAGCGGCGGTAGGAATCGCGTGCGAAACGCGGATTGTTCGTCAGCTTGGCAACAGCCTCGCAGATCTCGTCGTTCATGCCGAGGTTCAGGATGGTATCCATCATGCCAGGCATGGAAGCGCGCGCACCGGAACGAACCGATACGAGCAGCGGCTTCTCAGCATCGCCGAGGGTCTTGCCGGTGACCTTTTCGAGCTTATCGAGATATTCGAGGATCTGTTCCTGGATATCCGGGTAGATGGTCTTGCCATCTTCGTAGTACCGGGTGCAGGCTTCGGTGGTGATGGTAAAGCCCTGCGGAACAGGCATGCCGAGACCGGTCATTTCTGCCAGGTTCGCGCCCTTGCCGCCGAGCAGCTCACGCATTTTGCCATTGCCTTCCGGGAACATGTAAACATATTTCTTCATTGTGGATCTTTCCTCCATTCGGTTGATGCGCTCTTTTTACTCACACTTCAATCACACAACCGTATTATAGCACGCCTTTCCGCAAATCCGCTATTGTGGTATTACACCGAATTGCCAAATCGTTCTTGTGCATTATGCACAACCACCCTGTTTTTATTCGTTTTTTCACTGATTTCATTTTTTCATTTTGCATTATTTCTTTTTCTTTCTTTTACTTTTTCTTCTCATAAAACGGCATTTTCCCTGTTATTCAGATGTTTTTGTGCAAATACTCACAGAGATTTTTTGCATTCATTTTTACGGCTCAGCTGCACAAATTCTTGCAATCCTTTGCGGATTTTCTCGTCTATTCTGCAAAATTTTTTCATGAAATCTGCTTGAAATTTCAAAATGAGGTCATCTGATATTATCATAACCATTAAATAATACGTAAATTACCATGTCAGTTGTCTGCTGTTTTCTGCCGTTTCGAACTATTTTCCCCGATTTCCTCTCATTCTCTATTCATAGCTGTCAATCCTGCACAACGCAAACGTTTGCAATTTCGTATATACACGGACAGAAAAAAAGCCGCCTCGCAGGAGGCGGCTGGAGACTGTCGGAAAACGCCGGTTCTGCCGGCAGCCAGTCCTTTCCGGTTTTATCCGAGCACGCCGAGGTGCTCGAGCAGGATCTTAATGCCCATAAGGATGAGCACAGCGCCGCCGAACAGCTCCGCGCGGGATTTGTACTTGAGGCCGAACACATGGCCGATCCGGATGCCGATGCAGGACAGCACGAAGGTCGTCGCGCCGATAAAGCAGACCGCCGGAAGGATGCTGACCTGAAGAAAGGCGAAGGTGACGCCGACGGCGAGCGCATCAATGCTGGTCGCGACAGCCAGCGGCAGCATCGTGCCGAACGAGAACGAGTCGCTGAGGTTCTCCTCATCGTGCTCGCGCGACTCGCGGATCATGTTCGCGCCGATGAGGCCGAGCAGAACGAACGCGATCCAGTGGTCGATGCTTGTGATAAACGACTGAAAGCGCACGCCGAGCGCGAAGCCGATGAGCGGCATGAGCATCTGAAAACCGCCGAAATAAACGCCGACCGTGAGCGCGTGCTTCGGCTTCAGCTCCCGCACACTCAGCCCCTTGCAGATCGAAACGGCGAAGGCATCCATTGAAAGCCCCACTGCAATGACAAACAACTCCAGTAATCCCATTTTTCTTGTCCTCCTTGTCGTATGAGCGGCAGCGGAGCATAAAAAAAGAGACCCATCTGCCGAAAAAAACAGATAAGTCTCGTCATTTCATGCAAAACCAGAGAAGCATCCTTCTCAGTATGTTGGCTCTGCCGCGTGCATCGGAACAAATGCACGCCGACTACTCCCTTATTGCATCTGATTATAGCATATTCGGGGAGAAGTGTCAATATGAAGGGCGAAAACGTTTGCGGAAGCGTTTTCTGCGGTAAGATGTTGCTAACTCAGTCGATATTCTGCGCGCAGATGATCGAGATGCTGGTGGAGAGCTGATCCCTGCCGGGCTGTGTGCCGAGCTGAAGCAGATCGCACAGCAGTATGAGCGGCTGGCTGCCCTGACGGAACAGATCCTGTGTAATGGTCAGGTCGAGCGTGCCCTCGCGCAGCATCTGGGCGCGGCCGGGAGACATATCGTGCGCGATCACGCGGACACGGCCGGTGCAGCCCGCGGCGCGAACCGCGTCTATGCAGGCCGTGACCGAACGGTTCGCCATGTAGATGGCGTCGGGCGGCGTGGCGCTCCCCAGGGCGGCGGCCACTCTATTATAGGTAACGCGGTAATCGTTGTAGGTTTCACCGATGTCGATCTGGGACGAGGAGAAGCCTTTTTCGCGCATATGCGAGCAGAAGCCGTCCAGACGGGTGCGGTGGCCGTTGTATTCGAGGTTGCCGGCGAGGGCAAGCACGTGCGCATCCGGCGCGATGCACTTGGTCAGCAGCTCGGCGGCGATGCGGCCGCTCTTCGCGTAATCCTGACCGACAAAGCACAGGCGGCGGCTGTTCGGCAGGTCGGAGTTGAACGTGATGCAGGGAATGCCGTTGTCGGCCAGCTCGCCGACCTTCGCTTCTATGGTAATGTCGTTGAGGGCGCAGAGCGCGATGCCCTGTGCGCCCCAGTCGACCAGCTCGTCGAGCAGGGTGATGGCCTCGCCGGGAATATCGGTTTCACAGGTGCACACACGGATTTCCGCGTGGCGGCCGGACAGCTTGACGCGGGCGCTTTCGATGCCGCGCGTGACCTCCTCGCGGAACGGGCCTGCCCAGTTGGGCAGAAGCACGCCCAGCTTCACGGGCGAGTAATTCTGCGGCCGGTCTGCGGTTTGACGGTGCGCCTCGCGCGGAGAAAGGTATCCGGTTTCGCGGATAGCGTCGAGCACACGCTCGCGCACATCCGCGCGTACATAAGAACGATTATTCAGCACGCGGTCAACCGTGCCGCGCGAAACACCGGCGCGTTCCGCAACTGTCTGTATGGTGGGTCGTTTATTCATATTGATCAGCATCCTTCAAGATGAGAGGTTTTCTGTAATCATTATAGCATAAATGTGTGCGTTGTAAAGAAAAGTATCATGCACACAGAAAATATGTGCAATCGCACACACAGAAATTATTACTTTCACACGTCTGTTTTCTGAATGAATGTACGAATAACCGTTGTAAATCCAACTAAAAATCAAAAACACGGAAAAACACAGATGCACAGGTTTGTTGTGTGTCAACAAATACAGGTCCATGAGTTTGGCACATCAGACAAAATCCGAGATTACATTCATAATTTATTCAATTATTATGATATATTGCCGTATAAAGCAATATAAATCAGCAAAAAGGTTCAAAACGCCAATCTATGCCTTTCTGAAAATGATGTTGACAGCCGGCAAGGGTCGCGCTATAATAAGCACATAAAGAGCACGGAAGCACAGAAAAAGCACAGAGAGAACCGTGCATCACAAAAGAGTGCAAAGAGAAAAGGAGAGTTCACTATGATGAAGAAAAGACTTATGGCGGCTCTGATGGCAGCAACGATGGCAATGAGCCTCGCAGCATGCGGCGGCGGAGACACCGCTCCCGCAGGCGGTTCGGACAACGCTTCGAACGAGCCCTACAAGATTCGCATGACGCTCAAGACCAACGCCGCCGAGTTCTGGAACATCATTCAGGCCGGTGCGGAAGCCTACGAGAAGGAACACCCGGAAGAGGTCAAGCTCTCCATCTACGGTCCTCCGGGAGAGACCTACTACGAGGAGCAGCTCAACTCCATCCAGACCGACCTCGTTGCCGACTATGACGGCTACCTGATCGCTCCGCTTCAGTCCGAAGCAGTTGCAACCGCTATCGCAAGCACCGACAAGCCGGTCGTTGCATACGACACCAACATTGACTCCGACAAGTGCCTCGCTTTCGTCGGCACCGGCAACAAGGAAGCCGCTAAGGAAGGCGCAAAGGCCGCAGTCGAGGCCGCCAAGGCAAACGGCTGGGACGAGATCAAGTGCATCGAGATCGCAGGCGTTCAGGGCGACTCCACCAACACCGCCCGCATGGACGGCTACCGCGAAGGCATCACTGAGGCCGGCGGCGAGTTCCTCGACAAAGAGACCCAGTACGCAAACGCAACGGCCGACCTCGCAGTAACCGCGATGGAAGGCATCATGAGCAAGTATCCGGACGGCGTGGCGATCATCTGCTCGAACAATGATGATATGGCGCTGGCAGCAGCCCGCACCGCAAAGAGCAACCCGAACTACGCAAAGACCATCTTCCTCGGCTTCGACGGCCAGAAGTCCGCTTGCGAAGCAGTCGCAGCAGGCGAGCTGACCATGACCGCAGCACAGAACAACTTCGACATCGGCTACAAGGCTGTTGAGACCATGGTCAAGATCCTCAAGGGCGAGCAGTACGACAAGGTCGTAGACACCGGCACCGAAATCATCACCAAGGACAACGCAGAAGAGCGTCTGACCAAGTTCAGCGAGTGGATGAAGTAAGCTCGTAAATTTTCCCCAACCTGTTGAAAACGCGGAGCCGGTCTCCGCGTTTCCGGGGAAAGCACCCGCTTTCCCTATATTATATTTGATTTATTCTGCAAGAACCGCGCTCCAACGCTCTGACAGAATAATAAAAACCTCTCAAAAAACCATCACACCCAATGCTAAGGAGGCATCTTCCCATGAAAGTAGGTATCATCGGTGCAGGCCGCATCGGCAAGGTACACGCAAAGAACATTTCGATGTTCGTGCCGGAGATGGAAATCAAGACCATCGCCGACCCGTTCATGAATGAGCAGACTGAGGCTTTCGCCAAGTCCTGCGGCATTCCGAACACCACAAAGGACGCAAATGACATCCTGAACGATCCCGAGATCGAAGCAGTGCTCATCTGCTCCTCTACCGACGCCCATTCCAAGTACATCATCGAGGCTGCTCACGCAGGCAAGCATATCTTCTGCGAAAAGCCGATCGATTATGCTCTGGAGAAGGTTCACGCTGCTATCAACGCAGCAAAGGAAGCAGGCGTCAAGCTCCAGATCGGCTTCTGCCGCCGCTTCGACCACAACCACCGCGCCGTTTACGACATGGTTCGCGGCGGCAAGGTCGGCAAGGTCAACATCATCAAGATTTCTTCCCGCGACCCGGAGCCGCCCCCGGTATCCTACGTTAAGGTTTCCGGCGGTATCTTCTACGATATGATGATCCATGACTTCGACATGGCGCGCTTCCTGGCGGGCAGCGAAGTTACCGAGGTAAATGCAGTTGGTTCCGTTCTGGTCGATCCGGGCATCGGTGAGGCCGGCGACGTTGACACTGCGCTCGTTACCCTCAAGTTCGCAAACGGCGCGATCGGCGTAATTGACAACAGCCGCAAGGCAGTTTACGGTTACGACCAGCGTGTTGAGGTATTCGGCTCCGAAGGCTGTGCCGAGGACCAGAATGACACCCCGAACACCGCTGTTCTGTCCACCGCAGACGGCGCAGTTCACGGCGTAGCCTACAAGGTCATGTGGGACCGCTACACCGGCGCATTCGTTGCCGAGATGCAGGCATTCGCAGATGCCGTTATCAACGACAAGGAGACTCCGGTTACCGGCGAGGACGGTCTGTATCCGGTGCTGATGGCAGCAGCTGCTACCAAGTCGCTGCATGAGGGCCGCCCGGTCAAGATCTCCGAGATCGAGGCTTAATCACAGCCTAATTTTCACACCACGCACACAGTCTAGGCAATGTGCTAAAACCGTTGGTGCGCTATGCACCAACGGTTTTTTTATACAAATTGAGGGAGTCAAAACAGAGAAAATGATATTCACTTGCGTAACCTTTGTATTTTTTACCATTTTAGTTGCGGTCATCTCCTACGTCAAGACCAAGGGTGATGACCAGACCACCGCCGACGGCTATTTTCTGGCAGGACGCGGTCTGCCGGGCATTGTCATTGCAGGCTCGCTGCTGCTGACCAACCTTTCCGCAGAGCAGCTTGTCGGCACGAACGGACAGACCTGGGCGATCGGCATGAGCCCGATGGCATTCGAGGTCATGGCAGCCACCGCGCTGATCGTGCTGGCGCTGTTTGCCGCGCCGCGCTATCTCAAAAGCGGCATTACCACTATTCCGCAGCTGCTCGGCGAGCGCTACGACCGACCCACCAAGCTGTGGTTCTCCATCGCGTACATTATCCTGTACCTGTTCGTGCAGATTCCGGTCATTCTGTACTCCGGTTCGCTGGTGTTTGAAAACATTTTCAACCTGTCCGGCACGCTCGGCATTACCAAGTTCCAGTCTATCGTTATTCTCTGCATCCTGATCACCATCATCGGTTCGATCTACGCCATCTTCGGCGGTCTGAAAGCGGTTGCGGTATCGGATACCATCAACGGCATCGGTCTGCTGATCGGCGGCCTGATGATCCCGTTCCTCGCGCTGGGCGTGCTCGGCCATGCCTCCGGCAGCGACAGCGGCGTTGCCATCATGGACGGCGTGCGCTACCTGATCCACAACCACGCCGATATGCTCAACTCCATCGCCCCCGCGCAGAGCGAAGCACCGGCGGTTCCGTGGCCGACCGTTTTCCTCGGCCTGGTATTCCTCGGCTTCCAGTCGTGGTGCACGCATCAGTCGTTCATCCAGCGCGTGCTCGCTGCTGAAAACCTCAAGGAGGCGCAGAAGGGTGCGCTCTACTGTGCATTCCTCAAGATCCTCGGCTTTATGTTCCTTGCGCTGCCGGGCGTTATCGCTTACGCGATCTTCAACATCGAAGGCACGCAGGTATCCATGATGGATGACGCATATCCGGCACTCATCACCCGCGTTGTTCCCCAGCCGGTCATGGGCTTTTTCGCAGCCGTTATGTTCGGCGCAATCCTGTCCTCGTTCAACTCGGTGCTCAACTCGGTAAACACCATGTTCACGATGGACATCTACAAGGAATTCATCAACAAGAACGCCAGCGATAAAAAGCTGGTCTCGGTCGGCAAGAATATCGGCATTGTGTTCGCGATCTTCTCGATGATCGTCGGTCCGATGGTCTACTTCTTCCCTGCCGGACTCAAGACCTTCCTCGATTCGTTCGTTATGCTGGTCGGTCTGCCGGTCCTGTCCGGTGTATTCGGCGGCTTCTTCTTCAACTGCCTGCCGAAGTACAGCGCACGCTTCATCATGGTATTCCACATCATCTGCTATGGCGGCTTCATGCTCCTGTCTCCCAGCTATTCGCTGTTCGGCGGCAACGAGGGCACCATGCACTATCTGTACGCCGTATCCGTTCTGTGGCCGCTTGAAATGTTGATCATGTACCTCATGCACCGTCACAATAAGCGCAAGGGTGCTGAGGTCTGGGTGCAGGAGGACGTCGGCGCGGTAGACCTGACGCCGTGGAAGTACCGCAATATCGTCAGCGTGATCGTTATCGTATGCGTTGTGCTGGTTTATCTGGCATTCTCGCCGCTCGGAATCGGCGCGTGACCCATTTTCACCAATCAGCGTATTGCATATCCGGTACGCTTGATGTATCATCAACTTACAAGAGTAAAATTTGTCTGGAGGTAAATTATTATGGCACTGAGAAAATGCGCTTGCATTGATACCCTTTACACTGAGCTGGACTGGCTCGACCGCTTTCAGGCGGCAAAAAACGATGGCTTTGAGGCCGTAGAGTTCTGGGACTGGCGCATCCGCGATCTGGATGCGACCCGTGAGGCTGCCGAGAAGGCAGGCATCGCGATCTCCGGCTTCAACGGCGATGCAGACTACTCGCTCGTCGACCCGACCCACAAGCAGAAGTATCTGGACTACCTCAAGCAGTCCATCGCAGCAGCGAAAAAGGTCGGCGCCGCCAGCGTCACCATCCATTCCAATGCACTGGGCGACGGCGGCATTGTTGTCAACCACTACGATAACCTGTCCCACACGGTCAAGCTGTGCTCGATGTATGACACCCTGCTCGCCTGTGCAGAGCTTGCAGAGAAGGAGGAGATCAACCTCAATCTCGAGGCTCTGAACATCACCACCGACCATGTCGGCAACTTCCTCGCGACCACCCAGATGGGCGCCGAGATCGTTCGCCTGATCGGCTGCCCGCGCCTCAAGCTGCTGTATGATGTATATCATATGCAGATCAACGAGGGCTGCATCTGCGACACGATTTCGAACTACGGCGACACCTTCGGTCATATCCATGTGGCTGACGCACCGGGCCGCCATGAGCCGGGCACGGGCGAGATCAACTACACGAAGGTGCTCGCACATCTGGAGAAATGCGGCTATACCGGCCGCGTCGGCTACGAGCTGTTCCCGGAGACCGACACCGCGACTGCCGTCAAGGCGATCATGGAGCATTCGCCGAAGGCGTAAGCTGAGGCTTCCATCTTCGCTGACGCTTTCCTCTTAACACAAAAACCGAGGCACATGCCCGCTGTCAGCCTGAGCCGCTGACAGTGTGCGTGTACCTCGGTTTTTTCGTCGTTCTGTGCAGCTGCATGCTGACGCTGCGCGGAGATGACGCTCTCTTTATTTCTTATCGATCTTCGGCGTGCGGCCGTAGATTTCGCGCACCTGATCCAGACCGTCATCAATGCTCCGGCGCACTGCCTCCATATCCTCTTCCGGGATATTCCGCTCAAGGAACATCAGCTCGACGGCATGCGTAAAGCGCACCATCGCATGAGCGGTCTCGAGAAACTTCGGGAAGTTGTGCGACTGCATCGCGTTGCGGAATTTGGTGATATCTCGGCGCACGAACTCGATCACCTCGTCCGCGCTCGCAAAATCACCGTGCGAGATCGGATACGGCGCGATGCGCTGGATATAATACTTGTCGTGCTTGGTGACGTCGAACACATAGGTCACGGTGAGGTCATCGGACAGCTTGAACTCGACCTTGTACATAATGCCGTTGCGCGTTTCGACTATGCGCGTCGCGCCCAGCTGGCGCAGCGCGACATTGATCAGCTCGCCGGAAAATGTGGTTGTAAACATATTAGTCCCCTCCTGCTAAGATCAGTGAAAACGAACAAGAAGATAAACGGTAGAAATCGCGACCGACAGAACCATGGTCGGGAAGCCGACCTTGAGATAGTGGCCGAAGGTGATCGGATGACCGTGCTTGGCCGAAATGCCGGACAGAACGACGTTCGCGGACGCGCCGATCAGCGTGCCGTTGCCGCCGAGGCACGCGCCGAGCGACAGCGCCCACCAGAGCGAGGTGACATCCATGCCGTCCGCCTGCATGGACAGGATCAGCGGGATCATGGTCGCAACGAACGGGATGTTGTCCAGAACGGACGAGAACACCGCAGAGCCCCAGAGGATGAGGATCATCAGCAGCGTGACGTTGCCGCCGGTCACAGAAACGAGCGCGTTGCCGAGCGCGCTGATCACGCCGCACTTGACCATGCCGCCGACGATGACGAACAGGCCGGTGAAGAACAGGATGGTCGACCATTCGACGCCCAGAACGATCTCCTCGATATCCTGACGGCCGATCAGCAGCATGATGGACGCTGCGGCGAGCGCGACGACGCAGGACTCAACACCGAGCGAGGAGTGGCAGACAAAGCCGAGAACGATGAGCGCGATCATGACAAGGCTCTTTCTCATCAGCATTCCGTCCTGCACAGCGCGCTTTTCGTCCAGCTCCATGACGGCTGCCATGCGCTCGGGCGCGACCACCATGCGCCGGCCGTATACCACATAGAACAGCGCACAGATGACGATCATGATAAGGATGACCGCCGGGCCGGTCGTGACGACGAAATCCGCGAAGCTCAGACCGGCCTTGGAGCCGATCATGATGTCCGGAGGGTCGCCGATCAGCGTCGCCGTGCCGCCGATGTTCGAGGCTAAAATCTGCGTGAGCAAGAACGGCACCGGGTCGATGCCGAGAATGCCGGCGATCGAGATCGCCATCGGTCCGACGAGCAGAACGGTCGTTACGTTGTCGAGGAACGCACTGAGCACCGCGGTCAGGATCATGAACAGCAGCATGATCTTCCACGGACTGCCCTTCGCGATCTTCGCGGACTTGATCGCCATATACTCGAACAGACCGGAATTTCGCACGACCGCAACGAACAGCATCATGCCGATCAGTACGCCGATCGTGCCGAAGTCAATGTAGCTGACCGCCTCGTCGACGCTCAGAATGCGCAGACACAGCAGCAGCACAGCGCCGGAAACCGCCGCCGCCGTGCGATGACCTTTTCCGTGACGAGCGCGATCATGACGACGAGAAACACCACGACAGAGATGATCTGCATGGAATTCATAAATAGTAGTCCCCTTTCCTTTGCGTGCCCGCTTTTCCTTTTTACGGCACGCATTCCGTTTTTTTCATTCGGTCTACTATTATACGCCCCTGTGCGCCGCGATTGCAACGTCAAAACGCATGAATTTCGGTGTATTTTCGCGTTTTCTTTGACATTCTGACAGATAAATATTTAACGTTATCTTAACGTGTCCGCGCCCCGCGGAGCATTGTGCGCGAAGCCGCTTACTTATATAAGAAGGAGCATACGCCGCCCCTTTCCGACTCCGCGCGGCAGCGCGCATAAAACAATGTTTGCCATGCAAACGCATAAGCCCGTAGGCCTCTATCCTCAAAAATATTCAATGAGAGCAACCTAGGACATGCGCCTCGGTTTTTATCCCTCGAGAGGGAGAAAGTTTCCGAACGGGAACTTTCGGACGTCCGTGTTCGGCCAGAGCCGAACACCCTTGTCGGAAAAGCGAAAGCTTTTCGACAGGGTAAAAAAATCCCGTTCCAAAAGGAACGGGGTTTTCTTCACATCTCAGAATTAGCCCTGAGAAATTGCGCCTACCGGGCATGCGCCAGCGCAGGTACCACAATCTACACAAGCGTCTGCGTTGATCTCGTACTTGCCGTCGCCCTCAGCGATAGCGCCAACCGGGCACTCGCCCGCGCAAGAGCCGCACATAATGCAGCCGCCACCGATAACATATGCCATTGGTATTGCACCTCCAAATGTATTTTACAAATATATTGTACCACATGTTCTGAAAAAAGCAACAAAAACAGGTGGTTAGTCTTTGGTAACTTTTATCATAGTGCATAGTTTGCGTGTATTTTCAAAAAATCATGAAATAAAGAGATTTCGTGAGAACAAATTAGAAAATACCATGTTTTCCTGTGATAGATTTTTATTTTAGTCAGAAAAGGTCAGATTTTTCTCTTGCTTTTAGACGCTGAAAATTATACAATATGGTCAAAGGTCAGGGAAGGTCAGTAATAGACCGAAACCGACAGAAGGAAGTGAGCCAAATGAAAATGTCCGATGTGATAGCAGATTTCATCGGCGAGATGCTGTCGAACGGCGGCGGCGTCGCAGAGTTACAGCGAAAAAGCCTCGCAGACCGATTTTCCTGCGTACCGAGTCAGATCAATTATGTGATCGAAACGCGGTTCACACCGGAAAACGGCTATCTGGTAGAAAGCCAGCGAGGCGGCGGCGGCTTCATCCGCATCATCCGCCTGCTCGACGACAGACAGCGCACACTGCTCGAGGCTGCGCGCGGCATCGGCGGCCGGCTGAGCCAGAATGATGCGGCGCGGCTGACACGCGCACTGGTTTCCGCCGATCTGCTCACCCAGCGTGAGGGACAGCTTCTCCTGTCCGCGTGCTCGGACGGCGCACTGGCGGAGGTCGAAAAGACCGACCGCGACCGCCTGCGAGCCGCGATCTATCGCTGCTCGATCATGGGTATCGCAACGATCTGAGAGGGACGCAGTCCCCCTTAGATCCCCCCTCTCGTTCGCACAGCGGACGAGGACACACCGCCACGGCTGAGCAGTGATATTCAAATCCGGCAGAGCCGGACTTGAATGAAACTTTATTATATAGTATATGATCTCTCGGAGAGGAGTTTTGACTTATGAAATGCGAAAAATGCGGCAAGAATGAAGCAACCATGTATTATAAGGAAACCGTAAACGGTGTCACCCGCGAAATGCATCTGTGCCCGGAGTGCGCGAAGAAGGAAAATCTCGGCGGCGCGTTCGAGAGCGCGTTTCAGTCGATGAACCACTTCTGGAGCGATCCGTTCCATTCGTTCCTCGGCGGCGGCTTCGGCAGCCTGTGGAACGATATGCTGGGCGAAGCGGCTCCGACCGCTACCCTGCTCGGCACCGAGCGCAAGTGCCCGACCTGCGGCATGACCGAGAGCGAGCTGCGGCGCACCGGCCGCGTCGGCTGCCCGGACTGCTATGCCACCTTCGCGGATATTCTGAATCCGTATGTCCAGAAGATCCACGGCGCGACGCGCCATATCGGCACCGCACCGGCGGCGCCCGAACAGCCGAAGGCCGATCCGGTCGCTGACCTCAAGGCGCAGCTGAAGGCGGCTGTCGAAAGCGAAGATTACGAGCGCGCAGCAAGCCTGCGCGATGAGATCCGCAGAATGGAGGGCGAACAGAAATGAGTATGTTTGAGATTCACGGCGGCTTCACCGGTCTGGCAGCATCCAGCCGTGTGCGCCTTGCACGAAATATAAAAGGTTATCCGTTCCGTCTGACCGAACAGCAGCACAGCGAGATCGCTGATAAGGTTTTCGCCGCGCTGAAGGAAAATCCGACCATCGGTCCGGAATTTGAGAAGAAGCAGATCATCCCCCGCTCGACCGAAGCGTCCCGTCTGGTCGAGGAGCACCTGATTTCCCCGGAGCTCGCGCAGAACGGCGGCTGGCTGATCGTTTCTAAGGACGGCGGCGTGTCCATCATGATCGGCGAGGAGGATCACCTCCGTTTGCAGGTCATCGGCACCGGCCTTTGCCCGAAGGAATGCCTCGAGACGGCAAACCGCGTTGCGTCGCTCATCGAATCGGCGCTGCCGTTCGCGTATGACGAGCGCCTCGGCTATCTGACCGCCTGCCCGACCAACATCGGCACCGGCCTGCGCGCGTCCATCATGCTGCATCTGCCCATGCTGACCGCGACCGGCCAGATGGACCGCATCATCGGCTACGCAGGCAGCCGCGGCTGTGCGGTGCGCGGCACCTACGGCGAAGGCTCGCAGGCTGTCGGCGGCTTCTATCAGGTCTCCAATCAGATCACCCTCGGTGCGTCTGCCGCAGAGCTGACCGACAAGCTGGTAGAAACGGCTACCACCATCATCGACGCCGAAAAGAAGGCACGCGAACAGGTGCGCAGCCAGAATGAACCGGCGCTGCGCGACCAGATCTACCGCGCGGCCGGCACACTCAGAAGCGCCCACCTCATCGAGAGCAGCGAAGCGGTCGAGTGCATCTCGAATGTGCTCATCGGCTTGCAGATGGGCTTCCTGTCCGGCATGGACGCACAGAAGCTGTACTCGCTCGAGGAGCATATCCGCCCGGCCATGCTGACCGGCGCGCCGCAGGACCGCGACAGGAAGCGTGCGGAAATGCTGCGTGAAGCGGCAAAGAGCATTCAGTTCAACTGATTTCTGCTTTCACAGGGACGTTTTATCCCAAATCAAGATATCTTTCTACTCTGAAAGGAGTGTTAATTTATGTTCTATCAGAATCGTTTTACCGAGCGTGCCCGTCAGGCACTGACTCTTGCACAGGAAGCGGCCGCATCGTTCGGCCACAGCTACATCGGCTCGGAGCATCTGCTGCTCGGCCTGCTGCGTGAAGGCGGCGGCCCGGCAGCCAAGGCGCTGTCTGCCGCCGGCGTGACCGACGAGGCGCTCGTTAAGCAGATCGAAGAGCTGTCCGGCCGCGGCACGCCCGACGCTGCCGCCCCGCAGGGCATGACGCCGCGCACCAAGCGCATCATCGAGCTGTCCGTACAGTCCGCGAACGAGATGGGCACCGGCTATGTCGGCACCGAGCATCTGCTGCTCGGCATCCTGCGCGAAGGCCAGAACGTCGCGCTGACCGCACTGGCAAATCTGAAAATCACCCCGGAGATCCTTGTTCGCAAGCTGAACGAGGCGCTCGGCGGCGCACAGGACGGCGTCTCCGGCGAGACCGGCGCCTCCGCAGGCGGCGCTGACAGCAAGGATGCACTCGCCCAGTTCGGCCGCGACCTGACCGCCGCAGCCAAGGAAGGCAAGCTCGATCCGGTCATCGGCCGCTCGAAGGAAATCCAGCGCGTCATCCAGATCCTGTCCCGCCGCACCAAGAACAACCCGGCGCTGATCGGTGATCCGGGCGTCGGCAAGACCGCCGTTGTCGAAGGTCTTGCTCAGAAGATCGTATCCGGCGACGTTCCGGAGACCCTCAAGGGCAAACGCATCATCTCGCTCGATCTGACCGGCATGATCGCGGGCACCAAGTACCGCGGCGAGTTCGAGGAGCGCATCAAGAAGGTCATCGAAGAACTGACCGCCAAGAAGGACACCATCCTGTTCATCGATGAGATGCACATGCTGATGGGCGCAGGCGCAGCTGAGGGCGCGGCAGACGCTGCCAACATCCTCAAGCCGGCTCTGAGCCGCGGCGAGGTGCAGGTCATCGGCGCGACCACGCTCGATGAGTACCGCAAGAACATCGAGAAGGACGCTGCACTCGAGCGTCGTTTCCAGCCGGTACAGGTCGGCGAGCCGTCCGCTGAAGATGCCGTCGAAATCCTGAAGGGTCTGCGCGACAAGTATGAAGCACACCACCGCATCAAGATTCCGGATGAGGCCATCGAAGCCGCTGTCAAGCTGTCCGTCCGCTACGTCACCGGCCGTTACCTGCCGGATAAGGCAATCGATGTTCTTGATGAAGCCTGCTCGCGCGTTCGCCTGTCCACGCTGACCGCTCCCCCGGACCTCAAGCAGCTTGAGGACGAGATCGCAGCCGTTGCTGCGAAGAAGGAGGAGGCTGTCAAGGGTCAGGACTACGAGAACGCTGCCAAGCTGCGCGACGAGGAGAAATCCAAGCGCGAGGCTCTGGAGGCTCGCAAGAAGGAGTGGGCTGACCAGCAGACCAAGTCCCACGGTGCTGTCACCGAGGACGACATTGCAGCCGTTATCTCCGGCTGGACCGGCGTTCCGGTCGCTCAGCTGACCGAGGACGAGGGTCAGCGCCTGCTGCACCTCGAGGATACGCTGCACAAGCGCGTCATCAGCCAGAGCGAAGCCGTCACCGCGGTTTCCAAGGCCATCCGCCGCAGCCGTGTCGGCCTGCGCGACCCGAAGCGCCCGATCGGTTCGTTCCTGTTCCTCGGTCCTACCGGCGTCGGCAAGACCGAGCTGAGCAAGGCGTTGGCAGAAGCGATGTTCGGCGATGAGAATGCGCTGATCCGTATCGATATGTCCGAATACATGGAGAAGCACGCCGTTTCCCGTATGATCGGTTCGCCTCCGGGATATGTCGGCTACGATGAGGGCGGCCAGCTTTCCGAAAAGGTCCGCCGTCATCCGTACTCGGTCGTCCTGTTCGATGAGATCGAAAAGGCGCACCCGGATGTGTTCAACATCCTGCTGCAAATCCTTGAAGATGGTATCCTGACCGACGGTCAGGGCCGCCATGTGGACTTCAAGAACACCATCATCATCATGACCTCCAACATCGGCGCACAGAAGATCACCGGTTCCGGCCGCAAGTCGCTCGGCTTCGCGGACGGCAAGCCGGAGAACACCGCTGAGCGCACCTTTGAGCAGATCAAGGAGGATGTCATGGGCGAGCTGAAGAACGCAGTTCGTCCGGAGTTCCTCAACCGTATTGATGACATCATCGTGTTCAACCGTCTGAACGAGGACGAAATCGCCCAGATCGCGGACGGTATGCTGCGCAAGGTCGCTGAACGCATGAAGGACATGGAGATCAGCATGACCTGGACCGAGGCCGCCAAGAAGCACCTTGCCAAGGCCGGCTTTGACCCGGTTTACGGCGCCCGTCCGCTGCGCCGCGCCGTCACGAATGAGGTCGAGGACCTTGTCGCTGAGGAGTCCCTCGAGGGCAGGATCGGCAAGGGCAGCGAGGTCGTACTCGATGCCGAGAACGACAAGCTCGTGCTCAAGACCAAGGGCGCTGAGACCAAGGCTGAATAAGCCTTGAGCCAGCAGTTCTCCATCTTAACGAAAAAACCAGGGCGTATGTCCCTGGTTTTTTTCATTTGAACAGCAAACGCCTTTCATGCGCGCTGCCGCGCGTCAGCAAAAAAAGACCTCCCATCGGGAGGTCTTTTCAGCTTTCAGTTCAGCAGATTAAGCCTTGCCGTTGCAGCCCAGAACGTTGATCAGCTTGTGGGTGACCATGTCCTTGACAGCCTGACGAGCCGGCTTCAGGTACTGACGCGGATCGAAGTGATCCGGATGCTCGTCGAAGTGCTCGCGGATAGAAGCGGTGATAGCCAGACGAATATCGGAATCGATATTGATCTTGCAGACGGACAGCTGTGCAGCATGACGGAGCTCTTCCTCCGGAATGCCGATTGCATCCGGCATCTTGCCGCCGTGAGCGTTGATCTTGTCAACGAACTCGCGCGGAACAGAGGAGGAACCGTGCAGAACGATCGGGAAGCCCGGCAGACGCTTGGAAACTTCCTCGAGTACGTCGAAACGCAGCGGAGGCGGAACGAGGATGCCCTGCTCGTTGCGGGTGCACTGCTCCGGGGTGAACTTGTAAGCGCCGTGAGAGGTGCCGATTGCGATAGCCAGAGAGTCACAGCCGGTGCGGGTTACGAACTCCTCAACCTCTTCCGGATGGGTGTAGGAGGAATCCTCAGCAGAAACCTTTACGTCATCCTCAACGCCGGCCAGAGTGCCGAGCTCAGCCTCAACGACAACGCCGTGAGCGTGAGCGTACTCTACGACCTTCTTGGTCTCCTCAACGTTCTCGTCGAACGGACGGGAGGAGCAGTCGATCATGACGGAAGTGAAGCCGCCGTCGATGCAGGACTTGCAGGTCTCGAAGTCCGGGCCGTGGTCCAGATGCAGGGCGATCGGAATATCCGGGCACTCCTTAACAGCTGCCTCTACCATCTTTACGAGGTAGGTGTGGTTAGCGTAAGCGCGTGCGCCCTTGGATACCTGAAGAACGACAGGAGCGTGCTGCTCCTGGCAAGCCTCGGTGATACCCTGAACGATCTCCATGTTGTTCACGTTGAAAGCGCCGACAGCGTAGCCGCCGTCATAAGCCTTCTTGAACATCTCAGTAGTAGTAACTAAAGGCATGGGAAAACTTCCTTTCTGATAAAAGCTGAATCTTAAAAATTCTGCTTTTATTTTATCAGTTACCCCCGGTAAAATCAAGTGTATATCAAAAAAATCCTGTCTTTTTTTCCGCAGCTCTACATAAAATCGTGAAAACTGCCGAAAACTTCGGATAACGATTGATTTTTTTCACGTTATATGGTACTCTTTATACGTAAGAAAATGCAGCGAGATATCTCTGTGTTTTAATTTGTTAGGAGGTTTATCATTATGAGCGAACTGAAAGGCGCTTGCGTCATCGGTCAGTCGGGCGGCCCGACTTCCGTAATCAACTCTTCTGTTCTGGGTGCGCTGGAGGCGGCGCTGGACAACCCGTCCATCACCCGCGTATTCGGCATGGCACACGGCATCAAGGGTCTGCTGAACGACGATCTGTATGATATCGACAAGGAAGACCGCGACGAGCTGGCTCTTCTGCGCTACACCCCGTCCTCTGCTCTGGGCTCCTGCCGCTACAAGCTGGCTGATCCGGACGTAGACGATACCGATTACAAGCGTATTCTTGAGATCTTCAAGAAGTACGACATCCGCTACTTCTTCTACAACGGCGGCAACGACTCCATGGATACCTGCAACAAGGTCTCCAAGTATATGATGAAGTCCGGCTACGAGTGCCGCGTCATGGGCATTCCGAAGACCATCGACAACGACCTGTTCGGCACCGACCACTGCCCGGGCTTCGCTTCCGCAGCCAAGTACATCGCTACTTCCTGCATGGAGATCTATCAGGACGCTCGCGTATACGACACCGGCATGGTCTGCGTCGTAGAGATCATGGGCCGTCACGCTGGCTGGCTGGCTGGCGCTGCCGGTCTGGCTACCGCTATGGGCGCAGGTCCGGATCTGGTTTACCTGCCGGAGACCGACTTCGACATGAAGAAGTTCCTGGCTGACGTCAAGAAGATCTACGACGAGAAGGGCAACTGCCTCGTTGCTGTATCCGAGGGCATCCACTACGCTGACGGCTCCTTCGTATCCGAGGCTAAGACCTCTGCTACCGACGGCTTCGGCCATGCACAGCTCGGCGGTCTGGCTTCCATGCTGGCAGACACCGTAAAGAACGAGCTGGGCTGCAAGGTCCGCGGCATCGAGCTCAGTCTGCTCCAGCGCTGCGCTGCACACTGCGCTTCCAAGACCGACGTAGACGAGTCCTACATGTCCGGCAAGGCTGCTGTTGAGAACGCAGTTGCAGGCAAGACCGACTACATGCCGGGCTTCAAGTGCACCCGCGACGAGAACGGCTACAAGTGCGAGATCGAGCTGCTCCCGCTTTCTGAAGTTGCGAACACCGAGAAGAAGGTTCCGCGCGACTGGATCAACGAGGAAGGCAACGGCGTTACTCAGGCATTTGTTGACTACGCTCTGCCGCTCATCGAGGGCGAGAACGTTGGCCCGAAGCAGTCCGGCCTGCCGCGCTTTGCAAAGCTGAAGAAGATCAAGGCTGAGGCTTAATCTTACAATCGCATAGCTCACACCATGCGGTGTGTGGTGGAACGGGTAGAGCCGCATGGCTCTGCCCGTTTGCCTTTTTTCAGGGGAGAATATAGAAATGGAAAAGAAAAAAGATGCAAAAAGAACGTTTACGATCGCAGCGCTTGTCGTGTGGCTCGTGGTGAGCCTCATCGGTACTTACTTTTATATAGACTTTGGCGGCGCGCTTGGCGACAGCCGCATTTTCCTGTGGCTCTATGCACCTGTCATCCTGTTCGCGTCGCGCTTTGCGGCAAGACGCGAGGGGGCGGAATTGAACCGTCTGAGTCAGGTGATCGTCACCTTCGGCTGCGGCGGCCTCATCTATCTCATGCTCGTGCTGGGATATAATCCGCTCTGCGAGGTCTGGTTCTGGGTCATCATTATCATGCTTGTATTTGGTTGTGTTGTGAAAATCCTCGGTCTTGAGTCCATGCTCCATCCGCCGAAGGGCTGTGATTCCGCTTACGTCGTGATCCTGCTGTACTGCTCGTACCTGATCGCGATCGTCGGTCTTTCGGTCGTGATGCACCCGCTGAGCGTCAGCCAGATCCGCGTCGTCGGCGAGGCGGAAGGCTATCAGTATATCGGATGGACGGACGGCAACCGTGATATATGTCCGCTCGGCACCTATCTCTTTGCCGACCAGGACGGCAATATGTACTATTATTATGATGCGGTTACCGGCAAGATCGCCGATCATCAGACCATCGGTCAGCTGCTCGACCAGTTTTACGAGCCAATGAAGTGAGAAAGGAAAGCGTTCCATGTTTGACATCGGCAAGGACCAGAGCTTTGCTTCGCGCGGCATCCCGCTCGGCATTCTCGAGGTAAAGTATCCGGTGGAGGGCTGCGGCAGAGCCGCGCTCCATGCGCTCGTCGAGCGCGAGCTCGCGGCGCTCCGCGAGAGATACGCGGATTACGACCGCAAGGCCGTGTTCGGTGAAAACCCCTATTTCCGCTTTTTCCGCAAGTTCAAAAAGACCTATCCGGTCATGCAGCAGTTCGAGACCGTGATGTTCAAGGGTCGTCCCTTCCCGGAGGAGGACCCGGTGACGGCGGTGCCGTTCCTGCTCGAGCTTACGACGTTCGTCCTGTCCGGCACACACGACATCGACCGCATCGACGGCCCGCTGACCATCTTCACGCCGGACGCGAAGCTGCCGTTTGACGGCATGCGGGGCGACAGCACGCATACCTATCCGAACGATATCTGCGGCCGCGACGATACCGGCATCATTTTCAGCATGATTGCGGGCGCGGACAGCCGCACCTGTGTCCATCCGGACAGCCGTCATGTGTTCTACCCGGTGTTCGGGACGCCGGATATCGCCCCGGCGCTCATCGAGGACGCGCTCGAAACGCTTTCCGGCTTCGTCCGCACCATCTGTCCCGGCGCGAAAACGGAAAGCGCCATGCTCTAATTTCAGAACAGCAAAAGACCACAGTCATGTGCTGACTGTGGTCTTTCTATTGTCTATAAAATTTATTTTCATGCAAAACAGCTGTCGCGCGGCAGCGTGCATTCAGTTTCCCGACAGCTTACTTTCCGCAGCGTGCGAGGAGCTTTTCCCACTTCTCGTCTACATACTGCTGTGCAGCCTCGATGGTCCACTCGTTGCCCGGCTTGAAGCAGTGCTTGAAGCGACCCTGGAGCTTCATGAACTCCTCGACCGGCAGCTTTTTCTTCGGCATGTAGTTCAGATGCCATTCGCCGTCGATGATCTCGTACAGCGGCCAGACGCAGGTCTCGACTGCCATTTTGCAGATCTCGGGGAGCATCTCGGTCGGATACTGCCAGCCGCGCGGACACGGAGACATGACGTTGACGAACGCCGGACCTTCAGTGTAGATCGCGCGGTGCGCTTTTTCGTGGAAGTCCTTGAAGTTGCCGAGAAAGGTGGTCTGGGCAACATACGGGATGTTGTGCGCCGCCATGATCTCGGTCAGGTCCTTCTTGTTCTGCTTCTTGCCGACCGAGCAGGAGCCAGACGGCGTGGTGGTCGCGCTGGCGAAGCGCGGCGTCGAGGACGAGCGCTGAATGCCGGTGTTCATGTACGCCTCGTTGTCGTAGCAGAAGTACACCATGTCGTGACCGCGCTCCATCGCGCCGGAGAGCGACTGGAAGCCGATGTCGTAGGTGCCGCCGTCGCCGCCGATGGCGAGGAACTTGTAGGTATCGTCGATCTTGCCGCGGCGCTTCATAACGTTGTACGCCGCCTCAACACCGCCGCAGGTCGCCGCTGCGTTCTCGAAAGCGGAGTGGATGTAGGAGTCCTCCCACGCGGTGAACGGATACAGGAACGAGGAAACCTCGAGGCAGGAGGTCGCGTTGCAGACGACCGCTTTGTCGCCCTCGTCGAGCGCGCGCATCATGCCGCGGCAGACCAGACCCGCGCCGCAGCCGGCACACAGACGGTGGCCGCCGACGAAACGCTCCGGCTTGGAAAGTTCAACCTTGTGATTATATGCCATTTCAGAACACCTCCGGTGCGCTGCTGCGCTGACCCATGTGGATATACTTCGGACCCTGACCGCCGTTGTTGACAAGCAGGAACAGATGGTCAAAGACCTTTGCGATGTCGCCGGTCGCAACGTCGCGGCCGCCCAGACCGTAGACGATATTGACCATGATCGGGCGGTTTTCGAGCGCGTAGCACGCCGCGCAGGTCTCGGCGTAGATCGGGCCGCCGCACGCGGAGAAGCCCTCGCTCTTGTCCATAACGGCGACAGCCTTGACATGGCTGAGCGCCGCGGCGAGCTCCTCGCCCGGGAACGGACGGAACACGCGCAGCTTGATGAGACCGACCTTGCGGCCTGCGGCGCGGAGCTGGTCGATGCACGCCTTGGCGGTGCCTGCGGTCGAGCCGATGAGCACGATAGCGACCTCCGCGTCCTCCATGCGGTACTCCTCGAAGAAGCCGTACTTGCGTCCGAAGGTCTTTTCGAAATCCGCCGCAACGTCCAGAATGGCCTTCTTGGCGTTCTTCATCGCCTCGGCCTGCTGCACCTTGTGCTCCATGTAGTACGGAGAAACGTCGTACGGGCCGACAGCGAGCGGCGTGTCGCGGCCGATGAGGGCGTGCTCGGGGTTGTACTCGCCGACGAATTTCTTGACCGCCTCATCCTCCTCGAGCTCGATGTTCTCGACTGCGTGCGAGGTGATGAAGCCGTCCTGGCAGACCATGATCGGCAGGCGGACGTCCGGTGTCTCCGCGATGCGCATCGCCTGAAGGTAGTTGTCATAGGCCTCCTGATTATTCTCGGCGTACAGCTGAATCCAACCGGCATCGCGCGCGCCCATGGAGTCGGAATGGTCGTTGTTGATGTTGATCGGGCCGGTCAGCGCACGGTTGACGCACGCAAGCGTGATCGGCAGACGGGAGGACGACGCAACGTACAGCAGCTCGTACATGAACGCGAGGCCGCACGAGGAAGTAGCCGTTACCGCGCGGCAGCCTGCCGCCTCCGCACCGATGCAGGTGGACATGGAGGAATGCTCGGACTCGACCGTGACGTACTCGGTGTCTACCTGACCGTTTGCGACATACTGCGCAAAATACTGCGGAATTTCGGTAGAGGGAGTGATCGGGAAAGCCGCAAATACGTCCGGGTTGATCTGACGCATTGCGTAGGCAACTGCTTCATTGCCCGAAATACGCTCACGAATGCTCATCACTTTTCCTCCTTTACAAAATCGATCGCGCCGAAGGGGCACACCTTCCAGCAGATGCCGCAGCCCTTGCAGTGGTCGAAGTCAAATTCGCCGCGCCTGCCGTCCGTTACCGGGATGGAGGCGTCCGGGCAGAACGGCGCGCACAGCAGACACTGCTTGCACTTCTGCGGGTCCCAGACCGGGATGTTCGCGCGCCACTCGCCGGTGATGGTCATGCGGGCGGTACCGCCCTCGTAGATTTCGCCGCCCGGGGTAAGCTCCTGCCACGGCGACTGTTCATTGATATCCTTTGCACACTTGGCCATTATCCGCGCACCTCCTTGAGCGACTGGGTCAGACATTCCATATTACCTGCGATAACCTGCGGCTTGGTCGCAAACTTATGCTTGAACGAGATTTCCATATCGGAAACAAAGCGCCACGGGTCGAGCACGCCGCTGACCTTGACGATGGCGGCGAGCATCGGGGTGTTCGGAAAGTATTTGCCGAGGGTACGCTCGGAAATCGCACGGGCGTCGAGGGTATATACCCTGCCCTCGTAGCCGCGCAGCAGCGGACGAACCTCGTCCGGGGACTTATGGGTATTGATGACGATCGCACCCTCCGGGTTCAGGCCATGCGTGACATCTACCGACTGGAGCAGCGTCTCGTCGACGACAACGACGTAATCCGGGTTGTAGATGTTGGAATGAATGGTGCATCTCTCGTCAGAAATGCGGTTGTAGGCGGTGATCGGTGCGCCCATGCGCTCCGGACCGTACTCCGGAAAGCCCTGCACGTATTTGCCCGACGCAAACGCCGCGTCCGCGAGCAGCAGGCAGGCGGTCTTTGCGCCCTGACCGCCGCGGCCGTGCCAGCGGATCTCGACCATGTTCTTCATGCTGTTTCCTCCTGTATCCTTCTTGTGCTTTTTGCCGGAAGGGCAAAAAAAACGAGCCTTCATCCCCGTAAAGGGACGAAAGCTCGATCATCAGCCATTCGTTTGACCACCCGTTACTGCGTACCGACATACGCGGCTTTTATAACGGCAAAGCTGCCGTCAGCACCTACTGTTTCCCGACGGGAAGGGTTCGGGCTGCAACTCCGGAGTGATATTCGGTCCCGTCCTACTTGCACCGGGCTTTCACCATACCCCGGCTCGCTTCGCGTTCGGTCATCGGAACGTACTGTCTCCATCATCATCTTTCATGGATGAAATTGTGCGCAGAACGCGGTTTTCGGCATTTTTCGCCGTTCTGCGTCCTACTGTCACTTATTATAGGGAAATGTCTGTCCGCTGTCAATTGTCATTTCGCACAAAAACAGATGTTTTTGTGCGGCGGACACTATCAAACTCCGCCACGCCCCGTAATGAGCCACGGCGCAGGCTCGGCTGTAAAATTATGCTTGGCGTTCATTCTGGAAACCGTGATCTGAATGACCTCGGTCTCGCCGATGCCGAGCTTTGCGAACAGGTCGGGCAGCGCAGCGGCGCAGCGGAAGTCGAGCGTGTAGATCACGAACTCCATGTGCGGATTGAGGCGCAGCAGGCAGGCGATCTCCTGCTCCATGCTCGCGCTCGCGACAAGCATGGCGAGCGAGGGAACCGGCAGCTCCTTCATGCTCTCATCGTCCACATGGTCGATGATCGTGATGTTGTTCAGGCCGAACTGCTCGATATTCTCCTCCATCGTGCGGCGGTCGTTTCCGTTGTACTCGACCGCGATGACCGTTCCCTCGCCCGCGATGAGCGCGGCCTCGACCGCGATGGACTCACCCGAAATGATGCAGACCGTGTCGTCGGACGCCATGTGCATCTTGTTGAGGATGACCGCGCGGATCTCGCTGCCGACGTAGTGGATGGAGCCGCGCGAGAAGCTCGTGTTGTGCATGCCGATCTTATAGGTCGAGCGCGCGTTCGGATTGAGCACGAGCATGGCCGCAGAGGCGTTGATGCCGCGGTCGATCATGTTCTTGAGCTTGCTGTGCTCGATCGGGCCGGACGGCTCGGAGCCGGTGTTGTACCAGACATCGCACTCGCCCAGACCGGCGCTCCACATGCGGTAAAAGATGTCTGCGTGACCTGCCTCGGTGAACACGAGAACCGCGTCGTTCGACTCGACCGTCGGGATCAGGTTTTTATTTTTGCGCGTAATATCGAGGATCTTCACCCTTTCGAGGTCGATCTGCGTATTATCCGAATAATATTGCAGCCAGGCAAGAATCTGCGAATTGCCGAACATGCGGTTTGTCATAGCGGTCACTCCTTTGTGTATCATGCACAATCCTGAACTTCTTTTTTTCAGCTTTTTATCATTATAGCACAGGAAAGAACCGATTGTAAAGACAAGAAAAGAGGGCCCAGTTTCCTGTGCCCTCCGATAGCGAAAGTTTATACCGCGCCGTTCCGCGCGAAAGCGCGCATAGAATAGAATTTGCGAAGCAAATTCATAAAAACCGGGGGCGTGTACCTCGGTTTTTATACTCTGAGAGAGAGAAAAGTTTCTGCATAGGAACTTTTCTCCGTCCGTGTTCTGCGGCGTCCCGCGCTGTCAGAACACAGCTTGTCGGCGAAACCGTGGTTTCGCGACAGCTTAGCTCGTCTGCATGCCCGAAACGAACACGCCGAGGACGCCGATGCCCTCCCATGTGGTTTCGTACAGCTTGACCGACAGCAGATAGCCTGCCGACGAGGTGAACGAGCTTTCATTGAACTGATAGAATGTGTTTTCGCCGAGCGCCGCATAGTAGCGCAGCAGCTGACGATCGAGGTCGGGAAGCTCGCTCAGCGCGTAGTAGAAGCAGGTCGTGCCGCGGTCGCGCAAGGTCGCAAACAGCGACGCACCGCTGACCGCGCCGAAATCCGGCACCGGATACAGGTTATCATAGCATCTGCTGCTGTCCGGCTTGTGTGTACGCGAATACTCCGCCGGGGTAACTGCCGTGCTGCCCTGAAGCTTGTCGAGGACGGAGAGCGGCACCGAGAACGAGCTGCTGCCGCCGGTGCGGCTGCTGACCGTGACGGCAACAGCGCGGCCCTGCCCGTCGATGAGCGCGCCGCCCGAATTGCCGCTGACGACCGAGGCGGTCGTCTCGATCATCGGGACCAGATAGTCCCCGTTCGAATCGTCGAGCACCTTGCCCGCCGTCACCTTTTCCGCGCCGCCGACCGGATAGCCGAGCGCGTACACGATGTCGCCCGTGGACGGACTGTCCGCGGTCTCCAGATACGGCAGACCAACGCCGACGACGCGGATATGCGCGATGTCGGAGTCTGCATCGAGCGCGTAGATGCTGACCTCGCGCTTGCTGCCGTCCGCCATTTCCGCAACGAGACGCGCCACGCCGTTGACCAGATGGCCGCAGGTAACGGCGTCGCCGTTTGCGGAGAGCACCACGCCGCTGCCCATGCCGAGCAGGTTGCCGCGCGCGTCATAGCTCGTCAGTTTGAACACCGCCGGGCCGCATTTCTCGAGGATCTTGTCCGCCGAAAGCACATTTTCCGGCTGCTCGCCCGTGCTGATCTCGACCTTCTGTCGCAGGCTCGGCACCGCCATGCGCGTCAGGATGGCGGCCGCTTCGCTGCGGCGGATGGTATCGTCCGGTTTGAACCGGCCGCCGTTCGAGCCGGTTAGCACACCGGCACGGTAGAGCTGATAGATCGCGTCCGCGTCCTCTGCCGAGGCGGGAACATCCGGGATCGCGCCGTCCGCGATGCTGTTGATCGGCTGGAGTGCGCCGCGCGGGAGCGCCCCGGCCAGCACGGCCGCAAATTCACGGCGGCTCGCGTGCGCGTTATAATCTGCAAACGTCTGGGTCAGGATGCCGTTGCGTCGCGCGTAGTCGACATAGGGCTGATACCACGGTGATGCGGCAGAAAAGTCCGCCGTGCCGCTGCTGTACAGGCTGTTGAGGCAGGCGGCGAGCTTGACCGCCTGCGCGATGGTCAAATCGTCGTCCGGGTGAAATTTTCCGTCGTTGTAGCCGTTGATGAGGTCATACTCATAGGATGCGCGGACGTTCTCATAAAACCAGTCGGACGAGGAAACGTCGGAAAACCGCCCGTCGGTATAGGTGGTCTTGGGTGTGAAATTTTCGTAGCCCGCGAAGGCGGTCGGGAGCGCGCCGCACAGCAGCGCCGCCGACAAAAGCAGGCTGAGCAGTCTTTTTTTCACAGGAACATTGCCTCCATAGAAATGCTTTTCGCCTTTCGGCGCACAGGGGTTACGCCTCGTATGCTGCGACGATCTCGCCGATGTACATGGTGTGATAATCGCGGTCGCCGTACCATCTATCGACGTTCTCTGCGGTCATGTCGTCCGGGCCGATAAAGGTTTTGCACGCCTTGCGGCAGACGAGGACGAGCTTTGCCTCCTCGAAGGTCGGCTGACCCTCGACCATGACCGGCGTCAGGCCGCTCTCGTGCATCTTATCCATGTCGCGGCCGGACTTCGAGCCGAGAAGGTTGAGCGCGTCGCGGCAGCCGTCCTTCAGAACGGTCAGCGTGAAAAACTCGGAATCGTCGACAAAGGTCTTGGTGTAGCGGGACTGGCGGATATAGCAGGTCGCGCTCGGCTTGCCCCACATCACGCCGACGCCGCCCCAGCTTGCGGTCATCGTGTTCCACTTTTCCGCCGTGCCGGCGGAAATCAGCATCCAGTCCTTGCCGATCAGCTCGAACGGATTGAAGGACTGCTCTGCGATATTGATCTTCTTCATGATAAAACCCTCCATAGATAAACTGTTGCGTTTTATTTGTCTGTTTTATTCGATCGGCATATTTCTTCTCAGCTTCATTTCCTGCCATTCCTCGCGCGAAATGAGGATCTGGCGCGGCTTGGAGCCCTCGAACGGGCCGATGATGCCGCGTTCCTCGATCTGGTCGATGATGCGCGCGGCGCGCGAATAGCCGAGCTTTAAGCGGCGTTGGAGCATGGACGTAGACGCCTGACGGCTTTCCATGATGACGTCGATCGCCTCTTCGATCATCTCGTCCTCATCCTCGCCCGGGTCGCCGGACGAGCCGCCGCTCTTGCTGTCGGTCTGCTCTGCCTGACGCTCGATATGCTCAAGGATCTCCTCGCTGTACTCGGCGGTGCTGGTCTCCTTGATCTTCTCGATGACGCTTTCGATCTCCTCATTCGAGATGAAGCAGCCCTGCACGCGCAGCGGCTTGCCCTCGCCGAGCGGCGCGTAGAGCATATCGCCCTTGCCGATCAGCTTTTCTGCGCCGGTGGTATCCAGAATAATGCGCGACTCGATCTGGCTCGCGACCGCGAACGCGATGCGCGAGGGGATGTTCGCCTTCATGATGCCGGTGATGACGTCCGAGGACGGACGCTGCGTTGCAACGACCAGGTGCATGCCTGCGGCACGCGCCTTCTGCGCGATGCGGCAGATCGAATTCTCGACTTCCTTCGCCGCGACCATCATCAGATCGGCAAGCTCGTCGATGACGATGACGATCTGCGGCAGCACCTGATACTGCTCGGCAACCGCGGTCTCGCCCTCTGCGGCGGCCGCCTCCGCCTTCGCCTTTTCGACGCGCATGAGGTCGTTATAGCCGACCAGATTGCGCACCTGATGATCTGCGAACAGCTTGTAGCGGCGTTCCATCTCGCCGACCGCCCAGTTGAGCGCACCGGCCGCCTTCTTCGGGTCGGTTACGACCGGAATGAGCAGATGCGGAATGCCGTTGTAGTTGCCCAGCTCGACCATCTTCGGGTCTACCATGATGAGGCGGACCTCCTCCGGGGTCGATTTATAGAGCAGCGAGATCAGCATGGAGTTGATGCAGACCGATTTACCGGAACCGGTCGTACCGGCGATCAGCATATGCGGCATCTTGGCGATGTCGCCGATGACCGGCCTGCCCGTGATGTCCTTGCCTACGGCGAAGGACAGGCGGCTCTTTGCGTTCGCGAAGGCGTTCGAGCCGATGCATTCGCGGATAAAGACCGTGTTGACCGTCTTGTTCGGCACCTCGATGCCGACGGCGGATTTATCCGGGATGGGCGCGATGCGCACGTTCGCCGCGCCGAGCGCGAGCGCAATATCATCGGCAAGCGCGGAGACTCGCGAGATCTTGATGCCGCGCGGAATAGTCAGCTCAAAACGGGTGACGGACGGGCCGCGCACGATGCCGATGATCTGCGCGTCGATATTGAAGGACTCGAGCGTATCGAGCAGGCAGGCAGAGCTCTCGCGCAGCTCGGCCTCCGCACCGGCGACCGAGGTGTGCTTTCCCTGCGTCAGCAGGTCGATCGGCGGATAGGCATAGACCGGCGCGGGGGCCTTCTGGCTCTCGTCCATCGCGTCGTTCATCGCCGCCTGCTCGTCCTCCGAGAGGCCCTCGGCCTTTTTCGGCTTCGCGGCCGGCTTTGCAGGCTCTGCAGGCGCCGCCTCGACTTCGGGTTCATCCTCCGGCTCGTCGGCGCGGTTGGCCACGAGCTCCATGATGCTGTCCGGCTGCTCTTCCCGCTTCTCCTCGCGCGGCTTTTTCAGGCCCCGCAGGTATTCATCCGGCGCGAGCGGCTTGCCCTCCTCATGAGGCGGATAGACGGGCGGTATCGCGCCGCCGGGCTTATCCTCGCCGGGCGGATTGCTGTCGATCGGGATGTCAAAGTCAGAGGCCTGACGGCGTGCGCGGCGCTCCTCGCGCTTCTGCGCATGCGCAGCGTTGATCTCGCGCGCAACCTCGTGCACATTCGGCAGCTGCACCGGCTCTTCATAGCGTGCGCGCTCCTCTTCGTCCTCGTATTCGTATTCGGGCGGACGGAACATATCGATGAGCATCATCGGGGTGATGCGACAGGCGACCATGATCGCGGCGAACGTGAGCAGCAGCAGCACGATCAGTGCGCCCGCGCTCGACAGCGCCCATTCGAGCACGATGTACAGCATGCCCGAAAGCAGGCCGCCCGAATGGTTCTCCATTCCGGTTTCCAGCAGGTTCCGTATGGTTTTCATAGAAAAATCGTACTCGTTTGCGCAGGTGATGGCATGGACGATGCCGCCGAACAGGACGGGCAGCAGGCTGATGCACGCGCCGCGCAGGCGGACCGGTCCCTTCGGACGCAGGAACAGCAGCGCGCTCAGCGCAAACAGCGCAAACGGCAGAAGCAGGCCGCCGCGGCCGATGAAGCCGCCGATGAAGCGGTGCAGCCAGCGCAGCAGCGCGCCGTCGATGGGCAGCAGCGCGAGAAGGGCCAGAACGCCCAGTCCCGCCCAGATCGCACCCCATGCCGCGCGGCTCAGTCCGGCGCTCTCCTGTACTTCGGGTGCCGGTTCCGCCTTTTTCCGCGTGCGCGGTGCGCTTGTTTCCGATTTTGGTTTTGTGGTTTTTCTTGCAGCCAAAATATAGACTCTCCTATTTCAAAGCGATTTGAGACAGGTTAATTATATCATAAATACGTGTCAAATTCCACTGTTTTCAGCCTGTTCGTCACACGCTTTATTGTGCGCGAGGATGCGGTCGATCGCGTGCGCGACGCCGTCCTCGGCGTTCGTGTCGGTCTCCCAGCGGCACAGCGCCTTGACCTCGCCCGATGCGTTGCCCATGGCGATGGGGAGCGCAACCGCGCGCAGCATTTCGAAATCGTTTTCGCTGTCTCCGATGGCGGCGGCGTGGTCGAGATCGGTGCCGATGTCGCGGCACAGCATGCCGAGCGCCGTTCCCTTGTCGGCGGCCGGGGTGATGACCTCCAGATTGTCCGCCGCCGAGCTCATCACGCGGATGCCCGGGATCTGCTCCAGAATGGCGCGCGTGCGCAGCAGCGTTACCGAGTCCTGACTGCGCACGAAGATCTTATCGACCGAGAGATGATGGTCAGCGATATACTCAGCGACCGACGGGACCACCTTTTTCGAGGTCAGATAGCCCTCGTTGGTCTTGTAGCTGCCGAAGCCGAGGTCGTCGTAGGGCGTGATGAGCAGCGTCTCACCGACGTAGATCATGGCGATCATGCCGATGCGCTCGACCGCCGCCGCCGCGCGGACCGCCGCTTCCCACGGCATGGACATGCGCATCGTGCAGCCCTCGCCCGAAATGCTCGAAAGCGTCGCGCCGCCCGACGTGACCATCAGATCATCTGCATCCAGATCGACCGCAAAATCACGCGCCTCGCCGCAGATGCGGCCGGTCGAAACCGCAACATATACCCCAGCCTCTCGCGCGCGGCGCACGGCGTCAGTCGTGGTCTCCGCGACCTTGTTCTGCGGCGTGAGCGCCGTGCCGTCGAGATCGAGCGCGATCAGTTTGATTTTATTCATATGCCTTTCCCCTTTTTCTGTATGCGGCGCGTTCTGCCTGCCGGACAGACGGCCGCCTCAGCCGGGCATGTGTGTGCGGCCCGACGATATTTTTCCATACTATATCAGAATACCGCAGCGGTCAATAAATTGCAAGAGCTGCGGCGCAAGAAACCGGCGTCTCTGTAAAAAATGGTCAATCTTTTGACCTTGACCCAAAAATCGAACATTTGTTCTTGACAAATCCGCGCTCCGCTCCTATTCTATGACTCACAGGAGGACGACGGAACGGCAGACCGGCTTCTCCCGAATTCATTTTCTTCTGGAGGTGGTTGATATTGTGCAGAAAAAAAGCGATCCGGACGAACTGATCCGGATGCTGTACGAGATCGCGGACGACTCGGAGGCTCCGGCGAACAGCCGTCTGAGCGCGATCAAGGAAATCCTCGACCGGACGGTCGGAAAGGGCGTGATGCTCGGCGAGGAGCAGGACAAGGCGCCGATCGAGATCGTATTCCGCGTAGTAGACGAGGCTGCGAATTCCGCGTGACGCCGAGACAGGCCGCATTCATGCGGTCGGAGGCGTTTGAAACGCTGTTCGGCGGCGCGGCAGGCGGCGGCAAGAGCCATGGTCAGCTGCTCGATGCGCTGCGTTTCGCGGTCGTTTATCCCGGCTCGCGGCAGCTCATGCTGCGCCGCACCATGCCCGAGCTCGAGCGTTCGCTCGTTCCTGCGGCCTTGCGGCTCTATCCGCAGAGCGTCGCGAGCTACAAGGTCAGCGAGCATCGCTGGGATTTCATCAACGGCTCGACGCTTGAGTTCGGCTACTGCGACGCGGAGAGCGACGTGACCAAATACCAGAGCGCCGAGTACGATGTGATCCGGTTCGACGAGCTGACGCATTTCACCGAAAGCCAGTTCACCTATCTCATCTCGCGCATCCGCGGCGCAAATCCGTATCCCAAGCAGGTCAAATCGACCACAAATCCCGGCGGCATCGGCCATCAGTGGGTCAAGAGCCGCTACATCGATCCGATGCCGCCCGACGAGGTGCATGCGTTCGACGGCGAAACGCGGCTTTTTCTCCCGGCGCGGCTCGCGGACAATCCGTTTCTGCGCAAGGCCGATGCCGGGTACGAAAAGCGGCTGCGTCTGCTCTCCGTGCACGACAGGCGCGCGCTGCTCGACGGCGTGTGGGAGCTGGATGAGGGACGGTATTTCTCCGAGTTCTCCCCCGCCCTGCATATCGTGCCGCCGCACGAGATTCCGCGCGAATGGCGGCGCTATCTGACGATCGACTACGGTCTGGATATGCTTGCGGCGCTGTGGATCGCACAGAGTCCGGACGGGCACAGCGTGGTATACAGAGAGTTATATGAACCAGGTTTGATTATCTCTGAAGCCGCCGCGCGCATTCTCTCCTGCGAGGCGTCCGGAGAACAGATCGATGTTCGGCTTGCGCCGCCCGACCTGTGGAACCGGCGGCAGGAGACCGGCAGGAGCGCGGTCGAGCTGTTCGCAGACTGCGGCCTCAGCTTCGAGAAGTCGAGCAACGAGCGCGTAGCCGGCTGGCTCGCGCTGCATGAGCTGCTCGCGCCGCGGCGCGACATGGACGGCGAGCCCCGGCCCCGGCTCACGATCTTCAATACCTGCCGCAATCTCATCCGCACGCTGCCGGCTTTGCAGCACGACAGGCGCAATCCGTCCGACACGGCGAACACGCCGCACGAGCTGACGCATGCACCCGATGCACTGCGCGGCTACGCGGCGACCGTTTTCGAGCCGCCTGCCCCGAGCGTCCCGACAGCGTATGACTGCGAGGTAGGAGAGTTCCTGCGCTTTTGACAAGGAGGTTTTTCATGGAAGTTTTATGCTATGCGCTCGCGTCAGCCCTTCTCGTGCTGACCGGCGCGGTGGTGTCGGGCGGTCTTTCGCTGCCGCGGCGCCTGCCGCGCGAAAACACAGCGGAAGCCGCGCCCGATGACGCGCTCAGCCGCGATATTGCGGCGCTGATGGCCTACGGCCGGGAGGAGGAGGAAGAAAATGCAGTTTGACCGTTCCCCTGCGGAGGTCTGGCGCAGATATGAGCGCGATCGCGATTACAAGCGCTCCATCGGTCTGTACGACCGTGTGCGCCGCAACGAGGCCTTCTACCTTGGCAGACAGTGGGAGGGGCTGCGCGTGCAGTCGCTCGATCCGCTGATCTTCAATGTGCTGCGCCGCTGCGTCAATCTGTTCGTGGCGATGCTTGTGTCGGATGATGTGGCCGTGCGCGTTACGCCGTTCGAGATGAACGGCGAGGGCCGCCGCATCGCCCATGTGCTCGAGCGCGCCTTCGCCTCCGCCATCGAGCGCTCGGGCGTCAAGGCGCTCGGTCGGCCGCTGCTCAAGAACGCCTGCGTAGACGGAGACGCCTGCTTCTACGTTCATTTTGACCCGGCGCTCGAGACCGGACAGGCCGTCAAGGGCGATATTGCCGTCGATCTCATCGACTCGACCAACATCTGCTTCGGCAACCCGGCCTGCGACGAGGTGCAGCGCCAGCCGTACATCATCATCGCCATGCGGCGCGATGTGGATGAGGTGCGGCGCGAGGCGAGAGAAAACGGCATCTCCGAGGATGAGATCAGCGCCATCCGCGCCGATGATGCGGGCGAATACCATCGCTGGCGCGTGAACGGCGGCGAGGAGCGCGTGACCGTGCTGCTGCATATGCGCCGGGTCGAGGGCGGCATCGCGTTCTGCAAGACCGTGCGGAACGCGACCGTGATGCGTGAAAAGGTGCTCCCCTATCGTCTGTATCCGGTGACGCACCTGTGCTGGAACCGCGTGCGCGGCTCGTGCCACGGCGAAAGTCCTCTGACCGAGGCCATTCCGAACCAGATCGCCATCAACAAGCTGTATTCCATGTACGTGCAGTGCATCAAGCAGGTGGCGTTCCCGAAGATCGTCTACGATATGACCCGTTTCCCGAACGGCTGGTCGAACGACGTCGGCAAGGCCATCGCCATGCGCGGCAACCCGAATGAGGCCATCGCGGCGGCATTCCGCGCGCCCGACATCTCCGCGCAGGTATTGCAGCTGCTCCGGCAGATGATGACCGACACGATGGAGCTGATGGGCGCGAGCGAGGCCTCGCTCGGCACGGTGCGCCCGGACAACACCTCCGCGATCATCGCGGTGCAGAGTGCGACCGCCGCGCCGCTCGAGCTGACAAAAATGGAGTTCTACCGCTTCACCGAGGACTGGGCGCGCATTTTTCTCGACATGATGGGCGTGCACTACGGCGTGCGCACGCTCGTGCTGCCCGACGAGGACGGCGGCGAGCCGGACAGACAGAGCTTTGACTTCTCGACCCTCGCCGGACAGGATATGCGCCTTCAGGTGGATGTCGGCGCGGCAAGCTACTGGTCCGAGATCATGCAGACCACAACCAGCGACCATCTGCTCGAAAGCGGTGTCATCTCCGACCCGCTCGTTTATCTCGAGAACGTACCCGATTATCAGGTACGCGGCAAACACGACCTGCTGCACGCACTCCGTGTGCAGCGACAGACACAGAAGGAGGAAGCGAAAAATGCACAACCCGATGAACCGTAATCCCGAGGAAAACCGCCCGCTCGACCCGTTCGCGGCGGCGGAAGCGCCCGAAATGGCGTCCGAGACCACCTATCCGGTCGAGGCGGACGGCGAGATCCATGAGCTGACGCTCGACGAGCTGATCGAGGCAGCGGCGCAGGGTCTTTCCAAGCACAACGCCTATGTGCGCCGCAACCGCGCGGCGAATACCCTGCCGAACGGCCAGATCTATGCGGCCTTCGTCGAGGAATACCCGGATGTGCGCCCCGAGGACATTCCGCAGCAGGTCTGGGAATGGGCGCAGCAGGAGGGCTCGCTCGTGTCCGCTTACCGTAAGTGGGAAATCGCGGAGCTGCGCGACGAGCTGGCGGCGCTCGAGATGAACCGTAAAAACCGCCGCGCTGCGGTCGGCACCGCGCAGACCGACGGCGAACCGGCCGGCATCGACCCGGTAACGCTCGCCCTGCTCGGCAGATAACAGGCCGCTGAACATCCACCACCGATTTATAAAAGGAGACTTTATCTATGGCAATCAATCTTGCAAGCAAGTATTCCGACCAGATCGCAGAGGTTTTCACCCGTTCGTCCTTCATCAAGGGCAAGACCGCCGAGACGTTCGACCTGACCGGCGTCAAGACGCTCAAGGTCTACACCCCGATCACCGTCGAGGAGGTCGATTATGACCGCGACGGCGGCCTCGGCCGCTACGGCGCCGTCACCGAGATGCAGGACGTCGTGCAGGAGCTGACCATGACGCAGGACAAGGCGTTTACCCTCACCATCGACAAGGGCAACAACCTCGACCAGAACCTCGTCAAGAACGCCGCCGACATGCTGCGCCTCCAGCTGAGCGAGAAGTCCACCCCCTCCGCCGACAAGTACGCCTTCAAGCGCTTCGTGACCATGGCAGGCACGATCGCGGAGAGCGAAAAGCCGACCCGTGCGGACATCATCAGCAAGATCGCGGACGCTTCGCAGGCGCTCGATGACGCGCTCGTACCGGACGACAACCGCTATCTGTACCTGACGAGCGAAATGTACAAGCTCGTGTGCACCTCGGACGAGTTTTCCGGCGTCGATGTGCTCGCGCGTCAGTCCATCGCGAAGGGCGTGTGCGGCGAGGTGTTCGGCATGAACGTCGTGCGTGTGCCGAAGAGCTACCTGCCGGAGGGCGTCTACTTCCTCGTCGCGCACAAGGACGCGGTGCTCATGCCGTACAAGATTGCAGACGCGAAGGTGCATGAGGACCCGGTCGGCGTATCCGGCGCACTCATCGAGGGCCGCCACTACTATGATGCCTATGTTCTCGGCGCGAAGTGCGGCGGCGTGTACGCGCTCGTTGCGACCGGTCTGGTTTCCGCGAAGCCGGTCATTTCCGGCGGCAAGATCACCGGCTCGGGCAGCATCCGCTACACGCTCGATGGTTCGGACCCGCGTTACTCCGATTCCGCGAAGGACTACGCTGCGGGTACTTCGCTGACCGCCGAGACCGGCTGCAAGATCCGTGCGGTCATGACCGAGAGCGGCAAGTACCCGTCCGCTGTTGCGGAGGGCTGAGCCGGCTGTGAAACCGGAGAGCGGAGCTTTTCCGCTCTCCGCCCTTTCCCCAATCCTTGAAGGAGGTAATTTCTATGACCGGAACCGAATGCTGCCGTGCAGCAATGACGATTATGGGCGCGGGCGCGGACAGCAGCGAATACTACGCGCAGTTCGCCCTCGGCGCGTTAAATCAGCTGATCGCAAACAGCCTGCGCGAGATCAACGCAGAGCGCGTTCAGCAGGGCGAAGCCGCATTTTCCGTGCCGCCGCGCATGGAGGCGCTCGAGGACGAGCTCCCGGCGCCCGAATGGCTCGCACGCGAGTGCCTGCCTTACGGTCTCGCGGCGCTGCTGTGCGCAGATGACGACAAAGCGAAGTTCAACTGGGCGGCAGATGAATACGCGGAGCGTCTGCTGCTGCACTGCCCGGCCCAGTTCACCGCCGTACAGGAGATGGTCTGATGCGCGGATACCGATTTCCCTCGACCGAGACCGAGCACCAGACTGTCATCAGCCGCTTCGGCGGCGCGGACTTCCGCTCCCATCCGACCAAGGTCTCGCTGACGCGCTCCCCTGACCTGCAAAATCTGGTATGCGACCGGAACGACTTTCTCGTCAAGCGCACCGGCTGGCAGGTGCAGCAGCGCTATGACGCGCCCGTCTACGGTATTTTCTCCGCTCCCGATGGTGCAGGCGCGTTCATCCACACCGGTGCAGACCTGTATTTTCGGGCGGAGAACGGGCAGCAGACCGTGCTCTGCCGCGACATGAACGGCGCGTTCTCGCAGGCGTTTACCATGAACGGCGTGCTTTATCTGCTCGACGGGGCGCATTTTCGCGCAGTCCGCCGCGGCGAGGACGGCGCATGGGAGGCTGTCCGCGTGCAGAACATCGCCTATGTGCCGACGACCACCGTTTCCGCCCCTCCCGCGGGCGGCGGCGCGAGTCTCGAGGCGGCCAATCTGCTGACCGGAAAGCGCATCAATACCTTTGTCGGAGACGGAAAAAGCACAGAATTTCATCTGGATGCGCGAGAGCTTGACCGCGTGCCGCTCACCGCTGCGGTCGACGGCACCGAGGTGGCTATCGCATCTGTCGATTACGATGCCGGTACGGTCGCGCTCGCCTCCGCCCCGGCTGACGGACAGGGACGCGACAACGTCAGCATTGCCTTCAGCAAGACCGTTCCGGGCGCGGCGGACACCATCAACAGATGCCGCATCGCCGGTCTTTACGGCGGCAAGAACGACACGCGCGTTTTCCTTGCGGGCAATCCCGACGAGCCGCACTGCGACTGGCAGAGCGGACTATACGATCCTACCTATTTCCCCGATACCGGCTTTGCGCGCATGGGCACCGAGGCGAGCGCCATCGCGGGCTACCTCAAGCAGTACGAAAGCCAGATCATCGTCAAGACCGGCGGTGCACAGGAGGCGACGAGCTTTGCGCGCACCTTCGTCATGACCGAGGACGGCACATCCTACTTCACCCTGCGGCAGGGCGCACACGGCGAGGGCGCTGTCGCGCCGCGCACCTTCGCCATGCTGAACGATGTGCCGCTGTTCCTGTCCGCGCAGGGCGTGATGGGCGTTTACGGCACGGCGGTCGCGGAGCAGAACACCATCCGTTCGATCTCGGAATCCGTCCGCCCGCGCCTTGTACAGGAAAAGGCGATGGAAAACGCCTGTGCGGTGGTATTCGAGGGGCGCTACTACCTCGCGCTGGGCGGAAACGTCTACATCGCGGACGGCCATCTGAACGAGGAGGACGGCTATCCGGCGTGGTTCTTCTGGACGAATGTCCCGGCACAGTGCCTCGCGGTGCTCGGCGGCCGTCTGTGGTTCGGGACGAACGACGGCAGGCTGTGCCGCTTTTCGCTTCCCGGGGATGCAGACGCCTACACGGATGACGGCGAGGCGATCGACGCCTACTGGTGCACGCCGACGCTCTCGCTCTCCGACTGGACGCGGTACAAGACAATCCGCGACATCATCCCGACACTCATGCCGTACACGCGCTCGAGCGCAGCGCTCTGCTTTACCGATGAGGACGGCGAAACCTTCCGCATTTCGCGGAATCTCGACCTTTTCGCCTTTCGCGGCTGGGATTTCGCGCGGCTGTCCTTCCGCTGCATGCCGGGCGCGGTCAGCTGGCGCAGCCGACGCCGACGCCATCACCGGCCACTGTTCACCCTGCGCATCGGCAACGACCGCGCGGGCGAGCCGTTCGGACTGCTCGCGCTCACGCTGCGGTGGACGGAAAACGGGAGCATCTGAGGCGGCACCGCACAATGAAGGCTGCGGCGCTTTGCGATATTGCCTCAAGGAAAGGAGCAAACTATGGCCAAAAATTACCGCGATAACTTCGACTATTCCGAAGCCATCGCCAACTCGACGAGCAAGGCCGAACGCGACCGCCTGCTCGCCGAGCGACAGAACAAGATCGACGCAGAGGGTCTGACCGGCAGGGTCGCGGACAACAGCGCGGTCTCGACCTGGACGAAGGGCTACCGCCCGTACTATGTCGCGTCCGCCTCCTCGGCCTCCAAAGCGGCGCAGGAGAACGCAGAGCGCGTCAGCTCGCTGTATGATGCGGCCGAAAAGGCACGTCTCGAGCGCTTCGAGGCCGCGCGGACCCGCATCCGCCAGCAGCTCGATGCAAATCTCTCCTCCATCGACAGCGACTACGCCTCTGCAGTGCGTCAGGCCGGCATCAGCGCCCGTCAGTCCGCGCTGCGCAACGAGGAAAAGCTCGCGCTGCTCGGTCTGAACATGGGCGCAAAGACCGGCGCCGCGACAAGCGGCATGGCGGAAAGCAGCCGCATCGCGGTCGACAACCAGTACCGCGGTGATCTGAATTCGCTCTCTCAGAGCCGCCTTGCCGCCCGTTCCGCCGCCGAGACCGCCGCAGCAGCCAGTGAAGCAAGCGCACGGAGCGGCTATGAGAGCGCCGCGGAAAGCGCCGCCCTGTCGCAGGCGCAGACCCTGCTCAGCCAGTATAACGCCGAGCGCGATTACAGCCTGTCCATGGCCGGTCTGACCGGCTTTCTCGACGGCACGCCGACGCTCGCCTACCGGAATTATGAGCTGAACGCCGAAAACGCCCGCGCCGAGCAGAGCGCCGCCCTCACCAAGCTGCGCAATGCCGCTGAGGCAGAGGCATATGAGCGTGCGCTCGCGCGCTGGAAGACCACCGGCTATGTGCAGAAGGCGGATGCAGCTGTGCTCGGCGTCCCGGCCGGGACGCCGACCGCAGACGTCAGCTATAAAAACGCAAGTCTTGCCCTCCAGAGATGGAAAGCCGGTTATTCCGGCTGAAAACAGCCCTCCGCACAGTGCAATACCGTGCGGAGGGCTGTTTTGGAAATAGAAATGAAATTGTAAATTGCTTTGTCTCGGACAGGCAATTTTTATTGTCCGCATCTTATCACAAACCGTATCAGCCGTCAACCGCATTTTATGGCAATTCGGCTCCGGCAGGCAGGATGAGAATTTTTTATCTCCATTTTCTGCATGCTCTTTTACCATTTTCCTTGGTCTTTTCTGCGCATCAACCGTACATACCGCAAAAAATCTTGACCTTTTCCGACCTTCAACAACAACCATTTCACAAGAGCATCCCGCGAGAAAAATAATTTTTTCTCACAGGAATATTCTCGTTATTTTTCCCAGTATCAGAAAAATGCAGAACGCCTCCGATAAGGGAGACGTCCTGCTTTTTATCATTTTTTACAAGCTGTAAAAAATTACTTGTTCTTGAGGTTGAAGAAAGCCTTCTTGCCGAGGAACTGTGCAACGTCCTCGCCCAGCTCTTCCTCGATGCGGAGCAGCTGATTGTACTTCGCAACGCGGTCGGTACGGGACGGAGCGCCGGTCTTGATCTGGCCTGCGTTCAGAGCAACAGCGATGTCAGCGATGGTAGCATCCTCGGTCTCGCCGGAACGGTGAGAAACGACAGCGGTGTAGCCTGCGCGGTTCGCCATCTGGATCGCGTCCAGGGTCTCGGTCAGAGAGCCGATCTGGTTAACCTTGATCAGGATGGAGTTAGCAACGCCCAGCTCGATGCCCTTGGCCAGACGAGCGGTGTTGGTAACGAACAGGTCGTCGCCGACCAGCTGGATCTTGTCGCCCAGAGCCTTGGTCAGCATAGCCCAGCCTTCCCAGTCTTCCTCAGCCATGCCGTCCTCGAGGGAGATGATCGGGTACTTGTCAGCGAAGGTCTTCCACATGTTGACCAGCTGCTTCTGGGTCAGCTTCTTGCCGGACTTCGGCTGGATATAGCACTTCTCCTCGTCGTTCCACCACTCGGAGGAAGCGGCGTCGATCGCGATCATGAAGTCCTCACCCGGCTTGTAGCCAGCCTCTTCGATTGCCTGAACGATAACCTTCAGCGCATCCTCGTCCTTCTTCAGGTTCGGAGCGTAGCCGCCCTCGTCGCCAACACCTGCAGCCGGGGTGCCGTTCTCCTTGAGGGTGGTCTTGAGCTGATGGAATACCTCGGCGCAGCGGCGCAGAGCCTCGCGGAAAGACGGAGCGGAAACCGGCATGATCATGAATTCCTGAATCTCAACGTTATTGGTAGCGTGAGCGCCGCCGTTGAGAATGTTCATCATCGGCATCGGCAGGGTCTTGGCATTGCAGCCGCCGATGTAGTTGTACAGCGGCAGGGACAGAGCCTCAGCTGCTGCCTTTGCAACTGCCAGAGATACGCCGAGGATCGCGTTTGCGCCGAACTTGGTCTTGTTCGGGGTGCCGTCAGCCTCGATCATAGCCTTGTCGATGGCCTGCTGGTCGAGAGCGTTCATGCCGATAACGACCTCAGCGATCTCGCCGTTGACAGCGTCAACAGCCTTCAGAACGCCCTTGCCGTTGTAGCGGGACTTGTCGCCGTCACGCAGCTCGCAAGCCTCGAAGATACCGGTGGAAGCGCCGGACGGAACAGCAGCGCGGCCCATGTATGCGCCGGTGTCGCCCTCAACGTAAACCTCAACCTCAACGGTCGGGTTGCCACGGGAGTCCATGATCTCGCGGCCGATTACATCAACAATTTCAATGTAGCCCTTCATAATTCTTACTCCTTTTATATAAAAATAAATGGTTGGCATTCAAACAGCAGAAATACCGAAAGCAGCATTTCCGCTGCGCCGCGCACGCAGCGCGGGCTATCCGAAAGAGTTTCCTTGGAAACTTTTTCGGTATCTAAGGGGGACAGAGTCCCCCTTGGAGGCTCACTTTACGAGCAGGCTATGGCCCGTCATCTCGGCCGGCTGCGGCAGGCCCATCATGTCGAGCATGGTGGGAGCCAGATCCGCCAGAACGCCGCCGTCCGCCAGCTTGCCCTCGTGGCCGACCATAACGAGCGGCACGGGGTTGGTGGAGTGCGCGGTGAACGGGGTAACGCCGTCTGCGTCGAGCATCTGGTCAACGTTGCCGTGGTCGGCGGTGATCAGGCACTGACCGCCCATCTTGAGGATCGCGTCAACGACCTTGCCTACGCCGTCGTCGGTCGCTTCGATCGCCTTGACGGCTGCCTCGAATACGCCGGTATGGCCGACCATGTCGCAGTTTGCGAAGTTCAGGATGATAACGTCGTACTTGCCGGACAGGATGCGCTTGACGCACTCCTCGGTGACAGCGGGCTCGCTCATCTCCGGCTGAAGGTCATAGGTCGCGACCTTGGGAGACGGAACCAGAGCACGGTCCTCGCCCGGATACTCCTTCTCGACGCCGCCGTTGAAGAAGAACGTAACGTGTGCGTACTTCTCGGTCTCAGCAATGCGCAGCTGGGTCATGCCCAGATCGGAGATATACTCGCCGAAGGTGTTCTTGAGGCTCTGCGGCTTGAAGGCGATCTCTACGCCCGGAATGGTCGCATCATACTGCGTCATGCAGACATAATGGATCTTAGGCTGTACGCGCTCGAAGCCGGTGAATTCCGGATCGACGAAGGCACGGGTGATCTCGCGTGCGCGGTCGGGGCGGAAGTTTGCGAAGATGATCGCGTCATCGTCGCGGACGGTCGCGCCCTCGGTCACGATAACCGGAACGACGAACTCGTCGGTGACGCCATTGGCATAGGACTTCTCCATTGCCTCGTGCGCCGTCGCTGCGTGCTCGCCCTCGCCGAGTGCGATGGCGTTGTATGCCTTCTCTACGCGGTCCCAGCGGTTGTCGCGGTCCATTGCGTAGTAGCGGCCGGATACGGTTGCGATGCAGCCGACCTCGACGGCGTCGATCTTGGCCTGCAGGCGGTCGATATACTCGATGCCGGACTGCGGCGGCGTGTCGCGGCCGTCCATGAAGCAGTGGAAGCATACCTTGCGCAGACCGTTGCGGCGCGCGAGCTCGAGCAGCGCGAACATATGGTCAATGTGGGAGTGAACGCCGCCGTCGGACAGGAGACCGAAGATGTGCAGGGTGGAATCGAACCACTTGCACTGGTTGATGGCGCTCATCAGAGCCGGGTTCTCGAAGAAATCGCCGTCCTGAATAGCCTTGGTGATGCGGGTCAGCTCCTGATATACGATGCGGCCTGCACCGATATTGGTGTGACCGACCTCGGAGTTGCCCATCTGGCCGTCCGGCAGACCGACGTCCAGACCGGATGCGCCGATATAGGTCAGCGGATTTTCAGAGAAGATCCGGTCGAGATTCGGCTTGTTTGCAGCCTCGATCGCATTGCCCTTCTTCTCCGCACGGTGGCCGAAGCCGTCCATGATGATCAGAGCGGTCGGCTTCTTCGGGCCTTCCGCCTTCTTGGCAGTGCTCCTGCGGGTCGAGGTCTTTTTCTCGGCCGTCGTCTTTGCGGCGGGCTTGCGGCCGCGCTTGGCTGTGCCCTCTGCCTCAGCCTTGGTCTTGCGGCTGCGCTTCGGCTTAGCCGGCTCCTCAGCCTTGACAACGACCGGATCCGCCAGAACGTTTACCGGTACAGCCTTTTCTGCTGCGTCGGAAGCGCCCGGCGCGGTGGTCTTTTTAATCATTCTTGTGACTCCTTTTCAGAAGCGAAAACGGACAGAAAGGGGCAACGATACCTGTCGCTGCCCCCCTCTTCGCGATTAGCGCGGGAGGACTTCCCGTTACCGCGATCTACGCGATTTAATTACTGATTAGCTGCTTCTACGATAGTAGCGAAGTCTGCGCTCTTCAGGGATGCACCGCCGATGAGGCCGCCGTCAACGTCCGGCTGAGCCAGCAGCTCGGAAGCGTTCTTAGCGTTCATGGAGCCGCCGTACTGGATGGTGATGCCGCGGGCAGCGCGTGCGCCGTACTTCTCGCGCAGGCAGTCACGGATTGCGGAGCAAACCTCGTTAGCCTGCTCTGCGGTAGCGGTCTTGCCGGTACCGATCGCCCAGATCGGCTCGTAAGCGATGACAACCTTCTTGATGTCCTCAACAGCTACGTTCTGCAGAGCGATCTTGATCTGCTTGCGGATAACTTCCATGGTAACGTCCTGCTCGCGCTCGGTCAGGGACTCGCCAACGCACAGGATCGGGCGCAGGCCGTTCTCGAGAGCAACCTGAACCTTCTTGCCGCATGCCTCGTCGGTCTCGTTGAAGTACTGACGGCGCTCGGAGTGGCCGATGATAACGTACTTGACACCCAGCTCCTTGAGCATGTCAGCGGAGATCTCGCCGGTGAATGCGCCGGACTTCTCGAAGTGCATGTTCTCAGCGCCGATAGCGATCTTGGAACCCTTTGCAGCCTTTACAGCAGCCTGGATATCGGTAAACGGTACGCAAAGAACCATCTCGCACCACTTGGTCTTGGAGAGGAGCGGCTTCATCTCCTCGATCAGAGCCTTTGCTTCTGCCGGAGTCTTGTTCATCTTCCAGTTGCCGGCGATAATGGTCTTACGGTATCTGCGATTCATTATGGATATACCCCTTTCAAAAATTCAGACGATTTTCTCGTGTTCGTCCTTATCCTTTATGTATTTATACGGGGCATGAGGATACGCCCCGGTATAAAGCGTTTTTTACTTGCTCAGCAGGCAGGCAATGCCCGGAAGCTCCTTACCCTCGAGGAACTCGAGAGATGCGCCGCCGCCGGTGGAGATATGGGTGATCTTGTCTGCAAAGCCCAGCTGCTCGCAGGCTGCTGCGGAGTCGCCGCCGCCGACGATTGTGGTAGCGGAGGAGTCAGCCAGTGCCTGTGCCATGGCAATGGTGCCCTTGGCAAGGGTGGGATTCTCGAAAACGCCCATAGGACCGTTCCAGACAACAGTCTTGGCGGACTTTACAGCGTCAGCAAAGAGCTCGCGCGTCTTTTCGCCGATGTCCATGCCCTCCATGTCAGCAGGGATTGCGTCAACCGAGACGGTCTTGACTTCGATCGCTGCGTTGATGGGGTTCGGGAACGAAGCGGCTACAACGGTATCGACCGGCAGGAGCAGCTTGACGCCCTTTGCCTCGGCCTTGGCCATCATGTCCTTGCAGTAGTCAACCTTTTCAGCATCAAACAGAGACTTGCCGATGCCGTAGCCCTTGGCTGCGAGGAAGGTGTATGCCATGCCGCCGCCGATGATGATGGTATCGCACTTTTCGATCAGGTTCTCGATAACGGCCAGCTTGTCGGAGACCTTAGCGCCGCCCAGGATAGCAACGAACGGACGAGCCGGGTCGCTCAGAGCCTTGCCCATGATGGAGATCTCCTTCTTGATGAGGAAGCCGCATACAGCCGGCAGGTAATCAGCGATGCCTGCGGTGGAAGCGTGTGCGCGGTGTGCGGTGCCGAAGGCGTCGTTGACGTAGATCTCAGCCATGTCGGCCATAGCCTTTGCCAGAGCTGCGTCATTCTTGGTCTCGCCCTTCTCGAAACGAACGTTCTCGAGCAGGACAGCGTGGCCCGGCTGAACCTCGGAAGCCAGCTTCTTTGCGTCCTCGCCTACAACGTCCTTTGCGAGCTTAACCTCCTGACCGAGCAGCTCGGACAGGCGCTTTGCAACCGGAGCCAGCGAGTACTTCATGTTGACCTCGCCCTTCGGGCGGCCCAGATGAGAGCACAGGATGACTGCTGCGTTGTGGCTCAGCAGGTAGTTGATGGTCTCGAGAGATGCGCGGATGCGCTTGTCGTCGGTAATGTTGCCGTTGTCGTCCTGCGGAACGTTGAAGTCGCAGCGAACGATGACCTTCTTGCCGGCAACGTCGATATCCTCGACGCTCTTCTTGTTGTACTGCATAGTATATCCCTCTCCTTAGTGAAAAGTCTGTAATACAGCTGATAATATTGTATTATCCCAAATAACGAAATTTCCTAACGAAAGAATTCCGTTTCCACTACAAAATTATACTCGTAATCCGCCCTGTTCGCAAGCAAATTTGAGAAAAACCTCACCTTTCGGCAACGTTTTAGAGGATTTTTGCGTTTTGCGCCGAAAAACCGGAAAATATTCTACATTTTTCACAATTTTCTTTACTCGCGCGGCGCGCCGTAGTACGCAACAGCGATGGCAAGCGGGCCGGTATTGGACAGAACAGACGGGCCGATCGCACAGCGGACGACGTCCTTGAAGCCGATCTCCTCGCGCATGCGCTTTTCGACTTCGGCCAGACGCTCCTCGGGTACATCGCCGTAGAGCAGGATGCCGGTCTGCTTTTCCGGCTGCTGCACGCGGGCGACGACCTTTTTGCAGATGCCTGCCGCGAGCGCCTTTTCGCCGCGCACCTTGTCGCAGACCTTGACCGCGCCGTCATAGACAAAGCTGATCGGCTTGAGACCGAGCGCCTCGCCGACGAACGCCGCGCCGCCCGAAATACGGCCGGACTTCTTGAGATATTTGAGCGTGTACACGCCGAGATACGCCTCGACGCGGCTCAGCCGGCTGCGGATGACGCTCGTGATCGCCTCAAAGCTCTCGCCCTGCTCGCGCATCTCGGCCGCCTTGACGACAATGTGTCCATAAATGTAGGTATAGGTGCGCGAGTCGAACACCTCGATGACCATCGCGCCCTCGCCGTGCTCCTCCTCGAACATTCCCTTCGCAAGGCAGGCCGCCTGATAGGTGCCCGAGCCGCTGCCATTGATGAGAACGCCGATGAGGTGGGTGCAGCCGCGCTCGAACGCGCGGTTGTACGATTCGAGGAACACCGCAGGCGTTGCCATCGCAGTGCTCGGGATCTCGTCGCTCTCCTCGAGCAGCCTGCAGCATTCCGCCGGGGTGATGTCATAATACTCGCGGAAGGTTCGGCCGCCGTGGCTGAGCATGATGGGCACGATCTCGATGCCGTGCTGCTCCACAAGACCCTGCGGGATATCGGACGAAGAATCCGTCAGAATATGTATCTTCTCCATATTTTTTCTCCTTTATGCCTGCGGAAACGGTCCGGCAAGCTTCAGATTTTCAAACCCGGTCTGACGCAGCGCCTCGAAAACGAGGACAGCAACCGAGTTGGACAGGTTGAGGCTTCGCGCGCCCTCGCGCATCGGGATGCGCACGCAGCGCTCGGGGTGCTCGACGAGGAGCGGCTCGGGCAGACCGCGCGTCTCCCTGCCGAACATCAGGTAGTCGCCGTCGCGGTACTCGACCTCATGATAGGCATGAGGCGCCTTGGTCGTCGCGTAGAAGTAGCGTCCATCCGGGTTCTTTTCAAAAAAATCCTCCAGATTTTTGTACATACGGACATCAAGCAGGTGCCAGTAGTCCAGACCGGCGCGCTTCATGCGCCTGTCGTCGAGCTGAAAGCCGAGCGGTTCGACCAGATGCAGCACGCAGCCCGTCGCCGCGCAGGTGCGCGCGATGTTGCCGGTGTTCTGCGGGATCTCCGGCTCGACCAGAACGATATTGATCATTTGCTTTTTTCTCCTGAGAACGGCGGGTACGCCGTCAAAAATTCTCTCTGTTTGATGTGATGCAGCCGTGCGGCAGGTCTCAGAGCCCTGCTTCCTCCTCCATCGCGCCGAGCAGCGGCGTTACCATCTGCTTTTTGCGGCTGACTACGCCGGGCAGCACGACCGAATTCTCGCCGCACTCCTTCTTGAATGCCATGTGGACAAGCTCCTGCGCGCCCTTGCCGACGTAGAGCAGCTCGGTCTTTTCCTCGATGATGTTGGTCAGCATGGCGAACTGCATGGACAGCCCGCTCGTCTTGAGGCAGCTTTCCATATATTCGAGCATCTTGTCCCGGATGCCGGACAGCTCGTCCCCGCTCACGCTCGTGATCTGCGAGATCGCGATCTTGCGGTCCTGCACCTGAAAATACTTGAAGTCCATGTGGAACAGCTCGTCCATCGAGCGGTCGCGCAGGCGCGAGCTCGAGCGGAACATCTCAGCCGCGTACTCCTTGATATTCAGCCCCGCGATCTTCGCCAGCTCCTCGGCCGCCATGCGGTCGAGCGGCGTGCAGGTCGGCGAACGGAACATCAGCGTGTCCGACAGGATCGCCGAACACAGCAGGCCCGCGATCTTCGGCTCGATCTCGATGTTCTTTTCGTGATACATCTGGGTGATGATGGTCGCGGTGCAGCCGAGCGGCTGATTGCGGAAATAGATCGGCCCGCTCGTCTCGACCGAGTCGATGCGGTGATGGTCGATGATCTCGATGATGTTGGTCGAGCGGATGCCCTCGGCGGCCTGATCGCGCTCATTGTGGTCGACCAGGATGACGTTCGGCCGCTCCAGATCGAGCAGATTGCGCTGCGAGAACATGCCGATGTAGCGGCCCTGCTCGTCGAGCAGCGGATAGTAGCGGATGCGCTTTTTGGAAACCGTGCGCTTGACGTCCTCGACGTTCTCCTCCGGTTCGAAGGTGATCAGGCCCTTGCGGCGCATGACGTGACGCACCGGAACCGCCTGGCTGATGACCTTGGCGCAGGTATATGTATCGAGCGGCGTCGCGATGATGGAAACGCCGTTTTCCGAGGCGAGCTTGCGGATGGTGCGCGAGACCTTGGCGCCGAGGCCGATGATGATACAGCCGGCGTTCATTTCGATGGCGCACAGCTGGCTCTCATAGCGATTGCCGAGGATGACCATGTCGTTCGGCGCGATGTAGTCCTCGAGAACGTCCGGGTTCGCCGCCGCGACAACGACGCGGCCCTGCTCGAACGGCTGCTCGAGCTCACCGTTGACGAGCGTGCCGTCCAGAACATCGACCAGATTGCGGTAGCTGGTCTTTGCCTCGGCCAGTGCGTTCGCATCCTGATCCTCCATGTAAAAGCGCGCGATGTCGCTCAGCGTCAGCAGTCCATTCAGATGGCGGTCCTCATCGACGACCGCGAGCGTCTGGATGTCGTTTTCGTTCATGTAGTCCCATGCGCGGCGCAGCGACATTTCCGAGTTGATGCCTGCGACCTCGCGGTACTGCACATCGCTCAGTCGCGGCTCGAACGAGGCGATATAGCGCGGCGGCTCGACGCCGAAGTGCTCGAGGACGAATTGGGTCTCTGCGTTGACATGGCCTGCGCGGCAGGCGATATATTCTTCTCCGGTCAGCTTGCGCTTGAGGGCGGCATAGCAGATCGCGGAGCAGATCGAGTCCGTATCCGGGTTTCGGTGTCCGATAACAAAAACTGGGCTCATTTACATTTGCTCCTTCTTTTTGTGATAGGTGCCAGAGTGTTTACTAATTATAGCATTTATTTTCGCACTTCTCAACCGTCTGCGCATGATTATTCGCCTTCATTTCGCGATTTTGCACGAATTTTTTATGTCAGAGCGCAAAAAACGCCCGCCCGGAAATCCGGGCAGGCGTCGGTTTGTCGATAAAGTCCGCTCTCGCGATGCAGTCTCAGTTCAGGAAGTCCTTGAGCTTCTTCGAGCGCGACGGATGACGCAGCTTGCGCAGCGCCTTGGCCTCGATCTGGCGGATACGCTCACGGGTTACGTTGAACTCCTTGCCGACCTCCTCGAGGGTGCGGGTATGGCCGTCCTCGATGCCGAAGCGCAGGCGCAGGACCTTTTCCTCGCGCGGCGTCAGCGTCTTGAGCACCTCAACGAGCTGCTCCTTGAGCAGCATGAAGGAGGCAGCCTCCGCCGGTTCCGGCGCGTCGTCGTCCGGGATGAAGTCGCCGAGGTGAGAGTCCTCCTCCTCGCCGATCGGGGTCTCGAGCGAAACCGGCTCCTGCGCGATCTTGAGGATGTCGCGCACGCGGTCTACCGGCATATTCATTTCCTTCGCGATCTCCTCCGGGCTCGGGTCATGGCCGAGCTCCTGAAGCAGCTGACGGGAAACGCGGATGACCTTGTTGATGGTCTCAACCATGTGTACCGGGATGCGGATGGTGCGCGCCTGATCCGCGATCGCGCGGGTGATGGCCTGACGGATCCACCAGGTCGCGTAGGTCGAGAACTTGAAGCCCTTGGTGCTGTCGAACTTTTCGACCGCCTTGATCAGGCCGAGGTTGCCCTCCTGAATGAGGTCGAGGAACAGCATGCCGCGGCCGACATAGCGCTTTGCAATGGAAACGACCAGACGGAGGTTGGCCTCCGCCAGACGCTTTTTCGCGCGGTCGCCCGCCTTGATGTCCTTGTCGAGCTGTGCGCGCTCCTCGGGCGGGATGGCGTCGCCCTCTGCCGCGATGCGTTCGGCAGCGGCGCTGCCCTTCTGCATGCGCTCCGCGAGCGTTACCTCCTCCTCGGGCGTGAGCAGGTCGACCTTGCCGATCTCCTTGAGGTACATACGGACCGGGTCGTCGATGGCGAAGGTCTCCGCCATGGCAGAGGTGTCGATCAGCTCCTCCTCGGGAACCTCCTCGACCGTGTCCGGCTCGAAGCTGTCGTCGTCGCCGTCGCCGAGCGCCTTTTCCAGAACGCCTTCGGTCTCGACCTCGACGCCCATAGACTCCAGTGTCTCGTACAGCTTGTCGATGTCATCGCTCTCCAGCTCGAGATGGCTGAGCGCGTCCGCCATTTCCTTGAGCGTCAGACGGCCGTTTTTCTTGCCGAGGGCGAGCAGGTCGCGCAGGACCTGCTGCTGCTCCGCCGTCTTTTCAGCGCTCTGCTGTGCCTTGTTGTTCGTCATATCGTTTGTCCTCCCGCGTTTTGGTTTTTCATGCGTCCGAACGTCAGCAGCGGGTCCTCCCCTGCCTGCGTGAGCGTTCCGTCCTTGACGCGCTGTAATCGTATCGTATTTATGTACTCCCGCAGCTCCGCGCGATGATCGCCGGGCGGTACACCCTGCTCCAGTATCCCGGCAAGCAGGCTCATTTCGCCGGTTTCGAGCTGTCCCTCGAAGGCCAGCGCATCGACAAGGCTGCCGCTGCGGTCCAGCTCGAGCACACGCTCGTATATCTTACGCAGAACCGGGGCGGAAAACCACGCCGCCGGCAGCTGCTCTTCCATGCCGTGTATCAGCTTCTGGTCGGTGAACAGCAGACGGAGCACGTTTTCCTCAGCCTTCGCGCTTTTTACATCGGCATAGGCGAGCGTCCGGTCCTTCGGCTGCGCAAGGCCGACCGGCGAGCGGATCTCGCGCCGCTCTGCGGCGCGGCGCCGTTTGCGCTGAATGCCGAGCTCGCGCCGCACCTCGACCGCCATCGCCTCAGGCGTGACGCCGGCCATTTTCGCCGCGCGCCCTGCATAGACCTCGCGCTCGATCGAGCTTTCGATGCCGGCGAGCATGCGCGCCGCGTCTTTCAGGAACAGCACGCGCGCCTCATCGTCCTCAAGGTCGTATTTCGCCGCGATCTGCTCGATGCGGAACGCATTGTGATCCTCGCTGCGCTCGATGAGCGCACGGAACGCCGCCGCGCCCCGCGCCTTGATGAACTCATCCGGGTCCTTCGCGCCCGGAATGCGCAGCACTTTGACCTGAAGATCACACTTTTTCAGGATGTCGATGGCGCGCTGCGCCGCAGACTGACCGGCGCCGTCCGCGTCATACGAGATCACGATGCGCTCGGTATGCCGCGCGATGATGCGCGCCTGCTCCTCGGTCAGCGAGGTGCCGAGCGAGGCCACCGCCGAGTCAAAGCCTGCCTGATGCAGGGCGATGACGTCCATATAGCCCTCTGCAAGGATAAAGTAGTCGTTTTTCGTCGTTTTGGAAAGATTGAGCGCAAACAGATTGCGGCTCTTGTGGAAGATCGGCGTCTCGGGCGAGTTGAGGTATTTCGGCTTGGAGTCGTCCATGACGCGGCCGCCGAAGGCGATGACGTTGCCCCGCACATCTATGATCGGGAACATCACGCGGTTTCGGAAGCGGTCGTAGATGCGCCCCTTCTCGCTGCGGCTGACAAGGCCCGCGTCGAGCAGCTCGTCGCGCGTATACCCCTTCGCCGTCATCGCGTCCATGAGTGCATGAAACGAGTCGGGCGCATAGCCGAGACCGAACCGGTTCATCGTGCGCCGCGACAGGCCGCGGCCGATGAAATACTGCTGCGGCGCGCGGTTTTCCGGCCTCCACAGCGTATCGTAGTAAAACCGTGCGGCGTCCCTGCACAGGGCATACAGGCGGTCGCGGTGCCGCGCGGCGCGGCGCTCCTCCTCGCCCTGCTCGGGCACCTGTATGCCTGCCCGGTCGGCCAGATAGCGCACCGCATCGGGGAACGACAGTCCCTCGGCCTTCATCACGAACGTGATGACGCCGCCGCCTGCGCCGCAGCCGAAGCAGTGGAAGATCTGCTTGTCGGGCGAGACCGAGAACGAGCCGGTCTTTTCGTTATGGAACGGACACAGGCCGAAGTAGTTCGCGCCGCTCTTTTTCAGCTGCACATACTGCGAGACCACGTCCACGATGTCATTTCTCGCGGACAGCTCGTCCAGAAAGATACGGTCAAACGGCACAGAACTCACCTCCGATCAGTCCGTTTTGCTCCAGCTGTTCGGGATGAACAGCCGGCGGAACACCGCGATCGAGTAGCGGTCGGTCATGCTCGCAATATAATCACACACGACCCGCTCGAGCGGCTCTCCCTTCGTCATCAGTACAAAATAATCATCCGGCATCTCGTCGGGATGCTCGGCAAAATAGCGGTAAAGGCTTTGCAGCATGGTCCGCGTGCGCGTTTCCTCGCGCCGGACCTCGGGACTGCGGTACACATGCTCAAACATGAACTGCCGCAGCTCCATCATATCGTCGTGCACGGCGCGGTCCATGCCGATCTCGCAGTATTGCAGGCCGTAATCGATCATCGCGGTCACGAGCGTGTCGATGCGCGTGCCGTGCGAGGCACCGAGCCTCGTGCGCAGATGCGCCGGGATGTCGCTCTCGCGGATGATGCCGCCGCGCACCGCGTCGTCGATGTCGTGATTGATGTAGGCGATGCGGTCAGCGAAATGGATGATGCGCCCCTCGGGCGTTGCCGCCTTGCGGGGACCCGTGTGGCAGACGATGCCGCTCCGCACCTCGCGCGTGAGGTTCAGGTTTTCGAGCAGGTCTACCAGACGCAGGCTCTGCTCATTATGGCGGAAACCGAACGGACAGACCTCATCGAGCGCACTCTCCCCTGCGTGGCCGAAGGGCGTGTGGCCGAGATCGTGGCCGAGCGCGATCGCCTCGGTCAGATCCTCGTTCAGGCCGAGTGCCCGTGCGATCGTCCGCGCGATCTGCGCCACCTCGAGCGTGTGCGTCAGGCGGGCGCGGTAGTGGTCGCCCTCGGGAGAAATGAAAACCTGCGTTTTGTTGGACAGGCGGCGGAACGCCTTGCTGTGCAGGATGCGGTCGCGGTCGCGCTGAAAGCAGGTCCGGTACGGACAGGGCTGCATTTCCTGCTCGCGTCCCGCGCTTTCGTCGGCAAACGTCGCCCACGGCGAAAGAATGTCGTGCTCGCGCGCTTCAAGCTGTTCGCGGATGGTCATATCAGCCCCTCCCCTCTATGCGGCGTCTATGCAGAAAAGGTCATATTATATATATACCGCGCCGGGTCTCGAAAATCTTTTTATTTCCGAAATTTTTTTGAAAAATTCTGTGCGGCTTTTTTCGCCGTCCCTCACTTCACGCGCCGTCCCATGAATTTCGTCTCTATGACCTCGGCATAGACCGTGCCGGCGGTCGCTTCCGCGAGACCGGCGTTCAGCCTGTCCTCGCCGCCTGCCGGCAGGGTCACGGTCAGCGTGACGTCCGCGCCGTAGTCGGTCTCCTCGACCGCGCAGTCATACTCCGGCAGCAGATGGGTCACGATGTCGTACAGATTGTACGGGCACGCGATGAGCGCAACGGTATACAGGCTCATGCGCTGCACGCCCGCCGCCGCGACAGCAACCTGCGCGCCCTGCGTATACGCGCGGACAAGGCCGCCCGTGCCGAGCAGGATGCCGCCGAAATAGCGCGTGACGACGCACACGCAGTCGGTCAGATTTTCGTGCCGCAGCACCTCGAGGATGGGCATGCCGGCTGTGCCCTGCGGCTCGCCGTCGTCCGAATAACGCATGACGTTGCCCTCGCGCAGGATGTAGGCGTAGCAGTTATGCGTCGCGTCCCAGAAGGTCTCGCGCATCTCCTTGATCTTCGCCACCGCCTGCTCCGCCGTTTCCACGTGCCACAGCCGTCCGGTGAATTTGGAGCGTTTTTCTTCGAATTTATCCTCGCCGAAGTCGGCAAAAGGCACAAAGTAGTCTTTTTCCATCAGCCGTTCCTTTGCATAATCAGGAAATCTCTTTTACTCGTTGTCGATGATATAGGCGGAAACCCTGCCGCAGGTCTTGTCGTCCACGACCGCCTCGATGACCGTTCCCTCGGCGGCGTAGTCGGTGGACTCGATCTGCGCCTCCCGGTGCAGCATATCGAGCACCGCGCCGTCGCTGTACGGAATGCAGAGCTTCACCCGATGCTTGCCCTTGCCGAGCGCCTTTTCGATGGCGGCGAGCAGGTCGTCCACGCCCGCGCCGGTCTTTGCCGAGATCTTAACGCCCTCGTCCGGGCGGAAAAACGGGATGACGTCCGGGTCGCACTTATCCGCCTTGTTGTAGACCATGAGACGCGGAATGTCCTGCGCGCCGAGCTGCGCGATGACCTTGTCCACGGTTTCCGCCTGCACCTGCCAGTCCTCGTCGGATACGTCTACCACGTGCAGCAGCAGGTCGGCGTAGGCAAGCTCCTCGAGGGTCGCCTTGAACGCCGAGACCAGATGATGCGGCAGCTTGCGGATAAAGCCTACCGTGTCGGACAGGAGAATTTCCTGCGTGTCCGAAATGCGCTTTTTGCGCGTGGTCGGGTCGAGCGTATCGAACAGGCGGTCATTCGCCTCGATACCGGCGCCGGTCAGCGTGTTCAGGAGCGTACTCTTGCCCGCGTTCGTGTAGCCGACGATGGCGACCATGGGCAGCTCGGTCTTTTTGCGCTGGCGGCGCTGCACCGCGCGCACCTGCCGCACCTGCTCGAGATCGCGTCTGAGCTTGTCGATGCGGCTGCGGATATGACGGCGGTCGCTCTCGAGTTTGCTCTCGCCGGGGCCTCGGGTGCCGATGCCGCCGCCGAGGCGGCTCATCGCCTTGCCCATGCCGGCCAGACGGGGCAGGATATACTGATACTGCGCCAGCTCGACCTGTAATTTGCCCTCGCCCGTCCGGGCGCGCTGCGCGAAAATATCCAGAATGAGCGCGGAGCGGTCGAGCACCGTGCGTCCGGTCAGCTCCTCGAGATTGCTCATCTGCGAGGGCGACAGCTCGTTGTCGAACAGGATAAGGCTCGCGTCGTTCGCCTCGGCGAGCGCCTTGACCTCCTCGGCCTTGCCCTCGCCGATGAACGTGCGTGCGTCCGGCGCCGGACGGCGCTGGAGCGTCATGGCGACCGCCTCCGCGCCTGCGGTCTCCGCCAGCGCGCGCAGCTCGTCCATCGTGCGCTCGTCTGCCGCCTGATCGGCGTTAAAGCCCGGGCAGGACAGACCGACCAGAACGGCGCGCTCGACCTGCTTCTCTTCGGTTTCGTTGGTAAACGGCATGGTAAATCTCCTCCCTGCTGCTCTCGTGCGTGTTTGTTAATACACCCATACGCAAAATCGTTCAAGGCTTGATTTTCTGCGCATTTCGTGGTGTTATAAGCACAGAAAAAGAAAATCTTCTTCGCTGCGGTCCGGTTCCGCAGCGTTTTTTATATCCGGAAACCTGCTGCGGTCAGCGTCTATGTTTCACTCGCAGGCTGAACAGCACCACCGCCGTGCTCACCAGCGCACCGGCAATCCACAGCCACGGCGCCGGAAAGACTGCCTCCAGCCCTGCAAAAGGGCCCATCAGCAAAAGCACGACAGCGAGCAGCAGGCTGCTGTTCCAGTCGAACCGGGCAGCCGCGAAGCCTGCCATGAATACGAAAAACAGAACGGTGTATGCTGCAATGCCGGCGTTCGGTACTTTTCTGCTGTACAGCAGCCAGTATCCGATATATAAAAGCGTGACAGCAAAGCAGAGCCATTGTACCGGCGTCGTTCTGCCGTGAAAAAGGAACCGGATATTGACAAGGGACGCGGCCGCATGCGCAGCGAACAATCCCAGAGGCGACACGAGGTTTCTACGCATTTCAAACACCTCCGCAGCTTCCGTTTTACAAAAATCACTTGATGTACAACGAAAAAGCCACCGAACGCATAACGTTTCGATGGCTTTTCGCATTACTTATCCAGATTGAAACGCTTCTTGAAGCGATCAACACGTCCGCCGGTGTCTACCAGCTTCTGCTTACCCGTGAAGAAGGGGTGGCACTTGGAGCAAACGTCAACGACGATATTCTCCTTGGTGGAGCCGGTCTCAATGACATTGCCGCAGGCACAGCGGATCGTGGTCTGCTTGTACTCGGGATGGATGCCCTGTTTCATGTTGTTTCACCTCTTTCCACGGATATGTTTACATATCTCCAACAGTCGTAAAATTATCTTACCACAGGTTTAGATAAAATGCAAGCATTATTTTTCATAAATTAAATTTTCTTCTTTCCAACCCTCGAGCACGGGGATCATGGAAGACGCCAGCTTCTTTGCGCCTGCCAGGTCATGCAGCAGATAGTTGCCGCATTCAATGCGGCTCGCGCCCGGGATCTCACCCTCATAGGCCGCGATGAACGCCATGCTCTCCTGCACGAGCGCGATCGCGTCGGACGGCTTCATGTCGCGCACGAGGAAGTAAAAGCCGGTCTGGCAGCCCATCGGGCCGCAGTAGATGATGCTGTCCGCAAAACGGGAGTTGCGCGCGTAGGTCGCGAACAGGTGCTCAAAGGTATGGCCTGCGGCAGGCTCGATATAGGTGCCCGCATTCGGATAGACCATGCGGATGTCATAGGTGGTGATGTCGCCGTCGATGCGCGAGGTGTACATGCCCGGCTTCAGCTTGTCGTGATTTACCTCAAAGCTTGCAATTCTTTTCATGCTTTTTTCTCCTTTTCAGTTCCAAGAAAACGAAGTTCGGTGCGGTACTCGCGCCAGAGCAGGATATACGAGATGAAGAACGACGCAACCTCCGCGATCGGGAACGCATACCAGACGGCATTCAGGCCGAACATCCGGCCGAGCATCCAGGCCGCGGGCAGGATGACGACGAGCTGACGGCAGACCGATACGATCAGACTGTTCATGCCGCGCGCGGTCGCCTGGAACAGCGTCGAATTGATGATGCCGAACGCCGCGCCGAGGAAGGACAGGCTGATAGTCTTGAGCGCCGGAACGCCGACCTCGATCATCTCCTGCGCTGCCGCCGCGTCCGTCCTGTCCACGAACAGCATGAGCATCTGCTCGGGCAGCAGCTGGAACAGCACCAGACCGAGCGCCATGATAACGACCGCTGCGGTCAGCGTGATCCGGTACGCGCCCATCAGACGCCTGCGGTTGCGTGCGCCGTAGTTATAGCCCATGACCGGCAGCGCGCCCTGGTTGAGGCCGAACACCGGCATGAATACGAAGGTCTGGAGCTTGAAATATACGCCGAGGACGTTGACCGCCGTCTGCGAAAAGGCGATCAGAATGCCGTTCATGCCGGCGGTCATGACCGAGACCACGCTCTGCATGACGATGCCCGGCAGACCGACGCGGTAGATGTCTCCGACCGTGCCGCGGTTCCATTTGAACGCCTTCATATTGACGTTCAGCACCTTCTGGTGACGGAACACGCCCCAAAGGCCGAGCGCCATGCCGAAGATCTGGCCGATGACGGTCGCGAGCGCCGCGCCGCGGATGCCCAGCTCCGGGAACGGGCCGATGCCGAAGATCATCAGCGGGTCGAGGATGATGTTGATGATCGCGCCGGCCAGACCCTGACACATCGGGATGATCATGTTGCCGCCCGACTGCTGGATCTTCTCGCACATCATGGAGATCAGCACGAAAATGCTCATGCCGACCGCGATATGCGAATACTGGATCGCAAAGGTCGAAACCGCCTCGCTCGCACCGAATGCGCCGATGAATACACCCGACAATCCCCAGCCGAGGATGAAGAACGCGATACCGCCGACGACTGCCAGCGCCACGCCGTGCTCCGCCGCCAAGTCCGCCGCCTCCTGCCTTCTTTCGCCCAGACGGCGCGCGATGAGCGAGTTTACACCCACGCCTGTGCCGACACCGATCGCAACGACCAGCATCTGGAGCGGATAGACGAGCGAGACCGCCGCAAGCGCATCCTGCGAGTACTTCGCGACAAAGATGCTGTCGACGATGTTATATAGCGCGTTGATGATCATGGAGATCATCGCCGGGAGCGCCATCGAAAAGATCAGCGGCCCCATTTTCGCGGTTCCCATTTTGTTCTGCTGTTCCAAATTTACCCTCCTTAGACAAACAAACCGCGTCAGATATGCGGTATCTGACGCAGTCGGTGATTTTTGCTTCTTATATACAGTGTAAGACATTATCCTGCATAATGCAAGAGTTTTCGCTGCATTTCTGCAAAACCGTGTTTTTGGCCAAACCGCAGCCTTCTTCCGCCGTTCCCTACAGCTTTCCGTCAAGCTCGTCGAACGAGCGCTCGACAAAGATGTCGCTGACGCTTCGAAGCTCGGCTTCCCCGTCGGCGTAGGCCGCCTCCGCCATGCCGCACAGCTGAAAGCCTGCCCTGTGTGCGGTGACGCCGGCGTAGGGCGCGTCCTCGAACACCATGCACTCCGCCGGGGCAAGGCCGAGCCGGCGCGCGGCCTCCAGATAAATATCCGGCTCGTATTTTGGCACGCCCACATCCTCGATCGTGAGCATGAACGAGAAATACTGCATCATGCCGCGGTCGAGGAGGGCCTTTTCCGCGTGGCGGCGCGCGGTCAGCGTCGCGATCGCCATTTTTACGCCCTTCCTGTGCATCCGCTCAAGAAACTCGATCACGCCCGGCTTTGGCTTTGCGATGGTCTCATAGCGCGAGGTGATGAGCTCGTCCATGCCGTCCAGCATCTGCTCGCGCGTCAGCGGCAGCTCGGGATGGCGTTCGAGAAAGTAATCCGCGACCTGCGGCTGCGAAAAGCCCTCGCACGCCGCGAAATCCTGATCTGTGATATGCAGGTCAAACTGCTTGAGGTAGTTCTGCGTCAGACGTTTCCATACCGGCATCGAGTCGAGCAGCGTGCCGTCCATGTCGAAAATCGCACCTTTGATATTCTGCATTGGGATAATTCCTTTCGGGGAAGGCGAAGCGCGTTTCCCTGCTTACTTGGTTTTTCTGTCGATAAAGCGCGGCTTGAGCTTGGAGTACAGGATCTTCTGCTCACTGTACAGGCCGTAGTAGCCGCTGAGCATGTACGCCACCGTGACGGGCAGTGCGAAAAGCGCAAGGCTCTGACCGCCGAACAGCTCATACGCCAGCAGGATGGAGGTCAGCGGCGAATTTGTCACGCCGCAGAACACCGCCGTCATGCCGAGGCCCGCCGCAAAGGACGGTGCAAGTCCGAAAAATCCGCCGTAGGCCGCGCCGAACGTCGAGCCGATGAACAGCACGGGCACGATCTCGCCGCCCTTGTAGCCGACGCCGATCGTGATAGCGGTCATGACGAGCTTGATGAAGAAGGCCGCATACGAGGCGTCGCCCGCCATCGCGCGTTCGATGACCTGCGTGCCCGCGCCGTTGTAGTCGCGCGTGCCGAGCAGCAGCGTCAGCACCACAACGGCCGCGCCGCCGACGGCGATGCACACATAGCGATTCGGGAACCACTTCTTGAACAGATGGCCGACGTTATGGAACACGATGCACACGAGCGCTGCAAGACCGGCGCACGCCGCGCCGAACAGCAGCAGCTTCGCGATCAGCAGCGCGTCCGCCTCCTGCGGAATGCCGGAAACGGCAAACTCCGTCGCCTCGCCGCCGAGAAAAAGCGAAAACCGCTGTGCAATGACCGACGCGAGCACGCACGGCAGCAGCGCCGCATAATACATCACGCCCACGCTCACGACCTCCATCGCGAACACGCTCGCCGCGAGCGGCGTGCCGAACAGCGCCGCAAAGCCTGCCGCCATGCCGCACATGGTGATCGTGCGCGAATCCTTATCGTCCAGATGCATGAGGTGGCCGATATTGCCCGAGATCGCGCCGCCGAGCTGAATGGCCGCGCCCTCGCGGCCTGCCGAGCCGCCGCACAGATGGGTCAGCACCGAGGTGATAAAAATGCTCGGCGCAAGCCGCAGCCGCACCGGATGGTCCTGCCGCACCGAGGTGAGGATGAAATTCGTGCCGCGCTCGAGCGGCATATCCATCCGGCTGTACCAGAACGCGATGAACAGACCGGCGAGCGGCAGAAAATACAGCGTCCACCCGTGCTCGGTGCGCATTTCGGTCGCCCAGCCGAGCGCGTGATGGAAGGCCGCGCCGACTGCGCCGGCCACGAGGCCGATGATGATCGAGAAGATGCACCAGCGGATAAACGCGCCGAGATTGCGCCTGATGCGGTAATATGAGCCGTAGATACGGCGAAGCAGTGCCTTTCTGTGCGACATGCCGTTCGTCCCTTTCTGTTTCTCTCTTTTTCTACGAAAATCCCCCTGCACGAAACTTGCGCGCAAGGGGGATTGGTTTTCGGCGTAAACTACCGATTATTTGCTGGTGGAAGCGGTCTCCTTGAGAACAACGTCGTGCGCGCCGCCCTCGACGATGGAGGTCGCGGAAACGAGCGTGATCTTTGCCTTCTTCTGGAACTCCGGAATGGACAGCGAACCGCAGTTGCACATGGTCGAGCGGACCTTGCTCAGGGTCAGGCCGAGGTTGTCCTTCAGAGAGCCTGCATACGGAACGTAGGAGTCAACGCCTTCCTCGAAGGACAGCTTCTTGTCGCCGCCCATGTCGTAGCGCTGCCAGTTGCGGGCGCGGGAAGAGCCCTCGCCCCAGTACTCCTTCATGTAGCTGCCGTTGATGTTGACCTTGTTCGTGGGCGACTCATCGAAACGCGAGAAGTAACGGCCGAGCATGAGGAAGTCCGCACCCATCGCGAGCGCGAGCGTGCAGTGGTAGTCATGAACGATGCCGCCGTCCGAGCAGATCGGGATGTAGATGCCGGTCTCCTCGAAATACTCGTCGCGTGCTGCCGCAACCTCGATCAGCGCAGTAGCCTGACCGCGGCCGATGCCCTTCTGCTCACGGGTGATGCAGATGGAGCCGCCGCCGATGCCGACCTTGATGAAGTCCGCGCCTGCCTCAGCGAGGAAACGGAAGCCCTCGCGGTCAACAACGTTGCCTGCGCCGACCTTTACGTCGTCGCCGTACTTCGCGCGTACCCAGGACAGGGTGCGGCTCTGCCACTCGGAGAAGCCCTCGGAGGAGTCGATGCACAGAACGTCCGCGCCCGCCTCGACCAGAGCCGGAACGCGCTCTGCGTAGTCGCGGGTGTTGATGCCTGCGCCGACCACATAGCGCTTATGCTGGTCGAGCAGCTCGAGCGAGTTTGCCTTGTGGCTGTCGTAGTCCTTGCGGAATACCATGTAGACGAGGTGCTGCTTGTCGTCTACGAGCGGCAGGGAGTTGAGCTTGTGGTCCCAGATGATGTCGTTTGCGGTCTTGAGGCTGGTGTCCGCCGGGGCGGTGATGAGCTTGTCGAACGGGGTCATGAATTCCTCGACCTTGACGTCGCGGCTCATACGGGAAACGCGGTAGTCGCGGCTCGTGACGATGCCGAGCAGCTTGCCGTTCGCGGTGCCGTCGTCGGTGACAGCCATGGTGGAGTGACCGGTGCGCTCCTTGAGCGCCAGTACCTCGGCGAGGGTGTTCTCCGGCTTTACGTTGGAGTCGGAAACGATAAAGCCTGCCTTGTAGCTCTTGACGCGCGCGACCATGGCCGCTTCGCTCTCGATCGACTGCGAGCCGAAGATGAACGAAATGCCGCCCTCCTGCGCCAGCGCGATCGCCATGCGGTCATCGGATACCGCCTGCATGATCGCAGACACCATCGGGATGTTGGCATAGAGTGCAGACTGCTCACCCTTTTTGAATTTTACGATCGGGGTGCGCAGGCTGACATTCGCCGGCATGCACTCCGCCGAGGAATAGCCCGGCACCAGCAGATATTCATTGAAGGTATGAGAGGGTTCACTGAAATAATACGCCATGTCGTTATAGCTCCTTTTCTCCGTTCCGGTTATATATGAATACTTATTTTTTATTATATCCTCTTTGCTTTGCAAAGTAAAGAAATCATGTGACAGATTTTTAACAGTTTTGTCTCGTCCGGATTATGCAAACCGCGCAAAATATGAGACAGCCCTGTCGCGAAACTGATTTCTTACATTTTCCAGATCGTTCCGGTCTGGAAGAAATAGAGGATGCTCCCCTGAACCGTTCCGCCGCAGATCTCGCGAACGGCTGCGGCATAGGCGTCGAGCTGTGCGCGGTAGCTTTCCGCGCGCTCGGGCAGCGTTCCTTCACTCACGCGGTCGGTCTTGAAGTCGAGGATGACGTAGCCGTCCTCCGTCTCGATGAGACAGTCGATGACGCCCTGCAACAGCACGTTCTCCTCCGGCTCGCTCTCCGCCGCCGGGAAATAGCGTGATGCCGGGACGAGAACGGAAAACTTGAACTCACGACGGACCTTTGCGTTCTTCATCAGTCCGCGGTACAGCTCCGAGGCGAAAAACGCCTCGATGCGCGGGATCTTCACTGCCGCCGCCTGCTTTTCCGACAGGATGCCGCGCGCGGCGAGCCGCGCAAGCTCCCGCTCGACGCCGCCCGGCTTTTCCGCCTCGCTGAAGTCGCAGAACTGCATGAACAGATGATGCGCGGTGCCGGCCTCCGCCGGGGAGAGCCTTCTCTCCGCCGGGTCGAACAGCGGCGCGCGCAGCCTGACCTCACGGCGCGGCGGCGCGGTCTCCTCGGCGGCCTCATCCGCACGGTAGCCGCGGCCGATGCCGGTCGCAGTCAGCTTGCTCGGCAGCTCGATCAGGCATTCATGCGGATACCGCAGCGCCGGCTTTACCTCAAGTTCGCCGCGCTCCGGCTCGGCAAAGCCCTCAACCTCGCACTCCGACTCGGGCAGCATATCCGGCGTATACAGCTTCACTTCAAAGGCGTCGTTGTCTGTGCCGTGCTCGGGGACCGCGAGACCATATGCCTCGCGCAGCGCACGGGTGCACGGATGGCGCAGCAGCGGCGTAATGATCCACGCGAGCGGCGAGCGGACCGTACCCATCGCATACTGCGGCAGTTCGTCGAGGCCTGCCAGCTGCGCCCACTTTGTGAGCGAGCTTCCGAGCGTGCCCGACGCGCCCGTCAGGATGAGCTTTTCCTTCGCGCGCGTCATCGCGACATACAGCACGCGCAGCTCCTCCGAGATCATCTCGCGGCGCTGTCTGACCGCGACCGCGACGCGCTCGACCGTATCATACTGCACGCCGCGCTTCACATCGCGGCACTTGCTGCCGAAGCCGAGCTCCTGATGGATGAGCACCGGCTCCTTGAGGTCGCTCTCGTTGAAGTTCTTCGCGCAGTCGGCCACGATCGTGACCGGAAATTCCAGACCCTTGGATTTGTGGATGGACAGGATGCGCACCGCGCTGCCGGTCGCCTCCGCGCCTACGGTCTGGAAATCCTCGCCGTTCTGCTGCATGCCGCGCAGCAGGTTCACGAAGCTGTACAGACCGCGAAAGCCCTGCTCCTCGAATGCGCGCGCCCGCTCGAAAAACGCGAGCAGGTTGCTCTCGCGCTGTGCGCCGCCGGGCAGCGCGCCGTACAGGCCGAGTGCGCCCGTGCGGTCGTAGATCTCCCACAGCAGGCGGTAGACCGGCTGGTCGCAGGCGAACGCGCGCAGATAGTCGAGCTTCTGCACAAAGCTCTCGGCCTTCGGCATGGCCTCGCGCGCGAGCAGCAGCGCGTCGTAAAAGCCGGCCGTGCGGTCGGTCAGGCGGATCTCCGCGAGCTCCTCCTCGGAAAAGCCGAACAGCGGCGACAGCATGACGCCGATGAGGTCTACATCCTGCCGCGGATTGTCGATCACGTTCAGCAGCGACACGATCGTGCCGACCTCGTTCGTCTCGAGCAGACCGCCGCGCTGCTCCGCCGTCGCCGTCACGCCCACGCGCTCGAGCGCCGCGATATAGGTACGCGCCTTGCCCTTCGGCGAGCGAAGCAGGATAACGATGTCCCCTGCCGTCACCGGACGCAGCTCACCGGTCTGCTTATCCGTCACGGGGAAGCCCTCATCGAGCAGCCTTCTCACGCGCTGCGCCACGAGCCGCGCCTCAAGCTCGGTCTTTTCGGGCGCATCCTCGTCGCCGCCTGCCGTGTCCGCGAGCAGCACCTCGGTCCTGTAGCGTTTGTCCCCAGCCTGTGGATAATATTCCGCGCCGAGGTGCAGCGCCTCCCGGTCGGTATAGACCAGATCGCCCACTGTCTCGCCCATGACCGCGCGGAAGATATAGTTGCACGCCTCGAGCACTGCCCCGCGCGAGCGGAAATTGCGGCCGAGGATGATGCGGCGCGGCGCACCCGCCGCTGCCTCCTCAGCATCGGTGAACGTGCGGTATTTCTCGAGGAAGATCGACGGGTCCGCAAGGCGGAAGCCGTAGATGCTCTGCTTGACATCGCCGACCATGAACAGATTGCTCTCGTTTTTCGAGAGCGCACGGAAGATCGCGTCCTGCACGGCGTTCGTGTCCTGATACTCGTCCACCGCGATCTCGGCGTACTGCGCGGACAGCGTTTTCGCCAGCGCGGACGGCGCGCCGCCGTCATACAGAAGGCGCACCGCAAAATGCTCCAGATCGTTGAAATCCGCCGCGTTCCGCGACCGCTTCGCCGCCGAGAACGCATCATCAAAAGCATTTACTGCGTCGATGAGGGCGAACAGCGCCGGGGCGGTCAGGCCGCGGTCGAACTCCGCCTCCGCCGCCGTCTCGGTCAGCCATCTGTCGTGGATCGCCTTTGCCACAGCCTTCCATTCCTCGCGCAGTTTTTTCACGCCCTCTAGGAATTCCTTGTCGTCGAACTTGCGCGTCGAGCCGAGACGGGCAAACGAGATATTGCGCGAGGCCTCCACGCTCCTGTCCCAGTCGTGCGCCATGAGCGCGTCGAGCAGGGCCTTCGCCTGCGCAAGATCGCTCTCGAGCGCCGGAAGATACGCGCCCTCGACGATGTCCACGCCCGTGACCTCACCGATGGCGGTCTCGAGGAACGCCATGCCGTGCAGAGCTGCCGCCTTCGCCTGCTCCATGAGCACGCGGCCGTGCGGCGTGTCCATGCCGCGCGCATACAGCCCGGCGCGTACATCCTCGAGAAACGCCCTCGGGTCGGGGTGCGCCTGAATCTTATCATAGGTGCCGAGAATGACCTCCCCCAGACGCCTGTCGTCGCGTCCTGCGGTCAGCAGATCGCTCAGCGCAAGGAATTTTTCATCTGCGCGCTCATAGGCAGCCTCGAGTACCTCCTCGAGCACCTCAGAACGCAGAATCTTGCTCTCGTTTTCGTCCATCAGACGGAAATCCGGCGCGATGCCGAGCGCGGCCGCCTGCTCGCGCGCGAGCGACATGCACAGCGCGTGTACGGTCGTGATCTTCGCGCGGTGCACGAGGAAAAGCTGACGGCGCAGCCGCACGGAGGACGGGTCCTGCGCGACCGCCGCGCCGATCGCGGCCGCAATTCTCTCGCGCATCTCCGCCGCCGCGGCTCTGGTGAACGTCACGAGCAGCAGCTCTGTGATGTCGATCGGGTTTTCCGGGTCGGTCACGCGCCGCAGCACGCGCTCGGTCAGCACGGCCGTCTTGCCCGAACCGGCCGCCGCCGAAACGAGCAGCGTGCCGCCGCGATCCTCGATCGCGCTTTTCTGTTCTTTCGTCCATTCAGGCATTGCCGTCACCTCCCAGAAGCTCCCATACCTCACTGTCATCCAGTGCCTTCAGCGGGCGCTCGCGGTCGCCTGCGCTCTCGTCAAAATGGCAGGCGGCGCGGTAGTCGCACCAGTCGCAGGCGCATCGGTTCCTGTCATGGCGGCAGGGCGACGCTTCCACATTGCCCCTGCGCAGCTCTGCGCCCATCTCGAGCAGCTTTTTGTGCGTATAGCGCGCGAGCCTGCCGAACTGCGCGAGATCCGCCACCGCGGACTTCGGGTCGAGCGTTTTCTCGTCCTCGCCCTTAATCTTTTTCAGCTTGATGGGGATAAATCGCCCCTTGTCCTCGATCCCCTGCTCCATCGCGTCGAGCAGCGACATCTCCTCGCTGAGCAGGCCGGAGCGGCGAAGCGCGGCCTCGCGCTTGCTGTGAAGCTCTTCCTCGGTCGCGGCGCGGTCGCCGTCGATGATGTCATCGCGCACCGGCACATACAGCACGCCCGCCGGGACGATCTCGTTCAGCTCCTCGCTCAGCAGCCTGCGGTAGCGGTCGAGACCCTCCTCCTGAAGCGCGTACAGATAAATGATGAGCTGCATGTTCAGTCCGTACCAGATATCAGACAGCGAGAACGACTTTTTGCCGCTCTTGTAGTCCATGACGCGCAGATACAGCCGCCCGTCACGGATATAGCCGTCTACACGGTCCACCTTGCCGGCAAGTGAGACCGTCACGCCGTCCTGCTCGCAGGTGACGGGCGGCAGGTCGCCGCCGCGCGAGAAATCCACCTCGTAGTCGATCGGACGGAACTCCGACACGCGCAGCTCCTCGATGACGTTGTCCAGGATCTGCTGCACGCTCTTGACCAGCCGCCCGAACAGATAGCGGAAGCGCGGCGTCTTGTTTGCCAGACCGCCAAGCTCCTCCCGGATGTACTGGTCGACCGCCTCGCGGCACGCACGCGCGACCGCGTCCTTCCCTGCGGCGGCAGCGCCGCCCTCGCGCTTTCCGAGCGCTGTCAGCGCGTGTTCGAGCACATAATGGATGAACGTGCCGGTCTCGGGCGCGGCAAACGCCGCCGGGCGGCGCACCTTCGCCTTGAGGCCATACTGATAAAAGAACGCGCTCGGGCAGGAGAAGAACTTATCCACGCGCGAAGCGGTCAGATTGAGCTTTTTGCCGTACAGACCCTCGATGGTGTCCGTTTTCGTCAGCGGACCGCGCGTGCGGCGCTGTCCTGCCGCCGCGAGCACCCGCTCGTCATTCTTATAAAAGGAATAGGCCGCCGAGACCGCCGGTGTGCGGTCGCCCGAGAGATACGCGCACGCAAGCTCGACCGCCGGCCGCTCCGCCTGCAAACGGTCGCGCACGGTCTCGGTCCTATGGGTCGTGAACGGCACGTTCGGCAGCAGGCCGCGCACCGTGCCGACAAAGTAGCTCGGCCGCGTTTCGCCGCCGCTCGCGTCGCTTGCGTGCCACGAGAGCAGCAGCTCCTCGCACGGGCACGCGAGCGCACGGTACAGCGTTTCCTGCTCCATGAGCAGGCGCTCCTCACCCGAGGCCTTGAGCTCCACGCCGAGCGCGTCCAGCCTGTCGCGCTCCATGTCGCTGAGCAGCGACGCCGAGGAGGTATCCTTCGGGATCAGACCATCGTTCACGCCGAGCAGGATCACATATTTTACATTGCCGCCGCAGACGCGCTCGATGTTGCCGCAGCTGACGCGGTCGAGCGAGACCGGGATGCTGCCGACCGAATAGCCGCTGAGCACGAGGCGGAACAGCTGCGCGAAGCGGTCGAGCGTCAGCGGCATATCGCCGCGCACCCACGCGAACTGCTCCATCGCAGAGACAAGGATCTCCCACAGCTGCCGGTACTCGTCTGCGAGCTGCAAACGGCCCGCCGCATCGTGCTCGGCGGCGCGCTCCTCCATGCGGCGCGGCGCATCCACCGCGAGCAGAAAATCATACAGCGCGCGCACGCATTCGGCCGAAGGCTGCTCACCCTTCAGCCGCTCACGCAGCGCGGCAAACGGCGCGATGGCGCGGGCACGCAGCTCGTTGAGCTCGTCCAGCTGCATCTGTGCGGCCTCATCGACCGGAATGCCATAGCCGTCCGGATGCTCGACCCAGTCGCGCTCCCACGCCGCACCATGTATCTTCCAGGTGATCGCGTAGTTCTCGAGCCGATCGATCTCGTCCCACGCAAGCCCGGTCAGACCGGTCTTGAGGCAGCCGAACAGCTCCCTGCATCCGAAATTCGAGCGCACGCTCTCGAGCGCGCCGATGACGAGCGCCATCGGCGGCCGCGACAGCAGATCAGGCTTGTCCGCGAGGAACATCGGGATATCGTACCGCCCCATCGCCATGGCGAGCGAGGCGCTGTACGGCCCGATGTCGCGTGCCGCGATGACGAAATCACGGTAATGTGCCCCCTCGTCGCGCACCTTTCTGCGAATGTACGCCGCCGCGTGCTCGCATTCGTCGAACGGCGAGGCCGCCTCATACAACCGGACGCCCGAGGCGTCCTCATGTGCCTGACGGACAGGCAGAAGCGCCTCGTTCGCCACGGCGGCGAGACCTGCCGGCCGCGGCATTTTTCCCGCGCCGAGGTCGACGAGCTCGGGCCTGCGGCTGCATCGCTCCGCCATGCGCGTCAGCGTGCGCAGCGTCCTGCAGCCGGTCACGAATACATCGGGCAGCTCGACATCGCAGGTAACGGCGGCGGTGAGCGGCACGCCTGACGAGAGCATCACCTCGATGATGGCGAGCTCCTGCGGCGTGTAGCTGAGGAAGCCGTCCAGATAGACCTCCGCCCCGTCGAGCACATGGCTTTCCGCCAGACCGTCGCGCAGATGCGTCAGCCGGTCGCGCGGATCGGGCAGCGTTTCCTCGCACAGGCTGTCATACTGGGTCAGTATCTGCGCCAGATCGCACAGCTTGGCGCTGAGCGCCGCGTCCTCATCGAGCGCGCTCTCCTTGGACGCACGGAACAGCGTTTCCGGCTCGATCATGCAGCTTTTGCACTCGTCGATGAGCGCGAGCGTCTCGCTCAGCAGCTCGGGCTTGTCGGCAAGACCGCTCCACGCGGTCAGTCCGACCTGCACGCGGCGCGCCGCCTCCTGCAGAGTCAGAAGCTGACCTGCCGGCGTGAGCATCTGCTGTGCAAGGCCGCCGACTACCGCGAACACGCGGTCCGCAAGGCGCGAAAACGTCAGCACCTCCGCCGTGCGCGCGCCGTGGTTGTGCGTTGCCGCCGCGAGCCGCCGTTCCATCTGATGAGAATTCAGCTCGGGAACAAGTAAAATCTGCCGTCCACGGTTCGCCTCTGCCTTTTCCGCGATCTCGCGCAGGAGCATGGATGTTTTTCCGCTCGCAGCCAGACCGGTCACGATACGCATATAAGGCTCCTCCCTTCATACTCTCTTTCGTTCTTTCATGATACCATGAGGCGCCGTCCCTGCGCAAGCGGTGCGCCTCTTCCGCCGCACGTTTTTTGCGCGTACACGCGGCCTGTATGCGTGCGCGCGCACATTTTTGAAAAGGCCTTGAAAATTCCACGAAAACTTTTTTCAAAAAACCGCTTGACATTTCCTCAAAATTCGACTATACTAAACAAGCACTTTGCGAGACAGCAAATGCCTCTGTAGCTCAGTCGGTAGAGCAGGGGACTGAAAATCCCCGTGTCGGTGGTTCGATTCCGCCCGGAGGCACCAATAAAATGCGGCTGTAGCTCATCTGGTAGAGCGCCACCTTGCCAAGGTGGAGGTAGCGAGTTCGAGCCTCGTCAGCCGCTCCAAAAAACAAAGCATCGACTTTCAGTCGATGCTTTTTGTTTTATCCGAAGGATAATTTTCTTCTATGCAGAAGCACATTTTTTCTATGCGCAAGCACAAATTAACGTTTTCGCCGGTTCCTGCATCTTCGATGCAGAAGGCGAGGATATGCCCCATCGAGGGGTTTTTGGCCGCCTTCGGCGGCCCGGGGGGTGTCGGTGCCCACCGACAGGGGCAAAAGGGGACAGGACACCATATGGTTTCCTGTCCCCTCTTGACTCCCCTTACCTTCCTTTGCGCTGCGACTCCCTTCGGTCGCGCAGCGAAATGCGAGGGGCCCACAGGGACGTCTGGTGCTCCAAGGGTACACCCTTGATGGAAGCGGAGCTTTTCGCAGCAGAACGCGGCCGCCCTGCACCGTCTGGCCGCGCACTGGTATGCGCGGCAAACCACGCAAGCGAAATTCAGGGCAGCTCAGCTACATATAAGCTGAAAGACGCCCGGAACCGAGCCCCGTAACCCCCGTTTAGACGCGCGACCGAAGGGAGTCGCGTCCAAAGGAGGGTTTGGGGGAGTCAAGAGGGGGCAAGGGAACCATACGGTGCCCTTGCCCCCTTTTGCCCTCGTCGGTGGGCACCGACGTCTCCGCCGCCTTCAGCGGTTCTCCTTAAGAAATAACCTCGCCTGTCGGCAGACACTTTACCTGCTGATTTTCACCCTGAAGCACCAGCACACCGTCCTCAAACGCAACATTGCTGACCTTGAACGCAGCCTTCGCCGTTCCAACAGTCTGACCGAAGCTGTCAATGCAGACAACCGTCCTGTCGTCCGTCTGAAGCGCATACAGACCGGCGCCGTCGGTCGGCAGCTCCGTCGGTGTCGAAACATCCCACGTTACCGTATACAGCACCTTCGCGCTGCCGCCTGCCGGACAGTAAAAGATTTCATAAGTACGGTCCTTGACCCAGCCGGCGTACAGATTGCTGCCCTCGCTGTACAGCGCGTTCCGGTAGGTCCTGCTGAGCGCCCTGCCGTTCAGATCACAGACCTTGTAATAGCCGACGCTGTCCGAAATCACACAGGTCTCGCCGCTCTGGTTGAGGCTGGTGATATTCTTCGCGCCGAGCGTGACGGCCCTGCCGTCCTTCACGAGGACAGACGGACTGTTGTCGTAACTGATGAGCAGCATATCGCCTCTGCCGTAATAAGCGCCGAGCGAAACGCCCTTGACGCGCCACAGCTCGCGGGTCTGGTTGTCGATGGCTGTGATGCTGCCGTCGCTGCTGCGCACGAGCGACTTTCCGTCGTTGCTCCACGAGCTCAGCGCTCTGAACTCGGTCTTGCCGTGCGTGCCGTCCGAACGGATGATGAGGAACGTACCGCCGCTGCCGGTGTTAAACTGCTTTGCCCACGCCTTCGTGCCGTCCGGGCTGATGCCGGTTATCGTGCGGTTTTCGAGCCGTTCGCCGGTCTTGAGGTTCACGACCGTGCAGTGCGCGTCCGTATCGGTCCATTCAACCTCTGCCCACACGCCGAACAGATGCGCATTCTGGAAATAGCCGTTTGTGTTCTCGAAATCGGTCAGCAGGCGGTTTCCTGCCGCGTCCTCGATCGTCACGGTTCTTTCATTCGGCACGAGCACATAATGCGCCGCTTCCGCCTCCGGCGCAAGGGCGTACCTGCTGTCGTACAGGCGGAGCGTGGTCGCGATGGACTGCTCGCGCGTATACGCGCCGTCCGGAGTGAAATGATTGCTGCCGGTGCCGTTCATGATACCCTGACGGTAGACCCAGTTGATGTCGCTGCGCGCCCACGACCGGATTTTCTCGCCGTCCGCGAAAACGTGCGGCAGGCGGTCGTTTACGTCATTTTTGACGTTTTTGTTCAGCGCGCCCAGACGGTGCAGCATGCTCGCCGCCTCCTGCCGGGTAATGTTCTTATCCGGGGCGAATTTACCGTTTCCGACGCCGTTTACCACGCCTGCCGAGGCGCAGAGCAGCACATCCGCGTTATCGGTATCGGTGAAGCTGACCTTGCCGGTCGAGGCAGTCTGCAAGACATTTTCCCTATCCCACGCGCGGTAGACCGCCGCGGCGAGCGAGCAGAAATCCTCGCGGGTAATCGGCGTGTCGAAAGCGCTGTCCACCTGCGAGGGCACGAGACCGGCCGCACGCGCCGCGTCAACCGACTTCTGCGCCCACGCGCTCGGCGCGTCCGCCGCCCCTGCTGCGGTCATCATTGCCGCCGCGAGCAGCGCGGAAATCCACATTTTCTTCATAGATTTGCTCCTCCTTTTTATCAAGTACCATTTTTTGCGTTTTCAGTATAATCCTGCCGCCCCGGTTTGTCAATCACGGCAGGATTTTCCTTTACACTATTTGGGACGTTACTCGGAAAGGAAAAGTTCCCTTATCGGGTGACGTCGGTGTATTCTACCACGGTGTAGTACGAAAGCGAGCCGTCCTCGTTTCTCTCCTCGCGCCGCACCATACGCTGCTCATCGTCGTACCATATTTTTACGGTCGAGCCGTCCGCTATCGTGCGGGTCAATGTGTTTTCATTCGTATCATAAACCCCGTCCCCCTGCGGCATATTCGCTGCGTCGGGCAGCTTCTCGCCCGTATACAGCACGTACCCGTACCGATCTATCACGGTATAATCCGTGCCGACCGTGCCATACGGCTCATAGGTATTGCTGGTCTGTATGGTATATCCGGTCGCGGAATCGTGCTCGAAAATGCTTTCCGACATCTGTTCGCCCTGTGTATTGTACCATTTCTCCTGATACGGTTCGCTTTCCTCGCCGCGGTAGGTATAAAACGCCGTTCCGTACGAGCTTTCGAACTGTATCGTGCGCCCGAGTTCGTCATACTGCACATGCTGTGTCGTATATCCGCCGTAGCCTGTGATATACCGGGTCATTTCGCTGCCGTTATAGACTTCTCTGTCGCCGTAGCCGACGATGAACGGGTGCATGGAGGTGAGCGACCAGACCCGGCGCTCCTGTGCGTCAAAGCCGGTAAGCGTTGTGGCGAAATACTCGCCGTCCGAGCGTTCCACCTGCTGCTCGACCCGCGCCGCCGGTTCCACATACGCCAGCAGCGTCCAGTTTTCCGCCGTCGGGCGGACATACCGCAGTCCGTTCAGCGAAGCGACGCTGAAAGCACAGACCGTCGCGGCTGCCGCGCACACCGCCAGCATTCCCACACGTTTGACAAGGTGAAGTTTCATGAAATCCCGCCTTTCTCTGTCTGCTCTCAAATGCCTGTCCTTTTCCTCAGTATAGCATAGATTTTTCCAGAGCGATATATGTTTCTGCAAAATTGCACAGTAAAAATGCAAATATGCGTTTTTTGCCGGGCAGAGTGAATTTCCGGTGCGCCGGAGCAGCTCTTTCCCGTAGAGCAGCCCGCCCTTGCGGAAGCGCGAATTTTTACGTTATTGCACATAAAAAAACTCCCGCAGAGCGTTTTTACTCTGCGGGAGTTCGTTATTTATGCTGTTTCAGCCTGTGTGCGGGAGATTAAGCCTCCGGTGCGTACAGAGCCTGCAGACGCTGCAGGTGAGCGTAACGCTTGGTGGACTCGATCTCGGAGCGCTCGAACAGACCCTCTGCGCGATCCGGGAAGGAACGGGTCAGAGCGGAGTAACGAGCCTCGTTCATCATGAACTTGCGGTAATCCTCGGTCTTGGGCTCCTTGGACTCCAGAATGAACGGGTTCTTGCCCTCGTCAGCCAGCTGCGGGTTGAAGCGGAACAGGTTCCAGTAGCCGCAGTCAACAGCCTTCTTCATCTCAGCCTGGCAGTTGGTCATGCCGCCCTTGATGGAGTGCATCTCACACGGAGCGTAGCCGATGACGAGCGACGGGCCCGGATAAGCCTCAGCCTCAGCGATAGCCTTCAGAGTCTGAGCCATGTTAGCGCCCATAGCTACCTGTGCAACGTAAACGTAGCCGTAGCTCATAGCGATCTCAGCGAGGCTCTTCTTCTTGGTGGTCTTACCGGAAGCTGCGAACTGTGCAACAGCGCCGATGTTGGTAGCCTTGGAAGCCTGTCCGCCGGTGTTGGAGTAAACCTCGGTATCGAATACCATAACGTTTACGTCCTTGCCGGAAGCCAGAACGTGATCCAGACCGCCGAAGCCGATGTCGTATGCCCAACCGTCGCCGCCGAAGATCCAAACGGACTTCTTAGCGAGGTATTCCTTGTGAGCCAGAACATCCTTGCAGTCCGGGCAGCCTGCTGCTGCGCCCTTTTCGAGCTCTGCAACCAGTGCCTTGGTCGGCTCAGCGTTCGCAGCGCCGTTGTCCTTGGTATCCATGAAGGTGTTGACAGCGTTCTTAAAGTCATCGGTAGCGTTCTCAGAGCCAGCCATAACCTCGAGCTTGGAGATCAGGCGGTCGCGGAGCGCTTCCTGGCCGTAGTACATGCCAAGGCCGTGCTCTGCGTTATCCTCGAACAGGGAGTTTGCCCATGCCGGACCGTGGCCCTCAGCATTGACAGTGTACGGGGAGGTAGCAGCCGGGCCGCCCCAGATAGAAGAACAGCCGGTAGCGTTGGAGATGTACATACGGTCGCCGCAGACCTGAGTAACCAGGCGAGCGTAAGAGGTCTCAGCGCAGCCTGCGCAGGAGCCGGAGAACTCAAGCAGCGGCTTCTTGAACTGAGAATCCTTGACGGAGTTTACGGAAGCCATATCTTCCTTCTCGGAAACCTTTGCTACGCAGTAATCGAAGGTATCCTGCTGAGCAGCTTCCTGATCCTGCGGAACCATGGTCAGAGACTTGGTCGGGCAAACGCCGATACATACGCCGCAGCCCATGCAGTCGAGCGGAGATACAGCCATGGTGTACTTGTACTTGCCCTTGCCCTTGCCGGCCTTGATGTCGACGAGCTTCGCAGACTCCGGAGCGGCAGCAGCCTCTTCGTCGGTCAGAGCGAACGGACGGATGGTAGCGTGCGGGCAGACATAAGCACACTGGTTACACTGAACACAGGTAGCCTCGTTCCAGTGCGGAACGGTAACTGCTACGCCGCGCTTCTCGTAAGCAGCTGCGCCGTGCTCGAAGGAGCCGTCAACATGCTCGCCTGCGAAAGCGGAAACCGGCAGAGAGTCGCCGTCCATGCGGCCGATCGGCTCCATGACTTCCTTGACCATCTTGACAACTTCCGGACGGCCCTGAAGCTCGCGGGTATCAGCCTCGTCCTGAGCGTCAGCCCAGTCAGCCGGTACGTCGATCTTCTTGTATGCGGTAGCGCCGATGTCGATCGCCTTGTGGTTCATATCGACGATGTCCTGGCCCTTCTTCAGGTAGGACTTGGTAGCAGCGTCCTTCATGAACTGGATCGCCTGCTCAGACGGCATTACCTTAGCCAGTGCGAAGAACGCGGACTGGAGGATGGTGTTGGTGCGCTTGCCCATGCCGATCTCGATCGCGAGGTCAATCGCGTTGATGGTGTAAAGCTGAACATTGTTCTTTGCGATGTAGCGCTTCTCAGAAGCTGCGAGGTGGTGGCTCAGCTCTTCCGGAGTCCACTGGCAGTTGATGAGGAATACGCCGCCCGGCTTAACGTCACGCACGATCGGGAAGTGCTTGGTGATGTAGGACGGGTTGTGGCAGGCTACGAAGTCAGCCTTGTTGATGTAGTAGGGAGAACGGATCGGCTTGTCGCCAAAACGCAGATGCGAAACGGTTACGCCGCCGGTCTTCTTGGAGTCGTACTGGAAGTATGCCTGTACGAACTTGTCGGTGTGGTCGCCGATGATCTTGATGGAGTTCTTGTTCGCGCCAACGGTACCGTCGCCGCCGAGACCCCAGAACTTGCACTCGGTGGTGCCTTCTGCTGCGGTGTTCGGAGCCGGCTTCTCTTCCAGAGACAGGAAGGTTACGTCGTCGGTGATGCCGAGAGTGAACATCTTCTTCGGCTCAGCCTTGGTCAGCTCCTCGTATACAGCGAATACGGAAGCCGGAGGCGTGTCCTTGGAGCCCAGACCGTAACGGCCGCCGGTTACAACCTTGTCGGTGATGCCTGCGTCAGCCAGAGCGGTAACAACGTCCATGTAGAGCGGCTCGCCCTGGGAGCCCGGCTCCTTGGTGCGGTCGAGAACTGCGATCTTCTTCGCGGTAGCCGGGATCGCTGCGATCAGCTTGTCAGCGCGGAACGGACGGTACAGGCGAACCTTGACCAGACCGACCTTCTCGCCATGTGCGTTCAGGTAGTCGATGACTTCCTCTGCAACGTCGCAGATCGAGCCCATAGCGATGATAACGCGGTCAGCATCAGCAGCGCCGTAGTAGTTGAACAGCTGGTAGTTGGTGCCGAGCTTGGCGTTGACCTTGCCCATGTACTCCTCTACGATGCCCGGAACTGCCTCGTAGAACTTGTTGGATGCCTCACGATGCTGGAAGAAAATGTCGCCGTTCTCGTGAGAGCCGCGCATCATTGCGTGCTCCGGATTCAGAGCGCGCTTGCGGAATGCTTCAACAGCATCCATGTCGCACATTTCCTTCAGATCCTCGTAATCCCAAACCTGGATCTTCTGGATCTCGTGGGAGGTACGGAAGCCGTCGAAGAAGTTGATGAACGGAACGCGGGACTTGATGGTAGCCAGATGAGCTACTGCGGACAGGTCCATAACTTCCTGCGGATTGGTCTCTGCGAGCATAGCAAAGCCGGTCTGACGGCATGCCATAACGTCGGAGTGGTCGCCGAAGATGTTCAGAGCGTGGGAAGCAACGGTACGCGCGGATACGTGGAATACGCACGGGAGCAGCTCGCCTGCAATCTTGTACATATTCGGGATCATCAGCAGAAGACCCTGAGATGCGGTGTAGGTGGTGGTGAGAGCACCTGCTGCCAGAGAGCCGTGTACGGTACCTGCCGCACCTGCCTCGGACTGCATTTCGATAACCTTTACGGTAGTACCGAAAATGTTCTTCTGACCTGCGGCTGCCCACTGGTCAACGCTGTCTGCCATAGGGCTGGACGGGGTGATCGGATAGATGCCCGCAACCTCGGTAAATGCATACGACACATGTGCCGCAGCGGTATTACCGTCCATGGACTTCATCTTTCTTGCCATGAGATATATCCTCCTATTTAATTATAGCGTCGGATTTTAAAAAGCCCCTTTTTAGTGTATTTTACACGATAACAAGACTTTTTTTCTGAAATTTATTGTATCACCGATGCAAACGATTGTAAACAGCAAAAGCCGTTTTTTTCGCTTGTTTTTTCATTTTTTGATAAGCTGTTTTGCATCGTGAAACAAATTCCGTTTTTCCATCCGTTTTTCCTGTGCAAACCTACAGTTTTTGTATTGTGGAAGGGGGAGTGATATGGTATATTTATTCTATACAGCGGTTTTTGCTCCACGGAAGAAGCACAGCTTCCCTCGGAAAGGATGGATCGAGCATGGTCTCTCGCGTATTTTCCGCCGGTATCGACGGCATAAACGGATATATCGTCACGGTTGAGTGTCTGCTTTCGGGCGGACTGCCGCGGCTCGATGTGGTAGGACTGCCGACCGGCGCGGTCAGCGAAGCCGGAGAGCGCGTGCGCGCCGCCGCGAAATCCTGCTCGTTCGACTGGCCTGTGTCGCGCCTGACGGTCAACCTCGCCCCGGCGGACACGCGCAAGGCCGGGACCGCCTTCGACCTGCCCATCCTGCTGTCCATTCTCGCCGCCGCAGGCGAGATCAACGCTCTGCCGCAGGACGTGCTGTTCTTCGGGGAGCTTTCACTCTCCGGCGAGCTGCGTCCGGTGCGCGGCGCGCTCTCCATGGCGCTCGCGGCGCGAAGCGCGGACTTCCGTGCGGTCTACGTCCCGGCGGCCAACGCGCAGGAGGCCTCTTATGCCGACAGTCTGACCGTCTATCCCGTGCGCACGCTCAGCGAGCTCATCAATCACCTCAGCGGCCGAAAGCAGCTTGTCCCCTGCCCCCCGCCGCCGGAACCGAAACCGGCGGAGCACGACCTCGACTATGCGCATGTGCTCGGGCAGCACCTCGTCAAGCGCGCGCTCGAGGTCGCGGCCGCCGGCGGGCACAATGTCCTGCTCTCCGGCTCCCCCGGCTCGGGCAAGAGCATGATGGCCAAGCGGTTTTCGTCCATCCTGCCGCCGCTCTCGCATGACGAACGGCTGGATGTCATCCGCGTCTGGTCGGCGGTCGGCCGGGCGCAGGAGGCCGTCGACCGCGCTGAGCGGCCGTTCCGTGCGCCGCATCATTCCTCCTCGGCGGCAGCGCTTGCCGGAGGCTCGGGCTCACCCGGACGGCTTCCCCTGCCCGGCGAGATCACGCTCGCGCACCGCGGCGTGCTGTTCCTTGACGAGCTGCCCGAGTTCCGGCGCGACGCGCTCGAGGTGCTGCGGCAGCCGATGGAGGACGGAAAGCTGACCATCGCCCGAGCGGCCGGACAGGTCACTTATCCGGCCGATTTTCAGCTCATCGCCGCCATGAATCCCTGTCCGTGCGGCTGGTACGGCACAAACCGCTGCACCTGCACGAAGGAGCGCGTGCAGCAGTATCTGCGCCGTCTGTCCGGGCCGCTGCTCGACCGCATCGATCTCCAGATCACCGTGCAGCCGGTCGAGTACGAGGCGCTCGCCGCGCGCAGCCGCGCACAGGAGGAAAGCTCGGAGACCATCCGCGCCCGTGTGCTCGCCGCCCGGCAGCGGCAGTATGACCGGCAGGGCGAGGACGTCTGCAACGACGCCATTCCGCCCTCGCTTCTCGCGGAGTTCTGTCCGCTGACCGACGAGGCGTCTGCCGTTTTCCGCCGCGCCTTCGAGCGGCTCGGTCTGACCGCCCGCGCCCATGACCGCATTCTCCGCGTCGCGCGCACGATCGCGGACCTCGCTGAAAGCGACACCATCGGCGCCGAGCATATCGCCGAGGCCATCCAGTACCGCACGCTCGACCGCATGGCAAATTTTGAGTAATATATTATAATGTATAAAGGAGCACTTTCATGAACAGCTTTTTCGCGTTTGACCTCTACGGCACCTTTGTGACGGTTTTGAATACCGCGCTCGCGGTATTCATCATCTGCCTGCTCTTCAAGTGGCTCCGCCGGTCGAAATAACCGGCCATCCCCCCCGAAAGGACATTCATTGTGATACAGAAACACTGCTGGGAATGCGGCGCAGCGCTCATCGAAAAGCCGCTCGAGGGCGAAGGCATCGTGCCCTTCTGCCCCGTATGCGGCGAATACCGCTTTCCCATGTACAACGCGGCGGTCAGCATGATCGTCGTGGACGAAAACACCGGCCGCATCCTGCTCATCCAGCAGTACGGCAGACCGAGCTATATCCTCGTCGCCGGTTATATCAACCGCGGCGAGAGCGCCGAGACTGCCGTCCGGCGCGAAATCCTCGAGGAGACCGGTCTGCACGCCGGCCGTATCCATTTCAACCGCACCCGGTTCTTCGAGCCGTCCAACACGCTCATGTGCAACTTCACCGCCTTTGTCCCCGACGCGGAGCGCATTCACGTGAACCGCGAGGTCGACCGCTTCCGCTGGTTTTCCCCGGCAGAGGCGCGCGCGAATATCCGCCCGAACAGCCTTGCCGCCGCTTTTCTGGATGCGTGGCTGGATGAAAACGACCTGTAAATTCGATAAAATAGACATTCCCCGGCGTTTTGTTGTTGAAACATTCTCTGTTTGATGATATAATGTTAATATGTATATGCAGACATTTCTTTTCGGTCTGCGCACAATCGTTGTGCTCCGTCGGCGTGTGCGTGCACGCACCGGAGTTATCCACAGTCTGTGTGGATAAGCTTGTGGAAACTGTGAATAAATCTATATTTTTCACAAATTCGACACAAAAGCCCATTAAACTATATACATATAATACAGGAAATTAACACAGGAATTTACAGGAGGTCTTCTCTATGCCATACCACTTTGTTCGCCGCGCAGGCGTTCTGGCTCTCGCGGCGACTATGGTCGTGCCGCAGGCCGGTGCGCTCTCCGACGTTTCGAGCTGGGCGCAGGAGGATATTGCTGCGGCACAGCAGGCGGGCCTTATGCCGACCTCGCTTGCAGACAGCTCCGCCCGTGAGGAGATCACGCGCGCCGAGTTCTGTGCGATCGCCGTCAAGGCCTACAAGCAGCTGACCGGCAAGGCGGTCTATGCCTCAGGTCAGAAGTTCTTCCGCGACACGGACGACGCCAACGTAAACGCAGCCTATTCTCTCGGTCTGGTCACCGGCCGCGCCAGCGGCTATTTCGACCCGAACGCGAGCATCGAGCGTCAGGATCTGTGCGTCATTCTCAACAACATCCTCGACAAGGCCGGCATTGACGCGCCGGAGATCGCGGGCGACGCCTGCGTCGAGGACTATGACGACGTCAGCACGATCAAGTCCTACGCGGTCGACCCGGTCGTCCGCATGGTGGACTACACCATCGTCAACGGCATCTCGGACGGCTTGGGCAGTGCGCAGCTGGCTCCGTCCGGCACCGCGACGCGCGAGCAGGCCGTTATCATGGCCAACCGTTTCTGCAGCGAGTTCGAAAAGCTCTCGCCGAACAAGTCCGAGGTCGTTATCACCAAGCCGAACACGACGGTCAGCACGCCGAACAACCTCTGGAACACCCCGAGCACGATCATTCCGGACGATAAGATGACGTTCGTCTACGGCCCGGGCGGCTCGAAATACACCTCTGCCGAGGAGGCCGAGGCGCACATGGTCGAGATTGCAGTTCCGGTATGGCGTCTCCAGTCGGACGGCACCAAGACCACCGGCACCGCTTACTTACAGGTCAACGCCTCGCTCGCCGCGATCTACAAGGCGATCTTCGAGGAGATCTACAACGGCGACGAAAAGTTCCCGATCAACGACGTCGGCTGCTATTCGTGGCGTACCGGCGAGCATTCGCAGGGCACCGCGGTCGATATCAACCCGAACGAGAACATGGAGGCGACCATCAACGCCGACGGCTCGCTCACCCCGACCTGCGGCACGCACTGGACGCCGTACACCGACCCGTTCTCCATTCCCGAGGGCGGCGACGTTTACAACGCCTTCACCAAGTACGGCTTCGCCTGGGGCGGCAACGCCTGGCACAGCAAGCGCGACTACATGCACTTCAGCTACTTCGGCAAGTAAAAATTTCGAAAAGACTGCTTTATGCAGTCTTCAGGATGACGAAATTGCAAGAATGATTTATTATGCGTATGATGCGTACGGCTATCCCGGTGTAAGTTCTTGGAGTGCAACCAGAACCGTTCCATATTGTACAGCTTAAAAAATATTCGGGACAACCTTTGCATAGGTTGTCCCGATTTAAAATGGTGATAATGATGAAGAGAACATTATTTATGTCAAGCGTATATTTAATCTTGTCAGGCTTGATAATTTTTTTTGCTGACTATTTGACAACACCTTTTATACAGAAGTTGTATGGTTCAGGAATATCATTGGAAATAGTAGTAAGAATTAGATACAGTATTTCGGTAATTCTTTCTGCTATAGTCTTTTTTCTTTTTCTTAGATTCTGGAAAAAAAGAAAGCAAAATTTGTTGCAAGTAAAAATAATATCAAAATGCATATTTGCTTATGTAATTTTATCGCTTCTATTAAAAACGTTTTTTCGGTCTTCAGTAATTATAACTTGGGCGGTTAATATTATATCGATTCCAGTTAATATTTTTACCTGCTATTACGATTTTGTGTTAGCTTTTTCGACTCATCCAATTGCATATATAGTTGGTTTTCTGCTATCACTGCTCCTGCCTTTTTTGATGTATTATCTTATCGCAAAAGAAACAAAAGAATTCGACTCCAAACCATAAAATGCGTCAATCTTTCTAAAACTTATAAGAGCCTTATAAAAGACAAGATTTCCCAACTGTGCTCACCTCATGGATGCCAATACATATTCTGTACGCCGTTATATCCAGTAAGTCACATTTAAAAAATTCCACTCGGACTCGTGAAGTTCAAGTGGAATTTTTGGGATGTTTTGAAACAGTCCACTTTTCGTTTAAGTAATTCATACAATATACCAAATTGTCTGCTCCAAAATGGTCAGGCCATCACGCCAGCTCCGGCTGAGGCTGTTCCAAGCCAAGCTGGGGCTGGTCATCTTTTTTGCTTAACAGGAAGTTCAGTTCGTTCAGGCGTTCGACTTTGATCTGATATTCATCCTCCTGCGGCCACGGCTTTTCTGCCGTCTGAAGACTGCTTTATGCAGTCTTTTCTTTTCGCAGGAAAAAGCGCTCGACCGGAAGGCCGGGCGCTTTGAGACTGTCGAAAAACTTCGTTTTCCGACAATCTGTGTTTTAACTTCGCAAAACACGGACGTCCGAAAGTTCCCGTGCGGAAACTTTCCGTTTTATCGCAGGAAACCGAGCGAGCGGATGATCGGCGGTTCCTTTGCCTGTCCCTTGCAGATGGAGAAAAAGCAGATGATGCGGACAACGAACAGGACGGCATAGCAGATGCCGCAGGCTACCGGAATAAGAAAGGTCCAGAAGAACACCGCGCCGATGATGCCGAGCAGGATGTCAACGACCGTAAACTTGAGCGACTGACGGACATGGAAGCCTGCATACGGTGAGCTCTGGCTGCCGAGCAGGGCGATGATAACGCCTACCGTGCCGAGCAGATAGCACAGCATGGCGATAACCTTGTTATCGGAAATGTCCTTCGCATCAAATTCCGCAGTATGGTCATACGGGTCGAAATGATACGCCGGCTGCTGCCAGTTGTTCGGCTGCTGCCAGTTGTTCTGCTGTCCCCCGTTCGGCTGCTGCGAATTTTCGTGCGGCGCGCCGCCGCCGAAGCTCATGCCGCAGTTTTGACAGAATAAATCCGTATCGTTCATCTGAGAACCGCATTTTGGACATACTTTCATGTTTTTCTCCCCCTTTATGGTCTCGAGCGGATTCTTTCTCCTTCCATTATATTCTCCGTGCCCTTCATTTGCAAGAGCGCAGAGAATTTTTCCGACTTTTTCCTGTGCCCCCGTTCGCTCCCTGCTCTGCCGCATATCTCCTCGCAAAATCCGCATTATTTTCTGTTCACTGTAAATACTACCACCATAACAACAGAACTACCGTAAATGGGAGGCAGAACAGCGTGAAAGCAACCGGAATTGTGAGGAGGATCGACGATCTCGGCCGCGTCGTCATCCCAAAGGAGATCAGAAGAACCCTGCGTATCCGCGAGGGCGACCCGTTACAGATGGCATTGACACCGTTTGAGAGATTCTGCTTCGCGATGTGCGATTTGGCCAAAAGGCAGGGATGGAATTAGTACATAATGATGTGCTGACGATGAGAATATGCAAAAGCATTATCCAGGCTCGGGCGAAACCATGCGGTTTCGCCCTTTGTTTGTTGAAATCAGTAGCTGACGATCAATCCGCCGCGCTCGGCGTAGTAGCTGCAGAGCCCGCGGGTCGGCAGGATCTCGATGCTTGTATTTTCCCAGATATCCAGAATGCTGTTTTTCAGCGTCTGAGCCAGTGCGAGATTATCACAATGGCTGATCGCGACATTTCCGCCGATGAATCCGTGCTCCTTCATGGTGCTGACCAGCGTCTGTACGACCTTTTTCGCACCGCGCGCCTTGCTTTCAAAGGTGATCTTTCCCTCGTCGCTGCCGCTGCCGATGCCCCAGATGCCGAGAGCCTTGGCGAGCATACCTGTCAGACGGTGGATGCGTCCGTTCTTGATCAGGTTGTCAAACGAGGAGAGCGCAAAGAGGATTTTGGTTTTCTGTAGAAAATTTCTGGCGTGCGCCGCAATATCGTCAAAGGAAAGGCCCTGACGAATCAGGCGCTCGATCTCCTTTACGCAGAGCAGAACCTCCGGTCCGGTGGATAAGGAGTCCAGAATGACGATCTTTTTATCCGGGTTTTTCTCCAGCGCCATATCTCTTGCCGCAAGAGCGCTGTTCATGCTGCCGGACAGCTGCGAGGAAATGGTGATCGCAATCGCGCAGTCCGCCTGTTCAAACTGCGCCAGCCATGCGTCCGGCGTGGGGCAGGAGGTGTGACCGGCCGAGTGTTCCTGCTCCATGGCGGAGAGCATTTCCATCGTATCCAGATGCTCGTCATCGACAAAATCCCGCTCCCCGATGCGGATGGTAAACGGCACACTGGTCAGCCGAATCCTTCCGTCCGGACTGATGGAAGGGAGCAGATCACAGCTTGAATCCGTAATAATGTTCCAGTTCATATGTTTTTTCCTTTCTCTCTTACCGAAAATTTTCAATGTTATCGTGGGGAAAGCGCGCGCTCCCGCAGCCGGTCGATCTGCACCGCACACAGCATCCGGCCTGTCCTGCACACTTTCCTTCATAAAACAGAAAATGCCTTAATGTTGTATTCATTATATAACAGAACGCGCATTTGATAAATAAAAAGTTTTACAGATGTTTGCAGATGCCGGTATGGCCGTCAGCGGGTCAGATATTGCAGGATCAGCACAAGGATCAGCATATGTACGGGATAAAAGGCATAGCAGGCATACTGGAACGGCTTGCTGTGATAGCCCTGCCGTCCGCGGTACAGCCAGATGGGGATGAGCGCCAGAAGTGCAAACCCCTGCTGACAGATCTCAAATTCCATGCCGAATATATGGACGGGATACAGCAGACCGCCCAGGAGCTGCACATTGACCCAGTAGAGGGCGAGAAGCTGTCCTGCCAGACACCACCACTTCCGTCTGCGGAAGAAGTAGAAGATAAAGATCGTCAGCACGCCGGTGCCGTAGTAGTCCACCATGCTCAGAGTGCCCAGCACTGTGCCGATCAGCACAACAAGCAGGGCGGTGAGCAGATACAGCCATGTTTTCTGCTTTTTGCGCACGGTTTCCATCAGATGAATGCCCAGAAGGCCGAGCAGCAGCGTCCAGATCACGTTCTGGTGCACCGGATAAAACCAGGTTCCGCCGTACATCAGGTCGAACGGCACTTCGGAGAGCACGGCAAACAGCGCAAGCCGCAGGGCGTATTTTCGGAAGCTGTGGGTGTGAAAATATCCTTCCACCGCCATGAATGCGAAGATGGGAAAAGCCAGCCGTCCCGCACACGTCAGCCAGTCCTGCGCGGGCAGGAGGGTCGCCCAGAGATGATCCATCAGCATCAGCACCATGGCGAGAATGTGAAGTGCCGCGGCGCTGAGGGAAAAACGGCCGGAGGCGGGAGAGGACAGGTTGTTGGTTGACATACGGGTACTCCTTTATCTAAGGCAACACCGCACAATGAAAGCTGCGGCGCTTTGCGGAAATTTTTCACCCTGATTGCGTTGCGATTTCTTGCAATACGAAAGTATTGCTGCAAAACCGCGCCTTATCAGAGCACAAAATTTGCTCGCAAATCGCTCTTGTCTAATTATGCGGTATTGCCCTAAATCGTTCGGTAATCGGGATGTGAGACACAGGAATGTGCTCTGCATTTATTATATACAGAAGAGCGGACAGCCGCAATGCCGCAGCGATAAACTTTTTGTGAATATCCGCGAGGCGGACACGGCACACAGACGGAAAACAGCCTTGCCGACCGGTGCGGGAGGGCGAGAAAAGCCGGAGATACAGATTCCCGACACAGCTTTGCAGCCATGCCGGGAACGGTTGAGGGAATATGAAGATCAGAAAGTTATAGCTCGCCGCGCGCTTCGCGCTCTGCAAGTTCTTTCATGATAGCGGGATACTTTTTGTCGAGCTGATACAGCAGGCCGACGATCAGAACGCCGACAAAGATCAGCAGCGGGCCAAACATATAGATGTTGATGATCGAGTTGATTGCGGACTGCGACTGCACAACAGCGCTGCCGGTCGAGGAAATATAGCCGCACAAACTCATAATGCCTGCAATGCTGGTCTGTGCGATGCCGTTGCCAGCTTGGTGCCGACCGAACCGCCTGCGAAGAAGCAGGCTTCCTGCCCTATGTGCTGCTTATGACGCGCTGTCCAACGGGTTTGGGCGGTATCCATCCATAAGTTCATCATTTTCCATGATGAAGGAACGTGTCGTATCCTGTCCCCATGCAGTATCGTATTTTTCCATCAGATAATCGCTCAGTTCGGTTCTGTTCTGAATCTTTACAAGGCGGTACGGCTCCTGAAAGGCGACCTTTTCAATGAAGTACAGACTTCCGTCCTCTGCCGGCAGTAATACGCCCACGTGCCCGATAAACAGCGTATTGTCCGTATCCGAAAATCGGTCATGAAGGACAACGGAGATCAGACGGGCGGAACTGTCCTCAAAAGAAATACCGCGCTCCGACCAACCTGTCTGAAGCGCTTTGACCTGATTCGCCACCTCCGTGGTATCTGCAGCAGTTACCGACGCAAACAATGCGCAGAACTTGGACGTGCTGTCTCCGCAGAGAACGGCGGGATCTGCGGCTAGCGTTTCAAGATCCATAAAGAGGGAGTCCTCGCCCTGCGTTTCTGGCTGATCTACTCCGGCGGTGACGAACTCATTGAACAGACTGAAGGCCGTGATCCGGCAGTTATAGCCGGGGAAGCTGCCGTTCTTCTCCGTCCACAGATCTTGCATCTCATAGGGGTCATATCTGGTCTCGGTGGGAGCGGCGTTCTCAAACCCGCCTGTCAGCCATTCGCTCTTGACGCTGGCATTGAACTGATCCACGCGGTCCAGCAGCAGCTTCGTTCGGGTCTCATCCACATTGGCATCTGCAAGCGCTTCGGTGAGCAGCTTGCGTGAGTCCGCGTCCGTCAGATTGGAGTACGTTACGGTTTCCAGCGGCGGCTGCGCTGAATCCGGCTCGGCTTGCTGCACGCAGCCTGAGAGTGCCATGAAGAGGAAGCTGACCACCAGAATCATGGTCAGGGAATTTCTTTTCAGTTTCATAATTGATTTTGCCTTTCCTTTCATCGATCCTTGCGGGACAAAGTTGAACCTGCCGCACGGAACACTTAATATGGTAACCGACTCAGCAGGAAAAGTCCATATCAAGTATAACGTTTTCTTTTCAATTAGGTTATAGAGCCCACTTCAGATTATGTGTCCGACTCCCATCTGATAGGACAAGCCGCTGCCTCACACGCCAGAAGAGGGGCGGGTGATACAGCGACTGCTGGTTTTCTTTGTTTTTAAGCCTTGGTGTTCGAGTCACACCAGACCATAAATTCGGCAGGGCGCATCTTAAAAAGGTCGCCTCTCGCAGGGCAAAACTGAAATTTCGAAAAATCGAGTTTTTTCAACTTTTTCGTTCTAAAAGCAGCGCATTATATGTGAAAACACCGCACTTTTGTGCGGCGTTTTCGGCGTTGCATCTTTCATCAACACATTTTGGTACGCCCGGTGCGATTCGAACGCATGGCCTTTGGAGTCGGAGCGGTGCTATGTGAGGTGTTTGCATCGCAGCGACTACTAAAAAGACGCAGTTCACCAACATTTTGTGTGGTTTTTGTATGTTTTCTGCACCTGTTGGGACTGCCGATATTCGGTGGCAGTAGCCTCGTAGTAGCCGCAGTGGCGTTGGCTATTCTTTGACCGGTGGCAGGAAACCTTCGACCTGCTGACGGTAATCCGTCTGCTCCTCACGGAAGAACCGCTCCAGCAGGCTGTAATCCTGTTTTGTCTGCGCGGTATTCAACGCATGATAGTATTCTGCTTTGCGGCTGTCATTTACCACAAAGGGATCAATGTCGTTTTTCAAGCATTCCTTGAACAGGATCAGCCGTCCGGTTCGTCCGTTTCCGTCTGGGAACGGGTGGATAGCCTCATAATCTGCATGGAACTTTGCCAATCCGTGCAGATCATGTTTGTCTGCTGCATTGTATTCGTCCAGAAGTGTCGTCATGCGTGCGTGGACATCCTCCGGCAGCGCAGTTGTAATATCCGATACGATATTTCGGCGGTTCTTGTATTCTCCAATCGGATAACCGTTGGCTATATCCTCAAACACGCCGCTTTTCAGCTTGTAATGATACCGCTTAATCAGTTCATGTGAAAGCGGTTCCGCATAAGTTTTCAGCATTTCATTGAACATCAGAAAGTGACCGGTCATTTCCTCCACGTCTTTCGCGCGAATCAGTGCATCTTCCGAAGTCAGGGTGCCGGTATCAAAGAGCGAGGCCGTCTGCTTTTCCGTCAGCATGCCGCCTTCAATGCGGTTGGAATGATACGCCAGCAGCTTTTGAGAGAGTGCATACACGCCGCTATGGTCGTTCTTCTTCTGCTCGATCTGAAAACGCCGAATAAGCTGCGCGGTAAAACTTTCTGCCATAGTTATCTCTCCTGCTGTGCCAGATATCTGCTTTTATTATACCCAATCTGTTGCTGCTGTGCAAGGTGCTTAGCGATGCATTACCTTATACAGCAGGTCGAGGCAGGCATCGGTTTCGCTGTCAAAGACGGCAACATCACACTTTTCGCCGTTCACGGCGAAGAATACCTCCCAGCCCTGTGCTGTCCATTCCATGGAATAGCAGTTTGTGCCGAAATAGCCGGCACTGAAGTCATACAGGTCTTCGGGTACTTTCAGATAGACCAGAATGGAATGAAGCTGATGGATGCTCAGGGAAAGTCTTACGGAAAGCCCACGCATATGCATTACATGGTTAAGGAGCGCAAAACATGCATCGGTTTCGTTGTCAAAGATTTTAACGCTGTTTTTTTTGCCGCGGTCAAAGCGGCACATTTCCCAGCCCTGCTCTGTATACTCCACATCATAGCAGGCCTCGATTCTCATACTTGTCCCAAGGTCATAAGTGTCGCATGGTACTTTCAGATAGCGGAAAATTGCAAGCAGCTGTTTTCGGTTCATTGTAATCATTGAGTAACCTCCTCCAAATATTCGCCAAGTAACTTTTCAATCGGCGCAGGCAATTTATATTGAATTCCGCCGCCCGGTTCGCCAAACGCCGGAGCGATTGTCCCTGCTTCTACATTTTCAATGGGTTTAATTACTCGATAAATGTGATATACATTTTGATTTTTGTAATAGGGCAATGATCGCATTTTATATGGTGTGCCTTTCGGCGCGGTAAAATCACCGCCTGGTCCGCCATAGCGGTCAATTAAAGCACCGACATCAAGTGTTTCTATATGCTTTGTTCCTGCCACAAATCCATCATCCAATGCGTATTTAAGGTAGTCAACATGACCGCTTTCATCAAGATATTTGGTATCACGGACAATAAGAGCATCTTCCGGCAGGTTGATTTCCGCAGCGTTTTGAGCCGCTGCATTTTCAAACGCCGCAACATCATCGATCGCTGCCGGTGCATATTTCTGCGCCAATTCATATGCGCCAAGCGCAATGGAGACAACGCCTATCGAATCCAGCCAGTGTTCAAGCGACAGCGGTTTTTCCGGCGTGACCGCACCCTTTACGGTATCGGCAGTGCCCAGAGTCAGCCAGTTTGCGATATTATATAACGTTGGATTCACTGTAGCCTGCCGCAACAAAACGATGCAGCAGATAATACCAGCTTGCCTGCATATAGGCTCCGTCGATGTCACCGGACAGCTTTTTCGCTGCTTTATTGAACACCGCAAGCAGTTCTTCCGCCATCTGTTCCGCCGACGTGTTCTGACGTACACAATCGGTCGATTTGTCCATCAGCGTCTGTGTTGTCTGTGAATTAAACTGCTCCAGCTCAGCGTTCAGCTTCTTTCGCAGGTCAGCCGGTATGCTGGCGTCGTTCATGATAAATAGCTTTGTGTATGCGTTTATCGTATCATAAAGCTGCGCTTCTAACAAGGCTGAACGCGCGCAAAGCTGCTGCCGTACCGCTTTTTCTTTTTCTCCTTGCGGCGCGGACAGAGTTTCACGCTCTTTACGAGTCAGCAAACCGTTAAATATCGTCGTATACGATTTCGTATCTTCATTGATGTTCTTATGTATGATTGATAGAATAGGACGAGATCCGGAACTTTACAAGGTCAATCTTTTGACCATTATCGCATTTCTTGCATCATTTCCCTGCTATTATATATCATGTTCCTCCTGTGAAATTATAATTCTACTTCAATCTCAACAATGGAATAAAGGCAGTTCAGATGAAATTTCTAAATTTCAGTTTTGAACGAGAATTCTATGTTTAGGAGTGAAAATTATGACGAACAAACAGGAAAAGCTGATATGTAATACCTTTGGCATTTCGAAACTCAAGCCGTTTCAGAAGAAGGTAATCACAGACTTATCCGATGGTAGAGGTGTACTTGGTGTAGCACGAACTTCTGAGGGCAAGTCGATCTGCTTTCTCTCGATGATTACTCTGCACCCGAATGGTCTGCTGATTGGTATTCTCCCGACGGTTGCATTGATGCGGGACTTAGTGCAGCGCTGCGAGGACAGCAAAATCCGAGCGGGCTGCCTGTACAGCGGCAATGCAGAGAATACCAATATTATTGAAAAATTGAAGCACGGCAGGCTTCAGGCGCTCTTTGTTGCACCGGAACGACTGAATGATCCGCATCTGTGGAAGGCAATTCAGAAGAACAAGGTGCACACGGTCGTTGTGGATGAGGTGCATTGTCTGACGGAATGGGGCAGCGAATTCCGTCCAATGTATCGCAATATCGGTAGATTTATCAAGGATTTGCCCTCCTCACCTGTCGTTGCCGCCTTCAGCGCAACCGTTATGCAGGAGGATATTCCGTATATCATAAAAAGTCTGCGTATGAAAAATCCGGCGGTACATATTGGCAAGCTCAAGCGATCTAATCTTTCTCTGGGGAAAGTGTTCGTGAAAACGGAGGCAATTCGTTATGGGAAAGTCAAGAAAGCAATTCTAAAATATGCTGACAAGGGCAAAATCGTTATCTACTGCACCCGTATCTGTGATGTGGAAGATATGCGCGATTACTTAATCGAAGATTGTGATATCGAGGCTGATGAGATTGCCATCTGCCACAGTAAATTATCCAACCGAGCGAAGCAGGAGCAGCGCTTTCGTTCCGGCAAGGCACACATCATGATTGCAACTTCCGCGTTCGGTATGGGCGTGAATATCCCGGATATTCGTCTGATTATCGTCTCTCAGCTGCCGTTCAGCGTAGCGGCATTCTATCAGATGGCAGGCAGAGCCGGGCGCGACGGCAAACGCGCAAAGGCGCTGCTGCTCTGGAATGACGCTGATTTTCAGATGAACCTTGACATCATCTCCAATACGGATGAACGCGCGATTGATGCCGTAAATGAGCTGTATGCAATCTGTGAATCATCGGACGATCTGCATGACGCCGTAATCGGCTGTTTTGCGAAATGCGGTGTGTGAAATGGATTTTCGTTATGGTATCCACACGATCGAATTGTTTCACAGAGTGTCTAAGAAGGACTTCAACAAGGTGTTTCAGCATCTAAAAAGTGTGAATTCCGCCAATTTTTATCCGGACACGACATATCATTCAGACAAGGGCATGACGAAGTATATCTGCACTTCTTATTGCGGTCAGGGCGTGGTGCTTTATCTGTACCAGCAGGTGCGCAGCAAGAACAAAACAAAGAAAAATCTTGCATCTTTTATACATTTCCGTCTCAATCCGCACACTTTGCTACACGGAGAGTATGTGCCAAAGAAAGTATTCCAAGCGAAAGAGAATCAGCTGAAATCGCTTGATAAGGAAATGACCAAGCTGCTGCATAAAATCGGTCTGAACTGCGATTTTGAGCAGCTGACGCTTTCACGCATTGACTGCTGTCTGGACTACTTCCCCAACTCGCAGGACTGGGTTGACGAGGCGCTGCGTGTCGTTCGCCGCAGCCCATATATGCAGAAATACAAGCTGTGTACATTCGATAAAACTTTCTCCAATTATAAGAAAAAGAATGCACATTCGTGGCTGATTTGCTGCAAAACGACCACATTGACGGTCTATGATAAGACGTTTCAGCTGATGGAGGAGGACTTGCTGGAGCAGTATGATGCGCCGATGCTTCGGTTCGAGGTAGCCCGCTCGGGAGCGAAGTTCAAGCGCGGCCTGTCCGATGAAGTCAAGGGCAGCAACAAGAAAATCCTGAAAACCGTGATGAATGAGTCGGAGAAAATCATTCACTCATATATGAAAAAGCTGCACGCAAATCTGCCGTTTGTGCGATATTCTGACTGCATCGCACGGATTGAAACCATCAAGCACTCCGCTACGAGGAAGAATAGGCGGCTGTTGGTTGAGAAGCTGTCCGACTGCAAAAGTTATGCACAGGCTGTGAAGAACAGCGGGTTATCCGAGAATAAGCTACGAACCGCGAGAAAACAATTCGAGAAACTGGGCGTGCAGCCGGTGACGATGCGCGATACGGCAGGAATTGATGAATTGAAATTTGTTCTGTAAATCGTAAAGCCTACGCTTTTCAAGGCGTTTTTCTTTCCTTATCTACAAGGAGCAGAAATACGGCGCTTCTTCCGCTCCGCAGACACAGAGAAAGGACCCCTGGACATGAGAAATGACGAAATTCTGACGGTTAAAGAAACCGCCGCCCTGCTCAAAACCACGCGCCAGCAAGTGCGCAAGATGATCGTAAACGAAGAACTCCCGGCCGTGAAGGTCGGCCGGGAGTGGAGAGTGCTGAAAGCGGGGATTGTGGAGTTTTTTGAGAAACAGATATGTTACTGACATATAAACATCCTAAGATGAATGCAAAATCTTGCATCAAATGCGATGTGTTGTGCGCTCATATGAGCGAGAAAACTCCATATGGCGTATATTCAGCCATACGGAGTTTTCCATATTAGAAGAGAGAGGTGGCTTAATAGGAATAAATTATTTAATATTGATTGCCTGTTCGGTTTCTTTGTCAAACAGATGAATTTTGTTCTTATCGATAGCAAGCGAAATATGGTCGCCGCTTTCCGCCTGCACGCGGGACGGTGCGCGCACGATAAGTTTCTGACCGCCGCATACAGCATGGATATAAATTTCCGCACCCATCATTTCTGCGATTTCAACTTCGGCCTCTACCGTGCTGTCCTCGCTCATTTCCAGGAATGCGCTTTCCGTATGGAAGTCCTCCGGACGGACGCCGAGAACCACCGTCTTTCCGGCGTATTCCGCCATCAGCTTATCCGGGAACTTGCCCTTCGGCAGAGGGATGAGTTTGCCGGCAAAATTGACGCCGTAGCCTTCTTTTCCCTTTTCGATCGTGCAGTCGATGAAGTTCATCTGCGGAGAACCGATAAAGCCGGCTACAAACATATTGCAGGGCTTGTTGTAGAGGTTTGTCGGCGTATCGGCCTGCTGAATGATACCGCTCTTCATAACAACGATACGGTCGCCCATCGTCATCGCCTCGGTCTGGTCGTGCGTTACGTAGACAAAGGTCGTGCCCAGTCTTTTATGCAGGCGGGCAATCTCCGCGCGCATCGAGGTACGCAGCTTGGCATCCAGGTTGGACAGCGGCTCGTCCAGCAGGAATACATCAGGGTCGCGCACCATAGCGCGTCCCAGTGCGACACGCTGACGCTGGCCGCCGGACAACGCCTTAGGCTTGCGGTTCAGCAGATGCTCCAGATCCAGAATTTTAGCTACTTCATGAACCTTCCGGTCGATTTCGTCCTTCGGCATCTTCTGAAGCGACAGTCCGAACGCCATATTCTTGTAAACCGTCATATGCGGATACAGCGCGTAGCTCTGGAAAACCATCGCAATATTGCGGTCCTTCGGCGCAACGTCATTGACGCGGCGCTCGCCGATATACATATCACCGTCCGTGATCTCCTCAAGACCTGCGATCATACGCAGCGTAGTCGATTTACCGCAGCCGGAAGGGCCGACCAGCACGACAAATTCCTTGTCCGCGATTTCAAGATTAAGTTTCGGCACTACTTCAACGCCGCCGGGATATACCTTTCTAATATTCTGTAAAGAAATCTTTGCCATTCCTTGATTCCTCCTTATTCGTTTGCACTTACTTCAAACAGTCGTGCCGAGATATTCACCGGCAGCTCGACCGCAAGTTCGCCGCTTTCCTTGTGCCATGCGCAGCGGCACGCGGCATTCTGCGGATAGAGGCACTTTACACTTGCGTCTTTTCCGCGCAGATGCGAAATGGGAAGCAGACAGGTATCGTTTCCGCTGTCGCTGCGCCATACCGCAATATAGTTTTTGTTTCCGGCTTTCAGTCCGAGAGATATCCACGAATCCCCGTACGAGGACAGACCCAGCGGCCAGAACGGAACCGCCCGCCGAATATCCTGCCGGATGCTCTTGTAGCATGCAATGCCTTCCTTCACCAGCGCGAACCGAGCCGGGCTGAGATTGACCAGATGGCCGCTTTGGTGAATGCGAAGCAGCATTGCGTTGACCATGTTGAAAATCGTTTCTTCTTCATCACCGTCGGTCAGCGGATAGGACCACACCGCAGCCTGCTCCGGGGTGACCGCCGCCGGTGCATTGGCGGCCAGAGTCGCGTACTGCCGGTAATCGGTCTGGTCGCTTGTGGACTGAAGGCTGTGCCGTGCCAGCATCGCATAGTCCGTCCGCATGCCGCCGCTTGAGCAGTTTTCTATGACGAGCTCCGGGTATTTTTCAAAAATATGATCGATCCATGCCAGATACGCCCGGTTATGCTCCAGCAGACCCTGCCCCGTGCTGTCGGCCTGCTGATCGGTACCGGTGCCCGGCTCGATGTTGTAATCCATCTTGATATAGCCGACGCCGTATTCATTGACCATGCGGTCGATCACCCGCTCGGCATAGTCCCGAACCTCCGCATTGCGGAAATCGAGCTGATAGCGCCCCTTATCGCACACACGCCTGCCGTGCCGCACGAAGAACCAGCTGTCCGGAAGCTGCTTTGCCAGCGGACAGTTGACGCCCATGACTTCCAGCTCCAGCCATGCGCCCGGGATCATGCCCGCGTCGCGTATGGCGTCCATGACCTCTTTGAAGCCGCCCGGAAAGCGCTTTTCCGAGGGGAGCCACTCACCGACGCCGTCCCACCATGCGCCGTCCGCATACCATCCGCAGTCTACGACAAAGTATTCGCATCCTGCTTCCCGCGCCTTCGGAATCATTTCCAGTTCCTTCTGCGTCGTGGGGTCACCGGACAGGCAGTTCATATAGTCATTGAAAATGACCGAGAGCTGCTCATTGTCACGATTCGGGCGGCGTATCCGCCGCCGGTATTCGGTCAGTGCAGCCATAGCGCGATCCATGCCTGCGGTTTCTACACCGATGCAGGCAGGAACCGAAACAAAGGTCTCGCCCGGCATCAGCTGCTTCCACCAGTGGTTATGCAGCTCATCCGGACCGCCAAGCTCCAGATAATACTGCCCTTCGTAGTCACTGATCTCCCAGTGCCACGAACCGTTATGTTCGATCTGCCAGTAAAGCGATACGCCGGCTTCCGTATCCTCGAGATACGCCATCGGAAGATACTCCTTGGTAGACCAGTTGCCCGTATTGCTCACGGAAAAGACCTGCGTCGATTCGGCTTCCGGATCGGAACCGGCCGTGAAGGTCAAGCCCAGATCGGAAAAGCTGTATCTGTTCCAGTGCATTTCCCGTTTCCACGAGTGGTGCGGAACGCTGAGGCGCAGCTTGCGGTCCGGTCGAATCAGGCCCTCTTTGCCGAGTCCCATCAGACAGAACGAGGAGAGCGCTTCCAGCCCCTGCGCTTCAGTCCCGCAGTTGGTTACCTCGGTCCAGCTGCGGACGACCGGAATGCCGTCATAAAACTGATAATGCATGGTCAGATGCAGTCCGGTTTCCTCGTGAACGGTCTCCCATTCCAGCTTGCGGCCGGTGTCATTCCGGCTGTCGCGGAAATCCAGATACTTCATTTCATATCCGGGCGAGGTCTCTACGATTTTCGCACCATGCCAGTTGCTGGGGCGATTGCGTCCGGTCACCTGTATCTCGGAGGGGAAATACAGGTCCTTTTCTCCCTGCCGGACGAGTGTGTTCTCGTCCAGCGGAAGGGCGGAGAAATGCACCAGCCGGACCTTATCGCAGCGCACCTCAAAGACCATATGGATACCGTTTTCGTTGATTGCGATACGCTTCATGGCAAACCTCCATCAGCCCTTGACCGAACCGCTCATCAGACCGGCAAGGAAGTATTTCTGAAGGAACAGGAAAATGATCGTGACCGGCAGGACCGAAATGACGGATGCCGCCATCAGGCCGCCCCAGTCTACCAGGTTCGCGCCCTTGAAAAGCATGATTGCCGGTGTCAGCGTGCGCAGCTTATCGGACGAAATCAGAACGTAGCCGAACATGAACTCGTTCCACGCATTGATGAACGCATACAGACCGGTCGAAATCAGACTGGGAATCGAAACCGGAAGAATGACGCGGATCAGCGTCTTTGCTTTGGAGCAGCCGTCGATCTCGGCGGCTTCCTCCAGGTCGATCGGTACCGTGTCAAAAAAGCTGCTCATCATAAAGGTGCAGAGCGGAATGACGAACGTGGTGTATGCCAGCACCAGAGAAATGTGCGTCTCCAGCATATGCATCTGCTGCATGATCATATACAGAGGTACCAGAAGAAGAACGCCCGGAATCATCTGCGACAGCATCATCATGAAGTTCGAAGTCTTCACGATGCGCTTGCGGTAGTAACGGCTCAGCGCATAGCCGGCCAGCACCGCAATGATCATGGAGATGAGCGTTGCGGCGAGAGAAACGACAAAGCTGTTCTTAATATAGGTAAGAAAGCCGTTATCGACCAGCACGCGACGGAAGTTATCGATCGTTGGATTGTCGATCAGCAGCGAAGGAACTGCCGAACGGATCTCATCCTTCGGTTTCAATGCAGAAATCAGCATCCAGAAGAATGGGAAAACACAGATGACCGCCAGAATGCTGATCAGAATGTAGGTAACGGCGGAAACAGCCGCCCTTGTTTTTTTACTGCCCATTTTTTCCGCCCCTTTCTCAGCCTGCCTGGCTGTTGATTTTTTCTCGTTTGCGGTAATAGAATACGAACAGGATCGTCATGACCGTAAACATCATGGTAGACAGCGCGGACGCTGCGCCGACATTGAACTTTTTCATCGAATAGCGATAGATCATGATCGGCAGCGTTTCGGTAGCGTAGTTCGGACCGCCCTCTGTCATGACCCAGATAAAGTCGAAGTTGATCGCGGTCCAGATGACATGGATGAATACGATGACCAGCGATACCGACTTCAGCTGCGGCAGCGTAATGCGGAAGAAGCGGGTGAACATGCCCGCGCCGTCGATCGCCGCTGCCTCCGACAGGTCGCCGGGAATCGACTGCATCGCAGCCAGGAAAGAAATCGTGTAGTACGGGAAGCTGCGCCAGATATTTACGAAAATGACTGTCGCCATAGCAAATCTGGCGTCGCCGAGGAAGTTTATCGGAGCCTGAATGATATGCAGATGAGTCAGCAGGTAGTTTACAATGCCGAAATCTGTATTGAGCATCCAGTCCCATGTCATGCCTGCAACGATGATCGGAACCAGCCAGGGAATAAAGACGCAGGTTCGGAAAATCGCGCGGCCCTTGAATTTCTGATTCAGCAGAACAGCTGCCAGCATGCCGACGATATACTCACCGGCTACCGAGCACACTGTCCAGATTACGGTGTTTTTCGCATCATTCCAGAAGTGTTCATCATTGAGAATTGTCTTGAAGTTATCCAGACCTGCAAATCCGGAAACATTGGGCTTTATCAGGTTTACCTGAGAAAACGCATCATGGATTACCTTGCCCAGCGGATAGGCAATCATTACCGCCAGAAACAGCAGAGCGGGCGCCAGCATGATCCAGGCTGTCCGGTTGTCTCTTTGGTCGCGTGTTAAGTATTTTTTCTTCTTTTCCGGCATATTTCTCCACCTTTCTCCAGGATTAAGAGTATGCATACCGGAACGGCTTCCGCTCCGGTATGCACCATTTTCTTTTTACGAAGCGCTCAGCTCGCCGGACTCTTCCAGAGAAGTGTTGACTGCATCGGCCAGCCACTCTGCTGCTGCCTGCGGCGTCATGCCCTCCTGAAGGACCTTAGCGATGGAATCGATCATGGCCTGAGAAATGCTGCCCAGCGTTACCGGCGGGAATGCAACGCCGTTATCGGACAGAGCCTGGAAGTCCTCGGTCCACTTGCCCGGAACGGTTACATCGGAACGCGGAGATGCGCTGGAGTAAACGTCCTGCTGCCATTCCTTGCCGCATACGTAGGTCGCAAAGTCGAATGCTGCGTCGTTGTTCTTGCTGGTGTTGAACAGGAACAGCGGCTTCAGCTCCATGTAGGTTGCCGGCGTGCCGCCTTCCGGTACCGGAATCGGCTCTACGGTAACATCGGACATCACTTCCGGATTGGCGTCCTCTTTTTCCTGGAGCCAGTTGCCGGTTACGTAGCTGGCGGAGAAGCCGTTGACGAAGTTGTCGTCGGTCTCTTCATAGCCGAAGCTCTTGGAGTTCGGATCGACAACGCCGCTGTCGATGCAGTCCTTATAGAACTGGAACACGTCTGCCGCTGCGGCCAGCTGGTCTGCATTGTCCTTCCAGGTATTCTTGTACATGCCGTCATCCTGCAGCGAGCAGATCTCAAGGCCCTTCTGCGCCAGATAAACGATCATTTCCTGCGGAGCACGCACGCCCGTGCAGGCCAGCGCATACGGATAGGTGCCGGTCTTATCCTTGAAATCCGTCATGGAAAGCACATCATCCCAGGTAGCCGGTACGGACGCGCCGCCCTTTTTCATGATATTCTCGTGGCACAGATAAGCGCGAACCGTCATTTCGTACGGCACACCGATGATCTCATCACCGATGGACATACCCTTCATGACCGCGTCGCTCAGTACGGAAGCGTCGTCCCAGTTTGCGTAGCGGTCGGACAGGTCCTCCAGAATGCCCATGCTGTGGAATTCGCCGGTCCACTCGGGCAGGCCCCACGCAACGTCCGGCGTATTGCCACCCGCAGCCGCGGAGAGGATCTTGTCATGCAGCATGTCATAGGAGAACTCGGTATAGTTGACCTTGACGCCGGTCTGCTCCTCATACTGTGCTACCAGCTTCTTTACGTTTTCGCGCTGCGAATCCGACAGGTTGGACGACCAGACCTCAAGCGTCGTGCTGCCGTCTGCGCTGCTGCCGCCGTTAGAAGACGAACCGCCGCATGCCGCCAGCGAAAGTGCCATGCTGGCTGTCAGCACGCCTGCCAGAGCTCTTTTCCACATTTTTCTCATTTTTCATACCTCTTTCTCTGTTTTTGTCCTGTTATCTCTTCTACTCTACTTCTCTGCTGCTTATTCCGCCCTCCTTATGCGCTGCCGTCCAGCAGGCGACGGCGTTTTTATTTTCAGGCCTTCTGACCGTAATAAGCGTTTTTGCCGTGCTTGCGCAGATAATGCTTGTCCAGCAGCTCCTGCTGCATCGGCTGCACGGTATTGTTGGAAACCAGCAGGTCCTGCCATGCCATCAGCGCACATTCCTCCAGCACAACGGCGTTTTCTACTGCCTTTTTCGGCGTCGCGCCCCAGGTGAACGGGCCATGGCTGTGAACGATGACCGCCGGGACCTGATTCGGGTTTTTATCGCGGAAGGTCTCGACAATCACCTTGCCGGTCTCCTTCTCGTACTCGCCCGCGATCTCTGCCGGCGTCATTGCGCGCGTGCAGGGAACCGCACCGTAGAAATAGTCGCCATGCGTCGTGCCGAGCGCCGGAATCGGCATGCCGGCCTGCGCAAAGGTCGTTGCCCAGCGGGAATGCGTATGTACGACGCCGCCGATATCCGGGAAGGAGCGATACAGTTCGATGTGCGTCGGGGTGTCCGAGGACGGGCGAAGCGAACCTTCGACAACCGTTCCGTTCAGATCGACCACGACCATATCATCCGCCGTCATGTCCTCATATTCCACACCCGACGGCTTGATAACGATCAGGCCCTTTTCCCGGTCGATACCGGATACATTACCCCAGGTAAATGTGATGAGCTTGTGCTTCGGGAGCAGGAGATTGGCTTCCAGCACCTCTTGCTTGAGCTGTTCCAGCATAGCGTCTCTCCCCTCCTTATTTCAGCTTCCATGCCAGATCGGACACGAGCAGCTGCTGCTTGAGTGCCGAAATGGTGGTATCCTTCGTAATATGAACAAATTCAATGCCCATGATCTCTGCCCAGTCTTCCATCTGCTCAGCGGTAACGGCATAGGAGAGCACCGTATGGTGTGCACCGCCTGCCATGATCCATGCGTGGATACCGGTTTTCAGATCCGGCATGCCCTTCCACATAACGCGAGCTACCGGCAGATTGGGCATTTCGTAAATCGGCTTGATGCATTCAATATCCTGTACAATCATGCGGAGACGGCCGCCCATATCGATCAGCGAAACGACAATGGCGTTGCCCGGATGTCCCTCAAAGACCAGACGTGCCGGTGCGGCCTTGCCGCCGATACCCAGCGGATGCACCTCGATGCGCGGCTTTTCCGCCGCAACAGACGGGCAGACCTCCAGCATATGCGCACCGAGCGAAAGCTCCTTGCCCGGTTCGAGGTCGTAGGTATAATCCTCCATGAAGGCCGTTCCGCCCGGGACGCCCTCGCTCATCTGCTTCATGATGTGCGTCAGCGCGGATACCTTCCAGTCGCCCTCGCCGCCGTAGCCGTAACCCTTTGCCATCAGGTCCTGCGAAGCGATGCCGGGAAGCTGTTCCATGCCCCAGAGATCCTCAAAGGTATTGGTATATGCGCCGCAGCCGTGCTCATCCAGCATTTTCTGAATGGCGATCTCCTCGCGCGCCTGGTAGCGGACGGTTTCCATATCATCGGTCGCGAACTCGTAATTCTGCTGATATTCCTTCATCAGGCTGTCGATTTCCTGCTCACTTACCTGATTCATCACTGCAACAAGATCGCCGACTGCATAGGTATTCACCTGCCAGCCGAGCTTCATCTGTACTTCGACCTTATCGCCTTCGGTCACCGCGACCTGACGCATATTATCGCCAAAGCGCATGACCTTCAGCTCGCGGCTTACGGCCGCGCCTACTGCGGCACGCATCCAGCCACCGATTTTTTCCTGTACATCTGCATCTTCCCAGTATCCTGCAACGATCTTGCGCGGCAGACGCATGCGCGCTGCGATGAAGCCGTGTTCGCGGTCGCCGTGCGCCGACTGGTTCAGGTTCATGAAATCCATGTCGATGCCTTCGTTCGGAATGTTGCGGTTGAACTGCGTTGCGAAGTGGCAGTACGGCTTCTGGAGCACCGACAGTCCGCCGATCCACATCTTAGAAGGCGAAAACGTGTGCATCCAGACGATCACGCCCGCGCAGCGGCTGTCGGCGTTTGCCGCCCGCATTACCTCCGTGATCTCATCCGGAGTCTTTGCTACCGGCTTCAATACCAGCGAGCAGGGAAGCCTGCCCGACCGGTTCATTCCCTCCGTCATGATCTGCGCGTGTTCCTTTACCTGACGGAGCGTTTCTTCACCGTATAAATGCTGAGAGCCTACAATCAGCCAAAATTCATAATCCTTCAGTGCCATGCGGTATCTTCCTTTCTGTTTTCCCCTGCGTTTTTCATACCGCCTGTATTGCGGTTTCCTCAACAGCCAGAAGTCCCTGATATGCGTGCATATAAGCGGTAAATCCGGCAATGTCCGCGGGAGCCGGATCCTTTTCGATGATCGGCATATCCGTAAAGACGTTCTGTTCCATGTACTGCGCCAGTGTCATTCCCTCTCCGCTCAGCATATATTCCGCCAGCAGCGCGATACCCCACGCGCCTCCCTCGCCGGCGTTTTCCATAACCGATACAGGAACACCTATCGCAGCAGCCATGATTTTCTGCCCTGCCTCCGGTGTCTTGAACAGACCGCCGTGGCCCATCAGTCGATCCAGCTTGACGGATTCTCCTTCGGTCAGCAGCTCCATTCCTATTTTAAGGGTTGCCACAGCAGAATACAACTGTGCGCGCATAAAGTTTCCGAGCGTCAGGCGGCTTTCCGGACGGCGTACCAGAAGAGGCCGTCCCTCCTCCATGTCAACGACCGGCTCACCCGACAGATAGTTGCAGCACAGAAGGCCGCCGCCGTCTTTTTCTCCCTCCGCCGCTTTGGAATATAGCAGCGAATAAAGTCTGTCATCACTCAGATCGCTTCCGATGCAGTGTGCGAACTCCTGAAGCATGCCTGCCCATGCGTTGATCTCCGAGGTGCAGTTGTTGCAGTGCACCATGGCAACCGGCTTGCCATCCGGCGTCGTCACCATGTCGATCTCCGGATATACCTGACTGAGCGGGCGCTCCAGCACGACCATTGCGAAAATGGAGGTGCCTGCCGATACATTGCCGGTACGCTCAGCGACCGAGTTTGTCGCGACCATGCCGGTTCCGGCGTCGCCTTCCGGCGGACAGAACGGCGTACCGGGCTGCAGCTCGCCGGTCGGATCCAGCAGCTGTGCACCCTCCGGTGTCAGCCGGCCGGCCTGTACGCCCGCGGGCAGGACCCGTGGAAGAATGTCCAGCAGCTTCCATCTGAAATGATGCCCGGCAACCAGCCGGTCAAAGCGGTCCGCCATATCGGCGTCGTAGGTCATTGCGGCGCTGTCGATCGGGAACATGCCGGACGCCTCGCCGACGCCAAGAACGCGTTCTCCGGTCAGCTGCCAATGTACGTATCCTGCCAGCGTTGTCAGGTAATCTATGGAGGAAACATGCGCTTCCTCGTTCAGAATCGCCTGATACAGGTGCGCGATGCTCCAGCGCTGCGGAATATTAAACGAAAACTGTTTGGTCAGCAGGTCGGCCGCCCGGTCGGTAATGGTGTTCCTCCATGTACGGAATGGAACCAACTGATTGCCGTCGCGGTCAAATGCCAGATAGCCGTGCATCATGCCGCTGAAGCCGATTGCATCCAGAACGGTGATCGGACTGCCGTACCGCATCCGGTACCGGTCCGCCATATCGCGATAGCACGCCTGCAGGCCGTTCCATACCTGCTCCAGCGGATAGGTCCAGATGCCGTTGACCAGCTGATTTTCCCATGTATGACTTCCTGTTGCAAGGACCGCACCATGTCCGTCGGTCAGGACGGCCTTGATTCGTGTAGAACCGAATTCAATGCCCAGCACCTTGCGCTGCGGCGCAGGCTGTACATTGAATTGTTCCGTCATGCTCATTTGTACGCACCTTCTTTTTGCTGTACTCACCGATATGTAAGTATCTTTTGTATTTTTATTGTAGCAATTGTACGTACAAAAAGCAAGACGGGAAAATGCACTGAATTTTCCCGTCTTTTTTATTCATATTATCCAAAAAGGTATTATTTCAGGCAGCGTACAGAACCGCGTTCAACAATATTAGGCTTGATTTTAATATGTTCTCTATGCTCCGGATCTTCCAGACAGCGCATCAATACATTTGCGGCAGTTTCGCCGATATCCGCTGCCGGATAGGTCACAGTCGTCAGATTGTACAGCTGCGAGCCGGCGAACGGCGAATTATCGAAGCCGACAACCGACAGATCGTCCGGAACGCGCTTTCCGGCGCGCCGCAGCACATCGATCAGCTTTGCGGCGATTTCGTCATTATAACATACCACCGCTGTGCTATCCGCCAGACGCTTGAGGATCATTTCATCCATAGAACCCTCGAACAGATAGCGGACATCCTCTGTCGTGTACCACAGAATGCAGTCATCCTTGATGTGCTCGTCATTCTTCTGCATTCCCTTTACAACGCCCTCGTAGCGTTTTACACCCTGAATATCGTCGGATTTGAAAATCCCGCCGATCTGCGTATGTCCCCGGTCAATCAGATGCTGTGTGAGCAGCTCGCCCGACTGTACATCGTCCATCAGTACATAGCTGTCGTTTGCGCCGTCATAGCAACCGTTGATAAACACCATGGGTATGCCTGCGTCGCGAAAACTTTGCAGGATACCTTCGTTCGGCGTAGGGAGAGCCGTTTTGGTGCCCTCGATGATCAGTCCGTCCACACCTGCCGCCAGCAGCTTCTGCAACGCCGTCGCCTCGTCCAGCGTTTTATTGTGCGTAAGTCCCAGCGTAAACAGATAGTCATGACGGCTCAGCACCCGCTCGATGCCGTTGATGATGCCGGGAAAAATATAATCGTCCAGATACGTGGTCAGCACACCGACTCTGCGGGTGCGGGATTCGCTGCGGTTCACCCGGCCGGCATTCTGCTGACATACGAACGTGCCGCGCCCCGGCGTCCGCTTCAGCAGGCCCTCCTGCTCCAGGCCGCTGATTGCCTGCCGTATCGTCTGCCGGCTGTATCCAAACTGCTCAGCAAGCTCCAGTTCCGTTGGAATCTGCTGATTCGCAGTGTATTCTCCGCTATTTATCTGGTCCCTCAGCCATTGCTGTAACAGCTGGTATTTGGGCTGTGCCATATCTCATTCTCCTTGATTTGCCATGATCATTATTACATCTCCTATTATAACGTATGTTTTCATTTTTGTAAACAAAATGTACGTACAATTTTGCATATCTATTTTCTGTCAGGGTCGCCGCTCAGCCGGAGCCGGTTCTGCAGCCGCCACGTTCTGGGCGGCACCTGCATTCTGTTCTTAAACGCTTTATTGAATTGCAGCGCGCCTTCATAGCCAACCTGCTGCGCAATCTGATAAATCGGCAGATTGGTGTTGACCAGCAGCTCTTTGGCCTTATCCATTCGATAATTGATCAAATATTCCTGCAATGTGACATGCAGCGTGCTGCGAAACAGCCTTGCCAGATGGCTTCGGGTAACATTGCAGAAACCGGCGATTTCATCCAGCGAGCGAATATCCGCATAGCGCGATTCGATATAGCGCATCGCCTCCGCAATGTAGACATTGGCGATATTGATATCCGTCGTAACGTTTTTTGACTGTACCGCGGTATTTTCCATCAGTCCGTCAAAGAAAAGATGCAGCTGCCCGATAATGAACGCTTTTGAGGCATCGGGGCGGCCGAGTATCTGACGAAGCGGCTCCCGGACGCGGGAAGATACCGCATGCGCATAGCTTTGGGGGTAAAAAACCGGATTATTCCGCGTCAGGCCGCACGCACGGAGATACGACGGTACGCTCAGGCCGGTGAATACGATCCAGATATAATGCCATGGGTCGTTCTCATCAGCACGGTACATATGCGCGGTATGCGGCTCCAGCAGAAAACCTTCTCCCGCCTTGACTTCAATCGTTTCGGAGAGAATATTCTGTCCTTTTTCGCCGGAGGGCTGAAGCATAACCACACCTTTTCCCGATACAACGTAATGAAAAATGTATTCATTACGAATATTCGGGCCAAAGGCATACAGCGGCGAACACTGCTGATCGCCGATTTCCAGCAGCGCCAGATCCTGGCAGGTGTTGAAATTAAAAAGATATACTACCATGTCGGTCCGTCCCTTCCAAGCTGACTTTATCAAACATATCTAATAAAATTTTATAAATTTTATCGCAGAAAAATATTTTTTGCTTTTTTAAGTCATTTGATACTTTTTATAATAGTGCTATAATCCAATTTGTCAAGACAAATCAGTCGGATTTGATCATACAATTTCAGATTTACATGATTTATGAAAGAAGGGTAATTATGGACAAGAACTTGTTTGCTGTCAATCCGCCGATGGGCTGGAACAGCTGGGACTGCTACGGTGCCTCCGTTACGGAAGAGGACCTCATCCGAAACGCGGATTATATGGCAGAGCATCTGAAGCCCTATGGCTGGGAATACGTTGTATGCGATATTCAGTGGTCGGAGCCGACCGCAGATTCTACCGCCTATCACGCCTTTGCTGAGCTCTGCATGGACGAATACGGCCGTCTGATGCCCTCCCCAAATCGTTTTCCCTCCGCCGCAGACGGAAAAGGCTTCAAACCGATTGCTGACTACATTCACAGCAAGGGACTGAAATTCGGCATTCACATCATGCGCGGCATTCCGCGTCAGGCGGTTACAAAAAACGTACCCATCAAGGGTACCGATGTTCATGCGCGTGATATTGCTCACACGGCTTCTATCTGCGCCTGGAACTCGGATATGTACGGTCTTAATCCCGTTGCCGTCGGCGCACAGGCCTATTACGACTCTCTGTTCGAGCTGTACGCTTCGTGGGGCGTCGATTTCGTCAAGGTAGATGACATCTGCGTGGTTTACCGCCGTATCAATCAGGATTACGACTATTCCGGCAGAGAAGAAATCGAAATGATCGCCGCAGCAATTCAGCATTGCGGCCGCGATATTGTGCTGAGTCTTTCTCCCGGACCGGCCATGGTGGAACAGGCGGACCACCTGCGCAAATACGCCAATATGTGGCGCATTACCAACGATTTCTGGGACCGCTGGGAAGATATTACTGAAATGTTCATGCGCTGCCGCAACTGGAGTCCTTACGTATCGAACGGCTGCTTCCCGGATTGCGATATGCTTCCGGTCGGCCATATCTCCATTCGCGGCTGCGAGCACGGCGTTTTCGAGCGCAACACGCTTCTGACTCGCCCCGAGCAGCGCACCATGCTGACGCTGTGGTCGATTTTCCGTTCGCCGCTTATGCTTGGCTGCGAGCTGACCGATCTGGATGAATGGACGCTCGGCCTGATTACCAACCCGGAAGTGCTGGCACTGCTGAAGGACAGCCGGAACGCCCGCGAAATTCTGAATGTCTGCGACACGATTGCATGGCAGGCTGAAGATGAGCAGGGTAACACCTACCTTGCCGTATTCAATCTCGGCAATCTTCCGGCAAAGCGCGAGATCACGCTGGACAAGCTCGGTCTGTCCGGTGAATACACGGTTCACGACCTCTGGGGCGACCAGCCCGATGCTGTCGTTTCCTCCGGCATTGTATGCTCGATCGATACGCACGGCGCTGTTCTGTTTAAGCTCACGACAAAATCCTAATTCTCCTTTTCTTCAAAAACACCACCCGCAAGGGTGGTGTTTTTTGTTCTGATCAAAACCGGCTTATTCCAATTCGCTCAGCAGCATATTCAGTTCGGATATGACATCATCCGCCGCACGGTCTGCCAGTCGAAGAACGCACGGATTGCCTGTTTTCATCGCATAGGACAGTCCCGCCTGCCGAAGCAGCTCCACATCATTTTCGTTATCCCCGAAAGCCATCGTTTCTTCTCGATTTATATGAAGATGGCGCTGCAAAACCGCAAGCGCTGTGCCTTTATCGCAGTCCTGCGGCAGCAGGTCCACCCACGCCATACCGGAAACCACAGGCCGCATCGTCCCTCCCGCAGCCTGCGCGATGCGCAGACGGTATTCTTCGGTGGCGCCGTCCGGGAAATACGCCGCAATTTTCAGAAACGGCTCCGGCACCGCTGTCAGATCCTCTACAACCGCTACATCATTCCCCACAAAATATCGCATATGGTCCGCGTAAGCCGGGTCATTTGGCTGAACATAGCACTGCATGACTCCGCTCAGCAGCGGTTCGCAGCCCTCCATCTCCAGCATGCAGCGCAGAATCTTCGTGCCGAGCGCCCGGTCGATCACCTGCTTATACAGCACACTGCCGTCGCTGATGACCAGACTGCCGTTTTCGCAGATATAGTCGATTTTGTCCGCGACAGGGGCAAACAGCCGCCGCAGATTGGTATACTGTCTGCCGCTCGCCGCCGCAAAACGAATTCCGTGCTGTTCCAGCCGTTCAATAACGTCAAACAGCGCCGGGTCTAATCGGGTCTGTCCGCCTTGCAGCAGCGTCCCGTCAATATCACTTGCGATTAAATGAATCATATGACTAAATCCCCTTATATTATAAAAGAGCTCGAGATTGCGACGCCATAGTAGTTTTAGACTTCTGCGTGACAGCGTACTTCCAACGCTCGTAATCAATTCACAATACAACCTATCTCAAATCAAAACGCCTAGACCATTACAGCTATGTACATATCCGATTGATCCTCTATCCCATGCAGATACAGCATATCATAATAAGAAACAAAAGTCACTTATCTATATTCAAAATTCAAATTTTGAATATAGATATTACTCTTGAACAGCAGAGCTTGTACTGTCCGTTTTTCCAATCAGATAAAATATATATTATATTCATGAGGGCCACAGGGTAATTCCCTGTGGCCTATTTTTGTTTGAAAGGAGAAGAAACATGTTCGAAAATCAAAAATTCCTGACACGCGGCGTGGAGAATGAAATCCCATCGTGGCTGATCAACCTCATGTGGCACATGGTTTTGACGATGGAAGTGCCGAGAAAGGATTACCTGCAAGTGTTTATCCTTACCAAAACGCCAACCGGTCAGCATATTGTCCACGAGCAGGAGCAACCGCCGTACCGCTACGAGCTTGACGTGCCGTGTGATGATGCCGTAAACGCGAAGGTGTTCGTGATTGATGATTTGACGCATTCTACTATGCTGCTGGCGGATGAATATTAAATTTCACCAAACGAAACGGAGGAACAACCAATGAAAGAGACGAGAATTTGTGCAAATTGCGGAGCTGAGCACCCGCTCGATGAGATGTTTCGAGTCGGAAGCGAGTGGCTGTGCGAGAGCTGCGCCGACGAATTAACCGTTGTCTGCGACGCCTGCGGCGAGCGGATTTATTCCGAAGATGCTGTTGAGGACAGCAACTATACGCTCTGCGAAAGTTGTTTCGATGAGGATTACGTCCGTTGTGCAGATTGCGACCGCATTCTGCGGCGTGACCGCGCCTATTGGGACGATGATGACGCTTATTGCTCGTCCTGCTGGGACGATCACTGCTCGGTAATCCACGAATATAGCTACACGCCCGACCTCGTTTTCCACGGCAAGGGTCTGCGGCATTTCGGCGTCGAATTGGAAATTGATGGCGGCGGTACAGACCGTTACAATGCCGAAAAATTGTTGAACATCGCCAATGCGAACGCGGAAAATCTGTGCATCAAGACGGACGGCAGCTTGGACGATGGTTTGGAACTCGTCACGCACCCAATGACACTTACATACCATCTGAATGAAATGCCGTGGGCGGAGGTGTTGCGTAAAGCGCAGAGCATGGACTACCTCAGCCACGCCGCCGGGACCTGTGGCCTGCATGTTCATATTTCCCGCTTGGCGTTTGGCTGTACCTATGAACAGCAAGATGCCGCGATTGCGCGCCTGCTCTACTTCGTCGAAAAGTTCTGGGCGGAACTCTTGCGATTCAGCCGCCGCACGCAGTCCCAGATGAACCGCTAGGCGGCACGCTACGGTATGAAGCTCACGCCGACAGACCAGATGTGCCACGCGAAGAACTCGTGCGCCGGGCGCTACACCGCCGTCAACCTTACGAACTCGGATACCGTGGAGATGAGAATGTTTCGCGGTACGCTCAAACTGAATACCTTGAAAGCGACTTTGCAGATGGTCAATCACCTCTGTGAAGTCGCTGTTTCTTTGTCCGACAGCGAAGTACAGGATATGAGCTGGTTTGACTTCTTAGACACGGTGCACGAGCCGGAGCTTATCCAGTATCTCAAAGAACGCCGTCTGTACGTTAACGAACCTGTCACTGTGAACAATGAGGAGGAATGAAATTTGTGCAGTTTATTCGGTTTAATCGATTTTAAGGAGTGCCTGAGTACCCATACGAAAAACAAAATTCTGAATACGCTGGCTCGCGAATGTCAGGTGCGCGGCACGGATGCGACCGGTATCGCGTACAATTTCAACGACCGCCTGCGCATCTATAAGCGCCCTCTTCCCGCTCGAAAAATGAAGATTCATATTCCGCACGGCGTAAATGTCGTGATGGGACACACTCGCATGACCACACAGGGCAATGCACAGTTCAACCAGAATAACCACCCGTTTCTTGGTCACGTTGACGGAAACAGCTTTGCTCTCGCTCACAACGGCGTTCTCTGGAATGACAAAGAACTCCGCATGGAAGAAAATCTGCCGCTCACGAGTGTTGAAACGGACAGCTACGTTGCGGTGCAGCTTCTTGAACAGCAGAAAACCCTCGACTTTGACAGCCTGAAAGCAATGGCTGAGAAGGTCGAGGGTTCTTTTGTGTTTACCGTTCTGGATAAGGATAACTCCATCTGGTTCGTGGTCGGAGATAATCCGCTGTGCATTATGTACTATGATGGCTTTCTACTCTATGCCTCCACGCAGGAAATTCTCTGCAAGGCGATCAAAAAGCTCCGGTTAAAGGCACCAACGGACATCTTAGAGCCGAAAGAAGGTGAAATTCTGAAAATCGACCGCATCGGACGTATAACCTATGGCGCATTCACGCCGAAATCCTCTTTCGAGCATTGGTGGCGCAAATACCCGTACTTTCGCGACTACTGTGAGGATACGCCGGAAAGCTATGATGATTTGTTCAGCGTCGCCAAGGCGTTCGGCGTAAGCGCAGACGAGGTACAGGCACTGCTCGACTACGGTTGTTCTGAGGAGGAAATCGAGGAAATGCTGTATGACCCGGCGCTCTTGCACGAGATGACCGGAGAACTCTTATATGCGTACTGAGGGAGGTGATTTCATGGACGCCGCGAAAATTGTCCTCGGTGTGATGACGGTCATCGGCCTATTGGCTGATCTGCTGTCAGATGACGACTGAACGCAAAAGTACCGGCTCACGCGAACCGGTACTTTTTTGAGTCTTTCATTAGGGTATACCCTATCGAAACAGGGTAAAGTTATGTCAATAAGATTGGTTTTGCTCTTTTGCAATATAGCAGAACAGAGGACGACCCTATTGCCATACCTTGTTTATTCCGAGGTGATAATCCTCGTGCAGTATTGCTTTAGGTCCGGAATATCATCGGTGATAATTTCCCAAGTGATTTCCGGATCAACAGTGCCGTAACTATGGGCAACAATATTTCGCATAGCTTTAATCTGACGCCACGGAATAGATGGATGCTGCGCTCGAAATTCATCGGTCAGCTTGCCAACCAGTTCACCGATTTGCAGAATGCAGAGTGCTGCGGCGTTGCGGTAAATCGGATCGGCGCGAAAAGTCTCTGCACTGTTTCCAAAGCGCTCTACGGTTTGTTCGATCTGTTCGCAATAAGTCACGATATGTTCCAGCACGCTGATATTGCGGTCAAGAGGCTTCATACAGCAGCACCTCATCATCATGAATGGAATCCAGGAAGCGTTGGTCAAGACTGGTTGTCGGCACCAGATCGACCGATCGCCCAAGGGAGTCCTCTAAATCAAGGAGAAGTCCGGCAAGCTGAAAGCCTTTGATATTGCCCTTGTCGATACGTAAATCAATATCACTTGATTCTGTCATGTCGCCGCGTGCGAATGAACCGAACAAATAAACCCGTTTGGCACCATACTGCGCAGCTAATCTGGATACAATTTCCCGAATTTCTTCAAGTGTATAGGTTTTCACTTTGGACACCTCCTGATGTATATTTTTCTCTAATTGTAGTATACCAAGAAAAAAGCACTTTTACAAGCGAAAGGAGTAACGCATTTGAAAATCGGCTACATCCGTGTCAGCACCGAGGAGCAAAACACCGCGCGACAGGAAATCCTGCTGCGCGACCTCGGCGTTGACGAACTGTTTATCGACAAGGCCAGCGGCAAGAACGCTAACCGTCCTGAGCTTGCCCGTATGATGAATTACGTCCGGCGCGGCGATACGGTCATTGTCGAGTCCATCAGCCGCTTTGCCCGCAACACGCGCGACCTGCTCGACCTCGTGGAACGGCTGACCGAAAAGCAGGTCGAATTCGTCAGCCGAAAGGAGGCAATCGACACCACGACGCCAACCGGCAAATTCATGCTTACCGTATTCGCGGCTGTCGCAGAACTGGAGCGTGAGTATATCCTGCAACGACAGCGCGAAGGTATTGCCATCGCTCGGGAACAGGGCAAATACACTGGCCGCAAGCCGCTCCCCCTCCCCGACAACTTCGAGCGGGTAGTCGCACGCTGGCGTGCCGGAGAAATTACCGCCACCGAGGCTATGCGGCAGACCGGGTTGAAGCCGAATACGTTTTACCGCCGGTGTGCGGCAAAGAAAGCTCTTGCGTCCTCGCAAATCAAGCCCATATAATATAGGAAAGGCAGGTGAAGCGGATATATGTACATCCAAGAAAACACACCGGGCATTTCTCTGGCATTATCCGGCGCAAGCAAGGGCGACGCGCTGAAATGGTATCAGCCGGAACAGAATTGCTACATCAAGGCGAATCGTATCGACCACGGGCGCGAATATCAGGACTCGATTGCAGAAGTTATCGCCGCACGGGTCGGCGCTCTGCTGCATATCGACGTCGTTCCATATACGCTGTGCCGTATCCGTCTGGACGATGGAAAGTCTATTCTCGGTACACTTTCACCGAATTTCTGCCACGAGGGCGAAACCTATCTGTCCTTTGAGACCATGGTCGAGAGCATGGATACGCCGGTTCAGTGGGCGGCATCTGCGAAGGAGAACTATGAACTGGTGATTGGTCTGTTCACCAAACTGACCGGCCTCGACGCGCGGCGTTATCTGGATACCATGCTGCTGTTCGACTATCTGATCTGCAACGAGGACCGCCACTTGAACAACTTCGGCATTCTGCTGGGTGATGCAACCGGCGCATTCCGCTTTCCACCGCTGTTTGACAACGGCTATGCGCTCGGCTTTATGCAGGCGGAACACAAGCCGGTAGAGCAGTATCTGTATTCCTGCAAGGCGAAGCCGTTTTCAACGAGCTTTTCCAAGCAGCTGCATCTGGTATCGCGTCTGCCGGAGGGAATTACCCTGCCGGACACAATCCCTGAGAGTGTACTGTACGATCTTCCGCTGTCCGACAGCATGCGCGCTTACTGCATGGACATTCTGTGCACCCGTTTGCAGCAGATCAAGGAGTATTTTGCATGAAACGTGTTGATTTTGATATTTACTACAAGGAAATACCGGTTGTGCGCGTACAGTTCGATGACGCCGGACAGCCGCAGTTCGCTGTACTGAATAACCGTTGTCTGCCCGTCCTGCTCTATGGAATGGACGGCAAGGCCGCACCGAACGCCAAGCGGCTCGACCGCTTTATTGCGGACCGCTGCTTTCCGCGCACACGCCAGAACGCAGACAAACTGCTTTCTGCGGTTGGGCTGTCGTTCTATCAGCCCAAGCTGATCTGCCGAAAAACGCATGGCGTCGTGGCACACGACCATTTCTGGCTGAAGTATGCAGACGACCCGCCGGAGCTCTGCTACGCCGACCTGCTCCGTGAAATGAGCAAGGCAATTCGGATTACGCCGGACGATGAGCCGACGCCGAACGAGTAAAATTAAAGACTAAAACACAACCCGCTGAACCTCCAGAAATACGAGGCTCGGCGGGTTTGCTGTTTTTTTGTATTCAATCGTGTTTCCGACAAGGCATGCGGCAAATCTATCATGCCAGAATGGCTCTTCTTTGCCGCTCCACGATTTCGGACAGCCGGCTCAGCCGTTCCTCCGGCAGCTCAATAGTCGAATGCGGCATGAAGCGGAAACCGTCCAGATTTTTGAGCTCCTGCCGGATTTCATCGGTCAGCATACCGCAAGCTGGCACGCAAGGAACTCGGACATCGGCTCGATCTCATAGGTGTCGCTGCCGCCTTTGTAGAGGTAAATTCCGTCCGGTTCGCGCACCCAGCATTTCGCGTAATAACCGTCCGTGCCGAACTCCGGCGAGGTAGAGGACAGGGACTCCACGCTGATCACGCCGCTGAAAGCCGCCTGCGCGATGAGGGCATCAAACTCGTTCCGATATAGGGAAACCTCGTCCCAGCCGAGCGTTTCGGCCTCATTCTTGACCCAAAAGATATCGTTGAGCGACAGCGCGTGCGTCACATGAAGGAATTCCTCCAGCCCAACGCAGCCGTACTGCTCCAAGAGCTGCTCGATGTGCTTGCGGTGCTTGGGAGCTTTGCGCTTCTCAAGCCACGCCGTCAGCGATTGCAGGCCGAGCGGGCGCAGATCGGTGTACCACTCGTTCAAAACCGCGCTTTCCTCGCCAAATTCATCCTGCACGCAGGAGAACGACGCCCACAGCTCGTCTTTGTTCATTAAAATGTACTGCATAAGGCGTCCTCCTTTCGTGCTTTGGTGAGGTAATTATAGCATATCGGCATAAAGGTATCAATCGTCAGGTGATCGGCCACAGATACTGATTCATCGACACCAGCAGGTGAAATACTTTTGCATAAGTTTCGGCGCATAACTGCCGCATGACTTCGTCCGCCATTGCATATTTCATGATCTCCGGATATTGCCGCAGGCTTTTCAGCTTTGCGTCTTTGGAGGAGGCAGATAGTTCTTCGAATGCGCTCCAGCACTTGTCTGCAAGCAATTGAGGTAAATTTTTACCACCAGCTTGTATTTTCCAGAACCTCATATCGATTAGCAGCTGTTTCCGAAGCGGTGCTGTCTTTTTCGGATCTGCAAAGATTCGCTGTACTTTGGCAATATCAAATCGCAGTTCCGGATACAAAGATAGTTGGTCCCAATCTTCCGCAAATGCACCGTAAATAAAATCGAGTGCGGTTGTTAAATGCTCTGCACAAAGGGCATACAGCTCATATGATCGAGGAGGCCAGCCTTTAATGGTATAATTCTGTTTCCAGTCAAACAGCGGAGGCGGTGTATACTGCGTGATCAGCCAGAATGTTTCCCATGCAAAGCTGTACTGCTCGATAAAATACTTTTTCCCGATCATGTTTAACAATTTCGAACCCTTTAATCCGGGAGACACATTTAACGGCAGAATTTCTGCTTTCTGCAAGGTTTTTATTGTTGCATTCCATTCTCTGGGCTGTATTGTATCATCTATGGAACGATTCTGTGCGTCAATCAGCTGAAAAATCGCTTTCATGATCTCACCAATTTCGACACCATGCAATTTTTGCGTATAGCCTGCAAATTCCTTCTTTTTCGTGGGTTCTCTAAAGCAATCTTCACAAAGATGTGCAAGATTAACGTGTTCTTGCTTAGTCATCTTCAAATCGCCGAACTGCTTGAAACCATTGATCAATGCATACGGGTCGAATAAACGGTGACCATCGGTCAGTTCGATATCACCATTGTCATTGTACCATTTTATGATTTCTGAAAATAATTTGCAGTCTTCTGCTACGTTTCTCTGCTGAAATAACGTTTTGTTGGGTTTCAGTAAGGATTTCACATCTGCTGCACTCTGTATATTACTACACCGTACTTTTCCGGATAACAGCATAAACATCATAAAAGGTTCTACCTTTTTTAATATGCGATCCTGGCGGATCGTGTTCCGCACGGCAGCAATCTGTTGGATTTCATTCAAGGTATAGTCTCGAGGGTATATCGCAATGTGGCAATGCATTGAACAGCGTGTCATCATATCAATAATACACTGGGTCTGATTTGCAGTAGATATCTCCTCGCTCATGGCATAAGTTTCATACTGCTGGCTCTGCTTATTGTGCTCGTCCAGGTGCTTTCGAATAGCTTGCAGTTCCAAGTGGGCATAATTTCGGCGCCTCATTGCGAATGCAACTTCGTGATAGCTCTTTACCGATATGTCCCAGGGAGACGGAAACAAGAGCTTTTCCGTGTGATATGCAGCCGGTTCATCTAAAAAGTATCCATTACTATCGAATAAGAATCCCGAATCTGCAATCGCGTAAATCAGCAGCTGTAAAACATCTTGAAATTCTTCGATGGGTTCACGCTGGCCTTTCGGCCAAATTTTTGTATGCAGTCTATCCTGGAGGTTTTCCAGGTAATCGCAGCATTTATTTATCAGCTCAATTCGATTGTCGCCATAAACCTCGTAATGAAGGGCGGCGTTTCGCACCCTTATCAAAAAGTCGTAAGCCTGTGTTTTATTTTTCTGTTTATCCGCGACATATTCCGGTGCTGGATCGAACATAGTATTCGCCTCCTTACAGTTCGGTTTTTTCGGAAAAACGTCAAGTTTTCTCGGTTATATTTTTTAGGAAAGAAATGCGATAATAAGAACAGAAAGGACATGTAAGTATGAAAAACAACACAACAAAAACCGTTTTCGCAACTCGTATTGCAAAATCGATTGCAGCCGGCCAGGCAGACTGCGTAATCCCGCTCGGTACGGCAGAACTGAGGACAAGGTACAACCGCAAGTTCCTTAAATATATTAAGGTGGACGAGCTGTTTGATCTGTGCGGCGGCAGCGTGACCACGGCTTATGATATTACGGTTGACGGCTTTGCGTTCTGGGCAGGTGTGCAGGCAACGGAGCTCAACGGCTATCTGTACCGCCACCGCCTGCTGGCATTGTGCCGTCCGGACGGCTGCCGCGTATATGCGATTCCGGTTCCGCTGCTGGAGCGCAAATTCACGCTGCCGAATATTGCACTGGCAGACGGTGAGATGGAAACGTACCGCCTGATTGCAGACCACATTACGCCCACGTCCGCGGAGTATACGGTTCGGCTTTTGCACCCGGCTAAGGACGCGGTAAAGAGCAACCGGGCAGAGTGGCGGAACGAGGCGCTGGATCAGGAGAAGCTGGGCGCATTGTTGAAACAGCATGCCGGGTGGCTGTTCCCCGTCATTACAGCGGCTCTCGATGTGCAGTTCCGGAGTTTTCGGCCCGGTGACGATGTTCCTATTTTTATATACAATTTTACGATGAAAAAGGCCGCAATGCAAGTCGAACAAGAATTTTCCGCAGCATTAGGTGCACTAAACCTAACGGTTGAAGAACCTGCCTGCAGTTCGATTCCCGCTGAGATCATCGTGCAGGACGGTGCGGATCTTAATGACTGGGCAGGCTGCCGGGATCGAATTGTGATCCTACGGACAGCGACCGGTACCGTACTTAGGCCGCTACTGGATAAGCTGGATGACTACCATCGCCAGAACTGCTTTGGCGGCGTGCTGCCGCAGCGTCTGAGTACCGTGCCGATTGTTCGCAGCAGAACAATTTTCGACCGTGCCGATACGGTCGATATCGAACTGCCGCCTGCAATCGAGTGCCTGACCGAGGAAGATCTTGATCTGCTTCGCATTGCAGTGGCTCGCACGCTGAAAAAAGCAATGCCTGCGAAGTACGTCGGCGCTGGAGCAGCACGATGAACAGCCGCGCGGGCTATCGCCTGAATGCTTTTGCTGTGTGGCGGAAAGCTGTGATCCAGATTTTTCTGGAGATAAACTTTCCTTCCGGCGGCACAGCACAAAGCGCTGCTTGCGACGGCTGGGAGCAGTCGCAGGAATCTCAGCTGCGTGCGGAGGAGGAGCGCGAGAAGACGCTGCGGAAGGCGCTCGAGCTGCTCGGTGATCAGAGTCGCTTTAAGGACGAAATCATCAAGAAGCCGGCGACCGCTGAGGAAGCGACGCACCTGCTTGATGACGAGCAGACGGCGGTGGCTTTCCGATACACGCCGTCAAGGGGTCTGGAAACGGGAAAGCGTTTTCTAATCTTTTCCAACGCTTCTCTGCTTCGCTTGCTAACCCGAGTCGGCTTGGACGATACGCTGTATGACGCGTGTAAAAAGCGCGCCGCTGCTGCCGGCTTGCTGGCTCGGCAATCCAAGCCGGTCAAGTTCGGACAGGCGCAGTTTAACGGATTCTGGGTTCTGGACGAAAAGTTGTAAGGTTTGTAGGTTTCTTGGTTTTTTGAGATTTAAAGGAGGAAAAAGTATGAATCATATTGAGAATAAGATTGCCGGCGAGGCGCTGGCGAAATTGGGGATTGCAAACCTGCGTCCCCAGCAGAAGGCGCCGATGGAAGCAATCTTCAGCAACCGCGACGTTATTGTCCTTATGCCCACTTCGGGCGGCAAATCTTTGCTGTACCAGCTGCCGGCGGTGATGGATGATGAGGGTAAGCTGACGCTTGTCCTCTCGCCGCTGAAGGCGCTGCAGCTCGATCAGGTCAAGGCACTTTGCAGCAAGGGGATTCGCGCGGCTGTGCTGAACAGCGATCTGTCGCCGTCCGAGCACCATGCGGTCTTGGCTGACATGACGGCGCATGGTGGTCTGCTTTACCTCGCGCCGGAGCAGCTGCAAAATCCAGCGGTTGTCAAAGCACTGCACTCTGCGGATCTCCGCCGGATTGCCGTAGACGAGGCCCATATTCTTCCGCAGAGCAAGGACGACTTTCGCAAGGCCTATGGCGCAATCGGAGGCTTTATCCGGGCGCTCCCACAGCGTCCGCAGGTGCTTGCGTTGACCGCGACCGCCACCCGCAAGGATGTTGCCCGAATTCGCAAGTCACTCGGCATTCCGGACGCAGACCTGTTCCGCACGCCCATGCGCCGCGACAATCTGCACATTGCTATCAAGTGCCTTGCAAGCGGTAAATCCGGCAAGCGGAAACGGAAGCTATCCGCCGAGACTGCGCTGTTCCATGCAGTCGAGCGGGCGCTGAAAAAATGGAACAATAAGGGTGCAGTCATCATATATTGCCCGACCGTAAAGCGGGCAAAACACCTGTATAAATGGCTGAAGGCGCGCGACTATCCGGTCGGCAAGTACCACGGCAAAATGAAACGTGCCAAGCGCTCGGCGGAGCAGGCGGCATTCATGTCCAGGAAAAAGCCTGTGATGGTGTCAACGAATGCATTTGGGTTGGGGATTGACAAGCCGGATGTCCGCCTGATCATTCACGCCGGCCTGCCGCTTTCGATGGACGGCTACGTTCAGGAGGTCGGCCGCGCCGGCCGTGACGGCAACAAGTCCCACTGCGTGCTGCTGTATGCCAAGGCGGATTTTGAGCGCAACAGGCGCATTTTGTCCCAGTCGGGCGGCAAGAAGGCGGTACGTCGCAAGCTCAAGAGGTTGAACGCCTTGCAGGCGCTTATCTCCTCGGACAAATGCCTGTGACGCGTGATTGAACACTATTTCAGTGAAAAAAAGCAGCATAAATGCGGGAAATGCTGCCGCTGCAGGCGGTAATCCGATTAAGCAGCCGTGATCACGTCTATATTATATAAGAAAGGGAGGAGAAATCGCTATGACGATCACCATTCACGAACCCAGCAAAATCGTCGAGGTCGCACTGACCAATGCCGAGCAGACCGATGAGGCGGTCAAGAAGCAGCTCAACGAGTTATATGCCCAGTACAAGGGCACTAAGTATACCGTTGCTGTGTTCTTTTCCGGCAAGCGTGACCTGCACGAGGAGACCCGCAGCCTGCTGCTCTTCAATCGCCGCCGCGCCGCTGAAAAAGCCGTGCAGGCACAGAAAACGGTGGGGCAGTAGGAAAAGCATACCGGAGTGGAACAAAATTCCGCTCCGGTAACTTTTTTGCCACTTGCAATGTTGAACGGCTCGGTATACAATGTTATTCATACAGGATATTTAATAGCGAATATAATTGAAGAAGCAGGGTGGTTGGGAGAAAATGCGGGCAGCAGATGACCAAAATCGTTTCACCGATGTCTCAGACACCGAGCAGATGCAAGGCTTTGACAAAAATCAGAAAGTCGCCCGTCGGGGTGGTAACGTGGCTGGTGTCGTCGAGAAGACGCTGAAAGTCAAAACTAGACAACTGGTGATGACTTCGCAGAACATTGATAAGTTCCGTCAGCTCGTTAAGGTCATCATGACCGACGCGGCATAGCTTCCGGAGCAGATAGAGGAGAACGTAAATGGAAAATGAGATGATGGGACGCAGTGCAACTATTTCCAAAACGAAAACAGTTCTGAGTTCGACCGCCAGATTGAGAAATATCTCAAGGGAGAATGAGCATGACCGATACATTTAACATTGCAGGCTACTGCCGTATTTCCGTTGACGATGAGCAGGACCAGAAGAATATCTCCATCGAGAACCAGAAGGCCATTATCGACGACTACGTAAAGACGCACTTCTCCGGCAGTACGCTGACCTTTTTCGAGGACCGCGACCGCTCCGGCTACACGTTCGAGCAACGCGAGAGCTATCAGGAGATGCGCCGCGGCTTGATGAATCACAGATACGACATTCTCATCATCAAGGATTTCTCCCGTTTCTCCCGCCGCAACTCGCGCGGTCTGGTCGAGCTGGAAGATCTGCGCGACGCAGGCGTGCGCATCATCTCCATCGGCGACGGCATCGACTTTCCGAACGATGACGACTGGCTGAAGATCCAGTTTCAGTTTCTCATCAACGAAATGCCGGTCACCGATACTTCGCGCAAGGTGCGAAACGTCATCAAGCGCCGTCAGGCAGACGGCGAGTGGCTGTGCGCCGCGCCCTACGGCTACATCATCAACAGCCGCAAGCAGTTTGAGGTCGTGCCGACCGAGGCAGAAACCGTCCGCCAGATTTTCCACCTGTACAACAATGAGGGCTGCGGCTACAAGAAAATTGCAAACCATCTGACCGAGCAGGGCATTCCGACGCCGCGCATGTCCGAGTGCATGCGTAAAGAAGCGGAGGGCAAGCAAGTGACGCGAAAAGCCAAGGCTGCATGGGCAATCGTCACCGTACAGGGCATTCTGGATAACGATTTTTACATCGGCACACTGCGGCAGGGCAAGTTTACACGGGCAAAGATCAACGGCAAGGACGTTCGCCGCGATGAGGGCGAACAGATCGTGATTGAAAGCCATCATCAGGCAATTATCGACTATCGCACGTTCGCTACCACCCGCGCTCTGCGGGAAAAGCGCACCCGCTCGAACTACCGCGGCATCAAAAAGTACGACAACGCCTACTCCGGCTTTCTGATCTGCGGCGACTGCGGCGCACCGATGTTCTCGATGAGCCGTCCCGACCTCGCGCCGGCATACACCTGCGGCACCTATCACAGACGCGGACGAGCGGGCTGCACGAGCCACCACATCCGTGTGGACAAGCTGGACGAGCTGATGCGCCTGTATATCCGCCGCGTGATGAACGGCTCTGCCGCGATGATTGAGCAGCTGAACGCCGATCTGGCGCAGGAGGACAATCAGGTCGTGGAGACCGAGCAGTCCGCCGACAATCTGGCGGAACTTTTGGACGAGCTGACCGAGGAGCTCAAGGTCACCAAGCGGCAGCGTATCCGCGAGATCATGAAGCACCCGGAGAACGAAGCCTCGATCGAAGAACTGTACGAGGAGATGGAGACCGAGCTGCAAGGCAAAATCGACGGCCTCAAGCACCAGATCGACCTGCTGTCTGACCGGCGCAACACCATCATCGAAGCGAACCGCACTGCAAAGACCGCGCTCGAGGTGTTCGATGATCTGCTGCACAAGCCGAAGATGGAACGGAACGATCTTGAGCTGATGATTGAGAAAATCGACGTTTTCGAGGACCATCTCGAGGTACACTTGCAGGCGGACATCGACGAGCTGCTGCACTGCACCGCAGAGGAGAACGTCGTAAATTTTAATTCAGGCATCGAAAGTGCCGAAAAATGCCGAATTGTCCAGTGTTCCCGCAACCAGAAGGACAAAACTTTCGATGTCAGTGTTATCAGCAGCGGCGACCCGCTGGAGATTTACACCGACCGGGACGGCGAGGTGATTTTCAAAAAATATTCCCCGATGGGCGAAATGAGCGCGATGGCGGCGGAGCTTGCGGACGCGCTCGCCCGGACAGCGGGCATGAGCTGCGCCATCAGCGACCGCGATGCCGTGATCGCGGCGGCAGGCGGCGCAAAAAAGGATGTTCTCGAAAAAAGCGTCTCAGCGGAGCTGGAACAGCTGATGGAGCAGCGTATCATCTATGCGCGCGGCGAAAGCAGTCTGCCCGATATTCCGCTCTCCGGGCGCGACGGCTACCGCCTCGTCACAGCTGTGCCCGTCATCACAGACGGCGATGTCAGCGGCTGCGTCGCATTCATCAGCGAAAAGGAGGATACGGCGTCCAGCGAGGTGCTGCTCGGGCTGTGCCAGTCCGCCGCACAGTTTCTCTCGCGCCGCATTGCCGTATGACCCTTCCCCTGTCCGCAGGAGCACCACGCGGACAGGGGGATTTTCTTCTTTTGCGCACAAAAAACCGCGGCGAGACTTTTTTCTTCGTCTCGCCGCGGTTTTTCTTTTCTATTTTCCTGCTGCCCGTGTGCGCCGCAGACGCCTGAGCACCGGATACAGCTCGTCCCGGTCAACATTCCGCGTATGCACGACCCCGTAGCCGCAGCTTTCCAGCACCGTATCCACGAACTCGTCGCGCGCCTGCCGCGAGGGCGTATCATGCGTGAAGTCATCCAGCTCGATGATCAGCCTGGGCTCGCTTTTGGCACTGCACACCACGAAATCCACATGCTTCGCGCTGACCTTGTTGAGGTAGAGCTGGTACTTTCTGTGATGCGGACGCGGCTCCGCCAGATCGAGCAGCCGCACCTTGACGAACAGGACAAGGCCGAGCTCGTCCGTCATGGCCTTCAGCGTCCTGTACGCCGCCCGCTCGTGCGCGGAAAACAGCGGACGCGCCTGATAGGCATGGCGCAGCTCGCGTGCCGCGAGCCATGCGCTGAGCCTGCTCCAGGCAAGGCTGAGCAGGACAAGCAGCACAGCCGCCGCCGCGATACAGAGAACGATCGTCTTTTGCTCCATCTTTTCTCCGTATCAGAAGCCGAACGCTTCGTAATCCTCGCGAATGAAGCGGTGGTAGGTCGCACAGCCGTCCTCTTCGAGCTTGATGCAGTAGCGGTAGCCGTCCGGCTCGCCGTTTTTGAAGTAAACGAGGTAGTCGAACTCATCGCTGCCCTCGATTTTTTCGCAGACGACCTCATCCGAAAAGCGATGGAACACCGCGAGAATATCGTCCAGACTGACCTCCAGACCGCTCACGACCGCGAGGAACGCCTTGAGAAAGCCGCTGTCCGGCACCTTTTCGTGGACGTACTCCGCGCCCTCCGCCGGAACATAGATGCAGAAGCGCTCATCATCGCGCACGACCTCGACCGCGCCGAGCGTCGGCTGCGCGAAAGCGGAAAAGCCGGCAAGCGCCTGCTCAACCGCATCCGCATCCTCTTTCGTTCCGAGCATATGGGCGACCGACGAGGCCGGATAATAGAACGTGATGGCGTGGCGGTCGTAGCCGATCTTGGCCTGTGCTTCCTGAATTACACCCACAAGGCTGCTGTGCAGGCGCGAATAGTCATAGTTCTGCATGGTTGCTCCTTCTCAGTTCCAGTAATCCGTCTTTTCCTTCAGCGCGATATTTTTCGCCTTGAATACCGGGTCCCTGCCCTCGCGGCGCTGCTTCATATAGTCCGACAGCGCGCGCATCGCCGTGCCGCCGAGACGGAGGATGACCGGCAGGTTGATGAGCGCCATAATGCCCATCAGGACGTCTGCGATGTCCCAGACCAGACCGAATTTCATCTGCGCGCCGATAAAGACAACGATGCAGGCGAACGCATGGAATACGTTCAGCTGTCGGTGGGAGATCGTGCGGCCCGCGATATAGTTCAGGCAGCCCTCGCAGTAGAACAGGTTGCCGAGCAGTGTCGTGAACGCAAACAGCAGCAGAGCGATGGTGATGAAATACGGCCCTGCCGCACCGAAGGTCTGCTCGAGCGAGGCCTGTACGAAGGGAGCGCCCTTGAGCGACTCGCTCGGCTCAATGCCGGTGCACAGGCACATCATGGCAGTCGCGGTGCACACCAGGATGGTGTCGATGAATACGGACAGCATCTGCACAAGACCCTGCTTGACCGGGTGGGAGACGTCTGCTGCCGCCGCCGCGTTCGGCGCAGAGCCGACGCCCGCTTCATTGGAATACAGACCGCGCTTGATGCCCTGCATGAGGGCGGACGAGCCGAAGCCTGCCGCGCCGCCGAAGATCGCCTTGAAGTCGAACGCGCCCACGAAAATGCGGCGCAGCACCTCGGGCAGCATGCCGGCGTTGAGCACCATGACGATGAGCGCCATGATGATGTACAGCACGCCCATGACCGGCACGAGCACGCCCGTGACCTTGACGATGCGGTTGCCATTGCCGAAGATGCAGATGCCTACGAGGAGTGCGAGCAGCGCGCCGCCGATGATCGGCAGGAGATGCGCGCCCGAGGCAGTGACGAGCGTATCATAGAAGTGATAGCTCGACATGCTGTCGATGAGGTTGAAGGACGCGAGCATGTTAAAGCCGACCGCATAGGTGACGATGAGCGCGACCGCAAAAATAATGCCGAGGCTCCGGCTTCCGAGAGCCGCCTGGATATAGTAGGACGGGCCGCCGTAGCTGCCGCCCTTGACGCTGCGCTTTTTATAGATCTGCGCGAGCGTGCTCTCGACGAAAGCTGTAGCGCCGCCGACGAGCGCGATCAGCCACATCCAGAACACCGAGCCGTAGCCGCCGATGGCAATCGCGTTCGCGACGCCGACGATATTTCCCGTGCCGACGCGGCTCGCCGTCGAGACCATCAGTGCTTCAAACGCACTGACCGCCTTGGTGTCGCCCGATTTTTCGCTGACCACGCGAACCGACTCCCCGAGCAGGCGGAGCTGAACTCCCTTGCTGCGGATGGTGAAGTAAAGGCCCGCCGCGAGCAGCAGGATGATGAGCACATAGCTGTACATCAGATCGTTGAGCGTGCCGACCAGACCGGCAAAGCCGTTGTAAAGAGTATCTAACATTGCGTTCTCCCTTTCCCTGCGATGGCAAACGCACCGCCGGTTTTCTTTTTCTGTCGCAGACGAAAAGAAAAAGGACGTTTTGCCGTCCTCACTTTACTTTTCATCTATATGGATATAATAAGTATACCATAAAACCAGTCTGTTTACCATACCCTTTTTGACAAATAGTGCGGTTTTCCCCTTCACAGCAGCTTGCTTTTCCGCAGCTTTACCGTTATACTGAAAGCAGAAACGCGAGGTAACAACAATTAAAGGGAGTTCCCATGGACATTCAGTACACAGTCGAATACATCAAGGAAAAATACAAACATTATCTGTATATCGAGCTTATGCCTGAGGAACGCAAAAACGCCGCCTTCTACGAAAACAAAATCTGAAATTGCAGGATCGAGGGGGGCGGTTCCCCTCCCCGGTTCCGGAAAGGAGATCACCATGACTGTTTCAGCAAAGGAAATTCTTGCGGAGGCCGAAGCACTCCGCGAGACGATTATCAGCGACAGACGCGCCCTCCATGCCGCCCCTGAGGCCGGCGCCGACCTACCGCGCACTCGGGAATACGTTGCCGGTCGGCTGCGTGAAATGGGATACGAGCCGAAGGAGCTCGCAGGAGGCATCACTGCGGAAATCACCGGTTCGGATACCGGGAACTGCGTTCTGCTGCGTGCGGATATGGATGCGCTGTGCGTCACCGAGCAGACCGACCTGCCCTTTCGCTCACAGAACGGCTGTATGCACGCCTGTGGCCACGATATGCACACGGCGATGCTGCTCGGTGCGGCGAAGCTGCTGCGCGGGCATCAGAGCAAGCTGAATGGTACCGTCAAGCTCGTATTTCAGCCCGATGAGGAGGGCTTTACCGGTGCGAAGGCAATGCTTGCAGCCGGTGTGCTGCGCGAGCCCGCGCCTCAGGCCGGTTTCGCTCTGCATGTCCATTCTGGCACGCCGTCCGGGCTCGTGCTGTGCGGTGAAGGCACGTTCATGGCAGGCTGCACCCTGTTCCGCGTTACGGTTCACGGCACCGGCTGCCATGGCGCTATGCCGGAAACCGGTATCGACCCAATCCACATCGCCGCGAACATCTATCTTGCACTCGAAGAGCTTGTCGCGCGCGAGGTTGCAGCGAAACAGCCTGCGGTCATCACAGTCGGCAGATTCACCGGCGGTGATGCGCCGAATATCATCCCGTCATCTGCGGTCCTTGAAGGCACGATCCGCACGTTTGACCGCGAGCTGAGCGCCTGCCTGCTCCGTCGCATCGGTGAGCTTGCGCAGGGCATTGCTGCGGCATATCGCGGAACAGCTGAAGTATGTGAGCTCGCTTCCGCGCCCCCACTCAAAAATGATGACGGTGCACTCGATTTGTCCACAGCCTGTGCAAAAGAGCTGTTCGGTGATGCGTCGGTCTATCGACTCCGCGACGGCGGCATGGGGTCGGAGGATTTTGCATCCTATACCTACGAGCTTCCCTGCGCCTATCTGCTTCTCGGCGCCGGGACTGCACAGGAGGATTCGCACTATGGCAAACCGATGCACAATCCGCAGGTTATATTCAATGAGGATATCCTTCCGCGCGGCGCTGCACTGCATACACTGACCGCGCTGCGGTATCTGGAGCGGACTTGAGGGTAAACAGCGCTCAGGGGCAGCCTTCCGGCTGCCCCTTCCCGTTTCCCGGCAAACAAAAAAGCATCATCCGAAGATGATGCTTTGATGGAGCTGATAACCAGATTC
>NZ_QULN01000030.1:0-3478 GCF_003481705.1 Butyricicoccus sp. OM04-18BH
CCGAGCAGATGATCAATGTTCGCTTTTATTGCCACGGCCTCCCGCATTTGCCGCTGGGCATCCCGGTATTCTGCATAAAGCTCTTTCTTTTGTCGCGCCAGCTCACGGCGGGATTTTTTTAGTGCTTCAATTTTAGGGAGCTTTGCGCCGCCCAGTATGGTGTTCATGGTATCCTTTGCCGCCCGGTAAGTGGCAAGCTCTGCTTCATGCTGGGCCAGATACTTTTTGCTGTACCGCGCAGCCTTGTACCCATCGAACACCGGGCGGGTCTTGGCATAGTCCACCGTGGCAGCCATCAGCTCCGAGGTTTTGGAAAGAGCCTCCTCCGTTGTGCGGAGCTCGTCAGACAGCTTGTGAAAGTGATCCACCGCAGCCTCGGTGCGGGCCGTCAGCGCCGCATAGTCTGTCAGATGATGCTCCTGCAAATACTGGAGCGCAGCCGCCATCTGCTTTAAGTTGTAGACCTTGGCCCATCGTTCATAGGCCGGGCCCTTGCCCTGGGCCATACGCTCTTGAATGTCGATGATGAGATCAACTCGCCGTGGCGGAACCGTGAGCTCCTCTGGCAGCTCAGGGAGCGGACGTTCCCCGGCAATTACCGCCTTGATGTCCTCCGGGTCAAATCCGACTCCAAGTGTGGAAGCCCGGAGCCGGGTCGGTTTTTCCTGCCCGGGCGCAAGGAATGATATAACACCACCGCGCCCTTGTTTCATCACAAAGCCGGACTCCTCCATGAGCCGAAGAAAGTCGGCGAAGTCTGTGGGCTTTTTCTCCAAAGCGGCGAGAATAGCCAGCCGTACCCGCTGCTTGGCAGAGGGCGGCTTTTCTCCGTTCCACTGTCCATAGTGGAGAAAACGGCCCTTGCTGTGCTGGCACGGATTTTGGATAACAGACAATTCATGTTCGATGCACACGCGGTCAGAGAGCCGCCGCAGGGCAAAGGACGAACCAATGAAATTATGAAATTTCCGGGAGCGATCAAAGGCCGTCGCATTGAAATAAATGTGATTGTGGATATGGGCCTTGTCGGTATGCGTACAGACGAAGAACTGATACTTTCCCTTTGTCCAGCGCATCGCCGTTTCATAACCAATACGGTTTGCTTCTTCCGCTGTAACCTCCCCGGGCAGAAACGCCTGCCGGATCTGAAAGAACAGGGCCCCGCGAGATACGGCTCGGCCTGTCTCTGCAAGGTATTGACTTTTTACCAGAAGAAACTCGGCGGGAGCCGTGTTCGGGTCGCAGAGATAGGAAGATACGGCTCCCAGCTTTTCCGGGTTCAGGCCATAGGTAAAACGATCCTCCATCGTTTGAATTGCACTTTTTCCCGCCGCTGTTTTATAAGGGCGGATGTAGGTGGTCGCCGTAAAAATCCCTCCTTCCGGCAAACAGTATTTTTGCTTTGGGACACTTTGTCCCGAAGTAGAAAAAACCGGGGAGCGGTATCAACCACTCCCCGGACGGGTCAGAGCTCTACCAGCGCGGAGAGCTGTTTCAAAAGATCAGACAGCGGCCCCCACAACGCGGCATAGTCCCGCTGTAAGGCTGCGAGTTCTTCGGGATAAATTGCGCCGTAGGTGTTGGCCTGAATTGCTACTTGGTTCAGATTGTTGGAGCATCGCCGCTGGAGCGAAACCAGCTCGCGAACCGGCGAAAGGTCAACATGAAGCACATACCCACTCAGGGCCATTTTCCGCATATAGGCTCCCATGTTACGGATGCCAGCCTCCGCCATACGTTCTTGAATCAGGGCCTGCTCCGCCTCCGACACCATCACATGAAGATGGATCGGACGGCGGCGTTTCTTTGTCATCGTTCCTCACGCTCCCGGCTGCGGCAGGCGCGGGGCGGCTCCTTTACTTTATCCAGCGGCTTTTCCTGCTCGTCTACCGGAACAGGGCGCGGCAAATGAAATTCACGGTGCAGGCGCAGCACCTCCAGTACAGACAATTCCTGTTCACGTTTCTTTTCCATATACGCACCTCCTTATCTATCGCCACGGTCAGGCTGCCTGCGCTGGGGAGCCAGAGCCTCCGAGCCGCGATCTGCCTCCGCCAACTTTGCCGCATTTTTCATCTGTTCGGCAATCGGACGGGGCCTGTCGGGATTATCAGGCGCAGGACGCAGCTCATAGTCGGATGCCTGTTTTTCTGTCAGGGGGCGGGTATAGGTAAGATAACCCCAAGCCAAGAACGAGCCATTTTCCACCGGGACGCGCTGATCGTAATTGAAAATTTCATCCGGCTTGTTATAGGGCGGCTTCGGGAATGTCCCGATGTCCACAGGTCGCTGGGTCGAATAATACTTGTAAAGGCCGGGAGCCTCGGTCTGCACGATCCCCACGTTATAAATACGCTGATAGTCCTGCACCCGGTCTGTAAAATCCTGTTCCATTGCGGTGCGGTCATTTCCATAGTGGCCCCATTCGTACTGCCGCAGACCGTCTTTGTCATCATAACAGGCCCATGTGACATAGCGGGATGGCGCGGTGGGATGCTCGCCCAATGCAAATCCCCGCCCATTTTCCAGCATGACTGCCTTCAAAATAGCATAGCCTTGATTTTTGTCCATAGTACACCTCCCATCATCGAGACATTTCTTTGTTTTCTCTTTTCGCAAACGGCTGGAGCTGATAGGGGCTTGTACCGTCCTCGGGCCGCAGAAAGTCTATCCGGGCTGCAGCACGGATGGCGTTCTGGTTAAGCTGCCGCTGCCATGCCCCTTGGCTGGGAGCCCACTTAAAGCCGTTGCTTTTCAGTTCCTGCCTCTGATCGGCATCGGGCTTTTCCTCGAAAATGAGCTGCAAACGGTTTTCAGTCTCGTTGATTTTGGCCTCGCCTCCGGGGAATGTCCAGCCTGCAAACTCGGAGCGGTTGCTCAGTTCCTCAATGCGCTGGCGTACACGGCGGATGTTGGCGTTGTTGTTGGAAAGCAGATAGGCGGGATACGGCTTGCTTTTGTCCAAGTGCCATGACTGCGCCATATCTGCTTTGAGCTTTTCTGCCTGCTCCGGCGTAAGCTCCGGGCAGCCATCCAGCGTTTTGTGTTTCCGAAAATACGCATTGATCGCCTTCATGGTGGCCTGCTGGGACTCCAGCCCCTCCAGCTTTTTTGTCAGCTTTTCCACGGCCAGATCATCGTCTGCGCTGATCCCGCCCATACCAACAGAGCGGATTTTCTCAAGCAGCTTTGAAATCTCCGCATACTCTCCATAGTTGCGATCCCGGGCGGCGTTCTGCTTGTGCTTTTTTGTCACAGGGAAATTGCCGCCCCCGGAGATCAGAATAGAGGGCACCCGGGCATCAATCACATTGCGTTCATTCAGATTTTCAGCAAGTTTCCGAGCATAGCGATCCACCAGTGTGTCAATCTTATCGTGGTACATGGGATCGACACGGGCTTTCTGGCGTTCCGCCGCTGCATACGCTTCATCGACCATTGCCCGGTAGCTCGCCGTAGCGGAGCCCGGCTGATAGTC
>NZ_QULN01000030.1:3488-5273 GCF_003481705.1 Butyricicoccus sp. OM04-18BH
GGAGCCCGGCTGATAGTCGGAAAAGCTGTTCATATCCTTTGCCCGCTTTGCGGCTTCTTCATTGATCGGATAATATTTCGGCATAGTACCTCCTTCCACAAAAGCCGGAACTTTGGGACAAATTGTCCCAAAGCCCCGGCTGCTAAAATGTTGACAGCATCTCACGGAAACAGGGCCGGACGTAGAAACATACGCCTCCCGCAGAAAAGGGCCTTAAAAAGCCTTGCTACAAGCGGTTTTTTGGGGGCCTAATTGTCAACACATCAGCCCCGTTTTTTCCGCATATATTCCCGCTGCTGTCTGCGGTGTGCCGCTTTTGCACAGGCCGCTGAACAATAGGTTTGCCGTCCATCAGGAGCCACGGCTCTGCCGCATACCGGGCAAGCCTTGAAATCCGGCCTTGGCCCCTCTGCCAGCAGCGCAGCCTCCAGCGCCGGATCAAGGGGCAGAACGGCCTCGCGAAAGTAGCGGCAATAAGCCCCCGTCCAGCATTTCCCAAACATATAGCACTCGCAATCCAGCGGCAGGCAGCCGCAGTCCCGGTCATAGTTGGCACACCATTTTGACACCAGCCTGCGGATTGCCGCTTTTTCTGTCCGGGTCAGTTCTCGGCCCACAGTATCACCTCCCGTTGCCCGGTGGTTTGAGCTGCTCCCGGTAGCAGAACACGCAGCCGATCCCGCGCCAGTAAGGGCAGCCGTCACAACGGGAGCCCTTCGGCGGCAGGCTGGGCGGCACACCCTTAAAGTAGCTTTTTTCTTTCATAAATCCCTCATAGGGGTTGTTGGTAAATCTCATTCATTATCCTCGCTTTCGGTATCGTCCTCGTCCCAAGGCGGCCCATCGTCCTCGGGATCGTCATAATCGACCAGTTCCTCACTGTAATCCTCTTCGGGGACAGCGGCTTTTTCATGCTTCGGGCGGTAGATTTTGAAGTACCAGCCTGCACCGCTGCCCAGCACAGCCACAGCCAAAATCAGCAGAAGCGTCCCGGTATTGCTTTTCTGCTGGGGCTCGGGTTCCGGCTCCTCCGCAGGTTCTGTCACCGGGGCGGGTTCGGGAGCTGTGCCAGCACACTCGGTCATGTTGACCGCGCAGACCGCGCAATCCGTATGGATGGCTCCGGGTGCACATTTTTCTGTGCAGGAGCAGGCCGGAAGCTCTCCGCCAGCGGCCTCCAGTGCAGCCAGCAGATCGGCTTCATCCACCATGTTTAGAAAGTAGGTGTGATACTGTTCGCCGTCCTCGTCCACGGGCTTGTCATAGTCAATGACAATGTAAAAGGTGCTGCCGCCGTTGGTTTCCACCGTGATGAACTGTTTGTTGGTTGCAGCATCGTAGAGCAGATCGCGGGTCACAAGGTTTCCATCCTCCGAAAAGCCCTCGCCCGGGGTAATGGTAGGCGCTGGCTCCGGGGCCGGAGTTTCTTCCACAACAGGCGGTTCCTCATTCCCGCCGTCCGAATAGGCATAGGCCGGGATTGCAAAGCCGCATAAAAGAACGGCGGAGCAAAGCCCCGCCGCCAACATACGAAAATGTTTCATATTCAGTTTTCCTCCTTCTTTTTTTCTTCGGACTTCGGGACACTTTGTCCCAAAGTACCGCCGTCCTTCAGCTTCTCAAACAGCAGCGGGAGCTCCGTAAGGGAAATGCTCATGCCGCGCACAATGTCCACGATCTCGCTGTTTTCTGCCTCCAGCTTTTTCTGTTCTAGTTCCTTGAGCCTGGCCTGCTGTTCACTGATTTTGGCCTTGACCTTATCAATCTCGGCCTGAATTTTCATGC
>NZ_QULN01000031.1:0-943 GCF_003481705.1 Butyricicoccus sp. OM04-18BH
GAAAAACTGGACGATGAGCAGAATGTAATCGGCAAGACCGCCATTTTCAGCAAGCGCACAATCAGTCCGCATATTGTTGCAACACACGCCGATACGCCAGAGGATGCGCTCGGACTGTCGCTGGCAGAACGCGGCAAAATCGACTTTGCATATATGTCCGCACTGCTTGACGGTATGCCGCAGGAGCAGATTACCACTGCACTGCGTCAGCAGATTTTCCTCGACCCACAAACACAGGAATGGCAGCCTGCGGACGAGTATCTTTCGGGCAATGTACGCGCCAAACTTGATATTGCACGCCTTGCCGCACAGAGCGACCCGGATTTCGCTGTGAATGTGCAAATGCTGGAGCGCGTGCAGCCGGAGCCGCTGACCGCTGCCGACATCAATGTAAAGCTCGGCACAACATGGATACCGCCGGAGGACATCAATCGCTTTATCCGCGATGTACTACACCCGCCATTTTATACTCTAAATAAGATTAAAACCTCGTATTCCGATGCCGCAAAGCTCTGGTATATATCCAATAAGAGTGTAGATAAAGACCCTCACTCGCTGGCATATACGAAATACGGCACTTCCCGCGTGAATGCTTACGAACTTCTGGAACTGTCACTCAATCTGCGCGATGTGCAGGTCAGTGATGTAAAAATCATAGACGGCAAGGAAAAGCGTATTCCGAATACCAAGGAAACCATTAAGGCAAGAAACGCACAGGACGCACTTCGTCAGGCGTTCAAGGACTGGGTATTTGATGATCCTGCGCGCCGCGAACGACTTGTGGGTTATTACAACGAACATTTTAATACCACCCGTCCGCGCGAATTTGACGGCAGTCACCTCACTTTGCCCGGTATCAATCCAAGTATTCAGCTATATTCTCACCAGAAAGATGCAGTTGCTCGTATTCTTTACGGCGGCAATGCGCTGCTTGCGCACTGTG
>NZ_QULN01000031.1:953-4872 GCF_003481705.1 Butyricicoccus sp. OM04-18BH
TCTTTACGGCGGCAATGCGCTGCTTGCGCACTGTGTCGGTGCGGGCAAAACATGGACGATGGCTGCGGCAGCAATGGAGCTGCGGCGGCTCGGACTTTCTCACAAGCCGATGTTCGTCGTGCCGAACTCGCTGACCGAGCAGTGGGGTACAGAATTTCAGCAACTTTATCCCGGTGCCAACATTCTGGTTGCATCCGAAGCAGACTTCACCAAGGAGAACCGCAAGGCGTTCTGCGCACGCATTGCGACCGGCGATTATGATGCGGTCATCATCGGACACACGCAGTTTGAGAAGATACCGCTCTCGCCGGAAAACGAGCGCAGGCACATCGAGCGGCAGCTTGATACACTGGAACTCAGTCTGACCGATGCAAAGCGGAACAAGGACTTAAACTTCACTGTAAGGCGGCTGGAGTCCTCGAAAAAGAAGCTGGAAACCCGTCTGGAAAAGCTGATGGATGCAAAGGAAAAAGACGATGTTGTCACCTTTGAAGAACTCGGTGTTGACCGACTGTTTGTCGATGAAGCGGACGAATTTAAGAACCTCGCTTTGTTTACAAAAATGCGCAATGTCGGCGGTATCAACACAAGCGCAGCGCAGAAAAGTGAAGATATGCTCGCTAAGTGCGAATATCTGAACGAGAAAACTGATTATCATGGCGTATGCTTTGCGACCGGCACGCCGATTTCCAACTCCATGACCGAGTTGTACACGATGATGCGCTATCTTCAGAACGATACGCTGGAAAGTGTCAATATGACCGACTTTGACAGTTGGGCGTCCAACTTCGGTGAAACGGTCACAGCGATGGAGCTGGCCCCAGAGGGTACAGGTTATCGCACAAAGACCCGTTTTTCGAAATTTTGTAATCTGCCGGAGCTTATCAATCTCTGGAGACAAGCTGCGGACATCCAAACCGCAGATACTCTGTCCCTGCCGCGGCCGGAAGCGGAGTACCATAATGTAAAGGCTGCGCCTACGCCGGAGCAAAAAGCAATGGTGCAGTCGCTTGGCGAACGCGCAGACAAGGTGCGCTCTGGCGCGGTCGAGCCATATATAGACAATATGCTCGCTATCACCAACGATGGCCGCAAGCTCGCACTCGATCAGCGGCTTGCAGACCCATCTTTGCCGGACGAACCGCAAAGCAAGCTCAATATGGTCGTAGAAAATGTGTTCAACACATGGGAAAGCAGCAAGCCGACCAAAGGCACACAGCTTATCTTCTGCGACCTTGCAACACCCTCTGCGGCAGGCAAGGACAGCGGTCGTTTCTGTGCGTATGACGATATTCGGGATAAGCTGATCGCCAAGGGTGTACCGGCTGACCAGATCGCATATATTCACGATGCGGACACTCCCGCAAAAAAGAACGCACTCAGCAGCAAAATGAAATCTGGTGCAATCCGCGTGCTGATTGGCTCGACTGCCAAGATGGGCGCTGGTTTTAATGTGCAGGAGCGTTTGATTGCACTGCATCATGTCGATTGCCCATGGCGTCCGCGTGATGTAGAGCAACGTGACGGTCGTATTCTCCGTCAGGGCAATACAAATGAAAAGGTACACATCTATCGCTATGTTACTGAAGGTACCTTCGACAGCTACAACTGGCAGACGGTCGAAAACAAGCAGAAGTTTATCTCTCAGGTCGTAACCGGCAAATCCCCGGCGCGCACCTGTGATGATATTGACGATGCTGCACTGTCTTACGCTGAAGTTAAGGCGCTTGCTGCCGGTGATCCGGAGATCAAGGAACGTATGGAACTTGATGTTGATGTGCAGAAATTATCCGTCCTGCGCACTGCATATCACAATGACCAGTATAAGTTGGAGGACGATGTAAACCAAAACTTGCCGGACAGCATTGTTAAGAAAGAGAACATGATTGCAGCGCTGAAAGCGGATAAAGCAACACTGACCGTCAATCATGCCCAGACTGAGGGCGCAACCTTCCGTATCGAACTGAACGGAAAAACTTACACTACTAAGGACAAGGCCGGTGAAGCGTTGCTGACCATGATAGCGGATGAACGCAGGAAGATTTCGCAGAACATGGAAGGCAAGCTGTCATATGATGACACACGCTCTATCGGTTCGTACTGCGGCTTTAAGCTGGAACTGAAGCGTTCGCTCATGGACGAGGTGCGTATCTGTATTCATGGTGCAACCAAGCGTATGGTTGAACCGGGTGATAATGTGGCCGGCTGCATCCAGCGTATGAACAACGCTATGAATGACATCGGAAAGTTTATCGGTGACAACGAGCAGAGCCTTGCTCGCCTGCATGAGCAGCTTGATGAAGCCAAGGTCAACCTCGGTAAGCCATGGCCGCTGGAGGACGAGTATCAGCAGAAGATCTCTCGCCTTAACGAGCTGAACTACAAACTGACCCGTCACCATTCCTCTGAAAACTCTCCCGAACACTCTCCTGCGCAAAGTGAATTGGAGCTATAAAGATATGAAAAGAGCCGGTACAGAGCAAAACGCTCTGTACCGGCTCTTTTCATACTTCTTTCAGATCACCTATATAAAGTGTCTTTCCGAGGGGCGCAAGAACCTTTAAGATCGTGCTAAGGTTCGGAGTGGTGCTGCCGTTCTCCATGCGGGCGATAACCGGCTGCTTGACGCCACTTAATTCCTCAAGCTGCTTTTGAGAAAGACCGCGTTCCGTTCTGGCCTTAACCAGCTCTCCAATCAAAGCCACGCGGAGATTGCTCTCTGCAATCTCCTCCGGCGTAAACATTTCTTTGCGTACATCTTCCCAAGTCGCAAAGGTATTTCCATTCATCGTAACACTCATTATAAATCGCACCTTTCCTTGAAATCAGCTAATTCTCGTTTGGCTTGTTCAATCTCTCGCGGCGGTGTTTTCTGCGTTTTCTTAACAAACTGGTGTAAGAGTACATACCTGCCGTTTACAACGCCCGCAAACAGTATACGATCTCGCAGGGGACGTAATTCCCATATGTCACCGTCAAGATGCTTAACATATTTTTCTGTCAGTTGCTCAGTTCCATACACGCTCAATGCCTGAATATAATCATTGATTTTGTTCAGCTTGATGCGGCTGTCTTTACCTTTATTTTTCCCCAATTCCTGCATATACTCTAACACAGGTGAATGTCCATGCCGATCTGCGTAAAATATTATCTCTCTCAAACCGTTCTCACCCTTTCTCTTTCTATATATATTATACTCAAAAGTTATTGAAATGTCAATGCTTAAAAGTTATTGTTTTGATTTTATAATAGAAAAAGTCCCCGTTCTGAGCCTTTTTGAAGCTCAGAACGGGGACTTTTTCTTATTTTTCTATCAACTCGCCTGATAAGTCATATTCCATTTTCCATGCGAAGTATTCATCGTCTGTAATACTGCCGTCCTGCCATGCTTTGCGCTGGCGCAGCCAATTTTGCATCAGATAGCAAAAATGTATATCGGCTCGTAAATAAATTCCCATACCTGCACCATCTGTGTCTTTGCCCTCCAACTTAATAGGTGAAACAGTATCCGGCATCATCGTTTCCAGCCAAAACAGCAATCGGATAACATCTGTCAGATCATTCGGAGCAGTCGCAATGAAAAACCTTGGGTCTACGCCCAGAACCATAGCTAATTGCTGTAATAGTTCCTTTCTGGGTACACGATAATCCATTTCATACTGTGCAATCCGGTTCGCAGACAGCTTGACCTTGCTCGCCAATTCATGCTGTGGCATTCCGCGCACCTTACGGACAAACCGTAACCGCTCGCCAACTGTCATGTCTATGCCCCTCTTTCTTTAAGGAGTGATACTCTCAAACTCAGGCTCCGAGTCATCATCATATTACGCGGTTTTTCTCTCCAGTTCATAGATACCTCTTGTTGCTTATTTAGGGCGCGCAAACCCATACATATGTGATTTCCAGTACGAATTGGATA
>NZ_QULN01000032.1:0-513 GCF_003481705.1 Butyricicoccus sp. OM04-18BH
GGGCGAATGGCAGCGTACTTGCGCTTTTCATTGAACTTGATTTCGTAGCCGCGCAGCCTGAGCAGTTCCCAAAAATTATTGAGAGAATGTGCCTGCTTGAGCACGACATCAATATCACGCCGTATCTCATTTCGGATTGTTGGGCGGTACTCCTGTTCGGCTTTCCATTCCGCATAGTGCTTGGCCTTGCGGGTCTTAGGATCGTCGATAACCGACAGGTGATGCGCTCGGCAAATCTCGTCTGAAATAGCGCGCAGCTTGTAGAAACTTGCCGGTGTGGATTGGAACTTGTGACCGTCCACGAACGACACTGAATTGAGGATTATGTGGTTGTGTATATGCGCATGATCTGTGTGAGTGCCTATCACAACTTCAAAATCTTCTGCGAAGCATCGCTCGATAAATTCGCACCCAACTTGGTGCGCTTCTTCCGGCGTAACTTCACCCGGCTTGAACGACTGAATGTAATGATAGCCGAGGACTTTATCCGTTTTCTTTTCGTGCTGCTTGGTT
>NZ_QULN01000032.1:523-4004 GCF_003481705.1 Butyricicoccus sp. OM04-18BH
GGGTCTTAGGATCGTCGATAACCGACAGGTGATGCGCTCGGCAAATCTCGTCTGAAATAGCGCGCAGCTTGTAGAAACTTGCCGGTGTGGATTGGAACTTGTGACCGTCCACGAACGACACTGAATTGAGGATTATGTGGTTGTGTATATGCGCATGATCTGTGTGAGTGCCTATCACAACTTCAAAATCTTCTGCGAAGCATCGCTCGATAAATTCGCACCCAACTTGGTGCGCTTCTTCCGGCGTAACTTCACCCGGCTTGAACGACTGAATGTAATGATAGCCGAGGACTTTATCCGTTTTCTTTTCGTGCTGCTTGGTTTCCATCATCTGCTGATAGGCTTCATCGCACGCGCAAGTGAAACCGGAAGTCAGCGTGTCCTTAATTCCGAAGAAACTGTGAAAACCTTTACACGCTGTTTTCTCCGGGTTCATTATATACTTGATGCGGTCATTTAATTGGTTTCGTCCACCCGTTGCCCGGATGACATGAATTTGCAAAACCGCCATTAGTTCAACCTCTCCAGCTGCTGCTCGATCTTCTCCTGTGCTGCGGAAATTTGACGCAAAGTTTCAAGCGATACCTTGCCGGAAATGTGTGCAAGGCGCGTGATCTGATTGATATTTCGACCAACGCCTTTGACCTGTTTTTGCAGGTCTGCAACAAACGCATTTGGATAGATTTTGATTTCGCCATATACCAGTAATCTGCGAAAATACTCAGCCATCGACAAATTGCTTTCACGCAATTTTCGCCGGAGCAGCATAAGTTCATCATCGTCCAAACGGAACTTTATTTGGTGTACTCGCTTTCTCATTTTTAACAATTCCTTGTTCTATGGTCGCTTGGGGGTATTAGGGGGTATCCCCTTAACAAGCCGGTTTTTGGGTACCCAAAAACCTATGCTTGCGAAAGTTGTAACCTTTAGCGTGATAAAGTGCTTTCGCGCGTCCCGCGCGAGGGTGAATTTTTTCCGTTTTGCAGTTTAACACAAAGCTGATCGTTGAAATCTTTCACTTTGGGAACACAGGTTCGCACTTCAAGATTTTCCGGAAACCGCTGACGCAGCATCGTGAAAATTCTGCGCGCTGCGGTCTGTCCGGCTGCGTCGTTATCGAAGCAAAGAACGACCCGCTTAAAAGAAAAAGTATTGAGCGTTCGCTCCAGTGCAGCAGGCAGTTTGCTCTCCGATGCCGTCACGCCGCCGAGTGCAAGATAGCTGTCGCTCTTCCAATCCAGACCTCCAAACTTCCGCAGCGTTGCGATGGAAAGCGCATCAATCGCAGCTTCGCAAACGAACAAGGTTTTACCGCTGCCGCGCAGAAAAAATCCGTAACTTTTATCACTGCCGGTTGCTTCTTGACGGAAGTGTGAACCAGTGAGCGTGCCGCGTAGGAAAGCGTACTTCGCAGTGCCGTTTTCGTCCTTGCCAACGAACACAGCATTGTGATGCTGTGCGTCCTCATACAGCAGATCATTCTTCATACAGTGATTGATGATCTCTGCCGCAATACCGCGCGACCGATGCAGGTATGCAAACACGCGACGGTTGCCGTTATTCTTTGGCGGCAGGGCGAATGCTGTGCGCTCAGGCGGCTTTGCTTTGTGCTCTGCCTGCGTGGCGGGGATCGTCTTAAAATCTTCACCGGCCAGTGTGCGTACTGCATCCTGAAAACTCATGCCATGAACGGCTTGAAGAAAGCCGATTGCATCGCCGCCGCCCTTGTTCTGTGAGAACCAGTTCCATCGACCATCTGCTGAGATACGCATACTGTCATGAGATTTCAGTGTCCATGACTGACCAATGCGTTTCAGCTCTCCGGGCGGCTCATACTGCTGCAAGAACTGCACAAGGTCAATGCTGCGTGCGCGTTCGATCTGCTCGTCAGTCACGCGGCGGTTCGCGTTCGTTGTCATGCGCATTTCCTCCGTCCTTAGTATCTGCTGACGGGCGCTCTGCTGCTAACAGGTCAAGCAGCGTCTGCGCATCGTCATAGGTTGGTGCAATCTCACTGATCTTTTCAAGCAGAGCGCGTTCCTGCAACTGTTTGCGTTTCTCGGTAAGCTGCGAGAGCTTCTCCTGATACGCTTTGATTTTGGTCTGCACTTTCAAAATATCAGTTTCTATGCGTTTGATCTGTTCATTGGTACTTGCCATATACAATCCCTCCTTTCTTTGTTTTCTCATGCGTCAGCATTAAGCCGCTGACGCTCGCTGTTATCTTCCCTTTATCCTAACGGAGTTCAACTTCCGGCGCTTGCTTCACAGGAGCGCACCCATGCTGTTCGATTATCAAGGTACAGCAGAGGATTTTGTAAAAGTGCAAAAAAGTTATGAATTTCGGTTATCGGAAATAGCACCTTAAAATAAAAGCCTCTACTATACTCATATAGAGGGGGGGTTGTAACACTTTTTCGATGATTGTTCACAATTTGTTTACAAAATTTCAAACTTGCTAAACACAGTGTACGATAAAATTCGACTTGAGAGCATAGAAAAAAGGTCGAATTGCTCCGACCTTTGAAAATTTGATTTTGAACTTTTTTGACCGTTTAGAGCCATTTTTGAGAAAATGGTAAAGGTGGATTATTGGACTGGGTGAACCGTGGTTGTGTCGGGTTCGTCACTGCGACCGACCAACATCGGATGTAGCCATCGCAGTACAACTTTGCGGCTTTCTGGCTTGGACTTACTGCCAGTCCAAAAGTGGTGCCAATGTCCGCGCCGGGTATGCGTGCGAACATGACCGCTGCGCCGATGACTGGTGCTGCGCTGCTGTGCTTTGGTGTTTTTCTCCTCGGCCTGCGCTCGGCGCAAGGCCGAGCCGATTGCCAGACCGGTATCATATGACTGCACCTCGCGGAACCTGTCGCGGATCGGTGCGGCAGCCGAACGTGGGCGGTATGTCTGCGCCGGTGTCGATGCTATATCCGCATTAGCGGCGCAGATATATAAGTACAAATTCAGGTATCGCAAAATAGTGGTGCGGTCTAAATTTACCTCATAGCCGTCCGGATGTTTTGCTCGGTTTGCCGCTTTGGTCGTTGCATTGATGCAATCGCCAACCGTCATGCCATTAAGATGTAGCGGCATAGTCAAGGTACTGAAAGTTTTGTATACCACACAAACGTAAAAGACAGGTGTTCCTTTATCCATATCTCGCACGATAAACGGGAAGAAACCGATAATCTCCGGGTCAATAACGCCGGGACAGGAGATAAAAGCACAGCGGTACGGCGGATGAAGCAGCACATCAATCGGCAGATTATCACTATCGTCCCACTCGTCAGCCTGCTGTACAAGTTCTGCGGCCAGCGTATTATCAAAACTGTACACAACCTTGCTGTGCCGCCAAAGCGCACAGCAGAAAAGTTCAAATGATGCGTGTACGATTTCCACAGGCAGAGAACCGTTCGCAACGTGTGCCTGTACAATGCTCATAGCTGCATACAGTTCCGCATCCGCAGCCATATTAGAG
>NZ_QULN01000033.1:0-3132 GCF_003481705.1 Butyricicoccus sp. OM04-18BH
GGAGCGGTATGTGGAGAAGCTGCGCGACAAGCATGATGTAACGATTGCCGCCACCAAAGGTAACAGCACCGAGCGCCATGTCTATACTATGCGTTCCATCGACCACGAAGCAGAAGATGCTATAAACGCTTACGAAACTGAATTCGGTGCAGACGGCTTGCGGGCATTCCGCGATACTTCTGCTGGAACACAGGCGAATGTGTTCCAATCGAACACGCGGAGTGCTGAGCCGACACAGCCTAAGCAGTTCATTGCCCATTTCTATGTTGCAGAGGATATTCAGAAACGCGGCGCTCTGGACATCAAGGAGTTTCATTCTCTTGAAGATGCTCTGAACGCTTACCATAAACTCCCGAACAACCAGAGAAAAGCGCTGGGAGCAATGAATACCGAAGCTCTTCCGGGCAGTCTGGATTTTGTTCAGTGCGTAGACGGCAAGGACACCATTATTCAGGATTATACTAAGGTGGCAGGCTGGCAGAACGCCGAAGTCCTTAACAGTATCGCTCAGATCGAACGATCTCTCAACACCAGAGAAGCTGTGTCTGTTCCTGCGGAGAATGTGTTCCAATCGAACACGCCGGAAGAACCGGACAGCGACCGCTATGAGATCTACCAGCTTACGGCTGATCCAGCCAATGCAAAACTACTGTTTACTTCTTACGACGGGATTCATGCGGGCGGCATGACGATAAACCGCAGCAACTACGAGCTGAAATATTCCGCACCGCTCACCCCGGATACCACATTGGACAACATTTATGATCAGTTCGATATCAACCGTCCTGCCGACTTCACCGGTCACAGCCTGTCGGTTTCGGATATTGTGGTGCTGCATCGAAATGGACAGGATACCGCGCACTATGTGGACAGCATCGGCTTTGCCGATGTACCGGAGTTCCTTACCGAACAGACGCAGGAAAATGTGTTCCAAAGGAACACGCCGCCGGAGCGCGATGTGTTCGAGGGCAATTCTCCGGCAGAACGCGCAGAACTTGCCGCGTCTGATCCAGACAATGATGTGTTCGATGGGAACACATTGACTGAAGCGGTACAGAGCGCCGAAGCGCATACTGCCGAGGACAGCGATCTCAAAACCGCAAAGCAGTTGATCAACGATTACTGTATCGAGGAATTTGATACAATGGCGGACTTCTCCGACCTTTCTGATGTTGGTCTGGCATACAGCACAACGGTGGACGATGAGCATGAAATACAGGTCAGCGCCGATCTGAACACTTATTGCATCAATTACGCCGTAGATGGTGAAACGGTTCACAGCGTTTCGTTCGATAGTCTGCATGAACTCAACGATCATTTTGCAAGCCTCTATTTCGACGCGATGATCTCCGATGCAGAATACTACTATTACGAACTGCACCCGAATGAGAAAACGGAGAATGTGTTCCAGTCGAACACACCAGCCGACAACTCTATCATGGTGCGCTGTGAATGGAGTGAAAGCAGTGCGTTTGAGGACGGCAAGGTTTATCCCCTTGCTGAGTTTGACCGCTTAATGAGAAAAGCGGATGAGGATTTTGTTTCCGGTCGGGAAAACATCGAGCAAAAGTATGGTTCATTGGAAAATGCTTTCAATGCCGGATATGAAGAAGCATACCAGTATGCCGGTTACAATAAAACCAAGTTTACGCTTTTGCTGCCGGATGGCAGAACATTCACCGAGCGTCAGGATATTGGTGACGGTGACGGCGGCCTGCTGGATTTCCTTAGTCAGTATCCGGCTTATAATGATATTATGCCGATGCTGCGTGAAGCAGCAGGAAGTATGCCGGAACCGGAGAATGTGTTCCATTGGAACACGCAGGACTACCATGCAGGCGATACCGTTTATCTGGATGGCAGGCCGTTCGAAATCACCGAGATTGGCAAACTCAATATACAGCTCCGCGACCCGGCGCAGCCTTATCCGATTTTCCGGTCGGAAAGCCGAGAAAGCCTTGCGCGGCTGATGGCGCAGGACGAACGCAATGCGGCACCCGAAGTGTTCCAATCGAACACGCAGGAAACTGCTCAGACGGATGGCGCACAGCCGGTATCCATTATGATCGACGGCAAGTGGACAGAGTTTCCCTCGGTGCAGGAGGCTGAAAAAGCCTCGCTTGAGGAATACCGCAATGCGCTGCGCCGCAATCCGCCTACTTTCCATATTACCGATGACAACCTCGGCAACGGTACGCTTGGAGAAAAATTTGACCGAAACCTTGCGGCTGTCCGCCTGCTGAAAAGTCTGGAAGCCGCAGACCGTCCTGCGACTGCCGAGGAACAGCAGGTGCTCTCTCAGTATGTCGGCTGGGGCGGCATGGCAAGCGCGTTCAGTCCCGACAACCGCCGCTATGAGCAGCTACGCAGTCTGCTCACTGAGGACGAATACAAGGCCGCGCGTGCGTCTGTCCTGAACGCGCACTACACCTCGCCCACGATCATCCGCGCGATCTATGACGCTGCGGCTCAGTTCGGCTTTGAAAACGGCAAAATTCTGGAGCCGTCTATGGGTGTCGGCAACTTCTTCGGTATGCTGCCGGAGCGCATGAAGGACAGTCAGCTCACCGGCGTGGAGCTGGACAGCATCAGCGGCCGCATTGCCCGCAAGCTGTACCCGAATGCTGACATTAAAATCACCGGTTACGAGAATACCAAGTTCGCGGATAACTCCTTTGATTGCGCCGTCGGCAATGTGCCGTTTGGTGATTACAGCCTGCACGATAAGCGGTATGACAAGGAGCATCTGCTCATTCACGATTATTTCTTTGTTAAGTCGCTTGATAAGGTGCGTCCGGGCGGCGTTGTTGCCTTTGTCACCTCAAAGGGTACGCTCGACAAGGCAAACCCTGCCGCACGCCGCTTAATGGCCGAGCGTGCCGACCTGCTCGGTGCAATTCGTCTGCCCAATACGGCATTCAAGGCAAATGCCGGTGCCAGCGTTACCACCGACATTCTGTTCTTGCAAAAGCGTGACACGCCGCCGGAGCAGCTGCCCGCATGGACGGAAACCGGAAAAAATGCAGACGGCATGGAGCTGAACAATTACTTCTTGCAGCACCCGGAAATGATTCTGGGTACGATGCAGGAGGTCACAACTCAATACGGTAAGGATACCGCCTGTGTCCCCGA
>NZ_QULN01000033.1:3142-3880 GCF_003481705.1 Butyricicoccus sp. OM04-18BH
TGCCAGCGTTACCACCGACATTCTGTTCTTGCAAAAGCGTGACACGCCGCCGGAGCAGCTGCCCGCATGGACGGAAACCGGAAAAAATGCAGACGGCATGGAGCTGAACAATTACTTCTTGCAGCACCCGGAAATGATTCTGGGTACGATGCAGGAGGTCACAACTCAATACGGTAAGGATACCGCCTGTGTCCCCGATCCGAATGTCGAACTGGAAGATCTGCTCTCCGCAGCAGTTCTTCACCTCGGTCACGAGAATGTGTTCCAGTCGAACACGCTCATTGAGGACGATGTGTTCCAATCGAACACGCAAGAACCGCCTGCACCAGAAACCGCTGATGTGTTCCAGTCGAACACGCCGATGGAAGAGCTGCGTCCGTTCTCCTATGCTGTGCAGGACGGTAAACTAATGTTCAAAGAAGCAGACGGCAATCTTGTACCGTCCGAAATGAACGCTACTGCTGTTAAACGTGCTATCAGCATGATCGGTATTCGAGATGCTGTGCGTAATCTGATCGAAGCCCAGCGTGACGGCTGTGACGATGAGCAACTTCATGCTTTGCAGGCAGACCTCACGCAGAACTACGATACATTCGTAAAGGAGTTCGGCAATATTCATAAGCGCGGCAATAAACTGGCTTTTCGAAAAGATGCTGGGTATCCGCTGCTGCTTGCACTGGAAAAACTGGACGATGAGCAGAATGTAATCGGCAAGACCGCCATTTTCAGCAAGCGCAC
>NZ_QULN01000034.1 GCF_003481705.1 Butyricicoccus sp. OM04-18BH
GCATGAAAATTCAGGCCGAGATTGATAAGGTCAAGGCCAAAATCAGTGAACAGCAGGCCCGGCTCAAGGAGCTGGAGCAGAAAAAGCTGGAGGCGGAAAACAGCGAGATCGTGGACATTGTGCGCGGTATGAGCATTTCCCTTACGGAGCTCCCGCTGCTGTTTGAAAAGCTGAAGGATGGAGGTACTTTGGGACAAAGTGTCCCGAAGTCCGAAGAAGAAAAGGAGGAAAACTGAATATGAAACACTTTCGTATGTTGGCGGCGGGGCTTTGCTCCGCCGTTCTTTTATGCGGCTTTGCAATCCCGGCCTATGCCTATTCGGACGGCGGGAATGAGGAACCGCCTGTTGTGGAAGAAACTCCGGCCCCGGAGCCAGCGCCTACCATTACCCCGGGCGAGGGCTTTTCGGAGGATGGAAACCTTGTGACCCGCGATCTGCTCTACGATGCTGCAACCAACAAACAGTTCATCACGGTGGAAACCAGCGGCGGCAACACCTTTTACATTGTCATTGATTATGACAAGCCTGTGGACGAGGATGGCGAACAGTATCACACCTACTTTTTGAACATGGTGGATGAAGCCGATCTGCTGGCAGCACTGGAGGCCGCTGGCGGAGAACTTCCGGCCTGCTCCTGCACAGAAAAATGTGCGCCCGGAGCCATCCATACGGATTGCAAGGTCTGCGCAGTCAATATGACCGAGTGTGCTGGCACAGCTCCTGAACCCGCCCCGGTGACGGAACCTGCGGAGGAGCCGGAACCCGAGCCCCAGCAGGAAAGCAATACCGGGACACTTCTGCTGATTTTGGCTGTGGCTGTTCTGGGTGGCGGTGCAGGCTGGTACTTCAAAATTTACCGCCCGAAGCATGAAAAAGCTGCTGTACCCGAAGAAGATTACAGTGAGGAACTGGCTGATTATGACGATTCCGAGGACGATGGGCCGCCTTGGGACGAGGACGATACCGAAAGCGAGGATAATGAATGAGATTTACCAACAACCCCTATGAGGGATTTATGAAAGAAAAAAGCTACTTTAAGGGTGTGCCGCCCAGCCTGCCGCCGAAGGGCTCCCGTTGTGACGGCTGCCCTTACTGGCGCGGGATTGGCTGCGTGTTCTGCTACCGGGAGCAGCTCAAACCACCGGGCAACGGGAGGTGATGCTGTGGGCCGAGAACTGACCCGGACAGAAAAAGCGGCAATCCGCAGGCTGGTGTCAAAATGGTGTGCCAACTATGACCGGGACTGCGGCTGCCTGCCGCTGGATTGCGAGTGCTATATGTTTGGGAAATGCTGGACAGGGGCTTATTGCCGCTACTTCCGCGAGGCAGTTCTGCCCCTTGATCCGGCGCTGGAGGCTGCGTTGCTGACAGAGGGGCCAAGGCCGGATTTCAAGGCTTGCCCGGTATGCGGCAGAGCCGTGGCTCCTGATGGACGGCAAACCTATTGTTCGGCGGCCTGTGCAAAGGCGGCACACCGCAGACAGCAGCGGGAATATATGCGGAAAAAACGGAGCTGATGTGTTGACAATTAGACCATCACAAATCCGCTTGTAGCAAGGCTTTTTAAGGCCCTTTTCTGCGGAAGGCGTATGTTTCTACGTCCGCCCCTGTTTCCGTGAGATGCTGTCAACATTTTAGCTGCCGGGGCTTTGGGACAATTTGTCCCAAAGTTCCGGCTTTTGTGGAAGGAGGTACTATGCCGAAATATTATCCGATCAATGAAGAAGCCGCAAAGCGGGCAAAAGATATGAACAGCTTTTCTGACTATCAGCCGGGCTCCGCTACGGCGGGCTACCGGGCAATGGTCGATGAAGCGTATGCAGCGGCGGAACGCCAGAAAGCCCGTGTCGATCCCATGTACCATGATAAGATTGACGCGCTGGTGGATCGCTATGCCCGGAAACTTGCGGAAAATCTGAATGAACGCAATGTGATTGATGCCCGGGTGCCCTCTATTCTGATCTCCGGGGGCGGCAATTTCCCTGTGACAAAAAAGCACAAGCAGAACGCCGCCCGGGATCGCAACTATGGAGAGTATGCGGAGATTTCAAAGCTGCTTGATAAAATCCGCTCTGTTGGAATGGGTGGGATCAGCGCGGATGACGATCTGGCCGTGGAAAAGCTGACAAAAAAGCTGGAGGGGCTGGAGTCCCTGCAGGCCACCATGAAGGCGGTCAATGCGTATTTTCGGAAACACAAAACGCTGGACGGCTGCCCGGAGCTTACGCCGGAGCAGGCCGAAAAGCTCAAAGCAGATATGGCGCAGTCATGGCACTTGGACAAAAGCAAGCCGTACCCCACCTATCTGCTTTCCAACAACAACGCCAACATCCACCGTGTGCGCCAGCGCATTGAGGAACTGAGCAGCCGCTCCGAGTTTGCTGGCTGGACATTCCCCGGAGGCGAGGCAAAAATCAACGAGGCTGAAAACCGTTTGCAGCTTATTTTCGAGGAAAAGCCCGATGCCGATCAGCGGCAGGAACTGAAAAGCAACGGCTTTAAGTGGGCTCCCAGCCAAGGGGCATGGCAGCGGCAGCTTAACCAGAACGCTATCCGTGCTGCGGCCCGGATAGACTTTCTGCGGCCCGAGGACGATACAAGCCCCTATCAGCTCCAGCCGTTTGTGAAAAGAGAAAACAAAGAAATGTCTCGATGATGGGAGGTGTACTATGGACAAAAATCAAGGCTATGCTATTTTGAAGGCGGTCATGCTGGAAAATGGACGAGGATTTGCATTGGGCGAACATCCCACCGCGCCATCCCGCTATGTCACATGGGCCTGCTATGATGACAAGGACGGCCAGCGGCAGTACGAATGGGGTCACTATGGAAATGACCGTGCCGCGATGGAACAGGATTTTGCAGACCGGGTGCAGGACTATCAGCGTATTTATAACGTGGGGATCAGGCAGACCGAGGCTCCCGGCCTTTACAAGTATTATTCGACCCAGCGGCCTGTGGACATCGGGACATTCCCGAAGCCGCCTTATAACAAGCCGGATGAAATTTTCAATTACGATCAGCGCGTCCCGGTGGAAAATGGCTCGTTCTTGGCTTGGGGTTATCTTACCTATACCCGCCCCCTGACAGAAAAACAGGCATCCGACTATGAGCTGCGTCCTGCGCCTGATAATCCCGACAGGCCCCGTCCGATTGCCGAGCAGATGAAAAACGCGGCAAAGTTGGCGGAGGCAGATCGCGGCTCGGAGGCTCCGGCTCCCCAGCGCAGGCAGCCTGACCGTGGCGATAGATAAGGAGGTGCGTATATGGAAAAGAAACGTGAACAGGAATTGTCTGTACTGGAGGTGCTGCGCCTGCACCGTGAATTTCATTTGCCGCACCCTGTTCCGGCAGACGAACAGGAAAAGCCGCTGGATAAGGTAAAGGAGCCGCCCCGCGCCTGCCGCAGCCGGGAGCGTGAGGAGCGATGACAAAGAAACGCCGCCGTCCGATCCATCTTCATGTGATGGTGTCGGAAACGGAGCAGGCCCTGATTCAAGAACGTATGGCGGAGGCCGGCATCCGTAACATGGGAGCCTATATGCGGAAAATGGCCCTGAGTGGGTATGTGCTTCA
>NZ_QULN01000035.1 GCF_003481705.1 Butyricicoccus sp. OM04-18BH
GGAGCGGTATGTGGAGAAGCTGCGCGACAAGCATGATGTAACGATTGCCGCCACCAAAGATAACAGCACCGAACGCCATGTCTATACTATGCGTTCCATCGACCATGAAGCAGAAGATGCTATAAACGCTTACGAAACTGAATTCGGTGCAGACGGCTTGCGAGCATTCCGCGATGCTTCTGCTGAAACACAGGCGAATGTGTTCCAATCGAACACGCGGAGTGCTGAGCCGACACAGCCTAAGCAGTTCATTGCCCATTTCTATGTTGCAGAGGATATTCAGAAACGCGGCGCTCTGGACATCAAGGAGTTTCATTCTCTTGAAGATGCTCTGAACGCTTACCATAAACTCCCGAACAACCAGAGAAAAGCGCTGGGAGCAATGAATACCGAAGCTCTTCCGGGCAGTCTGGATTTTGTTCAGTGCGTAGACGGCAAGGACACCATTATTCAGGATTATACTAAGGTGGCAGGCTGGCAGAACGCCGAAGTCCTTAACAGTATCGCTCAGATCGAACGATCTCTCAACACCAGAGAAGCTGTGTCTGTTCCTGCGGAGAATGTGTTCCAATCGAACACGCCGGAAGAAGCGGACAGCGACCGCTATGAGATCTACCAGCTTACGGCTGATCCAGCCAATGCAAAACTGCTGTTTACTTCTTACGACGGGGTTCATGCGGACGGCATGACGATAAACCGCAGCAACTACGAGCTGAAATATTCCGCACCGCTCACCCCGGATACCACATTGGACAGCATTTATGATCAGTTCAATATCAACCGTCCTGCCGACTTCACCGGTCACAGCCTGTCGGTTTCGGATATTGTGGTGCTGCACCGGAACGGACAGGATACCGCGCACTATGTGGACAGCATCGGCTTTGCCGATGTACCGGAATTCCTGACCGAGCAGACGCAGGAGAATGTGTTCCAAAGGAACACGCCGCCGGAGCGCGATGTGTTCGAGGGCAATTCTCCGGCAGAACGCGCAGAACTTGCCGCGTCTGACCCAGACAATGATGTGTTCGATGGGAACACATTGACTGAAGCGGTACAGAGCGCCGAAGCACATACTGCCGAGGACAGCGATCTCAAAACCGCAAAGCAGTTGATCAACGATTACTGTATCGAGGAATTTGATACAATGGCTGACTTCTCCGACCTTTCTGATGTTGGTCTGGCATACAGCACAACGGAAGACGATGAGCATGAAATACAGGTCAGCGCCGATCTGAACACTTATTGCATCAATTACGCCGTAGATGGTGAAACGGTTCACAGCGTTTCGTTCGATAGTCTGCATGAACTCAACGATCATTTTGCAAGCCTCTATTTCGACGCGATGATCTCCGATGCAGAATACCACTATTACGAGCTGCACCCGAATGAGAAAACGGAGAATGTGTTCCAGTCGAACACGCAGGATATGCCCGCACCCGAAACCGCCGATGTGTTCCATTGGAACACGCAGGACTACCATGCAGGCGATACCGTTTATCTGGATAGCAGGCCGTTTGAAATCACCGAGATTGGCAAACTCAATATACAGCTCCGCGACCCGGCGCATCCTTATCCGATTTTCCGGTCGGAAAGCCGAGAAAGCCTTGCGCGGCTGATGGCGCAGGACGAACGCAATGCGGCACCCGAAGTGTTCCAATCGAACACGCAGGAAACTGCTCAGACGGATGGCGCACAGCCGGTATCCATTATGATCGACGGCAAGTGGACAGAGTTTCCCTCGGTGCAGGAGGCAGAAAAAGCCTCGCTTGAGGAATACCGCAATGCGCTGCGCCGCAATCCGCCCACTTTCCATATTACCGATGACAACCTCGGCACCGGCACGCTTGGAGAAAAATTTGACCGAAACCTTGCGGCTGTCCGCCTGCTGAAAAGTCTGGAAGCCGCAGACCGTCCTGCGACTGCCGAGGAACAGCAGGTGCTCTCTCAGTATGTCGGCTGGGGCGGCATGGCAAGCGCGTTCAGTCCCAACAACCGCCGCTATGAGCAGCTGCGCAGTCTGCTCACTGAGGACGAATACAAGGCCGCACGCGCATCTGTCCTTAACTCGCATTACACCTCGCCCACGATCATCCGCGCGATCTATGATGCTGCGGCGCAGTTCGGTTTTGAAAACGGCAAAATTCTGGAGCCGTCCATGGGTGTCGGCAACTTCTTCGGTATGCTGCCGGAGAGCATGAAAGACAGTCAGCTCACCGGCGTGGAGCTGGACAGTATCAGCGGACGCATTGCCCGCAAGCTGTACCCGAACGCGGACATTAAGATCACCGGTTACGAAAACACCAAATTCGCGGATAACTCCTTTGATTTCGCCGTCGGCAATGTGCCGTTTGGTGATTACAGCCTGCACGATAAGCGATACGACAAGGATCATCTGCTCATTCACGATTATTTCTTTGTTAAGTCGCTTGATAAGGTGCGTCCGGGCGGCGTTGTGGCGTTTGTCACCTCCAAGGGCACACTCGATAAGGCTAATCCCGCCGCGCGCCGCTTAATGGCAGAGCGTGCCGACCTGCTCGGTGCAATTCGTCTGCCCAATACGGCATTCAAGGCAAATGCCGGAGCCAGCGTTACCACCGACATTCTGTTCCTGCAAAAGCGTGACACACCGCCGGAGCAGTTGCCCGCATGGACGGAAACCGGCAAAAATGCAGACGGCATGGAGCTGAACAATTATTTCTTGCAGCACCCGGAAATGATTCTGGGTACGATGCAGGAGGTCACAACTCAATACGGTAAGGATACCGCCTGCGTCCCCGATCCGAATGTCGAACTGGAAGATCTGCTCTCCGCAGCAGTTCTTCATCTCGGCCACGAGAATGTGTTCCAGTCGAACACGCTTATTGAGGACGATGTGTTCCAATCGAACACGCAAGAACCGCCTGCACCAGAAACCGCTGATGTGTTCCAGTCGAACACGCCGATGGCAGCGCTGCGTCCGTTCTCCTATGCTGTGCAGGACGG
>NZ_QULN01000036.1 GCF_003481705.1 Butyricicoccus sp. OM04-18BH
GATCTGCTCCGGGTGGCGAAATTCACGAAACGAAACCGTATGCTTAAAGAAACTCATGGCAAAAAACAGGACGAGCAGGCCGTAGCCTGCTCCCTGTAATGCGGTAAAGATTTTGGTAATTGCATTCCAGACCGCGCCGTTGTGAAAGGTTTCCGGGGACTGCGTGAGCATACTCCAAATAGAGGACAGTGTGGAGTTCCATAAGGTGATACAGTTTTCAATAATATCTACTACCCACATAGGAAATCAACTCCTTCGTGGATCAGGCTGCACCAATGCTGGTCAGGATTGCCTTTACAAAGTAAATCAGCAGACCACCGAGAATACAGAGAACGCCCTGCGTGCGCTGCGAAGCATCGTGCGACTGCACCGACATACCGAGCTGAAGCACGCCCCAGCCCGCGCAGATCAGACCAACAGCCTTAATCAGCGCAAAGATCGTGTCACTGAGCTTGTTTACCGCATTCAGCGCTTCATTATCTGCAAACGCCGGTACAACAGCAAGGCAGGCGATGATTGCCGTCATGGACAGCAGTCGGTGCGCAGTGCGGGCGCGATTGAGTGCTTTTTTGCTGCACAGCAGTGCAGCAGCTTTCTGAGTAAACTTGTTTTTCATAATTTATTCTCCTTTTTGGGGGGATTGTGGAGGAATAACGAAGTATTCAAAGAGAACACCTCCGATTTCCTCTGGCTTGTATTTCTCGTCGATTTCATCGGCGGGAATCTCAACATGATATTTGTGGAACGGAATATGTTCCGGTGGTGAATACGCTTTTGCCTTACCGTCACCGGCAAGCCATTGTACATTTGGGTGCTTTTGCAGCACATATTTCTCATCGAACACTGGGCGTTCGCCGCGCATGAACAAAATCGAATACTGATTTTCCATGCGGCTTATGGCATCAGGTGTCATAAGCTCTGTACCAACCTTCTGGTCATTCTGGCTGGACGAACCATGCGTACCTCTGGTCTGCGAGGTCGTTTTTGAGAAGATCGTTTCCTTGCCCAGCCGTTCGGACACATATTTGTGGGTCGCGGTATCATTGCCGCCAAGATACAGAAACTCGTCACACTGCGCCATCAGCGATTCCCATTCCTTTTCGAACATAGTCTTGAGCTGTCCGATGTCTTGCAGAATAACTGCACAGGACAGATTGTAGGAGCGGCAAGTGGACAATACATTGTCAAAGCGGTCCGGGGGCGGTGTGTTATAGAACTCGTCCATAATGAAGCGCACATGACGCGGCAGTCTTCCGCCGTATTCCCGTTCTGCGCGGTCGTAAAGCTGCTGAAAAGCCTGCATATACATCATGGAAACAAGGTAGTTGAAACTGGTGTCGTTGACCGGCGTGCAGACGAAAATAGCGCGTTTCTTCTCACCGAGCGATGCTAAATCCATTTCGTCCTCCATCGTCATGTCTGCAATCTCGTCCAGCATGAAGTGCTTCAGACGCGAACTTGCCATAATCAAAATGGATTTTGCGGTCTTGCCTGCGGCGAGCTTGTATGCCTCCCAATACTGATTGGCAATGTGTTCTGGGTGCTCTTGGGCAATTTCAGCAAATAGAGTATCTACTGGATTTTGTTTACCCTCGTCTTCTTCGCTGGCCTGCGCGTTGCGGAGCAGGAACATCACTGTTGCGAAATTCTGATCTTCCGGATCACACTCCAGATAGATAAACAGCACCAGAGCCGTTACGAGCGTTTCTTCGGCGCGCTCCCAAAATGGGTCGCTGCTGTGCGAGCCTTTCGGCGTGGTCGCACGAAACAGCAGCGTTACAAGCTGCACACAGTCTACCTCGGAACGCAGATAGCGGAACGGATTGTACATATTACCACAGCGGCGTTCGCCTTCTTTGAGGTTAAACACCTTGATGTCGTAACCCTCGTGGAGCAGGAACTCTGCACAGTCACGCAGCAACTCACCCTTCGGGTCACAGATAATATACGAGCAGTTTGCTTGCAAAATCTCCGGTTTCGACACCGAACGGCTCTTACCTGTACCGGAACCGCCGATAACCATCATATTGAGGTTGCGCTGGTGCCGGAATACATCAAGGCCAATGCGTGTGTGCATGGTCAGCGGTATGTTCTGGTCTACATGAACCGCAAGTGCTTTCCGTTCTTTGCGGCGCTGGCGTTCTTCTTCTGTTAGCTTTCCGGTGATAAATTCTGCACATAAAGCGACGAAACTCGCTATGCGGTGAAGCATTTGTTTCACTTCAACCGTAAATTTATCGTGATACCGGTACTTGCTGTCTATCTGCTTGGCGTTGCCCCATTCGGCAGAGCCGTATTCTTCGCCCGGGCGGCGCTTGCGCTGGCTGTCCCGATAGAGCATGATGCACAGCGCATAAGCAGCAAGTGCGATCAGTACAGCTTTCAAGCTGTACTGGTTAAAGGAAAAATGCCAGGGCTGTTCTATTGCTGTTCCGAAAGCGTTTATCCAGTCGATCAGCGTTCGTCCCGGCGCAGCGCAGCTGCCGCCGATCAATCCGAGCCAGATAACCGGCAGAGCGAACACCACCAGAGTGGTGGTGCTCGCTGCCGAACCTCTTTTGTCCGGTCGCATAGGTGTTACCTCTGGTTACCGGATGCAATCAGAATATCGTTATACGCCCAGAAGTTCATCGGAACATCGGTGTATCGGATACCGCTTACATCGGTGGACGAGAGCGTGCGTCCCATCGTGCGGTTGACTACTGCCGCCGCCTCTGCGCGGGTAATGTAGTCATACGGACGGAATGTGCCGCCCGGATCACCCTTGACCCAGCCGCGATCCGAGCAGTACGCAATAGCGGCTGCGTTCGGCGCGGTGGAATACACATCGGTAAAGCGATTGGAGCCGTTATAGTCCGAAGTGGTATCCAGACGGTAGATCATTTCAACGAAATCCGCGCGCGTGATCGCCGCATTGGGATTAAAATAAGTGCTGCTGTCTACAATGCCGCCGTATACGAACGCAGA
>NZ_QULN01000037.1 GCF_003481705.1 Butyricicoccus sp. OM04-18BH
TTTTCATACATCGCCAGCAGGAACGCCGGGAGCATAATTCCCAGCATGAGAAACATCGCGCCGGTATTGCCGAGGGTGCCACGGGTCAGCAGATAGGCCGGAATCCCCACCGCGCCCGCGCTGCCGAAGCAGACAAGCTGGCGTTTAGTGAGGTTGAAAGCCATCTTTGTTTTGATTTTGGATAAATCGTTTGGTACGTTTACATAGGGCATAGATCACACTCCTTTCTGCACTTCGGGACAATGTGTCCCAAAGTCCGGGATGGTTGGTGTTACTTCATTTCCCCACACAGCCCAACCGGGCGGGGTCTGCCTGGCAAAGAGCTCCACGCGGGGCAGATCTCCCATCAGGGAAAGAATTTTGTCGCGGGCCTCGTCCGGCTTTTTGCTATGGGCTTCAATCGGGGAAATGATGAATTGATGGATGTTGGCAGCCTGCCGCTTTGGATGTCCCTTGGTTGCCAGCAGGCAGATTTCTGCATTGCCCCTTGTCCAGAAGCCAAGGCCGTAAAACCAGCTATCCGCTTTCTTGTTCTTTTTCAGCCAGACGAAAGCAACAGATTTATAGGTGAAGCCCCAAGCCTCGATCAGCCGGAGCGCCTCCGGGAGCTGCGGGAAAGTGGCCCATAAAAAGAGTGCGCTGTCCGGGGCTGCAAGATCAGCCACAGGCAACGCACATAACTCCTCAATGCTCATAGTGGGATAATGGTTTTCCGCCGCGCCCTGTACTTTCTTAGCCGAGTAGCGCCACGGCGGGTCAGCGTAAATGATAGAATACTGCTGGATAATTACACTCCTTTCTCGCCGGAGCTTTTTACTGCCTGCGCCGCACGAATACGCTCACTGGCTGCGGCATAAAAGGCCGGGGCCGTTTCAAAGCATACAAAGCGACGTTCTGTGTTGATAGCTGCAATCGCGGTTGTGCCGGAGCCCGCGCAAATGTCCGCGACCAATTCGCCGGGGCGGGTATAGGTGCGGATCAGATACTCACAAAGCTCCACGGGCTTCTGTGTGGGATGGATGCCGCCGGACACCGTAGGCACAAAAAGCACATTTCCGGGATAACGGCGGCCATCGTTGGACTCTGAGCCCTGCCGTTCAAATTTCCCATAGTTAGAGCTTGTACCGCTTCGGGAATGAACACGGGTATATGGCTTGCCGTAAGTAAACTGTGGATTGTAGACCGGGGACTTTTGGTAAAACACCAAGATGTTCTCGGACTTTTTCAGCGGAGCCCGGTTTGCATTGAGAAAGCCCGTTCCGCGCTCCTTGTACCAAATCCACTCATAGCGGAGCATGGCGAGGTTGGATGCGCCCAGCACCTTGTCAAAGGGGCACTGTGCGAAAAACAGTACTGCGCCATTCGGCTTGACTGCCCATTTCACCGCCTCCCACAGCTCCGGGAGCGGCAGGGGCACATCCCAATAATTCCGGGTTGTGCCGTAAGGCGGATCAGTCAACAGCATATCCACGCTATGTTTGGGCAGGGAGCGTAGGCCCTCAATGCCATCCATGAGAAACAAGCCCTCCTTCGGGACACTTTGTCCCAAAGTGCGGCTATCGGTCATTACGGGCCTCCTTTGCCTTGGCAGGCGCAGGCCGGGCAGCGTTTTCTTTTCCCGCTTGCTTTGCAGCCTCGGCCATCTGCTCCTTGATCGGGGCAGGTCGTACCGCCTGGGCCCGTGCAACAAGCTGTTCCACCGCTGCATGATACGCCTCCACACCAGCCGCATTGATCCGTTCCTGTGTGGCTCGGTCAGGAATCCGAACCGTAGCCCGGTATCCCGTCCGGCTGGCAGGATCAGGTTTAGAGGGAGCGCCGAGGAAAATCCCGTTTTTCCCGTCCACAACCTTAAAATCGTCGATGACCACACCGCCAAAATTGACGCTGGCGAAGCCGATCAGTTTTCCCTGCGGCTCAATCGGGCGGACAGATACCGAGATTGGAACAACCGCCTCCTGCAAGACAGCATCCGTCCGCATTTTTACCGCCTCGTCAATGCTAACACCCTTGACTTCTGCAAGCTCCGCGATGGGAGCATCAAACAGCCAGCGCCGCTCCTCCGCAGCAATCTGCTCCGGGGTCAGCAATACATCGTCTTTCTTACTCAGATAAAATTCCTCCTTTCCGCTTGCCGGAGCAGGCTGGGCGGGGTCGTCCATCAACTCTTTTCTTTGCAGGACGGCCTCTGTTTCCGCCATAAAGCGGTAAGCGTCTGCCTCAGTAAACTCCTCCGGCGTTTTTCCATTCCATAAGCGCGTTCCGTCTGCCCCGTATCTTCTCGGCATAAGCACCTCCTCCTGTTAATGAGCGCCAAAGATACGCTGGGCAATGCTCCCGGTCTTAAAGAGCATGAAGCAAAGCAGAACCGTGTAGCCCACAGTTCCCCAAATCGCCCCGATGGGATCGCCGCTTGTTGCGATGCCTTGAATGAGCACCGCGTAAATTGCAACACATACAAGAATCAGCAGCCCTTGAAAGCCTACGGCAAACAGGGACTTGATGTAGTTCTGCCCGGTGCCGCCAAGCTCCCGGTTGGAAAGCGTAGCAACGGGGATGGGGGCCAGACTGGTCAGCAGATAGATTTCCAACATCCTGCCATACACCAAAACGAAAATGATAATCCCCATTGCTTTCATCGTGAAGCCGATGAGCGCAGATTGCAGCCAAAGCCCCAAAAGCGGCCCCAAGTCCATCGCCTCCAGCGAGGTTTCCAGTTCGGCAAGCATATCCGCCGAAACATCGGTAGAGCCTTGAATCAGCCCGCCTGCCTGCGCGATAACGCTCTGCGATACATCGAACACGGCCATGACGATATTGAATGTGTTTGACAGGATTAAGATTGCACAGGCCGTTTTGAACATCCATTTATAGAGGTTCGCAACGTCAACCTCGTGCATATTGTTCTTTTC
>NZ_QULN01000038.1 GCF_003481705.1 Butyricicoccus sp. OM04-18BH
TTGACATAGGCCGTCTGGACGGTCGAGAGCTTGTCGTTTTCTGCCGCCTGCGCGTCGGCAAAGAAAAGGCCAAGCACCGATGCGACCATCGCAGCCGGAGCCGCGATCATGCACATAACCAGCACACCTGCGAGAATCGGAATCAGCGCTTTAGATTTCGCAAACCGCACAGTAAACTGAAAAGCGGACTTCATTGCTGCCGAAAATCCTTTTTTCACTATACCGTTTGCATTAGTCGGCAAGGTCTTTCCGGCGAGTTTCGCAGCCTGCTGACGTTTCATTTTCTTCACACCAGCTTTGCGCGCCTTGATGCGGTAGCGCATACTCTTTTCGCTACGCTCCGCAGCAGCTTTCCGCACCCGCGCATTATAAGCGGTGGCAGCGGCTTTACGCTGCTGTACAGTGCGTATCTTTGTCTGTGCAGAATGGGACGGGCCGTATACGCTGCTTCCTGCTTTATTCCGCGCTGAACTGTACACCTTAGATGCCGTACTCTGCGGCGTGCGGTACTGCGCACTCTGCCGCTGCTTGATCTGTACCGCTGCTTTTTTCTTTGCTGCGGCTTTGGCTCGCACAGCAGCGGTCGTGCGCTGCCGCCGCATAAACTGTTCACGCACTGCACCGCGCGGCGTAGTGGCACCATGCGCTGTGCGGATACGGTATTTCTGATACTGCTTTACCTTAACGCGGCGGATATTCTTATTTTCGCGTGTGGACTTGTAGGTAAGTCGTATACGCGCTTTGCCGTCTGCACTGCGATACCGCTGTGCGGTACGAACGACGGACTTGCGCGCACGATAATCTTTCACCACGCTATCCGCGCTCCGGTACAGGGAGCGTGCGGCCTTGCGAACCGGCTTTGCAGCAAGCTCTACGCCGACATAGGCGGCATCGTGCATACGGCGCTGTATCTGCTCGGTTGCTTCTGCCGCTGCATTGCTGCTGGCCTGTTCTTCTTTTTTATCGTTTATCGTGCGGACGGCTGTTGCAATCGCAAATCGCTTGATTACACGCTTCTTGCGGGACTTTTTCTTTTCGGCACCGTCTGTACCCGGTACTCCGAAAGTCTGCTTAGCACGCAGCTCCGCGCCCGCACGAGTGCTTGCTCCTCCCGTATTGCGATAGGTCTTGTTGTCAGTGCGGCTGTAAGATACCCTGCGCCCGGTCGCGGGCGCAGAATGTACCTTTGCAGCATCACTTTTGTCCTTGTATTTATACACCATTTGGCTTTACCTGCTCCCGGTCTGCCGGTTTTGTGGTCATGAGCTTGTACAATTCCGTATCTTCCGGGAAGCTGTTCACAAACGGGATAAACGCGCCGCCGAACTTCATCAGGCCGCAGCCGGGGTCGGCGTTTTCGACATAGGAAAGCTGTGTGTCCGAAATGTTCAGCAGTTCTGCCAGTGCCGCGCGGTCAGATGCAGACTGCGAAAGCATAATAAGAAACTCGGAGTTTGCCAGCATCCAGCAGGCGTCCTTGCTCGTCAGCATCTCACCGACATTTTGCGTAATGCCGGTCATATAACCGGCGCGCTTACGAACCTGCTTCCACATTCTGAGGAAGAAATTCGTTGCAAACGGATACCGGAAGAAGATAGAGAACTCGTCCACAAAGACCCATGTGCGTCTGCCAGAACGCCAGTTTTGGATCACGCGGTTGTAAATGCTCTCCAGAATAACGAGCATACCCATCGGGAGAAGCTGCTCACCGAGGTCGAGAATATTGTAAGAGGTCAGGCGGTTATTCTGGTCTACATTGGTTTTCTGTGCGAAGATGGACAGCGAACCGGAGATAAACAGCTCCGCTGCCAGCGCAAGCTCCTGCGCTTCCGGCTCCGGCTGTTTCTTGATCTCAGCCTGCAAGTCGGTCAGTGTCGGTGCATTGCCCTTGTAACCGCTGGCGATATACGGACGGTAAACAGCCTGTACGCAGCGGTCAATGATGGAACGATGCTGCGCTTTGAGATCGTCCTGCATGATCTGCTCAAACAGCGACAGGACGAACTCGGACTTGTCCGGCAGAGGGTCTTTGCCGTCATCAGCATAGCCTTTCTCCATGTCCAGCGCGTTGATGCGTACCGCAGACGAACCGGAAATGTCGATCATACTGCCGCCGAACGCGCCGACCATCGGCGTAAACTCTCCCTCCGGGTCGAGCACCAGCACATCATCGTGCGTGGACAGCAGCACATAAGCAATTTCCTGTTTAACAGAGAAAGACTTGCCTGCACCGGATACACCCAGTCGGATACAGTTACCGTTGAGCAGATTTGCGCGGTTGGCAACAATGAGGTTGCCGGAAACGGCGTTGTTTCCGTAACAGATGCCACCCATCTGCTGGATTTCCTGCGCAGAAAACGGTGTAAGGATGGAAACATTGTCAGTAATAAGCGTGCGCTGCTGCTGTACGCTGCGCAAACCATACGGGAGTACGGTGTCCAAACCAATGTCCTGCTGATAGGCTAATTTCGTCAGATTGCAGCCGAAACCGCTTGCAATTTCCTGCAAGCTCTCTGTATCGGCGTT
>NZ_QULN01000039.1 GCF_003481705.1 Butyricicoccus sp. OM04-18BH
CCTCCGATTTCCTCTGGCTTGTATTTCTCGTCGATTTCATCGGCGGGAATCTCAACATGGTATTTGTGGAACGGAATATGTTCCGGTGGTGAATACGCTTTTGCCTTGCCGTCACCGGCAAGCCATTGTACATTCGGGTGCTTTTGCAGCACATATTTCTCATCGAACACCGGGCGTTCGCCGCGCATGAACAAAATCGAATACTGATTTTCCATGCGGCTTATGGCATCAGGTGTCATAAGCTCTGTACCAACCTTCTGGTCATTCTGGCTGGACGAACCATGCGTACCTCTGGTCTGCGAGGTCGTTTTGGAGAAGATCGTTTCCTTACCCAGCCGTTCGGACACATATTTGTGGGTCGCGGTATCATTGCCGCCGAGGTAGAGGAACTGATCGCACTGTGCTATCAGCGATTCCCACTCTTTTTCAAACATAGTTTTGATCTGTCCGATGTCCTGCAGGATAACTGCACAGGACAGATTGTAGGAGCGGCAGGTAGACAACACATTATCGAAACGATCCGGTGGCGGTGTATTGTAAAACTCGTCCATGATAAACCGTACATGGCGCGGCAGTCTGCCGCCGTATTCCCGTTCTGCGCGGTCGTAAAGCTGCTGAAAAGCCTGCATATACATCATGGAAACAAGGTAATTGAAACTGGTGTCGTTGACCGGCGTGCAGACGAAAATAGCACGTTTCTTCTCACCGAGCGATGCTAAATCCATTTCATCTTCCATGGTCATATCCGCAATCTCGTCCAGCATGAAGTGCTTCAGACGCGAGCTTGCCATAATCAAAATGGATTTTGCGGTTTTGCCTGCGGCGAGTTTGTAGGCTTCCCAATACTGATTGGCAATATGTTCTGGATGATCTTGGGCAATTTCAGCAAATAGAGTATCTACTGGATTTTGTTTACCCTCGTCCTCCTCACTGGCCTGCGCGTTGCGGAGCAGGAACATCACCGTTGCGAAATTCTGATCTTCCGGATCACACTCCAGATAGATAAACAGCACCAGAGCCGTTACGAGCGTTTCTTCGGCGCGTTCCCAGAACGGGTCACTGCTGCGCGAGCCTTTCGGCGTGGTCGCACGAAACAGCAGCGTTACAAGCTGCACACAGTCTACCTCGGAACGCAGATAGCGGAACGGATTGTACATATTACCACAGCGGCGTTCGCCTTCTTTGAGGTTAAACACCTTGATGTCGTAACCCTCGTGGAGCAGGAACTCTGCACAGTCGCGCAGCAGCTCACCCTTCGGGTCACAGATAATGTACGAGCAGTTTGCCTGCAAGATCTCCGGTTTCGACACCGACCGGCTCTTACCTGTACCGGAACCGCCGATAACCATCATATTGAGGTTGCGCTGGTGCCGGAATACATCAAGGCCAATGCGTGTGTGCATGGTCAGCGGTATGTTCTGGTCTACATGAACCGCAAGTGCTTTCCGTTCTTTGCGGCGCTGGCGTTCTTCTTCTGTTAGCTTTCCGGTGATAAATTCTGCACATAAAGCGACGAAACTCGCTATGCGGTGAAGCATTTGTTTCACTTCAACCGTAAATTTATCGTGATACCGGTACTTGCTGTCTATCTGCTTGGCGTTGCCCCATTCGGCAGAGCCGTATTCTTCTCCCGGTCGGCGCTTGCGCTGGCTGTCCCGGTAGAGCATGATGCACAGCGCATAAGCAGCAAGTGCGATCAGTATGGCTTTCAAGCTGTACTGGTTAAAGGAAAAATGCCAGGGCTGTTCTATTGCTGTGCCGAAAGCGTTTATCCAGTCAATCAGCGTTCGTCCCGGCGCAGCGCAGCTGCCGCCGATCAATCCGAGCCAGATAACCGGCAGAGCGAACACCACCAGAGTGGTGGTGCTCGCTGCCGAACCTCTTTTGTCCGGTCGCATAGGTGTTACCTCTGGTTACCGGATGCAATCAGAATATCGTTATACGCCCAGAAGTTCATCGGAACATCGGTGTATCGGATACCGCTTACATCGGTGGACGAGAGCGTGCGTCCCATCGTGCGGTTGACTACTGCCGCCGCCTCTGCGCGGGTAATGTAGTCATACGGACGGAATGTGCCGCCCGGATCACCCTTGACCCAGCCGCGATCCGAGCAGTACGCAATAGCGGCTGCGTTCGGCGCGGTGGAATACACATCGGTAAAGCGATTGGAGCCGTTATAGTCCGAAGTGGTATCCAGACGGTAGATCATCTCCACAAAGTCTGCGCGCGTGATTGCCGCATTGGGATTAAAATAAGTGCTGCTGTCTACAATGCCGCCGTATACGAACGCAGA
>NZ_QULN01000004.1 GCF_003481705.1 Butyricicoccus sp. OM04-18BH
CCTATTCCAAGACCCGCCCTGTCCGGGACGGGCTGAAACAGCAGAAAAACGCCAAAGCAAAAGCAGCCTACCGTCAGAAGTACGAAAGCGACTTTATCATAGCAGACGCAGCCGCCCGCTATTTCAGGGAAAACGGCATTTCCAAGCTGCCGAGCTATAAAGCCCTGCAAGCAGAGATTGAAACCCTTATCCAAGAGAAAAACAGCGGCTACAACGATTACCGGGCAAAACGGGAGGAATACCGCCGCTTACAGACTGTCAAGGGCAATATCGACCAGATTTTACACCGGGAGCGCAAGCCTGTGAAAAGGCAGGAACAGGAACGATAAAAACCGCCCCAAAATGTACCCGAACCTATACAGAACAAGGGGGCTGCCCCGTACCCTATCCGCAAATACCAAAGGATTTTTTAACGGGCTTATAGGGCAGAAAAAACCCGAAAATGATACCGAGATGATACAGAATTACCGCCGATACCGCCACACCAGCGGAAACGGCAGAAAGGAGCGCACCCATGCCAAGAATGAGCAAGAAACGGCGGCTGGAATGGTCTTTTTTCCTGCGGCAAGTGAAAGTCGGGAATTCCACCTGCGATCGTATCACATACAATGACCTCTGCCGGGGCTGTACCCATAGCTGCAAGCAGAGCTTCCGGGCGGTTATCATACTCTGCCCCCACTACTACTCCAAACGCCGGAAAAAGGAGGACAGGGACAATGGCAGATAACCGCAAGTATTACTACCTCAAGCTGAAAGAGAACTTTTTTGACAGCGACTCCATTGTGCTGCTGGAAGATATGAAAGACGGGATTTTATACTCCAATATCCTCTTGAAGCTGTACTTAAAATCGCTGAAAAACGGCGGGAAATTGCAGCTTGACGAGCATATCCCCTACACAGCGCAGATGATAGCGACACTGACCCGCCACCAGATAGGGACGGTTGAGAGGGCTTTAGAGATTTTCCGGCAGTTGGGGCTTGTGGAGCAGCTTGACAGCGGGGCTTTCTATATGACCGACATTGAGCTGATGATAGGACAGTCCTCTACCGAAGCCGAGCGGAAACGGGCTGCAAGACTGGAAAACAAGGCACTTTTACCGCCCCGGACAAAAGGCGGACATTTGTCCGACATTCGTCCACCAGAGATAGAGATAGAGTTAGAGAAAGAGATAGAGATAGAAAAAGAGAGAGAGGGAGAAACGGGACACCCCGCCCCCGCCGCTTATGGCAGATACAACAATGTGATACTGACCGATACAGAGCTTTCCGGGCTAAAAACAGAGTTGCCCGACAAGTGGGAGTATTATATTGACCGGCTTTCCTGCCATATGTGGAAAGCTGTCCAGAGGTGGATAGTGCGGTCTATAGGTCGGGGGTCTATAAAATGCCTATGACAAGAATGTGGCTGACAACCACTGACGAAAGTCCGAATGTATGGGTCAAGAAGAAAGAACGGTAGAAATGCCGTTGCCATGAAAATGGTGTATGTGGGGTAAAGTAAGGCGGTCGCAATGAAATTCCCTATAGCATTACAGGTGCTATCCAGCATACTGGCCAAAAGGATAGTCTAAGGGCATCATGTACAGATAGGAATATCGGAACGTAGAAAGTCCCGGATGTGGAGCGATTGCACGCTATGAAGCATGAAAAGGAAATCTGTGTCGTCAGGAATGAAGGTGCAGTATAACTTTTCTTAATCCGGGAGGAAGGTGCAGCCATGGTACCGTATTCAGTCAGCGATGGTTGAATTTAGAAGCCGTGAAAAAAGTAAGCGGTGGAGGGACGGGCTGTAGTCAAGAGTAAATTGAAAATATCATTATTAACAAACACGCATAGGTTCGAGTAGGACTAAGAAAGGTTAAGCCCACGAAAGTGAGTGATGACCGACTATGGCAACAAAGAAAAAGGCTTTGAAGAAATCGAAACTGCGCCATGCTGAATATTACGATTTCCAGAAAATTCAAGATAAGCTGTATGCCGAAAGTATGGATGGCAAGATGTTCACCAAGCTGGTGGAAATTATCACCCTGCCGGAAAATATCAAATTGGCATACCGGAACATCAAGAAGAATAAAGGAAGCAAAACAGCAGGCACAGATGGCAAGACCATACAGCACTTAGAAAAGCTCTCTGAAGAAAAGCTCGTTGTGCTTGTGCAACGGAAATTCAGTTGGTATGTCCCCCAAAGTGTTCGCCGAGTAGAGATACCAAAGGACAATGGTAAGACAAGACCGTTGGGGATACCGACCATTATGGACAGACTTGTTCAGCAATGTGTTCTACAGGTTTTAGAGCCAATTTGTGAAGCAAAATTCCATGACCACAGCTACGGATTCAGGCCAAACAGAAGCCAGCAGCACGCAATTTCTCAAGTCCATAAAAATATGCAGCTAAGCCATCTGCATTATGTAGTTGACATTGACATTAAGGGATTCTTCGATAATGTGAGCCATGGCAAGCTGCTAAAACAACTGTGGACACTTGGAATATGTGACAAAAAGCTGATTTCTATTATATCTGCAATGCTGAAAGCGGAAGTGGCAGGAATTGGGTTTCCAGAGAAAGGGACACCGCAGGGCGGTATCATCTCTCCGCTTCTGTCAAACATTGTGCTGAATGAACTGGACTGGTGGTTGGCAAGCCAATGGGAAAACATTCCAACACAATATCCGTTCAAGCAAACGCCTAACCGCAATGGCAGCCCCAATCATGGTAATAAGTATGCGTCCCTGCGTAGAAGCGGATTGAAAGAAATAACCTGTGTCCGATATGCAGATGATTTCAAAATATTTACCAGCAGCTATCCTAATGCGGTCAAGCTGTTCCATGCAACAAAGGACTGGCTGAAAGAGCGTCTCGGTCTGGATATAAGCCCGGAGAAGTCCAAGGTAATCAGCCTGAAAGAGGACTATTCCGATTTTCTGGGATTCAGACTGAAAGTGATTCCCAGGGGCAAAACCAAACAGGGACAAACCAAATTTGTTGTAGAGAGCCATGTCAGAGAGAAATCCATTAAGAAAATTAAAGACAACCTTGCGGAACTGACCCATGCGATTCAGTACCCGAAGAATGCGGCACATTCCGAATATGAGGAAATTGCGAAATACAATGCCTTTGTACTCGGTGTCCATGACTACTACAGCATGGCGACCAAGGTCAGCAAGGATTTCAGAGGATTAGCCTTTTCAGTCCAAAAGAGCCAGAAAACAAGATTTCGACAGCGGTTAAAAACGGCAGCAGAGGTTGAAAAGAATCGGATTTCGTGCCATATAGCAAACGTGATTAAGGAACGGTACGGAAAAAGTAAGCAGTTGCGATATGTAGGAGGAATTGCGCTTGCGCCAATAGGCTATGTCAAGCACAGGCATCCCATTCAGCGAAAACGTGGTGTGAACTCGTACACCGCAGAAGGTAGGGCAATGATTCATAAACAACTGGAAGCAGTTGATATGGAGATTCTGCATTATCTGATGCGAAACCCGGTCTGGAATGCCACCATAGAGTATAACGACAACAGATTGTCACTATACTCGGCTCAAATGGGTAAATGTGCCGTAACCGGGGCGAAGCTGATGATTGGAGATATTTTCTGTCACCACAAAGTCCCACGTTGCAACGGAGGCACAGATGCATACCAAAATCTGATTTTGTTATGCGGAAATGCCCACAGGCTTATTCACGCTACCGATACCGACACTATTGCAAGGCTTACGGATTCCTTAAACCTCACTCCGAAACAGAAAACCAAAGTTGATAAGCTCAGAAGTCTTGTTCATGTTGAGAGTTGTTAAAATGTAAATCAATTTGCCCTTGATGGCAAGCCGTGTGAGCTGAAAGGTTCATGCACGGTTTAGGGCGGGGGAAAAGTTGGAGATAACATCAAAATCTTACCTATCGCCACTTTCTACACCGCAGGCAAAAGCTCCTGCAAGCAAGGCGGCGAAAACGCTGGATAATCCACTGCTTCATGCACTGGAAGATGCTGTGTCTCTGCCAGAGCAGGAACCTGTCTTTACGGTATATGACGATATTCGTCAGAAACTCATTGCTCAGGGAATGCCTGCCGACCAGATCGCTTTTATCCATGAAGCCAATACCGAAGTGCGGAAAAAGGAGCTGTTCTCTAAAGTCCGTACCGGTCAGGTTCGTGTCCTCTTAGGCAGCACCGCCAAGATGGGCGCAGGCACCAATGTGCAGGACCGTCTGGTGGCACTTCATGACCTGGACTGTCCGTGGAGACCCGGAGACCTTGCCCAGAGAAAGGGGCGTATCGAGCGCCAGGGCAATCAGAATCCCCTTGTTCATGTGTACCGCTATGTGACAGAAGGAACCTTTGACGCATACCTCTGGCAGACGGTGGAGAACAAGCAGAAATTTATCAGCCAGATCATGACTTCTAAATCGCCGGTTCGTTCCTGCGATGATGTGGATGAAACAGCCCTCAGTTTTGCCGAGATCAAGGCTCTGTGTGCCGGAGATCCCCGCATCAAGGAGCGTATGGATTTGGATGTGGAGGTATCCCGCCTGAAGCTGATGAAAGCCGACCACCAGAGCAAGCAATATCGTCTGGAGGACCAGCTACTCAAATACTTCCCGGAGGAGATTGAAAAGCACAAAGGTTTTATCAAGGGCTTTGAATCCGATCTGGAGGTTTTGACAGCTCACCCGCACCCGGAGGACGGTTTTGCTGGTATGGAGATTCGTGGAGACCTGCTGACCGATAAGGAGAACGCCGGTGCAGCCCTTTTGGATGCCTGCAAGGAGGTTAAAACCTCCGATCCGGTGCAGATCGGCAACTACCGGGGTTATGCCATGTCCGTGGAATTTTCCGCTTGGAAACAGGAGTATACGCTCCTGCTGAAAGGACAGATGACCCACCGGGCAACCCTTGGTACAGACCCTCGCGGAAATCTTACCCGTATCGACAATGCCCTCGCCCAGATGCCCCAGCGTCTGAAGGCGGCAAAGGCCCAGCTGGATAACCTCTATCAGCAGCAGGCTGCCGCAAAGGAGGAAGTCGGAAAGCCATTCCTTTATGAAGAAGAACTGAGAAGCAAAAACGCCCGTCTGGTGGAGCTGGATACCCTGCTCAACATCGACGGAAAGGGGCAGGCACACACCGAGTCTGTTGTTGCCAAAAGCACACGGCCTTCGGTGCTGGATAACCTAAAACGCCCGGTGCAACCCCGCAGTACAGACAAGAAACCAAAACAGCATGAGGAGGTGCGATAACATGAATACTAACGATCTGAATACAGCTCTTTATGAAAAGATGGCTGCCGAACAGGACAAGTTCCGGGACTGGCTGAAAAGCCAGCCCCCGGAAGAAGTCTTAAACCATGCCTATGAGTACACCATCCGCGAGGACATCGTGATGGCAATGGAGGAACTGGAGTTGACCGACGCCCAGGCTCAGGCACTTTTGGAATCTCCCTCTCCATTGGCGGATGTGTACCGCTATTTTGAAAAGCTGGAGACCGGCTATATGGGTGTGATCCGGGACAGCATTGAAAACCGTGCCGATGATGTGTGCAAGGCGCAGGAAGAATTACGAACTGCCCCTTTCTACCCCCATTCTGCCGCCTATGCGTCCGAGCATGGAGAGATGGCACAATATAACCGTTCGTATCAGGCGAACAGCGCCTGCAAAGAAGCCATTGAGCAGACCATCAGCGCCCACTATGCAGAGAACCGGCTGGATACGGAGGCGGCGGTCAAAGATGTGCTGGAAAAGTTCGGGGCGGAACGGGTACAGTTCATTCTTGCAAACACCATCCAGCACAAGAACCATGACGGGCGTATCTCTCAGGACAATAAAGCCTGGGCAAAAACCATTCCCATGCCGGAGGACAGCGGCGCTTCCCGCCACTGCGCCTATCTGGTTGTGGATGGGGTCAATCCCGGTCTGAGCGATCTGTTTACCAGGCAGGCCAGAAAAACCATGCAGGAACAGCAGAAAAGTTCTGTCCTGCAAAAGCTCAAACAGGAACCGCCTGCCCATAAGCCTGCCGCCCCGAAGAAACAGGAGCCGGAGCGATGAGCAGCCCCAAGCGCAAGCGGGATGTGCCGGTTCTGTTTTGGGTATCCGCTGATGAAATGGAGTTGATTCAGCAGAAAATGGCACAGTTTGGGACAAAAAACCTGAGCGCCTATCTGCGGAAAATGGCTGTGGACGGCTATGTGGTGCAGCTGGATTTGCCGGAACTGAAAGAACTGGTATCCCTGCTGCGCCGGAGCAGCAACAACTTAAACCAGCTGACCCGCAAGGTGCATGAGACCGGGCGGATTTATGATGTCGATTTGGAGGATATATCCCAGCGGCAGGAACAACTGTGGGAGGGTGTGAAGGAAATCCTTATCCAACTCTCCAAACTTTCATAACAGGGATAGATACTCCATTTGCGGAGGGAGGAACGGCGTTTCTTCGCCGCACCTTCCTCCGCTTTTTCTTTTTGTCTGTATCCTTGTCTTTTGCCTGTCCGTACCGGATAATATGAGTAGAATAAGAAGCGTAGCAAAGGAGTGAAAACAGATGCTGACCTTTGAAAAGGTGCTGGAGATTTTTGCGGATTACCTAACCGCAGACGAGACCATAGAAGTTTATATCAACCGCCATGGATGTGTAAGAGTTGAATTTGACCAAGATTTTCACTATTGCTCTGGCGAGGTGTGCCATACTCCCAAGGAACTGTTCGACCTCTTAGCCGATGATTACCGGACTTATCTGGAGATTGAACTGACCAAAGGAAAACGGGAAGTGACGGAAGATGATGAGAGAGAAGCGGATGCCCTATGCAAACAGTATCTGGAGCGTTGGAAGGAGGAACAGAAATGAAGATTTTGAAATGTCTGCTGATGATCGTAACTGCACCGGTCATTTTGGTGTTGACGCTTTTTGTCTGGCTCTGCACGGGGCTGATCTACATATCCGGTCTGGTGCTTGGTCTACTAAGCACGGTAATTGCTCTGCTTGGCGTGGCTGTGCTGATTACCTATTCCCCGCAGAATGGTGTGATTTTGCTGGTTATGGCATTTTTGATTAGCCCGATGGGGCTGCCGCTGGCTGCGATCTGGCTGCTGGAAAAGGTGCAGAGTTTGAAATTTGCGATACAGGATTGGGTGTATGGGTAAATGATGTGAATATATTTTGAAATGAAAAAGAAGCAGGACAATGGGAGATGAGACCCAATGCCCTGCTTCTCTGTTTATTCGGAACGAACTGTAATATATTTTTGATTGCGACTTTTAGGTTTATCGGGAATAGTCATTTCTAATTGCCCGGATTCTAAAAGCGGATTGATATGTTTCAAAGTGAAGTTTCTTAAATCTTTGAAGCCGCAAAATACTGCAAGCTCTTTCTTGGATTTTGGTGTTGTGCAAAAAGCCAAAATCTGTTTGGATACCGTTGATAGTTCAATAACTTGGTGGGTAACTTGGTGGATAACTTGGTGGGCGTCACCCTCTAAGTTGTAGTTTACATTTTTCAAGATGACTCTGAAATCTGTCGCTGTTGAGGAAAATTCGGGCTTATATGCCTCTGTATATCCAGGCAGCTTTTCGGTTTCACTGACGATTTTGCGCAGGCCACTTCCACGGCGTTCCATGTACTTCATGCGGTGGAACAGGTCAGCAATCACAGGGTTTCGTCGCATGGAACGGATACTGTAAATATCGTATTCCTGAATTGAGCCGCCGCCAAACATACCGCCCGGAGATGTGATTTCCACCCGATCATCAAACATATCAATATGGATTTCGCTGCCAAGTACAATATAATCACGATGGATAAGCGCATTGACAAGAGCCTCTGTCACAGCTCGTTCAGCATAATCCGGCTTGTCTACACGATACTGTGCCTTTTTGACAAAACGGACTTTGGAATTATTGCGAATAAATTCACTGCCGCTGTTCAGTAAATAAATTAAATTTCCCTCGTATTCTTTATCGTCCAGCGCATCATCAAAGATAGAGCCTTTTTCCAAGCCATTCCACCGGGTACAGAACATACGGGAGTTATAAACCGTGTGCTGATCAGTCATGAGCTTTCCGGCATTGGTCAAGACCCCATTTTTGTCAGCCAAACCGAAGGAGACATAATCGGATGGCTCAAAGCGGAGACCAGTCCGTTCCAGATAGGTTGCTTCCAGAAGTGTAAAGCTGTAATCCTTTTTTACCGCATCTGTTGTTAGGGTATCAAAGGACTGATTGGTTCCCTTTAAGATCAGTTCATTCACAATGTAATCCGGGGCAATTACGCTTTCATTTCCAACACGGATATATGCTTCCATTACGCCGTCTGCCTTGTAATAATATGGGGTGCTACGGCCGGGAGAAACCTCCAGAGCTAATAGATGTTTACCATCTTCCTGTAATGGTTTTAAGATAAACTGAGGTAATGGTGTGATTCGTTCTTTAATTAAGCGGCTGATCGCTTCAGCATCCTTTTGAACATCAGACAAGCCGATAGGCTTCCGGTCATCAGAGACCCCGAAAAACAGAGTGCCGCCGATTCCATTGGAAAAGGCACTGACACTTTTTAACCAGCTTTTGGGTTTCTTTATTTCAAGTGCAACTTTGAAATCACATTCGGTTGCTTCAGCAATTAGCTGTTCTATCATAAAATCCCTCCTTTGAGGTATTGGTAGTTTCTTTATATTATACCCATAAGGAGAGTTTATTTCAACGATAGGCACAAAGAGTTCAGAGAAAATATTTTGAGAGGAGAGCTTTTTATGGCAACTACAAGAATCATGCCGCTTCATGTCGGCAAAGGCCGCACAGAGAGTCGGGCGATCAGTGACATCATCGACTATGTAGCAAACCCACAGAAAACAGATAACGGCAAGCTCATTACCGGCTATGCGTGTGACAGCCGGACTGCGGATGCAGAGTTTCTTTTAGCAAAGCGGCAGTATATTGTTGCTACCGGACGAGTGCGCGGAGCGGATGATGTGATTGCCTATCATGTGCGCCAGTCCTTCCGCCCCGGTGAGATTACCCCGGAAGAAGCCAACCGTCTGGGCGTAGAATTTGCAAAGCGTTTTACTAAAGGCAATCATGCCTTTGTAGTCTGCACTCACATAGACAAGTCGCACATTCATAATCACATTATCTGGTCATCGGTCAGCTTAAAATATGACCGGAAGTTCCGAAACTTTTGGGGCAGCACCAAGGCAGTTCGTCGGCTAAGTGACACCATCTGTATTGAGAATGGACTGTCCATTGTAGAGAATCCGAAACTTCACGGAAAGAGCTATAACAAATGGCTGGGCGATCAGGCAAAGCCATCTCACCGAGAGCTGCTTCGTGTGGCGATTGACAACGCATTATCACAAAGTCCTGCTGACTTTGAAGAACTGCTGAAGTTGTTGCGAGAATATGGTTGTGAAGTCTCAAAGCGCGGAAAATCGTATCGACTGAAACTCTCTGGTTGGGAGAAAGCCGCCCGCATGGACAGTCTGGGCGAAGGATATGGATTGGAAGATTTGCGGGCAGTTCTCTTAGGGAAGAAAGCACATACCCCGCGAAAGAAAACAGGCACACAGGCAGAGCCGCCGAAGATCAATCTGCTGGTGGACATTCAGGCAAAATTGCAGGCTGGAAAAGGTGCTGGCTATGCTCGATGGGCTAAAGTTTTTAATCTGAAACAAATGGCGCAGACCATGAATTACCTGTCAGAGAACAATCTGCTGGAGTATGCGGTTTTGGAAGAAAAGGCTGCGGCTACCACGGCACATCACAATGATCTTTCGGCGCAGATCAAAGCGGCTGAAAAGCGCATGGCAGAGATCGCTGTTCTGCGTACTCACATCGTAAATTATGCCAAGACCCGTGAGATCTATGTGGCATACCGCAAGGCGGGATACTCTAAGAAATTCCGGGAGGAACATGAGGAAGAAATTCTGCTCCACCAGGCTGCTAAGAATGCCTTTGATGAGATGGGAGTCAAGAAGCTTCCCAAGGTCAAAGAGTTGCAGACGGAGTACGCGAAATTGCTGGAAGAAAAGAAAAAGACCTATGCCGAGTACCGGCGTTCCCGTGAGGAAATGCGGGAGCTTTTAACGGCAAAGGCAAATGTAGATCGAGTGCTGAAAATGGAGGTAGAACAGGATGTTGAAAAAGAAAAAGACCACGGCCAGCGGTAAGCTGGTCCTGGTCAAAAGCGTTCGCAGAACGCGCAGCCACAGAATGAAATTCTGTGTTCAAAGGGGCTTGGGGGCGCTGCCCTCAACAAGCAAGCGGAGAGGAAAATCACGGAGGGATTTTCTTCTCTGCGGGCCTGTGTGTATTAACACAGGCATTGCTTGCCTCTTTTCTCCGAAAATGAAAAGAACCAGTGAGAGAATCGTTAAATTTCACTCACTGGCTCAATTCGTTTCAAATTTTTCGGACAACTCTGTCAGTTCCCTCACCGTTTCCTGGGTGTGATGCAGCAGGGTGTCACGCATTTCTGGCGGACAGCTGGAATAAAGCATTTTCATCTGATTGACACCCTCATCCTCCAGAGAAACATCTGGATTTATAAGCGTATCTAAAGAGATGTGCAGGACCTTTGCCAATGCTCTCAAAATCAAATAGGAAGGATTCATTTTCCCTTTTTCGATATTGGCGATTTGCTTTACAGAAACATGGCTCAGATCAGAAAGTTCCTGTTGTGTCAGTTCTTTATTCTTTCGGGCTTCTCGCATTTTTTGCCCTAAAGCAGTTAAATCATCAATCGGCATAATCGTTCACCTCAATAATATTGTATCGTTCCGGTTTATATGATGGAATGACCTTATTATGCCTGACAAACTGTACGATTATGCCGATTATATAAAGCTGCGATTGGTGATAAACTTGTATTGTTCGAGACAAAGAACTATAATGTACTCTGTGGAGGTGCATAATGGATTATATGACACTAAAAGAGGCCGCCGAGAAGTGGGGCGTGACACCTCGTAGGGTAAATTATTATTGTGCTGGTGGGCGTATCCCCGGTGCTGTGAAAATGGCCGGTGTTTGGCTGCTCCCTAAAACTGCGGAGAAGCCGATTGACGGAAGGAAAAAACAAGGGAAGGGGTTGCACCATGAATAAAATCCTGATTATAGATGATGACAGAGAACTGTGCGCTTTGATTAAACGTAGCGTACAAGCAGAAAACATAGAAGCTGATTTTTGTAATACCGGAAAAGAGGGCTTACAAAAATTAAGAGAGCAGGAGTATCAGCTTGTGGTGCTGGATGTGATGATGCCTGGTATGGATGGCTTTGAAACGCTGGAAGAAATCCGCAAAGAGAACAGTCTGCCGATTTTGATGTTCACATCTAAAAATGACAGCATTTCTAAAGTACGAGGCTTACGGGCCGGAGCGGACGATTATCTTACAAAACCGTTTGATATGGACGAACTGATTGCCCGTATTGCGTCCCTCATTCGCCGCTACACCCGTTTTAATCATCAAGCCGGAGCTGTGCAAAAACTGGATTTTGACGGATTGCAGATTGACCTTGAAAATCGTTCTGTTACTACATCAAACGGCACTTTTGAACTGCCCCCAAAGGAATTTGATTTGCTCCTGTACTGTGCAAAACATCAAGGGAAAATTTTGACCAAACAGCAGATTTATGAGGAAGTATGGGGCGAAGAATATTTCTATGATGACAGTAACATTATGGCGATTATCAGCCGACTTCGTAAAAAATTAGAAGTCAATCCTTCAAGCCCAAAGTATATACAAACGGTCAAAGGGATTGGCTACCGGTTTAATAAGGAGGTGTAGTCAGCATGGAAATTATCGTATTCTTGTCCATTGTGATTGCTGTTGTGGCTGTATTGACTTCCATCGTTCTCGTTCGGCGTGTAAAAAAACAAATAGCAGAAATGACCGATGTGCTGGTTGATGTGAAAAACGGAAATGGCAACCGGCGTATTCTATCTGCAACAAATGAACTGACAGCACCTCTTGCCTATGAAATCAATGAGATCGTTGTGGCCTATGAAAGCAGACTTTCAACTGTACGGCAGACAGAAGAAACCAACCGCCAGCTTATGACGAGCCTTTCCCATGACGTGCGAACGCCCCTTACTACTCTGCTTGGGTATCTTGACGCTACACACAAAAGACTGGTCACAGGAAAAGACCGGGATGATTATATTGAAACCGCCCGTCGGAAAGCCCATGATCTGAAAGAATACATTGATGTACTTTTTGACTGGTTCAAGTTAAATTCCAACGAGTTTGCTTTGGAGATCCAGAGCGTTGAGGTTGCAGAGCTGACAAGAAATATTCTGATCGACTGGATACCGATTTTTGAGGATAAACAGGTTGATTATGACATTGATATTCCTGAACATCCTGTCCGGGTAAGATTGGATATGGACAGCTATATGAGGATTGTCAATAATCTCATTCAAAATGTAATCGCTCACAGCCATGCAGACAAAATCAAAATTGCCCTGTCAAAGAAGGAAAATAACATGGAGCTGCTGCTGGCGGATAATGGAGTGGGAATTGAGAAGGAAGATTTGAAACACATTTTTGAACGGCTCTATAAGTGTGACAAAGGACGGTCTGAAAAAGGAAGCGGTCTTGGTCTTTCTATTGTCCATCAGCTTGTAGAAAAGATGGGTGGGAGTATAACAGTTGAAAGTTTGCCGGGAAAAGGAACTGAATTTATGTTGCTTTTTCCTTTGGAGAGTTAAGCGGGTTCCCGTCTTTATGGCGGGAGCCTTTGTCATTTTACTGGATTTCAAATTGCAAGGTTAATGCAAGGTTGCGGCAAGGTTAATGCAAGGTTGGCATGATAGAATACCTTACAGAACAGGAGGTTTTGAATATGGATACAAATTATATCATTGAAACAAAAAATCTGACGAAGCAATACGGCTCACAAAAGAGTGTGGCTGACTTAAATATCCATGTCAAGCGTGGGAGAATTTATGGTCTGTTGGGTAGAAACGGAGCCGGAAAAACCACTACCATGAAAATGCTGTTGGGTTTAACGAAGCCTACTTCCGGTGAGGTCAAAATCTGGGGAAAGTCTTTGCAAGGAAATGAAAAGAAGTTGCTGCCCCGCATTGGCAGTTTGATTGAGTCCCCTGGTTTTTATCCCAATCTGACCGGCACAGAGAACCTGCGTATCTTTGCTACTCTGCGGGGTGTACCAAACAATCATGCTATCAAAGATGCTCTGGATCTGGTAGGACTGCCCTACAAAGATAAAAAGCTCTTTTCACAGTATTCTCTTGGTATGAAGCAGCGGCTTGCCATCGCCCTTGCCGTTATGCACGATCCGGAGCTTTTGATTTTGGATGAGCCGATCAACGGCCTCGATCCCATCGGTATTGCAGAAGTACGCTCCTTTATTCGGGAGCTTTGCGACGCAAGAGGAAAAACTATTTTGATTTCCAGTCACATTCTTTCGGAGATTTCTTTGCTGGCTGACGATATTGGAATTATCGACCACGGCGCGTTGCTGGAAGAAGAAAGCCTTGCTGAGCTGGAGCAAAAAAGCAGTAAGCATATCCGTTTTACGCTCTCTGATACTGCACAGGCGGCAAGAATTTTGGAACGCAATTTCCATGAAAACCATTTCTCCATACAGGACGACCAGAATCTGCGCCTGCACAACCTTGATCTGCCTGTGGGGAAAATTGTAACTGCCTTTGTAGAAAACGGATTGGAAGTATCGGAGGCGCATACTTGTGAAGAAAGTCTTGAAGATTACTTCAAGCGTGTGACAGGGGGAGAAGGAATTGCTTAAACTAATCAAATGCGAATTTTTGAAATTGAAACGGAAGAAATTTATTCCGCTTATTATTCTGGCTGCTTTCCTGTTTCCAATCCCGCTGACTTATCTGATGACAACGCCCTCTATGATGGAGCGATATACAGATCGGGCAGATGCTTTTGACGGATTATTTAACATGGTGTTGGGATATGGTATCCAGTTTTTACTGCCCTGCATTATTGGAGTGATTGCCGCTATCCTGTTCTTTATGGAACGCGACAACGATACATTCAAAAATCTGCGTACAATTCCCGTAACCAGCACGCAAATGGTGCTTGCAAAGATTATTGTCCTCTTTCTTTTTGGAATTGTTTTTTGTGTGGCTTCTACCATTGCAACAATTCTTTGCGGATTTGGAACATTAGAAGTTTATGGAATAGGCTATAAATTGTTTTTAGCGGTTGAAACAGGAATTTTCATTACGGCAGGAACACTCCCGTTGATTGTTCTTGTTGTCTTTTTCAGTAAGACCTATGTTTTTTCCATTTTGTTGTGTGTCTTTTACAGCGTTCTGAACATGAGTGCTACGGCATTGTTTGACACACTGCCTAAAACTATGTTATGGCTTCTGCCCACGCCACTGACTACATTTTGGAGTGCGGGAGATATGGCGGCTCATGGAATAAAAATGGACTTGGAGCAAATGACAGGGCTAATTCCCTCAACATTTCAAGTTGTATTCATTCTTGGGATCATGGCATTGGTTTCGTTCTTACTGATTGACAGATTATATAAGCAGAGGGGGGAATAAACATGGTTCGCATTGTAAAAACAGAATTTTATAAATTGAAAAGGTATCATATCCTTTGGGCGGGCGTTGCACTCATGCTCCTATCCGTCCTGCTGACCTTGTTTACCTCTATGGCGAATGATGGTTCCGTTTGGGATTTTGCCTATCTTACAGAACAGGTCATCAAAAACAATATGTCCATGATTTTTCCGATGTGTATCAGCCTAATTGCTGGATATATGATTTCTCGTGAGCAGACGGATGACACATTGAAAAATATTCTGACTGTGCCGATCTCTTTTAAGAAACTGTTGACCGGAAAATTGATTGTGTGCGGCGTATTGTCTATTATTTTCGGGCTGATATGCAGTCTGTTTACAATCATAGCAGAAATGATTGTGGGATTTCCCGGCTTTGAGATTTCCTTAGCTCTAAAAGCAGCCTTGCAGATTACTGCGGTTAATTTCTTTTTATATCTTGCGGTTCTGCCGATTATCGCTCTTACTTGTCGGAGGGCAGGCAGCTTTTTAGTCGGTGTAATCATTGCTTTTGTCTATGGATATGGAGGGATGTTTGCCGCAGGAAATATGACATTAGCAAACCTTTATCCGATTACCGCAAGTCTTGGAATGGTAGGCTACCGCAGCTATGATACCGCAGTCAACTGGAATATCGGAACCTGTTCTTGCAGTCTTGCGCTTGCTGTCGTTATTTCTGCCATCTTGATTTTGTGCATGAAAGAACGAGAAGCAACCCAAACAAAGAAAAAGGCCAAAAAGGTAGCTCCAAAGAAAGGCTGGTGATGATTTTATGAAGAAAATAGTTTTAGCATTAACATTCGTCCTTGTGGGAAGTTTTATGCTTGCTGGCTGTTCAAAAGATGAAATTCTCAATCATTACAATAACATTGTTCAATCTGCGGGCTCCATAGAACTGACAGGGAAATCGTCACTGCAAGGGGAAAAAGAAAAAGGAATTGATGATTATACAGGGACTTATACGGCTGATTATGCGAACTTTTCAGGTACAGAGTATTTGTTCGGAGGAACTTCCATAAAGAGAGAAGCCGGTAAGGAGCTGTCCATTGATTGCACCTTGGAGATTACGGAAGGTACTGCAAAAGTATTTTGGATTTCTGGATCTGATGAAGCAGTCACGTTGATTGAAGCAACCGGGACTTATAGTGACACAATTACACTTCCTGATGGTGGAAATTATATTGGCATTGAATGTGAGAATTTCACTGGAAACATTGAATTAAATATTGAATAATACTCTGCCGGACGACAGCAAAAGAAAAAAAGCCGTCGTAGAGCAGACACATTTCCATGCGCCTATGAAACGGCGGCTTTGAGAAGATCAGAGCCGCCGTTTCTTTTTGATTTTCAGACTGATTCTCATGCAATCAGGAGGGCGGTATATGGGAGGATACCGCCATGTCAATTTTCGTCATTCATAGCACCCATGAGCTGCACCAATTAAAAAAAGCCTTGCCCCTCCTCCGGGGAGGTATGACTACCAATCAGCATTATCATTCTATCTAAATCAGCAGAATAATAGGTGTTTTTGTCGCGCCGGTTTCCCATTACAGGGAGCTGGCGCTTTTTATTGTCGATTTTTCGGGAAAGCTCCCGAAGTATGTCACTGCCGATCCCCGCCTCCACTCGGTTCACCCGTTGACAAACCCGTGAATCGAAATGGAGGTACATAATGAAGAAAGTCAATCTTAGGGACTTATATCTCGATGTTTACAAAAGCGATCACTTTGTAGAAGTAACCGAAGATGTGCTGGAGACGCTCCGAGCCGCTGAGCGTGCGGAAGCTGCTTATGACCGGAGGATGTATCGCTATAAAGCGCATTACTCCCTGGACTGTGATAACGGCATTGAAAATGCGATCCTGATGAAGCCCCAGACGCCGGAAATGCTTCTGGAGGAAAAGCAGCTGCGGGAGCAACTCTATGCCGTTGTGATGGCTCTGCCGGAGAAGCAGGCTAAGCGGATCTATGCCCGGTATTACCTGGGGATGCGTGTAAGCGAGATTGCCGCAGCGGAGGATGTAGACCCAAGCCGTGTTCGTGACAGTATCCGGCGTGGTCTGAAGCAGCTGGCAAAGTATTTTTAGGATAGAATAACAAAGGGCGCAAGGTCTCAAAGTGCTTCTGGCACAGGGCCTTGCGCCCCATTTGCATCCTTGTATTCTTCGAGCGAAAGAAATATAATAAGCCATATTGGAGGGAAACTATATGGATTATATGACGCTGAAAGAAGCAAGTGAAAAATGGGGTGTTACCCCAAGGCAGATCAATTATCTGTGTACCGGTGGGCGTATCCCCGGCGCTGTAAAGATGGCTACCATTTGGCTGATTCCCAAGGATGCAGAGAAACCGGCAGACCGTCGTTTCAAAAATACAAAAAAATAATCCTCTCGTGAGGTTTCTGTGACATTTGGATGTTACACTAAGAATGAAGGAGTGTGATACAATGCGAATTTTAGTAGTCGAGGATGATCGACTTTTGAATAATACCTTGTGCTATAACCTGGATACTGCGGGCTATGTCGTGGACTCTGCATTGACAAAATCAGCAGCCAGTAACTTTCTGACCAAGCAGGACTATGACCTGATCGTGCTGGATGTAAACCTGCCGGATGGGAATGGCTTTGATTTCTGCCGTGAGGTAAAGGAGCGTCGGCCGGATACGGCGGTGATCTTCCTGACCGCAAACGATATGGAAAGTGATATGCTCAAAGGATATGAGCTGGGCGCGGAGGACTATGTGACCAAGCCATTTCCTATGAGCGTCTTTCAAAAAAAGCTGTCCGTGGTGCTGGGGCGGTTGGCGAAACAGTCTGGAGGCGATTGCTATGAGGATGGTGCGCTGTCCATCAATTTCTCGGAGATGACTGCTTCCCTGTCCGGTAAGCCGTTGGTGTTCACTCCGTTGGAATACCGGCTGTTGAAAATACTGACCAAAAATCCGCAGAATGTTTTGACCAGGCAGGTGCTGCTTGAAAAGCTGTGGGATGCCGATGGAAACTTTGTGGATGAACACGCCCTGACTGCGGCCATCAGCCGGGTGCGGAACAAAATTGAAACAGAGGGATGCCAGTACATCAAGACGGTGTACGGCATGGGCTATATGTGGATCGGAGGGGCATCGAAATGAATATGCGAAAACTCTCCATCAACAAAGCCTGTATCCTTTTGGGAACGCTTTTGCTGCTGGCGGTTGGTGCAGTCTGCGCCGCTGTTTATCTGCTGACCCAGAATATAACCGCTGTCCGGTGTGTGTTCCTGTTCAGTCTCTTTGTACTGCTCTGCGTTATCTTCTTTGTGGCTCTGATCCGCCGGAAGCTGGTTCGGTTCTCCGATGCCTTTTGTGGTCAGATGGATGATATGCTCTCCGGGGATATGCAGCCGAAGCAGACGGTTGAGGAAGAAAGCCTGTTCTATAAAATCAACTACCGGCTGGGGCGGCTGTACGAGGTCATGCAGGAAAATAAAAATAGCATCGCAAAGGAACGGGCTGACCTGCAAGAGCTGATCTCTGACATCTCCCATCAGGTCAAGACCCCGATTGCCAACTTGAAGATGATCAACAACACGCTGCTTGAAAATGAGGTTCCTCCGCAGAAGCAAAAGGAATTTCTGACAGCCCAGGCCAGCCAGCTTGATAAGCTGGGCTTCCTCATGCAAGCCATGATTAAAACCTCCCGACTGGAAACGGGAGTCATTTCGCTGGAGCAGAGACAGCAACCGGTTTACGATACCCTTGCCGCTGCCCTAGGCGGGATTTTGCTCAATGCCGAAAAGAAAAAGATAGATGTGCAGGTGGAATGCCCGGAGCATTTGGATGCACGCCATGATAGAAAATGGACAAGCGAAGCCCTGTTCAACATTCTGGATAATGCTGTGAAATACACCCCGGCAGGCGGGCAGATCCGTGTGTCGGTGGAAGGCTGGGAAATGTATGTGAAGATCGACATTGCCGATACCGGCATCGGCATTTCAGAGCAGCACCAGGGGACGATTTTCAAGCGGTTTTATCGGGAAGATGTGGTGCATGATGTGGACGGTATTGGAATCGGTCTGTATCTGGCCCGTGAGATTGTGACCTTGCAGGGCGGTTATATCCGGGTAGCGTCTGAGGTTGGGAAAGGCTCAACCTTTTCTGTTTTCCTGCTCCGAAAGTAGAGTAAGCACACCCCGAAAATTGAAATGTCACAGATTCGTGACATTTGGGGCTGAATTTAGCGGAAATTTTTTGTGGCTCGTGACATTTCTGTGAGGTTTGGTCGTTACAATGGGTTTATCAAAAAGAAAGGATGGTGTTCTCTATGAGCATTTTGCAAACGACTGAACTGAAAAAATATTATGGTGCAGAGCCGAACATTACCAGAGCCTTGGATGGTGTGACCCTCTCTATTGAAAAAGGAGAATTTGTAGCTATCGTAGGAACCTCCGGCAGTGGTAAATCCACGCTGCTGAACATGATCGGCGGATTGGATGTGCCCACCTCCGGCCAGGTGGTCGTGGATGGCAAGGAGCTGTCCAAACTCAAAGACGAGGAACTGACCGTTTTCCGCAGAAGAAAGATCGGCTTTATCTTCCAGAACTACAATCTGGTACCGGTGCTGAATGTCTTTGAAAATATTGTGTTGCCTGTGGAGCTGGACGGAAACAAGGTAGACAAGAAGTTTATGAACGAAGTAGTGCAGATGCTGGGGCTTGAGGATAAGCTGAACAATATGCCCAATAACCTCTCCGGCGGCCAGCAGCAGCGCGTAGCCATTGCCCGCGCCTTGGTGTCAAAGCCCGCTATTGTCTTGGCTGATGAACCCACAGGCAACCTGGACAGCAAGACCAGCGCCGATGTGCTGGGGCTTCTGAAAACTACCAGCCAGAAATTCCACCAGACCCTCGTAATGATTACCCATAACAGTGAGATCGCCCAGCTTGCCGACCGCATTATTCGGATCGAGGATGGTAAGATCGTGCAGTAAAGGGGGGGCGGGACTATGAATGACATTCTATTTGGCAACAATAATTCCAAAGTAATTACCAAGCTATCCAAACGCTATTTCAAGAAGAATAAGGTACGCAATCTGGCTGCACTGCTGGCAATTATCCTGACTGCTTTCCTGTTTACCTCTATCACTTCCCTGGCGTTCAATATGGCGTCCTCCATCCAACTCTCTCTGCAAATGCAGAAAGGCAGCAAGGCGGATGGCACTTTGGGGTATATGACGGAGAAACAGTACGAGCAGCTTGTAAACAGCGATTTTGTGGACCAGGCAGGACACCGGCGTATCATTGGCTATGCAAGCAACACTTCCAGCCATTCCATTGAAATCAATTATGAAGATAGTGTGCAGCAGGAACTGACCTTCTGTGTGCCTACCCACGGAGCTGCACCGGAGAAAGCGAATGAGATCGCCACTACGGATTTGGCGCTGAAGGCGCTGGGTGTAGAACCTGAGATCGGCGCAGAGGTTCCGTTAGAATTTGAACTGCGGGGGAAAACTTATCATTACGATATGGTGCTTTCCGGCTGGTGGGAAGCAAGCAATGACTCTGTGAGCGTTGCGACTGTTTCAGAGCAGTTTATAAAAGAAAATCCCGATGTGGTTCAGAACACTTATGCGGTAGACCATGTAATGTCCGGCGTTACTTTTTCCGATGTCGTGCTGAAGAATAAAGCAAATGTTCAGCAGCAGTTGAATGAGTTCGTTTACTCCATTGGCGGCAATCCAGAGGATATGGGCGCAGACAATTTCATTCTCGCCTCCGAAAATCAAATGTCCCAGGGATTGACTTCATCAGAGTCCATCGTGCCTGCTGTTGTATTTATCCTGATGTTTGTCGTGTGCGGATACCTGCTGATCTACAATATCTTTGATATTTCCGTGATGCAGGATGTTCGTCAATACGGTCTGCTGCGGACGATTGGAACTTCCACACGGCAGATCAAGAGCATTGTGAACCGTCAGGCGGTCTGGCTCACGCTGATCGGACTGCCTATTGGTCTGATTGCCGGTTTCTTTGCCGGTTGGGTGCTGCTTCCTATCGTGACAGAGATCATTAACCTTGAATACTCTATGGTGGGTACATCCGTATCGACCTCGCCCCTGATCTTTGTTATTGCCGCTCTCTTTACAATTTTGACCGTGCTTATCAGCACCCGGAAGCCTGCAAAAAAGGCGGCAAAGATTTCTCCTCTGGAGGCGATCCGCTACACCGAGCAGAACGCCTATAAAAAGAGCAGTGCCAAGCGTACCAATAGAGTAAAGCTGTCCCGCATGGCCTTTTCCAACCTGGGGCGCAATCGCCGGCGTTCAGCGTTTATCATTATTTCCCTGCTTCTGTGCATCGTCCTGTTTAACTCTATCATCATTGTGACGCAAAGCCTTGATGAAGAAAAGTGGGTAAACCGTGTTACCAGAACAGATTTTAATGTCTATAACTCCGCCGCATTTAATGTAATGGAGGGCGTTCAGCACCATGAAGATACGCTCTCACAACAGGCAGTGGATCTGATTGCCGGACAGCCCGGAGTTGAGGATGAACGCTATCTTTACCGAAATACAAAAGACGATAGAAATGTGCTGGTTGACTATGGGTTTGAAGATTTAAGCGGTATAGAGCTATTCCATGAGGAAGAAGGCGTTGTAAATCAAAGCTATCAGGGATATAGCCTGTACACAAGTTCTGATACCGAAAGGCGCTATTTTGGTAATGTGATGGGAGCCTCCGAGAATTTCTGGGCGGATATGCGTATTTTTGAAGGCGAAAAAGATGCCGAAACCTTAACGCAGAAAATGGCTACCGGAGAATATGTCATTATTGGTTGCCCCATCGACAAATTGACAGAGGAACCAAATAACACTCCGCTGACCGATCAGTTACAGGTCGGGGAGAGCATTTCCTTCTACAAGGATGGGGAACTGGTCAAAACCAGCACCATCCTTGCAAAAGCGATTCTCGTGGGAACAGAAACAGAAACGCCCACAGGCACTACCGCTCAGGCACACATCGCCGGTGATGCTCCTTTTGTATATCTGCCGGACACTGTATTCAAGGAAATCTATGACGCTCCCACGCTTCTGACTTATGGATTCAATGTGGAGGAAGCCTTGCAGCCGCAGATGGAAGAATTCTTGAGCAGCTATGTGAGCGAAAATACTTCGGTTGCCTATACTTCCACCAAGCTGTTGAAAGAGCAACTTGATTCGGTCCGCAGCATGATTCTGGTTATCGGCGGTTTGATTGGCTGCATCATGGCCTTTGCGGGACTGATCAACTTTACCAACATGATTATTACCAACATCATCACCCGCCGCCATGAGTTCGCTACCATGCAAAGCATCGGTATGACCGGCAAGCAGCTTCGCCGCCTGATGGTCTATGAGGGCATCTATTATGCCGCCGGCGCAGACATTATTGGCGGAGCAGCCGCAGCGGTCCTGGCAGTCACGGTGCTAAAGAGCGCATTAAATGGCCCCTCCATGTGGTTCTTTACCCTGAACATTACATTGGTTCCTGTTCTGGTCATTGGTGTGCTTTATCTGCTGCTGGCTGCGGTCATTCCGCTGATTGTTCTCCACTTCTTTAACAAGGGAACTGTGGTGGAACGGCTGAGGACTTCGGAGTAACGGCAGAGATTGCTACAATAAATAATCATAAACCTATTGAAAGCCGGGAGGAGGCATTTCCTCTCGGCTTTCCTCAAAAAAATTGAAATCTCACAGATTGGTGAGATTTCAGCTTGTTATTTTGTCGAAATGGCGTATGCCCGTGACATTTCTGTGAGGATTGCCTGTTAAAATAAAAGAAAAGTGAAAAAGTTGCCGCACGATGGCAAAAGAAAAAAAGCCATCGTACAGCGACTATATTGTTATGCACTTTGCAACGGTGGCTTTGAAAAAATCAGAGCCGCCGTTTCCTTTCGTCTATCTAAAATGAACGACGACCCTACACCCTGCAATCTGGTACGGCGGCACATAGGAGGATGCCGCCATGTCAATTTTCGTCATTCACAATAGCCATGAGTTACACCAGCTAAAAAAAGTCTTGCCCCTCCTCCGGGGGAGTATGACTATCTATCAGTATTATCGTTCCATCTAAATCAGCAGAATAGTAGGTATTTTTGTCGCGCCAATTTCCCATTACGGGGAGTTGGCGTTTTTTGCTTTCGATTTTTCGGGAAGGCGTCCGAAGTATGTCGCTGCCGATCCCCGCCTCCTTTCGATTCACTCGTCAACCGCCCGTGAATCGAAATGGAGGTACATAATGAAGAAAGTCAATCTTAGGGACTTATATCCCGATGTTTATAAAAATGATCATTTTGTAGAAGTAACAGAAGATATGCTGGAGACGATCCGTGCCGCTGAGCGTGCAGAAGCTGCTTATGACCGGAGGATGTATCGCTATAAAGCGCATTACTCTCTGGACTGTGATAACGGCATTGAAAATGCGATCCTGATGAAGCCCCAGACGCCGGAAATGCTCCTGGAGGAAAAGCAGCTGCGGGAGCAGCTCTACGCCGCAGTGATGGCTCTGCCGGAGAAGCAGGCCAAGCGGATCTATGCTCGGTATTACCTGGGTATGCGTGTGAGCGAGATAGCAGTAGCGGAGGATGTAGACCCAAGCCGTGTCCGTGACAGCATCCGGCGTGGTCTGAAGCAGCTGGCAAAGTATTTTTGAAAAAGTTTCGTTTGGTGCGCTCGTTTTTTGCTCTTTTTGTCAGAGTTAATAAGAAGGACAAGTTTTCCCCCTTCAACAGCACTTTGACAATTTCATAGACAGCATAACAGGTACATAACCCGTGTACGAGCGAGTGTGGAACGCCGCGAAGATAGAGCAGTCAGGGAGGTGATGAACAAAGCTGCTTTGGAGCGATCTACGATTCCACAAAACGGATGGTGGCAGATTCGGCGCGAGGACTGCACGGGGGCTTAAAGATACTTCCTCACGGCCTCCTAAAGACTTGGGGGGAACCCTGCGGCGCACGAGTAAAACGACGCTGCGGAGTTATGACAACCGCGCCAGCGGAGACCTGCTATGTTCCCAGCGTTAGGGGGCGTGGCAAATATGACGAGTAATCCGAACAGAATAACAGTAGCCGCACCAGGTTTTTATCCGAAGATTTTTTTCAGACTGGTGCGGCTGTTTAAGTATTAAGATATTAAGGAGGCGAGAGTGATGTTTGAAAAATTCCATCGAGGTGACATATATTCGGCTGATTTAAGTCCTGGTATTGGCTCCGAACAAAGTGGCTCTCGTCCTGTACTCATTCTTCAAAACAATGTGGGAAATTGTTTCAGTCCTACGATTATTATTGCAGCAATTACCAGTGTAAGTAAAAAAAGCAGAAAATTCCCCACGCATTACCACTTAAACGACAGATGCGGTTTGATGAAACCATCTGTTGTTATGCTGGAACAGATCAGAACAATCGACAAGTCGAGGTTAAAAAACTATATTGGTCATCTAAACAAGGATGACATGGAAAACATAAACAAGACGCTCTTGTGTAGTCTGGGGATTACATAAAAGTGCCGAAAGGCCGTATCATTTTCAGGCTGTGCAAGTAGAGTTATAATTTCGTTAGGAATTGCGGAGGTGATTCTGAATGGAGAATATCCAGAATAAAAGCGCATTGATTCCTTCAGATGAAATCCGGTCAGAAGAACTTCTGGCGGAACAAAAATTTGAAGCGTTTATCACTTCGCTGGCACATATTATCGAGAAATATGGTATGAGAGTGCTGGGCGAGGTTGACGGAGCTGCGTGAGAATCGCAGCTTTACATAGGATATTTTCCAAAAGTAAATTTTGGAGGTATGAATTATGAACCGATATGGCAAACGCTGTGTTTTGTATCCGAGGGTCAGCACAGAGATGCAAGTGGACGGATACAGCCTGGAAGGTCAAAAAAATATGCTGACACGATTTGCGGATCGTGAGGAAATGATCGTTGTTGATACTTATGAAGATGCCGGTAAATCCGGTAAATCCATTGAGGGACGACCTGCCTTTCAAAAAATGCTCAGAGATATTGAGGATGGCTTGGACATTGACTATATTTTAGTGTATAAGCTGTCACGGTTTGGCCGTAATGCAGCAGATATACTTAACTCTTTGGAGTTGGTTCAATCTTATGGTGTAAATCTGATTTGCATAGAAGAAGGGATTGATTCCTCTCAGACAAGCGGAAAACTTTTGATTTCTGTACTATCTGCTGTGGCTGAGATTGAGCGTGAGAATATTATCGAGCAGACGATGAACGGGCGGCGCGAAAAGGCACGGCAGGGTGGATGGAATGGTGGCTTTGCTCCCTACGGATATACACTGGAAGATAACAAGCTGATGATTGAAGAAACAGAGGCTGTGGCAATACGGAAGATTTTTGAATTATATACTTCATCGGAAATCGGTTTGGGTGGTATTGCGAATCAGTTGAACTTACAAGGTATACGGAAAATTCCGAGGCAGAATGGCACATTAGAGGATTGGACAGGACATTTTATTAAACTGATATTGGATAACCCGGTTTATTGCGGTAAAATTGCCTATGGACGGAGAACGAAGGAAAAAGTCAAAGGCACAAAAAACGATTACCAGATGAAAAGAAATGACGATTACATTCTGACAGAGGGACAGCATAAAGGAATCGTTAGTGAGGAGGTATGGGAAAAGGCTCATGCCAAGCGTCTTAGAACCGGAGTAAAGCAACCGTCAAAAATTGGGCGGGATCGAGTTCATTTGTTATCAGGTCTGCTGAAATGCCCGGTTTGTGGAAGTCCCATGTATACGAATAAACACGCATGGACAAATAAAGATGGCACTTACAAAGAAATTTACTATTATGTATGTAGTCGGAATAGGATGGTCCGGGGTAAGCATTGTGAATATAAGGCGATGCTGAAAAAGACCGATATTGAACCGATGGTCATTGAGGCAATTCGTGAGATCGTAAGGAATGAGGAATATGCCCAAGCCATTAAAAAACGGATTGGCGTTCAGATTGACACGAAAGCAGTGGATAAAGAACTGGAGGGCTATCAGGCAAAGCTGAAGGAAGTTGATCTGAATAAAACAAGATTGGAACGGGAAATTGACAGTCTCCCTGCTGATGCAAAATACCGGGAACGAAAGCTCCATGATATGACCTTGCGGTTAGATTCCCTATATGATGTCATTGTTGAGCTGGAGGAAAAAATCGAAGATGCCAGACTTCGGCGAGATGCAATTAAGCAGCAGGCAATTACTCTTGAGAATATTTACAAAATCATGGTGAATTTCGACTGCGTTTATAATATAATAAATGACGAAGAAAAGAGAAATGTGGTCACAGCCTTGATTAAGGAAATTGAAATTTACAGGAATGACGAGTCTGAATATCCGCTAAAGCGGATTGGTTTGAATTTTCCGGTGTTCAAGGATGGCGGGGAAGTTACGGAGCTTTTGTGGGACAAAGGGAATACCGTTGAGACGGTGGTCCTCTTGTCGCGGGAAACAAATCCACTGACGGTTGAGGTCAGAATGGAAGTGGAAACCGGCGAGGTCAAGGAGCATCCGACCTATAAACGCATTCAGGAGTATGTGCAGGAAAAGTACGGCTTCAAAGTCCATACGGCATATATCGCAGAGGTCAAGCGTATGGTCGGGCTGGATATGCACAAAGCACCGAATGCTGTTGAACGGAGAAAACATGAGTATCATCCCTGCCCGCCTGAAAAGGTCGAGGCAATCAAGGATGCGCTGCGGCACTTTGGCTTAATCTCAGAGTGAGTTTACGGCTAAAAACCCAGCATCACGTCAATGGCGTGGTGCTGGGTTTCTTTTTTGTCGTGCTTCGGGGCTTTTTTGAGGATAAAACCGCCTGTTGTGCCGTTTGCTTTTCTTTGCCATATTGATACGCTGCCCTCTGTTCGCCGTGGCAACTGTGCGTTTTCGGGATAGAAAATGGACACTTATCTTTGTATAGGGAGAAAGCCAGAGAGGAAAAAGAGGGTGAGCGCAGGCTGTGGGAACGGTGCGTAAACCGCTTGCGGTTTTCCACGGTTTCCATAGCCGCAGCGAAGGAGAAAAGGGAGAGGTGGCTTTCTCGCTCAGGCGGCTTGCCGCTGCTCTCTGGCTCTCCCTTTTCTCCCTGAAAATCAGGGATTATTCTGCGTCATTGCTCGGCGTGACAGGTCGAAAATCTTCCTGTACGCCCTCATTGAGGTCAAAGCACATGGTTTTTGCATCGGCAACCCAGAACCCGCGCACCCTGTAACGTTTGCCGGGAATCCAGTCCTCGCCGGTGACAGCGCGAAGCGGGTCAAGCAAATTCTTGTTGGAGATCGTAACAACACCTTTCTGTTCGCCTCTCGGCTTGGAGAACTTGAAGCCCTTCGGTTCGTTGCTCTTGCAGGAACGGATCGCAAATACCCTCGCTTTCGCATCCAGCAGACACAAAACAAAGGCGGGATAGCCCAAGTCCTCAAGCACCTTCTTGGTGAAAGTCACGCCATTCTGATTCAGGAACATATCCGGGTAGGCGTTGATGTTGGAGTCGATGGTTTCAAAGTTCAGAGCAGAAAAATCGAAGTTCATAGTAAAAATCCTTTCATTTTATGGTGTTTTGCGCCTCATCCACGATTTTCATAAACTCCTGGCGTTCCATAAAAGACCAGCGGGAATCCATGATCAGATAGCCCTTGAAAAGACCATCCTTTACGCGGTATGCGACGAAGTGATTGCTCAAACGGCGCAATGTTGCTCGTTTTGCTGTGCTGTGCCGCTCTGACAGTAGCTTTTGTACCTTGATCCAATCCTCTTTTTTGATAATCGCTGTGTGGTGATTTTCCTTGAAATACATATTCAAATCCGTATTTTTGACGGATTTATGGGTGCGGAAATCCTTCGTATAGGTTTTCTGCATCAAGGCATCACCGCAGTATTTCTCGTTTCGGAGGATGCTGCGGACAGTACCGGCAGACCAGAGATCGTTCCCCATTGGAGATTTGATACCCTGTTCTGTCAGTGCGGCGGCGATTTCTGCCGGGGTTGCGCCCTCCAAGCAGCTTTCATAGATGTACTCAACAATTCTTGCCTCGGTCGGCTCAATGACAAGCCGCCCGAAATGATCACGATAGAAGCCAAGCGTATTCTGAACAGAGAACTTGTAGATGCCCTCCGCCATGCGCCAGCGGATACCAGCCTTAACTGCCTCGCTCTTTTGCTGGGATTCCATTTCAGCCAGAGCCGCCAGCAGCGAGATCAGCAGATTATTTCGCCCATCGCCGGTATAGGTGATTCCCTCTGTCTCAAACTCAACGGAAACGGGCGGGTTCAGGGCAGAAAGCGTTCGCAGATTGTCCAGAATATCCACGATATTTCTACCAAAACGGCTGATGCTTTTGGTGAGGATTAGGTCAATCTTCCCGTCAACTGCGTCGGCAATCATTTTCTGAAAGCCAAGACGTTTTTCAACGGTAGTTGCGCTGATGCCCTCGTCTTGATAAATCTCAACCAGCTCCCATTGTGGATTTGCCTCAATCCTCTTGGTAAAATGGTGGATCTGCATATCAAAGCTGCCGACCTGCTGTTCCTCCTGTGTGCTGACGCGGCAATACGCCGCAACACGGAGTTTGGGCGGCTCCTCTGCAAGTTCCCGCCGTTTCTGCGGTGGGATAATAATAACTCCATTTCCACGCTGGTTATAAGAAATCTCGTCCTGCATCTGGCGGCGCTTCTGCTCCCTGCGTTCCGCTCGGCTGCTGGTTTGCCGCTCTGCCTCTATCGCCTTGGGGTCAAGCGGTTTTGCCATATTCCGCCTCCTGCATCAGAATCCGCCTGTGTTTTCTGCTTTGCATCGGCACACCACCCCCTTTTCACGTTTTCTGATTTCATTACTATCACGCTCCTTTTTGAAAATTATGACAATCCACATACGCGAGGTAAGCGGAACAGTCACCCAAAGAAAAAGGCAGCAGAATTGCTCCTGCTGCCTGAATCTGTATGAACTTGTAAGGAGATCAAAATGTTTCTCCGTCGTAATCACAGCGTCGAGACAGGGGCTTATTTCACACCATAGGTGATGAAAAATCAGGGGTAGATATTATCGACCTCCACGGCAGAACAAGTTCCGATTACCGCTCTAAAAACCGCCGCATAAATCAATGCTTGTGAAATCCGAAAAGTTATTTCCCGATTTGCATACTCATTACACGGAATCGCGCTCTACGGTACAGTGTTCCCGGTGTTCGGAACGGGAAAGGTTTTTGCGGATTGGCGCAATCCCGTCCGGTTCCGCGAAACCGCATAGGGGCTGTTATGAACAGTGCGTTATTGCCGCCTGTCAGAATCGCCCAGGAACGGGATTCACAGCGCCGCGACAATCTCAACAAACTTGCTCATGCTGACTGCTCCTTTTGGCAGGTCGGCATCCTTTTCAAACACCATGAAATACCGATACTGGTTTCCTGCATGACCGCTCCACATTGCGCCGAGGTCGATTTTCTCCCGGCTGTCGTCGTTTTTCAGGTGTTCGCCCTTGGTTTCCGCAAGGATGACCTTGCCCTTTTCCGTCATAATCAGAATGTCGGGATAGTGATTGATATAGCCGTTGATGCAGAAGCCCTGACGGGAAATATTTCTGTGCCACCAGCGCACATTCGGCAAGGCGGTCAATTCCATAATCAGCTTTTGCTCCAGCTTATTCATATCGCCGTCCTCTGCCTGATACAGCGATTTTGCGTAGATGTCCGTATGCGTAGCGGGATGAATCGTGTCCGGCAGACGGTAATACGGCAAGCATACAATGCGTTCGGTGGAGAGCCAGTCGGAGAAGTTCTCACGGCAATGCTGTTCCAACAGGGCTTGCACTTTATCCTTGATTTTCTTTGCGTAACCCAGCGGCGCTTTCTCCATTGCCGCAAGCTGGTCCTTGCTCATGTTGCCGACAATGCGCTCTATGTAGGCTTTCAGTTCGGCAGTGTCCACGCCGTTCAGCTTGTTAAGCTGGCGGAGCATCATTTCCTTGCACTGGCGCACCCGGCTCTCCGGGGGCAGACTGTTGAAGTATTCCTTGAAATACTGCTGCTCCGGGCTGGACATTTTGAACACACGGGGCAAGCCGTTTTCCTTGTTCTCAATATCCACCTTAACGATTCCATCATCCGCTGCGGCAAAATCAATGTCGCAGTCCTTGTTTTTCAGCGTGAAGCCCTCGGAAAGCTGCGCTTCATCCAGCAGCACATGAGAACCATCTGTAAACAGCGTATCCGGAATAGCTGCAAAGAACTGCGGGATGACAAGGCGCTCAATATCTTCCCGGAACTCCGGCTTGACATCGAATGTAGGCATCTGTTCCCGCACCTCCCACGGCGTTTTTTGCAGATAGGGGTCGTTGCCCGACTGCTGGATCGCGGCGTTGTAGGCTTGTCCCGCGCTTTCCGCTTCGGACAGCATACTGTCGGCTTTCGGGGCGGTTTCAGGTGATTTCTCCGCTTCTCTGCGCCGCTGGTATTCTTCATTGACCAACTTCCAGTCCACACCGGAAACGTCCTCTTCGGGCGATTCCAAAGGGGTTTCCATTTTGGGACACCCTTTGTCAATCGTGATTTGTACCGGGTCAGGGACTTTCGGCGCGGGCGGCTCGGAAACGCGATAGTCCTTATCGCTGAATCCAGCGTCATTCAAGCCCTGAATGATGCCTTTTACGGTTTCATTGAAATCGTTGGAAGATGTCAGCACATAGGACATATTCAAAGACGGCTGCCCGTGCTGGGTGGTGTGGGGCAGACGCAGGATACGTCCCAAAATCTGCTCCACCTGAACCTGACTTGTCTTGTTGGCAATGGACGCAAGAATATAGGCAAAGGGGCAGTCCCATCCCTCGCTCAATGCGTTGACCGTGATAATATAGCGAATCGGGCAATCCTCAGACATGAGTTCGGTGCTTTTCAGTTCGTTCACGTCTGCTGTGCGGATGGCGATTTGCTCTGCGGGTATGTCATAGGCAATCAGCTTTTCGCGGATTTTCTCAAAGGTAGTGGCTTCTTCCTTGCCTTTCGGCTCTGCCTGAAACAGCACAATGGGGCGAATGTACTTCTTGCTCACGGCATATTCGGCTGCGGCGAGTTCTTCCAGCTTGTTTCTCAGTTCGATTGCGTCCAGAATGACCTCTGCCTGACTGTCGCGGTTGTAGACGATGACGGGCAGCTTTACCATGTGTTCGGTCTTTAGCTGCACCGCGTCCACATAGGAGATAATATTGCTGTCCTTGCGCGGCGTGGCGGTCAGGTCCAGCACAAAGCACGGATTGAAATTCGCCAGCATTTCCCGGCTCAAATCCGAACGGGCGTGGTGGCTCTCGTCCACGATGACAAGAGGGTTAAGCTGATTGATGATCTGGAACAGGGCGGTTTCGTCCGCGCCCTCAATGGGGCTGTCAGGTTTTCCCAGTACTTTGGGGAACTCCGCGAGGTTGCTGTTTTCCTGAAATGCCTTGCGCCCGTCCTTTCGGCTGGTGCGGAACGAATCGTAGGACAGCACCATGATAGAAAGCTGCTCCGTGACCGCCGTGGGGTTGAAGTTCTGACCGTTCAAAAGCTCCTGCTTGGTGTAGACCTCCACACGCCTGCCGAAATCCACATCAATTTTCTGACGGTAGGCGTGGGACGTATCTTTCAGGGCTTTCGCCGTCTGCGTCAGGATGGCTTCTGACGGGACAAGCCAGACAACCGCTTTCGTCTTGGTGACGGGGAGCGCGTCAAACACCGGGCGAATGGCGTTGCAGGCGATAAAGGTCTTACCGCCGCCTGTCGGCACCTTGATGCACAGGTTCGGAACCCCGGCTATAACGTTTCGGTATAGCCCTAACGCCGGGGCGCTCTTTTCCCGCCAGAACAGCTCAAACGCTGTCATATAGTTCTGCGTTTCGTTCAGCAGTTCCAGATAATGCGTCAAATCTGCTATGACCGCTTTCTGATACCCTTTCATTTCCATACATCGTCACCCCCTTACAGTCTGCTGATGTCCCGTGGGATTTTCTTGAATACAATACCCATCTGCGCCAGCTTATCCTCTGCGATAGAGCAGCGGTCGGCATAAATGATCGTGCCGCTGGTCTTTTCCGTGATGGTGGCGAGGAACGTATAATCCAGCACCGTCACGCGCTGCGGCTCGTAGTAGAAGTAATAGCCTGTGCTGTTGTGCTGACCGAGGTAATAGGGATTGCCGCCACTGGGCGGGGCGTAGGGCTGCTTGGTTTCCATGAACCAGATGTATTCCCGGATTTTCTCCGGGGCAACGGCTTCATTCAGGCAATCGCCCACCAGCAGTGGTTCGCCCAGGTCATAGAAGCTGAAATTGCCGCCCGTCCCCTCCACGGCGTTTTTCCCCTCTCCGTAGCCACGGATCACGCGCTTGACGCGCTCGGCGGTGATGCTGTCGGCGTAGTCCATCATCTCGACGAGGATGAACTTGCGGTGTCCGCCGTCGGCTTTGTTCATGTTCAGCACCGCATGGGCGGTGGTGCCGGAACCGGCAAAAGAATCAAGGATGATGTCATTTTTATCACAAGCTTGTTCAATCAGTTCTTGCAAAAGTCCAGAGTTCTTAGGAAAGTCAAAGCGAACATCTCCCCAGATTTGAAGCTGTTCATTACTGCCGGTTCGGGTATAGAAATCTTCACCAATGATTGAAGAATATCCGGTATATGACCCTGCAAGGTCTGCTAAGTATTGTTTTTTCCTCGGACGCCCAGTAGGTGTATCGGGCCAGATAATCCGCCCTTCTTTAATAAGGCGTGTCATGGTGTTTTTATCATATCTCCAGCCTTTTGCGGGTTTACCATAATTTATTCCCGTGTTGGGGTCTATAAGGTCATAGTGCAAGTTAGGACGAGCATCCTCAGTAGCTAAACCAACCATGTTTGCACTTGTCCACGGACCGCGTGGGTCGTTATCGGGATTTTTATATTGTTCTTCTTTGCGCTTGCAACCGCGAAGTTTCATCCCGTAGCAAAGAACATATTCATGGTCGATGGAAACATTGGTAATATTTCGATTATCTTTGTTTTGCCGACTTTTCCAGATCAACTGAGCGATGAAATTTGTCTTCCCAAAAATCTCATCCATAATCAGGCGAAGGTATGTTACTTCGATATCATCAATAGAAACGAAAATAACGCCATCCTCCGCCAGCAGCTTTTGTAGCAGCTTCAACCGCGGGTACATCATGCACAGCCACTTGTCGTGGCGGGTCAAGTCCTCGCCCTCTTTGCCAACAACCTTGCCCAGCCACTTCTTGATCTTCGGGTCGTTGACGTTATCGTTATAGACCCAGCCCTCGTTGCCCGTGTTGTACGGCGGATCAATGTAAATGCACTTGACGCGCCCCTCATACCGGGGCAGCAGAGCTTTCAGGGCTTCCAGATTGTCGCCCCGGATGATCATGTTTTCGCTGCCGTTATCCTCGTCGTGCTGTCCGTTTTCATCAAAGCTGTACTTGCGCTCCAACACCCGAAACGGCACGTCCTGATGGTGATTGATCACCTTGCTTTTTCCAATCCATTCAAGTATTGGCATGGGTATCCTCCTGTTTTGCGGCCTGTTTTAGCATAGCATTTCCGAGAGGAGCAGGGTTTCCAGCCATATTCGTCATGAACTCAGCCATTGCCAACTGCCCCTGCTCAAATTTAGCAGTTTTCTCCATGCGCTGAACAAGTCCGTCTGGGAGATAAGGGTTTTGTATTGTTTCCCAAGTAATCTTCTTCTCATAGCCCAAAGCCTCAGCCATAGCTTCAAGCAGCTTACACTGCGCTGTGGTTATCTCTTGTGTAGAGTAATTCGGTTTGTATTTAGAAAATAAATCTGCCCAGCATTTACGAACTGATTCATCATCCACGAAAATAATGTCAATCGTGTTTAGCGCATTTACAGTATCTTGATGTGCCCAGCCGGTTGCCCGGTGGGTCATTAGACATTGAAATATCGCCATCTTATCTTTGCGTTTCTGATTGCGGTCTTGTAGCTTTTGACCGACAAATACAGCGGCAATAGGAATTGTGATAATCGCAACAACATTGATAATAGCCATAACGATTTCAAAAGTTGACATTGCGCAATCCTCCGTATATGTAGATTTTTATATTGAACAAAGACCTGTTGTGTGTCGGAAGGACTAAAACTTTGACCGGTGTTGTCATCGTTTGTCGAATCGACGATTTAGGTAGATTCGTGACAAGGGGTCAGTGCGCCCATTCGCACCCGCGAGGTGGAATAGACCCCATTATTTCGAGTTAGAGTCGCTGATATGATGCGGCTCATTTTTCGTTTTCAGCGGGCTTCTTGATATACTTGCCGTTCTTGATTCTCGCGTCCGCCGGTTTCTCTGCGTCCTCTGGAATCCCCCAGACCGTGCCAATGCGGATCGCACCGGGGACGCGCCCCTCGCCGCACAAAATCTGAATACGGCGGGTGGAGATACCCCAGCGTTCAGCGGTTTGCGTGATAGATAAATACTTCATGGGCAGTACTCCTGTTGCAGTTCAGTTCTGCGTCTGCTTATAAAATCACAGTATAATTATAATCGTCAAAGCGAATAAAAGCAAGGGCTTTCTGAAAAGTTCAGGAAGTATTTTCAATTCAGACATGAAAGGGGTGTGGGGCTTCCCCAACAACAAAATGAGCAGTTCGGGCGCAGGGCTGAACCGCTCATTTTTCCGGTGTGTACGGACACCGGATGTGCTTGCTACTCTCTCAAATCTCATATCCGCAGATACACCGCGCTCCCGCTTTCGCAAAAGCAGGGGCGCATATTTTTTGAAAATTTCTCATTTCGGTACCTGCGTTTTGACTTAAAAATGTCCGTTGTAAAGTGAAAGGAAAAAATTTTTTGCCGCCATACTCAACAAACGGCAAAAAGGTGTCCGTTGTAAAGTGAAAGGAGTTCTTTGATATGCCAGACCGTACACGACCCATCCGCAAGGAAATCTGCCTGAATGAGCAGGAATTGAGCGTAGTTCGCCACAAGATGAATCAACTCGGCACCCGCAACTTCGGCGCGTATGCCCGGAAAATGCTGATTGACGGGTACATCATCAAGGTCGATTACACAGAACAGAAAAAGTTGGCTGCTGCCGTCAGCCGTGTTGCCTCGAACATCAACCAGATTTGCCGCCGCATCAACAGTACCGGGCATTTCTACGATGCCGATGTTGCCGAACTGAAAGAACGGATGGCTGACGTATGGGAGATGCTGAAAGCACAGCAGAGAAACGAATTGTAATTCGGGAAAGGAGTACAGATATGCCGCGCATGAGCAAAACAAAAAAGCTGGAATGGTCGTTCTTCCTGAATGACCGGGGACGCAAGGCGTACAACACGCTCTGCCGCCGCTGCGTCCACGACTGCAAGCAGAGTTTCCGGGCGGTTGTCGTTATTTGTCCGCATTATCAGTCAAAGAGGGCAAAAAAGGGTGGCACATCTGCGTACTCCCCTCGCGGACCTGACAGAAAACCGCCATAGCAGCCGTATCACACCAGACCAGAGAGGATGTGATGAAAAATCTATTTCAAATTGAACACCGCATTGCCGCCGTTCATTCCCTTGCCGCGCTTCATGCTGGCGGGCGAATATTCCATCAACGCCAAGCTGCTATATGGGCTTCTGCTCAACCGCACCATGCTTTCCCAGAAAAGTGGCTGGGTGTCCGAGGACGGGGATGTGTATGTGATCTATACGATCAAGCAGATGGCAAACGATCTTGACCGGAGTGAGCGGACGGTCAAGACCGCCCTGCGGGAGCTGGAAAATGCCGGATTGATCACCCGCGTCCGTCAGGGATGGAATCAGGCGAACCGCATCTTTCTGCAAATCCCGGACAGGGTGCAGGTTTCTTCACGTCCAGAGGGCAATATCTGCCCAATGGATGTGCAGGATTCTTCCCCTTGCATGGGGCAGAAATTGCCCGCAAGTAATACTGATACAGAATATAAAGAGCATAGTAAGACCGAAAGAGTAGAGAGTACGCGCCGCCGATATGGAGAGTTCCAAAATGTTTTCCTGTCAGGCGAGGAATGTACCCAGCTGGAAACGGCTTATCCCGGCAAAGCTGCCGAATACATTGAGCGGCTGTCCCGGTACATGGCTTCCAATGACAGGCACTATGCCAATCATTACGCCACCATCAAGAAGTGGTTGGACGAGGACAGCAAGGGCAGGAGCGCGAAAAACTACACCTACGACGATAACGAGGGAGAGTGTCTATGAATCCGATTTTTACGAAAATGGTTGATGCCGTTGAAGCGGCTAATGCCGCACCTGACGATTATATCAATCCTGCCGATGGGCTGAAATACTGCGGCAAGTGCCGCACGCCGAAAGAAGCATTATACCCCACAGGCCTTCAGGCACAGGGCTTTACCAAGCACCCGGTTATGTGCAAATGCGCTGCCGAACGCCGAGAACGGGAAGAAGCAGAACGCCGGGAATATGAGCGAATGTCCTATATGACGATGCTCCGCAGTGAAGCGTTCCACGATATGCCCGCCGCTGACTGGCGGTTTGAGGCAGCCGCAGTTACGACACCCCAGCTTGAAAAGGCGAGGGGCTACGCGCAGAACTGGGACGAGTTCAAAAAGGCGGGGATCGGGTTGCTCCTGTTCGGGAATGTTGGCACGGGAAAGTCCTATGCCGCTGGATGCATTGCCAACGCTCTGATTGACCGTCTGGAGTCCGTTCTCTTTGTGAGGATGTCCGATGTAGTCAACCATATGCAGGGCAATTTCGGCACGGACCGCGACCATTACATGAAATCGCTTGTGCGCCCTGACCTCCTCATTCTGGATGATTTGGGTGCAGAACGTAACACCAGCTTCGGTAAGGAGCGCGTATTCGATGTGGTTGACAAGCGGCTGCTGACCGGCAAGCCCATGATCGCCACAACGAATATCCCGCTTTCCGTTATGAAGCAAGCCGCCGATCTGGATGACCGCCGCATTTTTGACCGCATCTTGGAAGTCTGCGTCCCGATTCGCTTCGACGGGGAGAACTTCCGCAAAGGTAATGCCAGCGCGAATATCAAAAAAGCCGCAGAAATGCTGAATGGGTAAGCTGTTGCAGCAACTTACCCACCCATGAGACAGGAATATTATTCAACCGGCTTTCCTGTTTCTTCTGAAATAAAACGACCCTCAAACCGACAGCCGATAGCCGCCGCTATTTCCTGCAACTCGCTTTCCCTGAAATTGTCACGGCGCATTTTGCCGCTGATATTTTGGGTTGTGCAGCCAAGCTGCCTTGAAAGCTGACTGACAGTTACGCCTTGCTTCTTCATAGCAGCCCGGATAACCTGAGCCATACTCATTGACTTCACCTCCGGGGATTTTCAAAGTAATTATACATGAGAGCAAGCAGAAATGTCAATTCAGGAGTTACCGGAGAATCGCTCCGGAGCTATTGACCCAAGACTGGAAATAGCATATAATAGTAACTACCGAGTTACCATTGAAAGAGCGGCACTTCATTCGGCTGACGAACATAACGTCAAATGGAGTGATTACATGGTAGAAAACGAAAACTACAAGAGCTACACTGCAAACAATGGAACTGAGCTTCGCTTTCCCAAAGAGAGCGTTGTCCAGATGACAGCAGAGCAGAGAGACTGCTACCAGAACTTTATCAATGTTCTGGCACAAATCCTGATTAAATATGCTGCCGCAGAAAAGGAAAATCAGAAAATCTGAGCAGAGTATTCCGGGCGGTCGATGACCGCCCGGACCTGCAATAGGAGGAAATCTATGTATAATACGAAAGAGGGCAAATCGTGTGTTATCTATATCCGCGTCAGCAGTGAGCGTCAGGTAAAGGGGTATAGTCTGGACGGGCAGAAACACTATCTGGCTGAATGCGCCGAGCGTCGGGGCATGACCGTTCTTGATACCTACGTTGAAGAAGGCAAAAGCGGCAAGAGCGTCGAGGGACGGACTGAGTTCCAGCGGATGCTGGATGACATTCAGAGCGGAAAAGTGCATACGGACTATGTGCTGGTTTTCAAATTATCGAGATTTGGCAGAAACGCGCGGGATGTGCTGAACTCCCTTGAGTTCATTATGAAATACGGCGTTCACCTGATGTGCGTAGAAGATGGGCTTGATTCTTCAACCTCTATGGGAAAGATGATGATTACCATTCTTGGCGCGGTAGCTGAGTTGGAACGCGAGAACATCATTGCACAGAGCCTTTTGGGGCGCGAGGAAAAAGCAAAATCCGGCGGCTGGAACGGCGGCTTTGCACCCTATGGGTATCGCCTGGTAAAGGGCGATGACAAGAGTAAAGGGAAATTGGAGACCGTCCCGGAAGAAAAGGCTGTCGTGCAACTGGTCTTTGATATGTTCCTGAACCGCAACATGGGCTACACGGCAATTTCGGGCTATCTCAATCGAAACGGTTATACTCGCCCACCGGCAAAGAATGCCATCCGTCCCAGCTATGGAGAGTGGAGTTCCGACCACATCAAGAGAATGCTTAGCAATCCGGTTTATACGGGGCGCGTGGCATGGGGCAAGCGAAGGACGGAAAAAGTGCCCGGCAGCGACAACGAATATCGACTGGTAAAACAGGACGAATATATTTTGAGCGAAGTTATTTCTCACGAAGAATTTGTTTCAAAAGAAGATTTTGACAAGGTTCAGGAGATCAAAGCCATTCGTGGGAAAAAGGGTAATCACAACATTGGTCAGTATAACGCGCATCTGTTGTCCGGTATCGTAAAATGTCCGCAATGCGGCGCACCTATGTATATCGGTATGACCAAGTGGACAAATCAGGACGGCACGGAGCGCCGCACAGAATCTTATGTCTGTTCTTATGCGACTAAACATAGAGGGACTTCGGTATGCCGCAGGAATGGCGTGGTAGCCAGTCAGGTTGAGGACGAGGTGATGGAGTACACCCGGAAGATTGTTCGCAATCCGCAGTTTATCAAGGATTTGCAGGAAAAGGTAATGACCGCCGTGGACATGACCGAGGTCGAGAATGACATTACCGCCTACAAAAACCAGCTATCCGCTTTACAGCGCAGCCGCGACAGCTTGGAGCGGGATATTGACCGCATTGCTCCGGATGACAAGTATGCAGAGCGCCGCCGCGCGGATATGACGCGCCGTCTGAATGACCTCTATGACCAGATTTATAAGGCGGAGGATCTGCTGCAAGAGAGCCTGATGAAAAAGGCAACTTTGGAAAGCGAGCAGATGTCTGTGCAATCTATGATTGGAATCCTCTCGTCTTTTGACGCAATCTATGATAGAATGAATGCGGCAGAGCGGCGCGACCTTGTGAAATACCTGATTTCCGAGGTTGAGTTGTTCCCACGTGAGGAGCAAAAGACGCAGAAACGCTTTGTAAAGGCGATTGCGTACAAGTTTCCCATTGAGCAAAAGGTGCTCACGCAATTTGACGAATGCGGGGCATCTGTCGAGACGGTCGTACTTTTGACCAGAACGATCCGATAAGATGCAAAAATCAAGCCTTCCCGGCAAAAACGGGAAGGCTTTTTTCGTGCATATTCAGAATACAGCCTGTTGGTGAAACACAGGTTTCGCGACAGACTGAGGACGGGCTCTGCGGCCCGTCCTTCAGCGAGTGATATAGATGAAAAGGAATAGAAGGAGTCGTTATTCGGGGCGGATGAGGGTATATTTGCCCGAGCGGATGAGGTCGGCGTAGCCGAAGCTGTCCTCGGGGAGAGTTTCCGCGAGAATGCCGGTCGTGCCCTCGTCGCCGGGGCGATGGCAGTCCGAACCGGCGGTCATGAGCAGATGATGCTCCTCGGCGTAAGCGAGCGCAAGGTCATTGTGGCTGTCGTGGCGCGGATTGAGATTGAGGACCTCGACACCGTCGAGCAGCTCGGCGGGCGCCGGGGTGCACTTGTTGCGGAAGGGATGCGCCTGAATGAGCAGCGCGCCGTCTGCGCGGTACTTGGGCGCGAACGCCTCCAGACCCTCGCTCATGACGCGCTCCGGGTCGGCCAGCAGCTCGTCATGGAAGCCGTACAGCAGGTAGTCGTTCTGAGAGCCGTCAAAGCGAAGCTCAGCGCCCGCATAGACGCGGATGCCGTACTTTTCGCCCTCGCGCTTGAGACGGTGGTAGCCGAGCAGGAAGTCGCGGGTCTTGCTGCCCGGGGTGGACAGGTCCATTTCGATGTAGTCGAAGGTATCACGGTTGTAGTGGTCGGTCACGCAGATGGCGTCGTAGCCGGCGGCGGAATACGCCTTCATGATGGCCTGTGCGCCGAGCCAGCCGCAGTGGGAAATATAGGTCGTGTGGAGGTGCGTTTCGATTTTGTACATGGTTATCTCTCCTTTTCCGGGAGCGAACAGCGCTTTTGCGGCAAAACAAAGGCTGCCGCAGGAACGGCAGCTTGTGTTCTTTTGAACCGTTGCCGGTCGGGGCGAGCTGTTCAAAAAGGTTGGTATGGTTCAGAAAAAGCGGTTGCAGGGGCACACGGCAGCATATGGTGTGTGAAGTGAGTGTGTGAGAAAGAGACGAGTGTGTGAAGTTCGTCCTGTGCCGTGCGAGTCTGCTCTCGCTCAGTCGACGATGGATGCGCACGAAGAGCGGCGGATGAGCGCCGGGCGGATCATGCGGTGGGTGAACTCATCCCGTTCATCGGACTCGATGATCTGGGTGAGGATATCGACCGCAGCCTCTGCGAGCAGAGACTTTCTCTGGTCGATGGTGGACAGGGTGATCTTGGGCAGGGACGAATAGATGATATTGTCGAAGCCAAGAAGCGAAAGGTCGTCCGGGATGGCAATACCGAACTCGTCGGCCGCCTGCATGGCGCCGAGGGCGAGCGAGTCGGTTGCGGCGAAAATGGCGGTATGGGGGCAGCCCTCGTTGAACAGCTTGCGGCTCAGCTCATAGCCGGCGCCGATGGAAGAGGAGTCTGCGGTGTTCTCGATGACGGTAGGCGTAAGGCCTTCCTTCCCGAGCACCTCCATAAAGCCGCGCAGGCGCAGCTGATGGGTCAGACTGCCGGAACGGTGGCCGAGATAGGCGATGCTCCGGTGTCCGAGCGACAGCAGGTATTCCGCCGCAAGGCGGCCGCCTGCCAGATTGTCGATGCAGACCGAGTTGACCTCGTCGCCGCTCAGAGAGGCGGGCGTGCCGAGGAGCACGGTCGGAAGATGCGGCGCGAACTGCTGGATCCAGCGGGGCGCGTTGCTGTGGGAATTGGCGAGAATAATGCCGTCCACCTGGTGACTGGTGAGAAAGCCGAACAGTTCCTCGGTAGTCTTGGCATCCTGCTGGCTGTTGCACAGCATGACATTATAGCCCAGCTGGCGGGCGTGCGTTTCGATGCCGAGCGATACCTCGGCATAAAAAGGATTGGTCACCTCGGGAACGATGAGACCGATTACGTTGGTGCGGCTGCGGATGAGACTGCGCGCGAGCGCGTTGACGCGATAGCCCTGTTCGTTGCAGATCTTTACGATCCGCTCGCGCGTCGCCTCGCTCAGCTCCTTGGAGCCGCTGAGGGCGCGGGATACGGTCGAAGTGGAGACGCCGGCAATGCGGGCGATATCTTTAATGGTTACGTGGCGCATATGGCTTGCAGCTTCCTTCCTTGATCTTACGGATCGTTCCATACCCGTTGCCTCCGTCTCTTCGGCAGTATCAGGGTACTGCCATAATGATAGCGTATTTGCAGGTGAAAGACAAGGGATTAAGCCGTTCACGCTGGGATTTTAGTGTTTTTTGTAAAAAGTGATGGTCGAATTCATATGAAATCAGGCGTAGAATTCGTCGATATACTTCTGGATGTCGGCCTCGGATGCGGAGAGCGGGCCGGGCGCTTCCATCTTCAGGGAAACCGCTGCGGTAGCGAAGAGCAGAGCCTCCGCGATCGGGCTGCCGGTCATGCGCTTTGCAAGGTAGGCGCCGAAGGTGGTGTCGCCGCGTCCGGTGCGGCCGGAGAGGTTGCGCGCCTTGACCGGGCAGGTGAAGAAGTCCTTGCCGTCATAGACGAGCATTTCGCTGTTGTGGGAGATGAGGATTTCCTTTGCGCCCCACGCATACAGCTGCTTTGCAGCCTCGCGGCGGTCGGTCAGACCGGTGAGGATCTCGGCCTCTGCGGCGTCGGTCTTGAGGAAATCGAAGTATTTCAGATATTCGAGCTTGTCCGACCAGTCGTGGAAGTTCATCAGGCCGCCCTCGTTATGACGGAGGAAGCCCTGGATATCTGCGGAGACCTTGCCGCGCTTTTTCAGCTCGACGATCAGCTCGTTCGGGAAATCACCGTACAGCAGACCTGCCAGATGATACAGGCCGCAGTCGACCTCGGGGATCTGATCCGGCGTGATGGGGCCGGACTGGGCGAGGCATTCCGCCTTGCGGCGCTCGCGGTCGGCGGTGAAGTAGGTGTTCTGCATGAGCGTGGTGGTTTCGCTCGGCAGGATAGCGACGTGGTCGCTGTCCAGCTTGAACGCATCAATGATATCGGTGTCGTTCGGATGGATCTTAACCGAAGCGAAAAGGTTTGCGCCAGCCGCCTTGGCTGCTGCGGCGCAGAAGAAAACGGCGCCGCCGATTTCGTGGACTTCTTTGCCGGTGTAGTCGATGTTGACGTCTCTTGTTGCGGGTCCGATCAACATAAGATCGTATTTCATAGCAATCACTCTTTTCGAATTACTACGGAAACGTTTGCGTTGATTACAGTATAGCGTATGAAAAACAAAAATACAACTGTGCAATAATCACAAAATACTGGGGGAGGTTTTCATGAAAAATGGAAAAGATGAAGGATTTCTATTGACAACGGGGCGAGATGGTGGTAGGGTATGGACATGGAACGAAAACGTTTGCGTAAAAATTTTCGTAAAAGAGTAAAAGCACTGACCACAAGAGTATGAAAGAAAAAGGAAAAAGGGGAGCTGTTATGATTAAAGCGGTTTTCTTCGACATCGGCGGCACGGTACACACACAGGACGCCACGCCGGAAAGTGACCGGGACTATAAGGAGCGCCTCTGGAGGTATCTGGAGGAGCACGGCATCCGCACAGCGGACACCCCCGACGAGCTGCTGGAGCACATTAATAAAGGTGCAAAGGCGTACAAGGCATATACGGAAGAAGAGCTGATCGAGATACCGGCCGACCGGATCTGGCAGGAATTCTTCCTGGCCGACTTCCACATCCCCGCAGAAAAGCTCGCCGGACTCGGCGAAGACCTTTGCTACATGTTCGACCGCTGGCGCAAGCACATCGTAAAGCGCGAGGGCCTGGAGGAGACATTAAAAGGTCTGAAGGACGCAGGATACCGTCTCGGCGTCATCTCCAACATCATGAGCACCACGTTTGTACCGCGCATCCTTGAGGAGCACGGCGTCAGACAGTATTTCGAAACACTGACAATGAGCAGCGTATGCGGAATCCGAAAGCCGAGAGCTGACATTTTCGACATTGCGCTGAAGGAAATGGGCATCCCGAAGGAGGAGGCCGCGTATGTGGGAGACACGATCTCGCGCGACGTTCGCGGCATCAGCAATGCCGGATGGCCTCTGATGATCCAGATCGATAACCCCCGCATCTATCACAAAGACGAAAAATACCGCGGCATGGGATACAAGGCCGACGTCGAGATCAAGACGCTCGCCGAGATCCTCCCGGCTGTGGAAGAATTTAATCGTAAGCTGAAGGAGGGAACTTGATAGAATGAAACCAAAGGATCAGAACTATTCCAAGTCCAGACGTCTGAAAAACCAGATTAAGGCGGTTGTTACCAACCCCTACAACGTGATCGTGCTGATCGCGATCGTGCTGCTGACTTACCTGATCGTGCTCCCGCTGCTGGACATGATCTCCACCTCGTTCACCCTCGCTCAGAAGGATGCCCGCCTCGCAGGCGGCGCCGCTGGCGACTTTACATTGTACTACTGGCAGCGACTGCTCGGCAGCTCGCTGACCAAGCAGATGCTGCTCCAGCCGCTGCTCAACTCGCTGCTGATCGGCGTCTGCGTATCGTTCTTCGCTATCATGATCGGCTCGGTCCTCGCATGGCTGATGGTTCGTACCGATCTTCCGTTCAAACCGTTCTTCTCGCTGGCTGTTATCATCCCGTACATGATCCCCAGCTGGTGTAAGTCTCAGGCATGGCTGACCATGTTCAAGACCGAGCGTATCGGCGGTGCCCCGGGCTTCCTGATGAGCATGGGCATCAACGTTCCCGACTGGCTGGCTTACGGCCCGGTCGCGATCATCGCGGTGCTCTCGCTCCACTATTACGCATATGCGTACCTGCTCGTATCCGCAGCGCTCAACTCGATCAACTCCGAGCTTGAGGAAATGGGCGAGATTCAGGGCGCCGGCAAGGCGACCATCCTGCGCAAGATCACCCTTCCGCTCGTACTTCCGTCCATGCTGTCGGCGATCATCCTGACCTTCTCCAAGGCCATCGGTACCTTCGGCGTTATCAACTACTTAGGCTCCAAGGTAAACTTCGTTACCCTGTCCAGCCAGCTGTACATGAACAGCAAGTCCCAGAACACCCAGACCGCGTTCGCAATGGCACTCATCATGATCTGCCTCGCGTCGATTTCGGTCTTCGTCAACCAGAAGCTCATCGGTTCGCGCAAGTCCTACGCCACCATCGGCGGCAAGGGCGGCCGTTCCACTCCGCTTCGCCTCGGCAAGCACAAGCCGATCATCACTCTGGTCCTGATCGTGTTCTTCATCTTCGGTATCATCATGCCGATCGCGCTGCTCATCCTCGAGTCCTTCATGCTCCGTCAGGGCGACTACTCTCTGTCCAACCTCACGCTGCATTACTGGATCGGCGATCCGATCGCGAACGTCATGGAAGGCCAGCCGGGTATCTTCAAGAATGAGAACTTCATCAACTCTCTCATCAACTCCCTCAAGCTCACCTTCGTCAACGGCGTATTCGGCACCATCTTCGGCCAGATCATCGGTTATATCTGCGCGAAGGGCCGCGGCAAGCTGCACGGCCAGATTGTTGAGCAGCTGGTATTCATCCCGTATCTGATTCCGTCCATCGCATTCGGCGGCATCTTCCTCTCCATGTTCTCCACCCCGCAGACCATCGGCGGCGTTACCCTGGTTCCGTCCCTGTACGGCACCTTCGCACTGCTGACCGTCACCTCTGTTGTCAAGCATCTGCCGTTTGCATCCCGTGCAGGTACCGCAAACATGCTGCAGATCGGCGGCGAGCTCGAGGAGGCAGCTGAAATCGCAGGCGCAGGCTTCTTCAAGCGCTTCGTTCGCATCGTATTCCCGCTTTCCAAGGGCGGCTTTATCTCCGGCTTCATGCTGATCTTCGTTTCTATCATGAAGGAACTCGACCTGATCATCCTCCTGATGACCCCGAAGACCTCCACTCTGCCGTACTTGGCATTCCAGTATCAGAACAGTAACTCTCCGCAGGCTTCTGACTGCGTAGCAATCGTCATGTTCTCCATCGTATTCCTGGTTTACGCTCTGGCCAACATCTTCGGCGACGCAGACCTCGCCAAGAGCATGGGCGGCTGATACCGCATCGGAACAAGAGAACCCCCCGGATGAAATGAAAAAGGAGTTTGGGTAATGAGCAAAATTGAATTAAAGCATGTTGATAAATACTACGGCAAAAACCACATCCTGAAGGACGTTAACCTCACCATCGAGGACGGCGACTTCATGACGCTGCTCGGTCCTTCCGGCTGCGGCAAAACCACCACGCTGCGCGTTGTATCCGGTCTGGAGAAGCCGCAGAACGGCACCATCCTCATGAACGGCAAGGAGATCGTAAACGCTGCCGAGGCTCACTTCGCTCCCCCGAGCGAGCGCGACCTCAACCTGGTTTTCCAGTCCTACGCTCTGTGGCCGCACATGACCGTGCGCGAGAACATCGCCTTCGGCCTGAACATTCAGAAGCTGCCCAAGGACGAGGTCAACCGCCGCATCGAGGACGCACTCGCCCGCATGCAGATCGGCCAGTACGTCGACCGCTATCCGTCCGAGCTGTCCGGCGGCCAGCAGCAGCGCGTTGCAATCGCTCGTGCGATCGCTTCCGAGCCGCATCTGCTGCTGATGGACGAGCCGCTTTCCAACCTCGACGCAAAGCTCCGCGTAGACATGCGCTCCGAGCTGAAGCGCCTGCATATCGAGACCGGCACGACCATGATCTATGTAACCCATGACCAGGTCGAGGCGCTGACCATGTCCACCAAGATCGCCATCTTCAAGGAAGGCGTCATCATTCAGGTCGCTCCTCCGCTCGAGCTGTACAACAACCCGGTCAACCTGTATGTCGCAGACTTCATCGGCAACCCGTCCATCAATTTCGCAGACGGCAAGGCTGAGGTCGGCCCGGACGGCATGACCGTTAGCAGCCCGCTCGGCAAGATGGTATTCCCGAAGAAGGACCTCACCGACATGCTGCCGAAGGAAAAGAGCTTCGACGCAGTCCTCGGCATCCGCCCCGAGCAGATCGCCATCAACACCACCCGTCAGTCTCCCTCGGACATCGAGGCGCATATCTACACCTCCATGCCGGCAGGCTCCGAGACCCTCGTCACCGTCAAGGTCGGCGGCGTATCCCTCGTCATCAAGGCCCTCGGCATCACGCATTACAACCCGGATCAGGTCGTTTATCTGTCCATTGACCTGAACAAGATCAACGTATTCGACAAGAAGTCCACGAAACTCATTAAGTATTCGGTATAAGCGGAAAAGAGCCGCTTATCGGATAAAGGGGGCGGAAAACTCTGATCCGCCCCCAAAAGAGTAAAGAAGGAATAAAGAGGAGGAAAACACTATGTTAAAGCACAAACGCACACTGGCAGGTATCCTGGCTGCAACGATGATGCTTTCGATGGCAGCATGCGGAGGCGGCGGTTCTCAGAAGGACGGCGATGTAGCTGAGGGCCCGCAGGACCCGAACGCAGCGGCAGCAGCAGGCACCCTGGAGCTGACCGACTGGGAGCAGTCCTCCGGCATCTTCAACACCGACGAGACCGACGAAGAGCTGTACGAGAAGGCAAAGGAGGAGGGCAAGGTAACGGTTTACTCGATCTCTTCCCGTATCACCAAGGTAGCCAAGGCCTTCGCTGAGAAGTACCCCGACGTCGAGGTTGAGCCGTTCGACATCTCCACCAACGAGCTGCTCGAGAAGGTCACCCGTGAGTACGACGCAGGCCAGCACGTTGCCGACGTTGTCCATATCAAGGATCAGGACGGTACGCTCTACAACGAGTATGTCACCGCCCGCAAGTTTTACAACTACAAGCCGGCTGACATCCTGTCCCATATCGATGAGAAGTTCACCTCGACCCAGACTCCGCTCTACATCGAGCTGACTCAGCTGTTCTACAATGCGGAAGCAAATCCGGACGGCTCCCCGATCACCAACATCTGGCAGCTGACCGAGCCCGATTGGAAGGGCCGCGTTCTGATGCAGAACCCGCTGGACAACCTGGCATGGGGCTCCTGGATCACCGGCTTCTGCGTAGGCGATGTTCCGGATCAGCTGGCAGCCTCCTACAAGGAGCTGTACGGCAAGGATCTCGAGCTGTCTGAGGGCTGCGAGAACGCAGGCTATGAGTTCCTGAAGCGTCTGCACGACAACGAGCCGATCTTCACTTCTTCTTCTGACGAAATCGCTGAGTCCGTCGGCACCAAGGGTCAGACCAACCCGCCGGTAGGCTTCTGCGCATCCTCCAAGCTCCGCAAGAACGAGGACAACGGCTGGTGCCTGGCTCCGGTAAACCTCGAGCCGACCACCGGTATCCCGGCAATCAACACCCTGTATGTAGTAGGCGAGTGCGAGCATCCGAACGCAGCCAAGCTGTTCATCCGCTTCATGATGGGCGGCGTTGACGGCGACGTGTCCGGCTACAAGTACTTCAACACGCTCGGCGGCTGGCCGGTACGCGACGACATCGAGCCGGCAGAGGGTTCCACCCCGTACTCCGAGCTGCACGTATCCGACTTTAACGTTACCGATATTTACGAAAACATCAACCCTGTCCGCGATTTCTGGACTCTTCTGGGCTGATAAACGCATCTGAAATTTTTCATCGCATGTTTTGATCTCTGACGCGGCGGGGCTTGAAAACCCCGCCGCAACGAGATAAGAGGGGAGAATACCTGTTATGTCGCTGTTTCTGACGAAGGAAGGAAAACGCAAAAGCCCGATGGCAGTGACGATTTTCTTTGTTGACCTGCTGTTCTGTCTCGTGTTCGGCGGCGCATATGCGCTTCTGACCGAGCCGCTTCACAGCCTGCTTCCGCTTGGCGGCGGAATGCCGGAGACCGTGCTGCACTGCCTGATCATCGCAGTCATCGGCACCGCAGTCTGCTGCGTGCTGTTCCTGCTGCCCGATAAGCGCATCGTGCCGTACAGCTTCGCAGGCCTGCCGGTCATCACGATCATGTGTCTGGTTGCATCGACGCAGCTCGAGGCGGATCTCCGCGGCATGATGGTCTATGTCACCCTTCTTTATACGCTGCTGCCGATTCTCATCGGCAATCTCGCAGCATGGACGATCTACTTCAAGCTGCGCAGCAAAGATGGCCTGCGCCGCTGATGGTGCGGGGGGAATTCAATGATTAAACTGGAAAAAGAACAGACGGCCCGTTTTGCGGCTCGTCTGGAGCAGGAAACGCAGGAGAGCGTCATGCGCGACATCGCGCAGTTCTCCGAGGCCGACATCGTCGATACCTGGGCTTCGGAACCGCCCGCGTGTGCAGAGGTGCACGCGATGGTGTTCAACATGGAGCGCGGCGTGCATATCGACGAGGCGATCGAGTTTCTGAAAGATAATCCGTCGCTTCAGCCCTTTGATCTCATTCTCGCCAACGAGCTTGATTTCGGCGCTGCACGGTCCGGCGAAAAGAATACCGCAGAGGAAGTCGCGAAGGCGCTTGGTCTGAGCTATGTGTTCGGGCTGGAGTTCATCGAACTCAAGGATGCCGCGCTCGGCTTCCATGGAAACGCCGTGTTCTCGCGCTGGCCCATCAAGTGGGCGGAGGTGCTCCGCTTGCCCGAGCAGTACAACTGGTACAATGACCGCCAGAAACGCATCGGCGGCCGCTGCGCCATCCTTGCGAAGCTCGATGTGCACGGCAGAGAGGTCGGCGTCGCGTCCATCCATCTGGAGAACCGGACGGACGGCGAGGGACGCAGAGTGCAGATGCAGGCGGTGCTGGACGAGGTGCAGCGGGTGTTTGCCGGTCTGCCGGTCATTCTGGGCGGCGACCTGAATACCAACACATTCGACGGACGAGACAAAGACTATATCCGTCATCTGGCGGATCATCCGGCAGAGCTTGCCGACAATATTGTAAAAATCGATTCTTCTGAGCCGCTCCTGACGGCCTGCGGCGACGCAGGCTACGCATGGAGGACGGCATCCGGCGACGGCCGCCTGACGCGCCGCAAGCCGGTCGGCGAGGGAAATTTCCTCGCGATGCGTCTGGACTGGATCATTCCGCGCGGCTTTACCGCAAAGGACAGCCGTGTGATCTCGACCGTTACGGCGGACATCGATTTCGCGAAAGAGGGCGGCGCGCTGGCACGTTTCGCCGAGCCCGAGCTGAGCGACCATAATGTTGTATGGGCATCTCTGCAATTACACAAATAAGGAGGAGCTGCTTTGATTAATACCGTATTATTTGATATGGGAGGCACTCTCGAGGATATCTGGTACAATGACCAGACCATTCAGGACGTAACACGCAAGCTGCTGACCTTCCTGCAGGAGCACGACATGGTCACCGGCAGCAACGAGATCTGTTTCTGGAACAAGATCAACAACGGTATCCGCAGGTATAAACAGTGGAGCGAGGGCAACGCGCTCGAGCTCAAGCCTGAGGAGATCTGGCCGCAATATTACCTTTCCGAGTTCGATCTGGACAAGGAAAAAGTCGCACGCTACGCAGAGGATATGGCTGGCCTGTGGGAGGTCACCTATTACCATCGCGAGCTGCGCCCGGGCGTCAAGGAGGCGCTCGAGGAACTGAAGAACAAGGGATACCGCCTGGGCGTCATCTCGAACACCGCTTCGCTGTATTCGGTATTCGATGTGCTGGAGGCCTACGGCATCCGCGACTACTTTGAGGACGTCACGCTTTCGAGCGTCACCGGCTACCGCAAGCCGCATCCGGGCATTTTCCAGATCGCGCTGCGCGAGATGAAGGCGAAGGCTGAGGAATGCGCCTATGTCGGAGACACGCTCTCCCGCGATGTCATCGGCGCGAAGCGCATGCACTTCGGCGCCGCCATTCAGATCCGCTCCTTCCTCTCCTCGCAGAAGGACGAGGGCGTGGACAGCGTATGGCAGCCCGATCATGTGGTCGAAAAGATCGCAGATATTGTGCCGTATCTCGAAAAGCTCAACGGAAGAGCTTGAGGCACATATCCTATCATTCTTGATTTGACATCACCTTTTCTCTGTGAAATTTAACCTTAAATCCGAAAAACTCTCTCTCTTCTTTACCAGACCGCACCCGAAAGGGTGCGGTTTTGGTCTGCAAGACTGTCGCGAAACTGACGTTTCGCCGACAATCTGTGTTCTGACTGCGCAGAACACGAGTCGTCCGAAAGTTCCCATGCGGAAACTTTCTCCCTCTTAAAGTGAAAAAACCGAGGCACATGTCCCCGGTTTTTTCGCGTTTGCCATGCAAACGCTTTTTAACGCGCGCTGCCGCGCGGCTGCTGTTTTTCCACGAAAACAGATTTCTTAACAGACTGAAAAAAACGCTGCACAGATAACATTCTGTGCAGCGTTTTGCGGTTTTGCGGCAGCTTATTTTACCGGCTTTTCCGCATCGCCGGCAGGCATGAGGTTGGTCATGCTGCGCAGGCTGATGGCAACGGTGGAAAGATTGTGCAGCATCGCAGAGGTCGCCGGCATGAGGATGCCCGCAACGCCCAGACCGATGAGCGAGCCGTTGAAGCCGATCACGAAGCGGTAGTTTGCGTGGATGCGGCGCATGAGGTGCTGTGCGATGCGGCGCAGCGCGACCAGCTCGAACAGGCTTTCCGCCGCGATGGTGACGTCCGCGATCTCGCGCGCGATGGCAGCGCCGTCGCTGATGGCGATGCCGACGTTCGCTGCCGACAGCGCAGGAGAGTCGTTGATGCCGTCGCCGATCATGATGACCGTGCGGCCGGCTCTGCGCTCGGCCTCGACGAAGCTGGCCTTGTCCTCCGGCAGGACCTCCGCGCGGTAATCGTCCACACCGACCTGCTCAGCAATCGCCTTTGCGGTGCGTTCGCTGTCGCCGGTGAGCATGACCGTGCGCTTGATGCCGAGGGCGCGCAGCGATCTCATGACCGCGCAGGCCTCCTCGCGCAGCGGATCGGAGATGCAGATAACGGCCGCGAGCTCGCCGCCGACGGCGAGGTACAGGTGAGAATATGCCGGGTCGAGGGCGTCAAAGCGCTCCTTTTCGCCCTCGGGGATGGTGCAGGACTCGTCCTCAAAGACGAAATGCGCCGAGCCGATGACGACCTTTTCGCCGTTCACCGTGCTCGAAATGCCGTGCGCGACGATGTACTGCACCTCGGAGTGCATTTCCTCGTGCGCCAGACTGCGGTCCTTCGCGGCGCGGACGACGGCGTTCGCCATAGAGTGCGGGAAGTGCTCCTCGAGGCAGGCAGCGACGCGCAGCATTTCGTTCGCCTCGCGGCCGCCGAACGGGATGACGTCCGCAACGACCGGGCAGGCGTGGGTCAGCGTGCCGGTCTTGTCAAAGACGATGGTGTCCGCCTCGGACAGCGCCTCGAGGAACTTGCCGCCCTTGACGGTGACATGATAGGTGCTCGCCTCGCGCATCGCGGACAGCACCGCGAGCGGCATGGCGAGCTTGAGCGCGCAGGAGAAGTCGACCATGAGCACGGACAGCGCGCGGGTGACGTTGCGCGTGAGCGCGTAGCTCAGCACGCTGCCGGCGAGCGTGTAGGGGACCAGCTTGTCCGCCAGATGGGACGCGCGGCTCTCCGCGGCGCTCTTGAGCTGCTCGGACTGCTCGATCATGGAAACGATCTTGTCGTAGCGGCTTTCACCGGCCTGCTGCGTGACCTCGATCACGCAGTCGCCCTCTTCGATGACCGTGCCGGCAAAGACCTTCGCGCCGGGGCGCTTGATGACCGGAACCGACTCGCCGGTGAGCGAAGCCTGATTGACAGCGACCTCGCCGGAAACGATCTCGCCGTCGAACGGGATCACGCTGCCCGTTCGGACAACGATGCGGTCGCCGGAGGCGATCTGCGACAGCGGGACCGAGACTTCGGTGCCGTCCTTCTGGAGCCATACGCGGCTCACGCCGAGCGACATGGTGCGCGCGAGGTCGTCGACCGACTTCTTGTGCGTCCATTCCTCGAGCAGTTCACCGAGCTGGAGCAGGAACATGACCGAACCGGCGGTGCCGAAGTCGCGGCGCGCCATGGATACGCCGATGGACAGGGCGTCGAGCACCTCGACGCGCAGCTGACCGCGCAGCAGGCGGCGCAGGCCGCGGCACAGGAACGGAGCCGCCATGCAGACCGTGCGGACGATCTGGAGCGGCGTGGGCAGGAACAGCGTGCAGGCAGCCTTGACGGCGACCATGGTCACGAGCTTTTCCTGATATTCGCGGTTGAGCGCGCGGCCGCTGTGCTGCGGCGCGAGCGCGGTAACGGCCGGGGAGCGGTAGTCAAAGCGGCCGATGGCGTGCAGCAGCTCCGCACGGGAGCCGGTGTAGCACACAGTCGCGCAGCAGGTGCGCTCGTGGACGGCGGCGGACTTGACGCCCGGCTGATCGAGCAGGTAGGCTTCGAGCAGGTCGGCCTGCTCGAGCGACATGCGGTACTGGTGCATCCGGACACGCAGCCGACCGCGGCTCTCGTGCTGAATGAATGCTTTCATGATGAGTTACCTCCATTTAACCAGGGAAAGATGGAAAAAGAGGGACATTTCGTCCCCCTTTTTGATTACTTTGGTGCAGATTATGCCTCGGCCGGTGCAGCGTCAGCAGCCATCTCGTCTGCGATCTCCTCTGCGCAGTCCTCGATCTCCGCTGCGGCAGCCTCTGCCTCGGCAGCGCGCTGCTCGTTGATGTCCTTTGCAGCGTGCAGGATGTCGTCTGCGTTCTCGCGGACGGTGTCAACGGTGTTCATAACGCAGTCCTTCATGCGCAGGACAGCTGCGGCTGCGTGGGTGTAAGCGTTCTTTGCGTCCTTGCTGCCGAGCAGCTTGACGCCCGCCGAGCCAAACAGGGAGCCGCCGACAAACAGTGCGATATTCTTGTAAAGAGTTTTCATGATGCAATTCCTCCTGAATGAAATTAAGCAGAGGCAACGGGGTAAAGCGCCGCAGCTCTGTATGTTTACATGGTTTTTGTTTGTTTTAAAGATTATCACAAAATAAAAACGATGTCTACTGGAAACGGACGTAAAAATATCTAAAACAGACAAATGTTGCTTAAAATCTCGGTTTTATGCAGAAAATGCGGTTGTTTCAGGCTAACTTGTTACGCATCCTGACGCAACTCCTTCTGCGAATGCGCCATGCGGCGGAACTGCGAGGGCGTGAGCTGGTAGCGCCGCTTGAAGGCGACGCCGAACTGGCTCGCGCTGTTGTAGCCGACGGCGGAGGCGATTTCGACGATGGAAAGCCCGGATTCGCTCAGCAGCTCGGCGGCGCGGCGCACGCGGTGCTCGAGCAGATACTGATGCAGCGGACGGCCGTAGGCTTGCCGGAAGCAGTCCTTGAGCGCGGTGGGGGAGATGTGGAAGCGTGCGGCGAGCTGGCTGATGGTGAGGGGGTCGGCGAGATGCGCGAGCATATGGTCGCGCACCTGACGCATGAGCTCGACCTGATAGCGTTCGCGGCCGGGCGCCTCGGGCGGCAGAGGCAGCAGCGGACTGTCCGTGCTGAGCAGGTAGAGCAGCTCGGCGGTCTTGAACGCGCAGTAGCGGCCGCGTTCCTCGGCCTGAAGCGGTTGGAGCGCGGAGAAGACCGTCTCGGTCCAGGGCGTGCCGCGCAGGACCGCACAGCCGCTCCGTGCGTGCAGGCGCTCCTCGAGCCGTGCGGTGTCGAGCGACAGGCCGCCGAGCAGTGAGCCGAGGGTGTACGGCAGGCGGTCGCGTTCGGATACCTCAACGATGACAAGTGCACCGGCGAGCCGCCCGTCAGGAACGGAGGCGCGTACGAGCGCCGTGCCGGGGGCGAGCAGGAGCACCTCGCGTTCATGCAGGAAAAGCTGCTTGCCGACCGCGAGCTCCAGCCGCAGCGCGCCGCTGCGGCAGAACAGGATCTGATATCGGTTTTCTTTTGCCGCGGGCAGCGACGAGGGGAGACTCAGCGCGCAGTCAAAGTCCCATGCGCGCACGCCTTCGCGCACGGGGATGCGGCGCAGCCGGCCGGACAGAGAACCTCCGGCGGCGGAGTCCAGCAGCGTTTCCAGCAAGGGTAGGACCTCCAGACAGGGGCATATGCCCAGAATTCACAAAAACAGGTTGCATTTTGCTAACCGGGTTAGTTAAAACTAACCAATACCCGGAAAAACAGGCCGTACAGGCGGAGAGTTTGCACGGCCTAACTGAAATTATTTTAGTCTTTTTCGTGTCCGTTGTCAAGAGAAAAGACGAAAAACACCGAAAAAGACGAAGTGCAGGCAAGAGCGCGGCCGGGCATGATCTTAGCGGCGAAGGAAGGAAAACAGACCCTTTTTCTCGTGCGGAACGCACCGGAACGAGGTTACGGTGTAGCCGGTCGCGTTGATGGCGCTGCGCACCGCCTGTTCGTCGAGCGCCTGCTCGGAGAGGATGACGGTCTGACCCCTGCCATGGGAGGAGGTGACCTTCTTCACCGGAAAAGCCTTGCGGACCGCGTCGTTGACATGCGCCTCGCACATGCCGCACATCATGCCGTCTACGCCGACAGTCGTCTGATACATATATGATACACTCCTTTGGTTAGCTCTATCTAACCAATAATATACCACTATTCCGCTCGGATTGCAAGAGCAGTTGACAGCATATGCGGCGAAGGACTACAATAGAAACAGGGTATGCGCTGCTCTGCCATCCGGCAGGCAATAACAGGCAGAAAACCCGTCTGTGAACCGGATTTTATGAAAAAAGAGGAAGCTATGAGAAAATCTTATGAAATGGATATGACGCGCGGTCCGCTGCTGCGCAGCATACTGATCTTCACGCTGCCGCTGCTGCTGTCGGGCGTACTCCAGCTGCTGTTCAATGCGACGGATATTGTCGTTGTCGGCCAGTTCGCCGGCGCGAATGCGATGGCGTCGGTCGGCTCGACGACCTCGCTGTTCAACCTGCTCATCAATGCCTTTATCGGCATTTCGGTGGGCGCGAACGTGCTCGTGGCGCGCTACTGCGGCGAGAAAAACTACGACGGCGTGCAGCAGACCGTGCAGACCTCGCTGCTCACCGGTCTGGTCGGCGGTGTTATCCTAGTCGTGCTCGGCATCGTGCTCGCGCGGCCCATGCTGACGCTGATGAAAACCCCGGACGAGGTCATCGAGGGCGCGGTGCTGTACATGCGCGTGTACTTTATCGGCATGCCTGCGACCATGATCTACAACTTCGGCGCGGCGGTGCTGCGTGCGGTGGGCGATACGCGGCGGCCGCTGTACTTTCTGATGGCGGCAGGCGTGATGAATGTGCTGGGCGACCTGCTGTTCGTGTGCGTGCTCGGCATGGGCGTGGCAGGCGTGGCGCTCGCGACCGTGCTCAGCCAGTGCGTCTCCGCGACGCTGACCGTGCTGTGTCTGACCGGCTCAGACGGCATGTGTCATCTGGATATACGCCGCCTGCGGTTCTACCCGGAACGCTTTGCGCAGATCATGAAGATCGGCCTGCCCGCCGGTATGCAGAGCGTTATCTTCAACATCTCGAACGTGCTCATTCAGTCGTCCATCAACAGCTTCGGTGCAGTTGCGGTCGCAGGCAACACGGCGGCGGCGAACGTGGAGGGCTTTGTGTACATCTCGATGAACTCGCTCTACCAGACCACGCTCAGCTTCACAAGCCAGAACCTCGGCGCGAAGCAGTACCGCCGCGTGGACGGCATCCTCGTGCGCTGCATGATCCTCGTCATCCTCATCGGCGTCGTGCTCGGACAGGGCGCATACCGTCTGGGCGATCCGCTGCTGCACATCTATTCGCAGGACCCGGAGGTCATCGCCTACGGCATTCAGCGCTTCAGCGTGGTCAGCGTGACGTATTTCCTGTGCGGCATGATGGATGTCGGCTCGGGCGTGGTGCGCGGCCTTGGCTATTCGATCATGCCGATGCTCGTGTCCATGGTCGGCGCGTGCGTGTTCCGCGTCATCTGGATATTCACGGTGTTCCGTATGTATCACACGCTGTTCACGCTGTACGTTTCCTACCCGATCTCGTGGGTCCTGACCGTTATCGCACATATGATATGCTATCTTATCGTCCGGCGCCGGATGTTCCCGAAAAAACAGTAGCCGCGCGACAGCGCGCGTTAAAAAGCGTTTGCGAAGCAAACGCAAAAAAACCGAGGACATGTGCCTCGGTTTTTTTACTCTTAGAGGGAGAAAGTTTCCGTATGGGAACTTTCGGACGACTCGTGTTCTGCGCAGTCAGAACACATCTTGTCGGAAAAACGAAGTTTTTCGACAGGATTTGCACTCTCTTTTTATCTTACGAGATGCTGATTGACCAGCTTTGCGTAGAACATATTGCCGTAGGCATAGCGCCAGCCGTCGTTGCGCTTGACGGCGACCGGGTTGTCATAGGGGACGGTCGCACCGCCCGACTGCTGCTGTGCGAACTTTTCGGACAGCTCGAGCGTATATTTCCCGCCGTGTTCGGCGACATAATCAATAAAGCCGCTGCCGTAGTTGTAGGCCTGGATGACGGTGTCGAGGTCGCAGCCCTCGCTCTCCGCGCGGTGCAGCAGGTGCGCAAAGTAGCTGCATCCCTGCCGGATGGAGGCCTCCTGCTGGAGCGAATCCGAGGGCAGCTCGAGCGAGCCGGAGGACTGCATGAGGTCGTCGAGCTCGCCGCCCGACTCGACCTGCATGATGGCGAGCAGGACGTCGGTATACTCCGAAATACCGTTCTGCTCGGCGTAGTCCGCCACCACGTCGCGGTAGGCCACGACGGCGTCCGAGATCAGGCCGTGGGTGATGTTGGTCTCGAGCGGGCGGTCGTCGGAGGCAGCGCCCGTCCCGGACGTACTGCCCGAGGTGGACGGCTGATGCACGAGCGCCGCGATGAGCGCGATGAGAACGGCCGCGATGAGCAGCACGAGCAGCTGACGGCGGCGTGCTCTGCTCTGGCGGCGCTTGCGCTTGCGCGCAGTCGGGCCGGGACGCGGCTTGATATGCGCGGGTTCGGCCGTGCGGCGCAGGGACGCACGATGTCCGTGATTTCTATGCTGTTTTCTTGAATTTCTTACGCTTTTTGACATAAAACTGCATTCCTTGATGGTGTCTGCCTTTGCATAACATCCATTCTAACACAAGGGGGCCGTCTGTTTCAAGTCGCGTCCGGCTTTTTTGGTGAAATTGCAGAGACCAGCCAGCCGTTTTCGGCGGCCTCTGCGATGAGCAGGCGGTTGCCCTCATTCATCGGGCCGAAGGTACGGAGCGGCGCGTAAACGCAGCGGCAGGCGTGCATGAGCGCTCGCGCACGGCTCCGCGCCGCGTTCCCGATGGGCTGATACGGCTGTTCGGAGACGATCTCGCACGCGAGGGCGCGCGCGACCGGGAAATCCATGTCGTTCTCGTGCAGCACGCCTGCGGCGAAGGGGATGCCGTGCCGCTGAAGCGCGCGGTAGAGCGCAATGCCGCTGCCGCCGCCGCCGATCACAAGAGCCTGCGGCGCGCCGCGCACCGGCTCAAGCTCCAGACTGCCGAAGCGCTCGTCATAGCTGCCGGCGGTCAGGCCGTACAGGCGCTGCACGCTGCCGTCGGTAAAGACCTCCTCGGGCGTGCCGACCCGGGCGATTTCGCCGTTCGCCACGCAGATGACGCGGTCGGAGATCTTCTGCGCGAGGTCGAGCTCGTGCAGCGACAGCACGACGGCGACACTGCGCTCGCGCACCAGATCTTTCAAAATGGTCAGCAGCTCGAGCTTGTAGCGGATGTCGAGAAACGAGGTCGGCTCGTCGAGGATGAGCACGCGCGGCTGCTGGCAGATGGCGCGCGCGAGCAGCACGCGCTGCCGCTGTCCGTCGCTGATGCAGGTGAAATCGCGGTCCGCAAGCTCCTCTGCATGGACGAGCGCGAGCGCCTCGCACACCTTTTCGCGGTCCTCCGCGCCGAGAATGCCGAGCCGCCCGGTATAGGGATAGCGGCCTGCCGCCGCCACATCCCAGCAGGTCATGCGCTCGGGCGCGATGCGGCCGGTCATCATGACGGCGAGCGTGCGCGCGGTCTCTGCGGCGGACAGACGGCTGCTGTCGCGGCCGTCCAGATAGACCGTGCCGCCGAGCAGGGCAAGCTCGCGGATCAGGCTTTTGAGGATAGTGGACTTGCCCGAGCCGTTCGGCCCGACAAGGGTCAAAATTTCGCCGCCCGACACGCTCAGCGCGATGTCGCGGATGAGCGGCATGCCGCCGTAGCCGACGGTCATGTTCTCCGCGCGGAGAAGCTGGTCTGCCATTGCGTTTTCCCCCTTTACAGCGTGCGTGTGCGGCGGCGCACCATGATGAAGATTACGATGGGCGCACCGAGGATGGCCGTGACCGAGCTGATGCTGAGCTCGGTGGGGGCAAAGACCGTGCGCGCGGCCAGATCGCAGAACAGACAGAATACCGCGCCGCCGGCAAAGCACGCCGGTACCTGCACGAGCGGCTTTGCCGTGCCGAACAGCCCCTTCATCAGCTGCGGGACCGCAATGCCGACGAACGAGATCGGCCCGGCGAACGCAGCCACGCAGGCGGAGAGCACGCTCGAGAGCAGAATGAGCGCGGCGCGGAAGGCGCGGATATTGACGCCCATGCTGCGCGCGCAGCCCTCGCCGAGCTGATAGGCGCTCATCGGCTTGGACAGCAGCACGGCGAGCGCGAGCGAGATCAGCACGACCGGCGCCATCACGCAGATATTGTCCCATGAAATGCCGGAAAAGCTGCCCTGTGACCAGTTGTGCAGGTTGACGATGTTGCTGTCCTCGGCGAAGGTCACGACGAAATCCGTGACCGCCGAGCAGATGTAGCCGACCATCACACCGGCGATGATGAGAAGGGACATCTGGCGCACGCGCTGCGCGAGCGCGAGGACGAAGCCCATCGACAGCATCGCGCCGCAGAAGGCGGCGAGGATCATGCCGGTCGAGCCAATCACGCGGCCGCGCGAGAGCAGACCGATCATCGCGAGCGAAACGGTCAGCTTCGCGCCCGAGGAGATGCCGAGCACGAACGGGCCTGCGATGGGGTTAGCGAAAAAGGTCTGGAGCAGAAAGCCCGAAATCGACAGCGCGCCGCCGAGCAGCATGGCGGCGATCAGCCGCGGCAGACGCATTTCCCATACGATGGCGGCGTTTTCGCCCGTGCGCGTGAGCAGGATGTCCATGACCTCGGCCGGGGACAGATGCAGACTGCCTGTGTTGAGGTTCCAGAGAATAAGCGCCGCGAGCAGCGCCGCGAGCAGGGCAAAGCCGAAGGTATAGCGCGCGCGGTGGTCAGGCTGCATGGTTTTCCCCTCCTTTTCAGGTCAGCTGATGCAGATAGTGCAGATCGTCGGTGTTTTCGCCGGTGAAAACGGCGTGAAAGTCCTGTATCATGCCGCCGAGCCCCATCGCGGACTGGAACAGGCTCTGCTCGGTGCACCAGACGTTTCCGTTTTTCACGGCCTTGAAATCCGCGAGCAGCGGACTTTTGGCGAGCAGCTCGTCGAGCGTTTGCAGCTCGCCGTCGATGGTCGAGTTGTAGATGAGCACATCAGCGTCCTTCGCGCCGGCGTAAAAGCTCTCCATCTGCATATTCATGGTCGAGCGGGCGTCGTCGTCGGTGAGGTCGTCGAAGATATACTTTCCTCCGGCAAGCTCGAGCATTTTTGCGACATAATCGGTGGATTTGCGCACATTTGCTGCGCCGTTCGCCGTGATATAGAAGAATGCGGCGGTCTTGCCGGTGGACGGCCGGTCAAGGATGGGAGCGAGGGCGTCGAGCTGCTCGTCATAGAGCGCCTCCGCCTGCTCCTCCTTTCCTGTGAGCACGCCGTACAGCTTGATCCATTCCATACGGCCGAGGGGATTGCTTTCGTAGCTCGAGCGCTCGACGAGCACAGGGATGCCGAGCCGTTCGAGCTGCTCCTTGACCTTGGGCGTGTGGTAGATCATCGTGGACTCGAGCGCGAGGTCGCAGTCCGCGTCGCAGATGGCTTCATAGTCCGGGGCGCTGTATTTGCCGGCGTATTCGATATCGCCGTCTGTCATGGCCTCGCGCGCCGCATCGAGATACCAGCCGTCGGCGCGGGTGCCGGAGAGCGAGATGGTATCGAGCGCGTCGAGCGAAACGAAGAAATCCATTGCGCTCGTGGCAACGAGATAGATGCTGTCGAGCGGCTGCTGAAGCACGGTAATGTCCGCGCCGGTCTGCGGCGCCTGCTGTCCCTCGGGCACAACGAGATAGCGGTCCTCGCCGCCGATCGTGATGAGCGACAGACCGCCCTCGAAGGTATCGACCGTGAACTGCTCGGCGAAGGAGAGCTCCATCGAGCCGGCGGGGGTCAGACCAGAGAGCGGGTCATCGTTTTCTCCGGAGACGGCCGCGCCGCCGCCGCAGCCGCTCAGCAGGCCGGTCAGGCACGCGGCGGCAGCGAGATATGCTGCGGCTCTTTTCATTTGCTCAGCGGCGCGACAGAGGCCGAGTCAAAGGTCAGCGTGTAGTCGATCTCGTGCGCTTCGCTCATCGCGGTGGTGTCGGCCTTGACCGCCATCGCCCAGTCAAAGCAGGAGACCGGGATCTCGAAGGTGGAGTGCTCGTCCTCGATGACGGTGTCGTATTTCGTGTCGCCGACCTTCATGTAATCGTAGTTTTTGCTGCTCCAGACGATCTTCGCCGTTACCTTGCCGTCCTTGACGGTGAGCTCGGCCGGAGACTGGACGGAGGCGCGGCCGGAGCCGCCTGCAAGCGCGACGTCAGCAGTGTAGGAGCCGTCCGCGAGAGACAGGCTGTCGGGCGTCGTGACAACGCCGTCGGCAAAGGCATCCATCGGCAGAGAATCCGCGCGGAACAGGATGGTGCGGTCGTACCACTTTTCCTTCTTCTTGCTGAATGCGGCGCAGTCGATGCCCTCATCGAGCGCGTCGACCGGGACGGTGAAGCTGTGGGTGCCGTCGGCCTGCTCGGTGAACGGGATGTAATCCGCCTCGTCAGCCGCGGCAGCCTGCTCGCCGGTGCCCATGTAGACATAGAGATAGCCCTTGCCGCCCATGTGCATGGTCGCGGTCATTTTGCCGCTCTCGACAGTCAGCTCGCACGCAGTGATGTCGAACATTTTGGAGCTGGACTTGACGGTAACGTTATAGGTGCCGTCCTTGACCTTGTCGCCGGAAATGGGGGTCATGCCCTCCTCGACGACCTCCTCGACCTCGGCCATGTCGGACGCAGAAGCAACATTCGAGGTGCCGGTCTCGCCGGTCTGCGCGGCGGTGTCGGTCTGCTGCTGAGAGGCGGAGCTGCCGCAGCCGGAGGTGAGCATGAGCGCCGCCAGAAGAGCGGCCAGAAGTGTTTTTTTGCTGTTCATAGATTGTTTTCTCCTTGTGTTTGACGGATAAAAGAAGGTCCGGCCCGCTTTCGCAGTCCGGACCTGTATCTGGTATGGAAAGATTACTTGAGCGAGTCAACAGCCGCCTGCGCGTGCGCAACGAACAGGTTCTGAATGTCGGTCAGACCGCCCAGACCCTCTACAACAGTCGTTACCTCGAAGCCGGCCTTCTCGAACTCGGTCTTCCAGGAGCCGTCCTCATCGCCTGCCATGTCGTTGTTCGCGTGGTCGCCGGCAACGATCATCAGCGGACGCAGCACGACCTTCTTGAAGCCGCTTTCCTTGACAGCCGCGATCACATCGTCGAGGGACGGAGTCGCCTCAACCGTGCCGACGAAGTAGTTGGTGTGGCCTGCCGCGGTCAGGGTCTCCTGCATCTTAGTGTAGACGGAGTTGGAGTCTGCCTCGGTGCCGTGGCCCATGAAGCAGATGGCGGTCTCGCCGTCGTCGTACTCCTTGGTAGCGTCAACGATCGCGTTCATGACCTTCTGGAAGTCGTCGTCCGAGGTCAGGAGCGGCTCGCCGAGCGCGATCTTCTCGAAAGAGTCGGAGTAGCCGGCCAGCTCGTTCTTGAGGTCGGTGTACTCCAGGCCGTTCATCAGATGCGTCGGCTGAACAACGAGGTTCTTGACGCCGTTTGCAACCGCGCGGTCGAGCGCCTCGGTCACGTTGTCGATCTTCTCGCCGTCACGCTTGTTTACATGGTCGATGATGATCTGGCTGGTGAAGCCGCGGCGGACCGAGTAGTCCGGGAACGCCTTCTGCATCGCGGCCTCGATGGCGCCGATGGTCTCGCGGCGGCTGTCGTTGTAGCTGGTGCCGAAGCTGACGACCAGCAGCTCGTTTTCGCCGATTTCGTCCTGATTGAGCGGATTATCCAAGCTTGCGTCACCCGTTTCGTAGTTTTCTTCGTCGTCTGCCGCGGTATCGGTTGCAGCGCTATCCGCGCCCTTGGTGTCCTCGGCGGTGTCGTTTGCAGCCGGCTTGCTGCCGCAGGCGGTCAGAGCCGCCATCATCAGGCTTGCGGAGAGCAGCAGAGCGCCCAGTTTCTTGAGTTTCATGAAAAAGTTCCTCCTTTTTTCGACTCCTCCGGCAAGCGCACCGGGGAAAAGCCCTGAAAAGGGTACAGAAAACACGCAGTCCCCCTGCGCCTGTGCGCAGAAAGGGACTGTAATCATGCAGAAGAATGCGGCATCAGTACAGTCAATGACTCGTGACCTGGAAAAGCTTTCCGTACCAACAGAGGCGGCAGGTTTCCTGACTTGCGGATCTGCGCACGCCGCCGCCTTCCCGATGCACAGCATCAGTGACATAAAAAGCGGAATGCTCCCCGTTTACAGTGACGAGATCGTACAGGAATTGCACCTGTTTCCCTTTTAACCGCTGACCCGGCCGAGGTCGTTCAGCGGCACCGTCTGTTCGCTTGTTTATTTGTTTGCGGGCAGAAAAGTCCTGCCGAATGATGTTATTATACACCGCAGCGCCGCGAAAGACAAGTGCAGCCGCCTGTTTTGTGCAAGTTCGGTAAAAATGTACAAGAAACCGGCGGGAAGGAGCAAAAAAAACATCCCCCGGCTTTCGCCGGGGGATGCAGCGGAAATTTACTTTTCCAGTTCGGTCCAGTCGCGGGTATCGCGCAGCTCGGACCACTTCTCGAACTTGTTCTCCTTGGCCTTGTAGTAGTGGCTGTTGGTAGCCTCCTGTACCGCCAGATAGAACCACTGAGAAGCGTCAGAGTTGTCGCTCCACTTGATCATATCGTCGTGCAGATCCTCTGCGGTCTCGGGGAGACGCTTGAGGACGCGGTTGACGAGCGTCATTGCCTCGGCACGGGTGATCTTGTTATCCGGACGGAAGGTGCCGTCGGGATAACCGTTGATCCAGCCGTTGTTGGAGGCGGCGCTGATCTCGTTCTTTGCCCAGTGGGACACGATGTCGCTGAAATCAGCAGTCGTCGAGTTGGCCTTGTCGTCAAAACGGGCTGCGATCGCCGCGAACTCAGCGCGGGTGATCGGTGCGTTCGGATTGAATTTGCCGTTGCTGTCGCCCTTCACGATGCCCATAGCGCTCAGCGTAGAAACCGCATGGTTGTACCATGCACCGGCTGCTACGTCAGAGTAGCTGTTGGACTTGGTGGAGTTAGCGTTGCGGGTCTCGTCGGTCAGCAGGCGGAAGAAGATGGTCGCGACCTCAGCACGAGTGATGCCGTTCTGCGGGCGGACGGTCTTGTCCGGGTAGCCGACGATGTACGCATAGTGATCGTTACCGTTCAGACCGGTCGGAACCTTGTCCGGGATGGTAACGGTAGGCTTGCGGTGGTGGTGGCCGGAGCTGTTCTTTGCGTAGGTGCCCTCGATGATAACATCATGTGCGGGCATCTTGAAATTCTGAGCGTCCGCAGTGCCAATCTTCCAGCCAGAGAAGGTGTAGCCTTCCTTAGTCGGAACGTCGCGAATTACAACATCGGAATTGAAGTCGTAGACATCAGTGCCGACTACCTCAGTGTCAACCTTGTAGGTTACGGTGTAGCGGTTGATAGCGAAGGTGCCCTCGATGGTAACATCATGTGCGGGCATCTTGAAATTCTCAGCGTCCGCAGTGCCAATCTTCCAGCCGGTGAAGGTATAGCCTTCCTTAGTCGGAACGGGTCGGATTACAACATCGGAATTGAAGACGTAGGTTTCAGTGTTACCGTAATCCTTGCCGTCAACCTTGTAGGTTACGTGGTACTGGTTGATGCTGAACTGAGCATCGAAACGAACGTCCTGTGCCGGCATGGTGAACTTGCCGTCAGCATCAACAGTTACGATATTCGCGATATTCGTCCAGCCGGTAAAGGTATAGCCTTCCTTTTCAGGATGAGCGGTTCTTACGGTTACGTCAGTGTCGAAGGCGTAGGTATCGATGTCGCCAAACTGCGTTTCTTTACCCTGCTCATTCTGATAGAAGTAGGACACCTCGAAATTGTTCGGAACCCACTTTGCGTACAGGTGCAGGCCGGTCATCAGAACCTTAGCCGTATAGGGGGTCTTGCAAGCTGCGTCGGTATACCAGCCGCGGAACTCATAACCGTCCCGAGTCGGGAGACCGGTCTTGGAATAGTCGAGCGCCGTATAGTTGGTGCCGGTCTTGGTGCCGTCGTTATAGGTTGCATCTGTACCGAAGTTCGAATGGTAGGTAACGTTGATTGCAACGTTCTTGACGTAGCCGTCAACATGGATATCCAGCTTGTCGTCCTTCATGCCCTGATTCTTGATGGTGTACCATACGATCTTGATGTCGTTTACGTTGAAGTTGTCGCCCAGAATAGAGGTATCGGCCAAGGGATCATTGTAGGTGCCGTCTTCATTCCAGTTGCCCGGAGTAAAGAAACCGAGGTCGGTCGGAACGTTCAGATATTTGGGAGAAACGCCGTTTACGACATCGGTAACCGAATCGCCTTGATTAAGAACTTTTTTCGCGCCTTCCTGGGTGAGAGAGCCGATATAGCCGGTGTCCAAGGTCAGGCCGTCTACGCCGCCGTTAGACTTGCTGCTCGGCAGGTAGAATTCTTCGCCCTGATCATCGTTGTTCTCCGGAGCGCTGCGCGTCGGCAGAAGTACGAAATACTTAGCCGGGGTCTCGGTCTCCGGCTCGACCGGGGTACTGTTGGTAGTCCACTTTGCGTACAGGTGCATGCTGCTCATCAGAACACCGGAATAGGCATTCGTGCAAGCTGCATCGGTGTACCAGCCAGCGAATTTGTAACCGTCACGGGTCGACAGACCGGTTTTATCGTAGGTAAGCGCCGTGTAGTCGCCGGTCTTAGCGCGCTCTTTGTGGATCTGGTCTTCACCAAAGTTCGAATGGTAGGTAACATCAACCGCAATGTTCTTGACGTAGCCGTCAACGTGGTAGCCGTCAATCTGCCACTTGATGGCGTACCATACAACCTCAGCCTCGTTGACATTGAAATCACCGTCAGCGGTCTTGAGAAGGTTCTTGATTTGGTCAGCATTATGCTTGGTCTTACCGATATAGGTGCTGCCGTTCCAGTTGTGTGCAGTGAAGAAACCGAGGTTTTCCGGCTCTATCAGATAGTCGGAGCCAAAGCCATCGGCGTTGAATACGCCGTTCTTCGAGTCGAGTACGTGATAAGCATCGTCTGCTGCCTTTTTGCCGACTTCGGTAAGAGAACCTGCATAGCCGTTTATTGCGTTACAGCCCTTTACACCGCCGTCAGACTGGAAGCTCGGCAGGTAGTTTGCTCGGCCCTGGTTTTCGCCGCTCGTCGGCTTATTACGGTTTGGCAAAAGTACGAAGTAGTGGGCTTTCGTATTCCGATTCGATGCGAGGTCGATGTCCGGCGATGCCATGCTGATTTCATTTTCCGGAGCATTGCTTACTACATCATTATTCTGAGAATTGTTTTCCGAACCTTCGGAAACGGTGGGATTAGTGCTATTGCCAGACTCCGTGCTGTCCGTACCGCCGTTTGCGCCGCCTTCAGACGGAGCCGGTGCGGTGTCCTGACCCTCGGCAGGCTTTGCCTCGGGCTCAGAAGGAGTGGGATCAGCGGGAGTTTTAGTGGGGTCTGCTGCGGGAGTGGAATCATCCACCGGTACTGCGATTTCTTCGTTCGCCGGAAGAGTTGCGATGCCCTCATCGTCGGCCAGCGCCCAGCTCGGGCACATGGTCAGCATCATGACAGTCGCAAGAGCTCCTGCGAGCAGACGTTTGCGCGTATTCTTTTTTAACATATGGAATGCCTCCTTGGTCAGCGTGCATGCTGATCGAGAGGAATTGCAGATGTATTTCTGGCAACCGGCTGCCATGCGGAAGGGAACCTTCCGTTTAGGCCCCTGGCTTTGCGAGACCGGCTTTCACCGATGGTGCCTTTGTCTGTACAACTTGCTCCTCAACGAGCCGCACAGATCATGTGTGTTTGGGTTTGCGATAATCTCAGAATGCAATGCAGTTTCAACCTCCAAATAAAATACCCCCTTTACAGCGCGCACAGCTCTGCGAAGGAGGTACATGGTATCACTGGCAACCGGCTGCCGTGCGGAGAAAAGAGCTCCGTTTAGGCCCCTGGCTTTGCGAGACCGACTTTCGCCGGTGGTGCTTTTGTCTGTACCGGTACCCGTTCACGGGAGTCATGCACAGATTTTGTTGGTCGCTGTCTGCCGGTAAGGCAGTATGCGGAAAACATACAGTCCTTTTGCACGGCCGGACAGAATGCCGCGGATCAACACCTTTAGTATACTACAATTAGCCGTAAACGACAAGTAAATACTGTAAACTGAATAAGATTTTGATTCGCAGCGTATTTATACAAAATGACCGCTGATTAAGTAAAGAAAAAGGTGAAGTCGGCGTCATCTGTATACAAATCGGAAGAGCAGAAAGCGTTAAGCGGCTTCTGCGGCGAGCGTATCACTGGTGTTCGTATAGGTCAGCGGAGATACGCAGTCATGCAGGGTCTTTGCGTTCCTGACATTGCGGGTAACGGCGTAGGTCAGGTCGATCTGGTACCAGCTGCCGTTCAGGTTGACCTTGTTCCATGCGTGATAGCTGGAACCGGCGTAGCCCTTGGTCAGTGCGCACGGGATGCCCTCGCTGCGGCACATTGCCGCGAACAGGGAAGAGAAATCGTAGCACATGCCGGTGGTGCCGTTCAGAGTAGCGGCGGTATCCGGGATGTACTTGGTGATCTTGCCGCTGGTGATCTCATTTGCCAGCTCGTAATCATAGGAGTAACGGTCTGCCATGTAGTTGTAGATGGCGATGACCTTTTCCTCGTCGGTCTTTGCGTTCTTGCAGAGCTCAGCAGCCTTGACGGAAACAGCGTCGCCCTTGGAGAACTGAATGTCCGAGGTGGAGACGAGGTAGGGAGCGAAGCGGTCCTTGACGGTAACGTTCATGGTCTTGGAGGAAACTTCCTCGTAGGAAGAACCGGAAACGTTGCGGTACAGGGTTACGGTGTACTTGCCATCGCCCTGGTCGAGCGAGAACGAAGCATCCTTGCCGCTCGGGCAGTCGCGGTAAACCGTCGTGCCGCCGTTATACTGGATGCCGACCTTGAGCTTGGCGCTCGAGGTGTAGTTAACGGTTACATAACCGTGGGACGTGTTGCTCGTGTCAACAATGTCATTCGCTGCCGCTGCGGTGAAACCCATCGAGAGGACAGCTGCTGCAAAAACTGTGCATGCAAAACGAAAAAGCCGCTTCATATCCGGCGATCTCCTTTCGGTAACTGGCTGCCAGCCCTCTCAGAGGGGTAAGGCCCTATAGCTTTGCGTCGCCATCTTTCGATGGTTTTGCTATTATCGTTTGAGATGCGGTCAAAGCGACTGCATCATCTTTTTTTGTGACTACAGTATAAACCCGTACAGGGAGCTTTGTCAACAGAATTCCTGCAAAAAAATCAAAATTCGACAGAAAAATCTCATGCGCACAAATCCCAATGAAAAAGTATGTAAAATCGCTTTTCCCGTGCGATATAATATCCTATAATGGAGAGAAGAAAACCGCGGGGAGACCGGCGGGGGAAGGATGATGAATATGAAAATCGGAATGCTTACGAGCGGCGGCGACTGTCAGGGACTGAACGCGGCGCTCCGGGGTGTCGCAAAGACACTGTATAACGAAATGGGCAAAGGCGTGACGCTGTACGGTATCCGCGACGGCTACCGCGGCTTGATCGAGGGAGACTACCATGAGATGAAGCCGGACGACTTTTCGGACATTCTGACGCTCGGCGGCACCATCCTCGGCACCTCGCGTCAGCCGTTCAAGCAGATGCAGCGCCCCGAGGAGGACAGCGAGCAGACCAGACTGGATAAAATGCTGAAAACGGTGAAAAAGGCCGGATTTGACTGTCTGGTCATTCTCGGCGGCAACGGTACGCACAAGACTGCGAACCTGCTGCGCGAGAACGGCGTGAACGTCGTCACGCTGCCCAAGACCATCGACAACGACCTGTGGGGGACGGAGCTGACCTTCGGCTTCCAGTCGGCGGTGAACATCGCCTCGGAGGTCATCGACTCCATCCATTCGACCGCTTTTTCCCACTCGCGCGTGTTCATCGTCGAGATCATGGGCCACAAGGCCGGCTGGCTGACGCTGCACGCGGGCATCGCTTCGGGCGCGGACGTCATCGTCATCCCGGAGATCCCGTATTCCGCGAAAAAGATTGCGCAGGCCATCGAAAAGCGTGCGAAGGACGGCAAGCGCTTCTCGATCATCGCGGTCGCGGAGGGCGCGGTCAGCCGCGAGGAGGCGGCCATGAGCAAAAAGGAATTCAAGGCGGCGCGCGAGGCCATGCCGTACCCGTCGGTGTCCTACCGGCTCGCGGCGGAGCTGAAGGAGCTGACCGGGCAGGAGATCCGCGTGACCATCCCCGGCCATTTTCAGCGCGGCGGCGCACCCTGTGCGGCAGACCGCGTGCTCTCGAGCCGCTTCGGCGCGGCGGCCGCCGAGCTCATCCGTGAGGGGAAGTTCGGCTGCATGGTCGCGCTGCGCGATGATAAAATCGTGGCCGTGCCGCTCTCCGAGGTGGCGGGCAAGCTGAAGACCGTGCCGCCCGACTGCGAGATCGTCGCGCAGGCGCGTGCGCTCGGCCTGTCCATGGGAGACTGAATAAGGGCAGCGCCGCATACAGAAAAACACCTCCGATATGCCTTTTTCGGCTGTCGGAGGTGTTTTTTTATGCGGGTTTAACCGAGTTTTACGCGCTCGCGCAGAGAACCGGTGACCGAAAGCTGAACTGCCTGGGTCTTGTAGCCGGTGCAGGCCACCTGCGCTACATAGCTGCCGCGCTTGACGCTGAAGGAAGCGGTGCCGTCCGCGCCGGTGGTGATGGTCTTGCCGCCGATGGATACCGCCGCGCCGGAAAGCGGAGCGCCGTATTCGTTGGTGACGACGAGCTGAACCGTCTCGAGGATCTCGCCGGTCATCTTGACCGTGCGGCCGGAGGAGACGCTCGTGGTCTGCGTGATGGCCGAGGTGAAGCGCTCGTGCGTCGCCGTCAGCGTGTAGCTGCCGCGCTTGACGTAAACGGTCGCCTTGCCGTCCGAGTCGGTGACGAGGGTCTGTGCAGCGGTGCCGCTTTCGGCATCATTCGGGGTGAAGGTGACGGTCGCGCCCGAGATGGGCAGACCGAGGTCGTCGACCACGTTCGCGGTCAGCGCGTAGGTCGTGACGTAGTTGACGCGCAGCGTCGGGCTCTGGCCCTTGCTCATGACGAAAGTGAAGTCGGCGTAGGTCGCGCCGTCCTTGCCGAACTGGGCGACAGCGGTCTTGCTGAGGGTGACGGTCGAGCCGTCTACCTTGTACTGCCAGTTCTCCTCGAGCGTCTTGCCGCCTGCGCGGATGTTCTTGAGGGTCGCGCCGTTCGCCGGGTTGAGGGTGACGGAGACATCGTGATAGCCGCCGGACGAGGTGTTCGCGTCGAAATCGACCGAGGAGGGAGCGACTTCATTGACCGGCGCGGAATCCGTGACGGTCAGCGAGCAGCTCGACGAGGAGCCGCGCGTGGGGACGAAGGTGATGGTGTAGCTGCCCTTGCTCTTTTTAGCGAGCGTCTCGCGCAGGAAGGTGACCGTACCCGAGGTTGCGTTGTAGTTGTAGTCCTTGCCGCGCTCGAGCACCGAGCTGCCGAGCTTGACCGTATCGAGCAGGGTGCCGGCCGGCAGACTGAGCGTTACGGTGACGTCGTTGTAGTTCGCCGAACTTTCGTACTTGTCGAACGTGACCTGCGAGGGGCTGACCGCGCTGAGCGAGGAGTTGCTGACGACGATGCCGATGGCAGCCTTGGTGCCGTCCTCGAACTTCAGCTCTGCAGTGTAGGTGCCGACGGACAGAGTGGACAGATAGGTCTTGTAGACACGGATGCCGTTCTTGCCGGAGAGAATGTTGTAATCCGTGCCCTGACGCAGGTTGTTGCCGCCGACGGTGACGCGGGTCAGGTCGTTCTTGTCCGCATTGAACAGAAATTCGTAGGAAAAGGCGATGTTGTCCTTGTTGTTGATGTCGATGGACAGGGTGGACGGGGAGACCGAAACGCTCGTCGAGGAAGCGGCGGACTTGCCCGCGATGGTGGCGGTGACGCCGCTGGCGAGCTGTACCTCAGCCGGCTGCATGACAAGCTCGCAGCCGCTCGCGTTCAGCTTTGCGGTCTGCACCGAGCCGTTGCCGGTGACGGTGGTCTTTGCATCCGCGGTCAGCTCGCTGATGAGCGTGCTGCCTGTGGTGACGATGGTGGAAGCGGCCTTGGTGTCCAGATCCCAGACCGAAGCATCGAGCGAAAGGCTCGCGCCCTCACCGGTCACGGTGATATCGGAGAAGCCGCCTGCATTTGCGGAAAGACCGCTCTCAGAGAGCGAGGCGGAGGACTGCACCTCGGCGGTGCCGATATTGGTCGAGCCGGTCGCGATCACGGTCGGCTTGATGCCCATCGGGTTGGAGACGATGAGGTTCATCGCGGTCACGCCGTCGAGCGTGACGTTGCCGCCGCCGACGATGATATCGCCCTTGACGGTGACGTTGTTGAGGTTGACGTTGCCGGAGAGCACGCCCTCTGTGATGTAGAGATTGCCCTCGATGGTCGCGTCAGACAGCGTGCAGGCCGCCGAGATGGTGACGTTCTTCGTGTCGCCGTGGAAGGCTGCGGCAGTGTACTGCCTGCCGGACTCGCTGAGCGACGAGCCGAGGTAGAAGTACAGGATCTTGGCGATCTCGCCGCGCTTGAGGTTGCCCTGCGGCTTGAAGGTGCCGTCAGTGTAGCCGTTGATGTAGCCCTGAGAGACCGCCTCGGCGACGTAGCTCGTCGCGTAGGAGGAAATCTTGGACTTGTCGGTGAACACATCGAGCTTGGACGCGGACGCGGTCGGCGCGTACTTGTGCAGGCGGCCGAGGATAGTCGCGGCCTGCTCGCGGGTCAGCGTGCCCTCGGGGTCCATCTTGTTGTTGCCCGTGCCGTTGATGTAGCCGTGCTTGACGGCGATCTGGATGGTCTCATAGTACATATCCGAGCTTTTGACATCGGAAAAGCTGATGGATGCCTTTTCGGTGAAGTCAAACGCGCGGTTGATGTAGCGCATGAATTCCCAGCGCGTGACCGAGGCCTCGGGGGTATAGTTGCCGGTCGAGGCGGAGGGGTTGATGATGCCGAGCTCGTGGAGCGAGGTCACATAGGGCTTCGACCAGTGCGAGTCGATGTCGGCCGCGAGCGCTGCCGGGACAGTGCCGGCGAGCAGGGCCGCCGCCAGAAAGGCGGAGAAAAATCGTTTCAGTTTCAAAAGTAATCACCTCTTATTATAATAATAATACCACGTTTCAACAGGCCTGTGTGTTACACTTGTGTGTCATTATCCGTTGTGCGACAGACGCTCCTGCATATAGCGGTGGGCGTTCAGCTCGAGCGTGTCGTCGAGGGGCGCGAGCGGCTCGGCGCCGTCATAGCGGTGGTTGAGCGCGGTCTGAAGGATAAAATCGCACAGGACCGGGTTTTTCGGAAGCAGCGAGCCGTGCGAATACGTGCCGAACACGTTCTTGTAGCGCGCACCCTCGGTCTTGTCCTCGCCGTTGTTGCCGTTTCCGGAGAGCATCATGCCGAGCGGGGCGACCTGCTCGCTGAGATAGGTCTTGCCGGAGTGGTTCTCGAAGCCGACGACGACCGTGTCGCCGCTCTCCGGGGTGGTCCTGAACATATAGTTGCCGATCATGCGCTCCTTTGCGCCGATGGTGTGCACGCCGATGGCGCCGATGAAGTCGAGCTGCACGCCGTCCCAGGTCTTGTAGTATTCGCCGAGCATCTGGTAGCCGCCGCAGATGGCGAGAAAGGTCTTTTCCTCCTCGACCGCGGTGCGGATGTCCTGCGCCTTGCCGGAGGAAAGGTCGCGCAGCAGCACCTCCTGCTCGAAATCCTGACCGCCGCCGATGAAGAAGATGTCGTATTTGTCCGCGTTCAGCGGCTGGCCGATCGAGCATTCGTCGATATTGACCTTGATGCCGCGGCCCTCGAGGCGGCGCTTCATGGTGATGATGTTGCCGCGGTCGCCGTACAGATTAAGGATGTCCGGGTACAGATGGCAGATATTGAGTTCCATTTTTTCCGTTCCTCCTTATTCGTAGAACGCCTTGACGTCGGTATGTTTGCCGATCTCGCCGCGCAGGTCGAACATGGCGGTGTAGGTCGGCATGATGAAGGCCGGCGCCGCGTCCGCGCCGATCTCACCGAGCAGCTTTTCGTAGTCGCGGACAAGCTCGATGCGCTCGGCCGGGAAGCCGGCGTACTTGAGGCGGAGCGCCATGTCGTCCGCGCGCACGCCCGAGACGAAGATGCGCGTAAAGCGGCCCTGCTGCGCGGCGAGCGCCTCGAAATCGACGTCCCAGATCCAGCTGATGTCCGTGCCGTCCGCGAAGCGGTCGTTGAGCAGGAAGGCGAGCTTGCAGCTGCCGACGTCGTGCGAGATGAGGTTGATGACCTGATTGTAGCCGGCCGGGTTCTTGACGAGCATCATGCGCGCCTGCGCCTGTCCCAGACGGAACTGCTCGGCGCGGCCGAAGCCGCATTCGAACTGGCCGAGGGCGCTGACCGTGGTCTTTTCGTCGATGCCGACCACATGCGCGGCGGCCGCGGCGGCCGCGGCATTATAGATGTTGTAGCCGCCCGGCAGGTTGACGTGCACCTCGTGAGCGTGTCCGAAAATATCGAGCACGATGTCCGAGGCGTCCGCGCCGGTCGAAATGACCTGTGTGACCGCGACCTCGGGGGCGACGCGGTGGTAGCCGCACTTCGGGCAGCGGAAGCCGCCGAGATGGCCGTAGGTGCGGTAGTCATACTCGTACTGCGTCTTGCAGTGGATGCAGTAGACCGCATCGGACAGCTCGTGCGCGGTCTCCGAATAGATGGGGACGTTGACGCCGAAGCGGATGATGGGGTTCGGGATGCCGTCCTCGGCGAGCGAGGCGGTCAGCGAGCAGTCCGCGTTCAGACACAGCGTCGCGTTCGGGACATGGGTAATGCCCTCACGGATGGCGTTCAGGGTATGCGTGATCTCGCCGTAGCGGTCGAGCTGGTCGCGGAAGATGTTGTTCACGACAAGGCACTCGACGGGCAGATATTCGCTCGTTCGGCGGAATGCGGCCTCGTCGCACTCGATGAGCGCGTGGGTGTAGGGGCATTTGCCCGACAGGGTGGAATGCTGGGCGAACACGGCGATGATGCCGGTCAGCAGGTTCGCGCCCGACTTGTTGGAGAAATACTTGAGTCCTGCGTCAGCAAACGCCTGCTCGATCATGCGGGAGGTGGTGGTCTTGCCGTTCGTGCCGGTCACGACCGTGACCTTGACGCCGCGCGACAGCTCGCCGAGAATGTTTTTGTCGATCTTGAGCGCAAGTTTGCCCGGCAGGTTGGTGCCGCCGCGGCCGAGTCTGCGCAGGACCGCGCCCGATGCCTTGCACACCAGGACGGCCAGTCTGGTTCTAAGTCTCATATCCGGACCTCGTTTTCGTTAAAATTCATATACAAATGTCATTATACCGCATTTTTATGGTCTGCACAAGTGGCAGGAGAAAAACTCCCCGTTACCCCGAGAGCTGACAAAATAAACTCCGGCGGTTTTGCCGGAAGTGTGGATCACGGCATTGAAACAAGGGACAGAAATATTGTATGATAGAGGAAAACAAAGACGGTCAGACAAACGGGTATTTGCTTAAGGGGTGGATTACATGAAAAAAATTATACCTTGGATATTAGCGACAGCAGTAATTATGTTGGTGTTTCCATGGCTTGCGGTTACATTCATAAAAGGTGATGGCGGCATGGCAGTTTGCTTCATTCTGTTTTTTGCAGTGAATCCTATTTATGCAATTTGTTCCGGAGCATACGCCGGCAAGGACATAAAAATATTTTGGACACTACCAATTATCACAGCGCTATTCTTTTTGCTTGGGACATGGCTGTTCTTTAGTATGGGAGAAAAAGCATTTATTTTATATGCGTTGGTATATTTGCTCTTAGGAATTGTAGCAGAGTTAATTTCCATGTTTGTAAAGAAAAAGAATTTAAGAGGTTAAACAAATTCAAGTTCGTTAAGGCAATACCGCATAATTGGACAAGGGCAAGGCTTAAGATACGCCTTGCTCTTTTTCTGTCAGATCGGGTGCTTCCGGAACAGGCCGGGGGCGATGCCGACGTTGCTGCGGAAGCTGTGGATGAAGTTTTCCTCGCTGTTGTAGCCGGTGGCATAGGCGATCTCCTTGACCGAGAGCTGGGTCGAGGTAAGCAGGTACTTCGCCTTGTCGATGCGGCGGAGGATGATGTATTCATAGGGAGAATAGCCGGTTTTGGCCTTGAATTGGCGCGAAAAGTGCGAAGAGCTCAGAGAGACCGAGGCGGCGACCTCCTGCACGCTCAGCTCCTCGAACAGGTGGCGGTTCATGTAGCGGATGGCCTCTGCGATGCGGTCGCTGCCGGCGTGAGCCGGAGAGGTGTCGTCGAGCAGCAGCAGGCCGAGTATGCGGTGGAGCATCTGCGAGAGCTGTGCCTCGCCGGGGCGCTCGTCTGCGGCGCAGCCGGTGAAGATGCTGTCGAGCAGCTGCGCGATCTCGCTGACGCCCGAGGGCATAAAGACCTGCCGGCCGCCGTGCGCCTGAAGGATGCGGCGGTAAAACGCGCGCGTGTTCAGTCCGTTGAACAGCAGCCACGAGAATTCGAGGCCGTCCGAGGCGGCGTAGCGGTAGGGCTCGCGGCAGTCGAACAGCACGACCTGTCCGGCGGCGGCGAGCGCTCTGACGCCGCCGAGCGTCAGCTCCATCGCGCCGCTGTGGATATAGAACAGCATGATGTTCTGGTTGTGATCGCCCTGCATGGCGATCTCCGAGCGGTGGTCGAAAGAATACAGGCTGCTGCAAAAGTAATGACCGCCGCGCGTGGGGTAATAAAAAAGCTCGCGTGCAAGCGAGGACGGGGTGAAGAAATATCGTTCCGAGGTTTGATGCACGCCTTTCTCCGGGATCAGCATAAAGCGTCACGCTCCTTTCCTGCATCATAGCAGAATTTACCCTGCTGCGCAAGAGTTAAAGCGTGTTCTGAAAAGAAAAAGCAGAAATTTATACGAAATAATGAATAAAATACGCAGACATTCAGCATTTGCGCAAAATATAATCAGAAGTGCACAATCGCGGAAAAACAGCAGGATTTCGCAGTTATACGGCGAAATGTATCATTGGCAGAGCGGATAAAGCGCCGTATAATAGAGCCATCGAAAGGGAAGCCGCCCTGGAAACGGCACAAAGAGACAAGGAGGAAAACATTTATGAAAATCGCATTTGACGTTGACGTTCTGGCCAAGCAGATGTCCATCAATGATTACGTACACAAGGTCGCAGACTGGGGCTACAAGTACATCGAGCAGTCCCCGCATCCGCGCATCAACCCGTTCTACAAGCATCCGCTGTTCTCCAAGGAGTGCCAGCAGGAGTATAAGCAGGCTCTCAAGGAGACCGGCGTAGAGATCTCGTCCTTCATCGTTGTTTACCGCTGGTCCGGCCCGACCGAGGAGCAGCGCCAGCACGCAGTTGCCAACTGGAAGCGCATGATCGAGATCGCGGTTGACATGGGCGTACCGGTCATCAACACCGAGTTCTCCGGCGACCCGAACCAGCAGGAGATCTGCAACGGCATGTTCTTCAAGTCCATGGAGGAGCTGCTCCCGATCATCGAGCGCGAGGGCATCCGCGTAGAGTGCCAGTCTCACCCGTATGACTTCGTAGAGCTGAATGACGAGGCCTGCGACATCGTCAAGTCCTTCCGCTCCAAGAACCTCGGCTACGTTTACTCCGCTTCCCACGGCTTCTTCTATGACCAGGGCAAGGGCGACGTCCGCCATATGCTCAAGTACGCCGGCGACGAGCTGACCCACGTACTTCTGGCCGACACCTGGAACCAGACCAAGGACTGCCGCTACATCGTCAATCCGCCCTGGCTCAACCAGCGCGGCCGCGCAGACTACACCATCCATCAGCACACCGCCATGGGCGAGGGCGAGGTCGATTTCGACGGCATCTTCGAGACCCTGCGCGACATGGACTTCGCAAACAAGCAGCTCAAGCCGGACGCACCCAAGGTCGGCGGCGACAACATCATCTGCGTATCCTACTTCGGCTTCCCGGAGAAGATGGAGCAGCAGGCTCCCGAGGCGCTCGAGCGCATCAAGCGCGAGCTGCTGTAAGAGCGCCCCTTGCCGTAAGCGCATATCTTGCAGAAATCTCTCTCTTTTCAATTTCAAATATCTCAAAACGCAAAGGCGCTCCCGTCTACTCAGATGGGAGCGCCTTTGTCTGTAAAAAAGAAACGCAGACAAAAGTCTGCGTTTCGGCTTATCCCTTGTTTTTCTCCACAGCCTGTGGAGAACTTTTTATTCGGCGCTGTTCTGAGGGGCAGGCGCATTTTCGCCGTTCTGCGGGCGGCGGTGTCTGCGGCCGCCGCGCGAGCGGCGGCGAGGTGCACCCTCGCGCGGTTCTGCTGCGGCATTTTCGCCGGTTTCAGCAGGATTTGCATTCTTTTCGATGCGCTCCGGCTTCTCAGGACGGGGCTGGCGTTCGCCCCTTGCCGGACGTTCCGGCTTCTCCTGACGCGGCGGCCGCTCGACCTTCGGCTGACGCTCGGGCCGCTCGCTTCTCAGCTGACGCTCGGGCTTCGCCGGACGCTCCGCTCTCTGCGGCTTTGCCGGGCGCTCGGACGGCGGATTTTCGCCGTTTTCCTCGCGCTGACGGCGCTCCTCGGCCATCGCGGCGGCGTTCTGGCGGTTGCGGCACGCGCCCTTGACCACCGTGCAGTCCTCACAGCGGAACTCGGTCAGCGAATGCTCGGGGCTGTCATCGAGCTGCACCTTGCAGATGCCGCGCAGCATCTGGGTCGTGATGACCTTGCCGCGGCCCTCGGGGGTATCGACAACGCTGCCCTGTCGCGGCGTGATCTTCTGGAGCTCGGCGTAGGCCTCGTGCTCGTATTTCAGGCAGCACATCAGACGGCCGCATACACCGGAGATCTTCGCCGGATTGAGCGAAAGGTTCTGGTCCTTGGCCATATTGATGGAAACCGGGTGGAAATCGTCAAGATAAGTCGAGCAGCACAGCTCGCGGCCGCAGCAGCCGAGGCCGCCGATCATCTTCGCCTCGTCGCGCACGCCGATCTGGCGCAGCTCGATACGGGTGCGGAACACGCCGGCAAGATCCTTGACCAGCTCGCGGAAGTCTACGCGGCCGTCCGCGGTGAAGTAGAACAGCAGCTTGTTCATGTCAAACGTGCATTCCGCGGTCACAAGGTTCATTTCGAGCTTTCTGTCCTCAATTTTGCGCTTGCAGACGAGAAACGCCTCGTCCGCGCGCTTGCGGTTGCGCTCGAGCGTTTTCATGTCCGCCTCAGTCGCGATGCGGATCATGCGCTTGAGCGGCTGCACGACCGACTGCTCGTTCACCTCGGTGTTGCCCTGCACGCACTCGCCGTATTCCAGACCGCGCGCGGTCTCGACGATTACGCCGGTACCGGCGGTGACTTCGGTATCCTGCGGGTCAAAATAATACATTTTTCCGTTTGATTTGAAACGGACTCCGATTATGGTCGTCAAAGGTTTGTCCTCCTGTATCTGTAAAGCAGGGCAGGCGCCCTGCGGGAAAGTGCTACTGGTAGCAGATGCGGTAAACGTCGCTCGTCAGCGCGCAGGTGACAGCGGCAGAGGCCGCGTTGCGCGAGATGCGGTGGACGAGCTCGTCCGTAAAGTCGTAAAAGGCAAGCAGACGCTCGGGCGTGAGCGCAGAGGCGAGCGCCTCGGACTGCTTTGCGAGCGCAGGCTGGAGCGGCGGCTCGTGCAGACCCTCCGCGCGGAAGATCGCGTCGCGCAGCGCGGCCTGCATGACGCCCATCACACCGATGAGCGCGCGCCGGGGCGTTTTTTCCATGCCGAGCGCCGCGAGCATCATGCTGCCCTCGCGTTTTCCGGCGACGGCGGTCAGATAGGGCGCAAGCAGCCGGGTCGCCTCGTCGTCGGAGACGGCCTGCTCCTCCCCGGACGGCTCGAGCGCGAAGCGCGTGCAGCGGCTGCGCACGGTCTGCAAAAGCGCGTCCGGCTTTTCCGAGGTCAGGATGAAGAACGCGAAGTGCGGCGGCTCCTCAAGCTCCTTGAGCAGCGCGTTCTGCGCGTAGGCGTTCATATTGTGCGCATGGCGGATGACGGTCACGCGGCGCGCGCCGTCGTTCGGGATGATGGCGTTTTCCGCCTTGATGCGCCGCGCAAGATCGACCTTGAGCTCGTCTTCACCTTCGTCGATGAGGGTAAGGTCGGGATGCACGCCGTCCTGCACCTTGCGGCAGGAAAGGCAGGCGCCGCAGGGGCGCGGCCCATCCGCCTCGCACAGGATACCGGCGGCGAGTGCGGTCGAGAGCGTTTCCAGACTGCGGCTGTCGTCCCCCGAGAGCAGGATGGTCTGCGGCACGCGGCCGGCGAGCGCACGCCGCAGGCTCGCCTTCAGGCTGCGGTTGCCGGGGAGGGCGTCAAAGGAGATCACAGCTTTTCAAAGCGCTCGACGCCGAGCACGAATACCGTTGCGCCGCCGACATCGACCTGTACCGGCGCGGACGGGAAAAAGCCCATGCCGAGCTCTGCGGTGGTCGGGATGATCTGCTTGCGCGTGGAGGAATGCTCGCGGATGATGTCGAAGCACTCATCCAGACGGCTCTCGTCCAGACCGACCAGAATGGTCACGTTGCCGGCCTTGAGGAAGCCGCCGGTGGTCGCGAGCTTGGTGATGGAGAAGCCGGCCTTCATCAGGCTGCTGATTACGTCCTGTGCATCATCGTAATTGATGATCGCGAGTACCATTTTCATAGAAAAATCCCCTTTCGTTCCTGCGTCCGGAGACGACGATTTCCGAAACGTGCGGAAGCACCGCGGCCGTCACTTTTCCGGCATGACAACGGTGATCCTGTCTATATCATTGTACCATCTTTCGCGGATAAGTTCAACGTGCGCCTTTGTAATTTTCTCGCCGGGCCAGAGCAGCGGCACGCCGGGCGGATAGGGCGTCACGGGACGGGCGCAGACGCGGCCCTCGGCGTCCGAGAGCGACACCTCGGCGGAGGGTGCGAACCGGGCGTCGCGCACGCTCATGACGCGCTCGGCAGGGGGGAACGGTCGCGTTTCGGTCGGCAGAGCGGTCTCCCTGCGGCGGCGCGACAGTACGCGCAGACCGTGTCTCAGACGGTGGATCGCGCCTGCGGTGTCGCTTTCGGTGAGGATGAACACGACGTTGCGCTCGTCTGCCATCTCGCAGGCGACGCCGTGCTCGCTCCACAGCGCATCGGCGAGAGCGTGTCCGGTGATGTCGGTGCCTGCGGTGCAGACGGTCAGACGGCAGGGGTCGAGCGAGGGGAAGTCCCGTTCGGTGAGCGCGGTGAAAACTGTGTGCGCACAGATGTATTCGCGCATTTCACGGCAGACGGCGGCGGCCTTCTGGTATTTTTCGCGGCCGGGGCCCTCATTATATGCGCGTGCGAGGTCGATCGAGGCCATGATGGGGTAGGAGGGGCTGGAGGTGCCGAACAGGGCGGTGTTCTCGCGCAGGGACGCGCGGTCTGTGCCCGGTCCGGAGAGCAGCACAGCCGCCTGCCCGAGACAGGGCATGGTCTTGTGCATGGAGAGCACGGCCATATCCGCGCCCTCCTCGACCGGCGAAGGCAGACCGACTGCCGGGAAGTGCGCGCCGTGAGCTGCGTCGACGAGCAGCAGCTTTCCGTGTGCGCGGCACAGGTCGGCGAAGGCCGGAAGGTCGCGCCGCAGGCCGTAGTAGGTGGGCGAGGTGAGCAGGACGGCGCGGATGTCGGGATGGGCGAGCAGCTGACGCTCGGCGTCCTCGACGCGCAGCGCACCCGTAATGCCGAACGGTTCGAGCAGGGGCGCGGAGAAGAAATACGGCGTGATGTCGAGCAGGGCGCAGCCGTGGCAGACCGAGCGGTGCACCTCGCGGTCGATGAGCACGCTGCCGCCGCGGCCGACCGCCGCGCCGAGCATGGCGAGGATGCCCTGCGTCGAGCCGCCGGTGAGGAAAAAGCAGTCGTTCGCGCCGAAATAACGCGCCGCCGCGACCTCTGCGTCGCGGATCGGGCCGTCGCCGAGGTAGAGATTGCCCGTGCCGTAGGTCTCGGTGTAGTCGATGGCAAAAACATCGCGGAACGAGTTAAAAACCGGCTGTCCCTTGTGGCCGGGCATATGGAAGCGCGCCGAATCCGAGGTGGCGAGCAGCTGAAGCGCGTGGAAAAGCGGCGCGCCGGTAAACGGCATCAGCCGGTCGATGGCATGATGCTGGCGGCGGTGCAGGGATGCACGGCCGGCCGGCATTTTTCGATGGTGCATGAAGGGTGGCTCCTTACTATAATATATAAGTATTGTTTGTCAGATAAGCGAAGCTTGCGAAATGAAGCAGCCGCGCGGCAGCGCGCATAAAATAGGAAACGCGCAGCGATTTCATAAAAACCGGGGGCGTGTACCTCGGTTTTTATACTTCTGGAGGGAGAAAGTTTCTGAACAGGAACTTTCGGACGACTCGTGTTCTGCGCGAGCAGAACACAGCTTGTCGGCGAAACTGTAGTTTCGCGACAGCTTTTTAAGTATAGCACGGCAGACCGGAAAATGGCAAATGAAACGGCCGGTATTACAGGCAGAGCTGAATTTTCAGCGTACTATTAAAAAATTTCATAACACCGATTAAAATGTATAATAGCAGGTGCGTTTGACCGCGGATTTTTGGGAGATTTTTCGGTAGTAAATCGAAGTATTTTATATTATAATGAATATCACATTCCACAAATAAAACGGAATGTTTATTTTTGAAAGGCAGGCTATCAACTATGGCAGACAATCGTATCTACAATTTCTCCGCAGGCCCCTCCATGCTTCCGGTTCCGGTGCTCGAGCGCTGTGCATCCGAAATGCTGAACTATAAGGGCTCCGGCATGTCAGTCATGGAGATGAGTCACCGATCCAAGGTATATGACGGCATCATTACCGAGACTGAAGCGGCTCTTCGCCGTGTGCTCTCTATCCCGGACAACTACAAGGTGCTGTTCCTGCAGGGCGGCGCTTCGACCCAGTTCGCAGCGATCCCGATGAACCTGCTCAAGACCGGCAAGGCAGATTATGCCCTCACCGGCAACTTCGCAAACAACGCTTACAAGGAAGCGGTCAAGTTCGGCGACATCCATGTTGCCTTCTCCTCCAAGGACCGCAACTTCGACCGCGTTCCGACGCAGGCCGAGCTGGACATCCGTCCGGATGCGGATTACTTCTACATCTGCGCCAACAACACCATCTACGGCACCGAGTACCAGTACGACCCCGAGACTCCGGCAGGCGTACCGCTCGTTGCGGATATGTCCTCGAACATCCTCTCCAAGCCGGTAGACGTCTCCAAGTACGGCGTCATCTACGCAGGCGCGCAGAAGAACATGGGCCCGGCGGGCGTTACCGTCGTCATCGTCCGTGAGGATCTGCTCGGCAGCTACCCGCTGGAGAAGTATCCGGTCATGCTCGACTGGCAGACCATGGCGAACAAGGGCTCCATGTACAACACGCCCCCCACGTATGGCATCTACGTTCTCGGCCTCGTTCTCGAGTGGGTCGAGCAGATGGGCGGCGTCAAGGCCATGCAGGAGCGCGCTGAGAAGCGTTCCGCCATGCTGTATGACTACCTCGACTCCCAGGACTTCTACAAGGCTGTCGCAGAGAAGGCTTCGCGCAGCCACATGAACGTTACCTTCCGCACCGGCGACGACGAGCTCGACGCAAAGTTCGCTAAGGAATCCATGGCGGCCGGCATGTCCAACCTCAAGGGCCACCGTTCGGTCGGCGGCATGCGTGCTTCCATCTACAACGCAATGCCGATCGAGGGCGTTGAATATCTGATCGACTTCATGAAGAAGTTCGCCGCAGAAAACAAGTAAGAGATCGTTCGGCAAAGGAGAACAAAATGTATAACGTAAAGCTTTACAACAAGATTTCCAAGGTCGGTCTGGACGATCTGGATGCTGCGAAATATACCTGCTCGGAGGACTTCACCGACTATGATGCGGTTCTGGTCCGCTCCGCAAAGCTGCACGAGGTCGAGTTTTCGAAGAACCTCAAGTGCATCGCACGCGCCGGCGCCGGCGTCAACAACATTCCGATCGACCGCTGCTCGCAGGAGGGCATCGTTGTATTCAACACCCCGGGTGCGAACGCAAATGCGGTCAAGGAGCTGGTCATCTGCGCGCTGCTGCTCGCGTCGCGCAAGGTCGTACAGGGCGCAAACTGGGTAAAGGGCCTCAAGGGCACGCCGGACATTGGCCCGGCGGCTGAGAAGGGCAAGTCGACTTATGCAGGCCCGGAAATCGCCGGCAAGAAGCTCGGCATCATCGGTCTGGGCGCGATCGGCGTCAAGGTCGCAAACGCAGCCGTTGCGCTCGACATGGAAGTATGGGGCTACGACCCGTTCCTGTCGGTTGACGGCGCACTCAAGCTCGACCGCTCGGTCAAGCACGTTACCGACCTGAACGAGATCTTCGCGAACTGCGACTACATCACCATTCACGTTCCGCTGAACGCTGACACGAAGAACACCATCAGCGCAGAGGCGATCGAGAAGATGAAGGACGGCGTGCGCGTCATCAACCTCGCGCGCGGCGAGCTGGTCGATACTAAGGCAATGGCGAAGGCACTCGAGAGCGGCAAGGTTGCAGCATACGTTTCCGACTTTGCTTCCGACGAGATCCTCGAGCAGGAGAATGCCATCACGCTGCCGCACCTCGGCGCTTCCACCCCGGAGAGCGAGGACAACTGCGCGAAGATGGCCGTTTACGAGATCACCGAGTACCTCGAGAAGGGCACCATCCGCAATTCGGTCAACTTCCCGAACCTCAAGGTTCCGTATGAGGGCGGCTACCGTGTCTGCCTCATCCACAAGAACATTCCGAACATGATTGCGTCCATCACCTCGGCGGTCCACACCAACATCGAGAACATGGGCAACCGTTCGCGCGGCGATTACGCCTACACCATCATCGACCTGGCAGACCAGCCGACCGAGGAGAACCTCGCAGCGCTGCGCGCAATCGAGGGCATGATCTCTGTCCGCGCAATCTAAGAGACTGCATATTCCACAGATTTCAGGAGAGCACAGCATACCGCTGTGCTCTCTTTTAGACTGTCGAAAAACTTCGTTTTTCTGACAATCTGCGTTTTGACTTCGCAAAACACGGACGTCCGAAAGTTCCCATGCGGAAACTTTCTCCCTCTCAAGGTATCCGAGCCGAGGTACACGCCCCCGGCTCGGAAGCGTTTGCGCAGCAAACGCTTTTGAATGCGCGCTGCCGCGCGGATGAAAATAGACTTTATCGACAGACCGAGGAGAGCACAGCATACCGCTGTGCTCTCTTTTGCGTCATGGAGTTGTTTTTTGCTAACTGGCGGTCTGTCTGTTTCCGATGATGGAATATGGCTGAACTCATGCGTAATCAACAAAGGAAACTGAGGGAAAATAGACCTCGTTTGGCAAGATGAACAAAGAAAATATGTAATTTGGTTGATTTTTTTTGTAATTAGGACTTGCGCACAAGGTGCATAAAACAGTATAATCTATGTTGTATGGTTGCGCAGTTTGTGCAGCCTGCTCAATTCTGAAGAAGAGGAAGCCGGTCATGCCGGTTCTTCTTGCGCAAAATAACAGAGAGGTGAAAAAAATGGTGTATTCGTTCCGTGGCGGCATACATCCCGGTACTCATGCAGATCCGGGATATAAATCCGCGACAAACACCAAGCCGATCGAGAAGCTGGCTCTGCCCGACGAGGTAATCCTGCCGGTTTCCATGCACATCGGCGCCCCGGCGAAGCCGATCGTATCGGTCGGTGACACTGTGGATCTCGGACAGCCCATCGCAGAGGCCGGCGGCTTCGTCAGCGCTCCGGTCCACGCAACCGTTTCCGGCAAGGTAAAGGCAATCGAGCCGCGCCTGCATCCGAACGGCAGCAAGGTCCTGTCCATCGTTATCACGAATGACGGCGAGGACCGTCCGCACGAGTCCGTACATCCCTACGACTTCGCATCCATGTCCAACGAGGAGCGCATCGAATGCATCCGTTCGGCAGGTATCGTAGGTCACGGCGGCGCGACCTTCCCGACCCATGTCAAGATCCAGTCCGGTATCGGCAAGTGTGACACGGTCATCATCAACGCCGCAGAGTGCGAACCGTACATCACGTCCGACCATCGCCTGCTGCTCGAGCGCCCCGAGGAGACCATCGGCGGCCTCAAGATGCTCGCAGACCTGATGGGCGTACAGAACGCGATCATCGCAATCGAGGAGAACAAGGCTGACACCTTCCCGAAGATCGAGCAGCTGATCGCAGACGATCCGCGTCTGCACCTGTATCCGCTCAAGTGCAAGTACCCGCAGGGCGCTGAGAAGCAGCTCATCAATGCCTGCACGGGCCGCGAGGTTCCGTCCGGCAAGCTGCCGGCAGACGCAGGCTGCGCGGTATTCAACGTAGACACCGCAGGCGCGATCTACCGCCGCTTTACCACCGGCATGCCGGTCATCCGCCGCGTCGTCACCATCTCCGGCTCCGCTGTTGCCGAGCCGAAGAACCTCGAAGCACGCATCGGCACCCCGATCGAAAAGCTGATCGACGCCTGCGGCGGCTTCAAGGAAGCGCCGAACAAGCTCCTCGCGGGCGGCCCGATGATGGGCAACGCCCAGTTCTCCCTCGACGCTCCGGTCGTCAAGGGCACCAACGCTTTCCTCGCCTTCGCAGGCGATGAGGACAAGCGCGTCAAGGACCCCCAGTGCATCCGCTGCGGCAAGTGCATCAACGCCTGCCCGATGCACCTCCTGCCGATCTACATGAACGTATACGGCAAGCAGGAGGACCTCGACAATGCTGTTGACTGCGGCATGATGGACTGCATCGAGTGCGGTTCCTGTGCTTATGTCTGCCCGGCTCGCATTCCGCTGGTCGCACAGTTCCGTCTGACCAAGGGCAAGATCCAGGCAAAGCGCATGGCAGAGCGCGCAAAGGCTGAGGCTGAAAAGAAGAAGGCCGAGGCTGAGGCGGCTGCCAAGGCAGAGAACAAGTAAGGAGGAAAAACGAAAATGGCTTATGATCTTAGCAAAGTAGTCGTAACCTCCTCGCCGCATATCAAGGCGGACGATGACACCCGGAGCCTGATGCTCGACGTGCTCATCGCGCTCGTTCCGGCACTGGCTGTTGCGATCTACACCTTCGGCGTTCGCGCACTCATCCATGTTATCATTGCGATGGTGTCCTGCGCTGTATTTGAAACCATTTACAACAAAATCGTAAAGCACGAGAACACGGTAGGCGACCTTTCCTGCTTCGTCACCGGCGTTCTGATCGCGTTCAACATTCCGGTCGCAGCTCCGCTGTGGCTGACCGTATTCGGCGGTCTGTTCGGCATCATCGTTGTCAAGATGCTGTTCGGCGGCATCGGCAAGAACTTCATGAACCCGGCGCTCGGCGCGCGTGCGTTCATGATGGCTTCCTGGGCCGGCTTCATGACCACCTGGACCGCGCCGCACGCAAAGCTGCCGCTCTTCGGCAACGTTACCGTTACCGACGCGATCTCCACCGCGACTCCGCTCGCAAGCCTCAAGACCGGCACTCTGCCGGACGTTTCGATCGTTGAATCCCTGCTCGGCCAGACCGGCGGCGTCATCGGCGAGACCTCCGCACTGGCACTGATCGTTGGCGGTCTGTACCTGCTCTGGCGCAAGGTCATCACCATCAACATCCCGGCGGCGTACATCCTCACCGTTGCAGTCATCACCTTCCTCTTCCCGATGGGCGGCCAGAGCCACCTGCAGTGGATGCTGTATCAGGTGCTTGACGGCGGTCTGATGCTCGGCGCGATCTTCATGGCTACCGACTACGTTACCAGCCCGGTAACCCCGAAGGGCCAGATCGTATTCGGCGTAGGCTGCGGTCTGCTGACCGTATTCATCCGTTACTTCGGCGGTCTGCCGGAGGGCGTATCCTACTCCATCCTGATCATGAACACGCTGGTTTGGGCAATCGACAAGAAGACCCATCCGCGCAAGTTCGGTTATCAGCTCGACAAGGTTAAGAAGGAGGCGCAGTAAATCATGGAAAGCAACAAAAAGGAAGGCGGCATCGTACAGCTTGTCGTCGTACTGGGCCTCATTACGTTCATCTGCGCACTGCTGCTCGGCGTGATCAACGGCGTAACCGCGGACAAGATCGCGCAGAACGCAGTTGAAACCCGCGACGCTGCCATGGCAGAGATCATCCCGGACGCAGAGTTCGAGGACATGAACACCGCGCTCAGCGCAGACGAAGTCGCAGCCGCAGGCGTCACCCTGCCGGCAGGCCGCACCGCCGCTCAGATCGACGGCGTTTACAAGGCTACCAAGGACGGCGAAGAAGTTGGCTACTGCGTACAGGTAGAGCCGAAGGGCTTCGGCGGCAACGTTACCATGATCGTCGGCATCAACGCTGACGGCACGGTCGCAGGCGCAAAGGTTACTTCTCACGCTGAGACCCCGGGCCTCGGCGCAAAGAGCCAGGCAGACCCGAACTGGATCACCCAGTACGCAGGTCAGGCGGCTGACGGTCAGCTCCAGGTTACCAAGGATGGCGGTACGATCAACGCCATCACCGGCGCGACCATCACCTCCCGTGCAGTAACCGACGGCGTTAATACGGCGGCAGCATATGTCGCTACTCTGGGTTAAGGAGGAAAAGCCACAATGAAATTTTCTGAACAGCTGAAATCGGGCGTTATCCTCGATAACCCGGTTTTCATGCAGACGATCGGTCTTTGCCCGACGCTGGCAACCACCACTTCTCTGCAGAATGCGATCGGCATGGGCGCGGCGGCTACCGTCGTTCTCATCTGCTCGAACGTAGTTATCTCCGCGCTGCGCAAGATCATTCCGGACAAGATCCGTATCGCAGCCTTCATCACGGTCATCGCGACCTTCGTAACCATGATCGACCTGTCCATGCAGGCATTCCTGCCGTCGCTGGCTTCGTCGCTCGGTCTGTTCCTGCCGCTGATCGTAGTTAACTGCATCATCCTCGGCCGTGCCGAGGCGTATGCTTCCAAGAACAAGGTTCTGCCCTCCGCGATCGACGGCGTTGTCATGGGTCTGGGCTTCACCTTCGCTCTGGTTCTCATGGGCTTCTTCCGTGAGCTGCTGGGCGCAGGCACCATCCTGTCCGGCTACGTCAACGGCGTAAACGGCATCGCAGTTCCGTTCTTCAACTCCAACCCGATGGTCATGATGATCCTGCCGGCCGGCGGCTTCCTCATGATGGGCTTCATCCTCGCTGCGATCCAGAAGATCATGGCTGGAAAGGAGGGCAAGTAAATGTCTTTTGCATTACCTGCCTCTATGGGCTTGACCGATATTCTGTCGCTCGCTATCGCGGCGATTCTGGTCAACAACTACATCCTCGTTCAGTTCCTCGGCTGCTGCTCGTTCTTCGGCGTTTCCAAGAAGACCGACACCGCGCTCGGCATGGGCATGGCGGTTATCTTCGTTATGGCGATCGCTTCCGCAGCATCCTGGGCTGTACAGTACTTCATTCTCGAGCCCCTCGGTCTGGGCTATATGCAGACCATCGCGTTCATTCTCGTAATCGCAACGCTGGTTCAGTTCGTCGAGATGTTCATGAAGAAGGCTATGCCGTCGCTGTACTCTGCGCTCGGTATCTTCCTGCCGCTGATCACCACCAACTGCGCGGTGCTCGGCGCGGCTAAGACCAACATCTCCAACGGCTATTCGTTCATCGGCTCTCTGGTATACGGTGTTGCAGCCGGTGTCGGCTACACGCTGGCTATCGTACTGTTCGCTTCCATCCGCGAGCGTCTGGACGCAACTTCCAAGTGCCCGAAGTGCTTTGAAGGCTTCCCGATCTCTCTGGTTGCAGCAGCTCTGCTGGCTATGTCCTTCATGGGCTTCTCCGGCCTGTCGATTTGGTAAGGGAGGACACAAGAAATGGATATGCAAAATGTTATTTACGCGGTTGCGGTACTCTTTATCATGGGTATCGTATTCGCGATCCTGCTCGGCGTTGCCGCTAAGGTCTTCGCCGTAGAGGTTGACGAGCGCATCCCGCTGGTACGCGAGTGCCTGCCGGGCGCAAACTGCGGCGGCTGCGGCTTCCCGGGCTGTGACGGTCTGGCTGCTGCGATCGTCGAGGGCCGCGCTCCGGTCAACGGCTGCCCTGTAGGCGGCGCTGCTGCGGCGGAAAAGATCGCAAAGGTGCTCGGCGTTGAGGTTGCTGAGGGCGAGCGCAATGTCGCTCACGTCAAGTGCAACGGCGGCTGCAACGCAGTCGACAAGGCTGTATACGAGGGCCTTCAGGACTGCAACGCTGCAATGCGTGTTGCAGGCGGCCCGAAGGCCTGCGCATTCGGCTGCATGGGCCTCGGCTCCTGCGTCAAGGCGTGTGCGTTCGACGCAATTCACATCGTTGACGGCGTAGCAAAGGTCGACACCGACAAGTGTGTTGCCTGCGGCAAGTGCGTTTCCACCTGCCCGAAGAAGATCATCGACCTCATCCCGGTCTCCAAGAAGGTTCACGTAAACTGCGTGAACAAGGACAAGGGTCCGGCTGTTATGAAGGTCTGCTCGAACGGCTGCATCGGCTGCCGCATGTGCGAAAAGACCTGCAAGTTCGACGCGATCCACGTTGTCGACGGCGTAGCCAAGATCGACTACGACAAGTGCAAGAACTGCAAGATGTGCACCAAGGCCTGCCCGAAGGGCTGCATCGAGCCGGTTCCGACCGCTGAGGAAGTCAAGAAGTTCAAGGAAATGCAGGCAAAGCAGGCTGCTGCCGCCAAGGCTAAGGCTGAGGCTGCAAAGGCTGCTGAGACTGCCGCTCCGGCGTCCGAGGACAAGTAATGGATTATCTTCATCCCAAGCTGGATGATGCCGCTATCGCCCGCATGTCGAGCCTCGCGCTCGCCCATGTGGGCGATGCCGTTTATGAGATACTGGTTCGCACCCATCTCGCCTGCGGCGGCACGCAGACAGCGAAAAATCTGCACAGTCAGACGATAACGCTCGTGCGCGCCTCCGCACAGGCGAAGGCCATCGAGCACATCCTCCCTGACCTCACCGAGGAGGAGGAGACCGTCTACCGTCACGGCCGCAACGCCAAGCCCAAGACCGTGCCCAAGTCGGCAACGGTCGCGGAGTACGCCCATGCGACCGCGCTCGAGGCGCTGTTCGGCTGGCTGTATCTCAAGCAGAGATATGACCGCATCAATGAGCTGTTCGGCAGGATCGCCGAGACGTTCTGAGCGCAAAAAATCCCTCCGAAGAGCTGTTCTCCGGAGGGATTTTGCATTGTATATGGGATTATTTGTCGGCCTCGCGCTCGCGCGCCTCTTCTTTGCGGAGCTTCTGCTCGTTGGCGTAGACGCGGCTCTGCAGGCGGCAAAGCTCCTGTGCGAGCGGGTCGGGGAGGTTGATCTGATCGAGCGTGTACGCAGGGGAGGGACCGATGCGCTGACCGGCGATCTTGACGACGCGCGCCTTGATGCCGACGACGGTGGAGTCGGGCGGGACCTCCTGGAGCACGACGGCGTTCGCGCCGATGCGGCTGTTGTCGCCGACGGTGAACGGGCCGAGCACCTTCGCACCCGTCGAGATCAGCACGTTGTTGCCGATGGTCGGGTGGCGCTTGCCGGTGTCCTTGCCGGTGCCGCCGAGGGTGACGCCGTGGTAGATGGTGCAGTCGTCGCCGATCTCGGCGGTCTCGCCGATGACGATGCCCATGCCGTGGTCGATGAACAGGCGCTTGCCGATCTTCGCGCCGGGGTGTATCTCGATGCCGGTCATATGCCGCGCAAACTGCGAAAGCGCACGCGCGAGGAAAAAGTGCTTGTGCTGATAGAGCCAGTGTGCCTGGCGGTGGTAAAACAGAGCATGGAAGCCCTGATAGAGGAGGACGACCTCGAGCGTGGTGCGCGCCGCAGGGTCGCGGTCGCGGATCGAACGAGCGTCGTCGAGCAGGCCCTTGAAGATCATAATACAGACATCCATTCGTTGGAAATTGAGCGAACCAGCCGTTTCGCTGAAAACACTATGTAATACATTATAGACGTATTCGCGTAAAAATTCAAACACTACGTTGAACTTTGCGAAAAAAGTGGTATAATGTAAGAAGATTACGCTGAATGAGGTAAGAAAACTATGAAAATTACTGTCATGGGTCTTGGCTATATCGGCCTGCCGACCGCGATCACCCTCGCTGAAGCCGGTTTTGAGGTCTGCGGCTTCGACGTCAACAAGAAAACCATCGAAACCCTTCAGGGCGGCCACATCCACATTGTCGAGCCGGGCCTGCAGGAGGCGTTTGAAAAGGCAGTTGCTCACGGCCATCTGCACTTCTCCGACACGCTCGGAAAGTCGGATGTGTTCTATATTTCCGTTCCGACCCCGTTCTATAAGGACGAGACCGGCAGCCACAAGGCGGATCTGAAATTCGTCGAGTCCGCCGGCCGCATGGCAGGCAAGGTGCTCGAGGCGCCGAACCTCGTCATCCTCGAGTCCACCGTTCCGCCGCACACCTCGGAAATGCTCGCGCGCGTGCTGAGCGAGGAGTCCGGCATCCCGATGGAGAAGATCCATGTTGCGCACTGCCCCGAGCGCGTCATCCCGGGCAACATGATGTACGAGCTGAAGAACAACGACCGCATCGTCGGCGCGCGCACACCCGAGGCGGCTGAAATGGCGGCTTCCATCTACGAAAAGGTCCTCGACAAGGGCGTCGTACACAAGACCGACGACCTGACCGCCGAGATGTGCAAGCTGACCGAGAATACCTTCCGCGACGTCAACATCGCTTACGCGAACGAGCTGTCCGTCATCTGCGACAAGATGGGCATCGACGTATTCGAGCTCATCAAGCTCGCCAACTGCCATCCGCGCGTCAATATCCTGACCCCGGGCGTCGGCGTCGGCGGTCACTGCATCGCGGTCGACCCGTGGTTCATCTATGAGCAGTTCCCGGCGGAGGCCAAGGTCATCCTCGCTGCCCGCGAGCGCAACGAGAACAAGCCGGTCTTTGTTGCCGGCAAGGTCGTTTCCGAGCTGAAGAAGGTCACGGATACGGTCGGCGTGCTCGGCCTGTCCTACAAGCCGGACGTTGACGATCTGCGCGAGTCCCCGTCCATCGAGCTCTGCCACGTTCTTCAGGAGAAGGGCGTCAACGTTATCGCCTGCGAGCCGTTCGCCAAGGATGCAGAGGTACAGGGTATCCCGAACGTTTCCTTCGAGGAGATCCTCAAGAAGGCGGACTACCTTGTGATTACTCTGGGACATACTATGTTCAAAGATAACAAGAAGTTGATTGCCGAAAAGCCGTACTACGACTGCGTCGGCCTGATGGAGTAAGAACGCAAAAAAGCCTCCCCTGTCTGCACGCTGTCATTGCAGACAGGGGATTTCTGCGTTTATGCCGCGGCTGTGTGCAGATGATCCTCTTGACTTTTTCACACAAATATGGTATGCAGCAATCGAGCAAAGGTGCTTTACAGGGGTGCCTTTGCTCTTTTGTTTTATCTGGGGGAGGAAATGATATGCGCAGACCGGGCGGTGCAGGGCGTGTGCGTCCGTGCACTGGCCATGAGCGGCGATATGCTGTTCCGGTTCTTCGAGCAGTTCGAAAAGCTGCTGTGAGCGTGCGGAGACCGGGTGCAATGGTCAGGCTCATGCCTGCTGCTGCCCGGTCTGATAATATTCCTTCATGAAATCCAGAAAACGTCTCGTCTGCTCCGACATACGGCGCGCGGACGGATACACGATGTAAAGCCTGCGCAGAAAAGCTGACTGCCCCAGCGGAAACAGCAGCAGTCTGCCCGACTGCGCATCGTTCTGCACGGTCGCGCGCGACAGGATGGAAACACCCATGCCGAGCGTGATGCAGCGGATGAGCGAGGCCGCGTCATCCATGACGGCGATGACGTTCAGCTCGTCGAGCGACAGCCCCATGTTCCGCAGAAAGTACAGCGTTTCCTGCTTGGTGCCCGAGTTGTCCTCGCGCAGCAGAAACGGCTCGCGCAGCAGCACCCGCAGCGGCTCCTTCTGCTGCTGATATTCCCGGAAATGCGGCGTATTCGGCGCTGCGAGGACCAGCTCGTCCGATGTCACCGGCAGAAATCCGCAGCCGGGCGCGGCGGTTTTCGTGCCGGCAAGACCGATGTCGCAGCCGCCCTCGGAGACCTTGCGTATCACGTCCAGACTGTCCGAGCAGCTCGTGCGGAAGCGCACCTCGGGCGCCTGCACATGATACGCCGCGAGCAGCTCGGGCAGAAGATGCAGCGACGGCACCGAGGACACGCCAATGTGCAGCAGGGCCTCCTGCTGACTGGCCAGCTCCAGAATTGCCTTGTGCCGCAGGTCGAGGATTTCCGCCGCATAGCTGTACAGTCTGCGCCCGGCCGGCGTCATGGACAGCGTCTTGGTCGTCCGCTGCAAAAGCTGCGTGTGCAGCTCCTTTTCCAGATTGCAGATGTGCGAACTGACCGTAGGCTGGGAAAGATACAGCTTTTGCGCCGCGAGCGAAAAGCTCTGATATTTTGCCGTGTATACAAAGGCCTCCAGCTGCCGAATATCCATTTACCGCGCGTCCCTTCTGTTTCGTTTTCTCTATTATAAGCTGATTTATAGATTTTTTCAATAAAATACAATAGAATATCAATAGAATGAATTTCACATCAAAATCCGGCTGTGTTATACTTTTATCAGATATAAAAGCACAGTAAAAGGAGAAAAACATGAAATTCTTTGACAAGACATGGAAGCTCGCGCTGTCCGGCGCGGTGGTCGGTCTGTTGGTCGCGCTGCTGGCGATTTACGGCAACCCGGCGAATATGGCTATCTGCGTGGCCTGCTTCATCCGCGACAGCGCCGGCGCGCTCAAGCTGCACACGGCCGCGCCCGTACAGTATTTCCGCCCGGAGATCGTCGGCTTTGTCTGCGGCTCGTTCCTGCTCGCCCTGCTGACGAAGGAATACAAGTCCACCGCCGGTTCTTCGCCGATGGTGCGCTTTATCCTCGGCGTCGCGATGATGATCGGCGCGCTCGTATTCCTCGGCTGTCCGCTCCGCATGGTGCTGCGTATGTCCGCAGGCGATCTGAACGCATGGGTCGCGCTCATCGGCTTTGCGGGCGGCGTTGCGACCGGCTCGTTCTTCCTCAAAAAGGGCTTCTCTCTCGGCCGCGCCTATGAAGCGAAGCCGCTTAGCGGCGCAGTCCTGCCTGTCCTGCTCGCCGCTTTGCTCGTCGTCGGCACGGCGACCGGCGTTTACGCCATGAGCGCCGAAGGCCCCGGCAGCAAGCATGCGCCCGTTATCCTTTCTCTGGTCGCGGCGCTCATCATCGGCGCGCTCGCGCAGAAGAGCCGCATGTGCTTCGCAGGAAGCATCCGCGACGTGCTCCTTATGAAGAATTTTGACCTCATCAGCATCATTGCGGCGCTGTTCGCGGTCATGGCGGTCTACAATCTCGCCGCCGGCAGTTTTCACCTCGGCTTCTCCGGTCAGCCGATCGCGCATTCTCAGCACCTCTGGAACATTCTCGGCATGTACGTTGTCGGCTTTGCGGCTGTTCTGGCTGGCGGCTGTCCGCTGCGTCAGCTTATTCTGGCCGGTCAGGGCTCGTCCGACAGCGCCGTGACCTTCCTCGGCATGCTGCTCGGCGCGGCGGCTGCGCATAACTTCGGTCTGGTCGGTGCGGCGGCAAAGGCTGCGACCGAAACCGAGGCGGCGGTTCCCGGCGGCCCGTCGGCAGCAGGCAAGATCGCCGTCATCGTCTGCATCGTCGTACTGTTCGTTATCGCAGGAACCAATCTGCGCCGAAAAAAAGCGGCTCGATAAGCCGGAAAAGGAGAAAATGCAATGGAAAACTTTGTTGAAGTAGATGTGCGCGGCCTTTCCTGCCCGGAGCCGGTGCTGCTGACGATGGACGCCATGCAGGACAATCCCGGCAGGACCGTCCGCGTTCTCGGCGACGAGGCGCACACGCGCAGGAACATCGAAAAGATGCTCGAATACGAAAAAAAGAGCTTTGCGACGACCGTTCGCCCGGACGGCTGCTTCGAGATCACGTTTGAGGCGTGAAGCGGACGAGAAAAGCGTACCGGGTGCTCACGTTCCATACCACGGATGCGGCGATGGAGATGGAGGCGTTCTGCCGGGACAGCGGCATCCCCGGCAGACTGATTCCCGTGCCGCGGCAGCTGTCGGCAGGCTGCGGCATCGCGTGGCGCATGGAGGCGGCGGTATTCGCGCAGTATCGCGCAGAGATTGCGCGCAGCAAAATCGAGATCGAGCAGAGCGTCGAGCTGGCGCTCTGAGATATTCCAAAATGAGAATAAAAGGAGGCTCTCCCGAAACGGGGAGCCTGAGACTGTCGAAAAACTTCGTTTTTCCGACAATCTGTGTTTTGACTTCGCAAAACACGAGTCGTCCGAAAGTTCCCATGCGGAAACTTTCTCCCTCTCAAAGTATCCAAACCGAGGTACACGCCCCCGGTTTGGATGCGTTTGCGCAGCAAACGCTTTTGAATGCGCGCTGACGCGCGTCAGCGTCAACATCGCGAAAACGGACTTTGTCGACAAACTCAGGCTTCCCGAAACGGGGAGCCTCTTTTGTGTTTTCTCAGAAAAATGAGTGTATCATGAGAGCTGCCGGAAAATCAGCCGGACAATTCCCGTATCTCCTCCTGAATGAGCTTTCCGGCGGCCCCGGCAAGCTGATCCATCCGCTGAATGCGGATGAGATCGTGACCGTAGATCGTCCGCGCATCGGGGGCACCGGCGCTTTCGCCCATAAAGACGGCGGCGACCCGTATGCCGCGCTGCCGCAGCGCCCGCACCTCCTCCGCCGTGTCCGCAACGCCTGCCGCGCCGTCATAGCTGCGGCTGAGGGGGCTTTGACCGGTGGGGAGGATGCGGCGGCTGTCCGCGTGACCCTGCCGGGCGGATACGGCGTCCGGCTGCTGCTGCACCTGTATGCAGTTGCGGATATACCCGGTCAGGGCGCGATCGACGGCAACGTTTATGCTTTCATGAAGCGCGTCAGCCCCTATTACTTCAACGGTGACTTCTATCCCCATCCGACCATGTGCTATGTAGAGCACTGCAATCATATCACCTTTACCGGTATCACCATGAAGAACTCTCTGGCTGTACGCTGACCTCGACCTCCGCCGCGCTCAAGATCGGCACCGAGGGCACCGGTGATTTCGAAAACGTTATCGTTGACAACTGCATCATTTCCGGCTGCGAGAGCAACCATATCGAGGACGTCGTGTTCGACCGCGTACAGGTCACGCTGCGCCGCAAGAGCAAGTGGGAGCGCGGTCTGTACGACCTGCGCCCGGGCCACGATCAGGGCATCGAGAAGATCACCTCTCCCGGCTTCCTCATGCGCCGCGCGGCAGCCGTTCCTGCATGAAAATAAACTTTATCGACAGACTGGAACCGCCCTTCCGGGCGGTTTCCCCGCCTGTAAATTCAAAATTCCGCCATAAAACTGTGATTTTCATCATTTTTCACCAAAACGACCAAAAACACGGCATGAATTTCATTATTTTCAACGCAATATTCCTTGTGACGCGGCACGGAAAATATGGTATAATATACAATATAAATAATGAATTTTTATGCACTTTCAGGAGGTGTAACTATGGATAAGGACATGAATAAGGACGATTTTATGAACGATCTGTACGATTACCTCTGGATGCCGGAGGAGGAGCAGGGAGCGCTGTACCTGCATCAGAATATCCTGTTCGGCCGCGCGGCTGACGAGGAGAAAATTGCCTGCGCAACCCTTCCGTATCTGTTCCGGCTCGGCATCACGCCGCAGATGCGCGGTTATGAAATTTTATGCCGCGCCGTTATTCTGTACCTCCTTGACGGCATTCAGAATTCGACCCACCTTACCCTGCTCCTGACGATCGCTGTTGAGCGCGGCACCTCGCTTGCTTCTGTGGAGCGCGCCTGCGCCGCTGCGATCAGATATGCGTGGAACGAAGGGTATATGTCCGCAGACGATGAGGGTCCCGATGCCCTCGCATTCCGCGAAATGCCGACGGTGACACAGTTTATCGACCGTCTTGCAGCGGCTGTCCGGAGCAAGCTCGGCGACGAAATCAAGCTCTAAACGGGCCGTTCATCAGGTATTGCCGCGAAAACTGCGCTTTATCAGCAGGTAAAATCCGTCCGCTGCTCGCGCTGTCCCCATATCTCGGCATCGTTTTCATTTCGCAGCTGCTTTTCGGCAGCTGCTTTTTTATGCAGAAAAGCTGCCGTTTGTACGTAAAAACGGATGTTATTTTCCCCTTTTTGGGCGCTCAAAGACCGATTTCCGTGCCGTACACGAGCCGGATCATATCCGCAAACGCGGTGATGCAGCCCTTGTTTGTCGGCTTGCGGCGGAATGTTAGAAGCACCGTGCACGGGTCACCCTTTATGCCGCGCAGGCCGCCGTTGTTCCATGCCGCAGCGATTGCATGGCGAATCGCGCGCTCCACCGCGCTGACCGTTGTACCATGCTCCAGAGCAATCCGGGGGTAAATCGTTTTGGTTATCTCCCGCATCTCCGACGGATTGAGTAAAAACTCGACCACCGCACTGCGCAGATAGCTGTACCCCGTAACGTGCGGCGGGATACCAAGCTGGTAAAGATATGGCGTCAAGCGAAATTCAATCTCCCGTGCGAGAGAAGAGTGTTCTTTTTCGACAGATTCCGCTTTTTTCACAACAACTTCATCATCCATCATCAACATCATAACCACGACCTCCGATAAACAATTCTCTTGAATATGGTATGCAGGAAGAAAATTTCCTTCTTTGATTCCCATTATATCATGAGAAAAAACAGGAAAAAAGAAGAAAAATTCGATGAGTTATCCATAATCTTACTGCTGTGTCGAAAATCGAGGCGCTGAACAGCAGGTTGCACAAACGGACGCGGAAAATCTCTCTTTTCGCGTCAGGATTCCGTTAATCGGAAGAATTCAAGGCCGTCTGTGAATGCGCCGCAGGAAGCCCCGGCCGCCCTCCGGCCTAACGGCAGCTTAACCTGTTTTTCACACTGCGTGTCAATATTGTGCGAGAATACTTCAAATTGCTGTAAAAAACGTCGAATGGCACGCTGTACGGTTTAAACTGCTCTGCTTTCTGAAATTTTATATAAAATGTACAAATTCGACATGAAACGACAGAATACGACATCACCGGACCGATAAAAGCTCCGGCCCTGTCGCCTTGACAAAGCCGGAGCGTATGCTATAATATAGACAAAGGGACGCTGTTACCGCAGTCAGACCCATTTTAAGTCAAATTTTTTTAGTCATTGACCGTTTGGGTACCAGCCGAGCGGTCAATGCGCTTTTATACAGAAAATGTACAGCAAAATCACTGCACATACTAAAAGCCGAAAAGCCTTTTTCCGCACATGCGCCACCTCCTTCCTGCCACGAACCATGGGAAAGGAAAAGAGGGTCTGACCGCCAAAAGTAACAGCGTCCGTCAATATTATATCATGCGCAGTCGAAATCTGTCAACGAGCCGCCATTCGGGGCGGTTTTTTGCTGTTTTCGGCCAAATTTTTGTCTCACAGTGCGCCTGTCGAGACGCTTCATGACCATCCTGCGGCTTCACGATACGCAGGCCTCGCTCGCCCTCCGCGCCGCCGCTCGAGCCTGCGGCACAGGTCAGAGTGATAAAATATGTAACGAAACAGAATGACAGGAACACATCGGATTATCCGCAGTGCTGCGTAGCAAAACGCACCATCGCCCGTAAAACGGATGATCTAACAAACCCGCCGCAGCCATCTTTTTCACCGGAAAAATTTATGTTATAATGGTGTCAGCTACTAAAAGGAAAGGCGGGATACCGTTGCGCACAAGACCAATCCTTGCGGCAGCGGCGCTGCTGCTGGCGGCCGGACTTGCCGCTGTGACACATGGGGTTGTATCGCAGGCAGACGAGCCGCTCCGCATCGGTACGACGTACATGACGATGAACAACCCGTTTTACAGCGTCATCGATGAAGAACTGCGGCTGGTGATCGAAAGCCGCGGCGATATTCTGCTGACGCGCGATCCGGCGCTCGATCAGGAGCGGCAGAACGAAGAAATCCGGGATCTGCTGCATGAAGATATCGACCTGCTGGTGCTTAATCCGGTGGACTATCGCGAGATCGAGCCTGCACTCCGCGAGGCGCAGAAGGCAGGTGTGCCGGTCGTGGTCATCGACTCGCAGGTCAGCAATCCGGATTTGGTCGCGTGCACGATCGCGTCCGACAACTACGGTGCGGGTGTGCTCTGCGCGGAGCACTTGATGAATACGTGCGATTCCGCGAAGGTCGTGCTGATCGAGCACGCTTCCACCAAGTCCGGCACGGATCGTATACAGGGCTTCTGCGATACGCTGGCGTCGCATCCGAATTTTCAGATCATCGGCCGGGCGGACAGTGCCGGTCAGCTTGAGGTCGCCATGCCGCAGATGGACCGGCTGCTCGAGCAGGGCATCGTGCCGGACGCGGTGATGTGCCTCAACGACCCGAGTGCGCTCGGCGCGATGGCGGCGCTGCAGGAGCACGGTCTGCTGGAAAAAACGACGGTCTACGGCGTGGATGGTGCGCCCGAGGCGAAAAGCATGATCGGTGAGGGCGCTATGACGGCTACGGCGGCACAGTCGCCTATTCGGCTGGGCCAGATCACCGCGCAAACGGTGTACGCGATCCTGAACGGCGAGGACTACGAAAAAGAGATTACGGTTCCGGTCGAGCTGGTAACGAAGGACAATGTAAACGGCTACGACATGGACGGCTGGCAGTAGGAGGGAACGGTATGGCACAGAGTTTGCAGTTTTTCCGCCGCATCATGCTGCTGCTGAACGTGACCGTGGGCGCATTCCTTGTGTGGGTGTTCGGCATGACGCCGGTACTGGCGGCGCGGCAGTCGGACGGCGTGACGTTCGCACAGAATTTGAGCGCGCTGCCGGCCAAACCGTGGACGCTGGCCATCGCCGTGCTCGGCATGGCGGCGCTCATTCTGGCCGGTGTGCTGCGCCGGCGCGGGCAGAATTTCATCGGATGGATCGAGCCTCTGTTTGCATTATGCGTGATTTTCGCGCTGCATCTGGCCTACAACGGCCTGCTGCTGTATGTGGTCGTGGATCTGATCGACGGCCTGCACGGCAGAACGCGCCGCAGATTTCTCGGCGCGATGACCGCGCTGTTCCTGCTGACCGGACTGGGTGCATTGCAGGGCGCGCTGCATGTGGTGCCCTTCTCGGAATATCTGCTGTATTTTGACATGCACACGAGGCAGCTTTTGCAGAGCGTAGTGGATCTGCTGGGTGCGCTGCACCTGATTTTATTCGTGGTGTACATGGTGGTGCTCATCGGGCAGCGGACCGAGGAAAACTCGGCGATACGCCGCCTGAACGGCGAACTCGAGCAGGCGAACGACCGGCTCTCTGTCATGAACGAGCAGCTGAAAGCCTACGCTGCCGAGAGCGAACGCATGGCGGAAACGCGCGAACGCAACCGTCTGGCACGGGAAATCCATGACACGCTCGGTCACGCGCTGACCGGCATCACCGCCGGTGCAGACGCCTGTATACAGATGCTCGAGATTTCGCCCGAGATGGCGAAAAAGCAGATGGAACGCATCGCGTCCACCGCGCGCGAGGGCATGAACGAGGTGCGGCGTTCGGTGCGGGCACTGCGGCCGGACGCGCTCGAGCGCATGCAGCTGACCGACGCTGTCGCGAAGCTTTGCACCGAAATGCAGACGACCTCGCAGGCGGAGATCACGCTCGATTTGCAGACCGAGGATCTGCGCCTGTCGCCGGACGAGGAGGACGCGGTATACCGCATCGTGCAGGAGAGCATCACGAACGCCATCCGGCACGGACATGCGACGGCGGTGCGCGTGCGCATCGCGGCGGAGGAGCGCCGCCTCGGCATAACGGTAACGGACAACGGCTGCGGCTGCACGAAGATCGAGCCGGGCTTTGGTCTGCGGCATATGCGTGAGCGGCTGCGGCTGCTGAATGGTACATTAAAGGTAAAGAGCGAAAAAGGATTCGAACTGCACGCGGAAATTCCGCTGCGATGGGGTGATGTATATGATTAAAGTGCTGCTTGCGGACGATCAGGAGCTGATCCGGGAAAGTCTGGGCTTTGTTCTGGGGGCGCAGGGCGATATTGCGGTAGTCGGCATGGCGAAAAACGGCCGTGAGGCCATCGAGCTGGTACGGAGCGAAAAGCCGGATGTCGTGCTGATGGATATTCGCATGCCCGAGGTAGACGGCGTAGAGTGCACGCGCCTTATCAAGTCGGCGTACCCGAATATCAAGGTCATTGTGCTGACGACGTTCGACGATGACGAGTATGTGTTCAACGCCCTGCGGTTCGGCGCGTCGGGCTATCTGCTCAAGGGCGTTTCGGTGGCCGATCTGACAAACGCGGTGCGCGAGGTCGTGCGCGGCGGCTCGATCATCGCGCCCGATGTGGCGAGCAAGGCTTTAGAGATGTTCGCGCGCATGGCGAAGGGCAACCTTACCATCGGCGTAGACGAAAAGCAGACCGAGGAGTTACAGGACAACGAATGGCGCATCATCCGCGAGGTCGGCGCAGGCCTGTCGAATAAGGAGATCGCGGCGGCGCTCTGTCTGTCCGAGGGTACGGTGCGTAATTATCTGAGCAGCATTCTCAGCAAGCTCGAGCTGCGTGACCGCACGCAGCTCGCCATCTGGGCGGTACAGACCGGCGTAGCCGGGCGGCCGTTCGGAGGTCCGCAGTGAAGCGGCTGGCAAAGCGCCTGACGGCGGCCGTGCTGCTCGCGGCGATGTGCCTGACAGCGACGGTGTACAGTCGGACAAAGCCGGTCGAGCTGCGGCTCGGCTTTATGGCAGGCAGCTACTGGGATGCGCCGAGCGGGAACTGCTATGCCGTCATTGACGCAGCCATCGAGCGGTTCGAGCGGGAGCACCCGAACGTGCATGTCACCTACACGAGCGGTATCCTCAAACGGGATTACTCGGAATGGCTCATCGATCAGTATCTGCTCGGCAGTGAACCGGATGTATTTCTCGTGCTGCCGGAGGATTTCGGTACGCTGTGCGAACTCGGCGCACTGGCGCCTCTGGACGGCTGTCTCGCACAGGATAAAGAGGTCTCCGACACGGATTTCTATCCGGCTGCGCTGCAAAGCGGTGCGGAGAACGGCGTGCAGTACGCACTGCCGTATGAGTGCGTGCCGACGCTGATGTGCATCAACAAGAGCCTGCTCGAGAGCGAGGGCATTACCGTGCCGTCCGGCGACTGGACATGGGAGGATTTTTACAACATCTGCGCCAGGGTTACGCGCGACACGGACGGTGACGGCGAAATCGATCAGTTTGGTTGCTGCGGCTATACGTGGCAGGATGCGCTGACTGCGAACGGTGCATCGCTGTTCACCGAGGACGGCGGCAGCTGCTTGATCTCCGAGCCGAAGGCGGTGCAGGCGGTGGCGTTTGCGCAGCGGCTCGGCAAGCTCACCGCGGAGACCGCGCCCTCGGCACGGGACTTCGACGAGGGAAAAGTGGCATTCCGGCCGTTCCTGTTCTCGGATTACCGGACCTATCAGCCGTATCCGTGGCGCATCAAGCGCTACTCGGATTTCTCGTGGGACTGCATTCCCATGCCGCACGGCCCGGCAGGCGGCAACAGCTCGGAGCTGAGCACCGTGCTCGCAGGAATCAGCAGCCGTTCGGCGAACATGACGCTCGCATGGCAGTTTTTGCGCGAGCTGACCGCCAACGCGGATAATCAGTCCATGCTGTTCACAGACTCGCACAGCGTGTCCGCGCTGCGGAGCGTGACCGACTCGGACGAGACCCGCCGGACCCTCCGGCAGGACACGCCCGGCGAGAGCCGGAACGGCGTGGAAATGCTGTCGGACGTGATGGAGCAGGCGGTAGCGGCACCGCGCTTCCGCAATTATGATCAGGCACTCCTGCTGACCGAAGGACTGGTGCAGACCGCGATGGAGGACGAGCATAATCTGTCTTTGCAGCTCCAGCGCGTCCAGCACGAAGTGCAGGAATATTTACAGGAATAATACACGAATTTACAGGCGCCTGGCGCTCTGTTTGTGTGATACGCACAGACGGGGCGCTTTTTCTTTGCGTATTTTGATAGCCGGCATGACATTTGTCATATAAAAACAGGACGATTATCACAAGTGAGTCATGACAAAATGCAGATTTCATACAGGATAAAATCCGGTATACTATGCTCAACAAACAGGAAAGAGGGAACGGAAAATGAGATACCTGATTTTAGTCAGCCACGGAACCTTTGCACCGGGCCTGCACAACGCGCTCGGCATGATGGCAGGCAGCGACCGCGAGGACATCCGCTCGACCAGCCTGCTCGACGGCATGGACGTTGACACCTTCCGCGCCAACTTCGCAGAGCTCGTTCAGGACATCACCCCCGAGGACGAGATCATCCTCACGGCGGACATCATCGGCGGCTCGCCGCTGACCACCGCACTCGATGTGCTCACCGAAAAGGGTCTGCTGGCGCGCACGCTTGCCATCGGCGGCATGAACCTGCCGCTCGTGCTGACCGCCGCATTCGCAGATGCGGATACGCCGCTCGATGAACTCGAGGCTGAGCTTACCGGCGAGGCAAAGGATCAGATCAAGCGTTTTGCCCTCGGCGGTGACGAGGACGACGATATTTAAGTATAAGGAGGAAAAAATTATGTCTATCTCTTTCATTCGTGTTGACGATCGCATGATCCATGGTCAGACCTGCACGCGCTGGGCGCTCGAGTATCCCTGCGACGGCCTCATCGCCGTAAACGACAAGGCGGCTACCACCCCGGTGCTCAAGGCGGCGTACAAGAACGCCAGCGACAAGAAAACGTTCGTGTGGACGCTCGACGAGTGGCGTGCCAAGTGCGGCAAGGTGCTTGCCAGCAAGGATCGCTACTTCCTCATCACCAAGGACCCGATCACGATGAAGAGCATCCTCGTGGACGACGGCTTTGACCCCGGTGAGGTAAAGACGGTCATCATCGGACCGTGCAACGACCGCCCGGGCGCGATCAAGCTGGGCAACAATCAGGCGATCACCCAGCCGGAGGCAGACGCACTCGAGGCCATCATGCAGAAGGGCTACGAGGTCGAGTTCGCGCTCATCAAGGAAGCCGCTATCGGCAACTGGAAGAAGTTCCGCGGTCAGTTCGGCTACTAAGCTCGGTTTCACAGAATAAAAAGAAAAGAGGGAGAACTTATGCAAGTTCAAGTTTGGCAGGCTGCATTGTTTGGATTGCTCGCATGTCTGGCATCCATGCCCGGCCTGGGCGGTACGGTGTTCGGCAACTACACACTGGGCCGTCCGCTGGTAGCGGGTCTGATCGTCGGCCTTATCATGGGCGATGTACAGACGGGTATTTATCTCGGCGCGGCCATTCAGGTCGTATACATCGCGCTCGTAACGCCGGGCGGCACGGTTTCCGCTGACGTTCGCGCAATTTCCTACATCGGTATTCCGCTTTCCATGGTTGCCGTGCATTCCATGGGTCTGAACCCGGCGTCGCCGGAAGGTCAGGCGATGGCCGTAACGCTCGGTTCGGCCGTCGGCACCATCGGCACCGTGCTGTTCTACGGTACGGCAACGGTAAACCTCGTTTGGCAGCACATGGGCTGGCGCGCACTCGAAAAGGGTGACCTGCGCAAGCTGTATGTGGTCGATATGGGTCTGCCGTGGATTTCCCACATCCTGTGCTCTTTTATCCCGACATTCATCATCACCAAGGTCGGCACCAGCATGGTAGACCTGATGAAGGCTTATCTGCCGATGGACGGCGTGGCGATGAAAACGCTGTTCACCGTCGGCTCGCTGCTCCCGGCAGTCGGTATCGCCATCCTGCTCAAGCAGGTCGCGACCAAGCCGGTCGACATTCTGGTATTCGTATTCGGCTTCACGCTGGCCGCGTGCATGGGCCTCAACCTGATCGCGGCATCGATCGTCGGCGGCTTCTTCGCGGTCATCAACTACCGCATCAAGATCCTTGCTTTGCAGAAGGCCGCTCCCGCAGCTGCATCTGCTGCCGCGGCGGAATTTGATGACGATGAGGAGGAGATCTGACATGGCAGAAAAGAAACTTTCCAAGAAAGCGCTGAACAAATCGTTCCGCAACTGGTTTTACGGCCACCTGACCTGCTTCTCGCAGGAGCATATGCAGACCTTCGGCTACCTGTGCGCCATGCTGCCGCTGGTAGAGGAGCTGTACGACACCCGTGAGGAGCAGACCGAAGCCCTCAAGACCTACTCTGCCTTTTTCAATACCGAGCCGCAGCTCGGCACGGTCATCGTCGGCATGACCGCCGGCCTGGAGGAGGCCAAGGCAAACGGCGAGGACATCGACGGCGAGATGATCAACGGTATCCGCGCCGGTCTGATGGGCCCGGTCGCCGGTATCGGTGACAGCCTGCTCGTCGGCACGCTCATCCCGATTTTGCTGGGTGTTGCGCTCGGCATGTCCTCGGGCGGTTCGCCGCTCGGCGCGATCTTCTACATCATTGCGTACAACGTCATCCTGACCCTCGGCATGCGTCTGCTGTATTTCAAGGGCTATGAGCTCGGCGGCAAGGCCGTTGAGATGATCGTCGGTGAAAAGGCGAACGCCATCCGCGAGAGCATCATCATGCTCGGCACGGTCGTGATCGGCGCAGTCGCCGCAAGCTGGATCTCGATCACAACGCCGCTCGTCCTGCCCGGTGATATTTCCCTTCAGAAGGATGTGCTGGATACCATATTCCCCAAGATGCTGCCGCTGGGAACCGTTATGCTCTGCTATTGGCTGATGAGCAAGAAGAAAATGGCGCCCACGACCGTTATGCTCGTGCTGGTCGGCATCGCGCTGGTCGGCGTGCTGATCGGATTCTTTGATCCGCAGCTCGCATACTGATTCAGATTCACTCAAACTATATCACACTTTCACCCCTCTGGCCGCTGAGCGAAGTCGTTCAGCGGCCGCCGTACAGGAAAGGAGTTTTCTCAATGAACAAGACCGCATTACTGCACGAGGCCAAACAGCAGCAGGCCGCGCTGCAGCAGCTCTCCCTCTGGAAACGCATCGCCATGCTGCTCTCTTCCTGCGCGGCGGTGCTGGCCTGGTGGGGAATCGCAGGCAGCGGATTGCGTTTCGCGGGCGGCGTATGCGGCGTGGTTATCGCGCTGGCGTGCGCGGTCTGCGCGGCTGTGATCGGACGGGGCATCCGCAACGGAAACCGCAATGTCGCCAACATTCTGTCGGCGGCAGAGCAGGCGTAAAAGGAAGAAATGCGATGAATCAACAACAATATCGGCTGCTGTGCATGGATATTGACGGCACGCTGCTGAATTCTGCGCACGAGCTGCCGCCCGCCAGCCGCGAGGCTGTGCGGTCTGCGGCGAAGAACGGCGTGACCATCTGCCTGATGAGCGCACGACCGCCGCGGGCGGTGTTCCCGATTCGGGATGCGCTCGGCGTGGACGGACCGCTGGCGTGCTGCGGCGGAGGGCTTATCCTGCAAGGAGACAACCGCCTGGCGGACAGCCGCCTGAGCTGTGCGTGCACTCAGACCGTTCTGCGGGAAACACAGGCGCGAGGCATCCACCTGAGCGTTTACCGCGACCTCGACTGGCTGATCGCCGCCGAGGACGAGTGGAGCCGCGCAGAGGCACAGATAACCGGCGTACAGCCGGCAGTCGCGCCGCTGGAGACGCTGTTTGCCGACTGGGGCGACGCAGGCGCGCACAAACTGCTCTGCATGGGCGGGAAATCGCAGATTGACGAAATGCTTCCGGTACTGGAGGCAAAGCACCTGTCGATGACGCTCGTGCGCTCCAAGGACGAATATCTGGAGGTCATACCGGCAGGCGCGGGCAAGGACACGGCCATGCATGTGCTGTGCGAAGCGCTGGACATCACACCGGACGAGGTGATGGCACTCGGCGATCACGACATTGACGCGCCGCTGCTCCGCGCTGCCGGACTGGGCATTGCGATGGGCAACGCGTCACCGATCGCGCGGGCAGCCGCTGACGAAGTGACGGATTCGTGCGATGAGGACGGCGTGGCACACGCCATTTACCGCCACATCAGGGAGGTACAGTCATGAAATACCGTTTACTCGCGCTCGACCTTGACGGCACGCTGCTGAATTCGCAGAAGGAGATCACGCCGGAGGTCAGAAAAGCGCTCGCGTGGGCAAAGGAGCGCGGTGTGTATGTCGTTCTCTCGACCGGACGCATTGTCGGCGAAGCGGCGGAGTTCGCCCGTGAACTGCCCTGCGAGGATCTGATGGTCACGGCGGGCGGCACGGCGATCGCCACTGCATCGGATGAGCGCATTCTGCAAAGCTGGGATATGCCGTGCGAAATCGGCGCAAAGGCGGTCGAGGCGGTGCAGAGCCGACCGGTGCGCGTGATGATCTACGTCGGCAGCAAAATCTACATCAACGAATACTCCAACCGCGATTTTGTCGCAAATTACCGCGTAGAGGGCTTTCACGCGAACAAAATCGTCGTGGAGGACATCGCCGGTGAGATTCGGAGAAACCATCTGAACGTCACCAAGGTGTACGCCATCGGCGAACGAGCGGTGCTCGAGCAGGCGCTCGCGGAGATTCGGCCGCTGCCGGGCATTACGATCACAAGCTCCGGCTCGGACAACTTTGAGATTCTGCCGGCCGGTGCGGACAAGGGTCGTGCGCTGACTCGGCTGGGCGAGATGCTCGGCGTCACGCCGGATGAAATGGTCGCCATCGGCGACAGCGACAACGACGCGGAAATGCTCCGCGCGGTCGGCATGCCGGTCGCGATGGGCAACGCAGACGCGGCGCTCAAGAATCTGGCAAAATACATCACCGCAGACTGTGACCATGACGGCGTGGCACAGGCGGTCTATCACCTATTCAAATAATACAAGAGGAGGAGGGCGCATGCCGTTTATGACCATTCCGGAAGCCGCGATCCTGTGGCATATTTCGGTCAGTGAGCTGCGCGAGCTCTGTGAGAATCATATGATTTCGGGCGCTGTGCGCGTGCATCAGCGCTGGTTTATCCCGGAAACGGCGGCCTGTCCCTCGGCGCAGCATCCACTTTCCTGAACCCTGACGCACCGCCTGAACAGGAGGTCTTTCCATGGCACAAACCGATCTGCACATCCACAGCAGCCTGACCGCAGGCGGCGAGCTTTCGCCGCGCGCACTGGCCGAGCGCTGCTGTGAGAAGCGGCTGACACTGGCCGCGCTGACCGACCGGCGTGCCGTCAGCGGTGTGCCGGAATGTATCTGGCGCGGCGCACAGCTCGGTGTGCGCATTGTGCCCGGCATTGAACTCGACTGTCGCTGGCGGGAACAGGATTTTCTCACGCTCGGCATCGGCATTGACATCACTTGTCCGGCGCTGCTCGAGATCGAGCGGACGCGGAACGATCCGGTGCAGTCGTTTGCAGTCGAGCAGGCGATTCACACGATTCACGAAGCAGGCGGACTGGCCGTGCTCGTGCCGCCGAATGAGATGGACGACACCTTTCCGGTGGCGGCATTCGACGGCATTGCGGCATACGGCAGTCACGCCCGGGCGGACACTGCGCGGTATCTCTCGCTGGCGCGCAAATACGGTCTGCTCGTCACCGGCGGCAGCGGCTTCCTCAGCGAAAGCAGGCCGCCGCACCGGCCGGGCGCCGTGGACTTTTACGGACAGGAACAGCGGATCTCGGCGGATTTTCTTGCCGCAGCAACCCATTTGAACAAAGAAAAAAGGAGTTTTCATCATGACAGCATTTGAGTACACCATTACGGATTCCATTGGCATTCATGCACGTCCGGCAGGCATGCTGGCGAAGGAAGCCGCGAAGTTCAAGAGCAAGGTTTTCCTGCATTTCGGCGATAAAAAAGCGGATGCACGCCGCCTGATCGCCATCATGGGCATGGGCATCAAGCACGGCAATACCGTCCGCGTGGAAGTGGAAGGCGAGGACGAAGCGGAGGCTGCGGCGCAGCTCGAGGCATTTTTCAAGGCAAATCTGTAAGGAGTGAGCGAGATGGAGCAGATTTTCGGCAAAGGCGTATCAAAGGGCGTAGCGGCGGGACCGATCAGCTTTTACCGCCGTCCGAGCGGCGAAATCCTGCGTCGTTCGGTGACGGATACCGCGGCGGAGCTCGTGCGTTTTCATGATGCCTGCGAGACCGCGAAGGAGCAGCTCGGCGTACTGCATGACAAGGCGCTCACTGAGGCAGGCGAGGACGCGGCAATGCTGTTCGAGGCCCACCAGATGATGCTGGATGATCTGGATTTCGTCGAGAGCATTGAGGGACTCATCGAAAACGACCGTCTGAATGCGGAAGCCGCCGTCAGCGACACCGGCGCACAGTTCGCGGAGATGTTTGCCGCGATGGACGACAGCTACATGCAGGCGCGTGCGGCGGATATTCGGGATATTTCGACGCGCGTGATCGGCATTCTGACCGGTGAGGGCGAGAGCGGCATTGTGTCCGATGTGCCGTGCATCGTGGCGGCGGACGACCTTGCGCCGAGCGAGACCGTACAGTTGGATAAGTCGCTTATCCTCGGCTTTATCACGGCGGGCGGCTCGGCGAACTCGCACACGGCGATTCTGGCCCGCACGATGGGCATTCCGGCTATTATCGGTGCAGGCGACGCATTGCAGACCGAGATGGAGGGCAAGTACGCCATCGTCGACGGCCAGACCGGCGAGATGGTCATCGAGCCGGACGACGCCGAGCGCGAGCGCCTGCTCAAAAAGCAGGCCAAGGAGAAGGCGCTGAAAGAACTGCTCGATCAGCTCAAGGGCAAGCCGAATGTGACCAAGGACGGCCGGAATGTGATGGTTTACTGCAATATCGGTTCTCCGGCGGATATTGACGCGGTCCTGCAGAACGACGGCGGCGGCATCGGTCTGTTCCGCTCGGAATTTCTCTATTTACAGGGCAGCGACTACCCAACCGAGGATGAGCAGTTTGAGGCATATAAGACAGTCGCGGAGCGCATGGGCGGCAGGCGCGTTATCATCCGAACGCTGGACATCGGTGCGGACAAGCAGGCCGACTATTTCCACCTCGACAAAGAGGAAAATCCTGCGATGGGTCTGCGTGCCATCCGCATCTGTCTGACCCGTCCCGAGGTGTTCCGCACGCAGCTGCGCGCGCTGTACCGCGCGTCGGCTTACGGCAAGATCGCGATCATGTTCCCGATGATTACGTCGGTCTGGGAGGTGCAGGAGATTAAGCGCATCTGCCGCAACATTCGCGCGGAACTCGCGGAAGAGGGCGTGCCGATGGCGGACAAGGTCGAGCTTGGCATTATGATCGAGACACCGGCCGCCGTCATGATGAGCGTCGAGCTGGCGCGTGAGGTGGACTTTTTCTCGGTCGGTACGAATGATCTGACGCAGTATACACTGGCTGTCGACCGGCAGGGCGTAGGTCTCGACCGGTTTTTCGACGCGCACCATCCGGCGGTGCTGCGTATGATCCGCATGGCGGCGGAGAATGCGCACAAGGCCGGAATCTGGATCGGCATTTGCGGCGAGCTGGGCGCGGATGCGGAGCTGACCGAAACGTTCCTGTCGATGGGTATCGACGAGCTTTCGGTTTCGCCGTCGGCGGTGCTGCCGCTGCGGTCGGCCATCCGGTCGATCGACACGACGACGCTTGCTCCGCTGGAGCTGTAAAAAAGAATAAAAGCAGTGGTACTCTTCATGTTTGAAAAGGGTATCACTGCTTTTTACTTCACCCGAGGTGCCACCGCTCTTCGATGGTGCGGCGCAGCTCGATGCTATCGCCGCCCGGTCCTTTGAGACAGGAAAAGACTGAAAGTACGAGATGTATCGAATAAAAGCTCCGGACCTGCCATATTGAGAAATAATAGATATTCAGCCTGTTTATTGTACGATAATAATTTATTCTAACGGGATATGTCGGCTTACTCCGGCTTTGTTGATTTTTCATGAAATTTTTCGAAGCATCATGGGGAAAATGCTGAAGCGAAAAATCGGCAGATTTTCAAGGGATGGAGGGAAGGGACGCGCGGAAATCTGTCACCAAGGCGAAAAATCAGCAAGTACTTTTTCGAGACAGGAAAAATATGACAAAATGGCGCTGGCCGCGTTCGGACGATTTCGTTAACGGAATCTTAACACGGAGATGTACAATTCTGGAGATTATTTGTATAAAATGCTGTTTGCAATATAAGATTTCGACACGATAGGGAAATAATGGATATCACGCGAGAAAATCAGACTTTATTCCAATGAAATCTTATGATATAACTTTTGTATAGGCAGGGAATAAGCTGAGGGTACAGAATTAAAAGGGAGGCCGTGTATAAGATGAACGATGGAATTAAGCGGGGAACCGGGCTGTATGCGGAGAATCTGCGTACGATTGCTGCGAGAGAGATTGAACTCCGCTTAACGCCATATATCTATAATCTCGGCATTCCGCCGCACGTTTCGGGGTACGGTTATCTGCGCGACGCAGTGATTGAGCTGCTGCTCGAGCCGGCGGCGCAGGTCGGAGTGACAAAATATGTATATCCGAGCGTCGCCGCCATGTACGGCACAACGGTGCACGCAGTAGAGCGTTCGGTGCGGCACGCGATCACAGCGGCATGGAATGGCGGCGGTCTGCGCCGGGTGAAGGGTGATCCGCACAATACGGTTCTGAGATTTCACAGCAGGCCGACGAACAAAAAATGTATCATGGCGCTCGCACAGATGATGAAGGAACAATATGGAAATCAGATCGCCGACTGGTATGGCGATGCTGTAGGCAGTGAGACAGAATGACAGGGACACACCGAATCACTAGATAAAACCGAAAATCCCTCCGGAACCACTCGAACAGGGTGGAGCCGGAGGGATTTCTGTATTTATGCCAGCCCGTCGCGGATGTGCGCGAGCGCGCCCTTTTCCAGACGGGATACCTGCGCCTGTGAGATGTGTATCTCGCCAAACGAAAGGAAATAAGGCTGAGGAGCGTTTGAATTTCTGTATTTATCGTACCGCAAAACAGCGGTTTTGTCAAGGTTTCGAATATAAAAGGGGAAAAATGTTATTTCAAGACGCCGGTCAGGCATATCATCCGGCAGGCGGTAACGCGGTGCTCTGCGCGGTCTGAACCGTTCTGACAATCGGACAACAAATACCATAGGAATTGTGCAACACCGAACAGGGTCAAAACAAACTCCTGCGGATCGCACAACAATTCTGGCTTTACTTCATTTTCGCTTTGGCGCAGACACGGTACAATAATGGCAGCAGGAAGCCGATGAAATTCGGCCGACAACGAGTAAAGAAGGGAGAATGAAAATGAAACGCAAACGGATCTGTGCATGGTTTATTACACTGGCAATGCTGCTGACGATGCTGCCGTCAGCGCTTGCCGCATCATTTGCGGATACGCGCGGGCACTGGGCGGAGGATGCGATCAGCCGCTGGAGCGACCGCGGTGTCATCCAAGGCCACAATGGAGACTTTGAACCGGACAGCGCGATAACAAGAGCAGACATGGCGGTTATCATAGACCGCATAATGGATTACCAGACCAAGGCAGAGAACAAATTCTCTGATCTGGATAATGCGTACTACAAAGACCCGATCCTGCGTGTGGCGCAGGCGGGCGTGATGCAGGGCGACGGAAAAAATGTCCGTCCAAAGGACAAGATCACCCGCGAAGAGGCTGTCAGCATGCTGGCGCGTGCGCTGTCGGTAACGGCAGGCGGCAGCTCGACGAGCTTTGCGGACAACAGCCGCATTTCCTCGTGGGCGATGGCGAACGTAGCCGCTTTTGCAAAGAACGGCTATATCGCAGGCCGCAGCGGCAACCGCTTTGAGCCGCAGGCGAATATCACCCGCGCAGAAGTAGTCAAGCTGCTCGACAACATGATTTCGGATTACATCACCGAGTCCGGCACGGTAACGCCCAAGGGCACCGGCATTGTCATCGTCAAGGCCTCCGGCGTGACGCTGAACAAGGCGAAGCTGAGCGGCACGGTCATTCTCGGCGGCAAGGCCGGCGAAGTCAAGGCGACCGGCTGCGAAATCACCGGCAAGGTGGTCAAGATTCACAACTCTACTCTGACGACCGGCAGCACGGGCGGCTCCTCCGGCGGTTCTTCGGGCGGCAGCTCGTCTGCGCCTGCGGCACCGAGCGCATATCCGCTCCCCAAGGGTCAGGAGACCTCCAAGAGCCTGGGCGTATTCAATTACGACATGACCTATTTCGTCACGCTGACCGCACAGGACGGCGCGGACATTTATTATGAGATCGCGGAAGGTGCAGACAAGGCAGCTGTCCCGACCACAGCAAGCAAAAAGTTTGATACCTATCAGTATCGTCAGATCGAGATCACCCAGCCGACCGCAAGCGCGAAAGGCCCGGTCACCAAGACCTATAACGTTAAGGCAGTCGCGGTGAAAAACGGCAGGACCAGCAGTGTAGCGAACTGGAACTACGATGTTACCAGCATCCCGCACCACGAACTGAAGGTTGGCGTACCGAAGGACTGGAACGGCAGCGACGTTCCGAACGTAACGCTCATTCAGGATTACGACAGCGATAAGATGTATCTGGCAGAAGGCGCCGGCCGCGCAATGGTTCTGGATGCCGGTTACTTTGATGCAGAGGACGCGGCAAATCTGTACGAGACCGCACGAAAGATCGTCGGCGCAGGCAAGCCGATCGACCTTATCATCGGTCACCCGCATCCGGATCACGTGCAGATGACGCATCAGTTCCTGTGCAAGGAAAACAAGGATCTGGGCGCTAAGGTTTATGTCAACGAGCGCGGTATTGAGGTGCTGCGTGATTATGTCAAGCAGTTTGGCGTAGCCTCCGGCATGTTCGCAGATGAGGCCGCTGCAAGCGCAGCCTATGATGCACAGCTGGCAACGCTGAAAAACGGTGACGTTTACGACATGGGCGGCACGAAATTTAATGTAATCGAGCTGCCGGGACACCAGGTGGCAGGCATCATGCTGTTCGATGCCGCGACCGGCAATCTGTTCACGACCGACCAGATCGGCAACAACCGCGCACACATCACGGACTCGTTCTGGATGCAGTTCGCAGACCTGTCCCCGACGTTCTTCGCGGACTCGATGGACGTTTACCTGTCCTCGCTTCAGATCGCGCTGGAGCGCGTTGACAGCCTCGGCACGGTAAAGCGCATCCTCACCGGTCACAACGACGTTGTACTGGACGGCACGGCAGGCTATCTGGACAATCTTCAGACGGCGGTGCAGAAGGTCGTTGACGAAGGCTGGAGTGCAGCGACTCCGACCCTGCGCACGCTGGACAGCTTTAAGGGATATCTGGAAAACACCAAGACTGTTGTAGTCGGCGACCGCCTGAAGGACATCAACTGGGTCGGCATCAATGTCAACAAGCAGAATTATCTGTCCGACGGCTACCGCGACGGCAATCAGAACAAGATTGCAGACCTGTCCAACCTGTCCGTACACAAGCAGGGCGAGAAGGGCAACCTGCTCTGGAACGACCCGAATTTCGGCATCAATGTAAACTGGCAGTACCCGACGGACGGCACTAAGCCGACCCGCAAGAACACCACCAGCTTTGTCGCTGAGGTGGACGAGAAGACGACTTCGATCGAGATCGTTCCGACCGCAGCTTCCTCCGGCGCGAAGATCACTATTAACGGCGAAGCCGCAGAGTCGGGCAAGGCTTATGTGGGCAAGCTCAAGAACGGTCTGACTAACTTCACGGTCAAGGTAATTGCAAAGGACGGCACCACCGAGAAGGAATACACGGTCGTAGTTCGCACCCATATCGACCCGGAAAACCCGTATGCAACGATGTACACCGGCGAGCACACGGAAACCGTAACGCTGGCTAACGGCGAAACCCGCACCTTTACCTCTTATGTGCCGGAAGGCGCACGCGAATCCTGCGCAGGCGTATTTGTTCTGCCGAACAAGGGCGAGAGCAAGTTCGACGAATGGAAGGCGCTTGCGGACAGAACGGATACGCTGGCAATCGATGCAGACTGGACCAAGCAGCAGGAAAAGTTCATCGTTGTTTATCTGAATGGCCTGACCTACGGCACGAGTGCAGCAGAACGCGCAGCAGATATTGACTACGTGAACAAGGTCTATGCAGCAGCCTCCGGCCGCACGATGTACTGCATCCATGAGGCGAAAAACTACATGGTAGGCTACGGCGAAGGCGGCACCATCGCACAGATGGCGGCAATGGATCAGACAGCCGTATGGGCAGGTCTGGCCACGGTCGATGCCGGTCCGGTTGATGCAGCTTGGATTGCAGAAAACGGCGCGAAGATGGCCTCCAGCCTGAACGGCTACAATGATGTGGAGTCCTCCACCCGCAAGAGCACGATCCCGAAGAGCACGCTGCCGCTTCCGGTATGGATGATCGGTTCGGTCGACAACAATGCAAACGCACTGGCATACTGGAAGGCTGCGGATCATATCACCGACAGCGACAAGGCAGCAGACGGCAATATCACCAAGTATACCCGCTCGGCAGATTGGACCGCAGACGAGAATGCGTACAAGATCAACCGCGATACCGCAGCGTACCGCATCTGGACGAGCGAGAGCGCTCCGGAAAACACGGAGAGCACGATCTGGAATGACTTCCTGTTCGGCGTACGCCGCTGGATGGCAGACCCGGGCGGTGACCTGCGCGTTACCAAGGACCCGATCGCAGACCTTCATATGACCCGCCATTACGAAAAAGTCGGCGGCTGGATGCGTGAATGGTACGTTTACGTTCCGGAGAACGCAAAGAACAGCACGAATCTTCCTGTCGTTTTTGCAAACCATGGCTACACGCTGAACGGCGGCGTTTACGCTGGTCAGACCGACTGGCACAAGGTCGCGGACGAAAAGGGCTTCATCGTTGTATTCCCGTCGGCAATCCCGGGCAGCATTTCCGAAAACGGCAATGCACCGTTCCCTGCGTGGAACATTGCAATGGACCCGACCCGCATGGACGAAATCGAATTCTTCAAGTACATGCTGGACGATTTGAAGGAACACTATTCTATCGACACCGGCCGAGTTTATGCAACCGGTCATTCCTGGGGCTCTCAGATGACGCACGTACTGGCGCTGAATGAGCCGGAGATGTTCGCGGCAGTTGCACCGCTGTCCGGTTTCATCTTCAACGCAGCTGTATTTGAGCAGGCAGAAGCGACCAAGGCAAAGGGCAGCTACCCGGGCGTTCCGGTTTACATGGCAGCAGGTACCGAAGGCGGCACCGAATGGGCAATCTGCCCGGTTCCGCTGGCAGAGGAAAATTCCTCCGGCAAGACGCTGAGCGACTGGTTCGCGCTGAATGGCTGCACCGGTTCTCTGGACTGGAGCAAGATCAACGGCAGCAATGAAACCAAGGGCAGCCTTGACTGGCAGAACGGCGGCGCGTTTACGAAGTCCGGCCGCTGGTACACCATGACCTGTGAGAAGAATGGCGTTCCGATGGTACAGGCGGAGATCGTAGATTACATGCCGCACGCTACCATGCCCGAGCACTCTGCCCGTGTATGGAACAACTGGCTGAGTCACTACAGCCGCAATGCAGACGGCACACTCGTTTACAATCCGTAAATTTCCCCTCTCATTTGCATGCAGACCCTGCCAACTGGCAGGGTCTGCTCTTTCGTTTTCCGCCCCGGATGTGCTATAATAAATCCATCAACTCACGGAGGTGCAGCCATGAAAATCCGCCGGACAAAACCGACTATGAAGCAGCAGCTGTTTTTGTTTTTCATGCTGGCTGCGGTTCTGGTGTGCCTGATATTCAGTGCGTACTATTTCGTCTCCGAGCAGCGTGTGCTGCGGAACAATCTCGAGCGGGAGAACACGAAGAATTTGCAGTATGCGATTGAAAAGATCGAGGAAAATGCGATGCGCGTGGAGAAGTTCGCAAACCAGATCTGTCAGAATGGGCAGATACGCGCACTGATGCTGGCAGATGATCCATTTGCTCCGGCGGAGACAATGGCGGTTGCGTCTATGCTGGACGAGCAGTTTCAGTTCGTAACGGTTACGGAGGATATTCTGTCGCTTTATCTGATCGGAGAAAACGGTCTGGATATCCGACGCGGCAAGGAGGCGGCGCTGGTCGATCGGGATGCGGTGTACCGTGCTTTTTGCAGTGACGCATTTTTCGCAGACGGCGGCATTGCCTGCTGGGGCAGCGGTGCAGATAATCCGTGCCGGTTCAGCCAGTATGAGACCGTACTGCCGTATAGCCGCCGTATTATCGATGAGACCACCGGCAGAACCGCCGGTTATCTCGTCATCCTGCTGCGCGAGGCCGTGCTGACCAACATCGGTGATGCGCTGCTCGGTCAGAAGAACACAGCGTTCTGTCTGGTCGATACGACAGACTCGTATGTCGTGCGCAGCGACGGCTGGAAAAGGCTGTCGGCCCATACAGAACAGGATTTGCGCCGCATGGCGATGAATGAGGAACACAGGCTGTGGGATGCACCATACCAGTTTTTCAAGAGGAGCTCGAGCGTATATGACTGGTGCATTGTAGAAGCGGTCTCGACCTACGAGTTTGCGCAGCAGCGCAGCATTCTGCTGCAGGCGTTCGTGGTAGTCGGTGTGCTGGCGCTGCTGCTGGCGCTTATTCTGGCATCCGTGTTCGCGGAGCGGCTGGTGCAGCCGATACGGAGCATGGCGGACGCGGTAGACCGTATTGCGCAGGGGCAGTTCGACTGTGCGCTGCCGCGCGACAGCGTGCAGGAATATGCCCGACTGGAGCAGGGCATCGAGCAGATGCAGGACGATATCCGTGCGCTGCTGGACAGCCGCGTACAGCAGGAAAAGGAAAAACGCAAGGCCGAGGTCCGTATGCTCCGTGCGCAGATCAATCCGCATTTCATTTACAATACACTCAATTCGATCAAGATGATGGCGGTCATGCAGGGGTCACGCGGTATTCAGAATATGACGGAGGCGTTGGGCAGCATCCTGCGGTCAAGCCTGAGCAAGGCGGAGGAGCAGATCATATTGCGGGAGGAGCTGGCTCTGCTGGAGCAGTATATCTATATTCAGAATATCCGCTACAAGGGGAACATTGAGTATGAGGTCGATGTGCAGGATGAGAGCCTGCTCGATCTGCGGCTTCAGCGCTTTCTGCTTCAGCCGCTCATCGAAAACGCCATTTTGCATGGCATTGAAGCCGCGCCGCATCACGGCGGCACGATCCGTCTGACGGCATGGAGAGAAAAGCGGGAGATCTACATCTCTGTTGAGGACGACGGAGCAGGTATTCCGCCGGAGATCTTACAGCGCCTTCAGCGTCATGAACGGGTGACGCAGGGCAGCATCGGCGTTCACAATGTGGATGAACGTCTGCGCATGCTGTACGGCGAGGACTGCGGACTGTCCTTTGAGAGCGAGGAGCACGTTCGTACCTGTGTGACGGTACACCTGCGGGAAATGGGGGAGAGCAAATGAGAAAACCGCGCATACTGATCGCGGATGACGACACGATGGTTCGCATTGGACTTAAAACCGTCATTAACTGGGAAGAAAACGGCTTCGTTCTGGTCGGGGAGGCGGCGAACGGACTGGAGGCGATGCAGCTCGTACAGGAAAAGAAGCCGGACATCGTCATTACTGATATCAAAATGCCGGGCATGGACGGCATCGAGCTCATCCGTCAGCTGCGGCAGCAGAGCACGCCGCCGGAAATTCTGGTGCTGAGCAGCTACGACGAGTTCGAACTGGTCAAGCAGGCGCTCAAGCTGGGCGCACGGGACTATCTGCTCAAGCTGAACCTCAATCCGGAGGAGCTGCTGCACAGCCTGCGCGCCATTGCTGCGGAGAATGCTGCCGCCTCGCCGCTGTTTTCTGGTGACGACGAGAAGAGCCGTGCGCTGCTGCGTCAAAATTTTCTGTGGGATGTGGTTTCTAATTACTACATGAACGGACAGCAGCTGGAGCAGTCCATGCGTGAACTGGAGATTCATCTGGAGGGCCGTCCGGTGTACTGCATGGTAATCAAGGTGGGCGAGGTGTACCGCTTTGAGGAAGCCACCGCAGAGGAGATACAGACGCTGCGTATTTCGGTCGTTAACATCACGGAGGAGATCGTCAGCGATGTCTGCTGCGGCTACTGTTTTTCCGGGCGTACCGGTGAGTTTGATGTCCTGCTGACTGCGCCGGTGCCGGCGCCGGACGAGGCGGTTCTGCGGCTGGCGAAGAGGCTGCGCAAAATGCTGCATGAATATCTGGAGCTCTCGTGTACGGTGCTGGTCGGCAGCAGCATGCAGCCGGGCGGCGCCGGCATCAAGGAGGCATTCTGGCGGGCAAATGCAGCCGTGTCGCAGCGGTTTTATGCATCGCATGACGGTGTGCTGCTGTGGCGGCAGGATATGGAGCAGACGAGGCAGGACAGCTACAGCCTGTCCGGTGTGCGTGCGGAGCTCAGCGAAATTCTGATTTCCGGCACGCCGGAGGAGCTGGAGCGAGTGTTTGCGCGGCTCAAAACCGATATGCAGCGGTTGGCGCTCAGCCGTTCCACTGTGCGTGCGATCGCGCTCGAGCTGCTGTATATTGTGCAGGAGCATTTCGAGCGCAATGAACTGCCGATACGCACGGTTCTGACAAACAGCTGCCGCAGTTATGAGGAGCTGCTGCACATGGAAACGCTGGGCGAGGTAATCGCATGGCTTGACGCGCTCCGGCAGGATCTGTCTGATTTTCTCCTTCGAGAGAGCGAAAAAGGCGGTGCGAAGATCGTCGGCATGGCGCAGGACTGGATCGCGGCGCACTACCGCGAAGCAGCGTCCCTGCAGGAGGCGGCACGGGCGGTCAGCCTGAATCCGTCGTATTTCAGCACGCTGCTCAAGAAGTTTACCGGGAAAAGCTATACCGAGCTGCTGATGGAGTACCGAATCGAGCGGGCGAAGGAACTGCTGCTGCTCACGGATGCGAAGGTGTACCGCGTCGGACAGATGGTTGGCTATGAGGATAAATTCTATTTCAGCCGTATTTTCAAGAGGGTCACGGGCATGACACCCGTCGAGTTCAAAAACCAGCGTCGGGAGGGATAGCGTTGCGGAAAAAAGGACTGCTGCTGCTGGCGGCGCTGCTCGCTCTGTGCGGCTGCACCGCGCAGAGCAATATCACAGATGTCCCGCGCAGGACAATGCTTACCGTGGTGCTGTGGGACTACGACAAGACCAGCTATGACTGGAAGCTGATACGGGCGTTTGAGGACAGCCATCCCGATGTGCGGGTCGAGGTGGTCAGCTATCCGGATGCCTACTACGACCAGAAAATGCAGGCGCGGCTGCTGAGCGGCAGGCAGACCGATGTGTTTCTCTGCCGTACGATGGACTCGCTGTACAAGCTGTATGAATACGGCATTGCGCAGCCGCTCGACGAACTGCTCGCGCAGTGCGGACATGACCTGCGGGACAGCGCGGAGCTGGTGCAGATGCAGTTTGACAGACATCAGTACGGAATTCCCTACCGACGGGATCGTTATGTGCTGCTGTACAACTGCGAGCTGTTTGACCGGGCAGGCATTCCGTATCCGAAGGAGCGGCTGACATGGGAGCAGGTGCACGAACTGGCGCAGCAGATGCAGAGCAGCCTGAGCGAGGGCGAGTACGCGATGATGTCGCTGCCGATGGATATTCAGTGGCTTGCAACGGGAAAAAACGGCGGTTATGATAATGCGGAAAGCATGCGGCAGATCATCGGCTGGGTACAGCAGATGCAGCAGGAACGGTGCATGCCGCAGTACAGCACCTGCATCGCGCAGGATATACAGCAGCAGTGCTTTGAACTGGGGCAGTACGGCATGTACATCGGCGGTACGTGGTATCTGAATTACCTGATGACCGACTATCGGGCAGGGCGGTTTAATTTTCGCTGGGGCGTGACGGAAGCGCCGGCCTGGGCGGAGGACCAGAAGAGCAGCGAAACCGTTATCCAGACCGGCATGGGCATCTGCCGTTCCTCGCAGCAGCAGGAGCTGGCGTGGGAGTTCATCCGCTTTGCGGCGGGGGCCGAGGGTGCGAAGATCATGGCGGCGGAGCAGATGATGCCTGCATATCTGGACAGCGAGGTGGAGGAGATCTACCGGAACAGCTTTTACGGCGCGTATCTGGACCCGATGGTATATCTGGATCGGGAAACTGCGGTCGGCGCGTATCGGGATACCAGCAGGGAGCAGGAAATCCTGTGCGATGCCTTCCGGCAGAGCGTGACCGGGCAGAAGGATATCGACACGGCGCTGCGGAACGCGCAGCGGGAGATTGAGGCGCTGAGCAGTTGAAGACCGCCTTCGCACGACCGATTACGGCTTCCGTAATCAGCCTTTGGCAAATCTTGCGGGCACAGATTATAATGATGATTGAAATCTTGCGGTTACAGGACGCCGTCTTCTGCGAAAACATTCCCAAATCGGATTACATACGAGAAAAATAAAATTATATTCCGAAATCGGAATATAATTTGGTGAACGTCATAACGCGCGCTATAATGGGAACACTATAACGGCGAGGTGAGTGCGTTGGCAGAGCGGAAAGAATATCTGGAGCAGGTGAAGGCATGGAAAATCGAATAAAAAGCTCCAGCCCTGTCGCCTTGACAAAGCCGGAGCGTATGCTATAATTTAAATATAAAGGGGCGCTGTTACAGCAGTCAGACCCTAATTGATCAAAAACTTAAAGTAGTCATTGACCGTTTCGGAGTCCACCCGAGCGGTCAATGCGCTTTTATACAGAAAATGTACAGCAAAATCACTGCACACATAAAAAGCCGAAAAGCCTTTTTCCGAACATGCGCCACCTCCTTCCTGCCGCAAACTGCGGGAAAGGAAAAGAGGGTCTGACCGCCAAAAGTAACAGCGTCTATCAGCATCATATCATACGCAGTGGAAACCTGTCAACGAGCCGCCCTTCGGGGCGGTTTTTTGCTGCGGTTTTGATGCTTTAAGAGGGAGAAAGTTTCCGTATGGGAACTTTCAGACGTCCGTGTTTTGCAAAGGCAAAACACAGATTGTTGGAAGGACAGACCCGGTTGCGGTTCATACGCAACCGGGTTTTTGGCATATTCAGAGCAAAAAAAGTGCTGCCTTTGTTCTCATCTGTGCTTCCAGTCATCGATCCCATACCGGGCCAGAAGCTTTTGCGCCTGTTCCATACCACTTTCGGTAATGTAAACGGATTTTGAGCGTGATGTGAAGTGCTATACTAAAGTTGTAACAGGGTGGCTGATGCGATATAATCAAAATACAGGAAAGAGGGAATCATCATGCCACGAAGTTACACACCCGAATTCAAAAAGAAAATTGTCCGTCTCCATTTGGACGAAGGACGCACCTACAAAAGCATTACTGCGGAATACGGCGTATCCAAAGCCAGTATTTCTGCATGGTGCAGTGAATTCAGCAAAGAATGCCAAGCTAAAGCCATCGCAGACCCGGAAACTAAAAACGAGGCAGAACTTATGAAAGAGAATCGCCGACTGCGTAAGGAGCTGGAAGAGTCCAGGAAGGAAAACCTTTTCTTAAAAAAAGCGGCGGCATTCTTTGCAAAGGAAATCGATTAGAGGCTTATCGATTTATTGAAAATCATCATAAACAGTTTGGCTTACGCTGGCTGCTTCGCAGGCTTGCAATCTGTCCAAACGCATACTATAACAACCTGAAACACCGGAAGGCGGATTACTATACCCCAAAAGCAGAAGTACAGGCACAAATCCAGGAGATTTATCACGCTCACAATGGAATTGACGGATATCGGAGTATGAAAGTCTATCTGGAACGCAAAGGCTATTTTTACAGTGCCGTTACGGTTCATAAATATATGAATACAGAACTCGGACTCCGTTCCATCGTCCGTCCCAAAAAGCCGGAATATGCGCACGGAAAAGCACATAAGGTATTCGATAATAAACTGAAACAGGATTTTAACGCAGACAAAATCAACTGGAAATGGTGCACAGATTTTACCTATCTGTTCCTTGCAAACCATGAAGTGCGCTACAACTGTACTATTATAGATTTACATGACCGAAGCGTGATTGCCAGCATAACAGATCGCAATATTACCAGCGATCTTGCTATCCGGACACTCCGGAAAGCGCTGGAATCACAGCCAACCGTCAAAGAGGGACTCATCCTGCACTCCGACCAAGGTCCGCAATATACGTCCAAAGCATATACCGAATTCTGTGAATCAGTACATATGACACAGAGCATGAGCAAAGCAGGATATCCATATGACAATGCACCGATGGAGCGCTATTTCAACACCTTGAAAAATGAGTGCACAAATTTATACGAGTTCGAAACAGAAGAAGCACTCTACCAAAAAGTAGAAGAATTTGCATACGTTGATTATAACCATGTTCGTCCGCACAGTTTTAACGGTTACCGCACCCCGTATGAAGCAAGGACAACAACGTAACCATGAGCAATTTTTTAGCCATAACTGTTACAAAAATGCTTGACCACAACATTCGACCAAGTTGGTCAGAAGTTCAGAATCCCACTTCTGTCCGAGTTATACAGAAGTTAAAAAGTTCATATGCATAGTAAAAGAGCATCCTGTTCCATACTCGAACAGGATGCTCTTTTGGTACATGTTTAGTTTTAAGTTTGGTACTATGGTACAAAAGAAGGACACCTACCATCAGGTTCCCTGAAGTGTGATTTCAATAATCTCTTTCTGCGGCTCTCTGTCTTTTGCGATTTTGAAATCATCACTAAGCGTAATGGAAAAATCGAACCCCTTGTCTTCCGTAGTGATAGAACCCGTCCCATTTTCTACTGCTTCCGCATCTCCTTGTTGGAGCTTGAGTGTTGCAGAAAACCATCCTTTGAGCGTAATCTTTCCTTTTTCGATTTTCCAATCAGACAGTTTCATTTTAGGGAAATCCAGAAGTTCTACATAATCTGCCAAAGGATCGAAGAACTCTGCTTTATGTTTTTCTGCATACTCAAAAACAGCATTTTTTTGTGTCCGAGGGAATTCCTCTATCTGAGAAATGCAAGAAATGCAAATATCAGAAACCTGTTTTAGTAGCAAGTAGGCAGATTTGAAAATAGCTTGCCACTCTTCATCCAATGGGCTGATTATTTCATGGAACAAAGCATTTCTCAATGCATATACATAGTCAGCAAACCACTCCACGGTCTTTGTTGCCATTAGCGGTGCATATTCACCTCTGCGTGTTGCGTAGAGGTTCTCCCGATCTAAACGGCCAAAACCATTGAATGGAACTTGATAAATGATAGCATAAGAGTTTGATGCTGCCTGCGGATTTACTTCGTGGGGATATCTGTAGTTGTACTCAAATCTAAGTCGAAGCGCGGTATCCAATCGCAAACAGGCATCTTTGATTTTTCCGGTTACCGTTTGATTAAACCCTTTCTTCGGAAGTGTTACCTCAATATAATTCCGAAGCTTTTCCGAAATCTCTCTCATCACGGCATCATAAAAGTCATGCATAAATTGAGTCTCATTGATAATGAGATTTTGATTACGATGCTTCTCCACAACTGCACGAATGATCGGCCGCAGATCAATTTCTTTTTTGATGCTCTCGTTATATTTTGTTGTGCGGAACTGGCCGGATATACCCAAGTAGAATTTTAGAATGTGTTTATCAACAATATGTAGGTTTGCTTGATATCTTTCCTTCAAATTTCCATCCTTATCCAAATCAATCGTCTTCTCCTCATAGGAGAACTCACGATTAATTTGGAAAAAGGTCTGGAAGAAATACTGTGGAAAAACATACATCACCTTTCGCATACTAATGGGATACATCGAAAAGAGTTCCTGGGCAAAATCATCCGTATTGATATTTTTTTGCACAATGGGCATTATGCCTTCTTTGTAAGCGTTCAAGAAGGGTTTGTCTCCTCGGGGCATGCCATCTTCAGTAAAAACGTCGACATCAGGATTCAATTCTCTCAATACGGCAATAAACGTAAACCATGTTTTGATGAAAAGTGTAACAAAATCAGACTCAGTGATTGCTTTCCATTGCTCGTGTTTTCTTTCTACCTGCATACTGTTATTCCACCTTGTCTTTCAGCCATGCCAGCGCAGCATCTTCTCCTTGCTCGATTGCCATTTCCACAGCCTGCTTTGCATATTCAAGCAGTTGTTTAGATTGACGACGAAGGACAAAGGACTTCTGAATCATTTCTGAAAGTTCTTTTTGTTTTTCCAAATCCAATACCGGAACGATAACATTCTCAATTTCGGAGGGTTTCCAATGCTGGATAATAGCTCCGTTCGAGTCACGCTCGGCTTGCATTTGAACAACAGTGGAATTTAGCACTAACGTCAAATAATCCGGAAGGATTTCACTTGTATTCCTGACAGTTAGGTGCAGTAAGGCACCAGATGTAATGATATCTTCATCACGTTCTAACTTGTATGCAATCCCTACACTGCCATCCTTTGAAAAGAGGATCGTATCTTTCTTAGGATACAATGCGTCTACATTTTCAACAACGTCATATGAAAGGTAAATTTCTGGTGCTGTAATTCCATACTTGGAAACATCGCTTACACGAACAAAAGGAATCCCTTCGTCTTTGTATGCTTCGCTACCCGGTTCAATAGATTTCTTGATATCAACAATTCCATCATTTCCACCAAGTTGCATATTAGGAAATTTTGCGAGTGTATCAAAAAGAACATCAAATTTTGGGTGGTAATATTCGGAATCAAGGCGCCCTGTTTTCGCAAAGCTATCAGAGAACTTTTTTATCGAAACAGCTGTATCAGTAATTTGTGGTATGCCAAGAATCTGCATTAGCATTTGTTCAGATTGATTGATCACATTGCCAGCTTCATCATAAAGAGCATTAGCTGTTTGTACAGTTGATTCGATTGCAGAGTATAACCCTTTGCTAAACTCCGGGACTATTATATCTGGGAATTCAACAAGCTTAATTTCAGGACGTGTAGCTTTTATACCACGTCTTCTTAGCTGATAATAACCATACTTGCAGTTTAAGAATGTGGATACGTAATACGGATTATACTGCGGTTTCAATGTAATTTTACCCACATGTGCAATTGTGTTCGCTTCAGGTATGCTTTCGGGTATGACTGCGCTTTTACCAAAGTATACACCGGTTTTAGTTACAACGATATCCCTAGGATGCAAACAGGACCGTTTTAACTCTCGATTCTTCGCTTCGGTAATGTATCTGCATTTCGATTTTTCGATATATCCCTCTTTGACACATTCACTTAAAAGGTATAACACGCCGCTCTCTTGATAATCAGGGGATCCATGATCACCATCCGTTGCCAACACCCACATTTGACCAAGAGGGATAGTTTTTGCCTGTCGTTTTACCACAGAAACGGATTCTACATATTTTTTCCCATAGTACTCCGCACCGATAGTAAATTCATTTTCTAATTCGCTCTTATTGATTTCTTGAAAATCTAGCCCATCCATCAAAGCCTGGTACTTGGCTTCATCGAAAGGTTCAACGGATGGGCTTATTGAAAAAAACTCAGACCTTCCTTTTTTGCAAACTCAATAAATGCTTCTGCAATACCGTCTGGGGTCAAGCCATCATGGCTATATAAATCATGGTCAACAATCAAGTGTCCATGGTGATCAAGAACATTTTCTCCCGTGACAGGATCCTTTACATAAATTTTATCGCCAGAATTGTCCTTGCTTGGCTTCTGCATGGTGGCAAAGAAAATAGGATAGTCTTCCTTTTTAGGGCACAAGACATCATCCCATTTCTGCACAAACAGAACTGAGGTCTTAGTTCCGGTATGAGGCTTGAATACATTGCCGTGCAAACCAACAACGGCAAGGATGCGGCAGCGCTCCGCAATAAACTCACGGATGTACTTATCGCTGGAGTTGTTAAAACGACCCTGCGGCAAGACGATAGCCATACGACCGCCGGGTTTGAGGAAGTTCAGGTTGCGCTCGATAAACAGCACATCACGGCCAACCTTGTTTAGCCATTTACCAGCACTGTTTTTGCCAAGCTCATAATGAGAAATTATTGTGTTTTCCTTAATATCGCCAGCAAACGGAGGATTTGCCATCACGAGGTCAAACTGGAACTGGCTATAATCCTTCACACCAGCAGGTTGAAGCTTTTTCAGTTTCTTAAAGCCCTCGTTATAGGTATCGATCCAGTCTTCCTGCTTAGTAGTTTCGCCCCAACGGGAATAGTCCAGTGTGTTCAGGTGAAGCACATTAGTCTGACCGTCACCGGCGATCAGGTTCAATGTGCGAGCAACACGGACGGTCTTTTCATCAAAGTCAATGGCAAAAACATTGTCTCTGACAAAATTAGTTTCTTCAGGAATGCGCTCCGCAGCAGTGAAACCATCACCTTCTGGAAGACCTTTTTCTCTGCGGATATCTTTCCAAACCTTGAAAATACTATGGACTGTGAAGCCTGAGCTGCCGCAGGCGGTGTCGATGATTTTGTCCTTGGTAGTGGGATTCATCATCTTGACACACATATCAATAACATATCGAGGAGTAAAATACTGGCCTTTTTCACCTTTTTGCGCTTTGCTCATCAGGTACTCAAAGGCATCATCCACAACATCAAGGTTGTTATTGAAGAGCTTAATGTCCTGCAAAGAAGCTACACAGACTGCCAGATGAGAAGGGGAAAGCAGGATTTTGCTTTCGTCCGTGAAGATACCTTCCCATTTCTTTTTGGCATCATCAAACAGCCCCTGAATTTTTGCCTTCAGCTCGTAGTCGGTATTTCCGTTGTTGCGGAACTGCAGATAAGCGGTGGAGTCATTGGCGCAGATCAGCTCATCATACAGTTTAGCAAAGATCAGCTTAAAGATTTCTTCAAAGGAATCAACACCAGCACTTGCCAGAACTTCGTCCTCCATCTCTTTAATCAGAGAGCGAAGGGACTTTTTCTGGATGCTGATTTTATCTTTGCGCTTCAGATCTTCATAGGTAAACTTCTCGTTGATGATATCGGAAAGTTTTTGTGTAGCTTTAGGAATATCGCTGATTTCCTCGAAAAAATTAGGATCTTTACGGTTGTAGCAGGAAATCTGCTCGCCGTTTGTCCAAACACCAATAGGTGCACCGGTGGCATTACAGTAGGATTTCAGCTGCTCCTTGCCATCGGTAAGCTTCGGCTTTTTCAGTTCCACGATGATGTACGACACCATAGGACGATCTTTGTCCATAATGGCGATATCTGCTCGCTTTACCTCACGTCCAAAGTGAATTGGAGTTTCCAGCTGAATGCGATTGGCTGCGTATCCGTATTCGTTCATCAACCTGTAAATATAGAGCTGACGAACAGCTTCCTCGGGGGTAAGCTTGATTTCCTTATTACGGATTGCACAAGTGATATAGGGAACCTCGTTACCACGGACAGCCTTCATGAAAATGCGAGCACTAACCGCAGATTTGGCTTCATCGGAAAATAGAGTGTCATCATATGTAGTATTTTTGAAAAGTTCATTCAAAGTCATTTGTCGTTCCTCCTGATGCGGATATACCCGCATAAATAAGTTGCTCGATTTGTGTAACTTGTTCTTCTGATGGATCAACTGCAATTAGTTGTCTTATCAGCCCCCACAATTTGGGGTTTTTGCTGAGTTCTGCGTTTATGTCAGGTGGTGACGTCCCTTTTGCTTTTGCGAAAAGGGTCAACATCTTCTCACGCAGTTCAGGAGGCGGCTGGAGTTGTTCTATTAGTTTTAATAGCAACTCTTCAGAAGGGAAGATCATTCCGCTTTCAATCGAGCTGAGAGAAGCATTTGTGATATCTACAGCCAGTGCTAACTGCCGCTGAGAAAGATGAGGTTGTTTTTTCTCTCTTGATTGCTTAATCCACTTGCCGAGTTTTTTCTTATAGGCAGACGACACAGCCATTGATATTCCTCCCTTCATAGTGTTAGCTGTTAGTTAACAGCTAACACTATGATAGCATGCTTGACTATAATTGTCAAGATAAGGGGAGTGTTTTGCCCCTTAGTACGAGTTTACATTCAATAAAGTGACAACAGCGCCCATCGTTCGATAAGCGCTGTCGTTATGTGTTCAATTATTCTTCCTTGACTTCCAACATCATCCTGACACCCAGCTTCAAGCCGTTCTGGAATATCAGACAATCTGTAATGATCTGATTTTCTCGCACACAATCGGTGTATTTCTCAAACAAATCTTTCTATTCGTCCATCATCGTGGCTTTGAGTTTTTATTCATGCCTGCAAATCAGCCCTAGTAGCATCCTGTATTCTTTGCAAGAGGATGTGTCATACTCTGTTGGCTCGATATTGCCGTACCAAAATTCTTCAAGAATTCTCATGCTTTATCCTCCCCATAGATCAGTTCACGAAGGATATTTCCTCGGCTCGGTTGCGGATGCTCTTCATGGCTTCAACCCATTCCATCTGATCGTGCTGTTTAAGGCTCTCTGTCACGCCCTCAGTGGCTTTCATTTGCCCGATGATAAGTTCAAGGCGACTCTGTGTCTGCTCGTTCAAATCTGCCAGATACGTCCACAGCTCACCGCTAAGGCACAGATCATTGAAGCGAATAGGGTTATGCTCCTTAATGTAATCTCTGCGCATACGCCCCCAACGACCAATGGGCCTGTTTTCTTCCGGTAAACGAATATCGGGAATATAGTAACCACCACAGCAAATATAGTTCAGTTCCTGCATCATATGTACCTCCAATAAGATTCAAACATTCTATTAATGATAGAAAAAGGCGATACCTGGTTGTGAAAACCAGGTATCGCCAATTTTTCTTGTCGCACTCCTGTACGGCAGCTACCCTATGTCAGTAATGTTCACATACTGTCTTATTGGAAACTACCTCACGGGTCGCCCTTTATGCCGCGCAGACCGCCGTTGTTCCATGCCGTCGCGATTGCATGGCGAATTGCGCGCTCTACCGCACTGACCGTCGTACCGTGGTCGAGAGCAATCCGCGGGTAAATCGTTTTGGTTATCTCTCTCATTTCCGACGGATTGAGTAAAAACTCGACTACCGCGCTGCGCAGATAGCTGTATCCCGTAACGTGCGGCGGGATACCAAGCTGGTAAAGATAGGGCGTCAAGCGAAATTCAATCTCCCGCGCGAGAGCAGAGTATTCTTTTTCGACAGATTCCGCTTTTTCCGCAACAACTGCGTCATCCATCATCAACATCATAACCACGACCTCCGATAAATAATTCTCTTGAATATGGTATGCAGAAAGGAAATTTCATTCTTTGATTCCCATTATATCATGCGAAAAAACAGGAAAAAAGAAGAAAAGTTCGATGGGTTATCCATAATCTTACTGATGTGTCGAAAATCGAGGCGCGGAACAGCAGGTTGCACAAACAGACGCGGAAAGTCCCTCTTTTCGCGTCAGGATTCCGTTAATCGAAAGAATTCAAGGCCGTCTGAGAATGCGCCCTAGCTGCCCAACGGCCCAATGGCAGTTTAACCTGTTTTTCACACTGCGTGTCAATATTGTGTGAGAATACTTCAAATTGCTGTAAAAAACGTCGAATGACACGCTGTACGGTTTGAACTGCGCTCTTCTATGAAATTTTATATAAAATGAACAAATTCGACATGAAACGACAGGATACGGCATCGCCGGACCGAATAAAACGCCCCGGCCCTGTCGCCTTGACAAAGCCAGAGCGTATGCTTTAATATAAATATAAAGCGACGCTGCTACAGCAGTCAGACCCTCACAGTCAAGAAATAGAATTGATGACCGTTTCGGTGCCTACCCGAGCGGTCATCGCGCTTTTATACAGAAAATGTACAGCAAAATCACTGCATACATAAAAAACTGAAAAGCCTTTTTCCGAACATGCGCCACCTCCTTCCTGCCGCGAACTGCGGGAAAGGAAAAGAGGGTCTGACCGCCAAAAGTAACACCAGAAAAGCAGTGATGCGCTTCACTTTTAGAGGCAGCATCACTGCTTTCTTTTGTTTTTACCCGAGGTGCCACCGCACGAGGTACGTCACGCTGTACTCGCCCTGATGGCCGGAGCGCGAGCGGGGGAAGGTCAGCTTCATCTGCGCGTCCGGGGACTGCGTCGCGGCGGACAGCACCGGCTCGGCGCGGAAGTCGCTTCCGGCGGTGAGGAAAATCTCCAGACGGATGCAGGTTCGGCTCTCATCCGCGTCTACGACGATGCGGTCGACGAGCGCCTTGGACATCTCGCGCGAAAAGCCGCAGTTTGTCTGCCACCGCTCCTCAATGGTGCGGCGCAGGCTTTCCACGCGCCGAATGCGCTGCTCGAGCGTTTTGTCTGCATTCTGCAATTCCTTGCGCTGCTGCTCGAGCGCGGCAAGCTGCTCGTTGCAGGCCTCATTGCGCTGCCTGAACTCCTCGTTCGAGAGTGCCCCGGCAAGCGCGAGATCGAGCAGCTTGTCCTTGCGGCGGGTGACGGTCTCGAGCTCCTGCTCGACCTTCGCGAGGGCAGGAGCATTGTCCTGCTGCGCGGCAAAGGCGCGCAGATTGTCGATGTACTCCTGCATGGCAGTTGAGCGCTCGTCCGTCACCTGCTCGAACACGCGCGCAAGAATGCGGTCGAGCTCATGGCTGTAAATCGTGGGGGAGTCGCAGCCGCCCTGTTTTCCCTTTTCGCGGTACAGCTTGCAGTTCCAGCATTCCACCTCGCCGCGGCTTTTGCTTTTATACACATGTCTGTGGAAGGCGGTGCCGTGCTTCGCGCAGATGAGCTTGCCGCTGTAGGCATAGCGGTTCTGCGATGCCTGCGCGTGCTGCTTCATGGTCTGTCCGCGTGCGGCGAGCAGGCGGTTCGCCTCGTCCCACATGGCCTCCGACACGATGGCAGGCACGCGGTCATCCTCGTGGACGAGCCACTTGTCCTCGCTCAGACGGTAGCTGCGCTTGTCGCGGTAGTCCCGGGAGGCATAGCGCCGACCGGCGTAGCAGCCCTTGTATTTCGGGTTGCGGATCATGCCGTACAGCGTGGAGTAGGTGAGCGGCCTGCCCTGCCGTCCGCGAATGCCGCGCCGCTCAAGGTCGTTCGCGATGGCGCGCAGACCGAGTTCGCCTGCGGTGTAGCGCTCGAACACCTCGCGGACTATGGCGGCCTCGTGCTCGACGATCTCAAGCCGTCCGTCGACCTTGTTATAGCCGAACAGATTGTTCTGACCGAGCAGGACGCTGTTTTCCTGCGCACGCTTGAAGCCGAAACGGGTGCGTTCGGACAGCTTGCGCACCTCGTCCTGCGCGATGGAGGACATGATGGTGAGGCGTAGCTCGGCATCCTTGTCAAAGGTGTTGATATTGTCATTCTGGAAATACACGCCGACGCCGAACCGCAGCAGCTCGCGCGTGTAGCTGAGGCTGTCAAGGGTGTTTCGGGCGAAACGGCTGATCTCTTTGGTGATGATGAGGTCAAAGCGGCCGCGCTTCGCGTCCTCGATCATGCGGAGAAACTGCTCACGCCCCTCGACCGAAGTGCCGCTGATGCCCTCATCGACATAGCCGCCGGCAAACGTCCAGTGGGGATTGGCGGCAATGTAATCCTCAAAATAGCGTTTCTGATTGCCGAGACTGTTGATCTGCTCGTCTTTGTCGGTCGAAACACGGGCGTAGTAGGCCACAGCAAGCTCGGTGTCGAAGATGCTGCGGCCCTGCGCCTGCATTTCGTCCAGTCTGCGGACGTCCATGGAGCCGCCTCCCTCAGTTCAGAGCGGTGCCTCGGGGGTGTGCGCTGTCGCGGCCGTGGAGCCTTGTCAGCTTGTCCGTCTGCAAATGGCGGACGAAATCGTGCTCGTCACGAGTGATGCAGCCGCTGCGGAGCATCTCGTCGTTGAGCGCTAAAATCTGGTATACCTGCGCGCGTTCCAATTCGTTATTCATGAAAAATTCCTCCTTTGTCATACGGGTGAATACCATATATATACAGATATAGTATATCAACGAGATGCGCGGTTGATACGCTCAACCGAAGTACTTCGCGATGCCCTTCCATGCCTTTTTCGGCTCGGCGATGACCTTTTTGAGCGCGTCAAGGCGCTTTTCGCCGCGATAGTCGGTTGTGTCATTGTTGTTCTGACGAATGATACGGCTGGCGTCGGCAAAGTCCGTCGGGGTGTAAAGCAGAACGGCGCGCGCCTTTTTGCCGTCGCGGCCTGCGCGACCGATTTCCTGTGCGTAGGCATCGATGCCGAGCGGCAGACCGGCGTGCACGACGAGCCGGACATCCGGGCGGTCGATGCCGAGACCGAATGCGTTCGTCGCAACGACGATCGGACGCTTTTTCGTGAGGAAATAACGGTGCACACGCTTTTTTCTGCCCTTTGGGAGCTCGCTGTAGTACGCTTTCGCCGCGTATTTCTCTCCGCGCAGGTATTTCGTCGTGCGCTTGACATCGTTGACTGTCGGGCAGTAGACGATGGTCGCGCCGTTCCTGGGCCGGTGCTGCCGGAGCACAGCGTCAAGCATTTTGAGCCGCTGCATGCGCTTGCGGCGCTTCACATTGTCTTTGCCGCGAATGTTGAATTCCTTGACGGAAATCTTGATATTCGAACGTTTTACGGAGAACAAGAAACGTTTTGGTTCAACCATATGCAGGCTGCGCGCGATATAGCTGAAGTCCGAAGCGGTCGCCGTTGCCGTGAACGCAAGGATTTGCGGCGGTATGCGAAGCGACTTGATGAACGCGCCGATTTCGGAGTAAGCCGGGCGAAAACCGCGGTCGACCTGCGGCAGGATGTGCACCTCGTCCACGACAACGCGGCGCACCCGTGCGGTGCTGAGCGCGGTGCGGACGTCCTCGCGGCGAAGCTGCTCGGGGGCAAGGTACAGCAGGCCGCCGTTCTGCACGAAGTCGCGCAAAGTCGCTGCGTGGCGGTGCTTGCTGAGGCTCGAGTTGAGGAGGGCGGCGCGAACGCCCTTCTTCTTCAACGCGGAGACCTGGTCCTCCTGCAGGGCAAGAAGGGGAGAGAAAACGAGAGTCAGCTGTCCCGGCTCATCGAGGAGAGCCGGGAGCTGGAACAGGAGCGATTTGCCGCCGCCGGTGCAGAGGCGCACGAGAACGTCGCGGTTCTGGAGAATGCAGGAGAGAACCTTGCTCTGTTCTGTGCGAAGCCGGGTCACGCCGAGCTGATGCATGGCGGTGTATACATTATAATTATACGTCATTATCTTCCTCCTGACCCGCCGGAATAGCCGGAATGACGGAATTCTTGAACATTTTTGCGGGTATCGCATAATAGCGCCGCGAGGTGCCATCAGTGTTAATTTTAATGTTCTCGCGCTCAAAGATTGAACGTTCTTTGAGCGCCTGCACGACATCCGGGACGAGTTCGGAGCCGACACCGGCGCGCTGGAGCAGCCGTTCGAACTGCGCCGTGTTGTAGACGAGCATGGGAACGCCGTGGCTCGTATACGGGAACGAGACGGTTTTTTCGAGCTGCTCGAGAGTCTTCGGACGCGGCGAGATGGCATCCTTGTAACGCTCCGGATCGAGAATGAAGGCAACGCCGTCATCGATGGTCGAGGTGCGCTGCACCTGTGCTTCGCGCTGTTCACGCATCATACGAGCGGTGAGCTGGTCAAAGGCTTCACGGCAGTCCTTACGGGTGAGGAGCGCCTTCCGGATGTAGAGCAGCACGAGAGAAATCCAGCGTTCGGGCGCTTTATGGCGGTAGGCGTTCGAGCGTGCGCTCAAGTCGGACAGCGCATCGTTCAGGTCCGACACAACCGTCGGCACATGCCGCAGCAGTTTCGCGGCGGCGAGGCGGAGAAGATCGGCTTCCGCATCGGTTAGCACATGTACATCCTTCGGAACCTCAACGTTGTGCGCGAGGTGCGACGGGAACGCTCGCGCCACCGTGACGGGGAACGCCGGAAGCGGACGGTCTGCCGCGTCGCCGATGTTGTGGCGGATGTGCGATACCTCAGTCAGCGCGTCCATGAGTGCCTTGCGCGCCGGGTCGCCGATCGGCTCGAGAACGATCATACGGCCGGCTGCCGACAGCGGATAGACCGGCAGGGAAGCGTTCTCGAAGCGGAAGGTGAACACGCGCTCGAACGGTGCATCCGGCGAGCGGAGCAGGTCTACCGCATGAAAATGTTCGTCGACGCCCTCGCGAACGGTCGCAGACTGCGCGTTCGGCAGCATAAAGTTGAGCAGGAACGCCGGAAGATACTCCATGTCAGGAGCGGTCCAGACTGCCGAAAGCAGTGCCGCTTCGAGAACCGGAAGCGCGAGCGGGTCATTTTTGAGCAGCGCAAGGAACCGCTGTTCATCGAAATCGCCCAACTCCTGCGCGATTTGCACGTTATCGTCGATGTTGTCGAAAAGCTCATCTGCGACATCGAATACATCATCGGTATACGCCTTGCGACGCGACAGTTCGTCACACATCAGATACACGAGTTCGACCTCGCGGTCGGTGAGACCAAGGCCCGGGAACGGCGGATGCTTTGCCCACGCCGTGCAGCGAACGGCGAAGCGGTAGCGCATGTCGGGATAGCGAATGGAGACAATAGCCCAGTGCTCGCTGCTGTCGGGCCCGCTGATGGTCATGGTGTCGGTCCGCTCGGCGAGGAACCCGACGGGGAGTTCGTCGCACATCACGGAATCATGCTTCGTGAGAAGAAAGCTGACGCTCGCGTTGGCGCGCCTGCGCAGATGCTTCGGCCAGCTGCCGTCCGAGATCCACTTCGAGTCAAGACGTACCACCGGCGCAGTGGCGGTCGCAGCGAGTTTGCGGTAGAGAATGTCATTCATTTTTTTGTCTTCCTTTCGTAAAAAACGGGTTTTCAAAACTTTTTCGTTTCGATGAATACATTGTAGCAGACAAGGAAATGATGCGCACGGAACCCTGCTCACGGGGTGAAATGAACAAAATGGCGGTAAAAATGACACAAATCGAGGCAGGACCGCGTAAACCACGTCCGTGTCCAAAAGTGCCGAGGGGGCTCGCTCACGGGTGGGACAAAAAAAGCCGCTTCGACTATATGCCGAAGCGGAGAGACTGTTTATTTGGATATTTCTGGTTGGTTTTCTTCGTTTGGAAATGCCTGTTTCCGAGCTAAAGAGATAGCCTGGTCAATCCGTGCAAAGAAGAAATTCTCCGGATAAGCATCCGGGTTCTTCATGAAGGCGGTCCAGCAGACACCGCTGCTGTTTATCAGCTGATCGAGCGGAAACTTGAGTGGAGAATCATCAGGAAACTCATTTTCAGCGGAATAAAGAAGGCAAAGGCATGGCTGTGCATTATAGACATCCTCGCCGGGAAGTTCCAATTCACTTTCGTATTCTAACAGCTCCGATTTCATCAGCTGTTTGAGTGCAGATAACGGATAAAACCACTGAATGACACGCCTCAGAAGCGGAAAGCCTTTTCCTGCTGCATTCAGCGCAAGCAGCTGCGGATCACTGTCCTTCAAATTAGAATGCCGTGAGGGGAGTTCGTCTGTCTGAAAAAAATTCCGTGCCCAGCGCCAAAGCAGCATATCCTCCTCGGTCGTATCTGTTTCGTCTGCAATGTAATGAGCGTCCTGCGGTTCAATTGCAGGAATAAGCGTTTGCAGCTGCTCAAGTATATGGGCCGTTACACAGGACCCTATATAATAGTGAGTGATGCAGCAAGCACTTTTCTCCGGATCAGCAAAGGCGGCTGGCCAGAGTTCTCTGTGTACACGGGTAAAGAACATTTTTGTGCATGGCATTGTAATATAATCGTCCGGCTCAAACAGCAAATACTTGAGAGACGCTTTGTCCCATTCGTCTTCGCGCTCAAACCAGAATGGCTTGGCAGAGCCGAACGCTGCCTTGTTTTCGGAAGACTGGTGATCTTGAGAAATGGTGAGCAGCTGATAGACCAGTCTGTGCAGTGCCTCTTTATATTGCGCAACAATCTGCTCATCATCGCAAAGTATCTGAACGGCCGCCTGATCTTCAGTTATTTTCCTTTCGCATTTTGCCGTAAGTGCATTCAAGTCCTTCAAGGGCGTTAAAGGTATCTGAGGAGAGACCGGCTTTAAAGATTTTGAATCGGAAAAGAGTGCACTGAGCAGGGCGTATACGTTCGTATAATCCCGGCTTGATCTTGCAGCATTCAAGGTCTGGCACAAGGCGTCTATATAAGGCGTCAGGTCAGCGTTTTCATTCAGACTGTAAGACAGCCGGCGTTCCAGCTCAGATGAATTGACAAGCTCACGAAACTGCTCGAGGAAAAGTCCTTGGGGGTTTTCTACATGTTTGGGATCAGCGAAAAGCGAGAAAAACAGATTGTCGACATCAACGGGAGGAATTTCGATGGTTTTCCTTTTGTCACTGTGCTTTTTCCATGGAGTGCTTTTTACCGTTATGTCTGCACAGTCATCGTGATGCTCCAGAGCAACCGTTAAGCGGTCGATGATAGAGCGATCGTAAATGTCTGTCTTTCGAGAAAAACTGTAATATTGTGAAGAAAACAGCTGGACCCATTCCGTCAGCAGATCGGTTATATTAGTAAGCGCTTTAACAGTCAATCTTGCGCATACCATGAATTCGATGCCGCAGGGCTCAGGAGCTCTGACTTCACGTATGTTCTTTTGAACGAGTTCAGGGGAATAGTCGTAGTGATGCTGAACGGCAGAGAGCAGCTCATTGAACGAAGAAATAGCATGCTCGTTTCGTGGGGTATGCATCTGATAGTAACCGAAGTGTTTTTCAACCGAATAAATAAAATACGGGTGATCACACATAAATGGCAGAAAACAAAGTGGCTGCAGAATATACTGATCATCCGGTTTCTGGAAATCACATGAGTGCATTGAGGTAATGACTTGCAAGAACTCAGTATCCAAGGTACAAGGAAGAAAAGAACCATCACTGGCGTAATAATAGCGCGATAAAGGTTCGCGTTTAAGGTTGGAGAGCTTGAGGTGACGGGTTGGGTTCTCCGGGTAGAGCCAGCGGAAATACGAGGCTGATTTTATGGCGGGAGCAGTGCTGTCCGAGGCCTGAAGAGTCGGACGGGCGTTGTATTCGTTCAGGCGATACTGCGTTTCGAAACGCTGCAATGCGATCATCAGCAGATCGGTAATCATGCAGCTGATCATAATGTCATACAGGCTGCACGTTTTAGCTTTGCATTTGTTGGTCGCTGGCTGAGAGCGGAGCCAGTGCAGGAACTTTATCGTATGTTCCGTGAGCAGCGGATACTTCTTTAGCTTATCATAAATCCAGCCCGGCAGCGGTTTGCCTTTCTCCCACGCAAAATAAGCGCGCAGGTCGGCTTCGACCTCGCCGATCTTCTTCCTTTCGCGAAACGACTCGGACGGTTCGAGAACCTCGGACTCTGTAAATTTCGCAGACGGCACGGAAATGCCTCCTTCCTGATGGAGATGCGTAATCTTAGTTTAGTATCATTATAATACTGCAGAACAATAATTGCCAAGTATGCTTCTACTTCTATATATAATATACAATCCCTCCGGTTATAGAGATAAAAGATAATGGATATATAGGACAATATCAATCTTTAGATAGATGATAAATATACAGGATAGTATGTATTGATTATTTTATGTATGATATGGTTTATAATCATATATTACTGTAATGTTCTGTTCATATAAAATAGTATCTGCTTATAACAATATGATAATTTATATTGTGGAGGCGTGCGCGATGGGCGTTTATCACACGATACACACGTTAGAATTGCAGCGGAAAATTCCGCTGGGAGAAGTGAGCCGCTGGAGAGGGCGGCTGTATGAACTGTCTGAGAGATATGGGACAGGAGTTTACTCGAAATCAAAAGACGAACAGGAATTTTATATGTATGCGCAGAAGGGCGTGACGATCAATTTGCGTGCCGCTGTGAATTGCGGCTTTATTAAACTGACGATCAACTTAAACTCTGTGCTCTATGCAGAGCCGCAGAGGGTTGTACTGTTCTGCCCGGACAAAAACTATCTGGGCATATTCGACCGCAATCTGCGGGAGATTTTGCGGGACGCAGGACTGGGTGGAACGGAAGAATTTGAATTTTCGCGCGTGGACTTCAGCGCGAACGCGAAGGTGGATGACCCGCTCGCATATATCGCTCTGGCAAGAAAGAGCGGCGTGCCGAACGGCTATCAAGAGACTTATCCGCGGTTTGATAATAAAAAGCGGAATAAACCGATAAAATATGCGTATTCCTTTGATTTGACACACAATCGGGAGGATTACGCTGTTACGCTGTATTCTAAGGCGGACCAGCTGAAGGATGACCGCAATGCAGAGCTGAGAGATATACAGGATGCGCAGGGACTGCTGCGGTTCGAGGCGAAATACGGTGCGCCGATGCTGAAAACGTACATCGGAATGCACGATCTGCATTATTCTAAGGAAAAACTGTACGATTTACTGTCAGCTTCGCCATCTGTCCTGCGCAGAGCAATGTGCAGCTGCTTTCCGGAGGGTACTTATTATTCGCTTCCGGCGGCGCGAAAGCGGCTCGACCGGGCTGCGCAATCAAAACAGCGCGAGCGGCTTTTGAAATGGATCGAGGAAACCTCGCGTATGAACAGCGCCTGCAAGGCACGGCGAAAGCTCTGCGAAGGTCTTTCCTTTTCGCAGCGTGCCGCGCTGATGCAGTTTCAGCGCGAAAGCGCTATCAATCCGGTCACGATCGGCCGGGACTGGAAGCGGCAGTCCCTCCCGAGCTTGCAGGAGGTATTCGAGCTCGAGACATGAAAGCCTGAGGGACAGAACAGAGAAATGGAAGTAAATGAGAATAATTTATGCCGTGAACAGCATAAACTTGATAAAATAAAAAGTTTGTGCTATGATGATGCAAAGGAGTGATGCCGCATGATCCGTTCGCATACCCTCAGAAAAAGAGACCTTTACCTGAATAAGCTCATTGCATTTCAGGACACCGAGCCCATCAAAGTAGTAACCGGTATCCGCCGGTGCGGAAAGTCCAGTCTGCTCAAGTTGATGGCGGCGCATCTGCGCGGAAATGGAGTTTCGGATGAGCAGATCATTGAAATGAACTTTGAATCCTACGAGTTTCTGAAGATGACAGCGGACGAGCTGTATCGCTATGTCAAGGAACGCGTGCTTCCGGACAGGCGGATATACCTGTTTTTTGACGAACTTCAGCGCATGGACGGCTGGGAAAACGCCGTCAACTCGTTCCGCGTGGATTTCGACTGCGATATTTATATTACCGGCTCGAATGCCTATCTGCTTTCCTCTGAGTATTCGACCTATCTATCCGGACGATGTGTGGAAATCAAGATGCTGCCGCTGTCCTTTGCGGAGTTCGTTGATTTTTACGGCTTTACGATTAAGACGGTCAAGAGCGCACTTGGCGGCCAAAAGAAGAAAGCAGTCGATCAAGATGGTACGCAATACGAACTGCGCGAGATTTTTGATGCCTACATGCGCTTTGGCGGCATGCCCGGTATTGCCGACGTCGGCATGGAACAGGATAAGGCGCTGACACTTCTGGAGGGCATCTACTCGACGGTCATCGTTCGTGACATTCTCGAACGGGAAAAGCGCAGAGGGCAGCGCCAGCTTACAGATGCTGTGCTGCTCAAGAAAATCGTCCTGTTTCTGGCGGATAACATTGGCAGTTCGGTTTCAATCTCTTCCATCGGCAACACACTGGTCAGTGAAGGGCTGCTCGATGACAGCGGCCGCCGGGGCAAGCCAAGTGCACACACGGTTCAGGCCTATGTCAATGCGCTGCTGGAGTCCTATTTTTTCTATGAAATCAAACGATTTGACATCAAAGGCAGGGAGTTCCTGCGCACACTGGGTAAATATTATATCGTGGACATCGGCCTGCGGAATTACCTGCTCGGATTCCGCAACCGCGACAGCGGACATGCGATTGAAAATGTTGTATATTTCGAATTGCTGCGCCGCGGCTATGATGTCGCAATCGGCAAGGTCGGCAACGCGGAAATTGATTTTATTGCCGCCAAAGCTGATGAAAAAATATACGTGCAGGTAACCGAGTCGATGGAGAGCGAAACGGTTCGCGCACGTGAACTGGCGCCGTTGCAGAGGATTGCAGATAACTATGAGAAAATCGTGCTTTCGCTGCATCCGGGACTGGAAACGTCCTATGACGGCATTAAATCCATCGATTTGATAGAGTGGCTGCTTGAAAATCAATAAACCGTATCAACCCTCCTTTTTGTTGATATATTATACTTATATATAACAAAAAGGAGGGAAAACAATGCCGCCAAACCATTTTATCTGCTCCTGCTGCGGCAAGAGCAAGCCGATCGATCAGCGCATCCTTCTCGGCGGGGATGCGCTTTGCTATGCCTGCGCCGAGGAGTTTACGACGCTCTGCGACCGCTGCGGTGAGCGGGTGTACCGCAGAGAGACACGACAAGTCAATCATCACACGCTTTGTCCACAATGCTGTGGAAAAGTCCATGCGCAAAACCGATCCCACTGAGAGCCATGCTTTCAGTGGGATTTTGCATTTTAAGGAGAAAATTATGTTTGAAAATCAGAAATTTCTGACGAGCGGCGTACAAAACGAGATCCCGTCGTGGCTGATAGACTTTATCTGGTGCATAGTTTTTAGCATGAAAACCGAACATAAGGACTATTTGCAGGTGTTTACCTTAACCAAAACGCCAGCGGGTCAGCACATCGTCCACGAGCAGGAGCAGCCGCCGTACCGTTACGAGCTCGATGTACCGTGTGACGATGCCGTAGATGCGAAAGTGTTCGTCATCGACGATTTGACGCATTCTACTATGCTGCTCGCTGAAGAATATTGATATTTACCAGATGAAATGGAGGAACAACCAATGAAAGAAACCAGAATTTGTGCAAACTGCGGTGCAGAGCACCCGATTGAAGATATGTTTGAGGTAGAAGGCGACTGGCTCTGCGAGGATTGCGCCGACCGTTTGACCGTAATCTGCGACCACTGCAACGAACGGATTTATGAGGAAAACGCCGTCGAGGATGACACGCACACGCTTTGCGACCACTGCTTCGATGAGTATTACGTGCGCTGCGAGGACTGTGGATGCATTATTCACCGCGACCGCGCATATTGGGACGGTGACGATAACGCCTATTGCATATCCTGCTGGGGCGAACACTGCGAGGTCATCCACGAATACAGCTATACGCCCGACCTTGTGTTCCACGGAAAAGGTCTGCGGCATTTCGGCGTTGAGCTTGAAATCGATGACGGCGGTACGGTAAACAGCAACGCGCAAAAGCTGCTCGACATCGCGAACAAGGACGCAGAAAATCTCTACATCAAGACGGACGGAAGTCTGGATGAAGGCTTGGAGCTTGTCACTCATCCGATGACGCTCGAATATCACTTGAACGAAATGCCGTGGGCGGAGGTTCTTCGCAAGGCGCAAAGCATGGGCTATCTCAGCCATGCAGCAGGAACCTGCGGACTGCATGTACATATCTCCCGCTTGGCATTCGGCTGCACCTACGAGCAGCAGGAAGCTGCAATTGCTCGCCTGCTGTACTTCGTCGAGAAGTTCTGGGCGGAGCTGCTGCGGTTTAGCCGCCGCACGCAGAGCCAGATGAACCGCTGGGCAGCACGGTACGGCATTCGCCTTACGCCGTCCGAACAAATGAACCACGCGAAGAATTCCTGCGCTGGACGTTATACGGCGGTCAACCTTACGAATTCGGATACGGTCGAAATCCGGATGTTCCGCGGCACGCTCAAGCTGAATACCCTCAAAGCCACCTTGCAGATGGTCAACCATCTCGTCGAGGTGGCTGTTTCTATGTCCGACACCGCTGTACAGGAGCTTAGCTGGTTTGATTTTCTAGACGAAATCAAAGAACCGGAGCTGATCCAGTATTTAAAGGAGCGCCGCCTTTATGTAAATGAACCCATAAACACTTCGGAGGAGGAGTAATATGTGTAGCCTTTTCGGTTTAATCGATTTCAAAGAGTGCCTGAGCACCCATACGAAGAACAAAATTTTGAATACGTTAGCGCGTGAATGTCAAGTGCGCGGTACGGATGCAACCGGTATCGCGTACAACTTTAACGACCGCCTTCGGATCTACAAGCGTCCACTTCCCGCTCGAAAAATGAAGATTCACATTCCGCACGGTGTGAATGTGGTCATGGGTCATACCCGTATGACCACACAGGGCAATGCGCAGTTTAACCAGAACAACCACCCGTTTCTTGGTCATGTTGCCGGAAACAGCTTTGCCCTCGCCCACAACGGCGTTCTCTGGAATGACAAAGAACTCCGCATGGAAGAAAATCTGCCGCTCACGAGTGTTGAAACGGACAGCTACGTTGCAGTGCAGCTTCTTGAACAGCAGAAAGTCCTCGACTTTGACAGCCTGCAATCCATGGCTGAAAAGGTCGAGGGTTCTTTTGTGTTTACGGTATTGGATAGGGATGATTCCATCTGGTTCGTCATCGGGGACAATCCGCTTTGCATCATGTTCTATGATGGCTTCTTGATTTACGCTTCCACTCAGGAAATACTCTGCAAAACCATCAAAAAGCTGCGGCTGAAAGCGCCCTCCGACATTCTCGAGCCGCAGGAGGGCGAAATCATGAAAATCAACCGCAATGGCCGTATCACTACAGGCACCTTCACGCCGCACACGACATTCGAGCGCTGGTGGCGAAAGTATCCCTTCTATCAGAGCTATTACGAGGACACGCCGACAAATTATGACGACCTGTTTAGCGTGGCGAAATCATTCGGCGTAACCGCAGATGAGGTGCAGGCGCTGCTCGATTACGGCTGCTCTGAGGAAGAAATCGAAGAAATGCTGTACGACCCAGAACTCTTTCACGAGATGACTGGCGAGCTGCTGTATGCGTACTGAGGAGAGGAGGTGACCCGATGAAGGTAATCAAGAACACGCTGCTGTTCGGCATTAAGATTGTCGCGGCGGTGGCGGCGGCAGTCCATGTGCTGCGCGGCAAGGATGGGTCCGAGTAACAGATTAGCCTTTTCTGTGCGGAACAATGCAATAAACCACACAGAAAGGCGGATACGCATGAACCTGGACAAATATCCCGATGTGCTGACGCTGCGTGAGTGTCAGAAGATTTTGCAGGTGAGCCGCGGCACAATGCTGCGGCTTCTGCATGAAGGCGAGATCCCGGCGTTTCGCATCGGGAACCGCTGGCGCATTCAGCGGAAAGAAATGCTCGAATTCATCGAGCGCAGCGAATACTGAAAACAACAGAAATGAACCGTTCCGTTTGGGCATACCCATGCGGAACACGCGGAAATCCTCCCGTTTAAGTCGATTTTGAGGTTTCGGAACGTTCCGAAATTTTCATCGGCTTAAACGGGAAATTTCTTTTTTGGAGGGAGACATATCATGAAAATCGGATATGTGCGCGTGAGTACGGAGGAGCAGAACACGGCACGGCAGGAAATCATGCTGCGCGAGCTCGGCGTAGACGAGCTGTTCGTCGACAGGGCGAGCGGGAAAAACGCGGACCGGCCGGAGCTGAACCGTATGATGAATTTTGTGCGGCGCGGCGATACGGTCATCGTTGAGTCGATCAGCCGCTTTGCAAGAAATACGCGCGACCTGCTAGACCTCGTAGAACAGCTGACCGCAAAGCAGGTAGAGTTCGTCAGCCGCAAGGAAGCCATTGACACAACAACGCCGACCGGCAAGTTTATGCTGACCGTGTTTGCGGCGGTGGCAGAGCTCGAACGCGAGTACATTTTGCAGCGTCAGCGTGAGGGCATTGCCATTGCCAAACAGCAGGGAAAGTACCGCGGCCGCCCGCCGAAGGCATATCCGGACTTCGAACGCATCGCAGCCCGGTGGCAGAAGGGCGAAATCACCGCCGTGCAGGCGATGAAACAGCTCGGGATGAGCAAGACAAGATTTTACGAGCGAGTGAAGCGGCTTAAAAAGTAGAAAGCTGCCGTGTGCGGCGCGGCATACGCTGAAGCAGGATAGAGCTCCTGCCTTTTAAGCAGGGTGTCTAAGGTGATCGTGCGCAGAGACAGAAATGACCGGGCTGCTGATGTGAATTCATTGAAAAGTCAATAATGACGAAAATGGGGATTTTCTCTACAATAAAACAAAAGGCAGTACTGCATTGCACACGCGCGGTACTGCCTCAAACTTTTTATGGAGGAATTTCAAATGGAAAATCAAATCTACGGCTACATTCGCGTGTCCTCACGTGACCAGAACGAGGACAGGCAGGTGATCGCGATGAGGGAATTCGGCATCGCGGAGAAAAATCTGGTCATCGACAAGCAGTCCGGAAAGGATTTCGCGCGGCCGGGCTATCGCAGACTGCTGAGAAAATTAAAGCCGAACGACACTCTCGTGATTAAGAGCATCGACCGGCTGGGACGCAATTATGATGAGGTTTTGGAGCAGTGGCGGCTGCTGACCAAGGAGAAACAGGTGGACATTGTCGTGCTCGATATGCCGCTTTTGGATACGCGGAAGGGCCGTGATTTGATCGGAACACTCATTTCGGACATTGTTTTGCAGCTGCTGTCCTATGTCGCCCAGACCGAGCGGGAATTTATCCATCAGCGGCAGGCGGAGGGTATTGCGGCCGCCAAGGCGAGAGGGGTCAAATTCGGTCGAAAACCCAAGGAACGCCCGGCGGAATACGAGCATCTGCGTGATGAATGGCGGGCAGGACGCATTTCCGCACGCGCTGCGGCGCGTCAGCTGGGTGTCGCACATCGAACCTTCATGAAGTGGGTCGAACAGGAAAATTCAGATTGTTGATAAAAGTACGATTTGCTACACAGTGTACAGTATTTTTACTTTGAACTGCTTATTCCATTAAAGTATTTACAATTATATCAAAAAATACGCGAAACTACAAGGCTTTGGCAGGTTATTAACCTGTACTATTTGCTACACTTTTGTCGAGTAATGTGAGGGTTAAGGGATGGAACCGAGAAGCTTTTATTACTCCTGCACACCGGAAGCTGACCGCGAAACGCAGTTCGAAAGCTTCCGTTCGATGGGAGCACACGAAAGCGAGATTTTCATTGATGTGTGCGGGCACAGAAAATCGAGCCGCAGCAGTCTGGCGATGCTCAAGCGCATCGGCCTGCGTGAGGGCGACCGGCTGACTATTCCGACGCTGTACTGTCTGAGTGATTTGAAAAAGGGCCTTGCAGATGAGCTGAACTGGCTTCGCCAGCACGGAATTCAGCTGCGGATTGCCGATATTCCGATGACGATGCGCTGCTCTGATGAAACGGAGCAGCGCCTTGCCAGCGAAATGCTGTATCAGGTGATTGATGCGACGGTTCTGAAGGAGCGCGAGGAAAAACGCCAGAAGCAGAGCGAAGGCATCCGTGCGGCACAGGAAAAGGGCGTGCATATCGGCCGCAAGCCGATGGAGCGCGGCGCCGAGTTTGAAGCGCTGAAGCAGCAGTGGCAGCGCGGCGAGATCTCGCTCAGAGAGGCCGGCCGACGGCTCGGCGTGACGCATCAGACGTTTAAGAAGTGGGTGGAGGAACCCGAGGAAGATTAAGGATAAGGTTGTACAAATTCATGTCAAAAACACAGCAGGGGTTCTCGACCAGAGAACTAAAGAAGATTTTTTCGATTGTTTTCGTCGCGTATATGGTGCTTGCGGTGGCATTTTATTTTCTCTCCGGAGAGCAGCTACGTTATCGCGACTCGCGCGGCAATATTGAGATGTCGGTAGCGAACGCTGCGACGGTTGAGTTGACAGCAGGTTCGGTTGTGGAACAGCAGTTCACACCGAAAATTCAGATTTTTGAGCATCTTTCCGTGCAATGGGGCGTGTTCAACCGTGTCAATCACGGCACGGTGAACGTGCAGCTTGTGAACCTGGTAACGCAGGAAGTCCTGCTTGATCAGAATTTGCAGGCGGATCAGATCACGGAAGGTCAGGTTACGACGTTTGATTTCCCGGCACTGGAAACGGTCTGCAATGCGCCGCTTGCGTTGCGTATCACATCGCCCGATGCAGTGGCAGGTGATGCGCTTACGCCGGTGATGAAGACCGATGCAACGCTTGAAAACGGTCAGCTGTATGTTAATGGACAGGCTGTTGCAGGTGAGCTCGCCTTCTCGGCTACCGGTCGTGACTACATCTGGACCGGCTTGCATTACTGGCAGTTTGCAGCTGCTGGCGCGGTAATTCTCGCGGCGTTGCTGCTGATGTTGCTGCACAAGCACAAGACCGGCAAGAAAAGCTTTATTCTCAACGCGATGATTGCCCTGAGGCGGTATCGCTTCCTGATTAAGCAGCTGGTTGACCGCGATTTCAAGGCAAAGTATAAGCGTTCAATTCTTGGCGTGTTCTGGAGCTTTCTCAATCCGCTTTTGAACATGATCGTGCAGTATGTTGTGTTCTCCAATATGTTTAAGTTTGATATTCCATACTTTCCGGTTTATCTGCTTTGCGGTAACGTTGTCTTCAATTACTTCTCTGAGGCATGCGGCATGGCGCTTACATCTATTGTAGGTAACGCTGACCTCATTAAAAAAGTATATGTGCCGAAGTATATTTATCCGCTGACGCGCATTATGTCGTCGCTTATCAATATGCTGATTTCGCTCATCCCGCTTGCAGCGGTGGCGATTTTTTCGGGTCTGCTGCCGAATAAAACGTATTTTCTTTTGCCGTTCCCGCTGCTCTGCCTGGCACTGTTTTGTTTAGGACTGGGCATGTTGCTTGCGTCGGCGATGGTGTTCTTCCGGGATATTCAGTTCCTTTGGGGTGTATTGATTACAATTTGGACATATCTAACGCCGATTTTTTATCCGGTCAGTGCGTTGCCGGATAGTGTACAGGTAATTGTGAAGATGAATCCGTTATATTTCTATGTAACATTCTTGCGTTCGTGCGTAATGGATGGACTTTCGCCGGAGCCGATAATGTATGTACAGTGTGCACTTATTGCGCTGGTGATGCTTGCTGTAGGTGCATTTACGTTCAAAAAATCGCAGGATAACTTTGTCCTCTATTTATAAGGTGGGAAAATGAGCAAAAAAGAGAAGCTGCTCCATGAGCAGCAGGAAAAAAACGCAGAATTGCAGAAACGGAAAATTATCGAAGTACAAGATGTCTCTATGCGCTTTCGGCTGACAGACGATAAAATCATGTCGCTGAAGGAGTTCGTAACACGTAAGCTGAGCGGCAAGTACAAGACCTCAGAATTCTGGGCGCTGAAGGATGTATCGTTCGATGTATATCGTGGCGAGGTTGTCGGCATTATTGGCCACAACGGCGCAGGCAAAAGCACGATTCTAAAAGTCATTTCGGGCATTCTCAAACCGACTGAGGGCTCTGTGATCTGCGGCGGCAATATTGTGCCGATGCTGGAGCTTGGCTCGGGTTTCGATCACGATTTGACCGGACGCGAGAATATCTTTCTCAATGGCGCAATTCTCGGTTATACGGAAGATTTCCTGAAATCGAAATATGATGAAATCGTTGCGTTTTCCGAGTTAGGCGAGTTTATTGATGTGCCGATTCGCAACTACTCATCCGGTATGCTGATGCGTTTGGCGTTTTCGATCGCGACGGTTGTCAATCCGCAGATTCTCATTGTGGACGAAATTCTTGCTGTCGGCGACGCAAACTTTCAGGAAAAAAGCCGCAAGCGCATGCTGGAGCTGATGAGCGGCGGCACGACTGTGCTGTTTGTGTCGCATAGCCTTGAGCAGATTCGCGAGATGTGTGACCGGGTTGTCTGGATTGAGCACGGGCAGGTGCAGACTGTTGGAGAGACGAAAGAAATTTGCGATGAATATGAGCAATGAACAGACTGTGAGTAGAATGCATTTAAGAATGATGGAGATGAAGTTTTGAAAGGTCTAATCTTAGCCGCAGGCAAAGGCACGCGCCTTTACCCGATGACAAAACCGATGAGCAAGCCGTTGCTTCCGGTTTACGATAAGCCTATGATTTATTACCCGCTTGCAATTCTCATGCAAGCGGGCATTTCCGATGTCATGGTGATCGTTCCGCCGAACGAGACGGATACATTCCGTGCGCTGCTCGGCGACGGAAGTCAGTTCGGCATTCATATCTGCTATGCAGAACAGCCTGTCGCGCGTGGTATTGCGGACGCACTGCTCATCGGCCGCGAGTTCGTGGGCGATGACTCGGTATGCCTTGTGTTGGGCGATAACATTTTCCACAGCGATACGCTGCGTGAAGTGCTCTGTAAGGGCGCACAGCAGCAGAACGGTGCAACGGTGTTCGGCTACTGGGTTGAAAATTCGCGGCCGTTCGGTGTGGTAGAGTTTGACGAGGATGGACGGGCTATTTCGATTGAAGAGAAGCCACGCCACCCGAAGAGCAATTACATAATTCCCGGTATTTATTTTTACGATAACCAGGCAATGGAGATTGCGGCAAATCTCACGCCGTCGCAGCGCGGCGAACTGGAAATCACAGACGTAAATCTGGAGTATTTACGCCGGGATCAATTGCAGGTGCTCCCGCTCGAGCGGGACGTCGTGTGGCTGGATGCCGGTACAGCAGACAGCCTGATGGACGCTGGACAGACCATTCGAAATATCCAGGCTGAGACCGGACGCTATGTTGGCTGCCTGGAAGAGCTGGCCTTTAACCAAGGCTGGCTGACAGAAGAGCAGGTACACGAAGCCGGACAAGAGCTCGGCATGACACTCTATGGACAGTACTTGCAGTGCTTATAACGGAGGATAGAAAATGACAGTTTTGTTAGCAGGCGGCGCAGGCTATATTGGCTCACACACCGCTGTACAGCTTTTGATGAGCGGACATGACGTAGTAATCGCAGATGATTACAGCAACAGCTGTCCGGAGGTTATCAATCGTATCGAAGAAATCACCGGAAAGCAGGTTCGCGCCTACGAGACTGACGTGAAGGACAAAGTCAAAGTACAGCGGATTTTCGCAGAAAACGAGATCGACTGCGTGATTCACTTTGCTGGTCTGAAGGCAGTCGGCGAGTCGGTACAGCAGCCGCTGAAGTATTATCGAAACAATATCGACACCACGCTGACGCTGCTCGAATGCATGCAGGAGGCAGGCGTCAAGCAGTTTGTTTTCTCGTCCTCCGCGACGGTTTACGGCGAGGAGAATGCGATTCCGTACATCGAAACGATGAAGCGCGGCAGCTGCTCCAACCCGTATGGCTGGACTAAGGTCATGATGGAAGAAATTCTTGAGGACGCGGCAAAGGCTGACCCGGAACTGACTGTTGTTCTTCTGCGCTATTTCAATCCAATCGGCGCACATGAGTCCGGTCGTATTGGCGAGGATCCGCAGGGTATTCCGAACAATCTGATGCCGTATATCGCGCAGGTTGCTGTCGGCCGACGCGATCATCTCACGATTTTCGGTAACGATTACCCGACACCGGACGGCACCTGCCGCCGCGATTATATCCATGTGATGGACCTTGCGGACGGTCATGTAAAGGCAGTTGAGTACGCTGCGCAGCATAAGGGCGTTGAGGTGTTCAATCTTGGTACCGGCACGCCGTACAGCGTTCTGGAGATTGTTCACGCATTTGAGAACGCGACCGGCGTTGCAATCAAGCACGAGTTCGGCGCACGCCGTGCAGGCGACCTGCCGGAGTTCTGGGCGAATGCAGATAAGGCCGCAAAGGTGCTCGGCTGGAAGGCGGAGCGTGACTTGACGGCTATGTGCAGAGATACCTGGAGATGGCAGAGCGGAAACCCGGAAGGATATCGGAAATAAGTGATGAAAAGAAAGGGGAGAATTGCGATGCCGATGGTCAGTGTTATCATGCCGGTATTCAATGCCGGAGACGGCAGTGAGTTGGAACAAGCAATTCAATCCATTCTTCAGCAAACATTTGCTGATTTCGAATTGATTATTTGCGATGATGCTTCTACGGATAACACATGGGAGCATTTGAAGAGGTTGGCATCTCTGGATAGCAGAATCACCTTGCTGCAGAATGTGGTTAATCAGAGAGCAGGCGCGGCACGCAATCGCTGCATTGATAAATCACAGGGACGATTTATCGCGTTTATGGATGCGGACGACATATCTGCGCCTAATCGACTGCAAACGCAGTTGGAATTTTTGAAAAATCACCCCGAAATTGCTTTTGTTGGAGCAAGGGGTGAATTTTTTCATAAAGTTCCCGGTGATTTAAAACAGTGTTACTGGTTTGTGGATCAGCCGCAGGCAAAGGATTTTCTTATGACCTTACCATTTGTTCACGCTTCTATCATGATGCGGCGTGATGTGATACAGAAAGTCGGCGGATACAGTACTGAGCAAGCCGTTATTCGGTCAGAAGATTACGATATGCTGATGCGTGCATATGCATTGGGATATACAGGAGTCAATATGGCGGATGTAATGTATTTTATTCGACTGGATGAAGGTACTTACCAAAGACGGAAGTACTGCTATCGCTTAAATGAGTGCATAGTAAAATTCAGAGGCTTTTCAAAATTGGGATTGATGCCAAAAGGAATTTTATATGTGATCAAACCGCTGATTGTGGGTTTAATACCGATAAAACTGCTGAATGCGCTAAAAAGACGATATTACAAGACGTAGTTTGCATTAAGAGGAAAAGAAATGAAATTTGATTACGCAAAAGAACCGGGACGTGAACTATTAAACAGTAACCGAGTAAGCAACGATAAGCCGTCAGTCAGCATCATCACCCCGTATTGCAACGCTGGAAAGTACTTTGAACAAACATTTAACTGTGTGATGAATCAAACGTTTCCGTGGTTTGAGTGGATTATCGTAGATGACGGCAGCACGGATAAACCTTCGTTAGATACTCTCGAAAGACTGTCGAAACAGGATACGAGAATTCGCGTTCTGCATCAGTCCAATCAAAGACAGGCTGCTGCGCGTAACGCTGCAATTAAGCATAGTACGACAGATATTATTGTTCCATTGGACGCAGACGATCTGATTGCACCGCCGTTCATCGAAGAATTGTATTTTGCATTGCAGAAAAATCCCGATGCGGCATGGGCATATACAGATAGTGTTGGTTTTGGTGCACAGAACTATCTTTGGAAACAGCCTTTTTCGGCTTCCCGTATGAAAACGGAAAATCTTCTGGTATGCACAGCAGCTATTCGTAAGGAGTGGCTAGAAAAGGTCGGCGGCTATGATGTTTCGGATAAGTCGTATGATGAGGACTGGCATTTGTGGCTAAAGCTGATGGCTGCCGGAGCAAAGCCGGTACATTTGTCTGGAACACTGTTTTGGTATCGACGCAGTGCTGAGGGAATGCAGCAGCAGGTGCAGAAGGATCGTGCATTAAAACAGGCCTCTGCAAAGAAGATACAGGAAACTGCTAATGCAATTAAAAATGATATTCAAGCGAAAGAATACCCCTATGGAGGTAAGCCGGGCGAATATGCAGCACCGAAATGCTCCGATTGGAACCGCAAGGTATTTAAGAGCCATGACAAGATCCATGTCATGATGCTGCTCCCGTGGATGGAAATGGGCGGCGCTGATCTGTTTAATCTGGATGTCTGTCGGAAAATTGACAAAGAGCGTTTTGAAGTCAGTATCTTGACGACGGTTCCCGGTGAGCAGAGCTGGCGTCAGCGTTTTGAGGATTATGCGACAGATATTTTCGATTTACCGAGTTTTCTCGAGCCTAAGGACTTTCCAGAGTTTATCAGCTACTTCATAAAGTCACGTGAAATTGACGTGCTCTTTCTAAGCAACTCTTACGATGGGTACTATCTGGTGCCGTGGCTACGTGCACAGTTTCCCGAACTGGCCATTATCGATTACGTTCATATGGAGGAGTGGTATTGGCGCAATGGCGGCTATGCTCGTACTTCGGGTGCAATGGGTGAAATTCTAGAAAAGACGTATGTCTGCAACGAGCGCACTCGCCGTGTGCTGATCAATGACTTCGGCCGTGATCCGGAGAGCGTAGAAACGCTGTATATCGGCGTGGACCAGGAGCAGTATGACGAGACAAAGGTAGAGGCTGGTTTGGTTCGAAAAGGATTGAATATTGCAGAAGATCGTCTGATTATTCTGTTTCCATGCCGTATTCATCCGCAAAAGCGTCCGTTCCTCATGGTGGAGATTGCAAAGCAGATCAAGCAGAGTATTCCGAATATCGCTTTTGTCGTTGTAGGTGATGGACCGCAGTTTGAAGAACTGAAAATTGCGATTGAGCGTGAAAATATGACAGAAACGGTCTACCTCGCTGGTCGGCAGAAGGATATGCGTCCGTATTACAAGGACAGCGCGTTGACGCTGATCTGCTCACTCAAGGAAGGTCTTGCGCTGACGGCATATGAATCACTTTCGATGAGTAAGCCGGTTGTGACCTCAGATGTAGGTGGGCAGGCAGAGTTGATTGATGATACGGTAGGACGCGTGTTGCCGCTGCTGCAAAGTGAGGCAGACGAGCTGGATAGTCGGGCATTCTCGCAAGAAGAAGTCCAGATGTATGTTAAGGCAATTACAGATGTGCTTGCTGATCAAAAACAGTATCAGCAGATGTGCAGGAATTGTCGTCGGAAGATTGAAGAGAGATTTTCTTCGCAGATTATGATTCGCAAGCTAGAAAGGATTTTTGGGGATTTAGTGTCGGGTAAGGAAGAAAACTTGAATCGTCAGGGTATGTCCAAAAGAATAAGTTATCCCTGTAAGCATATGGCACAGGAATTGTGGACACTGCAAGCGGAATTAAATTCTTATATATATTCATACAAAAATGTGTGCGGAGTGGACCAACGATACGAGTTAATGCGAATTGCCTCTTCTAAATGGGGAAAAAGATTGATTAGTTTGGCTTTCCGTTTGGGAATGAATAAATGGTTCAGATGAGAAACAGCAATATGACAAAGAAAAATATGGAGGCTGTTGAATGAGTGAATTGGTTAGCATCATTGTACCCGTATATAAGGTGGAACAATATTTGAGCAGGTGTGTTGACTCGATTTTACAGCAGAGTTACAGCAATCTCGAAATCATATTGGTAGATGATGGATCTCCCGATTCTTGTGGCATGATATGTGATGAATATCAGAAAAAGGATAGTCGCGTTCAAGTTATTCATAAGTCCAACGGAGGATTATCCGATGCAAGAAACTATGGGATAGAAGCTGCTCAAGGAAAGTATTTGGCATTTGTAGATAGCGATGATTGGCTAGACTTCGATATGATCGATATTTTATATAGAGTTCTTACAAGCCAAGACGCCGATATTGCTGAGTGCAGTTACCGCAATTTATATGCTGATTGTGTTAAAGAAGAAACGTCATGCTCCGGTGAGATTATATGTGGCAATAATTTATTTGCCTTAGAAGGAATGTTAGACTGGAAATATTTCAAGCCTAATGCGTGGAATAAGTTGTATAAGCGAGAAGTTATAGGTGATATCAGGTATCCGAAGGGTAAAATCCATGAAGATGAGTATACCACATACAAATATTTTTATAACGCTAAAAAATTAGCTTATGTAGATATTTCTAAATATAATTACGATCGTCGACGGACGGACAGCATAACAGGAGATAAATTTCGCGAAGCGAATCTGGACGCGTGCTGGGCGTTTAAAGAACGCGTTCTTTTTTTTGAAGAAAATCATCTGAATAGCTTAGAAGAAAAAATGAATAATGCGTATTGTTGGCAGGTTTTACACTGCGCATATAGATACTATAAGGAGCAGATAGCAGGAAGACGTGTAGATGAACTAGTTTCTATGGCAAAACAAGATATACCTTATTTGAAAAAACATAAAGTAGATCCTTGGTATATTACAGAATTTGAAATGCTGCAACATGGAGTAGATTATTATGGAAACAAGCGCCAAGCAAGAGAAAATAGTTAGTATTATTATACCGGTATATAATGCGGAAAAATATTTAGGATATTGTCTGAATTCTATAGTTTCTCAGACGTACAAGGACTTAGAAATCATTCTCGTGAATGATGGTTCTACAGATGATTCATTAAAAATATGCGATAATTATGCTTTCTTAGATTCCCGTGTCCGGGTAATAAACATTGCTAACAGAGGCGTTAGCAATGCACGCAATGTGGGGTTAAAAGCAGCAACAGGAGAATACATTGAATTTGCAGACGCTGACGACGTCCTTAACCCCAAAATGGTAGCAACTCTTGTTGATAAGATGGACACGTATCAAAGCGATATCATCATTTGCGGTTTTGAGATGGTTAGTTTGGATTCTAATCAGCAGCCACGGGATATAATACATTTTAACTCCCGGATACTTGGAGAAGAGTGTGTATATACTCAGAAACTATTTTTTGAAAAGCTTTCGTGCATTCTATGGAAAACTAGTTTATTAGAATGTCCGTGGAATAAAATGTTTCGAAAAGATATTATCGAAAATCACAACTTGCAATTTCCAATAGATAAGAGTTTGGGAGAAGATTTTTGTTTTAATATAGATTACTTTGCGTATGTGAACAAGGCGGTAATATTAAGTGATGAATTGTATTATTACATGCAAATTAACCAGACTGCACTGACGAGAAAGTATCAAGCAAATTATTTTGAGGACCAACTATATCTCGTGAAGAAGTTCGATGATATGGTTCGGAAAAATATCAAACCGAGCAAGCAGGAACGGATATATTTAGCAGAGTATATGATAGCTAAAACAATCCAATCCATATGCCATCTATTTGATAAGAATTGTGAATTAAATTCAGCACAGAAAAAAGCAAGAATTGCTGATGTTATCAACAATTCCTATATTCGAGATGCGGTAGAAATAGCAGAATATATAGATGAACGATATTTATGGATTAGAGAAGCAATAGAAAAATCTGACGTTCAGAAAATATATATGATTTTCAAGCAAAATGCAACGCAGGAAACGAAGAAACAGTTAGAAAATAAAGTTGCGAACGACAATGAATTGCATCCATCGTATATAAACAAGCTGTTGGTTAAAGTGTGCGACATTATTTTACGGAGGCGTGAATGTTCGGCTGTGCAAAAGGTAAGGAATAATTTACAAAATCGTGGAATAAAGTACACAATCAAAAAAATATGGCGTGTCATTATGAAAAGATAATGTAAATATAAGGAACTATAAGATGGATAAAATACAATATTTAAATTATATTAAAGACAAATATAAAATCCAACCAATGGTAAGAAATATCTTCATTATAGGAACACCTAGCCATGGTAATCTTGGCGATCATGCAATTTGGTATGCAACCTGGAAACTTTTGCGAGAAATGTATGCAACAGCTAATATTGTCGATATTCTGATTGAAGATTTTTTTGCAGAAATTGACGCGATATATGAATTGACCCAGGATCAGGATCTCATAATTTTGCAGGGCGGCGGTAATTTAGGAAATTGCTATATGGACGATGAGATGATTAGAAGATACGTTCTTTTGCGATTTCAGAAAAATCAGATTATTCTGTTTCCTCAGACGGTATATTTCACTGATGATAAAAAGGGAAAAGAAGAATTAAAGAAAAGTATTATGATTTATAATTCTCATCCCAACTTAACATTGATGGGGCGAGACCATGTGTCGACTTGTTTTTTGAAAGAACATTTTAATGCGAGTATATACGAAGCGTTTGATGTTGTATTAACAATGAGCGCTAAAAGTGAACAGTCACGCAGAGGAGCATTAATTTGTCTCAGAAATGATTCTGAATCGTCTTTGCCTGATCCTCGAAGAAAAGAGATCATATCTCGCATAGAGAGGATTTGTCCTGAATTACGGATTACAGACACAATGGATGAGTCGTTTGCTTGGCGAGAGGAACGAGAAGAACGAGTTTTGAAGAAAATACAAGAATTTCAGATGGCTCAAATTGTGATAACAGATCGTTTGCATGGCATGATTTTTTCAGCAATTACGGGGACTCCATGTATTGTGCTGAATAATAATAACAGCAAAGTTAAAAACTATTATGAAAAATTGAGAAATTTGAAATTTATCCAATTCATAGATGACACTTCATCATTAGAGAGAGATTTTAAATCGTTATCTAAAACCAAGGAAAACATTTTTGATTCTAATAGCTACAAAGAACAGATAAAAAATATTCTGAAGTTAATAGAAGGTAAGAAGAAAACAGAACAACCCATGAATACTTTCGTGGATATTGCAATGGAAACTGCGTCATATGATGAGAAATACTGGTTTGAAATGAGGCATTGGTTTAAGAAAACTCAAAAGGATTTCAAACAGTTAGAGCACTGGCATACGCAGTTGAAAAATGATTATGAGAATGAACAGACGTCTGTAGATCAAGCTCATGATCAACTAAAAATCGCATATCAAAAGTATGCAGAGCTAGAAATGTGGCATACAAGATTAAAACAAGACCTGCAAGAGGCACAATCGAAACAAGTTGAGCTGTACAGTATTATTCAGGACTATCAAAAAAAGTATAAAGAGTTGGAAATTTGGCATAACCAGCTAAAGTTAGCATATGAGGATGTTAAAGAAAAATTAGAACGAAGGAGATAAGAAAGTTAGGTATGGTAAAAAAATATTCGCGTAAAGAGCATATATTGTTGATTGGATTTTCAACTATTATTTTTTTAAGTATGCTTTTATTTTTTCTTAGAATACACCCCTTGATTATATATGATGGGGATGATTGGCTATACGCATCGTATTTCAGATTACCCATCCCAATATGGAATGATTGGAATCCGTCTAGAGTCTTCCCTGAAATTTTTATGCCACTGTGTTCTACCTTGGCAGTTTATCTTTTTATGCCTTTGACGCATGACTATATTTGGTCTCTTGCACTCATGTATGGCATTGTTGTTAGTTTCTTTATCACATTATATGTATATGCATTTGCACTTTTCCTACGAGAGAAGATAAAGGCATCTGTATCGAACAGTATTATCATTTCGACGATTTTCTTTCTCTTCCACTTCTTGATTTTTAAAACTGCAGAATCAGGAAATCATCATATGTTTTATGCAAATGATGTTACATGCTATTTTTATTACATTATCCCTACAATTTTAAATGTCGTTTTGGTGATCATTCTGGAGCTATATCCCGATTTAATGGACATTTTTTCGCGAAAAAATGATATTTTGAAGGGCATAATCTTATTCAGTGTATATATGGCGATTTTCTCGAATATGTTTTGCTCTGTTATTCTTGCAGTTTGGGCTGGCGTTGAAATAATTAATTCCAGCTTAAATTCGATAATATGCAAAAAAATCCCATTCAAAGCAATTCTGAAAAATAACATTTACAAATTATTGATTGTGCTTAGCTGGTTGATTTCTATTATATTTGAACTGAGTGGTGGACGAGCGGAAAGTTTGGCAGGAAACTCATTTGTTGAAAATGTTAAACATACAATTTACAATTTGATTCAAGTTGTAATTAGCGTTAATAAATATGTCGCCATATTTGCGATTTGTGTAATTATATTATATTTAATGACCGTTCGCGGAAAGAAGCAATGGCAAAATATACTTATTGCATTGGCCAATATGGTAATTATTTGTGCATTTTTGATTTTGGCTTGCGCCAAGTCTCGTGTAGATTATATAGCGAGAACAGATATATTATTAGCAGTTTGTTTTTGGTTTTTTACTATAATTTGCATCATGATGGCAGCGATGATTAGCAACAAAGTTGTTCGGATTCTACTACCTGCTGTATTGCTTCTACTATGTGTAAGTGTAAATTCACATGATATTACATTTTCTGATGCAAATTGCGTCGGAATGGATTGGAAGATTTGCTATGATATAAGTTCGGGGTTTGTGAAGCAAATAAAGGAAGCGGACGACAATCATAATAGTGATATTGTTTTAAAAGTTCCTTTATATAACGGTGAAGACAACTGGCCATTACCCTTTTATTTGGCAGATCGTATGAGTTATACATTATACAAACACGGGATAGTTTCACATAATCTTAATGTGATATTCGAACCCGATAATTCGATAAATCAAAAATGGGGAATTACTTCGTGATGGAATAGTAATTTAAAAGAAAAAGCATATAGATTGACGCTTACATTTGAGTAAGTAGATTTTCCAGAAAACTTAAAGTACATACTGAACAAGGAGAAAAATAATGAACTCAACCCTATACATAGTAATCCCCTGCTACAAGGAGCAGGAGGTTTTACACGAAACCGCAAGCCGTTTAAAGGTCAAGATGGAGAGCCTGATTGCGGCAGGCAAAATCAGCTCGGAAAGCCGCGTCATGTTTGTCAACGACGGTTCTTCAGACAACACCTGGCCGATTATCTGCGAGCTGCACGAGTCGGATCCGCTGTTCTCCGGCATCAATCTGTCACGCAACCGCGGTCACCAGAACGCGCTTTTAGCCGGTCTTATGACTGCCAAAGACCTTGCCGATATGGTTATTTCCATGGACGCGGATTTGCAGGATGACATTGATGCGGTTGACGCGATGGTGGACAAGTACCACGAAGGTTGCGATATTGTCTACGGTGTCCGTTCCTCTCGCGAGAAAGATACGTTCTTCAAGCGCTTTACCGCAGAAGGTTTCTATCGTGTGATGAGCTTTCTGGGTGCCGATACCGTGTTCAACCATGCCGATTACCGCTTGATGTCCAAGCGAGCGCTGGAAGGCCTGGCACAGTTTAAGGAGGTCAACCTTTTCCTGCGCGGTATTGTACCGATGATCGGCTACAAGTCCGACGTAGTTACTTACGAACGAGGTGAGCGCTTTGCAGGCGAGAGCAAGTATCCTCTCAAGAAAATGCTTGCCTTTGCGATGGAGGGCATTACGTCTCTGTCGACCAAGCCAATCCGCTTTATCGCTACGCTTGGCTTTGCAGTATTTGCCGTGAGCATTCTCATGCTGATCTACTTTATCGTTCGATGGGCGATCGGCGCTACCGTTCTTGGATGGGCCAGCGTGATCTGCTCTGTTTGGGCAATCGGCGGTCTGATCTTGCTGTCCATTGGTGTAATCGGCGAGTACATCGGCAAGATCTATCTGGAAACCAAGGCGCGCCCGCGCTTTATCATTCAGGATGTTCTGGATGACAAGTTTCATTCGTGAGGTTCGCCATGAAGTCAAAAATCATCAATAACACACTAGTCAAATTTCTGGCGGTAGGCGTATTGAATACCATCATCGGCGCAGGCACGATGTTCCTGCTGTACAATCTTGCACATGCGTCGTACTGGCTGTCATCGGCGGCCAATTATGTTGTTGGCGGCATCGTCAGCTTTTTCCTCAACAAATACTTTACGTTTGAAAGTAAAGAATGGTCATGGTCGCAGGTTTGGAAGTTCGTTCTGAATGTTACGGTATGCTATATTCTGGGTTACGGTCTGGCAAAGCCGCTCGCGTTGAAGGCACTTGCCGGTCAGAGCGTCAAGGTGCAGGAAAATGTTGCTATGCTGGTGGGTATGTGCCTGTATACCGGGTTTAACTATTTGGGACAGAAGTTTTTTGCGTTTAAGAAGAAATAAAAGATAGGTAAAAGAAGATGAAAGGTCTAATCTTAGCCGCAGGCAAAGGCACGCGCCTTTACCCGATGACAAAACCGATGAGCAAGCCGTTGCTCCCGGTTTACGACAAGCCCATGATTTACTACCCGCTTGCAATTCTTATGCAAGCGGGCATTTCGGATGTCATGGTGATCGTGCCACCGAACGAAACGGATACCTTCCGCGCACTGCTCGGCAATGGAAGTCAGTTTGGCATTCAGATCTGCTATGCAGAACAGCCTGTCACGCGTGGTATTGCGGACGCACTGCTCATCGGCCGCGAGTTCGTGAGAGACGACTCGGTATGCCTTGTGCTCGGCGATAACATCTTCCACAGCGACACGCTGGCGGAGGTTCTGCGTAAGGGCGCGCAGCAGCAGAACGGTGCAACGGTGTTCGGCTACTGGGTCGAAAATCCGCGGCCGTTCGGCGTGGTAGAGTTTGACGAGGATGGACGGGCTATTTCGATTGAGGAGAAACCGCGTCATCCGAAGAGCAACTACATAATCCCCGGCATTTACTTTTATGACAACCAGGCGATGGAAATTGCGGCAAACCTTACACCATCGCAGCGCGGCGAACTGGAAATCACAGACGTAAATCTGGAATATCTGCGCCGTGACCAGTTGCAGGTGCTCCCGCTCGAGCGGGACGTCGTGTGGCTGGACGCTGGTACAGCAGACAGCCTGATGGACGCCGGACAGACTATTCGAACCATTCAAGCCGAGACCGGACGCTATGTTGGCTGCCTGGAAGAGCTGGCCTTTAACCAAGGCTGGCTGACAGAAGAGCAGGTACACGAAGCCGGACAAGAGCTCGGAATGACGCTTTATGGACAGTACTTGCAGTGCTTATAATAGGCAATAAGATAAGAAAAAATCTGCGCATGTTTTACTTGCAACAGCATACGAGTTTAACAAACAAATAAATTAGCTTAGCGAAGCACACCGAACCCCGACTGCATCGCAGTCGGGGTTTCTTCTGCCCCTTGCCGTCCCTGCCAAAACCGCCTATAATAAATCTATCAAGTCACGGCGGCGCGGCCGCTGTGCGGGAAGGCGAAGGAGGGGCAGCATGATCAACAGAGACAAGCTGAAGCCGGTCATAGAGAAATACAAAGCACTTCAGGCTTGACATCTAATAGTTAGTCTTTCGGGCAGAATTAAAGCCCTCGGAATATCTCCGGGAGTTTCTACATCATAATATATATTCTAGATTGTTCATATTTCGGAAACACGCTACTGCATCGAGGATATATACAGATACAGAAAATCGAGGCGGTAAGCATCAGGCCGTAATGACAGGATTGCATATGTGAAAAAATGCACAAATTCGCACAGGGAATAGCAATCGATATTTGTGTATAATATATTTAAAAATGATTGCTAAATACAGGAAGAGATGCTATACTAAGGATATAAAACGAGGTGCAAAAAATTGTGTTGATGCACAGAAATGCACCCTGCTGCAAAATTTAAAAGCCTGGCAAACCTGTTGAAAAGCAGGGACGCAAAGCCATATGGGTCTAAGGGCGCCTTCGGGCGGCTAAGGCAGCCGGTTGCAATTTGGAGTCGTACTCTAAATTTTATTAAAGTGCCCTGCTTTGTCCTTTGGATGACTATAAGCATGGGCATTTATCTATTTGTGACAAATTTATGCTCCGATACTGTCAGACTAGATCGTGAGGAAGGCGAAACTCGAGGATGTCGCTCTGAAATAGCGGCAAAAACAGTGACTTCAGTAAAATGGAGGTTGAGTGAAATGAAAAAAAGATTATTGGCAAGCGTGCTCTCTCTCGCTATGGTTGCAACAATGATGCCGGCGGCATTGGCGGATGATGAGGGTAATGAGCCAGCAGGCGGCGAAAATAGCAACAAACCTAATTTCGCTATCAATTCGGCTGATGCCTTGAGTGTTGCAATCGCTGGCGCTAAGGGCGATGATTATACGATTGCACTGGATACCGATATCACGAGTGCCGTTTCAATTCCGAAGGATACAAGTATTGTCTTGGATTTGAATGGTCATAAGCTGACCAATACAGAGGGTAAAGATACCATCACCGTTGCAAAGAACGCTACATTGACTATTACGGGTACAGGTACGGTAGATAATATTTCGCACGGTAAAGCAGCTATTTATAATATGGGTACCGCTACACTGAAAAATGGCGTGTTTGAACGATCTCAAGAAGCGGGTAAGGATGCCAATGATAATGGTGGCAACAGCTACTATACGTTGCTGAACCATGGCGTTATGACTGTGCAAGAGGATGTTACCGTTAATAATAAGGGTGGCCATTCTAGTTTATTTGATAATGGGTATTTTTCTTGGAAGTCGAAAGACGGTATTGATAATCCTACTCTGACGATTGAAGGCGGCACATTTAATGGCGGCTTAAACACCATCAAAAATGATGATGATGCAATTCTGAACATTGCAGGCGGTGAATTCATCAACTATACGCAGGCAGCATTCCAGAACCATGGTTCTGCTACGGTCACGGGTGGTAAGTTCGAAGCAAGTTCTGTATATTCCATTTATAACTGTGGCTGTGATCCAGAGCATGATCTGGGAAAGCTGGACATCTCTGACGGCACGTTCAACGGTCAGCTTGCTGTTGTAGGTGGCAACAGTGATGTTAATATCACTGGCGGTACGTTCAACGGTACAATTTATAAGAATGCTGCTGATAAACTGTCGATCTCCGGTGGTACATTCAGTACTGACGTTTCTAAGTACTGTGTTGATGGCAAAACGGCTCTGAAGCAGAACAATGGTACATTTGTTGTTGGAGAGCTGAAAAAGAACGAGAATGTTGTTGTTGCCGAAGCTGACAAGAAGGGCGATACGCAGGCTGCTGTAAATGATAGTATTACAGATAAAGGTGCTGCAACGGAAACTGGTAAGACTGTAGCTCCGACTGAAGCTATTAAAGATGACAACCCAATTGACGTAACAACTGAAGAGAATGCTATTACTGCATTGAAAAATGCAAGTATGATTACGCTTAATCCCGATGGTACGATTGTTGACAAGACGGTTACTATTGTAAAGGAAACTTATCTGGACGTTAAGGTTGAAGAGTATACGCTCGGTACAACTGAGGACACCTATAAGATTTCCATGGATATTACGCCTAAGTGCAATCTGATTGCCACTACTAACAAGGACAATCAGACTGAAGAGAATTCTGTAACGTTCTCTGAGGGTAATCTTATGAAGGTTACTGCAAAGACCAAGGTTACTGTAACTCTTCCCAGCGTATTCGCAAACAAGCTTGTATACATCAATCACGACAACAAGGAACTGTACACTGCAAAAGCTGATAAGGATGGCAGGATTACTTTCGAAACCAATGGTTTCAGCCCGTTCACCTTCACACTGACGAAGCCGAGCGGATTTGACAATGGTTCTTCCGGTGGTTCCTCCGGCGGCGGTTCGTCCAGCTCCTCTACCTACAAGGTAACCGTTGCGACGGTTTCCAATGGTTCTGCCAAGGCTTCCACATCTACGGCTGCCAAGGACGCGACCGTAACCGTAACCCTGTCCCCGGACAAGGGCTACAAGCTTGATAAGATCACGGTAACCGATGCTTCCGGCAAGGAAATCGCGACTACAAAGAAGAGCGATACCTCCTACACGTTCACCATGCCGGCATCCGCAGTTACCGTAAAGGTTGCTTATGTCAAGGATGATGCAGCGGTTGTAGAGCCGACCACCGGCTTCAACGATGTTGCCGACAAGGACTGGTTCGCTGACGCTGTTAAGTATGTTGCCGACAAGGGCATGATGAACGGCACGAGCAAGACCACCTTCGGCCCGAACGACAGCACCACGCGCGGTATGATCGTAACCGTTCTGTACCGTCTGGAGAACGAGCCGAGCGCTGCTGCTGCATCGTTCACTGACGTCGTTTCTGGCCAGTACTACACGGACGCAGTCGCGTGGGCGAATGCGAACGGCATCGTTACCGGCTACGGCAATGGCAAGTTCGGTCCGAACGATGTTGTAACCCGCGAGCAGCTCGCGGCGATCCTGTATCGCTACGCGCAGTACAAGAAGTACGATGTTTCTGTCGGCGAGGATACCAATATCCTCAGTTATGCCGATGCGCAGAGCGTTTCTGCATATGCAATCCCGGCTATGCAGTGGGCATGCGGCGCAGGTATCGTAAACGGCGCGAACGGCAAGCTCAATCCGCAGAACAACGCAACCCGTGCGGAAGTTGCCGCAATCCTCATGCGTTTTTGTGAGAATGTTAAGTAAAAAATAAACATCTTTCTGAGAGCAGCTGCACCTCACCGTGCGGCTGTTCCTTTATGGAAAAGGGGGGCATTCCTTGATGGGAATGAGCGAAAACAGGGCGCAGAGGGCGGTTTTAGAACGGCTTTTCGCCTTGCAGGACACGAAATACCGGGCGTTTCAGAGCAAGCTGATGCCGACCGTCGCGCCCGAAACCGTAATCGGCGTGCGCACGCCGCTGCTGCGGAACCTCGCAAAGGAGCTTGCGGGCACCGCCGAGGCGGCGGACTTCCTGCGCGTTCTGCCGCACGCATACTACGAGGAGAACAACCTCCATGCGTTCCTCGTGGAGAAAATCCGCGACTACGACGCAGCGCTCGCGGAAACCGAACGGTTCCTGCCGTACATCGACAACTGGGCGACCTGCGACTGCTTTTCGCCCAAGGTTTTCGCGAAGCATAAGGACGAGCTGCTGACGCCCGTCCGCCGGTGGCTCTTATCGGAAAAACTCTACACTGTGCGCTACGCAATCGGCATGCTGATGCGGCATTATCTCGATGCGGATTTCCGGCCGGAATACCTCGCGTGGGTGGCGGATGTGCAGAGCGAGGAGTATTACCTGAACATGATGCGTGCGTGGTACTTCGCCACGGCGCTCGCCAAGCAGCCGGACGACACGCTGCCGTATCTCACCGAGCGGCGGCTCGACGTCTGGACGCACAACAAGGCCATTCAGAAGGCCGTGGAGAGCTATCGCATTCCGCCCGAATTGAAGCAGCACCTTCGCGAAATGCGCATCCGCGCGTAAAACTTCCATAAAAATACCGGAGCGCACGGCCCAAATCGTCAGGCTGTGCGCTCCGGTTTTTACTTATCGTCCTTATGGTTCATCGCGCTGATGACGGCTTTCAGCACGTTTTCCAGATAAGGAAGCTGACTCGGTGTTACGCTCTCGATCATCGGGGCAAGCGCCTTGAATGCCCAGGATTTATCCTTTTTTTCCTGCTTTCCGAACAGGATATAGTCGGTGGACAGGCTGAGCGTCGAGGCAATACGGCACAGCGTCGGGACAGACATACCCTTGACGCCGAGCTCGATATCTGAACAGAATTTCGGCGTAATATCCAGTTTTTCAGCAAACTGCTCGCGCGTCAGTCCTAAATACTCGCGCTGCTTGCGGATTCGTCCGCCAATCGCTACCCAGTCCATTCTGTTCCTCCGTCAAGTCTTTTCATTTAGTGTACCCCGGATAGTTCCTGCGAAGAATAAACTATTAGGGTGGAAATTAGAGAACTTTGGGTGTATAATAAAGACAATTGAGGGGGGACTGCCGATGGAGTACAGAGAGCATGCGTTTACGGTGCACGGAAGAGAAATCCGTTTTTCACATGCGCAGGATATCTATAATGCAATCGAACAGCAATTCTGGCCGCGATATAACGAGACGGTGAAAGATTTCGACCGGTTTTATTCGTCTAATATTTCTTCGTTTGAAGACATCTTTCGATACCTGCCTGGGGGAGCGGACAGCCGCATACGGAACCTTGTGATATCGTCCGTGGGCATTCTGCCGAGTGCTGGCGTTCTGTCCTATACGCCGGTGAGCTTTTACGGGGAGTACGAAAACGAACTGATTTACGAACCCTGCATGAAGGAGCTGTACGAGACACGGGAGCAGATTGAACAGGCTCGTGAGCAGCAGGAGCAGTACCGTGCCGCGCAAAAGGCAAGCCGGAGACACTGGCAGGGCGGCGGATTTGGTTTTTCGGGTGCGATCAAAGGTGCCGTGATGGCCGGTATGCTGAACGCAGGCAGCGGACTGATTCATGGTGTCGGCGACTCATTTGCCGCGGCAGGAGACTGGGCCCAGATCGCAGGCGCGAAACGTCAGGTCTTTCAGCATGTGCAGAAGAGCGGAATGCTGAAGGAGGCGTTTTATCTCCGCTGCCAGCGCATCTTTTATGAGGTTTTAGAAACCGTCGGGTATGAACTGCATGTTGAAATGCCGGATTATGACGAGGAGAAAGCAAACGCGACGTTCCAAAATGCGGCGGCGCAGCACCGAAAGGGACAGCTTTCGGACGAACAGTATTTCGACTATCTGATAAAATGCGTGCAACTTTATCCGTACAAGCCCAGCATATATGGAGAGCTGTATCGACTGCATCCGGAGGACGATAAGGAACTACAGTCGCTGTCCGAATATCTGCATTTGCGGGAAGAATATCTGAAGCAAAGGGCGGCGGTCATTGAAGCACAGCTTTCCTATATTGCAGACATGCCGAGCGATACGATCATCGCAGTACAGAAGAAAATACAGGCGCTTGACGAGCTGGCGGAACGCTATCACGCAGCGGATGATAACGACTGGCTGAGCGAGAAAAACAAGGCGCAGACAAAGCTGCAAGAGCTGCTCCGGCTGAAGGATGAACAGGAGCGCACCGCACTGGGCGTTCTTCTGCCGACGAAAGAGGAAGCGGACCTTGTTCGCATGGAATGGAGGCAGGTATCTGCTGTTCTGGATGACTATCCGTACCTGTCAGACATTGGTGCGGCACGAAAGTGCGCCGAAGCGCTGAAGGAAATTTCGGTCACGCATCCTCTGGTGCGCGAACAGGTCGAGCGGGTAGAGGATCAGGTGGTCATTTTACAGGCGAAGCAGGGTTCGTTCCAGGAGGAGATGACGCGGCAGTACCGGAAGATTTTCGGCAGTGCAGAACTTGGGGAATCCCTCGTCAATATCGACAGCGAGTACGATGAGGACTCGAATGCCGAGCTTGACCCGGAGAGCGAAAAATTTATCAATATGATCTGCGATATGACGGTCGAAAGAATGCTGCTGTACAGCATGACAAGGCAGGTGCTGTGTCTGACTGACACCATGCTGCACATCGCCACATTCGAGAACGAGCAGGCGCATTTTGTCCATTTTCCGCTGTACGGAGACAGAATTGAGATCGAATTTCCGTCCAGCACCATGATGGAGCTGCATACGCGCACGCAGAGAGCACAGTTTTCACTGGAAGACCTCGAAAACGTGCCGCAATTCAAGGAAATGCTGCAAGCATTTCTCCGGGAAGCATCGATTTGCAGACTGCCGCCGTTTTCGGGTGCACTCAGCTGCAAACGTCTGCTCAGCCGGTTCGCGGCAGAACTGCCGCAGATCGATACCGAATGCCGAGACCGGATTGCGGAGCGGATGCAGCTGCTGAAGGATGCCGTGCTGTGCAGCAACCCATTCCCGGGGCAGGTACAGCAGGTGCTCCCTAATCCGATGTCTCGGTGGCAGACCGGAGAAGATGCCTGGCAGAGGATGCGCAGCATTGCGGAACAGCAGGAGCCGCCTGAAATCCCGACGGTGCTTTATCGGGACGCGCCAGAGGGCGCACAGAAACTCACGGCTTTCTTTACCGACCGGGCGGTGTACCGGCTGGACGGCGATGCGTGTGAACGGCTTGCGCTGAATGAGATTACGGAAATGACAGTGCATGCCACGTTAGCTGAACCGTATCTTCAGCTGAGCAGTACGGTCGTTCTTCCGGCGGAAGAGATCGGTCCGCATCATCTCGGCGAGTTCGCACAGCTGGTCGGCAATATCGTGCATGTGCTGCTTGGCGGCGTGATTGAGGAAGCGCTCTGCGAGCCCCCGCAGGAAGAGCCTGCGCTGCCTGCATCGTCGGTTCGGTTTTGCCCGTCCTGCGGCGAGGCAGTAGAAGAGGGTGCACGATTCTGCGGCAGCTGCGGTGAGCCGCTCTTCCGGTACTGCGCTTCGTGTGGTGCGGAAAACGATATAAGCGCCATGTTCTGTATGGAATGCGGCGAGAAAATGATGTAAACAGAGGAGAATTACAATGGCAATCAAAGATGCAACCTGTCCGGCCTGCGGAAAGTCGATCAAGCTGAATGATGAGAAACCGTTCGGCTTTTGCAGCTTCTGCGGACATAAGATCGATATGGCAGAGTATTTCAACGCTAAAGTGCCTAAAGCGTCTGCTGTTCAGGCAGAAACGGATAAGCCGGAGCCTGCGGCGGCACCAATCTCGGCTCCGACTCCAACTCCGGCAGCAGCGCCCTCCATCAAGATTACGCAGGATGCGCAGAGCAGCGCAATCAGCCAGATCGAAGCGATGTATACGCTCTGCTCGACCGAACAGGAATACATGGGCCTGCGTCAGCGCGTACTTGATGGAGCTTACTCCGACCAGGACAAGGTGGTCATGGTATCCGAGCTGGACCGGCTGATGAGCAAGCGGCTGCACAACGAACTGGCACTGGAGGCAGACCTGCCTGCGGCAAAAGAAGAGGTCTCCAAACTCGCGATGGGAACGGTATTGATCGCCGTTATCGGCCTTGTCGTGACGATGTTTTTCCCGATTGCGCTGCTGATTACCGCCGTTCTGGTGCTGTGTTGCATCGCGGGCGGCGCGAAGGACCGCAAGAGAAAGAAACAGTGCGTTCGGGCGCATAAGCGTCTGGAGCAGTACCGCAAGCTCGGATATAAGCTTTGATTGAGACGCTATCAATGCAAAAAGTTCCGGTCGTGTCGTATTGACAAAGCCGGAGCGCACGTTATAATCAAACAGAGAGGGACGCTGTTACCGCAGTCAGCCCCTAATTGATCAAAACTTAAAGTAGTCATTGACCGTTTCGGAGTCCACCCGAGCGGTCAATGCGCTTTTATGCAGAAAAATGCACAGCAAAAATGCCTCACAGTGCGCCTGCCGAGACGCTTCATGACATCCTGCGGCTTCACGATACGCAAGCCGTGCTCGCACTCTGCGTAGTCGTTCGAGCACAGTTCTGTAGAGAACCTTGCGAAAAAATAATGAATATTTATATAGCTGATTGTACGATAATGCCTTATCTGCTGGGGATATGTCGGTTTACTCCGGCTTTGTTGATTTTCATGAAATTTTCGAAACACTCTGGTGAAAATTCTGATGTGAAAAATCAGCAGATTTTCAAGGAATGGAGGGAACGGACGCGCGGAAATCTGTCACAGGGGCGAAAAATCAGCAAGCACTTTTTCGAAATAGGGAAAATGTGGCAAAACGGCACTTGCCGTGTCCGGACGATTTCCTTAACGGTATCTTAACACGGAGATGCAAAATTCGGGAAATTATTTGTATAAAATGCTGTCTGGAATACGGAATTTCGACGCGATAGGAAAATAATGGATATTACACGAAAAAATCATACTTTATTCCTTTGAAATCTTATGATATAACTTTTGTATAGGCAGGAGGTAAGCTGGAAACACAGAATCAAAAGGAAGGTCGTGTATAAGATGAAGAATAGAATTGAGCGGGGAACTGGGCTGTATGCGGAAAATCTGCGCACGATTGCTGCGAGAGAAATTGAATTTCGCTTAACACCATATATCTTTAATCTCGGCATCCCGCCGCACGTTTCGGGGTACAATTATCTGCGTGATGCGGTGATTGAGCTGCTGCTCGAGCCTGCGGCACAGGTCGGAGTGACAAAATGTGTATATCCGAGCGTTGCCGCCATGTACGGCACAACGGTGCACGCGGTGGAGCGTTCGGTGCGGCACGCGATCACGTCGGCATGGAATGGCGGCGGCCTGCGCCGGGTGAAGGGCGATCCGCAAAATACGATTCTGAGATTTCACAGCAGACCGACAAACAAAAAATGTATCATGGCGCTCGCACAGATGATGCAGGAACAATATGGGAACCAGATTCCCGACTGGTATGGCGATGCTGTATGCAGTGAAACCGAATGACAGGGACACACCATCGCCCGTAAAACGGATGATCTGACAGAACCGAAAATCCCTCCGGAACCACTCGAACAGGGTGGAGCCGGAGGGATTTTTTGCTGTTATTCAGCTGCAATTTTTAGCGGGAGAGATTAAGCTGGCCTGCTCTCAGTCAGAGTCTTGACTTCGTCAACACTGATTTCCAGCGCATCGGCAATATCTTCATAGGTATATTTGCCGGAGTTCAACATACGCCGCGCAATCCTGACCATTCTGGCTTTATCGGCTTCGCGCGCCGCTTCATTTCTCATATCTTCCATAGCCTTGCACATAGTCGCAACTCCTTCCGTATCTTCTTTGAAATAGCGAACTCTGTCCGCCAGAATTTGATAGTGCATCTCCTCGGCGCTGGTGCAGGAAAAGTCGTGCATGAGCTGCCCCAGAGCCGTATCGCCTTTGATCTGGGCGTTTACATACAGGATATGCGACTCGTCCCCGAACAATGCGCCGGTTTCTCTGACCGTCCGGTCAATGTGATAGATCGGACAGCTGCCGTCCAGTACATCATGCTCCGTGATGAAAATGACATAGGTTTCGTTCAGCTTTTCATATTCATCGCCGGGTTCGGTCACATTGGCATCGATCAGGCTGCTGTTATACCGGGCACGCTTGACGCCGGCGCCTTTATCGCTGCGCTGCACCTCGATATTGTAAACGCGGTCTGTTTCATCGACGGCCAGAATATCAAGCCGCACGGAGCGTCCCTGCAGATTCTTAATATCGTGCTGACCATGTACGCGCTGTACGCGCAGATCGGTACGCTGCAAAATGATCTGGAGCAGGAACTCGGCACAAGCCTTGTCCTCAAACACCTTGTTCATAAAATCATCATCCAGCAGACGAAAACCGCGCAGCCGCTGCAAATCCTCGGCGTGCTTGCGCTCGAAATCCAGGTCGGACATAACGTCACATCCTTATCTATAATATACCATGGAAATCCGGGCGGTTCAAGCCGTGACGGCGGCTGTTTTCCCCGCTTTCTGCCCTTTTTCTTGTTTCCTTTTGTTTGGCGAAAGGTGTATCTCACGAGCGACCTCCATCTGGGTGCGGCCCTCGAAAAAGCGCAGGCGGATGATGCGCTTTTCGCGGTCATCCAGACCGTCGATGGCCTCGCGCAGGGCGATGGCGGCGAGCCAGTGGTCGTCCGTATTGCGCGTGTCGCCGACCTGATCCATGACGCAGACCGTGTCGGCGCCGTCATGAAAAACCGGCTCGAACAGCGAGACCGGGTCGAGGATGGCGTCGAGCGCGAAAACGACCTCCTCCTTGGGCACGTTCATCGCCCGGGCAAGCTCGACAATATCCGGCTCGCGCTGGTGCTCGCGCACGAAGGCCTCCTTGGCCTGAAGAGCACGGTATGCCGTGTCGCGCAGACTTCGCGAGACGCGCAGCGTGCTGTTGTCGCGCAGGTAGCGGCGGATTTCCCCAATGATCATCGGCATGAACGTTCAAAGGGGAAAAACAGCTATCCGGCGCGGACCTCCGAGCGTTCCGCGCCCTCGATGGCGTAAAATATTTCGATGCGGTCATTTCGGAGCACGATCCTGTCCACGCAGGCGCGGACAAGCGACTGCTTCTCTCTCGCGTCCAGACTGTCCCACTGCGCGCCGACCGTGCGCAGTGCGCCGAGCGCGTCCTCTTTCTCTGCGTCCTGTCCGGCACGCTGCTGCGCCGCGAGAAGCGCCTCTGAGGCGCGGTCTCTGTCGTGCTTCGCGCGCGCGATCGTATCGCGGAGCGTGTTGTCCTCGTCCTCGGCATACAGCTCGTACAGCCGCCGCAGCTTTCGCTCTGCACGGGCGAGCGCCTTCCGGCAGTTCTGCTCGTCCTCGGCCGGGGCGGACGGCGGACCTGGCTGCGCGGCAAGCCGGGCAAGGTCTGCGGTCACGATGCGCTCGACCTCCTGCGCCATGATGCCGCGGTTCGGGCAGTTTTCGTCGTGGACGAGGTGCGGCTTGGACTTGTCGCGCGAGTAGCAGACCAGCCGGTCTCCGGCGCGGCCCCATTTCTGATAGCGCATTTTCGCGCCGCAGTGGCCGCACGCGAGCAGCCCGGTCAGCAGCTTCCCGCCGTCGGCGGCGCGCGGTCGGTTGGGGCGGTGCAGACGGCGCTGCGCGCGCAGCCATGTCTCGCGGTCGATGAGCGGCTCGTGGCGTCCGGGATAGCGCTCGCCCTTGTACAGGATAATGCCGGTGTTGCTCTCACGGTCGAGGATCTGCCGCACGAGATGCTCGTAGCGCAGACCGAGCGCCCGGGCGATGCTCCCGGCGGACTCGCCGGCGAGATACCGCGCGTAGATCTCGCGCACGGTGTCCGCGTCGCGGTTGGGCACGAGGATGCCCTTTGCGGCGTCGTAATCGTAGCCGAAGGGGATCTTGCCGCCGCCCGGCCAGTAACCCTGCCGGACGCGCTCGACCATGCCCATGCGCGTGCGCAGGAAGATGTTCTCGCGCTCGAGCTGTGCAAAGGCGGACAGAATGCCGATCATGGCGCGGCCGTAGGGCGTGCCGGTGTCGATGTTTTCGTTGATCGAGACGAAATCCACGCCGTGCGGCGCGAAAACGTCCTCGATCAAGTAAAGCGTGTCCTTCTGGCTGCGGCTCAGGCGGTCGAGCTTGTAGACGACCACGCGCTCGACCTCGCCGCGGCGGATGCAGTCGATGAGCTGCGTCACGGCCGGACGCGACAGGTTCGAGCCGGAAAAGCCGCCGTCCACATACTGTGTGAAGCGGCCGATGCCCTTCATGCGGCAGTAGGCTTCGAGCTTTTCGGCCTGTGCGGCGAGCGAATAGCCCTCGTCGGCCTGCGCTTCGGTCGAAACGCGCAGGTATAAAGCGGTGTGTTTCATGGTTTTCCCTTTCCGGGACTGCGTTCCTCCGCCTTCAGTATAGCAGAGCGCGCGGGGCGCGGCAATGGAACATGCTGGCGCGGCAGGGGGAAGGACAGGACGAGCGGCGGCATCGCGCCGGAGAGCGGGACGCCGTTCAGATAGCGGATGATCTGCATGGAAGAGCTCCTTTCCGCAGGGGAACATTGCCCTGCATCGGAAGTTTCCCCCGAAACGGCCCGCTGCAACCCTGTGAGAGCCGGTTTTTCAGCCTTTCCGACAGCCAAGGCTAAATTTTGTCTTGTGAGCACGCCTGCACAGGTGTATAATGTATATAGAAAACATTTGTCTGCGGGCGAGGTATGCCTGCACGGACGAGATAACGAAGGAGAATGAAATATGTTTGAGAACCTGATTTCGGCTCTGAAGGCTGAAAAGCGTACCATCGTATTTACCGAGGGCGAGGATGCCCGTATTCTTGAGGCTGCTTCCCGCCTGAAGAAGGACGGCCTGATGGACTCCATCCTGGTCGGCAACGTAGAGGCTGTTAAGGCTGCTGCTGCAAAGGGCGGCTTTGATATCGAGGGCATGGAGATCATCGATCCGGCAACCTATTCCGAGATGGACGCGATGGTCGAGAAGATGGTCGAGCTGCGCAAGGGCAAGATGAGCGCAGAGGACTGCAAGGCTGCTCTGGCAAAGGGCAACTACTTCGGCACCATGCTCGTCAAGATGGGCAAGGCTGACGCTCTGCTCGGCGGCGCTACCTACTCCACCGCTGATACCGTTCGTCCGGCGCTCCAGCTCATCAAGACCAAGCCGGGCGCACACCTCGTAAGCTCCTGCTTTATTCTCGTCCGCGAGAAGGACGGCGTCGAGGAGAAGCTGGCGATGGGCGACTGCGCAATCAACATCGACTACCCGGACTCTGTCGATAAGGAAGGCAACGTAACCCTGAAGGGCAGCCAGAAGCTGGCTGAGGTTGCAATCGAGACCGCAAACACCGCAAAGGCTTTCGGCATCGACCCGAAGGTTGCCGTTCTGTCCTTCTCCACCAAGGGCTCCGGCAAGGGCGGCACGGTCGCTCTGTCCCGCGAGGCTACCGAGTACGCAAAGGAAATGAACCCGGATCTGGCGATCGACGGCGAGCTGCAGTTTGACGCTGCTGTATCTCCGGTCGTTGCTGCTACCAAGTGCAAGGGCTCTCCGGTTGCAGGTCAGGCCAACACCTTCATCTTCCCGTCCATCGAGGCAGGCAACATCGGCTACAAGATCGCTCAGCGTCTGGGCGGCTTCGCAGCTTACGGCCCGATCCTGCAGGGCCTGAACGCTCCGATCAACGATCTGTCCCGCGGCTGCAACGCAGACGAGGTTTACCAGATGGCGATCATCACCGCAGGCCTGAAGTAATTTCAGCTTAAAAACCGTAGTATCAGCCGCCGACGTGAAAACAAACCTTCGCGCCGGCGGTTTGTTTTTTCAGTGAGGAGGGAATGCAGTGAAACGAGGACTGATTTATGCGCTCGCCTCGTCCGTGGCGTGCATCGCGCTTGCGGCGTGGCTCGTGCCGTATGCGCCGACGCCGAAGGCGGAGGGCATCGGCAAGATCGAGGTGCTGGGCACGATACAGGGACAGTATTCGGCATATGTCACGCGCTGGCTCGATACGGACGAGGTGCGGCAGCTGCTGCCGCAGATCAAAATGAACAGCATTCCCGAAATTCTGGGCCGATACCCGGAGGGACGGCTGACCTACCGGCTTGAGACGGATTATAACGGCCAGCCGCTCTATCTTTATTACTATCCGCCGGAATTCTATGTCACCTATAACGGAAGATGGATGCACAGGCTGTGCGGCAGCGAGGACGCCGTGCAGCGCCTGCATGAGATATGCCTCGACGCCTGCGAGCAGGAATTGGCAGATACGATATACTGGTAGTAATATAATGCACAGATATAACAAAAGCACTCCCGTTTCGGCGCGAAAGAGGATTTTGTGGAATAATACGAACTGTAATATTATACGAAACGGAAACAAAAAGGACGCTCTTTTTTAGAGCGTCCTTTGGTCTTACATTTTGAGAAAATACTCGTGGATGGCGGTGCTGCTGTCAAGCTCGGGATGAAACGCGGTGACAAGCTGATTATCCTGCCGCGCCGCAACGATCTTGCCGCCGACAACGGCGAGCGCCTTCGCGCCGCCCGACACCGACTCGATATAGGGCGCGCGGATGAAGGTCATCGGCAGCGTGCCGAGTCCCTCGAAGCTGTCGTTCGTGAAAAAGCTGCCGAGCTGACGGCCATAGGCGTTGCGCTTGACCGCGATGTCCATGGTCGCGAAGCACGGAACGCCGCCGTCGACCTGCTTTGCGAGCAGGATGAGTCCGGCGCAGGTGCCGAAGACCGGCATTCCCTCCGTGATGCGCGCGCGGAGCGCATCGAACAGGTCAAGGTCGTGCAGCAGGCGGCGCATGACCGTGCTCTCACCGCCGGGGATGATGAGGCGGTCGAGCGGCTTTTCGAGGTCGCGTGCCTGCCGGATCTCAAAATGCGGCTCGCCCAGACGGTCGAGCATGGCGGCATGCTCCGCGAACGCGCCCTGAAGCGCTAAAATTCCGGTTGCCATGGCTTACTTGCCGCGCTCCGCCATGAGCAGAGCGATCTCGTTCTCGTTGATGCCGACCATCGCCTCGCCGAGGTTGGTGGACAGCTCTGCGATCAGCTTTGCATCGGTGTAGTTCGTGACCGCCTTCACGATCGCCGCCGCACGCTTTGCCGGGTCGCCGGATTTGAAGATGCCCGAGCCGACGAATACGCCTTCCGCACCGAGCTGCATCATGAGCGCGGCGTCCGCCGGGGTAGCAACACCGCCGGCTGCGAAGTTGACGACCGGCAGACGGCCGTTTTCGTGGACATACTGCACCAGCTCGACCGGAACGGCCAGCTGCTTCGCTGCTTCATACAGCTCGTCCTCGCGCAGGTTCTGCACGCGGCGGATCTCTGCGTTCATCGCACGCATATGAGTGACGGCCTGTACAACGTCGCCCGTGCCCGGCTCGCCCTTGGTGCGGATCATGCTCGCGCCCTCTGCGATGCGGCGGAGCGCTTCGCCCAGATCACGTGCGCCGCAGACGAACGGCACGTTGAACTTGGTCTTGTCGATGTGGTAAACGTCGTCGGCCGGGGAGAGGACCTCGCTCTCGTCGATATAGTCGATCTCGATCGCCTCGAGGATCTGCGCCTCAACAAAGTGACCGATGCGGCACTTTGCCATGACCGGGATGGAAACGGCCTCCTGAATGCCGCGGATCATGCCGGGGTCGCTCATGCGGGATACGCCGCCAGCCGCGCGGATATCCGCCGGGATGCGCTCGAGCGCCATGACCGCGCAGGCGCCGGCCTCCTCTGCGATCTTTGCCTGCTCCGGGGTGGTAACGTCCATGATGACGCCGCCCTTGAGCATCTGCGCCAGTTCCTTGTTGAGTTCGTAACGTGTAGCCATTTTATTGTTCTCCTCTCGGATTATCGTTCTTTGCTGTGATGCCGTTATTATACCGCCTGAGTGGCATGAACAAAATAATCAGTTTGCGAATATTTTATAAGGTCAGATAAAAAAATCACCAAATTGGCGGACGGCTCTTGATTTTCGGCTCGCTGTCTGGTATTATATTGATATTATTTCGCAAGGGCGCGGGACGGTACAGTCTCGCGCCCTTTTGCCTTCTGCTGCGGCGCGGAGGGCGACGAAAGGATGGGAATAAAAATGGAGAAATTCACCGAGATGATCAACGCTCTCGACAGCTGGCTGTGGGGTCTTCCCATGATCGTGCTGCTGCTCTCGGGCGTCATCGCGAAGGAGACACGCCACTATCTCGCGAACCTCGACGAGAAGGATAAGACGGAGATCCCGGTTGTACGCCGCTGAACTTATAAAAACACCTGTCTCCGATGAAAAAACTTGTGTCACAGGGGGGAATATGTTATACTGATAAGGCGTTTCGCGTATTATGACACTAAGCTGTCGCGCGGACGGCTCCCGTTTCAGAAGCTCGGGGGGCGAGGCACTATGCTTCGCTCCCTTTCTTTGTCTGAAAACGGGGGAGGAGTGTATGCAAGGCAGCACTGCATAATTGAACAGGAGCAATTTGCGGAAATTATGCAGTATTGCCGTAAATCTGGCGGAAACCGTTTCCGTCGAAAAAAAGGAGACAGAAAAACATGGAGGCTTTCTCGAGCTTTATCACCTCGCTCGGAAACTGGATATGGGGCGCGCCTATGCTCATCCTGCTATGCGGCACGCATATCTTCATGACGCTGCGCACCGGATTTATCCAGAAAAAGACGTTCACCGGCATCCGGCTGTCGGTGACGAAGGACCCGGACTCCCCGGGCGACGTCAGCCAGTTTCAGGCGCTGACGACCGCGCTCGCGTCCACCATCGGCACGGGCAACATCATAGGCGTGGGCACGGCCATCTATCTCGGCGGCCCGGGCGCGGTGCTGTGGTGCTGGCTGACCGGTGTGTTCGGCATCGCGACCAAGTACGCGGAGAGCCTGATCGCGGTCAAGTACCGCGTGCAGACCGCAGACGGCCGCATGATGGGCGGCGCGATGTATGCACTTGAGCGCGGCCTGAAATGGAAGAAGTTCGGCAAGGTGATGGCGGTTCTGTTCGCGCTGTTTGCCATGCTGGCGTCCTTCGGCACCGGCTGCGGCACGCAGATCAACGCCATCGCGGAGGTCATCGAGACCAACCTGCCCATCGGCATTCCGCGCATCGCCATCGGCATCGTGTTCGGCATCGTTACCGCCATCATCATCCTCGGCGGCATCGAGAGCATCGCGACCGTGTGCGAAAAGCTGGTTCCGGTCATGGCGCTGTTCTACGTGCTCGGCTGCATCGTCATCCTCGGCATTAACTTCGACTACATTCTCCCGGCCTTCCGGGCGATCTTCACGCTTGCGTTCCGGCCGGGCGCGGTCGCGGGCGGTCTGGTCGGCGGCGGTATCCGTCTCGCGCTCCAGTACGGCGTGGCGCGCGGTCTGTTCTCGAACGAGTCCGGCATGGGCTCCGCGCCGCTCGTTGCATCCGCCGCGCAGACGCGCAATCCGGTGCGTCAGGCGCTCGTCTCCGCGACCGGCACGTTCTGGACGACGGTTGTTGTCTGCCTTATGACCGGTCTCGTGCTCATCTCGACTATCATGAAGAACCCGGCGGTCGATATGGCGAGCATCGCCAACGGCGGTCAGATGACCACGATCGCGTTCGCGCAGATCCCGTACATCGGCCCGGCCATCCTTGTGTTCAGCATTATCACCTTCGCCTACTCGACCATCCTCGGCTGGTCGTACTACGGCGAGCGGGCGGCGGAGTATCTGCTCGGCCGAAAGGCGATTCTGCCGTACAAGCTGGTGTTCCTCGCGGTCGTCGTGTTCAGCCCGGTGCTCGCGCTCGACCTTATGTGGTCTATCGCGGACATTCTGAACGCGCTGATGGCGATCCCGAACCTGATCGCGGTGCTGCTGCTCTCGGGCGTCATCGCGCAGGAGACAAGGCACTACCTCAAGAACCTCGACGAGGAAGATATGACGGAGATACCGGTCGTAGACCGGTGATCTCCTCTAAGGGGGACAGCGTCCCCCTTAGAATGATGCCGTTTTACGGCATCATAATTCTGCCTTCGAACTCGGCGCGGCGCTTGATGTCGGACATGACATGATCGAACTGGTCGAGGTCGAGCGACTGCGCGCCGTCGCACAGCGCGTGCTTCGGGTCGTTGTGCGCCTCGATGATCAGGCCGTCCGCACCGGCAGCGATCGCGGCGCGGGAGAGCGGCTGAACCATGTCGCGGCGGCCTGCTGCGTGAGACGGGTCGATGATGATCGGCAGGTGGCTGAACATCTTGACGAGCGGAACAGCCGACAGGTCGAGGTTGTTGCGGATCATCTTTTCGAACGTGCGGATGCCGCGCTCGCACAGGATGACCTGCTTATTGCCGCCGGCGAAAATGTACTCGGCAGCCATGAGGAACTCCTCCATTGTCGCGGACAGGCCGCGCTTGAGCAGGATCGGCTTGTTGCAGCGGCCGAGCTCCTTGAGCAGCATGAAGTTCTGCATATTGCGCGCGCCGAGCTGGATGATGTCGACGTCCGCGAACAGGTCGAGGTGCTTTTCGCTCATGATCTCGGTGACGATCGGCAGGCCGGTCTGGCGCTTTGCCTCGAGCAGCAGCTTGAGGCCTTCGGCCTCGAGACCCTGGAACGAGTAGGGGGAGGTGCGCGGCTTGAACGCACCGCCGCGCAGGAAGGATGCGCCGGCTGCCTTGACGCGCTCCGCGCACTCGACGATCTGCGCCTCGTTCTCGACCGAGCACGGACCTGCCATAACATTGAAGTAGCCGGCGCCGATCTTGCGGCCCGCGACCTCGATGATCGTGTCCTCGGGGTGGAATTTGCGGTTGACAGCCTTGAATGGCTCGGTCACGCGCTGTACGCGCTCGACCACGTCATACGCCATAATGTCCCCTTCATCGAGCCGGGTCGTGTCGCCCATCAGGCCGAGAATAGTGGTATCCTCGCCCTGGGAATAGTTGATCCGCAGCCCCATATCCTTGAAATGCTGCATCAGTCGCTCGACACGTTCCTTGTCGCTGTTCTGTTTGAGTACAACGATCATTTCAGTTCACTCCTTCACAATGTGATAATTTTAATCGATCTGCTGTCTGCCGCTTTCTCATCGGAAGCAGACAGCGTACATTTTGCAGTATACCATAGCGGGCGGCAAAAAGAAAGAGCGATTTACGACAAATCGCCCCTGCTTTTTACGGTTCTTTTTTACACGGTTGCGCTGTGCTAACTCTAATTCTCTGCGTCGGCGGCCTTGAGCTCTGTGTATTTCTGCTTGACGGCGGCGCAGAACTCGTCCCAGCGGCCCTCGTTGATGAGTCTCGCGGGGCAGACCTTTTCCATGAAATCCTGATGCTTTTTGAGCGCCTTGTCCGGGTTCAGATTGTAGGCAAGGCACAGCTGCGCGCACAGCTTTTCCGTGTTGATGAGGGTCTGCTCGTAGTTTCCGCCCTCGTTGACGCACATTTCGATGCCGATGCCGTTCATGTTGCCGCCGCCCTCGGTCATCATGTCGCCGGCATGGTAGGCGGTCTCGGTGTCGGGGAGGTGGTGGTAGATCTCGTGGTCATCCACTGTGTAGTGCCACGAAACGATGCCGCTGTCCGCGTCGGCGTTCTGATGGATGAAGGAATTGTGCGCCGCGGCGTCCGCACCGGCGGAGAAGTTGTCGGTCTCGTGAATGACGAGATATTTGATCTCGCGCGTCTGACCGGGGCGCGCACGGCTGCCCTCGGGGATGAAGTCGGTGTAAACGGGGATGCCGTCTATGTAGCTGAGGTTCGCGTCCTGCTGCGGCGTTTTCGTGAGCGCGCGCTGGGTGAGCATGCCGCCCATAAAGGAAAGCAGCATGAGCACGGCGACGGCGATCACGGCGGGATTTACGGCGCGTTTTCCCTTCTTTCTGCGGTGAAAAGCGGAAGTTTTCAAGCGTTATCTCTCTCCAATCCTGTCTTGTAATCTTATTGTACTACGATCAGCGCGGATTTTCCACCCGAAGGGGTGTAAACTTTTTATGACAAAAAAAGCAGGCTGCTTTTACCCTCAGCAGAGGGGAGACCCTCTGCCGATACAGCGGCGCAGCCGGTGGAGGCGACTTGACGCTCAAAGTGAGCGTGTGCAATGGCCGCCTTCGGCGGCCCGAGGAAGGCCGTACCCACGGCCGGGGGCAAGAGGGGAAAGACAACCAAGGTTTTCTTTCCCCTCTTAACTCCCCAAACTTTCCTTAGGACGCGACTCCCTTCGGTCGCGCGTCTAAATGCGAGGGGCCCACAGGGGCGTTTGCTGCTCCAAGAGCACATCCTTGATCGAAGCGGAGCTTTTCGCAGCGCAAATCAAGCGCCCTGCACCGTCTGGCCGCGCACTGTTATGCGCGGCGGTTTACGCAAAGTAAATTCAGGGTCTAACAGCCTCCCAAAAGCTGCCCGACGCACGGAACCGAGCCCCCGTAACCCCCGTTTCGCCGCGCAACCGAAGGGCGTCGCGGCGCAAAGGAGGGTTTGGGGGAGTCAAGAGGGGGAAAGGGAACCATTTGGTGCCCTTGCCCCCTCTTGCCCTTCGCCGTGGGCACGGCGTACCCCCGCCGCCGGGCGGCGGCAATGCACAGCCATGTCATGGCGAATATCCCCCGGCCCGGGAGGGCCTGTCTCGCCTGCGGCGGCAAGCCGCCGGAACGGCGGAACCGCTCACCCTCTGCTGAGGGTAAAAACCACGGCGCACCGCCGGATCGGCGGAAGGTCTGCCCTCTGCTGACGATCGGGCTTTTAAGGATTTGCAAAGCCTTTTACAAAGGCTTTTCCTGAAAAGCCTTGCATTCCACCCGGCGGTACGATATAATAAAACTACTCGGAGAGGCAAAGCCTTTACCAGCAGAATTTCTTTGACCGCCCTTTCCTGCCGGAAAGGTGCTAAGGCCATACGGACAGCCGGGTCAAATGCCGAACATGGCAACTTTGTTGCCTTATTGAATTTTTATAAGTTGGCTGACTAAAAGCCGTGTGCCGCGGGCGCATACACTTGTGAAACAATCAATAAGAGTAGTAAAAGTAACGATTCTTGCTATATAGACTCTTTCCTCTTCCACAGACACGAAAAACAGTGCGGTCACTCCGCGCGAGAAGAGAATGATTGATTTTCCCCAAGGTGAAAGCGTGCCCGGTGCACTCCCTTCCATCCGGGGATTTTTTTATTATTTTTGTGAGGATATGATATGGAGAACAAGCTCAAACTCTACGGCTTTAACAACCTGACCAAGGCGCTGTCCTTTAATATTTACGATGTCTGCTACGCAAAGACCGAGCGAGAACAGCGCGACTACATCAAGTACATCGATCAGCAGTACAACTCCGAGCGACTGACCGGCATCATGGAAAAGCTGACCGAGATGATCGGCGCACATGTGCTGCACATCTCCAAGCAGGACTACGATCCGCAGGGCGCTTCCGTCACCTTCCTGATCGCGGAGGAGCATATGAAGCCGGCGCTCGAGCCGGATACCATCGTGGCGCACCTCGACAAGAGCCATGTCACCGTGCACACCTACCCCGAGTACCATCCGGATACCTGCCTTGCGACCTTCCGCGTGGACATCGACGTGGCCACCTGCGGCGAGATCACGCCGCTGTCCACCCTCGACTACCTCATCGGCTCGTTCGATTCGGACATTATCACGATGGACTACCGCGTGCGCGGCTTTACGCGCGATATTGAGGGCAAAAAGCTGTTTATGGACCACAATATGACGTCCATTCAGGACTTTATCGACCCCGCGACGCTCGACCGCTACGATGCCTACGACATCAACGTGTATCAGGCCAACCTGTTCCACACCCGTATGCTGCTCAAGGAGATCGACCTTCAGAACTACCTGTTCAACACCGACATCTACGAGCTGCCGCCCAAGACCCGTCTCAAGATCCACTCCGACCTCCGCCGTGAGATGATCGAGATCTTTTCGGGCAAAAACATCTACTGATTTCGATTGAAAATACATTTTCAATCGAGAAAGACAAACCGAACGATGTTCGGATTTGTCTCACAATAAAATTTGCGCGTCGCTGCGCGGCACACAAATTTTATTCCTTGTATAAAAACCGTGATACATGCTCCCGGTTTTTATCAATCTGCTGCGCAGATTGTATTTCATGCGCGCTTCGCGCGAAAGCGCAGCATATCATTCTCTGCCGAAAGAAGGCATTTCTATGGATCAATCCCGTGCGCCCATCATGGAGGCGCTCGAAAACTTCAAGGATATGCGCATTGTGCCGTTCGACGTTCCCGGACACAAGCGCGGACGCGGCTCACCGGAGCTGACAAAGTTCCTCGGCCAGCAGTGCATGACCGTGGACGTCAACTCGATGAAGCCGCTCGACAATCTGTGCCACCCAACGAGCGTCATCCGCGAGGCGGAGGAGCTGGCGGCCGATGCGTTCGGCGCGGCGCACGCCTTCCTCATGGTCGGCGGTACGACGAGCAGCGTGCAGGCGATGATACTCTCGGTCGTGAAGCGCGGCGACGAGATCATTCTGCCGCGCAACGTGCACCGCAGCGTCATCAACGCGCTCGTGCTCACCGGCGCGATACCGGTCTATGTCAATCCGCAGATGAACGACCGCCTGGGCATTTCGCTCGGCATGTCGGTCGCGGACGTCAAGGCCGCCATCGAGAAGCACCCGTCTGCGAAGGCGGTGCTGGTCAACAACCCGACCTATTACGGCATCTGCTCGAACATCCGCGAGATTGTCAAACTGGCGCACGCGGCGGGCATGAAGGTGCTCGCGGACGAGGCGCACGGCACGCATTTCTACTTCGGGGAGAATATGCCGGTCTCCGCGATGGCGGCGGGCGCGGATTTGGCATCCGTTTCCATGCACAAGTCGGGCGGCTCACTCACGCAGTCGAGCTTTCTGCTGTGCGGCCCGTCGATGAACGCCGAACACGTTCGCCAGATCATCAATCTGACCCAGACGACCTCGGGTTCGTATCTGCTGATGGTCAGCCTTGACATTTCGCGCAAAAACCTTGCGCTGCACGGAAAAGAGGTTTTCCGAAAAGTCGTTGATCTCACGACCTATGCCCGCGAGGAGATCAACCAGATCGGCGACTACTACGCCTACGGCAGCGAGCTCATCAACGGCGACACCGTGTACGATTTTGACACGACCAAGCTCGCGGTCAACACGCTCGACGTCGGCCTCGCCGGTATCGAGGTCTACGACATCCTGCGCGATTACTACGACATTCAGACCGAGTTCGGCGACCTCGGCAACCTGCTCGCCTATGTTTCGGTCGGCGACAGAGAACGCGACCTCGAACGTCTGGTATCCGCTCTAGCGGACATCCGCCGCCGCTATAAGCGCGACAAGGCGACGCTCATGCGGCAGGAGTATATCTCGCCGCAGGTGGTCGCGGGGCCGCAGGAGGCGTTCTACGCGGACAAGAAGGCCATGCCGCTCGATGAGTCGGTCGGCCGCATCTGTGCGGAGTTTGTCATGTGCTATCCGCCCGGCATTCCGATCCTCGCGCCGGGTGAGCGTATCACCCGCGACATTCTTGATTATATCCGTTACGCCAAGGAAAAGAACTGTATGCTGCTCGGCACCGAGGACCCCGAGGTGAACAGCCTTCAGGTTATCCGCGGCGTCATCAGTCCGGAATAAAAGGAGCGTTTTCCCTATGCAACTTACTTTTACCGAAATGCACACGCCGACGGTCGGACTTCAAATTCAGGTGGACCGTCAGCTGCATACCGAACAGAGCGACTTTCAGCGCATCGACGTCTTTGAATGCGAGGAGTTCGGCCGCTTTCTCACGCTCGACGGCTACATGATGCTGACCGAGCGGGACGAGTTCATCTACCATGAGATGATGGTGCACGTACCGCTCGCGGTGCTCGGCGAGAAGATCAAAAAGGTGCTCGTCATCGGCGGCGGCGACGGCGGCTGCGTGCGCGAGCTGTGCCGCTACAAGCACATCGAGCACATCGACCTCGTGGAGATCGACGAGCGCGTCGTCGCGGTCTGCAAGGAGTATCTGCCCGGCGTGGCGTGCTCGCTCGACGATCCGCGCGTTCATATCCTGTATCAGGACGGCCTCAAGTACATCCGCCGCATCGAGGACGAATACGACCTCATCATCATCGACTCGACCGACCCGTTCGGCCCGGGCGAGGGCCTGTTCACGATGGAGTTCTACGGCAACTGCTACAAGGCGCTCCACGAGCACGGCGTGCTGGTCAATCAGCACGAAAGCCCGTTCTACAAGGGCGATGCACTGGCGTGCCAGAGAGCGCACCGCAATATCGTCCACTCGTTCGAGCTCAGCCGCCTGTTTCAGGCGCATATCCCGACGTATCCGTCCGGCCACTGGCTGTTCGGTTTCTCGTCCCGCGGCGTGCATCCGGTGCGCGATCTGAATCCGGACTGGTGGAATAGTCTGGGACTGGAAACTAAATATTACAATACCAATCTGCACAAGGGCGCGTTCTATCTGCCGAATTATGTGCAGAAGCTGCTTGAAAAAGTAGAGGAATAATGTTATCCCTTTGCACATTTTATCATTTTGAACCATTTAACAGGAAACAATGAGGAGGAACTAACCATGGGAAGAGCATTGATCATCGGCTGCGGCGGCGTTGCCGGCGTTGTCATTCACAAGTGCTGCCAGAACAGCGACGTTTTCGAGGAAATTATGATCGCGTCCCGCACCAAGAGCAAGTGCGACGCCATCAAGGAGAAGCTCGACGGCACGACCGCGACCAAGATCCGCACCGCAAAGGTGGACGCGGACAACGTGGACGAGCTGTGCGCGCTCATCGACGAGTACAAGCCGGACATCGTCATGAATATCGCTCTGCCGTATCAGGATCTGACCATCATGGACGCCTGCCTCAAGTGCGGCGTCAACTACATGGATACCGCCAACTACGAGCCGGAGGACACCGACGATCCGGAGTGGCGCGCCATTTACGAGAAGCGCTGCAAGGACGAGGGCTTTACCGCGTACTTTGACTACTCCTGGCAGTGGGCGTACAAGAAAAAGTTTGAGGAGGCCGGTCTGACCGCGCTGCTCGGCTCCGGCTTCGACCCGGGCGTAACGCAGGCGTACTGCGCTTACGCACAGAAGCATCTGTTCGATGAAATCGACACCATCGACATTCTGGACTGCAACGGCGGCGACCACGGCTATCCGTTTGCGACCAACTTCAACCCGGAGATCAACCTGCGCGAGGTTTCCGCGCCGGGTTCGTACTGGGAGAACGGCCACTGGGTCGAGATTCCGGCAATGAGCATCAAGCGTGAGTACGACTTCGATCAGGTCGGCCACAAGGATATGTACCTGCTCCATCACGAGGAGATCGAGTCGCTCGCGAAGAACATCCCGGGCGTCAAGCGCATCCGCTTCTTCATGACCTTCGGTCAGTCCTACCTGACCCACATGAAGTGCCTTGAGAACGTCGGCATGCTGTCCACCACCCCGATCGAGTTCGAGGGCCATCAGATCGTGCCGATCCAGTTCCTCAAGGCGCTGCTGCCCGACCCGGCGACCCTCGGTCCGCGCACCAAGGGCAAGACCAACATCGGCTGCATCTTCACCGGCAAGAAGGACGGCAAGGAAAAGACCGCCTACATTTACAACGTCTGCGACCACGAGGAATGCTACCGCGAGGTCGGCTCGCAGGCCATCAGCTACACGACCGGCGTTCCGGCGATGATCGGCGCGGCGATGCTGCTGACCGGCAAGTGGAACAAGCCGGGCGTGTACACCGTCGAGGAGTTCGATCCCGATCCGTACATGGAGGCGCTGAACAAGTGGGGCCTGCCGTGGCAGATCGACGACAAGCCGGTGCTGGTGGACTGATATGAGATTTACCGATCTTCCGACTCCCTGCTTTATCATCGACGAAAACCGCCTTGTGCAGAACCTTGCGGTGCTGCGCGACGTCGCGCGGCGCAGCGGCGCGAAGATCCTGCTCGCGCAGAAGGCGTTTTCCATGTTTTCGACCTATCCGCTGCTGCGCGAATACCTCGCCGGAACGACCGCGTCCGGTCTGTTCGAGGCGCGGCTGGGTCACGAGGAATTCGGCGGCGAGACGCATGTCTATTCGCCCGCGTACACGCCGGACGAGTTCCATGAAATCCTGAATTATGCCGACCACATCGTGTTCAACTCGTTCACGCAGTGGAAAAAGTACGGCAATCTGGCGCGCGTGGCCGGAAAGAGCTGCGGTCTGCGTCTCAATCCGGAGTGCTCGACGCAGCCGAGCGACCACGCCATCTATGACCCGTGCGGCCCGACCTCGCGTCTGGGCATCACCGAGGCGAACTTTCAGCCTGACCTGCTCGACGGCATCGAGGGTTTCCATTTCCACACGCTGTGCGAGCAGAACGCGGACGATCTCGTGCGCACGGTCGCGGCGTTTGAAATGCGCTTCGGCCGCTACATGGAGGGCATGAAGTGGCTCAATCTCGGCGGCGGCCATCACATCACCCGTGCGGACTACGATGTGGACGCGCTCGTCAACTGCATCATCTATCTGCGCGACAAGTACAAGGTGCAGATCTATCTCGAGCCGGGCGAGGCGGTCGTGCTGAACGCCGGCTATCTGGTCTCGACCGTGCTCGAGACCATGAAAAACCGCAAGGATATCGCCATTCTCGATACCTCGGCGGCGTGCCATATGCCGGACGTACTCGAAATGCCGTACCGTCCGCCGGTCATGCGTGCGGACGAGCCGGGGTGCAAGGCGTTCGATTATCTGCTGACCGGCCGCACCTGTCTTGCGGGCGACGTCATCGGCGAGTATTCGTTCGATGTGCCGCTGATGGCAGGCGAGCAGGTGGTTTTCGAGGATATGGCGCTGTACACCATGGTCAAGACCAATACGTTCAACGGTATGCCTCTGCCGCTGATCGCCGTCCGCCGTGCGGATGGCACGGACGAAGTCGTCCGCATGTTCAGCTATGAGGATTTCAAAAACCGACTGTCGTAAAAAAACAGGACGACCGTCTCCAGCCCGGAGACGGTCGTTTTCTATACTCTTGGTATAATTATACGATTTGCAATCGTGAAATCTTCCGCCGTTCCGGCGGCTTGCCGCCGCAGGCGAGATTGGCTGCCGATGGGCAGGCTGGGCATTGCCGCCGTCTGGCGGCGGAGGTGCCGGTGTTCACCGGCGGGGTACGCCGTGCCCACGGCGAGGGGCAAAAGGGGGCAAGGGCACCGTATGGTTCCCTTGCCCCCTCTTGACTCCCCCAAACCCTCCTTTGCGCCGCGACTCCCTTCGGTCGCGCAGCGAAACGGGGGAAACGGGGGCTCGGTTCCGTGCGTCGGGCAGATTTTGGGACGCTGTAAGGCCCTGAGGTCAGCTTGCGTGGTTTGCCGCGCATAACAGTGCGCGGCCATCCGGTGCAGAGCGGCAGCTCTCCGCTGCGAAAAGCTCCGCTTCGATCAAGGGTGTACTCTTGGAGCACCAAACGCCCCTGTGGGCCCCTCGCATTTAGACGCGCGACCGCAGGGAGTCGCGTCCAAAGGAAGGTAAGGGGAGTCAAGAGGGGACAGGAAACCATTGGTGTCCTGTCCCCTTTTGCCCCTGCCGGTGGGCACGGCGTCTCCGCCGCCGAAGGCGGCCACTTCCCACGCCATGTCATGGCGAACATCCCTCGTCCCGGGAGGGCCTATCTCGCCTGCGGCGGCAAGCCGCCGGAACGGCGGAAAATTTCGCGCCTGCCTGCGGTAAGGCAGAAAAGACGTTTACAGATGCTTCGAAAGAAGCTCGCGGTATTCGTCCTCTGCGCCCGGATTGCCGACAACGGCAAGCGATGCCTGCGCCGGGTCGAAGATCCGCCGCGCCAGCTCAAGAATATCATCCCGCGTTACGCTGTCGTAGCCGGCGAGCACATCCTCGATCTTCGAGACCTCGCCGCGGATCAGCTCGCTGCGGCCGATGGTCATCATGCGCGTGCCCGTGTTCTCGAGACCCATGAGCAGCGTGGTCTTGGCCTGCTCGCGGGTACGGGAAATCTCGTCCTTCGCCGGGCCGTCCTCACAGAACTGATGCAGCTCCTGCAGAATGCGCTCGAGTGCGCGGCGCTCGGTCTCCTCGCCGAGACCGGTGTAGATCGACATCAGACCCGTGTCCTGGTGCGGCGTGGTGAACGTGTAGATCGAGTAGCACAGGCCGTTCTGCTCGCGGATGCTCTGGAACAGGCGCGACGACATACCGCCGCCGAGGATGTTGCACAGCAGGTTCATCGTGAAGCGGTCCTTCGACAGCGCGGACACGCCGGGGAAGGACAGACACAGGTGGTTCTGCTCGATCTTCTTGCTGCGGAGCACGAGCGAGGGCTTGTATATCGCCGGGGTGATCTGGTTGCGGCCCGAGCCGGTCATGACAGAGAACAGGTCTGCGATATAGTCGAGATCATCGTCGGTGAAGTGACCGGAGACCGCGATGACCGTATCCTCCGGGCGGTAATACTCGTGCATGTATTTGTGCATGGTCTCGGTCGTGATAGGCGCGAGCGTCTCCTCTGTGCCGAGGATGGGGCGGCCGAGCGCCGAGCCGTCATAGCACTTTTCGAACAGCTTGTCGATGGCAACGTCCTCGGGGGAGTCCTCGTACATATCGATCTCCTCGAGCACAACGCCGCGCTCAAGCTCGATGTCCTCCTGCGCGAAGCGCGACTCGAGGAACATATCCGCGAGCAGGGAAATGCCGGTCTGGAGACGGCTGTCGAGCACCTTCATATAGTAGCAGGTGCATTCCTTGTCGGTGAAGGCGTTGGCCTGACCGCCGAGCGCGTCGATGGCGATGGCGATATGACGCGCGGAACGCTTTTCCGTGCCCTTGAAGATCATGTGCTCGATGAAGTGCGAAATGCCGTTCAGCTCCGCCGGTTCATAGCGGCTGCCGTTGCCGACCCAGATGCCGACCGATACCGTGCGCACATTGTCCAGACGCTCGGAGATGATGCGCACGCCGTTGGGGAGAACTCGTTTTACATACATAATATCCGCTCCTATATTTCTTTCTTCCTGTTTGTCCTGCGGGGGAGGAGTGAGGCGGCGGCGCCGCCAAAAAAAGCAGGGGAGCATAACCGCGGTCATGTTCCCCTGCTGCGATTATTTACTTGTTAATAATACACCCGATTGCCGTTTTCGTCCAGATAGTATCTGTCTCCGTCCGAGTCATAATAATCGCCGGTGGAGGCGTCGTAGCTGCCGCCCTCCTCGACGAGCGACTCCGGGTCGACCGTCGCAGACGGCTGGCTCGTGGTCGAACCGGTGGTGCTGCTGTCCGACGGCTTGCCGGTCGAGGTGCTGCTGTCCGTGGAATCCGTGCTGCCGGAGTCGGTGCCGGGCGTTACATCGTTGTAGATATACTCGTGCAGCTCGTCGGCCACGACGTCCACGTCATACATAATGTATTCGTTGGACGAGCCGTAATACTTCCATTCGCCGTCGAGCGGAAAACGGACGTGCTCCACAGCGGGGACGCCGTTCTTGACCGCGCCGACGATCAGGGGCGCAATGTCCGCCGGAGCGAGCGAGGTCGTGACGTAGGGCATGAGTCGGTTCATGATGCCGAGCAGGCCGTTTGCGTCCATCGAGCTGATCTTCGCGAACATGGCGTTCAGCACGACGCTCTGGCGCTCGACGCGGCTCCAGTCGTCGCCGGTGTTGCCCTTGCGGATACGGCCGTAGCACAGCGCCTGCACGCCGTCCAGCGTTTGCAGGCCGGTCTTTTCGACAGGGGAGAATTCCTTGCCCTGCTCGAGGCCGTAGTCGCGGATGACGCGGTTGAGCTCGGTCAGCTCAGCCTCGGAGGCGACGTTGATCTCGATGCCGTCCAGCGCGTCCACGATCTCGACGACCTGCTCGAAGTTCACGGCGATATAGTCCTCGATGTCCGTGCCGAAGTTCTCGTTGATCGTGCGGATGGCGAGGCTCGGGCCGCCGCGGAAATAGGCTGCGTTGAGCTTGTCCTCGCCCACGCCGTCGATCTCGACGAGCGAGTCGCGCATCAGGCTGGACAGCTTGATCTTGCCGCGCGTGTTGTCGATCGTGACGATCATCATGCAGTCCGAATGGCTTTTTTCGTCCCCCGGACGGGTGTCCAGACCGAACAGGGCGATATTCGTGATGTTTTCGTCCGCCTGAATGCCGGCCGAGAGATCCTCGTCGGAGAGCGAGGAGTCATAGTGATAGCCGAAGACAGCGCGGTATCCGTACAGACCGATCGAGCCGGCCGTCGCGAGGATGACGACGACGGTCAGCAGACGGACGAGAATGCGACGGAAGCGTTTGAAAGACATAAGCGACCTTCTTTAGTCCTGAACGAACGGTGCAAAGGACAGCTCGGTGAGCTGGTGAACGCGCAGGGTGTTGGTGTAGTTGACATGGCCTACCGGCATGCCTGCGGTGATGGTGATGATGTCGCCGACGCGCAGGTCGAGGGTCTGGATGGCAGCCTGCTCAGACAGGCTGTACAGCTCGGTGCCGGAGGACGGGCGCTTTGCGACCAGAACCGGCTTTACGCCCCAGGACATGGACAGACGGTTGAAGGTCTGCTCGCACGGGGTAGCCGCGACGATGAGCGTGCCCGGGCGGTAGGTGGATACGGCGCGCGCGGTCGAGCCGGACTCGGTGAAGGCGACGATGCACTTCGCGCCGAGGTCAGCGGAAGTCGAGCAGGTCGCGTGGGAGATAGCGAGGGTCTTCATGTCGCCGGAAACGTGCATGTTCTGGAACTCCAGACGGGTGACGCGGCGGCGGTCATAGTGGATGGTGCGCTCGGCGTTCTCGGCGATGCGGCTCATGGTAGCAACGGTCTCTACCGGGTACTTGCCGACCGAGGTCTCGCCGGACAGCATGATCGCGGAGGTGCCGTCGTAGACTGCGTTTGCAACGTCGGAAACCTCTGCGCGGGTCGGACGCGGGTTCTTCGCCATGCTCTCGAGCATCTGGGTCGCGGTGACGACGCGCTTGCCGCGGGAGATGCAGGTCTTGATGATGTTCTTCTGGATCTCCGGCAGCTCCTCGAACGGAACCTCAACGCCCAGGTCGCCGCGGGCGACCATGACGCCGTTCGCCTCGTCGAGGATCTCCTGAATGTTGTTTACGCCTTCCATGTTCTCGATCTTGCAGATGATCTCGACGTCTTCCTTGCCGTGTGCCTTGAGGATGGCCTTGATGTCGCGGACGTCCTGTGCGCAGCGGGTGAAGGAAGCGGCGATGAAGTCGATGTCCTGCGTCAGGCCGAACTCGATGTCCTCGCGGTCCTTGTCGGAGATAAACTTCATGTTGAGCTTGATGCCCGGAACATTGATGGACTTGCGGTTGGAGAGCGGGCCGCCGTTGAGCGCCTTGCAGATGATGTCGGTGCCGTCGACGATCTTGAGCACCTCGAACGCGACCAGACCGTCGTCGATGAGGATGCGGGTGCCCGGCTGAACGTCGTTCGGCAGGCCTTCGTAGGTGATGGAGACGATGGTGTTGTCGCCCTCGATGTCGCGGGTGGTCAGGGTGAACTCCTGACCCTCGACGATCTCGATCTTGCCGTCCTTGTAGGTCTTGGTGCGGATCTCCGGGCCCTTGGTGTCGAGCATGATGCCGACCGGCATGCCGAGCTCCTTGCGGGCAGCCTTTACCGCGTCCATGCGCGCCTTGTGCTCCTCGTGGGAGCCGTGGCTGAAGTTCATACGGGCAACGTTCATGCCCGCCTTGATCATTTCGGGCAGGATACCGTCGGTCGCAGGACCGAGGGTGCAGATAATTTTAGTTTTGCGCATCAGTCATATTCCTCTCTGTATCAGATAACTAACGAAACGTGTATAACATTATATCAGACCTATTTTAGCACTTTTCGTGCGGTTTGGCAATCGTCCGCGAAAACGGCAGATTGTTTTCGTGCTTTTCGACAAAAAAGCAAATGCTGCGTGTCGGCGGATTGGGCAAGACCGCATAATCTCCTTCATGAAAAAGGTAAAAATGCACGGTCTCCGTCCCCTGCGCCGCGGCGGCGGCTTCGCTCTTGTATTTTACCCGCCCTTACGATATAATAAAAGTATCTGAGCGAAATACAGCACAGCGGCGGACGACACGAAAACGCCGCTTTGAAAGGAAGAAAACATATGAATAAACCGGTTCTGGTCATTATGGCGGCAGGTATGGGCTCGCGCTACGGCGGCCTCAAGCAGATCGACCCCATCGGTCCGAACGGTCAGATCATTCTGGATTACTCGGTCTACGACGCCCACCGCGCAGGCTTCGAGCGCGTGGTGTTCATCATCCGCCCCGAGCTGCACGAGGCGTTCGAGCAGGCCATCGGCGCGAAGTCGCGCCGCTTCATGCAGGTCGACTACGCCTACCAGACGCTCGACCGTCTGCCGGAGGGCCTGAAGGCGCCCGAGGGACGCGAAAAGCCGCTCGGCACCGCGCACGCGGTCTGGTGCGCGAAGGAGCTGACCGAGGGCTGCCCGATCGCGGTCATCAACGCGGACGATTTCTACGGCGCGGACGCCTTCCGCAAGATGTACGACTATCTGTCGCAGGCGGAGGACGACGATAAGTTCCGCTACTGCATGGTCGGCTATCAGGTCGAGAACACCCTCACCGAGAACGGCACGGTCTCGCGCGGCGTGTGCACCGAGGACGAGCACGGCCTGCTCGCGCACATCATCGAGCGCACTTCCATCCACCGCGACGCGGACGGCGTCATCCGCTATGACGCGGACGGCGATGCACCGGCCGGCGAGATCGCGCCGGGTACGCCGGTCTCGCTCAATCTCTGGGGCTTCACCCCGTCCTTCCTGCCCTCGCTCGACGAGGGCCTGCGCACGTTCTTTGCGGAGAAGCTGCCGGAAAATCCGATGAAGGGCGAATATTACCTGCCGTTCGCGGTCGACGCGCTCATCAAGGCAGGAAAGGCGACCGCGAAGGTCCTCAAGACCTCCGCGCGCTGGTACGGCGTGACCTATCGCGAGGACAAGCCGGTCATCACGGCTGCGGTTTCGCAGATGACGGCGGACGGCGAGTACCCGGAAGACCTGTAAAAAGGAGAGCGGCATGGATTTTTCGACTGAATTTGTCGCGCTGCGCGACCGGCTGATCGAGACCCAGGACAAGGCGTTCCGCACGCAGACCAATGTCGAGGTCGCGGGCCGCATGGCGGCGCTCTGCTCCTCGTTCACCATCAAGAGCGCGCGCAAGATCCTCGGTCTGATGCCGACGGGCGGCGTCGGCCACGCGCACGAATACCGCCTGCTGTTTGCCGTTCCGAAGCTCGGCGAGGACGAGCTTGCGGACTGGTGGGCGTATGCGGAAAGGGTGTTCGAAACGCTCGTTGAGCCGGATGAAAACCACGATTTCTCCATCGTTTCGGTCATCCTCGCCGCTGGCGAGCTGGAAAAGGACGTGCCGAAGCGGCTGAAAAAGCTCGCGCACGAGCAGCAGTTCGAGGGCGGAAAGCACGGCTGGGGCTCGGTGCGCATGGCGTGCGTCGACCTCGAGGCGCATAAGCTCTGCGTGAGCCGCATGGGAGACTCGCTGAAAAATATCATGAAAGCTGTGCTTTGAGAGCGGAAAACTCTTGAAATACAGCGCGAAATATGATATAGTATCATGTACGCAATCTGACGCGGACGCTGTTCCGCGATAAAAGAAAAATGTAATGGAGGAAAAAACACATGACTACCGCACAGATCGCTCTTTCTGTCATCATGATCATCGCAAGCCTGTTCCTGATCGTTGTCGTTCTGCTTCAGGAGGGTGCGCAGCAGGGTCTCGGCGCCATCGAGGGCGGCGCAGACACCTTCTTCGGCAAGGGTAAGGCTTCCGCTTCTGACCGCATTTTTGCCCGTCTGACCTCGATCGTCGGCGTGATCTTCGTCGTCGCAGCGATCGTTCTCAACGTCGTTCACTAAAATGCCGGCGCAGACCATTCAGCGTCTGCTGCTCTTTCTGTTCGTCGCATTTGCCGCGCTGACTGCCTTCCAGCAGCTGCGCTACGGCATGATCTGCGGCCGCAGTGAGCAGGAGGACCGGCAGGATGACCCCAAGGCGAAGGCCTGCCACGCGCAGGCGATGCTGTACGCCGTGCTTGCGGCGGTCAGCCTGATCGCCAACATCATCGTCGGCGCACTGACGCGCGGATAACACATAAAAAAGAGGATGCAATGTGAAAGCGTTGCATCCTCTTTTTTTCAGCTGTCGAAAAGCTCCGTTTTTTTCAGACGCCCGCGCTGCCGTATCAGCATTATGAAAACGGACTTTATCGACCGGCCGGAGAAGAATTTCCGTTCCGCTTGACCGTTTGAGGTCAATTTTTCCGGTATCCGCGCTATGGGTGAGGGGACTTTTCCCCTCGGCATGGCAGACAGAGCGATGCGTCTGACGGAGCGGGAACAGGATGCGGCGGCCGGTCAGGTGAGAGTTCGTTCTGTCAGACACAGGGAAAACTGCGATCTGACCCGACAGGTCTTTTCGTGCTGCCCGCCGTTTTTTTCTTGCCGGGAAATCGGGATTTCTGGCCGGGAAATGGCGGTTTGCCGCCCGGAAAGTACACATAGAACAGGACAGCAGAGTACAGCACAGTACAGTAGAGTACAGCACAGCACAGCAGAGCACAGCACAGTACAGCAGAGCAGAAAAAGTCCGCCATTCCCCGAAGGGAACAGCGGACCTGATTTCTGGTTTCTGGATGCTGCGGTCAGATCGAGTTGATGTCGATCATTTCGCAGTTTTCGATCTTGATGTCGCCCTCGAGGCAGCGCAGCAGTGCGGAAACAGTATCCATCGAGGTCAGGCACGGGATGGCGCGCTCGACCGCAGTGCGGCGGATATGCACCGAGCCAAGCTCCGGATGACGGCCCTTGACCGAGGTGGCGATGACGTAGTCGATCTTGCCGGACTCGATCAGGTCGATGATGTTCGGGGACGGCTCATCCACGTTGCGGATGGCGTTGGTCGCGACCATGTGGCGGTTGAGCACGTTCGCGGTGCCGCTGGTGGCGTAGATGTCGAAGCCGAGCGCCTCGAAACGCTCGCCGATGCGGATAGCCTCCTGCTTGTCCGAGTCGCGGACGGAAATCAGGACGGCGCCCTTCTTCTTCATCTGGAAGCCTGCGCCGGTCAGACCCTTGAGCAGCGCCTCGCGGAAGCTCTTGGCAACGCCGAGGACCTCGCCGGTGGACTTCATCTCAGGGCCGAGCTGGGTGTCGAGGTCGCGCAGCTTCTGGAAGGAGAATACCGGGACCTTGACGGCGTAGTGGTCGCTCTCCGGGTGCAGGCCGGTGCCGCAGCCCATGTCGCGCAGCTTCTCGCCGAACATGCAGCGGGTCGCCAGATCGACCATCGGAACGCCCGTTACCTTGGAGATGTACGGAACGGTACGAGAGGAACGCGGGTTGACCTCGATAACGTAGATCTGGTCGTTGTACAGAACGAACTGGATGTTGACCAGACCGAGAACGGCGAGGTTCTTCGCGAGCGACTCGGTGTAGCGCACGAGGGTGTCCTTGTGCTTCTTCTCGATGTTGATGGACGGGTAGATGGAGATGGAGTCGCCGGAGTGAACGCCTGCGCGCTCGAAATGCTCCATGATGCCCGGGATGAGGATGTCGTCGCCGTCGCAGATGGCGTCGACCTCGATCTCGCGGCCCATCATGTACTTGTCGACCAGAACCGGGTTCTCGACCTTGTTGCGGGTGATGACCTGCATGAACTCGCGGACATCGGACTCCTTGTAGGCAATCTCCATGCCCTGACCGCCCAGAACGTAGGACGGACGGACGAGAACCGGGTAGCCCAGCTCGTCGGCGGCCTTGACGGCCTCCTCCTCGGTCATAACCGTGTGGCCCGCCGGACGCGGGATGCCGCACTTCTCGAGGATAACGTCGAACTTTTCGCGGTCCTCAGCGGCGTCGATCGACCATGCCGGGGTGCCGAGAATCGGAACGCCGAGCTTTTCGAGGTGCGCCGCGAGGTTGATGGCGGTCTGACCGCCGAACTGAACGATCGCGTAGTCCGGCTTCTCGGCCTCGACAACGCCGGTCACGTCCTCCGGAGTCAGCGGCTCGAAGTACAGACGGTCAGCGGTATCGAAGTCGGTGGAGACGGTCTCCGGGTTGTTGTTGATGATGACGGTCTCGCAGCCGAGCTTCTGCAGCGCCCAGACAGCGTGAACCGAGCAGTAGTCGAACTCGATGCCCTGACCGATGCGGATCGGGCCGGAACCGAGAACGAGGATCTTCTTCTTGCCGGACGGGGGAGCAACCTCGGTCTCCTCGTCATAGGTGGAGTAGTAGTACGGGGTCTCTGCCTCGAACTCCGCCGCGCAGGTATCTACCATCTTGTAGACCGGCAGACGCTTAACATCGGAAATATCCTTGCCGGACAGCTGCTCGATGGTCTTGTCGAGGAAGCCCATCTTCTTGGCGCGGATGTACAGGTCGGAGTCGATCTTCTCAGCCGACGCCAGCTCCTTCTCCATGTCGATGATGTTCTGGAACTTGTGCAGGAAGAATACGTCCATCGTGGTGATGTCGTGAATTTCCTCAATGGTCATGATGCCGCGGCGCAGCGCCTCGCAGATGTGGAACAGGCGCTGGTCGTCCGTGCGGGAAACGCCCTTCTTGATCTCGGCGTCCGACTGCTTCTGGATGCGCGGCGCGATCATGCTGTCGAGCTTGATCTCACAGCCGCGAACGGCCTTCATCAGCGCGCCCTCAAAGCTGTTGTCGATGGCCATGACCTCGCCGGTCGCCTTCATCTGGGTGCCGAGGGTGTTGTCCGCGTAGACGAACTTGTCGAACGGCCAGCGCGGGAACTTGACGACACAGTAGTCCAGGGTCGGCTCGAAGCACGCCTTGGTCTTGCCGGTAACAGCGTTGGAGATTTCATCCAGACCATAGCCGACTGCAATCTTTGCGGTTACCTTTGCAATCGGGTAGCCGGTCGCCTTGGAAGCCAGTGCGGAGGAACGGGAAACACGGGGGTTTACCTCGATGACCGCATATTCAAAGGACTCCGGATTGAGCGCGTACTGCACGTTGCAGCCGCCCTCGATGCCCAGCTCGGTGATGATGTTGAGCGCGGAGGTGCGGAGCATCTGATACTCCTTGTCGCACAGGGTCTGGCTCGGCGCAACTACGACAGAGTCGCCGGTGTGTACGCCGACCGGGTCAACGTTCTCCATGTTACAGATGGTGATGGCGTTGCCCTTGTGGTCGCGCATGACCTCGTACTCGATTTCCTTCCAGCCTGCGATGCACTTCTCGACCAGAATTTCGTCAACACGCGAGTACATGATGCCGGAGGCCGCGATCTCGCGCAGCTGCTCCCAGGTGTAGGCGATGCCGCCGCCGGTGCCGCCGAGCGTGTACGCCGGACGGATGATGACCGGCAGACCGATCTCGCGGGTGAAATCGACCGCGTCCTCGACCGTGTGAACGACCTTGGAGGCGATGATCGGCTCGCCGATCTTCTCCATGGTGTCCTTGAACATCTGGCGGTCCTCCGCCTTTGCGATGGTGGTCGGGTTCGCGCCGAGCAGCTTTACGCCCATCTTTTCGAGGAAGCCGTTCTCGCACAGCTCCATGGCGAGGTTCAGACCGGTCTGGCCGCCGAGGTTGGGCAGCAGGGAGTCCGGGCGCTCCTTCTTGATGATCTCCTGAACGGCCTCGACGGTCATCGGCTCGATGTAGACCTTGTCCGCCATAGCCTTGTCGGTCATGATGGTCGCTGGGTTGGAGTTAACAAGAACGACCTCCAGACCCTCTTCGCGCAGTGCGCGGCAGGCCTGCGTGCCTGCGTAGTCGAACTCGGCCGCCTGACCGATGACGATCGGGCCGGAGCCCAGTACCATTACCTTATGAATATCCTTGCGCAGCGGCATTACTGAGCGCCTCCTTTCGACTTTTCGATGTTTTCGATGAATTTATCAAACAGATACGAGGTGTCCATCGGGCCGGGGCATACCTCGGGGTGATACTGCACGGTGAATACCGGACGGCCGATGTGCTCGAGACCCTCGACCGTGCCGTCGTTCAGGTTGACGTAGCGCACGCGGGCAATCCGCGGGTCAACCGACTCGCCTACAACGGCATAGCCATGGTTCTGCGAGGTGATGTAGGTGCGGTCCGCGTCGATGTCCTTGACCGGATGGTTGACGCCGCGGTGGCCGTACTTCAGCTTGGTGGTCTTTGCGTCGATGGCCAGCGCCAGCAGCTGATGGCCGAGGCAGATGCCGAAGATCGGCATATCGGACTTCAGCAGCTCCTTGAGGTTCGCAACGATCTCGACGTTCTCCGCCGGGTCGCCGGGGCCGTTGGACAGCATCACGCCGTCGTACTTGCCGACTACGTCCTCCGGCTTGGTGTACGCCGGAACGACGGTGACCTCGCAGCCGCGCTTGCACAGCTCGCGCTCAATGTTGTACTTTACGCCGTAGTCGAACAGCGCGATGCGGTACTTGGTTTCGCCCTCAGCCGGGTAAACGATGTTCTCCGCACAGGTAACGGTCTTGACCGCATCCTTGACAACGTAAGCCTTCATTTCTGCGATGGTCTGCTCGTCCGGTTCGAAGCCCTCGGTGTAGATGACGCCGTTCATGACGCCTTCGCCGCGCAGCTTGCGGGTCAGACGGCGGGTGTCGATGCCGGCGAGACCGACGACCTTCTGCGCCTTGAGGTACTCGTCGAGCGTTACCTTGCAGCGCCAGTTGGACGGATATTCGCACATCTCGCGCATGATGAAGCCGGAAACCCAGCTCTTGCGCGACTCGTAGTCCTCGAAGTTAATGCCGTAGTTGCCGACGAGCGGGTAGGTCATGGTAACGACCTGACCGTAGTAGGACGGGTCGGTCAGGACCTCCTGATAGCCGGCCATGCCGGTGTTGAATACGACCTCACCGATGCTCTGTCCTTCGTAGCCGACTGCGGTGCCCTCGAACAGGGTGCCGTCCGCCAGCAGTAAGTATGCTTTTTTCACTATATCCACACGCTCCTTAATTCTTCGATTGAAACCGCGGTTTCAATCGAGGGGACATACCGCGCTGAAAGCGCGGATATGTCCAGAACTGCGCAAAGCTCCGACGAGCGAAACTTTGCTCCGTACTTGTATAAAAACCGTGATACATGCTCCCGGTTTTTATGAATTTGCAAGGCAAATTCTATTTTATGCGCGCCGATGGCGCGGTTTATATTATTTGATGGCCGCTACGATGTCGTCGCGCATGCGGATCGCTTCTGCGCGGGCGGCTTCCTTGTAGTCCTCGCCGTTGTTTCCGGTCTTTTTCCACGCGCACATGATGCCGCGGGAGGAATTTACGATCGCGCCGAGGCCGTCGTCGTTGAACGCATTTGCAATGTCCTTTGCGGTCGCGCCCTGCGCGCCGTAGCCCGGTACGAGGAAGTAGCTCTTCGGCAGCAGCTCGCGGATGATCCTCTGCTCCTCGGGATAGGTCGCGCCGACGACCGCGCCGATCTGGTTGTAGCCACACGGGGTGTCCAGACCTTCGCCCCACTTTGCGACCATCTCAGCCATGCGCGCGTAGAGCGGCTTGCCCTCCATGTCGCGGTTCTGCAGCTCGCCGGAGGACGGGTTGGAGGTCTTGACGAGCAGGAACAGGCTCTTCTCACGGCTGCGGCACTCCTTGAGGAAGGGCTCGACGCCGTCCGTGCCGAGGTAGCCGTTTACGGTGACGCTGTCGCAGCCATAGGGCGCGATCTCGGTGTCGCCGACACGGGTCTTGCCGAGGTACGCCTCTGCATACGCGGAAGCGGTCGCGCCGATGTCGTTGCGCTTGATGTCGCCGATGACGTACATGCCCTTGGCGTGCGCGTAGTCGATGGTCTCCTTGAGTGCCATCGCGCCGTAGGAGCCGAGCAGCTCATAATATGCAGCCTGCGGCTTGACCGCCGGGACGATGTCGCACAGCGCGTCGATCAGACCGCAGTTGAACGCAACAACGCTCTCGGCTGCTGCGCGCAGGGTCTCGCCGTGCAGCATCATGTTGCGCCCCGAAATATGCTGCGGAATGTATTCGAGACGGGCGTCCAGACCGGCTACGGTCGGATTGCCTTTTTCCTTGATCTTTTCTACTAAGGTTTGGATAGACATTTGGTTCTTCCTTTCTCATAGTGAGTGTATCATGCGGCTGCAAGAGACAGCGGGGATGCTGCCTCAAAGAATAGCAACGTTATCTTCTCCGTCCACCTCGCGGAGGCGGACGCAGACCCTTTCCTCGTGCGAGGTCGGCAGGTTTTTGCCGATGTAGTCCGGGCGGATGGGGAGCTCGCGGTGGCCGCGGTCGACCAGAACGGCGAGCTGGATGCGGCTTGCGCGGCCGAAGCAGGAGACCGCCTCGATCGCGGCGCGCACGGTGCGCCCGGTGTAGAGTACGTCGTCCACGAGAACGACGGTCGCGCCCTCGATGCGCGCGTCGGGGGAGGGCATCGGCGCGTCCTGCCGCGGCATGTCGTCGCGCCACGGCGTCACGTCCAGCTCGATGACCGGAGGAGTCGTGCCCTCGACCTCACCGAGCTTCTGCGCGATGCGCTGTGCGAGGTAAATGCCGCGTGTGCGGATGCCGGCGAGCAGGAGATGCTCGGCGCCCTTGTTTTTTTCGATGATCTCGAACGCGATGCGGGTCAGCGCACGACGGATGCCGTCCGCGTCCATGATCACGGTTTTCTGACCTGCCATGCGACACTTCCTTCGAGAATAAACATGCAGCGAAATGAATAAACTTACGAACCGATATAAGAAAAATGACTTTCCGCACGATAAAAGACGCAGAAAGCCGCACTGAAGTTACACCTGTCCCCCTGTTTCGGCTGACGGCGTATGCACTGTTTTCTGCCTTGTGCGGCTCACGGGCCGCTTCTTAAAGGCGGATTTTTCCAAATCGTACCGTGAACGGAGCCACGGTGTTCTCTATCATTATACTGTATGTGAGCGTTTTTGTAAACAGTCGATTGCGCAAAATATTCCGGATTTTGCAGGTGGATTTTGTCAGCGCTGACGGAGGAAGAAAGCGGGCGCGGCGGGACATAATAAGGGAGCGGCGCGGAGAGCGGCGCTGAAAAAAAGCGAAAAACGGAGGAAGAAGTATGCAGGTATCACCATTTGTATCGGGTGTCGCGACGGGAGCGGTCGCGGGGGCAGTGATGAGCATTGTGGCGGCGAGTGCGATGCTGAACCCGTCGCTGCGGCATTCGGCGCAGCACGCAGCGAACCGGGCGGAGCACGCAGTGCACCGTGCGGTGAGCAGGATGGGATAAGCCCGCCCGAGGGCAGGCGTCCCTTTTGCTTTACCGTCGGATGACGGCAGACCTTCCGCCGATACAGCGGCTCGCCGCTGGAGGCGAGAATGGCCCTCCCGGGCCGGGGATGTTCGCCATGGCATGGCGTGGGGATTGCCGCCGCCCGGCGGCGGGGGCAAAAGGGGCAGGGACACCAAGGTTTCCCTGCCCCTCTTGACTCCCCAACCTTTCCTGGGGACGCGACTCCCTTCGGTCGCGCGTCTAAAAGCGAGGGGCCCACAGGGACGTCTGGTGCTCCAAGGCACAATCCTTGATTGAAGCGGAGCTTTTCGCAGCGGAACGCTGTCGTTCTGCACAGAATGGCCGCGCACTGTTATGCGCGGCGCCTTACGCAAGGGAAATTCAGGGCAGTAAAGCGTCCAAAAATCTGCCCGACGCACGGAACCGAGCTCCCGTACCCCGTTTAGCCGAGCATCTTCGATGCGACGGCTCAAAGGAAGGTCAGGGGAGTCAAGAGGGGACAGGAAACCATGTTTGGTGTCCTGTCCCCTTTTGCCCTCCGCCGTGGGCACGGCGTCTCCGCCGCCGAAGGCGGCAATGCATACGCCATGTCATAGCGAATACCCTCTGCCCGGGAGAGCCGTTTTCGCCTCCAGCGGCGAGCCGCTGTATCGGCGGAACCGCCTGCCGTCAGCAGACGGTTAAGAGAAAAAAACCTCTGCTGAGGGCATAAGAAAAAGGCTCCCTTTTGTCAAGAGAGCCTTCTTTTCTTGTTTTACATCAGCGTACGCTGCGGATTTTCGGAATTACTCCTCAACCTTTACGTAAACGCCGCCGTTACGGCAGGACTCGGTAGCAGCCTTAGCCATGAGAACCGGACGCAGGCCGTCAACAGCGCCGACAGCAACCGGCTTGTCGTTGTTGATCGCATCAACGAAGGAGATAACCTGGTTGATGAATGCCTGGTTGTAGCGCTCGAGGAAGAACCACAGCGGCTTCTCGGACTTTGCGCCGTCTACGGTCATAACGGTGGTGGTGTTGACCAGATCGTTAGCGTCGGAAGCCATGCCCTTGGAGCCGAAAGCCTCTACGCGCTGATCGTAGCCGTAAACTGCCTGACGGGAGTTGTTGATAACAGCGATGCAGCCGTTAGCCATCTTCATGGTAACAACAGCGGTGTCAACGTCCGGAATGCCGGACTCTTCCTGCAGCTTCGGGTTAACGAGGCAGGAACCGACAGCGGAGATCTCAACAGCCTCGGAACCGGTTACGTAGCGAACCATGTCGAAGTCGTGGATCATCATATCATAGAAGATACCGCCGGAAACTGCGACGTAGGATGC
>NZ_QULN01000040.1 GCF_003481705.1 Butyricicoccus sp. OM04-18BH
ACAGGCGCACCCGGCAACAGCGGAACGCGGCTGTATACACCGTCTTTCAGCCGCAGCATATTCACACCGGGCACTGACGGGGTTAAAGAGAAAAACTGAAGTTTCATGGTTGCTATCCTCCTTGTAGCTTCTGTTTATATCAGAGGGAGCGGCGGCTCCCTCTGATATACCCGATCTGTCTTGCATCAGTCCCACAGGTGGCGCTTTGTAAATGCCTTTTGTCTGTGGGACGGATCGCGGTCAGACTGCCGTGGCGTTGCCCGGTGATGTCCCAACTATCACTGCGGGAGCTTTTGCCGGGCTGGGCAGGACCGTTCACTCGTCCTCGCTTTCCTCGCCGTAATTATCCGGTACGAGGTCGAGATCGTCGTACCAGAGTTCAACGCCGTTAAGGATGTAATCCGGGTCACACGAGTTTTCGGCTTCGAGGGGCTCTGCACCTACGAGGTCGAGGGCTTCGTCGAGGGTCATGCTGTGGTTGGTAAGGATGTTGGCAATGGTTTCGCCGGTTTCATTACTGATGATTTTCATGGTTTTCCTCCTTGATTCTATGCTGTTGGTTGGTGTTCTGTATCTCTTCTATAACGCCATTTTGGCGTGTTGTCAAGAGAAATTGCGCCAAAATGGATGTTGCTTAGCGGTTATCATAAGCGCATAGAGCCTCGCATAGCTCGCGCGTCGGGCACTGAGAGCAGTCGCACTCCGATATGATAACGTTTTCGCACAGTACTATCTTTTAGCCGATACGAGTGAAATATGAAACCGTTTTACCGCGAGTTACCTTGATCTGGTTCCACGCCCAGCCGTTTTCATCGTTCGCATTGCTTTCCAGCATAAGCTGTTCGCCGCTCTGCTTCAAAAAGTGCATCTGCAACAGCAGATCGACAAGTTCGTTTGCATCAATCGTCCGAGTTCTGATCTCGCCATTCGGACAGATTGTGCGCTGCTCATACTTATGGTTCATTTTCAGACTTCCTCCCTTGATTTTAGTGCCTTACTCGGGTTATAATCAAGGTACAGCCGGAGTAAGGCTTCCGGCTGGCCTTTTGATTTTTGGCTTGCGGTGTGGCTTTGGTCGGCGTTACCGCAAGCCATTTTCATTACTTGCTGATATGCTCAATGCAAGCAATGATTTCGTCGGGCGTATGCCCCTTGGATTTCAGCCATTCGATCAGTCTGGCGATTTCCTTACAGGTCATTTCCTCCATGCTACCTCACTTCCTTTCAGATCAGAGGTTTTACTCTCCTTGCCTTACAAGTATATTATAAACCATTCGGTTTATATTGTCAACCCTTTAGTTGATATTTATAAACTAAAATATTGACATTTTATACTTTTTGGTTTATACTTCATTGCAAGGGGGTAATATTATGACAACAAAACAAATCGTAAAGCAGGCGCTCGCATACTGCGATCTATCCAATGCCGAATTAGCTCGTCGATTAGACTGGTCACCACAACTGTTGAGCAAGCGCCTTTCCACCGGAAAACTTTCACCAGAAGAATGGACTGCTATCGGAGAAGCCATCGGCGCAGAAGCAAAGATCTGTTTTCAATTCCCCGATGGAACTGTAATTCCATAAACAAAAAAGACTGCTTACGCAGTCTTTTTCTTTTTTCTTTAATTCGTATATTAGCAACTGACACAATATGTTGTATTGTTGTTATCTACATATCACAGATATTGATTTTTGTTTGCTTTTACCAAAGATTTATCATATATAATGTGTTATAATCTTTTGCATACCACAATATATAGGGGATAGATATAATGAGTGCAACTATTCAACGATACCGAAAAGGACAACACTTAAAGCAAACACAACGCCTGCTGATTGAGCATCTACGCTTACAGGGTCATAGCACACGCGATATAGCAGATGTTGTTGGATGCAGCCATGTAACTGTATGCAACGAGTTAAAACGCGGTCAGTATGAACACACAAATTCCGACCTGACTACGGAAATTAGATATTCGCCGGAAATTGCAGAGCAGCGTTATCAGACTAATCTTGCAGCTAAAGGTGCACAGGTCAAGATTGGACACGATCACAAGCTCGCTAAGGCTTTGGAAACTCTGGTCATCAAAAAGAATTACTCGCCCTCGGCGGCAGTGGCCGAATTGAACAACAAAGGCTGGGATTTTGATGTGAAAATTTGTGCGCGCACCGTATA
>NZ_QULN01000041.1:0-1829 GCF_003481705.1 Butyricicoccus sp. OM04-18BH
TCAACACCTTTTATCAGATGGTCACAATGTTTGATATATCGGTGGATCAATACTTTTACCCGTCCCAAAATAGCGGGAGCGAGTGCAGAAAGCGGATTGATGCCATGTTGAACGCCTTGGACGAAAGAGAATTGAAAATCGTTGAAGCTACAATCCAAGCGATGAAAGCATCGAAAGAAACGGAGGAAACGTAAAAGAAAGCGTAACCTCCGTTTTTTGCGCCATGTTGCGGGTTGCGCGTTTTGGCAAGCAATTCGGGTGTGGCCACACTCCGAAATTTTTGCAGGGCGCAGGGCCCGCAAAAATGCTTGTTGGGGAGCTCCCCAAACCCGCTGTACTTCGGGACAAATTGTCCCAAAGTCCCGGTGCGCTGCACCGTAGTCTGCGGCCCGTCACTATCGTTCCTGGGCCTTATTCTCACGCTCGTCTGTTATGCCGAGCAGATGATCAATGTTCGCTTTTATTGCCACGGCCTCCCGCATTTGCTGCTGGGCATCCCGGTATTCTGCATAAAGCTCTTTCTTTTGTCGCGACAGCTCACGGCGGGATTTTTTTAGTGCTTCAATTTTAGGGAGCTTTGCGCCGCCCAGTATGGTGTTCATGGTATCCTTTGCCGCCCGGTAAGTGGCAAGCTCTGCTTCATGCTGGGCCAGATACTTTTTGCTGTACCGCGCAGCCTTGTACCCATCGAACACCGGGCGGGTCTTGGCATAGTCCACCGTGGCAGCCATCAGCTCCGAGGTTTTGGAAAGAGCCTCCTCCGTTGTGCGGAGCTCGTCAGACAGCTTGTGAAAGTGATCCACCGCAGCCTCGGTGCGGGCCGTCAGCGCCGCATAGTCTGTCAGATGATGCTCCTGCAAATACTGGAGCGCAGCCGCCATCTGCTTTAAGTTGTAGACCTTGGCCCATCGTTCATAGGCTGGGCCTTTGCCCTGGGCCATACGCTCTTGAATGTCGATGATGAGATTGACTCGCCGTGGCGGAACCGTGGGCTCCTCTGGCAGTTCAGGGAGCGGACGTTCCCCGGCAATTACCGCCTTGATGTCCTCCGGGTCAAATCCGGCTCCAAGTGTAGAAGCCCGGAGCCGGGTCGGTTTTTCCTGCCCGGGCGCAAGGAATGAGATGACACCGCCGCGTCCCTGTTTTACCGCAAAGCCGGACTCCTCCATGAGACGAAGAAAGTCGGCAAAGTCCGTTGGCTTTTTCTCCAAAGAGGCGAGAATAGCCAGCCGTACCCGCTGCTTGGCAGAGGGCGGCTTTTCCCCGATCCACTGGCCATAGTGAAGAAAGCAGCCCTTGCTGTGCTGGCGCGGATTTTGGATAACAGACAGTTCATGTTCGATGCACACGCGGTCAGAGAGCCGCCGCAGGGCAAAGGACGAACCAATGAAATTATGAAATTTCCGGGAGCGATCAAAGGCCGTCGCATTGAAATAAATGTGATTGTGGATATGGGCCTTGTCGGTATGCGTACAGACAAAGAACTGATGCTTTCCCTTTGTCCATCGCATTGCCGTTTCATAGCCGATACGGTTTGCTTCTTCCGCCGCAACCTCCCCGGGCAGGAACGCCTGCCGGATCTGAAAGAACAGGGCCCCGCGAGATACGGCCCGGCCTGTCTCTGCAAGGTATTGACTTTTTACCAGAAGAAACTCGGCGGGAGCCGTGTTCGGATCGCAGAGATAGGAAGATACAGCTCCCAGCTTTTCCGGGTTCAGGCCATAGGTGAAACGCTCCTCCATCGTTTGAATTGCACTTTTTCCCGCCGCTGTTTTATAAGGGCGGATGTAGGTGGTCGCCGTAAAAATCCCTCCTTCCGGCAAATAGTA
>NZ_QULN01000041.1:1839-2170 GCF_003481705.1 Butyricicoccus sp. OM04-18BH
TCCCTCCTTCCGGCAAACAGTATTTTTGCTTTGGGACACTTTGTCCCGAAGTAGAAAAAGCCGGGGAGCGGTATCAACCACTCCCCGGATGGGTCAGAGCTCTACCAGCGCGGAGAGCTGTTTCAAGAGATCAGACAGCGGCCCCCATAAGGCGGCATAGTCCCGCTGCAAGGCTGCGAGTTCTTCGGGATAAATTGCGCCGTAGGTGTTGGCCTGAATTGCCACTTGGTTCAGATTGTTGGAGCATCGCCGCTGGAGCGAAACCAGCTCATGAACCGGCGAAAGGTCAACATGAAGCACATACCCACTCAGGGCCATTTTCCGCATATAG
>NZ_QULN01000042.1 GCF_003481705.1 Butyricicoccus sp. OM04-18BH
TGCACGAGGTTGACGTTGCGAACCTCTATAAATGGATGTTCAAAACAGCCTGTGCAATCCTGATCCTGTCAAACACATTCAATATCGTCATGGCCGTGTTCGATGTCTCGCAGAGCGTCATCGCGCAGGCAGGCGGGCTCATTCAAGGCTCTACCGATGTTTCGGCGGATATGCTTGCTGAACTGGAAACCTCACTGGAGGCGATGGACTTGGGGCCGCTTTTGGGGCTGTGGCTACAGTCTGCGCTCATTGGCTTCACGATGAAGGCGATGGGAATTATCATTTTCGTTTTGGTGTATGGCAGGATGCTGGAAATCTATCTGCTGACCAGTCTGGCCCCCATCCCCGTTGCTACGCTTTCCAACCGGGAGCTTGGTGGCACCGGGCAGAACTACATCAAGTCCCTGTTTGCCGTGGGCTTTCAAGGGCTGCTGATCCTTGTATGTGTTGCAATTTACGCAGTGCTCATTCAAGGCATCGCAACAGGCGGCGATCCCATTGGGGCGATTTGGGGAACTGTGGGCTACACGGTTCTGCTTTGCTTCATGCTCTTTAAGACCGGGAGCATTGCCCAGCGTATCTTTGGCGCTCATTAACAGGAGGTGGTGCTTATGCCGCGAAGATACGGGGCAGACGGAACGCGCTTATGGAATGGAAAAACGCCGGAGGAGTTTACTGAGGCGGATGCTTACCGCTTTATGGCGGAAACAGAGGCCGTCCTGCAAAGAAAAGAATTGATGGACGACCCCGCCCAGCCTGCTCCGGCAAGCGGAAAGGAGGAATTTTATCTGAGTAAGAAGGACGATGTATTGCTGACCCCGGAGCAGATTGCTGCGGAGGAGCGGCGCTGGCTATTTGATGCTCCCATCGCGGAGCTTGCGGAAGTCAAGGGCGTTAGTATTGACGAGGCGGTAAAAATGCGGACGGATGCCGTCTTGCAAGAGGCGATTGTTCCGATCACAGTATCTGTCCGCCCGATTGAGCCGCAGGGTAAACTGATCGGCTTCGCCAGCGTCAACTTTGGCGGTGTGGTCATCGACGATTTTAAGGTTGTGGATGGGAAAAACGGGATTTTCCTCGGTGCTCCCTCTAAACCCGATCCTGCCAGCCGGACGGGATACCGGGCTACGGTTCGGATTCCTGACCGTGCCACACAGGAACGGATCAATGCGGCTGGTGTGGAGGCGTATCATGCGGCGGTGGAACAGCTTGTTGCACGGGCCCAGGCGGTACGGCCTGCCCCGATCAAGGAGCAGATGGCCGAGGCCGCGAAACAAGCTGGAAAAGAAAACGCCGCCCGGCCTGCGCCTGCCAAGGCAAAGGAGGCCCGCAATGACCGATAGCCACACTTTGGGACAAAGTGTCCCGAAGGAGGGCTTGTTTCTCTTGGACGGCATCGAGGGCCTGCGTTCTTTGCCAAAACATAGCGTGGATATGCTGCTGACCGATCCGCCCTACGGCACAACCCGGAATTATTGGGATGTGCCCCTGCCGCTCCCGGAGCTGTGGGAGGCGGTGAAATGGGCGGTCAAGCCGAATGGCGCGGTGCTGTTCTTCGCACAGTGCCCCTTTGACAAGGTGCTGGGCGCATCCAACCTCGCCATGCTCCGCTATGAGTGGATTTGGTACAAGGAGCGCGGAACGGGCTTTCTCAATGCAAACCGGGCTCCACTGAAAAAGTCCGAGAATATCTTAGTGTTTTACCAGAAGTCCCCGGTCTACAATCCGCAGTTTACTTATGGCAAGCCTTATACCCGTGTTCATTCCCGAAGCGGTACAAGCTCCAACTATGGGAAATTTGAACGGCAGGGCTCCGAGTCCAACGATGGCCGCCGCTATCCCGGAAATGTACTATTTGTGCCTACGGTGTCCGGCGGCATCCATCCTACACAGAAGCCTGTGGAGCTTTGTGAGTACCTGATCCGCACCTACACCCGCCCCGGAGAACTGGTCGCGGACATTTGCGTTGGCTCCGGCACAACCGCGATTGCAGCCATCAACACAGAACGCCGCTTTGTATGCTTTGAAACGGCCCCGTCCTTTTATGCCGCCGCCAGTGAGCGCATCCGTGCGGCGCAGGCAGTAAAAAGCTCCGGCGAGAAAGGAGTGTAATTATCCAGCAGTAT
>NZ_QULN01000043.1 GCF_003481705.1 Butyricicoccus sp. OM04-18BH
CTGTACACCTTAGATGCCGTACTCTGCGGCGTGCGGTACTGCGCACTCTGCCGCTGCTTAATCTGTGCGGCTGCTTTCTTTTTAGCTGCGGCTTTGGCTCGCACAGCAGCGGTCGTGCGCTGCCGCCGCATAAACTGTTCACGCACTGCACCGCGCGGCGTAGTGGCACCATGCGCTGTGCGGATACGGTATTTCTGATACTGCTTTACCTTAACGCGGCGGATATTCTTATTTTCGCGTGTGGACTTGTAGGTAAGTCGTATACGCGCTTTGCCGTCTGCACTGCGATACCGCTGTGCGGTACGAACGACGGACTTGCGTACACGATAATCTTTTAGCTTGCTGTCCGCGCTTCGGTATAATGATCGTGCCGCCTTGCGTACCGGCTTGGCGGCAAGTTTTACTCCGACATAGGCTGCATCGTGCATACGCCGCTGAATCTGTTCAGTTGCCTCTACCTCCGCACTGTGCTGTGCGGCTTTCTTATCGTTTATCGTGCGGACGGCTGTTGCAATCGCAAAGCGCTTGATTAGGCGCTTTTTACGGGACTTTTTCTTTTCGGCACCGTCTGTACTCGGTACTCCGAAAGTCTGCTTAGCACGCAGCTCCGCGCCCGCACGAGTGCTTGCTCCTCCTGTATTGCGATAGGTCTTGTTATCACTGCGGCTGTAAGACACTCTACGCCCGGTTGTAGGCGCAGAGTGAACCTTGGCAGCATCGCTCTTGTCCTTGTATTTATACACCATGCGGCTTTACCTGCTCCCGGTCTGCCGGTTTGGTGGTCATGAGCTTATACAGCTCTGTATCTTCCGGGAAGCTGTTGACGAACGGAATAAACGCGCCGCCGAACTTCATCAGGCCGCAGCCGGGATCAGCGTTTTCCACATACGAAAGCTGCGTGTCCGAAATATTCAGCAGCTCGGCCAGTGCCGCGCGGTCAGACGCGGACTGAGAAAGCATAATCAAAAACTCGGAATTTGCCAGCATCCAGCAGGCATCCTTACTCGTCAGCATTTCGCCAACATTCTGCGTAATGCCGGTCATATAGCCGTCTCTTTTTCGCACCTGCTTCCACATTCGCAGAAAGAAGTTTGTGGCGAACGGATAGCGGAAGAAGATCGAAAACTCGTCTACGAATACCCATGTACGCCGACCTGCACGCCAGTTCTGGATTACGCGGTTATAAATGCTCTCCAGAATAACCAGCATACCCATCGGGAGCAGCTGCTCACCGAGATCGAGGATATTGTAAGAGGTCAGGCGATTGTTCTGGTCAACATTGGTTTTCTGCGCGAAAATGGACAGCGAACCGGAGATAAACAATTCCGCTGCAAGCGCAAGCTCCTGCGCTTCCGGCTCCGGCTGACGCTTGATCTCGGCCTGCAAGTTGGTCAGTGTCGGAGCATCGCCCTTGTATCCACTGGCGATATATGGACGATAAACAGCCTGTACGCAGCGGTCAATAATGGAACGATGCTGCGCTTTGAGATCATCCTGCATGATCTGTTCAAAGAGGGACAGGACAAATTCGGACTTGTCCGGCAACGGATCTTTGCCGTCATCGGCATAGCCTTTTTCCATATCCAGTGCATTGATTCGTACTGCGGACGAACCGGAAATGTCGATCATGCTGCCGCCGAAAGCACCGACCATCGGCGTAAACTCGCCCTCCGGGTCGAGTACCAGCACATCATCGTGCGTGGACAGCAGCACATAAGCAATTTCCTGTTTAACAGAGAAAGACTTGCCTGCACCGGATACACCCAGTCGGATACAGTTACCATTCAGCAGGTTCGCGCGGTTGGCAACAATGAGGTTGCCGGAAACGGCGTTGTTGCCGTAACAGATGCCGCCCATCTGCTGGATTTCCTGCGCAGAAAACGGCGTAAGGATAGAAACATTGTCCGTAATAAGCGTGCGCTGCTGCTGTACGCTACGCAAACCATACGGGAGTACGGTGTCCAAACCAATGTCCTGCTGATAAGATAACTTCGTCAGATTGCAGCCGAAACCGCTTGCAATTTCCTGCAAGCTCTCTGTATCGGCGTT
>NZ_QULN01000044.1 GCF_003481705.1 Butyricicoccus sp. OM04-18BH
GTCGTTATTGTGCTGTCTATCAGTCTGCTGATGACGGTTTACGGACGCTTTTTCCGTATTTATATGTATGTTGCGCTGGCACCGCTGCCCATGTCCACTTTTGCAGGTGAACTTACCAGCCGACATGGCCGGACTTATATGCAAGGCTTAATCGGCGCGTGCATGGAAGCAATCGTAATCGTTATTGCCTGCATCATATTTAATGCCTTTACATCGGTGGATGGTTCAGATTTTCCAATCAATTTTGGTGACAGCGGCGTTGGACTGGTGCTGACTTATATGCTCAAGGTTATTATTCAGATGGTAATTCTGGGCAGTATGGTCAAGGCAGCAGATAAAACCGTTAAAGAAATGTTTGCGCTGTAACAAGGAGTGTGGAGCGTTATGGAGTCAAATGTAAATCGAGAGATACGCAATTATCACGAGGGCGTAGTCATGGGTCTGAGCGTGCGGCAGACGGTTTGCGGTCTGCTTGCCGCAGGTCTGGCCGCAGCCGCGAACTTCGGCTTACAGCCGTTTCTTGGAACAGAACTTGCGAGTGTCGTATGTATTCTGGCGGCGGCAATTCCGGCAGCAATCGGCTTTGTGTCCTTTCATGGTCTACCCTTTGAAAAATTCGCTCTTTCATGGCTGCGCACGATGTTTATGCATAACGGCTGGTATGTATACCGTTCTGCTAACTTCTATGCACAGTTTACGCCGGAAGAGCAATCTAAAAAAGGCAGGAGCCGCAAGAAAATAAAGCAGAAAATCAGTGAACACAGTAGCGAGGTAGAACAGAATGAGCAAAACCAAACCGATTAAAGAGAAAAAAGAAAAGCAGGAGAAAACCACAAAGCCGGTACGCCTGCCGCGCAGCGTGCAGCAGCTTATCCCTGTTAAGCGCGTATTTCCGGATTCAATCTGGCAGGTCGGAAACAACGAGTTCAGTCAGACATGGTCGTTTTCCGATATTAACTATGCCGTAGCCAGTCTGGACGATCAGCGCACCATTCTGGACAGCTGGGGGCGTGTGCTGAACGGTCTTGCGGCAGACAGCCGCATGAAAGTCACTCTGGTAAACAGTATATTCGACAAGGAAGCCAACGCAGGAACGCTGTTCCTGCGCAAGCAGCATGACGGTATGGACAAATACCGCGCAGAACTGAATCAGGTGATTATGTCCAAGGCGCAGGGCAGTAACGGCATCGTTCAGCAGAAATTTATGACCCTCACTGCCAAGCGTAAGAATATTACCGATGCCCGGCAGTTTTTCGGTCGTGCCGGCAAAAGCCTGAGCATCGGTATGCAGCGCCTTGCGTCCTCCATTCGTTTGCAGGACAATAACAGCCGTTTCCGTATTCTGCATGACTTTTTCCGCCCAGATCACCGCATGACAAAGGCAGATCTGGACGAAATGATTGCGCGCGGGCAGAATATTGCTGATGTTTTCTGTCCTCTGGCACTGCGTTATCATAAAGATTATATCCAGACAGATCAGGGCTTTATGCGCGTGCTTTTCGTCGAAGAGTTCGCATCGCGCCTGTCCGATGAGCTGATCCACGACCTCATGGGACTGCCGCGCCAGATGATGCTGTCTATGGACATCGAGCCGATAAACACGCAGGAAGCACACAAGCTGCTCAACGGTCTTGCGCTGCGCGTCGAATCCGACATTGGCCGCTGGCAGCAGCGACAGAACAACAACAATAATTTCGCGGCGGAAATCCCGTATGAGTTCCAGCAGATGCGCAAGGTTGTTGCTGACTACATGGACGATATTACCGAGCATGACCAGCGTTTAATGCTGACCACCATCACCATCGTTCACTCCGCAAAAACGCTGGAACAGCTTAACGCCGATACAGAGAGCTTGCAGGAAATTGCAAGCGGTTTCGGCTGCAATCTGACGAA
>NZ_QULN01000045.1 GCF_003481705.1 Butyricicoccus sp. OM04-18BH
GCTGGTAGCACAGAAAGCGAAGCATCATGGCGTGACAGAGGAACTGAAAGAACGCGACCCGATGCAGTGGATCGGTCTGATGGGCAACATTCAGCACGAAGTGACGCAGATAATCGAGGAAACCTTCATTTATTAAACAGCCAAACAGCAGCAGAGCCGGAAAAGCCTGCTGCTGTTTCTTTTGAGCAGATGTCCCTGACGGACACTCCCGATGTGTTCCAATCGAACACACAGCCTGCCGCCGAACCCGATGTGTTCCAATGGAACACGCCCGATGTTTCCGATGAGGTAATCAACCGCGTACTGACCGCAGGCAGCAACAGTACCCATAGCCGCGAGCGTATCGCGGCTTTTTTCATGCAGCCGAATATCAGCATGGCGGATGCTGCTGCATTCCTGCGGCGAGAATACCGCATAGGCGGCGCAGGCGTGCGCGTCCATAACATTGACCATTCCCTCTGGTTTGACAGCAACGGTCTGCGTATTGCACGCGGTCACGATACCCGCACGCCGCGTGCTGTTGTACTGACTTATGAAGATGCAGCTAACCGTATCTCCACGCTGCTGAAAAACGGTCAGTATGCGAGTGCAGCAGAGCTGACAGATGCAAAGCCTAACGAATATCGCGAGCTTGCATCGGAAATCTGGCACACCTATCACGATATGAGCGAGGAAGCGCGGGAGCAAGGCTTTTTTGCGCAGACAAAGGAATTTGCTAACGATGTTTTCCCTCCGGCTGTCGAGAAGCTGACCGCAGCGCTGAGTGACCCTGCACAGCGCACTGTACTGACCGGTGAAATGGCGGATTACGCACGCGCTGTGCAGCAAAACAGCGATCTTTGTCGCTTTCACTTTAATGTGCAGCGTTCCGAAGATGCGGCAGAACGCTTGCAGCGTACTGAGCACATGACAGCGCTCTATGCTGCCGCAGACGGTTTTGAACCGGTGCGCGCTGCTTTTATTACGCAGGACGAAATAGACGAAATGCTGCGCAGCGGCAGCGGCATAGAGCGCGGCAAAAAGCGCATTTCTGAGTTTTATGCAGAAAATCATACGCAGAAAGAACGCATCGAATTTTTGAAAAACGAGTACGGCTGGGGCGGTCGTGCTTACGGCGGTTACAGCGAAAATCACGATGGCAAGGGTATTACATTCGAGCGCAGTATCGACAGAACTGTATACGATAGGATAACTCTGTCGTGGAGTCAGGTCGATCACCAGATTAGTACGCTCATCCGGCAGAACCGCTATCTGACACCGGAGGAACAGCGCCGGTATGCGCAGGAACGGACAGATACCGTAACGATTTCTGAACCGGAAAATGTGTTCCAGTCGAACACACAGAACGAGCCGCCTGCCGCCGAGCCAGACGATTTTTCGGATATTGACCCAATCGCAATCCGCGAGGCGCTTGCTGAACGCGGCATTGTCAACGGCAAAGTGGTTGACCCGGAAAAGCTGAACCGTGACCCGTTCATTCAGCGTGTCATGGCGGATGTGGGACAAACGCCGCAAGCCGATGTGTTACAATCGAACACACAAAAGCAGCAAGCGCCGGTTGACACACTGAACGACTATAATTCCATTAAACTGAATGCGTCTTACGCAGACAGTATCGTACTGTTTCAAGTAGGCGATTTCTTTGAAATGTTTGGTGAGGATGCAAAACAGGCTGCGGCTCTGCTGGAACTGAACCTTACCACGCGCGAACTTCCCGGTACTGGTCGTGTAGAGATGTGCGGCATCCCGGCGCACAGCTTGGAGCGGTATGTGGAGAAGCTGCGCGACAAGCATGATGTAACGATTGCCGCCACCAAAG
>NZ_QULN01000046.1:0-1477 GCF_003481705.1 Butyricicoccus sp. OM04-18BH
TGCACGAGGTTGACGTTGCGAACCTCTATAAATGGATGTTCAAAACAGCCTGTGCAATCTTAATCCTGTCAAATACATTCAATATCGTCATGGCTGTGTTCGATGTGTCACAGAGCGTCATCGCGCAGGCAGGCGGGCTCATTCAAGGCTCTACCGATGTTTCGGCGGATATGCTTGCTGAACTGGAAACCTCACTGGAGGCGATGGACTTGGGGCCGCTTTTGGGGCTGTGGCTACAGTCTGCGCTCATTGGCTTCACGATGAAGGCGATGGGAATTATCATTTTCGTTTTGGTGTATGGCAGGATGCTGGAAATCTATCTGCTGACCAGTCTGGCCCCCATCCCCGTTGCTACGCTTTCCAACCGGGAGTTTGGTGGCACCGGACAGAACTACATCAAGTCCCTGTTTGCCGTGGGCTTTCAAGGGCTGCTGATTCTTGTATGTGTTGCAATTTACGCGGTGCTCATTCAAGGCATCGCAACAAGCGGCGATCCCATTGGGGCGATTTGGGGAACTGTGGGCTACACGGTTCTGCTTTGCTTCATGCTCTTTAAGACCGGGAGCATTGCCCAGCGTATCTTTGGCGCTCATTAACAGGAGGTGGTGCTTATGCCGAGAAGATACGGGGCAGACGGAACGCGCTTATGGAATGGAAAAACGCCGGAGGAGTTTACTGAGGCAGACGCTTACCGCTTTATGGCGGAAACAGAGGCCGTCCTGCAAAGAAAAGAATTGATGGACGACCCCGCCCAGCCTGCTCCGGCAAGCGGAAAGGAGGAATTTTATCTGAGTAAGAAGGACGATGTATTGCTGACCCCGGAGCAGATTGCTGCGGAGGAACGGCGCTGGCTGTTTGATGCTCCCATCGCGGAGCTTGCAGAAGTCAAGGGCGTTAGCATTGATGAGGCAGTAAAAATGCGGACAGATGCTGTCTTGCAGGAGGCGGTTGTTCCGATCACGGTATCTGTCCGTCCGATTGAGCCGCAGGGTAAACTGCTCGGCTTCGCCAGCGTCAATTTTGGCGGTGTGGTCATCGACGATTTTAAGGTTGTGGACGGGAAAAACGGAATTTTTCTCGGAGCTCCCTCTAAACCCGATCCTGCCAGCCGGACGGGATACCGGGCTACGGTTCGGATTCCTGACCGCGCCACACAGGAGCGGATTAACGCGGCTGGTGTGAAGGCGTATCATGCGGCGGTGGAACAGCTTGTTGCACGGGCCCAGGCGGTACGGCCTGCCCCGATCAAGGAGCAGATGGCCGAGGCCGCGAAACAAGCTGGAAAAGAAAATGCCGCCCGGCCTGCACCTGCCAAAGCAAAGGAGGCCTGCAATGACCGATAGCCGCACTTTGGGACAACGTGTCCCGAAGGAGGGCTTGTTTCTCATGGACGGCATCGAGGGCTTGCGTTCTTTGCCAAAACATAGCGTGGATATGCTGCTGACTGATCCGCCCTACGGCACAACCCGGAATTATT
>NZ_QULN01000046.1:1487-1701 GCF_003481705.1 Butyricicoccus sp. OM04-18BH
TGCCGCCCGGCCTGCACCTGCCAAAGCAAAGGAGGCCTGCAATGACCGATAGCCGCACTTTGGGACAACGTGTCCCGAAGGAGGGCTTGTTTCTCATGGACGGCATCGAGGGCTTGCGTTCTTTGCCAAAACATAGCGTGGATATGCTGCTGACTGATCCGCCCTACGGCACAACCCGGAATTATTGGGATGTGCCCCTGCCGCTCCCGGAGCT
>NZ_QULN01000047.1 GCF_003481705.1 Butyricicoccus sp. OM04-18BH
GGCCCGGTAAAACGCATAGGCCGTGTTGCCAGTGGTTCCGTTCACAGCTTCGTGCATGGCAAGATTTTTGAAGTGGAACAGGAAAATGTCGGCACAGAAGGCGCACACCGTTCTGAGCTTGTGGGAGAAACCGCGCTGCGGCACGGCTCCCGCTTTGTGCGCCGTAAAGTCCGGGAACATCCGGCAAAAGTGGTACGCAAGGCCGAGGCCCGCTATACCAAATACACGGCAGACTACCATTTTCACACCATGGTACGCAAGGCCGAGGCCCGCTATACCAAGTACACGGCGGACTACCATTTTCACACCACCGCACAGGAGCACCCGGAGCTGACGAAAAATGCCCTTACCCGCTACTGGCAGAAGCAACGGCTTCGCAGGCAATACCGCAAGCAGGCAAAGGAGGCTGCAAAGCAGGGTGCGGCTGCGGCTGGGAAAACTGCCACAGCCACAGAACGCCTGACCGCCCGGGCAGTGGAATTTGTCAAAAGTCATCCCGCAGGTGCCGTGGTTGCGGTGCTCTGTGTGTTACTCCTGTTTGCTATGCAGTCCTGTTCCTCTACCATGCTTATGCTGGGGAACGCCGGGGCCGGTGCATTAGGGGCCAGCACCTATCCTTGCGAGGATCGGGATATGCTGGCCGCCGAAGCTGCCTACTGTGCGCTGGAAGATGATTTGCAGCATTATCTGGACACCTATGAAAGCACCCATGACTATGACGAATACCACTTCGATCTGGACGAAATCGAACATGACCCCTATGTGCTGCTTTCTCTTTTGTGTGCGCTCCATGAGGGGCAATGGACAATAGACGAAGTACAGGGAACGCTGCAAATACTGTTTGACCGCCAGTACATTCTCACGGAGGATGTGGTGGTGGAAACCCGGTATCGCACGGAAACCGACACATGGACGGACGAGGACGGCAACTCCCATACAGACACCTATCAGGTGCCTTACGATTATTACATCTGTACGGTCACGTTGGAAAACTTTGATTTGTCCCATGTACCTGTGTACGTTATGGGCGAGGATCAGCTTTCCCGGTATGCCATCTATATGGCAACGCTGGGGAACCGCCCTGATCTGTTCCCGGATTCTCCCTATGTGAACAAGTATATTACCGGGAAACCCGGTGATTACGAAGTGCCCGGAGAATATCTGGACGATGAAACCTTTGCCGCGATGCTTGCCGAGGCGCAGAAATATATCGGCTATCCCTATGTGTGGGGCGGCAGTTCTCCCGCCACTTCCTTTGATTGCTCGGGGTACGTTTCGTGGGTTATCAATCACTCCGGCTGGAATGTGGGCAGGCTGGGCGCCCAAGGGCTCTATAACATCTGTACGCCGACCAGTTCTCCCAAACCCGGTGATCTGGTGTTCTTCAAAGGCACCTATGACACGCCGGGCGTGAGCCATTGCGGGATTTATGTCGGTGATGGAAAAATGCTGCATTGCGGAGATCCCATCGGCTACGCAAATTTGAATACAAGCTATTGGCAATCTCATTTTTACGCCTACGGGCGTTTACCGTGACAGGAGGTTTTGAAATGGCAACTACCAAAAGCATGAAAATTCAGGCCGAGATTGATAAGGTCAAGGCCAAAATCAGTGAACAGCAGGC
>NZ_QULN01000048.1 GCF_003481705.1 Butyricicoccus sp. OM04-18BH
ACAAGGGCTGGACAGAACCGGGGGACTTCACAGGACTTAAAGGCAGTCAGCGAAGCCCTATCCTATCTCCGGCAAAAGGGGCTTTCCACTGTGGAGGACTTAGAAGCATTTCTGGAATCTTCCGGGAAATCAGCCGCAGATTACCGCAATCAGATGAAGCCAAAGGAAGCCCGCAGCAAAGTGATTGACGGGATTCTTGCCAGCCGGACAGACTGCAAGGAATGTAAGCCTGTCTATGAGAAGTACCAGAAGATATTTTTTAAGAAAACAAAGGAGAAATTCAAACAGGAACACCCGGAGGTTGCCCGGTATGCGAAAGCCGCCGCCTATCTTGCCAAGCACCCGGACGATAAGGACAGTACCCAAAAGGAGCTGCAAGAGGAGCAGGAAATGCTTCTTAGCGAAATCGCAGAGCTGAAAGTACCGCTGACCGAGGTACAGGAGGATTTGAAGAAGCTGCGGGACATCCGCTACTGGGTACGGAAAGCCACACCCGGCACAGAGGAAAGTAAAGAGCCGCCCAAGAAACAGCCTATCAAAGAAATCTTGCAGGATAAGACTGACGAGAAAAAAGCACAAAGAACCGCCCCGGCACAGGCGAAACACAGACAACAGGATATGGAACTTTAACAGGCACTTGCCATTTTCAATCAGAGAATGTCAGGTGTTTTTTTCTTTTTTCAAGGAGGGATAGATTTGAATGTATTTGAAGCTGTGAAGCAGTCCGTCACAACCAGACAGGCTGCGGAGCATTATGGAATCCATGTAGGGCGGAACGGGATGGCTTGCTGCCCGTTCCATCATGATAAAACCCCAAGCATGAAGCTGGATCGGCGTTACCACTGCTTCGGCTGCGGTGCGGATGGGGATGTGATTGATTTTGCCGCCGCCCTGTATGGGCTGGGAAAGAAAGACGCCGCCGTACAACTGGCACAGGACTTCGGGCTTTCCTATGAGGACTGGAAACCGCCGGGAAAAGCAAAAAAGCCCAAGCCCCGGCAGAAATCCCCGGAGGAACAGTTTCAGGAAGCAAAAAACCGCTGCTTCCGTATTCTTGCCGATTATCTCCACCTACTCCGAGTGTGGAGAAAGGAATATGCCCCGCACTCCCCGGAGGAAGTCTTTCATCCCCGGTTTGTGGAAGCCTTACAGAAGCAAGACCATGTGGAATATCTGCTGGATGTGCTGCTGTTCGGGGAAACAGAGGAAAAAGCGGCTTTGATTACGGAATACGGAAAGGATGTGATACAGCTTGAACAGCGAATGGCAGAGCTTGCAGCCGCAGACGCAGCAAGAACTAAAAAACACCATGAACGCCATGCAGCCGCCCCAGAGCATTGAGGAAATCAAGGCGGGGCTGGAAACCACCGAGAAAGGCGGTGTCCGTCAGAGCATACGGAACTGCCTGACCGTATTCCAGCGTGACCCGCTGCTTTCCGGGGCTATCGCATACAACATCCTGACCGACCGCAAGGACATCATAAAGCCCATCGGCTTCCACAGGGACAGCACCGCCTTAAACGATACGGACATGAAATATCTGCTTCTCTATCTGGAAGAAACCTACGGGCTTACCAATGAGAAAAAGATTGATAA
>NZ_QULN01000049.1 GCF_003481705.1 Butyricicoccus sp. OM04-18BH
ACAGGCGCACCCGGCAACAGCGGAACGCGGCTGTATACACCGTCTTTCAGCCGCAGCATTTGCACGCCGGGCACTGACGGAGTTAAAGAGAAAAACTGAAGTTTCATAGCGGATACCCTCCTTGTAGTTTCTGTTCATATCAGAGGGAGCGGCAGCTCCCTCTGATATACCCGATCTGTCTTGTATCAATCCCACAAGTGGCGCTCAACGAACGCCTTATTGTCTGCGTCGTATGCGGCCTTGACCTGCTCCCACGGCTCACCGTTGCTCAGTGCATCATACGCCTTGGCCGCGATAGATGCCAACTCGGCGTTAGAGCCGTAACGCTGCTCCTCGACCATTAAGGCAAACTTAGCAGCGGGATACTTTTCTGCAATAGCAACTTCGTCAGACTTCGGAGCTGTCGGATAACGACACGTTCCACGCTCCATAGCACGCCGCATCTTGGTGCGCCATGCTTCCCTCTCGGCACGGGCGGCGCGCAGCTCCTTAACACCGGGGATTTCTTCAAACGTCTGGCGGCGGCGCTGATACTCGGCGCGCTCATCAGCAAAGTACGCCAAAATCTCCGGCTTAACGCTGATGATCTGCTTGTAGATCGCATCCGTCATGATCTTGGTGTTGCTGATCTTGATACGACCATCACGGTTATCCGTGATGGCGTATTTTGCGATCATTTCAGCGATTTCCTGCTTGGTCATATCGTTTTCCTCCTTAATCCTCATCGTCCACTTCAGCGAGATAAGCGTTGACCTGCTCGGTGAGATTGTCAACCACTTCGGCAAACGCAGTGTTGTCCAGCGTTTCGCGGTCATAAAAGTATTCCGGAGATTTCTCCGCCCATTCTTCGGAGGTGAGATCGTAGTCAGCCGGAGTGATGGTCGCGGTAAAAGTTGCATCTGCCGCATCGAAGCACCGGTAGAAAGTGCCATCATCGCCAATATGGATGTAGTAGTCAACACCGTAGTCCTCAAACTCAGCGCTTGCGTTCTTCGTAAGCTGCTCAAAGATTTCCTCTCGGGTGACACGCTTGGGATTGGCGGCTTTGCCGCTCATTCGCAGCGCTCTCATTTCCTCATTCATTTTGTTTCCTCCCTTGATTTTTGTACATGGTTCAGCTATAATCAATGAGTAGTTGGAGTAAGGTTTCCGTCTACTCCTGATTACGCTTTAGGCTTGCGGTGTAGCATTTGGCTTGGCTGTTACCGCAAGCCTTCATTTACGCCTTGACCTTGCTGTCACGAACGATTTTTGCCGCTGTTTCCGGGTCTTTGGCGCTGAGTTCAATCAGTTTAGCGATATTTTCGAGATACTGATTGAGTTCAGCCGTGTTCATTTCGTCCACGCTACCTCACTTCCTTTCTATCAGAGGTGTTACCCTCCTTACCTTACAAGTATAGTATAAACCATTTAGTTGATTTTGTCAACCCTTTAGTTGATATTTATAAACTAAAATATTGACATTTTATACTTTTTGGT
>NZ_QULN01000005.1:0-70204 GCF_003481705.1 Butyricicoccus sp. OM04-18BH
GCCGAATTGAACAACAAAGGCTGGGATTTTGATGTGAAAATTTGTGCGCGCACCGTATATAACTATATTGATACCGGCGTTCTGAATATCAACAGAATAGATTTGCCCATGAAAGGTAGACAGAAGCGCAGATATAGACGTATCAAAACTCAAAAGCGTGTATCTGCCGGAACCAGCATTGATTACCGCCCGACAGAAGTAGATGAGCGTACAACACTCGGTCACTGGGAAATGGATACGGTGTATACCACCACAAAAAAGGCAAAGGCCGTCCGGCTGAAACCGGCCTTACTCGTACTGACGGAGCGCCTGTCGCGCAAAGAACTCATTATCAAGATGCGCGACCGTACCTCTGCCAGCGTAGTTCGTGCGCTCAATCGTCTTGAACGCAGTATGGGTGCAAAGAAATTCACAGATACTTTCAGAACGATCACCGTAGATAACGGCAGCGAATTTGCCAATGTAGATGGCATGGAGAACTCCGGCCTGCGCAAGAGTGAGAAACGCACGAAAGTATATTACTGTCATGCCCACCATAGCTGGGAGCGTGGTTCTAACGAGAACGCTAATCGCCTAATCCGGCGATGGTTTCCAAAAGGTACTGACTTCTCCAAGGTGACGGCAGCACAGATCGCTGCCTTGCAGGACTGGATCAATAACTATCCACGCAAGGTTCTCAGCTGGGCAACCTCCAATACAGTGTACGAACTGTATATGCAGCAGCAGGAATAAGCCGTCAAAATCGCATATTTTCTCATTTTAGGAGTGGCGAAAAAAGTCACTCCTTGTTGGCGTGCCTAAAATACCTCGAATTACCCTAAAAAAGTGCTTATAAAGCGTAAAAAGTAAAGGCATTGTGTATGATGTACACAATGCCTAAAAATCTTCTATCAATTTGTGTTAATTTTGCTCTTGCTACTCAGCTGCCGGAAGCGGAGCAGCGCAAAGACCACCGCCCTTCCTGCCTCTTTCAGATGCAGTCCGCCGCGAGCAGCCAGATGGAATTGTCCGAGAGCGCCGCCGTGTAGACCGTGCACGCGCCCGCGACCCCGTACCGCCCGAGCACATTCGCCGCGAGCGAAATGCCGTCCGAGGCGGCGAAGTAATCCGTGCCGGCGTTCAGCGTATACGCGCGGCCGTCCTGCGCGACCGTGATGCTGCGCACGCTCCTGCCCTGCATGGGCACCGCAAAGCGCACCGCCGCCGGAGCCGCGCTCCGATAGGATGCCGTGAGCGCATTGACGCCTGCCGGGGTCGTGTCGCTGACCGTCAGGTCGACCGCCTGCACACTGCCGCCGCTTTGCGTCTCGACGGTCACGGTATAGGTGCCGCTCGGGAGCTGCGCAAGCGTTGCGCGGCGCAGGGTCAGCGTGCGCGAGGCCTCGTCGAACTCATACGAGAGCGGCGTCAGACCCAGAACGACCTTTGTGATGTCGCTCTTCGCGTTCACGCCCTCGAGTTTGACCGAAATATCCTTGAAATTCGTGCTGCGGTAATAGCGGTCGAATGCGGCCGTCTGCGCCAGCTGCGCCGCCGTTTCGCGCGCGGCCGTGACCATGACGGTCGCGGTCTGCCCGTCCGACAGGCGGAACGTCAGCGTATGGCTGCCGGTCGAGAGCGTCTTCAGCGTGTCCGCCTTCACGCGGAGGCCGCGGCTCGTGGTTTCGAAAGCCGTGCCGGTCAGCTCACTGCTGTCCAGCAGCAGCTTTTCCGCCGTGACGCCGGACGGAAGCGAAAACTCCACGCCGTCCGCAAGCGACTCCTCGTCGCCGAGGTCAAGGATGACGCTCGAGGGCGAGACCGCCGCAGTACTCGACGCAGTCCTGTTCTCGCCCGCCACCGAGACCGAAACACCGCTCGCGAGCGTATAGCCGCCGAGCGCTATGTCCTTCGTAAAGCTGACGCCGTCCGTGCGGACATCCGCCTGATACACCGAGCCGTAGCCGGTGACGGTCGCGGCCCTGTTCGCCCGGAGATGATACACCTTCGCCGCTGCCGTCGTCGTGACGGTCGCCGGGGCGTTCACGGTCAGCTTCAGCAGATCTGCGTCGACCGTCAGCGAGACCTTGTTCCCGCCGCAGACCGTTACATTCTCGAAGCCGTCATAGCCGTCGGTCAGCACCTTTTCGTACAGCACCGCCGCCGTGCGGACCTCTGCCTCCGAAAAGCGCGAAGCGCCTGTCGCAGTGGTCTGCAGCAGGCGCCCCATAGACGAGGACACGATGATGTGGTCGCTCGTCGTATTTGTCATTGTGACTGTGCCGCCCGAAATAATGATCATGCCCTCGACCGTTACGTTGCTCAGCGCAACCGCGTCCGTGCCGAGGCCCTCCGTGATGAACAGATCGCCCTCGATCGTCGCATCGGACAGCGTACAGCTCTCCGAAATGGTAGCGTTCGTCGTATCCCCGCGCAGGTCGGCGCCCGTATAGGCCTTTCCGGCTCTCGAAAGCGAGGTTCCGAGGTAATAATAGATGATCTTCGCGACCTCGCCGCGCGTTACCTCGCGGGTCGGACGGAAGGTGCCGTCGCTGTAGCCGGCAAGGAAGCCCTTGTCGACCGCCGCTCTGATGTAGCCGGCTGACCAGCTCGAGATCTTCGCCCCGTCCTTGAAGTCGAGGCTCGACGGGGACACATTGCCCGGGTCGGCCTTGTACAGGCGGCCGATGATGGTCGCGGCCTGCTCGCGCGTCACGGTGCCGGTCGGGTCCATCTTGTTGTTGCCCACGCCGTTGATGTAGCCGTACTTCTGCGCGATGCACACAGTCTCATAGTACCACGCGTTCTTCGGCACGTCGGTGTAGCTGATGGAGGCCGTTTCCGTGAAGTGAAACGCGCGGTTGATGTAGCGCATGAACTCGGCACGGGTCACCTTTGCATCCGGCTGGTATTTGCCGGTCGTCGCAGAGGGATTGATGATGTCCTCATCCGCAAGATAGTCGATATATTTTTTCGCCCAGTGACCGTCCAGATCGGACGCCGCGAAGGCCGTCGGCACAAGGGTCAGCAGCAGGACGGCGCTCAGCAGAGCGGCGAGCAGTCTTTTTTTCATCGCAAACACCTCTTTTGAAAATCCGCAGACCTTGCGCGGAACGGGTATAGTTTGTTGCTGTTATATCCAGTATACCATAGGGGTAATCGCTTGGCAACAGGCGGTTTTTGAGGCAATACCGCATAATTGAACAAGAGCGATTTGCGAGCAAATTTTGCGTTCTGACAAGGCGCGGTTTTGCGGTAATACTTGATGTATTACCGTGAAATCGCAACGAAGTCAGGGCACAAAATTTCCGCAAAGCGCCGCAGCTTTAATTGTGCGGTGTTGCCTTTACATATTTCGAACAAAATCCAAAAATATTCTGCCCTTCCGGCTGGTCCCGCCGAAGCTCTCGACCCTCGCGCGCCCCAGTCCGCGCACCGTGATGCGGTCACCCTCGGCGATCTGACGCTCCGGCTTGAGGCAGGGCGCGTTGTTGACGAACACGAGTCCCTTTTCGATGCGCGCCTGCGCGTCCTTTCGCGGCAGACCGAAAATGAGGGAGGCGATGCTGTCGAGGCGGGGCGAGGCGACCGAGCCGGTGCCGCGCTTCTCCTCGGTCACGGCCTGCCGGAGATCGGACAGCTCCTCGCGCGTCAGCGAAAGGTTCTTGCGGCCCGCCTTGCCGAAATTCATCAGGATGAACTCCGCTACGTCCTCCAGAACGATGATGTCCGCGCCCTCGTCGTGCACGAGAATATCGCCCACGACGCTGCGGTCGATCTGAAGTCCCATCAGCGCGCCGAGATAGTCCCGGTGGGTCAGCGTGTCGCTGCGGCTCTTGTGCGCGCGCAGCAGCGCGAGCGGCGCGGACAGCCTTGCGCTCTCCTCGTCCATGTAATCCGGGTAAAACAGGTAAATGCCGCGCTCGGCGTCCTCGTAGCCGCCCCAGAACAGCGCATGGCCGGTCGCCCCGGCCTGATGCACCGCCTCGGTGCAGAGCGCCCGCTCGCTCATGCTGAGAAAGCGGGTGCTGGTCGCGTAGCCGCGCGTTTCGCAGGTATGCTCCTTGTCGAGCAGGCTTGCGAGCAGAATCTTTTCTTCGCCGCTGTGCGCGAGCGCGGTCAGTATTTCATGCTTGGTCTTCAAAACGGTATTCTCCTCCGAATTTTGATGCGGTTTATCGTCTTACTGTATTGTACTATTTTCGTTTTTCGTTTACAATAGATGAGACAGAAAATCCGTTTGGGAAGGATGAACATACTCATGGCAGTGAAGGACAAGGTGCTCGCGGCGCTCGAGCAGGCGCGCGGCGAAAGGCTTTCGGGCGGCAGGCTCGCGGAGACGCTCGGCGTGTCGCGTGCGGCGGTGCACAAGGCCATCAGCATGCTGCGTGCGGACGGCCTCGCCATCGACGGCGTGCCCGGCGAGGGCTACCGCCTTGCCTGCGATGACGACAGCCTGACCGCCGCAGGCGTTGAGGCGCTGCTTCAGACCCGGTGCATCGGCAGGGAAATCGTCGTCGTGCCCTCCCTCACCTCGACCAACACGGTCATGAAGGAGCAGTATCTCGACCGGCCGCACGGCTTTGTGCTCGCGGCGGAGGAGCAGACCGGCGGCCGCGGCCGTCTCGGGCGCACGTTCGTCTCCCCCTCCGGCACCGGCGTGTACTTCACCATCCTGCTCCACCCTGCGCTGCCGCTGACGCACATCCAGTACGCCACGCTCGCGGCGGCGGTCGCGGTCACGCGGGCCGTTTCCGACACCGCAGGCTTTACCCCCGAGATCAAATGGGTCAACGATGTGCTCATGCAGGGGAAAAAGCTCAACGGCACGCTGACCGAGGCGGTCATCGAGGGCGAGAGCGGCACGGTTTCCTCGCTCATCGTCGGCATCGGCATCAATCTGCGCCCCAACCCGGCGTGGCCGGAGGAGGTGCGCCGGGTCGCCGGGGCTATCTCAGACTTCGGCCCGGTGCCGCGCAGAGCCGCCCTCATCGCCTCGGTGCTGACGCATTTTGAGCAGGCGTACTCGCTCGTCGAGCAGGGACGCGAGGGCGAGCTTGTCGCGCTGTACCGCGAGCGACTGTGCTGCATCGGCCGGAAAATTACGGTCGTCTCCCCGCTCGAAAAATACGAGGCCGAGTGCGTCGGTCTGGACGGCGAGGGACATCTGCTCATCCGCACCGCCGACGGCGCCGAGACCACGCTCTCGACCGGCGAGATCAGTATTCGTTTATAAAAATCATCACAGCAAGGAGATTTCCGATATGTTTCAAACCGCAGCAGGCGTTACCGTGCCTTATCCCGAAAAGCTGAACGAGCAGTATCTGCGCGACGGCAATACCATCACCGCAAATCTGAGCTTTGAAAAGCTCTCCGACTTCATCCATGCGTTCTATGCCGAGCTTGACGAGCCGCTGTTCCTCGCGGTGCATCCCGACGCCGAGGCCGACGAGGTCTGGTATCTGGACGGCATGACCAAAAAGCAGCTGACCATGATCCTTGACGGCTACGGCGAGCTGCTGTGCCAGGACGGTCTGTCCGCGTTCGCCATCGGCTCGCTCACGACCGAGGAGGAGCTTTTCGTGCAGAAGTACAAGGTGCTCTCGATTTACAGCGAGACCGTCGAGCGCTTCGAGCCGCTGCTCCGGCAGTTCGATGTGGAAAAGACCCCGAACCTCGTCACCGCGTGGGACACCTTCTCCGAAGCGCATCCCGGCTCTGCCGAGCGTCTTGAGGTCGCCGGCCAGACCATCCCCGACATGATCCGCGAGCTGTGCAGAATCGGCATGTACAAAGGATGACTTGCCGCGCAGCTGCTGTTATTGTCTGAAACAATGCTTATCGACAGACAAAAACCGGGACCGGCTCTCTTATAAGAGAAACCGGTCCCGGTTTTGTTATATTCTTTTTTACGGAGAAAATCAGATTTCCTGAATGATGGGCAGCACCATCGGGCTGCGCTTGGTCTTTTTGAACAGGTAGTCGCTGACGTCGCCCTTGATGGCAGTCTTGAGGCTGTTCCAGTCGCGCAGGTTCTCGACCGAGCAGCGGTCGAGCGCCATCTGCGAAATGGTGCGCAGCTCCTCCATGAGCGCCTCGGCCTCCTTGACGTAGACAAAGCCGCGGGAGACGATGTCCGGGCCTGCGATAACGACGCCGGTCGTCGCGTCCACCGTGACGACGACGATCAGCAGGCCGTCCTCGGACAGATGCTTTCGGTCGCGCAGAACGGCAGTGCCGACATCGCCGATGCCCAGACCGTCGACAAGCAGTCGGCCGGACGGCACCGGATTGCCCAGACGGGCGGAATTCTCGCTGATCTCGACCGGACGGCCGATCTCAGTGATGAGGATGTTCTTCGGGTTCACGCCCATCTCGCGCGCCAGGCCGGCATGCTGCACGAGCATGCGGTACTCGCCGTGCACCGGAATGAAATACTTCGGCTTGCACAGGCCGAGCATGAGCTTGAGGTCCTCCTGGCAGGCGTGGCCGGAAACATGGATGGCTGCGGAGCGGTCATAGATGACCTCTGCGCCCTGTTTGTACAGCTCGTTGACCATGTTGTTGATGGACTTCTCGTTGCCCGGGATGGCGGACGCCGCGATGAGGATGCGGTCGCCGGCATTGACCTCCACCTGCTTGTGGCTGCCGTATGCCATGCGGTACAGCGCGGACATGGTCTCGCCCTGCGAGCCGGTCGATACGATGATCAGCTGGCTGCGCGCGTAGCGCCTGATCTCGGAAATGTCGATCATGACCTTGCCTGTGTCCTTGAGGTAGCCGAGCTCGGTGGCGACACGCGAGATCTTCTCCATGCTTCGGCCGCAGACCGCGACCTTTCGGCCTGCACGGGCCGCGATGTCGAGGATCTGCTGGAGACGGGACACGTTGGAGGCGAACGTCGCGATAATAATGCGCTGGTCGCTCTCGAGGATGAACTTCTCGAGCGACTTGCCGACGATCTTCTCGCTCGGGGTGTAGCCCGGGCGCTCGACGTTGGTCGAGTCGCTCATCAGCGCGAGCAGACCCTTCTTGCCCAGCTCGCCGATGCGCACGAGGTCGATCATCTCGCCGGAGACCGGCGTCAGGTCGATCTTGAAGTCGCCCGTGTGCAGAATGGTGCCGAGCGGCGTGGTGATGGCGAGCGCTACCGAATCCGCGATCGAATGATTGGTGTGGATGAACTCGATCTTGAAGCAGCCGAGCCTGATCGTATCACCGGCGCGGACATGGTTGAGCTTGACCTTCTGGGGCATCCTGTGCTCGGAGAGTTTGGTCTCGATGATGCCGCAGGTCAGACGGGTCGCATAGATCGGCGCGTTGCATTCGCGCAGAACATACGGGATAGCGCCGATGTGGTCCTCATGGCCGTGCGTGATGACATAGCCGCGCAGCTTGTTGATGTTGCGCTTGAGGTAGGTCGTATCCGGGATGACGAGGTCTACGCCGAGCATGTCGTCGTCCGGGAACGCGACGCCGCAGTCGATGACGACGATATCTCCGCCGTACTCGATCACAGTCATGTTCTTGCCGATCTCGTTGAGACCGCCGAGCGGTATGATCTTCAGTTTTTCTTTCATAACGGTTTTATCACTTTCCTTTATCAGTCGAAATTTGTTCTCTATTTACGCGGTATAAAGCGCCGCAAAGACAGATCTGACGTTCATCTGCCTTTTTTCAACATAATGAGATAAAATATGATGCAGGCCTGCGGACCTGTCGTCCGTCCCCACGAAATCCTGCAAACACTTATTATCAGCATACCACAACCCTCTGCCGCTGTAAAGTCTTTTTTTGAGCTGTCGCGAAACTTCGGCGCGCCGGAGGCGATGAGCGCCCTTCTTCTTTACCGTCAGCAGACGGCAGGCCTTCCGCCGATACAGCGGCTCGCCGCTGGAGGCGAGATTTACGCTCGAAGTGAGCGTGGACAATGGCCGTCTTCGGCGGCCGGGGGTGTCGGTGCCCACCGACAAGGGCAAAAGGGGACAGGACACCATATGGTTTCCTGTCCCCTCTTGACTCCCCTTACCTTCCTTTGGACGCGACTCCCTTCGGTCGCGCGTCTAAAAGCGAGGGGCCCACAGATGCGTTCGCTGCTCCAAGAGTACACGCTTGATCGAAGCAAAGCTTTTCGCAGCGCAAATCAAGCGCCCTGCACTGTCTGGCCGCGCACTGACAGCGCTGCGGTTTACGCAAAGTAAATTCAGGGCAGTAATGCGTCCCAAAAGCTGCCCGACGCACGGAACCGAGCCCCCGTAACCCCCGTTTAGCCGCGAATGCTCCGCTGAGCGGCTTAAAGGAAAGTTTGGGGAGTCAAGAGGGGAAAGAAAACCTTGGTTGTCTTTCCCCTTTTGCCCCCGGCCGTGGGCACGGCCTCTCCGCCGCCAGACGGCGGCAATGCCCGGTCTGCCCATCGGCAGCCACTCATCTCCTGCGGCGGCAAGGTCAACCGTCAGCTGACAGTAAAAAAAGCTCCCACACATTCACCGGAATATGTGAGAGCCTTTGGTTTTGCAGGCTTACGCCTTCGTGGAGCGCGGAACAGCGAGGCTGACCGGCTTCCAGATGAGAATGGAAATCGAGTAGTCGAGCATGGAGTGGATGAGCGTGCCGAGGCCGACGAGCAGGACGACACTCGTCACAAAGCCGTTCGCCAGCTGCTCGGGCGTAAACAGCGCGCCCGACAGAAAGAACGGTGCAACGACGATCATCTCCGCCGCTGCGTGCAGCAGCGCGATCACAAAATTGAACACGGTGCTTGCGACCGGACGGTCGATGGTATCCGGGTGCTTTTTGAGGTAAAATGCGCCGAGACCGGCAAAGACGATATGCGATGCGGCGCGCAGCGCGATGATCGCCGGAGTGGTCAGGAAAAAGCCGAGCGTCGTGCCGATGCAGACCGCGACAGCGACCGCCGGGGAAATGAACATGCCGAGGAATACGGCAACATGGCTCGCGAGCGTGAACGACATCGGGCCGAGCACGATGCGGGGCATGAACATCGGAACAACGATGCCTACCGCACAGAGCACACCGGCGAGCACCATGTGGTACAGGCGACTGCTTTTCATCATCAGGAAAACTTCCTTTCAAATTCTGTATTTTTCTTACTGGTAATGAGTATACCGCAAAACCATGCACCTGTCAAGACACATGTTAATGCGATGTAAATTTTTTTATGCGCGGCAGAAATTCACGGTTTTGTCATGACTTTCTATCCGGCCTATGGTATATTGAAAACAGTAAATGCGAAAGGAAAGAGTGCTGTGATTTCCATTGATCGTTTTGAAGAGATACTGGGCGAGCTGGCCGAGGAGCTGCCTGCCGAATTCTATACCGGTCTGAACGGCGGCATCCTCATCGAGGACCGCCATCCCCTCCATCCGGCCGACCGGAACGGCGACCTGTATATCATGGGAGAATACCGGAACGACCCGTCCACCGGACGCTGCATCGTGCTCTACTACGGCTCGTTCCGCCGCGTGTTCCGCCATCTGGACGAGGACGAGCTCCGCACCGAGATGCGCAGAGTGCTCCGCCATGAGTTCCGCCACCATGTCGAGGGCCGCGCCGGTGTGCGCGATCTGGAGGAATGGGACGCGGACCAGATCCGCGCCTATCGCGCACGGAAGGATGCCGAATAAACAGAAAAGCACTGCCGCACAGGTTCAGTCCCCCTGCGGCAGTGCTCTTTTTTCAGTTTTCCTCTTCGAGAAGGAAGCCCTTCTCCTTCAGTCCGGCGATCACGCGGTCGAGCGTCCTTTCGTCCGGCGCGCGCACAGTATGCAGATGGATGCCGCCCGTGAGGTCGCACAGCGGCCGCGCCTTCGAGTGCTCCAGCTTGTCGCAGAAGGCATCCGCATCGTAACGCGAGAAGATATGCAGCGGCGCCGTGATCTGACCGTAGATCGAATGCTCGACCGTCACATCGATCGCCGCGCCGCCCAGATCGACGATCGTGTACAGCTCCTCGCGCAGCCGGTCTTCATCGTGATGCGCGACGATGCGCCGTTCCGCATACGCCGGAGCGGAGGCGGCGTTTTCGAGGATATAGCCGCGCGGCGTCGCCATGACCGCCATACCGCCCGCGCGCAGCAGCGCGACATCGCCGACGATGATCTGGCGGCTGACGCCGCACCGGGCCGCGAGCGCCGTCGCGGACATCGGCCGGTCTGAGGCCGCGAGTAATTCTGTGATTTTTGTGCGCCGTTCGGCAGCATTCATGGTCTCTCACCATCCTTGTCTCTCTATGATAGCAAACTTGCGCCGCTGTTGCAAGCGAAAATCCGGACAAACGAAAAGAGACCGCGTTTTTCGCGGTCTCTTCGATTTTCTCTCAGCCGAGAAGGTAGACGTTTGCGTACTGGACGCCCAGCTCTTCGGCACGCTCGTGCGTGGATACGAAGATGTCGATCTTGCTGTTCTTGATCGCGCTGCCGGTGTCCTCCGCGATGAAGGTGCCGTAGCCCTCGATATAGACGCGGCTGCCGAGCGGGATGATGGACGAGTCAACAGCGATCGTGCGTCCCTCGGCCGGGGTCGCGCCGGAGGCCGTCTTGCTCGCGCCGAGTGCGCCGTTGCAGCGCTCGCACGGGCAGTAGAACGTCAGCTTGTAATTGCCGAGCGCCGTGGCGTTCGCCTTGATCGCATCGGTCGCGAGGTAGTCGGTCGAATAGCTGACCGAGCGCGCTGCGACCGGCGCGGTGATCAGAGTCGCCAGCGCTTTCGCTTCTTTCTCGGCCTTCTTTTTCGCCTCAGCGTCTGCTTTGGCCTGTGCCGCTGCCTTCGCCTCGGCCGCAGCCTTAGCCGCCGCAGCTGCCTTGGCCTGCGCTTCCGCATCCGCCTTCGCACGGGAATATGCCTTTGCCGCGTTCGTGACCTCATCCGATGTGAGTACCGTTCCGACCGAAGCATTCAGACTGGAAGAGAGTACCGCAACCGGCTGCTCCAGTGCCGCAGCGTTCGCCGCAGTCACTGCGCTGACGGTCATGACCGCCGCGATCAGCCTGGCAGCAAGCTTTCGCAAAGAAATAGACATTTGTGTTACACTCCTGATTTCTGGTGAAAACGTGCCGGACCATCGAGGTCCGGTGACGGCAAAATACCGTTCTGTTTTCGGGTTTGTTACCGTTCTGTCAGTGTTCTGTTTCCGAACTGTAACTTACTATACTTCACGTTTCCCCGTTTGTCAAATACTTTGACCGAATTTTGTGGATTGCGCACAAAGCTTATTCTGCACTTTCGTGAAATCTGTATGCATTCGTTCATAAAAAACTGTAATTCCCTGTCGAATGCCTTTTTTTCACATTCTGCCTGTTTTTCCGAACAAAAACAGCGCTGCGCAGATTATCCACAGGCTGTGCATGACCCGGCGTCCGGCAGATTCCAACACTTTTCCAACGACCGAAACGACGGGAGCCGCACCTTTCGGTGCGGCTCCCTCTCTCTCTTTTTTCCTTTACGCAGCTGGCAGTTTTATTTCTTCAGACGATTGATATACTCCAGAATGATGTCGGTCGAATACTCGACGCCCAGACGGCCGGCGTTGATGCACAGGTCGTAATGGTCGCACTTACCCCATACCTTGCCGGTATAGTAGTTGTAATAAGTAGAGCGCTGCTTATCCATCTTTTCGAGCGCGGCCTGCGGGGTCTTGCCCTCGATCTCATAGTCGCCGCAGGACTGAATGCGCTTTACGCGGTCCTCAATCGAGCCGTGGATGAAGAAGTCGAACCGGTTCGAGAAATCACGCAGTACATGGTCAGCGCAGCGGCCGACGATGACGCAGGAGGACCCCTCTGCCATCTCGCGGATGACGTTGGACTGTGCGAGGTAGAGCTGATCGGTCAGGCTCATGCCGTTAAGGCCGACAGAGCCGAACATGGTCAGCGAGTAAAGGAAGCTGTTGGTCGCGCGCTTGTCAAGCTGCTCGAACAGCTTTTCATCAAAACCAGTCTTTTTCGCCGCGCGCGTGATCAGCTCGCGGTCATAAAACGGAATACCAAGACGGAGCGCGAGTTTCTGGCCGATTTCACGACCGCCTGTGCCGTATTCACGGCCGATAGTAATAATCAGGTTGTTATTCATAACGCATCCTCCTTACCGGACGAATTATACATATTGCATAATCCTTTGTACTATTACCATACATCATTTCGGCATAAATGTCAATAGTCATTGTGAAATTTTTTCATGTTGCGAAATCCGCCGCTCTCCTCTCCTGCCGGAATACCGTTAATTTTCTGTGAACATTGTATGTTTTCCATCGACACGCTGTTGACTTCAAAACACGATGCTGATAAAATGAAGGCATCTAATCCGGCAGGAGGCTGCGCCATGCCCAAAGAGACCGTCAACCGTCGTGTACAATTCACCAAAACCGCGCTGCGCGATGCCATGATCGAGCTGATCTGCGAAAAACCGCTCACCTCGATCACAGTCAAGGATGTCTGTGCGCGCGCGGACATCAACCGCAGCACATTCTACCTGCACTACAAGGACGTGGACTCGCTGCTCGTCGCGGTCGAAGACTACGCGATCGAGTATATCCAGTCCCACTTCAAGGGGCCGGATAATGCTTTTGATGAGCTTGTCGGTTTTCTTACCTATATGAAGAACACGCCGCGCCTGCGCAATCTGTTTTTCGCGCTGGCCGGTGAACGCGGCGACCCGCGTTTTACGCGCCGTCTTCAGGAGCTCACCTTTCAAACCTTTGAGCGCAGGTGGCTTGAGCACCTGCCGAGCAGCGGTCTGGATGACGAGAAAACGCTTGTCTATTCCTACGTGCAGTCGGGTATCGTCTCGGTCTTTTATTCCTGGCTGACCGACAAAATGCCGAACATGTCGGCGGAGCAGCTGGTCTGTCTGCTCCAGAAGCTCATACTGCACGGCGTGACCGGTCTCGGCGAGGATCTGTTCCCGTTCGGCAACAGTCGGACTTGACTTTGCCCGCTGCATCTGCTATCATAGGGTGCAGTTCGATTTCTTATATGAAATAATATACATTATATATACACCGCTTTTATCGCCGGATAAGAGCATTGGCGTCTGCCCTCCATCGTAGGCCTTTGAAGATGGAGCGCGGATGCCTTTTTATATGAAGGAGGTCTGTTCCTATGCAAACCGCAGTATCCCCGGGCGAATTCCGCCGCTACGCTGCGCCGGGTGTCCTCGGCATGATCGGCATTTCATGCTACATTCTCGCGGACACCTTTTTCGTCGCCAAGGGCACCGGCTCGCTCGGCCTTGCCGCGCTCAACATCGCCATCCCGGCCTACAATCTGATGAACGGTCTCGGACTGATGGTCGGCGTGGGCGGCGCGACGCATTATTCGCTCTGCCGCGCGCAGGGCGATGCCGTCGAGGCCGACCGCACGTTCACACACACCCTGCTCCTCGGTCTCTGCATCGCGCTGCTGTTCGTGCTCACGGGGACGTTCGGCGTCGTTCCCCTGTCGCGGCTGCTCGGTGCGAACGCTGAAACGCTCGATATGACGGCCGTCTATCTGCGGCTGCTGCTGTGCTTTGCGCCCTTTTTCGTGACGAACAATGTCATGATCGCCTTCGTTCGCAATGACGGCGAGCCCGGCCGCGCGATGGCCGGCATGATCGCCGGAAGCCTGTTCAACATCGTGTTCGACTGGGTGTTCATCTTTCCGTGCGGTCTCGGCATGTTCGGCGCGGCGCTCGCGACCGGCGCATCGCCGCTCGTCAGCCTGCTCGTGCTCTCCGGCCACCTGCGCCGGCCGTCGCGCGGCTTTCATCTGCGCCGTGAACACCTGAGGCCGCGTCTGCTGCCGCGCATCTGCGCCCCCGGCCTGTCCTCGCTCGTCTCCGAGCTTGCCTCGGGCATCACGCTGCTGCTCATCAACCTCGTGCTGCTGCGCATCGCCGGAAACACGGCCGTCGCGGCCTACGGCGTGATCGCGAACCTCGCCCTCGTCGAGTCGGCCATCTTCACCGGCCTGTCCACCGGCGTACAGCCGCTCATCAGCCGAAGCGCCGAAGCCGACCGCCGCCGTCTGCTGCGCTGGACCGTCACCACCGCGCTCGCCATCTCGGCGCTGATGTACGTCCTTGTTTTCGTGTTCGCCTCCCCCATCACCGCCGTGTTCAACAGCGAGCACGACCCGGCGCTCGCGGCCTGTGCGGTCCCCGGCCTGCGCATCTACTTCGCCGGCTTTCTCGCCGCCTGCATCAACATTATCGCGGCCGCCTACTTCAGCGCCGCCGGACAGGCCTCGCGCGGCTTTATCATCTCGCTCGTTCGCAGCATCATTGCTATCCCGCCCGTGCTGTTCGCGCTGAGCGCGCTGCTCGGCGTCACCGGCGTCTGGCTGACCTTCCCGGCGGTCGAGGCGCTCGCCTGCGCGCTCAGTCTGCTCTTTATCCTGCGCAGTCCAAAATAACACGAAAAAAATTTGCGTCCGTCCGTTTTTTGTGTTATAATACTCACCGTGACTGGTGCTGACGGTCGCGTACCTTCGGGTATGAGGAAAGTCCGGGCTGCACAGGGCAAGGATAACGGATAACGTCCGCCGAGGGTGACCTCAGGAATAGTGCAACAGAGATATACCGCCCCGTTTCGACGGGGTAAGGGTGGAAAGGCGAGGTAAGAGCTCACCGCGCCCCATGGTAACATGGGGGGCCTGTAAACTCTATCCGCAGCAACGCCGACCGGGACCATGGTTTGCCCGACCGTCCCGACTGGCGGCTTGAGATGCACGGTAACGTGCATTCGAGATAGATGACCGTCCACGACAGAACCCGGCTTACGCACCAGTCATATATACGATTCAAGAACCGCCTTCACGGGCGGTTTTTTGCTGTCGGAACGACCTCGTCCCTCCGGCAGACCGTGTCCCGCGGATGCTGCGTTCCGTCCCTATATATAATAAGGTATAGCGCACGAAGCCTGTTACCCTTTTGGCACTTGCAAAATCTGCGGAAATCCTGTATACTGATAAACGAAAAAGGCGGTGTTACGCATTTATGACAGCATTAGAACAATACCTTGGCGGTCTTTCGGATAAGCGCGTCGGCGTCATCGGCGCAGGCGTAAGCAATATGCCGCTCATCCGCATGCTGCGCGCCTCCGGCGTGCGCGTGACCGTACATGACAAAAAGGAACCGACCGAGCTCGGCGACGGCTACGCGACCCTCGCGACCCTCGGTGTGGATTTTGTGCTCGGCGAGCACTATCTCGACGCACTCGACGAGGACGTTATCTTCCGCACACCGGGTGTGCATCCGCGCTTCCTCGAAAAAGCGCAGGCCGGCGGCTCGGAGATCACGAGCGAGATGGAGCTTTTCTTCGCGGTCTGCCCGTGCCCGATCATCGGCATCACCGGTTCGGACGGCAAGACCACGACGACCACGCTCGTCAGTGAGATTCTCAGGCACGCAGGCTATACCGTGCATCTCGGCGGCAATATCGGCACGCCCCTGCTCCCGCGCGTCAGCGAAATGAAGCCCGAGGATCTCGCGGTCGTCGAGCTCTCCTCGTTCCAGCTCATGGGCATGAAGCATTCTCCGCACGTCGCGGCGATCACCAACCTCACGCCCAACCATCTGGACTATCACAAGGACTTCGACGAGTATGTGCAGGCAAAGACGGCCATTTACCGCAGCCAGAAGGACGGCGACCGTCTCATCCTCAACCTCGATGACGAGGTGACGCGCACGCTCCACGCCTCGGGCAATCTGTTCTGCACGAGCAAGAACCAGGAGCTCGCAAACGGCGTTTTCCTCAAGGATGACATCATCTATATCGCGGAGGGCGGCGCGCGGCGCGAGCTGATGAACCAGAACGACATCCGCATCCCCGGCGCTCACAACGTCTATAACATGATGATGGCGGCGGCGATCGTGCAGGGCTACGCCTCTGACGACGACATCCGCGCAGTCGCGACCACCTTCGGCGGCGTTGAGCACCGCATCGAGTTCGTTCGCGAAAAGGACGGCGTCAAGTATTACAACGACTCCATTGCGTCCAGCCCGACGCGCACTATTGCCGGCCTGAATTCCTTCCGTCAGAAGGTGATCCTCATCGCCGGCGGCTACGACAAGCATATCCCCTACGATGTGCTCGGTCAGCCGATCTGCGACCACGTCAAGCTGCTCCTGCTCACCGGCGCAACGGCTCCCAAGATCCGCGACTGCGTGCTCGCCGTCGACGGCGAGCATCCCCCGATCTGCGAGGTGGAGAACCTCGAGGTCGCGGTCTGCGAGGCGGCGGCCCGCGCTGAGGCTGGCGACATCGTTATCATGTCCCCGGCCAGCGCTTCCTTCGACCGCTTCAAGAACTTCATAGAGCGCGGAAAGCTGTTTAAAACGCTTGTCAACAATCTGTAAAAGACTGTCGCGAAACTAACGTTTCGCCGACAATCTGTGTTCTGACTGACGCAGAACACAAGTCGTACGAAAGTTCCCATGCGGAAACTTTCTCCCTCTTAGAGTAAAAAACCGAGGCGCATGTCCCCGGTTTTTTTGCGTTTGCACGCAAACGCTATTTAATGCGCGCTATCGCGCGTGCTTCGACGTCCAATCAAGCTTTATCCATTAGGCTGCGCACCTTCGGGTGCGTTTTTTTTGCATATATAAAATGACATCCGAAACGTTTTGCCGTTTCAGATGTCATGCCCTGTTGAGACGTGTTTTCATATTCTGAATGGAACTCCCTCTGTATTTTTCCGGGATAAAATATAAAAAATCCACGCGACCTCTGTTGGTTCAGCAGGCCCGTGGTGTCAAATCGGTAAGCAAATTTACTTATCGCTTCTCGTCTCACGCTCATCACCGAAGATCAGATCATCGATATCGGGACGGTCGGGCTGCTGGGGGATCATCAGCATTCTCATTCTGTTTTCGCCTCCTTCTCTTTATTCTATGCTCTATTATAGCACAATATTTCCAGATTGCAAATTAAATTTTTGTAAACAAGCAACAATAAAACAAAAAACGGACGCACCATCGTGCATCCTGAACCGCGCGCCGAAGGCGCGCATGAAATAGGATTTGCTCTGCAAATCCATAAAAAGCCGGGGCGTGTACCTGGCTTTTTATACTCTGAGAGAGAAAAAAGTTTCTCCGGAACTTTTTTCCGTCCGTGTTCTGCGAAGTCAGAACACTTTTATCCGAAAACTCTGTTTTTGGATAAAAAAGCCCCGCCCTGCCGATGCGTCCCAATTAGTAACCTGCACGACTCATGCAGGTGGGTTTTCTGTTTGATACCTCTGCGCTTCCAACATCCGTGTATACCCGGGAGGCCTGCTGCTCAGCATCAAAACTTTCCGAAATCCCGTACTAAAAATGTGGGTTAAAAAAGGGCCGCTGTCGAACAGGGCAGGACCGATCAACCGGCAAGCCGGTTTATCGCGATACTGCCGCGTACAGATTGTGCCGGGCGGGGATTACTCCTCGTCCTCTGCCTCTGCACGCTCCATGACGATGTTGAACACTGCGTCTGCAATGTCATCGTCCTCTACGCCCTCAAGCAGCTCCTCGCCGTTCTCGTCGGTCACGACCTGCATGATGACGACCTCCGCGTCCTCCTCAACGGACAGCTCCGCCGGGATAAACGCCAGATAGGTAACGCCTTCGTACTCTACCGTGTCAATATGCTCAAACTCGACCTCGTTGCCGTCCTCGTCGATGAGCGTTACAAAATCGTTGCCGTATTCCTCACTCATGGATGCGGCACCTCCTGTGCTTCAAATTAACGGAAACGCGCCCTTTTTCCGGAGTTCGCTTTTCCTTTGTCAATAGCATACCAAACATTGCCCGATTTGTAAAGTCCTTTTATTCATTTCGGCTACTGTTATCCTATGCTTCTGATATATTTATATGATACCACGAAAAAAAAGGAATTAAAGCCTTGACTTTTTCTTTTCTATCTGTTATTATATCTCAGGTAACAAGGAAGAAGGCACAGTCCTCACCCGCAGCTACGCGAACGGGTCAATAATTCACGAAACCCCGGTTTCGCGCATTATGATGAGGAACGGCCTGTGCGCTGGTCCTTTTTCTTTATCTAAAAAAAACCCGTTAATCGTTTGGAGGTGCTCACCAATCAGCAGCATGGAACATCAGATCAATGAAGAGATCCGCGACAAGGAAGTCCGTCTGATCAGCAACGACGGCGAACAGCTCGGCATCGTAGCCATCCAGAAGGCGCAGGAGATTGCCGTAGAAAAGGGCATGGACCTGGTCAAGATCGCACCGCAGGCAAAGCCGCCGGTATGCAAAATCATGGATTACGGCAAATTCCGTTTCGAGCAGGCCAAGCGCGAGAAGGAAGCCCGTAAGAATCAGCGTGTCGTGGAAATCAAAGAGATTCGCCTGACGCCTAATATCGACATTGGCGACCTGAATACCAAGGTCAAGAACGCCTGCCGTTTCCTCAAGGACGGAGACAAGGTCAAGGTTTCGGTCCGTTTCCGCGGCCGTGAGGTCACACATTCGTCGCTTGGTCAGGACCTGCTCCATCGCTTTGCGGAGCTGTGCTCGGAATGCAGCACGGTGGAAAAGCAGCCCAAGCTCGAAGGCCGCCAGATGCTTATGTTTCTGGCCCCGGCAAAAGACAAGTAAACCCAAAAGCGCGTGAATATCATCCGCGCCAATTCAGAGAGGAGCAACCCTAATGCCTAAGATCAAAACGCACAGCGGTGCAAAAAAGAGATTTTCCGTTACCAAGAACGGTAAGTTCAAGCGCGGCCATGTTGGCAAGCGTCACCTGCTCAACGGCCACGGCAAGACCACGAAGCTGAAGCGCCACCTGCGCAAGGAAGGCTTCGCTGACGCTACCAACGTAGCACAGCTCAAGCGTCTGCTGCCGTACAAGTAATTTCGAACACAACATCTTTCATATAGGAGGCAAACACAATGGCAAGAGTTAAGGGCGCAATGATGACGCGCAAGAGAAGAAAAAAGATCCTGAAGCGTGCCAAGGGCTACTGGGGTTCTAAGTCCACCCACTTCCGCGTAGCTAACCAGGCTGTAATGAAGAGCCTGAAGTACGCTTACATCGGCCGTAAGCACAAGAAGCGTGACTTCCGCCGTCTGTGGATCACCCGCATCTCCGCAGCATGCAAGTCCTGCGACATCAACTACAGCCGTTTCATGAACGGTCTGAAGAAGGCTGGCATCGACCTGAACCGCAAGATGCTCGCTGACCTCGCAGTTAACGACATGGCTGCTTTCACTGCACTGGCTGAGAAGGCTAAGGCAGCTCTCTAAGAGACAGCAAAAAGCTCTGTATTTTACAGAGCTTTTTCTTTTTGCCCTCGCATATGCTGATACGAGGTGATGTCCCGTGTCCGCAGTTCCCCGTTTTCCGTCTGAGACGCCACAGACGGCCTCCGTCCGTTCTCCCCTGTCTGTTTCCGTCGACCGTTCACAAAGCTGCTGTGGCGGCTCTATGCGGCCGCACTGCACGCCGCCAGGCGAGCGCACTCTGTTCAGCCTGCTGTGCGCCGCCATGCAGCCGCTCGGGACCACGCTTTACGTCTACGGCGGCGGCTGGAACCTCGACGACACCGGCGCCGGGCGCGAAGCCGTCACGCCGTTCCCCTCTCCTGCATGGAAAACCTTTTTCCTCTCGCAGGACGAAGGCTATGATTACCGCCGTTTCCGCGGCAGCGGATGCAATCCGTGGCACGGCGCCGGTCTGGACTGCTCGGGATACCTCGGCTGGGTAATTTACGCCGCGCTGCACCGCAAAAGCGGCCTCGAGAGCTATGTCTATCCCTCGACCGAAATGGCAGGTGCGCTCGCCGCACGCGGTCTCGGACGGCTCGTCCGTCCGCCCTGCCGCTTTCTCCCCGGCGACCTGTTCAGCATGGAGGGGCACATCTGGCTGTGTGTCGGCGTGTGCCGCGACGAAAGCCTTGTCATCGCGCATTCCAGCCCGACGCCGAGCCGCAGAACAGGCTGTCCGGGCGGCGGCGTGCAGCTGAGCGCCATTCCGGCGCGCGACAGCAGACCGCGCTGCGAAGCGCTCGACCTCGCAAGGCGCTATATGTCGCAGTTTCCCGTCTGGAGTCGGCGCTACGAGGCTGTGAGCCGGCCGCACACTCTCTATACCGTGCCGGGCACGAACTCGAACAGCGGCCTGTTCCGCTGGAGCGTCCTCCGCGACCCCGAGGGTATTCGGAGCATGACCGCCGGCCAGGTTTTGCAAAAGCTGTTCGGCTGACGATGCCGTCGGTCTTTCTCTTTTTTCCCCTCAGCAGAGGGAAAGCGGTTCCGCCGATACAGCGGCTTGCCGCTGGAGGCGAGAATGGCCCTCCCGGGCCGGTGGTTATTCGCCATGACATGGCGTGGGAGTGCCGCCGCCCGGCGGCGGGGGCAAAAGGGGCAGGGACACCAAGGTTTCCCTGCCCCTCTTGACTCCCCAACCTTTCCTTTGGACGCGACTCCCTTCGGTCGCGCGTCTAAAAGCGAGGAGCCCACAGGGGCGTTTGCTGCTCCAAGGGCACATCCTTGATCGAAGCGGAGCTTTTCGCAGCAGAACGCTGCCGCCCTGCACCGTCTGGCCGCGCACTGTTATGCGCGGCGGTTTACGCAAAGTAAATTCAGGGCATAACAGCATCCCAAAATCTGCCCGACGCCCGGAACCGAGCCCCCGTAACCCCCGTTTAGCCGCGAATGCTTCGCTGAGCAGCTTAAAGGAGGGTCTGGGGTGTCAAGAGGGGAAAGGGAACCATCGGTGCCCTGTCCCCTCTTGTCTCCGCCGCCAGACGGCGGCACTCCCCCCGCCGTGGATACGGCGTTCTCCTGCCCGTCGGCAGCAATCATCCCTTCGGATAAAACAAAAGCACCGACTCAAAGTCGATGCTTTTTCTTTGGAGCGGCTGACGAGGCTCGAACTCGCTACCTCCACCTTGGCAAGGTGGCGCTCTACCAGATGAGCTACAGCCGCATACCGATATGTGATTTTTGAGAAAGTGGAGCGGCTGACGAGGCTCGAACTCGCTACCTCCACCTTGGCAAGGTGGCGCTCTACCAGATGAGCTACAGCCGCATATTCGCTTTCCCGTTCGATGCACACCGCATCAGAACGATATTTATTATATCAACCTTTTCGCCTGTTGTCAACATATTTTTTCAGTTTCTCCAAAACTTTTTTCGACAGGCCGGGGACAGGCTCTTCCCTGTCCCCGTTCCATCATGCCGTCTTAAGGAAATACTGCATCATTGGACAAGAGCGACTTACGAGTAAATTCTGTGTACTGACAAGGCGCGGTGTTGCCTTAATAGCCGAGCGACTCGCCCACCAGGACGATCTCGCATTTCTCGAACCCCTTCGGCGCACCCATATGCACCACCAGCGCACGGCAGATGCGCGCCGGGCTCTTGCAGTCGTGGCATTTGCCGTCCGCCGCGCAGGGCGTTCTCGTGCCGAGACGCTGCGCGTTCTTCGGCGCGGCGACATTGCGCGCCCGCTCGACCGCACTCGCGAGATCCGGACACAGCTTGTTGATGCCGCACACGAACATACACTGCTTCGGGCCGTACAGCGTCCCTGCCACGCGGTTGCAGGTGCCGTCGATATTGACGGCCTCGCCGCTCTCGCTCAACGCATTCGCGCTCGTGAGATAAATATCCGGCGTCTGGTAATATTCGCCCTTCGTGACCCAGTGCCAGTGCACCTCCGTGCTGTCCGCGAACGCCTCCGGGAAGCCCATCTCCTGAAAGGTCATCGAGCCGCCGAGCGACACGCTCTTTCCCGCGCACGCAGACGCGATGTAGCGCGCTGCCTCATTCGCCGTCGGGAAGTACGAGAACGCGAAGCCGCGCGAGGTGAACGCCCGCGTGAGTGCATCCACGTTCAGCAGACCGCGCTCGAAGAGCGGGAGCAGCTCCGCAGGCGCCGCGACGAGCGCGGATGCACCGGTCTCCTCCAGCTCCTCCGGACTGCGGAAGCCCCACATGACGCCGATTGCCATCAGACCGGCGTTGCAGGCGGTCTGCATATCGGTCGAGCTGTCTCCGATATAGAGCGTGGTCTCCGGCACGCCGCCCAGCTCGTGCATCAGCTCGAGCGTGCTCGCCGGGTCCGGCTTGCGCGGAATGCCCGGCCGCTCGCCCAGCGTCAGCTGCACGAGATCACCGAAATAGTGGCGCACGAGGGCCTTTGCAGCGAAGTCGTACTTGTTCGACATAACGCCGATCGAGACGCCCTGCTCGCGCAGCTTTTTCAGCATATCGACGATGCCGTCATACGGCTGCGTGCGGTTCATCATGCGCTCGTTGTATGCCGTGCGGAAATCGTCGAGGCATTCGTCGATCATCGCTTCGGTGCGCTTTTCCTCAGGGATGCAGCGCTCCACCAGACGGCGCACGCCGTTGCCTACGCGCTGCCGCGTCAGCTCCTCGTCTACGGCCGGAAAGCCGCGCGGAACGATAGCGCAGTTGACGCTGTCGCACAGGTCGCCCAACGTGTTGAGCAGCGTGCCGTCCAAATCAAAAATCGCAGTTTTCATCTTCATTGTCTTTGCTGTCCTCTTCCTGTCTGTGTCCGGGGTATGCGTTATCCGCGCATATAGGTTTTCGTGATGTCGCCGAGAAGCGTGGCTACGGTCGGGTTGAGCGCCTCTGCACGCACGCGCCAGCGCCAGTTCTTGCCGCCGATGGTCGCCGGGGTGTTCATGCGCGCGTCCGCGCCGAGCGACAGCAGGTCCTGAAGCGTCGTCATGGCGATATGCGCCGGGGATGCCCAGACGCACTTGATCGCGCTCCAGCCCATTGCCTCCGCGTGCGAGGTGCGCAGATAGCGGTAGGCGAACTGCTTCTCCGGCTCGGTGCAGATGTCCATGATCTGCTCGCAGACGGTCTGCGAGTCGTGGGTCGAGGTGTAGACGATGCTGTTCGGCAGATAGTTATGCGGCAGATGCTCGTTGTCATAGTCCGGGGTGAAGCCGAAGATGAGCACGCGCATACCCGGGAAGCCGCTCGCGCTCAGCAGCTCGCGCACCTCGTCGGTCTGCACGCCCAGATCCTCCGCGATGAGCGGAATGGGGCCGAGCGCCTTCTCGATGGCGCGGAACAGCTCCATGCCCGGGCCTTTGCGCCACTTGCCGTCCACGGCGGTGTCCTCGGCCGCGTCGACCTCCCAGTAGGCCGCGAAGCCGCGGAAATGGTCGAGGCGGACGACGTCGAACAGCGCCATATTGCTCTTCATGCGCCAGATCCACCAGGCGTAGCCGGTCTTTTTGTGCGCCGCCCAGTTATAGACCGGATTGCCCCAGAGCTGGCCGGTCGCGGAATAGTAGTCGGGCGGCACGCCGGCAACGAGCTTGGGGCTGAGGTCAGGCTTCAGCTTGAACAGTTCGGGATGCGTCCAGACGTCGGACGAGTCGGCGGAAACATAGATCGGGATGTCGCCGATGATCTGGATGCCCTTCTCCTTTGCGTGCGCACGCAGCGCGTTCCACTGTCTGAAGAAGATATACTGGAGGAAAATGCGGAAGTCGATCTCGCCGCGCAGCTCCTCGGTCACTCTTGCGAGCGCCTCCGGCTTGCGGTCGCGGACGTCCTTCTCCGGCCACATATAGACCGGCGCGTGGTGATATTTCTCCTCCTTGAGCGCCATGAACAGCGCGTAATCGGGCAGCCATTCGCGGTTCTCCTCGGTGAAGTCCGCGATAGCTGCCTTCATCTCGGGCGTGACGCGCGAATACGCCTTGCGGAACAGCGGCCAGCGCGTATCGGCGAGCTGCTCGAAGTCCGCCGCATCGGGCGAAGCGGTAAAGTCGCCGGAGCGCACCTCATCCGCCGTCAGCAGACCGTACTCTGCGAGCAGATCCATGTCGATGAGATACGGGTTGCCTGCCGCCGCAGAGAAGCACTGGTACGGCGAGTCGCCGAAGCCGGTATGACCGAGCGGCAGCACCTGCCAGTAGGTCTGGTGCGCGTCCGCGAGGAAGTCGATGAATTCGCAGGCCGTCCTGCCCATCGTGCCTACGCCGTGCGGCGAGGGCAGCGAGGTCACGTGCGCGAGCACGCCGCTGGAACGTTTGAACATATTTATCTCCCCTTTGTCTCAGAAGCAATTCCGTGCGCCGCTTTTTAAGGCAATGCCGCATAGTGGAACAAAAGCGATTTCATTGTGCGGTGTTGCCGTATATACTGTGCACCGAACTACTATCATTATAGCACAACTGCACGAGTTTCCCAACACCAAAGTGCATTTTACTCATATTTATACAGTTTTCGAACAAATTCCGCATTTTATATTGTGCTCTGCTGTCTGTCTGTGCTATAATAAAGTGTTGGAATCACCGAACCAAAATACGCTGTATAAAGGGGAATATATCACGCATGAGAATGCGCAAGAAGAAAAATCTGGACGTTCGCTTTGCCGCCTGTGCGGACGTCATGGTCTTTGAGCCGAAGCAGCTGCGCGGCAAGTGGCGTGCGCTGTTCGGCAACGACAATCCGCTGCACCTCGAGATCGGCTGCGGCAAGGGCCGCTTCGCCATCGGCATGGCAGAGCTTCACCCGGACGTAAACTTTATCGCGGTCGAGCGCGAGGAGGGCGCGCTCATCATGGCGGCCGAGCGCTGCGAGGAGCATCCGCTCCCCAATCTGCGCTTCGTATCCTTCGACGCGGCCGAGCTGCGCGAGGTATTCGCTCCGGCCGAGGTCGACCGCATCTATCTGAACTTCTCCGATCCGTGGCCGCCCAACCGCCAGCGCAAGCGCCGTCTGACCTGGCGCGCGTATCTGGAGGTCTATGATGAGATCCTGCGGCAGCAGGGCGACCTGTGCTTCAAGACCGACAATCAGCGCTTTTTCGAGTGGAGCCTTCAGGAGATCTGCCAGTTCGGCTGGCTGCTCCAGAATATCTCACTCGACCTGCACAATTCGGACTTCGAGGGCAACGTCATGACCGAGTATGAGGAGAAATTCTCCTCGGAGGGTTCGCGCATCTACCGCGTCGAGGCACGCCGCCGTCTGCCGGAGTTCCTGCGAAAATAAACACAAAAAGAACCTGTGCAAGCCGTTTTTTCGCGGTGCACAGGTTTTTTTACTTATTCCACAGCTGCGGCAGCAGCTTTTCAAACTGCACGCCGAAATTCGGGTCAGTCCCCTGCTGCGCGGTGTAGGCGATGGTGTCGCGCACGAACTCACCGGCCTTGACGCAGGCATCGCGCAGCTTTGCGCCGCCCAGCAGCGCGCCGAGCATGACCGCGGCGAACACGTCGCCTGTTCCCGGATAATAGCAGTCGATGCGCTCATGCAGGCTGATCGTCAGCTCACCGTTTTCCAGACAGCCCGAGCCGACCCGTCCCGGCTCGTAGTCCAGACCGGTCAGCACGACCGACGCGCCGTACTCCTCATAGAGCGCGCGCATCCACTCCTCCGCCTCGCGCTCGGACTGCGGCGCGGACGCCGGGTCGCGGCCGAGCAGGATCGCCGCCTCGGTGGTATTCGGGGTGATGAGGTCCGCGATTGCGCAGAGCTCGCGCATCCGCGTGCACATTTCGGGCGTGTAGCTGCTGTACACCTCGCCGTTGTCGCCCATGACCGGGTCGATGAGCGTCAGGCCGTTCTCCGCCTTGAGGCGCTCGGCCGCCTCGCGCACGCTGTCGATCTGAGAGGCCGAGCCGAGAAAGCCGGCATACACCGCCTCGAACCGCAGACCGAGACGGTCGTACTGGTCGATGGTCGGGTGCATCTCCCCGGTCAGGTCGCTCTTGACCCAGCCCGGTATCGCCATGTGCGTGGAAAAGACCGCCGTCGGCAGCGGGACGCACTGATGGCCGAACGCCGACAGCACCGATATGATCGGCACGAGCGACGAGCGCCCGAAGCCGGATAGATCATGCAGCGCAAGTACCTTTTTCTGCATTCAAAAACACATCCATTCTGTCCATGTAACATCCACTATACAGAGTTTTTCGCCCTCTGTCAACAGAAAACCGCCGGATACAGCTGCATCCGGCGGTTTGTGCATATTCATTCTGGTTTTCAGCTCTCGATGGAGGAGTTGGACGAGGCGATGCCGTGGCGGATCGGACGCCACTCGACCTTGCCGACGAGCGCCGCGACCGAGATCGGAACGTAGGTCAGCATGAAGAACGGGAACGTGAAGGTATAGAGGATCTTCTTGTGCACCGGGCCTGCGATGCGCTTCCATTCGGCCGCCATCGTGACCGCGCCGAACAGGAACAGGCTTGCCGTGATGCCGCGCAGGGTCAGCCAGAAAATGCGGCCCAGAACACGCATCGCGCGGTATGTAATGAACGCCGGCTGCGTTAGGCTCACCGCGCATACGATGATCGACAGCGCGAGCACCGCGATGGTGAACAGGTTGCAGGGCGCGACCGTCATCAGCATGTCGTAGCAGGACATACCATCGCGGCCGCCGCGCGTGCAGCCGCGCAGCAGAGAGCCAGTATACTTCGCGTCGACCTGATAGAAGCCCTTGCTCCAGCGCAGACGCTGGTCCCAGGACTGCTTGAACTTCTCCGGCTGCTCGTCGTAGATGACTGCCTTGCCGCAGTAGCCGATACGGCGGCCGCGCGTAGCGCAGGCGATGGAGAATTCGATGTCCTCGGTCAGCAGATGGTACGGCCAGCCGGCATCCTCGCGAACAGCCTGCGCCGAGACCAGAAAACCGGTGCCCGAGACCGCGCAGTTCACGCCGAGCTGCGTGCGCGGACGGTTGAGGAAGCGCGACTCGCGCAGGAACCACAGCGCATAGCCTGCGCTGATCCAGTTCGCACAGAAATTCTGCGAGTTGCGATAGCTCGTCAGCGCGGTGTACTCACCGGTGTCGAACATCTTGTTCATCTCGCGGACGAAGTCCCTGTCTACGATGTTGTCCGCGTCGAACACGAAAAAGCCGTCGTAGGCCGTCTCGCCCTTGTCCTCGAAGATATGGCGGAACAGGTACTCGAGCGCGTAGCCCTTGCCGACCTGCACCTTGTTAAAGCGCTCGTAGACATAAGCGCCCGCCTTCCGCGAGATCTGGGCAGTATTGTCCGTACAGTTATCCGCGATGACGTATATATCGAGCAGCTCTGACGGATAGTTCTGCTCCTTTAATGTGCGGATAAGGTTTGCGATGACCGCCGACTCGTTTCGAGCCGCAACGACCGCCGCATAGCGATGCAGCTTCGCGTCCTCTCTGCCGCCCCTGCCTTTGCCGATGAGACCGACGAACAGGTAGACGATCTGATACGCATATGCTGCGGTGAAGAAAACAAACAGCGCAAACTGCATATTCTCCAAAAATCGTAACATGGCAGGCCACGTCTCCTTCTCTCTGAATATAAACCCTCTGGTTTTTCCCTCGTATTATCATAGCACTATTGCCGTATTATGCAACATATTTTTGTACGAATTAAACATTTTTCACTCTTCGCACAAAAACTCCGCCAAAATACTGTTTATTTTTATCAGAGTTTTCATTCGCGTATTTCATTACATTGTTTACATTTTGCCTAACTTTTCTTTATTTTCCCTGGAATCTTCCTGAATAATTGAAGTTTTCGTGCGCTGTGCATTTTGTTTGCATAAACCCGGTCATTTTCCTGCCGAAACGCACGGATTTCCGTCGCGTGCGCCGGGGCGGAAACACGCTTTTCCATTCCTCTCTTCCCCTCGCTTTTTTGTCTGCCCTGTGCTATAATGTACCCAGAGAAGCATGCTATACAGATAAATATAAAGGAGAACAATATGCTCAAGCGACGTATACTTTCGGTTTTACTTGTGCTCGCCATGCTCGTGCCGTTTGCCGGCGCGGCGCAGACCGCACAGGACAATATGCGCGGCGTCTGGGTCGCAAGCGTAGCGAACATCGACTATCCGTCCTCTGCCGGCATGACCGCGCAGGCGCTCGCCGCCGAGGCGGACACCATGCTCGACAACATCGCGGCGATGGACCTGAACACGGTCTTTCTTCAGGTGCGTCCCTCGGCGGATGCGCTCTACCGGTCCGGCCTTTTCCCCCAGAGCCGCTACGTCAGCGGCACCTGCGGCGCTTCGCCCGACGGGGACTTCGATGTGCTCGCGTACTGGGTCGAGGGCGCGCACAAGCGCGGTCTTCAGCTGCACGCCTGGATCAATCCCTACCGCATCACGCGAAACGGCAGGGAGGAGCTTGACGCCCTGCCCGAGAGCAGCCCGGCGCGTCAGCATCCTGAATGGGTGGTTGAATACGACGGCAACTACTACTTCAACCCCGGTCTCCCGGCGGTACAGCAGCTCGTCATGGACGGCGCGGCCGAGATCGTCCGCAATTATGATGTGGACGGCATCCATCTCGACGACTACTTCTATCCCGGCACGGATTTCAATGATGCAGAGACCTTCGCACGCTACGGCGCGGACTTCAGCAGTATCGACAACTGGCGCCGCGACAACGTGAACACGCTCATCGCTTCGCTCGATGAGACGCTGCACACACTCGACCCCGAGCTCTCCTTCGGCGTCAGCCCGGCCGGTATCTGGGCGAACAAGTCCGAGAACCCCCGCGGCAGCAACACCCACGGCCAGTCCTCCTACAGCGAGCTGTACTGCGACTCGCTCGAATGGATCCGCCGCGGCACGGTCGATTACATCTGTCCGCAGCTTTACTGGGCGATCGGCTACAAGGCCGCCGACTTCGAAACGCTCGTGCACTGGTGGCAGAAGGCGGTCTCGACGAGCGACGTTGCGCTCTATATCGGTCTCGGCGCGTACCGCTCGGCTGAAGCGCAGGAGGGCGATATCTGGTACGGCACGGCCGAGCTCGAGCGTCAGCTCGCGCTGCTCGACGACAGCATCGACATTCAGGGCGAGGTCTATTTCAGCTATGCCTCGCTCGAGCGCGTGGCCGGCTGCCCGGCCATGCTGACCGCGCACTACAAGGCAAAGGATGCCGAGCATCCCACGCCCCCGGGCACGAACGAGCCGGACGGCCGCACCCAGCAGCAGGTTACTCTGCTGAACATGCTCTCGACACTCATCGCAAGTCTTTTCGCCTGATTTTTCGGAGGTGTTTCCCATGGTCGAGCTTCTTTCCCGTGAATATGAGATCAGCTACAGCCACATCGACAACCGCGGCGTCGCAAAGCCGTCCTTTCTCTGGAGCATGATGCAGGACGCCGCCACCGTGCACGCGGAGGCTCTCGGCCTCGGCCCGGCGGCGCTCGGCGTGGTCTGGGTGCTCTCGCGCATCAAGGCCACACTCACGCGGCCGCTGCTGCCGTATGAGCGCGTGCGCTGCGAGACCTGGTGTCCCGGCTTCAAGGGACCGAGCTGGTACCGCTGCTTCGCATTCTACATCGACGACGTGCAGGTGGGCGAGGCGCAGTCCATGTGGGTCACGCTCGAGCCGTCGACCCACCGCATTCTGCGTCCGACCGCGCTCCCGGCCGCGCAGGGCTGCCTGTCGTGCACGAGCGGCGAGCTGTTCGCCCCGCTGCCCAAGCTGTCGTGCGACAACGTGCGGCTGCATCATATCCACCCCGTTCAGTATTCCGACCTCGACATCAACAACCATGTCAACAATGTGCGTGTCGTCGAGCTGATCTCAGATGCGCTTGACCTTCAGAAGCAGCCGGGCTTCGTGTCCTCGCTTCAGGTCAATTACACCGCCGAGACCGCCTTCGGCGAGCAGGTGTCGCTGCTCTGCGGCACCGTGGACGGCGCGCGCTATATCCGCGGCGAAGCAGAGGGCCGGCCTCACTTCGAGGCGCTCGCCTCGCTCTCTCCCCTGCCGCAAAAGGAGGAAGCCTAAATGACAGAGATCATCGAACAGGCTGTGCGCGACATCCTCACGGCGTGCACACCCCGGAAAGTCATTCTCTATGCGGAAAAGCGCACCATGGCGACCGACAAGCTCAAGGCGTTCAGCCTTTGCGTCATCCTTTCCGATGATGCGGACGCCCGCGCGGTGCGCACCCACCTGCATCTGGCGATCACGGTCGATGTGCCGGTCAGCTTAAGCGTTTACACGATCGGTGAATGGGACGATCTGATTTCGGACAAGACCTCGTATGCCGCATGGATCGCCCGGAAAGGCAGGGTAATCTATGACCAGACGGCGTAAAGGCGGCTCAGACAGTCATTTTTACTACAAATGGCTCGACAAGGCGCTGTGCGACCTGCAATGCGCACGCCTGCTGCTGACCTACGGAGGCGACGCCTACAATATCGCCTTCCACTGTCAGCAGGCCATCGAAAAAGCGCTCAAAGGCTACCTGCTCTACCGCACCGGCAAGCACTTCGACGGTCACAACCTGACCTACCTGTGCCGTCAGGCCATTCGACTCGACCCGGACGGATTCTCGGAGTACCTCGATGAGAGCGCGGCGCTCAACGATCTGTACATCGAAACGCGCTACCCCACCGACCTGCCGTTTGAGATCAACGAGGTCGAGATCCGGCGCTATCTCGACATGGCCGAGCGTATGTTCGCGGCGATCCGCCGCCAGCTCTACGCCGCCGGCCGCCCCCATCCCATCGAGGGCGAGGAACCATAAACATAAAAAGCACCCCCGGCGCGCAGCAGCGCATAAGACAGGTTTATAACGTTTAGAGAGAACAGCGTGGCGGAAGTCACGCTGTTCTGCTTTTTGCTGCATGAGTGAACAGTTCGGCAATGATGCTCTCCGGCAGGAAACCAACGCAGCCGAGACGCGCATTTTTGTATTTTTAGATAGTCCCAAGCCCTTAGAGAAGAGCACTTGAAATGATTTAGTCATTGTGGAACCGTTTTTGTTATGCTACAATAAATTTACAGAGGTGAGTATCATGCCCCTTATCATCGTTCGAAACGACATTACAAAAATGAGCGTAGACGCCATCGTCAACGCGGCGAAGGAATCCCTGCTGGGTGGAGGCGGCGTGGACGGCTGCATCCACCGCGCGGCCGGGCCGGAGCTTCTACAAGAGTGCCGGACGCTGGGCGGCTGCCGGACCGGCAACGCCAGGATCACCGGCGCATACCGATTGCCGTGCAAATATGTGATCCACACCGTCGGCCCCGTGTGGAACGGCGGCAGGTGCGGCGAGCGGGAACAGCTCGCCTCCTGCTACCGGACGAGTCTTGCGCTGGCAAAGGAGCACGGCTGCGAGACGGTGGCATTTCCGCTGATCTCCTCCGGCATCTTCGGCTACCCCAAGGATCAGGCGCTCCGCGTAGCGGTGGACACCATCAGCGAATTTCTCGCGGAAAACGACATGACGGCGTACATCGTCATTTTCGACCGCGCGGCGTATGCGACCGGCAATAAGCTGTTCGCAGACATCGCCGCCTACATCGACGACCACTATGTGGATGCCCATACCGATCCCCGCCGGGAGCGGATGCGCCGGATAGGCGTCGTCGAAAGCCGCGCGCTGACCGCCTGCAAGGACGCACCTATGGCGGTGGGCGGGCTGGACGAGGCGCTTGCGCATCTGGACGCCGGTTTTTCGGAGACGCTTTTAAAGCTCATCGACCGCAGCGGAAAAAAGGACGCCGAGATCTACAGGAAGGCGAATGTAGATCGCAGACTGTTCTCGAAAATCCGCAACAACCCGGACTATAAGCCCTCCAAGCCCACGGCGGTGGCCTTCGCCATCGCGCTGGAGCTGAGCCTGCCGGAGACCCGCGACCTCATCGCCCGCGCGGGCTACGCCCTCAGCCCCAGCAGCAAGTTTGACATCATCATCGAGTATTTCATCATGCAGCGGGACTATGACATTTTCAAGATCAACGAGGCGTTGTTCGCGTTCGACCAGAGCCTGCTGGGAGCGTGAGGAAAAATATGCTTTTATAACGAAGGAGAGATCGTGCGGGCGCTGCACTGCGCCGTAGAGGAACTATCCCGCAGATGGAAAAAACCGCTGCCCGAAAACAACGGAAAACCTTGGACGGAGGAACTGGACGATGAACTATGCCGCTTGTTCGACGGCGGTATGAAAAAGAAAGACCTCTGTACGCACTTTGGCCGCACCTCCGGCGCGATCGAGTCCCGATTGGAGCGGCTGGGGAAGCTGTGAAATGTAACATAAATGTCGCCCCACAGGCGACCAAACCCTCCTTCGGATGCGCTACAATATGAGCGTAATCAAATGAAGGAGGGCTTTTTTTATGACGGAATTGGTTTTTATTTTGGATCGCAGCGGCTCTATGTCGGGACTGGAAACGGACACCATCGGCGGCTTCAACTCCATGCTCGCCAAGCAGAAGAAGGAGGAGGGGGAGGCGCTGGTCTCCACGGTGCTCTTCGCCAACGACAGCACGGTCATCCATGACCGCCTGCCGCTGAGTGAGGTGCCGCCCCTGACGGAGGAGGAGTACTTCACCCGCGGCTGCACGGCGCTGCTGGACGCCGTAGGCGGCGCCATCCACCACATCGGCAACATCCACAAGTACGCCCGCCGGGAGGATGTGCCGGAAAAGACGATGTTCATCATCACCACCGACGGCTACGAAAACGCCAGCCGCCGCTACGATTATGAGCGAGTGCGCCGCATGATCGAGCGGCAGAAGGAGCGATATGGCTGGGAATTCCTGTTCCTCGGCGCAAACATCGACGCAGCCAAGGAGGCGGCGCGCTTCGGTATCGGCGCTGACCGTGCGGTGAACTACAAGTGTGACGAGGCTGGCACGGCGCTGAACTACGAGGTCATCAGTGAGGCCGTGTGCAGCGTCCGCGCCGCCCGGCCCCTCAGCGCCGACTGGAAGCGCCGCATCGACGAGGACGTGCAGAAAAGAGGGAGGTAAGAAATATGTACGGAGCGATTTTGGGTGACATCGTGGGCAGCCCCTACGAGTTCGACTGCAACAACTACAAGGCCAAGGATTTTCCGCTGTTCAGCCGCCGTTCCGACTTCACCGACGACACGGTGATGACGCTGGCGGTGGCGAAGGCGTTGCTCAGCACTCGCGGGCAAAACGATGCCGCCATCAAAACAGCACTGGTGCGGGAGATGCAGCGACTGGGCCGCGCCTACCCTGACCGGGGCTATGGCATCCATTTTGGCGGCTGGCTCTATGAGGATGACCCGCAGCCCTACCAGAGCTACGGCAACGGCAGCGCCATGCGGGTGTCGTCTGCCGCATGGCTGGCAACAGACATGGCGGAGGCGCTTCGTCTGGCGCGGCTCACCGCCGAAGTAAGTCACAACCACCCCGAGGGCATCAAGGGCGCGCAGGCTGCTGCGGCGGCGATCTTTCTCGCTCGCACAGGTCACGGAAAAGCGGAAATCAAGGCGTATGTGGAGTGCGAGTTTGGCTACGATCTCAGTCGCAGCTGCAATGAGATTCGCCCTACCTATCACCATGTGGAGAGCTGCCAGGAAACCGTGCCGCAGGCTATTATTGCATTTCTGGAAAGCGCAAATTTTGAAGACGCGCTGCGCACGGCGGTATCCCTCGGCGGTGACAGCGACACCCTTGCTGCCATCACCGGCAGCATCGCTGAGGCTTTCTACGGCGTGCCGGAGGAACTGCAGCAGGAGTGCCGCAAACGTCTGACCCCGGAGCTGGCGGAGATTCTGCATGAGTGGGAAGGCACGCTTTACAACGAAAAAATATGTGGTAGAATTTGAAATAGAGAGCAACTTGAGGAGGGACTTCCGTGGCGATTCTGAACTTTTCCGATGCGTTAAAAAATGTCGGGCTTGACCCGAAGGATGTCAAGCTGATCCGTCATGCATTATCTGACGAGCGTTTCAGAGAATGTTATAAAGCCGGTATGGCGCATGAATACACACAGCACCAAAAAGACGGGTTCAGCAAAGGATATTCCTACTGGATCACATTCATCAGCGATGGCGGTACATACGCGAGACTGCACTCTTGTTATCGTGTCAATGGTTCTGTGCCTGATACACCGGATGTATGTCCTGCCGGATTACCTGACTGTGAAGCCATGGAATACCGTGGCGAAATGGCGTTTTTTGATTTGCAATATGTGGATTTGCTGAAAGAGTACGAGGGAAAGCTGGTGATTGACTGGGGCGGGTCAGCTCGGATGTGGCATCAAAAAGCCACCACCGAAAAGCCCATCGTGGCAAATGAGTCAAAGAACCAGAAGCCTTTTGTGGGATTCGAAAACCTTATTTTATCCTTTGATGAACTAAAAGAAGTCGTCGAAAACGATACGGACTATGAGCTGTGGCAAGCGGCCATGGCTGCGGTCAACGCGGTCTATCTGATTGTGGACACCAAGACGGGGAACAGATATGTTGGCTCGACCTATGGCTATGACGGCCTGCTGGGTCGTTGGTCGGTCTATGTCGCTACGGGCGGTCACGGAAACAACAAGGGAATGATCAGTCACTTGAAGTCTGCAAATCATAGTTGCCACGATTTGCAGTTTACAGTGTTGCAGGTTTTGTCCAAGGCACTTCCGGACAATCAAATCATTGATGCAGAGACCCTCTGGAAGAAAAAGCTGCTGACCTATGAACCATTCGGAATGAATCAGAATTGATCTTCCTTGCAGTATCCTCTGGATAGTACATAGCTCTCACTTTTCCTTTGGCAAAGCGACTGTTCCAGCCCACTTTTCAAGTAGGGCGGCAAATCCCATCAAGCGCCCTCCGAAAGATGCGTGACGGCAAATAATCGGTCATAATCAACCGTTAAAACAGCAAAAACAAAGGGATATGTGTCCTAACGGCACATACCCCTTTTTGTCAGCAACCCTTGTCCGGCAGCTGCCATATTATCTGTTTCTTGAAACCTGTTTTATGGAAAACCCCCGGCACGCAGTCTTTTTCTGCGCCGGGGGTGCTTTTATTCTTGGAGAAATTCAGTCGAGGTTCTTTTTCTTGAGCATATACCACGCGAAGAAGCAGCCGATCACGGTAATCGCGAGCGGCATCCACCAGACCCAGTCGCCCGGTATATTTCCCTCTCCGATGTTCATGCCGAAGAAGCCGAACACGATATTCGGGATGGTCATGATGATGGTCAGAATGGTCAGAACCTTCATGATGATGTTGAGGTTGTTCGAAACGACCGACGCATAGGCGTCCATCGTGCCCGCCATGATGTTCGAGTAGATGTTCGCCATCTCGATCGCCTGACGCACCTCGATCAGCGCGTCCTCCAGAATGTCGCGGTCATCCTCGTACAGCTTGAGCACGCGGCCGCGGAGCACTTTCTCCATCGTGACCTCGTTGCCCTTGAGCGAGGAGGAGAAGTAAACGAGCGATTTACTCAGGCCGAGCAGCTGAATCAGCTCCTCGTTCTTGAGCGAGTCGTACAGGCGCTTCTCGATGCGCGTGAAGTCGCGCTCGATCATGCGCAGGTTTTTCAGGAAGCGGCCTGCGATGCGCAGCAGGATCTGGAACACAAAGCGCGTGCGCAGCGCGGTATGAACGCCCTTGACCGCGCCCTCCGCGATCGAGCGAAGGATGATGCTGTCCTCGAGGCAGACCGTGATGACCGCGCTCTTGGCCACGACGATACCCATAGGGATGGTGCTGAACAGCTGACCGCCGTCCTCGACCGAGCTCTTTTCGACCATCGGGATGTCGACGATCATGAGCAGCTGCTCGTCCTCGGTGTCGACACGCGAGCTTTCCTCCGGGTCGAGCGCCGCACGGACGAACTCCTCCTCTACCTCGGCCGCCTTCGCGATCTGCGCCAGCTCGTCCGAGGAGGGATGTACCATATTTACCCAGCAGCCCTCAGAAAATTCGTTGATCTCCGTGATCCTGCCGTCGATCGTCTTGAAAAATTCAACCATATAATAAAACCGCCTTTCTTCGGCGGTCTTATCGGAAAGCACCGCCGCGAGTTAGATTGTTCTCCCTACTTCCAGGGTCCGTACTCACAGCGATCACTCTCCTTTCTCTCTCAGGTTTACGGGAATTCAGCCATCTCTCATTTTACAGAGATTTAACCTGTATCCTCAGACCAAAACAGCCCCGAGGGGCTGTTTTGAATACATTCAGTTTTTAGCGGTGGTCCTTGTCGAAGATGCGCATCAGAACGTCGAAGGCTGCATCGTCCGAGCCGACGTCGTTCGAGGACTGCGGCTTTGCTGCCGGCTTCTGCTCAGCCTCAGCGGAAGCATTCGAGAACAGGCCGGAGCCGGTCTGTGCCGGAGCCGCCTTGCGCTGGAGGCCGGCGCCGTCCATGTCCATCTTCGCGGAGTTCGGGATATTGTCGAAGCCGGTCGCGATAACGACGACGCGGATCTCGTCATCCATGGTGTCGTCGATGAACGCACCGAAGATGATGTGTGCATCCGGATGAGCCGCCTGCTGAACCATGGTAGCTGCGGTCTCGACCTCGTCCAGACCGATGTCGTCCGAGCCGATGACGGAAACGATCACGCCGTGCGCCATGTCGATCGAGGTCTCGAGCAGCGGGCTGGAGATCGCCATGCGTGCAGCCTCAGCTGCCTTGTCTTTCCCAGCAGCGCGGCCGGTGCCGATGTGCGCGTAGCCTGCGTCCTTCATGACCGAGGTAACGTCCGCGAAGTCCAGGTTGATGAAGCCCGGAACGGTGATCAGCTCGGAGATGTTGGCTACTGCCTGACGCAGAACGCCGTCTGCGATCTCGAAGGCGTTCTTGAAGGTGATCTTCTGCTCGGAGACGTACTTCAGACGCTCGTTCGGAATAATAACGAGAGAGTCAACGTTCTTGTTGAGCTCGTCGATGCCGGCCAGAGCCTGCTCGAGGCGCTTCTTGCCCTCGAACGCGAACGGACGGGTAACAACGCCGACGGTCAGGATGCCCATCTCGCGGGCGATCTGTGCAACGACCGGAGCTGCGCCGGTGCCGGTGCCGCCGCCCATGCCGGCGGTGATGAATACCATATTGGTGCCTGCGAGCGCTGCTGCGATCTGCTCCTTGCTCTCCTCGGCAGCCTTGCGGCCGATCTCCGGGTTCGCGCCTGCGCCCTGACCCTTGGTCAGCTTCTCGCCGATCTGGATCTTGGTGCCGGCCTGAGAGAAGTTCAGCGCCTGCATATCCGTGTTTACCGAAATAAATTCAACGCCCTGCACGCCGCTCTCGACCATGCGGTTTACCGCATTGCCGCCGCCGCCGCCGACGCCGATGACTTTGATACTAACTACATTATCCAAGCCCTGTTCAAACTCAAAACCCATTGTTGACATCCTCCGTTTTATAGTTAAAGATCGTACAGATAATTTTTAACGTGCCTTTGACGGACAGCCCCTGCCGCTCCGCGCGGACAGTCTGCCCCTATTGTTATAATTCTACCTCTATTTTCTCGATTTTGCAACAGAAAATAGCGAACCTGTGAAAAAAAACTTGCGGTTTTCCGTCCATTTTCCCGTTCCTCGCCGCCTTTCCCGGCGGACAAGGGCGGTTTGCACACATTTTTGCGTGCCGGCGGACTTTTTTTGCACAAATACGTTATTCGCTGTAATCCGACTCGTCGGAATAGTCCGAGTCGTCATACGAATCGTCATAGCTGTCGTCATATGAGTAATCGCCGCTGTCATCGTAGCTGCTGTCATCGTAGTACGTCGTATCATCCGACGAGGTATCCGTGCTGTCCGAGGTGTCGGCGCTGTCCGAGGTATCGCTGCTGTCCGTGGTCGAGCTGTCCGTCGAGGTCTGCGCATTGTTCTTCTGCGAATCGGTCAGCCCGTTTTCGCCGTCCGGGTTCTGTGCGATGGTGTTCATCGCATCCGCCGCACCCGAAACGCTGCCCGAACGCGCGACCTCCTCGGCCGTCTCGGGCACAAAGTGCATCCTGCCCTCATCGTCCCAGTACAGCCTGCCGATGTCCGAGGGAGAAAGCCGCTCGGACATGACCGTCTGCGCGAAGCGAATGCGGTAGGACAGGTCGCTGTCCACCGCGCCGATGCGCAGGTCAAAGCGTCCGCCGCAGCCGATGCGCACATCGGTCAGCTCCTGCAAATTGATGAACTGAAGGTCGTCGGTCATCTGCTGCTCACCGAGCGCCTGCATGATCTCGAGATAGGCGCTCACCGCCGCATCGGTCTGCGGCGCGATCTCCTCGCCGGTCTGCATCTGTGCGCCCTCAAGACCGGTCACGACCGCAAGGCCGCCGTCCGAGGTGCTCTGCTCGAGAATCTTGCCCGTGCTGCTGATGTAGTAGTACGAGCCGTCCTCCGCCTTGACCGCCGCCGCCGCATGGCACTCGGTCACGGTCAGCACGAGCGCGTCAGGCAGATGCCTGCGGATGCGCACAGAGTCGAGATAGGGCAGCTTTTCGAGCAGATGCTCCTGCACCTTCATCTTGTTCCAGAGATAGAGATTATCGCCCTTGCTGATGTCGAGCGCGTTCGTGATCTCCTCGACGGAGTATTTTTCCGCGCCCTCGACCGAGATCGTGTTCACCTTGAAAAAGATGGTCATCATCACGATCGCCGCCGCTGTCAGCAGCAGGAGCAGCACCGCACGGCTCAAGGCGTGCAGTGCGCGTCTGAATTTTCCGGGCCGGCGCCGTCGCTTTCTGCGCGGAGGCGCCGGCGCTTTTCTATTCTCATTCATGCGCGTTCCGCCTTACTTGCCGTGGTTTTCGATCGCCCGGAGGATCTCGCGGTAGATCTTGTCGCTCGCGTCGTGCGCCGCCAGCACGGTCGCGTTCTCGCCCATCGCGTGCAGCCGCAGCGGGTCGGACAGCATATCGCCGATCTCATCATACAGCTTCTGCGGCGTGGCGTCCTTTTCGAGCAGCACGCGGCAGCCGCCTGCCGACTCGAGCGCGCGTGCGTTCTTCTCCTGATGGTTCTCTGCGACGAAGGGGGACGGCACGAGCAGCGCCGGACGGCCGAGCATGCACAGCTCGCCGAGCGTCGCCGCACCCGCGCGGCACACGATGAGGTCGGCCGCCGCCATGCGGTCCGCCATGTCGTAGATGTATTCGGTGTACTGGATATTGGGATGGTTCTCGAAGTCCGCGCCCTGCTCGCGCGCCATTTTCGGCAGCCAGTCGCGCGCCGCCGCGCCGGTGGCGTGGACATGGTGGTAGGAAACGCCGTTTTTGCACTCGAGCGCGAGGGTTCCGGCCATGTGCTCGTTCATATACTTCGCGCCCATCGAGCCCCAGAACGAAACGACAAGCTGGTCGTTCTCGCCGAGACCGAACTTCGCGCGCGCCTTTTCCCGGCTTGCCGCGAGGATCTCGCCACGCACCGGTGCGCCGGTCAGGATGATCTTTTCGTCGCCGCCGAGCAGCTTTTTCGCCTGCTCGAAGCAGACGAGCACGCGGTCCGCCTTTTTCGCGAGCATCTGCGTGACCTTGCCGGGCAGAGCGTTGACCTCAAGCAGGACGGTCGGGATGCCGAGCTCCTGCGCGGCCTTGACGACCGCGAAGGACGCATAGCCGCCGCAGCCGATGACGCAGTCCGGACGCGCCGCCTTCAGCAGCTTTTTCGCCTTCGCGACCGCGGAGACCGCGAGCTTTGCGGCCTTGATGTTGTGCAGGATGCCCTTCGGGCTCATCGAGCGCGACAGGCCGATGATCTCGATGGCGTCGAGCGGATAGCCCTCGCGCGGAACGAGCTTGTTCTCGATGCCGCGGGCCGAGCCGGCGAAGCGGATGACCGTCTCCGGCTGGCGCTTTTCAAAATATCGTGCAATAGCGAGACCGGGCGTGACATGACCGCCCGTTCCGCCTCCGGTAATATAAAGTCTCATCGTAAATTTTCCCCCTCTCGCCTGCGCGGCAGGCGAAATTTATTCTGAATATAACTGAATGTGCGGAATGCTTTGAACGGCAGACAGCGCGTTTCTGTCTCCCCTTCACAGCCCTCCGCGCGGCGGAACGGATATCTCTCCCTCCGCCGCGGCGGTCTGTAACTGCTTTTGCTATTCTGTTCGCGCCTCTATGCGCATATACCGCGAGACATTGAGCAGGATGCCCATTTCCGCAAGCTGGAGCATGAGCGCGGTGCCGCCGTAGCTGAAAAACGGCAGGGACGCGCCGGTGACGGGCATGAGGCCCGTGACGACGAACAGGTTCATGATGGTCTGGATGGCGAGCTTCGCGGTGATGCCGGTCGCGAGCAGCATGCCCATGCGGTCGGGCGAGGAGCGCGCGATGCGCAGACCGCGCCAGATCAGATAGGCGAAGACCGCGATGACGGCGAGCGCACCGATGAGGCCCATCTCCTCGCACCAAGTCGCGAAGATGAAGTCGTTGTGCGGCTCGGGCAGGTACAGCTGCTTCTGCATGCCGTTGCCGAGGCCGCGGCCGAACAGTCCGCCCGAGCCGATGGCGATCTGACCCATGGCGGCCTGAAAGCCGGTTTTGCGCATATCCGAGAACGGGTCGAGCCAGATATTCACGCGGTTGCGTACATGCTCGAACGTCAGATACGAGGCGAACGCGCCGAGAACGGCGAGGATGCCTGCCGGAATGAGGAACCAGATGCGCAGACCGGCGGCGATCAGCATGATGAGACCGATGCCGCAGGTGATGATGATCGCGGAGTTATGCGGCTCCTTCGCGAGCAGGAAAATATAGACCGCGAGCAGCGCGCCGTATGGGTAGAGCAGCTTTTTCCAGTGCCGCACATCGCGGTATTTCGTGGACGCCCACGCTGCGAAGCAGATGATGACCGCGTCCTTCGCGAGCTCGGACGGCTGAAAGCCGAACAGCCAGCGCGTCGCGCCCTTGGTCGTCGTGCCGACGCCCGGAATGAGCACCAGGATCAGCAGGAAAACGCTGATTGCGATCGCCGGGATGGTCAGATATTTATAGTCGTGATAGTCCCACTTGCTCAGCAGGAACATGGCAATCAGGCCGCCCGCCGCCCACTTGAGCTGTCTTGCGATGAAGTAGGTCGCGCTGCCCTGCGTGTACAGCGCGTTCGAGTAGCTCGCGGAGAACAGCGCGATCAGGCCGACGAGCAGCAGCAGCAGCGTTGCGCACATGGTCGGCATATCGATCGTGTGCGGCTTTCGCGCGCGTCGCTGCGGCTTTGCCGGACGCTTTGCGGACGCCGGGCGGTAGGACTGCCGCGGCATCGGCTGGCGCGAGGGACGCGGCGCCGGATAGGCTGCGCCGCCCGGTGCGGGCCGTCCCGCTCTCCGGCGGCTGCCCGAGCCGCGCGGCTGTCTTGTTGACGATGTCATTGTGCCACCTCCGAGGGGGATGCGTTACGGCAGCGCGACAAAATACGCCGCGAGGCACAGCACGATCGTGACCGCAGTAAACGTGAGCACGATGCGCTTTTCGCCCCAGCCGCACATTTCAAAGTGATGATGGATAGGCGCCATCTTGAACAGGCGCTTGCCGTGCGTTGCCTTGAAGTAAGTGACCTGCAGGATGACCGACAGGGTCTCGATGATGTAGATGAGACCGACGAGCAGCAGGATGAGCGGCATATCGCACGCGAAGGCCATGCCTGCGACCGCGCCGCCGAGGAACAGCGAGCCGGTGTCGCCCATGAACACCTTCGCAGGGTTGAAGTTATAGATCAGAAAGCCGAGCAGGCCGCCCGCCAGCGCGCCTGCGAAGATGGTCACGCCGGTGTTGCCGATGCGCGCGCCGACCGCCGCGAAGAATACCGCGACCGGCACCGTGACGCTCGCGGCAAGGCCGTCGATGCCGTCGGTGAGATTGACCGCATTATCCGCGCCGACGATGACGAAGGCCGCAAAGATGATGTAGACCGGCCACGGCAGATCGATCGAGATGCCGGTGAACGGGATCATGAGCGACGGCAGGCCGTCCGACTCGAGGAACAGCACGAGGATGAACACCGCCGCGACCAGGATCTGAAGCACGAGCTTCTGTCTGGGCGTCAGGCCCGCGTTCTCCTTTTTCTTGATCTTTGCGTAGTCGTCCACCAGACCGACCGCGCCGTAGGCCGCCGACAGGCCAAGGATGGCCAGCGCGTGAACCGACAGCGTGCCGGTAATGAGGCCGCCGAGAATGACGGCGAGCGCGATGCCGATGATGAACATGAAACCGCCCATCGTCGGGATGTTCTGTTTGTTCATATGCCACTTCGGGCCGATCTCAAGAATTTTCTGACCGAATTTCATCTTGCGCAGATAGCGGATGACCGACGGGCCGATGGCGGCCGTGATCACAAACGCGATCGCGCAGCAGATAAGTGCCTGCTTCATTTATTCAACTTCCTCCCCTAAAAACAGTGCGAGTGCGCGCTCCATGCGCATGCCGCGGCTGCCCTTGAACAGCAGCGCGTCGCCCGGCTTTGCGTCTGCACGCAGCTTTTCGACCAGCTCGTTCTGGTCGGTGAAGGCGTGGACCGCCTGCATCCCCTTTTCCTCCGCGCCGCGCGCGATGGCATCCGCCGAAGGGCCGTAGGCGTAGAGCACATCCGCGTGCTCCGCGGCGGCTCTGCCTGCACGGCGGTGCCCCTCCTCGGTATAGTCTCCGAGCTCGAGCATCGAGCCGAGCACCGCGATGCGGCGGCCGGTATCGCCCATCGTGCCGAGCACGCCGAGCGTAGCCTCCATCGCGTCCGGGCTTGCGTTGTAGCAGTCGGCGTAGATGCGGAAGCCGTTCTGCTCATAGATGTTCTGGCGCATGCCGCTCGCGGTGTAGGACACGAGACCCGTTCGGATGTTCTCGACCGTCTCGCCCATCAGCAGACCGACGGACGCCGCCGCGAGAGCGTTCAGCACATTGTGCGCGCCCGGGATGGACAGCTTTGCGGTGAAGCTGCCGCCGACCGGCAGCGTCTCCGACGGCAGACCGTTGTTTATGACGGTAAAGCTGCCGTCCGGATGCAGGTGCGCGACAAGGTCGCACGCCCGGTTCTCCATGCCGTAGGTATAGACCGTGCAGCCGAGACTGTCACGCTTGTCCCAGAGCAGCGGCTCATCGCCGCACAGAACGGCAGCGCCGCCCTGCCGCAGGCCCTCGAGGATCTCGAGCTTGGCCCTGCAGATGCCCTCGCGCGAGCCGAGAAACTCGATGTGCGAGGTGCCGATGTTGGTGATGACGGCGTAATCCGGCTGCGCCGCCGCCGTCATGCGCGACAGCTCGCCGAAGTGGTTCATGCCCATCTCCGCGACCATGACCTCGGTGTCCTTCGTCATGCGCATGAGCGTCAGCGGCAGGCCGATCTCGTTGTTGAGGTTGCCCTCGGTCTTTTCCGCGCGGAACTGCTGCGCGAGCACGGCGTAAAGCAGCTCCTTGGTCGTGGTCTTGCCGACCGAACCGGTCACGCCGACGACCGAGCCGCCGCACATCATGCGGTAGCCGCCCGCCAGATCGAGCAGCGCCTGCGAGGTGTTCCCGACGTAGAGCGCCGGGACCGGATACTCCTCGCACGCCCGATGGCTCATGACCGCCGCCGCGCCGTTTTCGAGCGCCTTTCCGATGAAATCATGGCCGTCGAAGCGTTCGCCCGCGAGCGGCAGGAACAGTGCCTCCTGCGGAATGCGACGCGAGTCGGTCGAGACTGCGGTGAGCACAGCGTCTCCCGCCGTCTCGCCCTTCGTCCACTCCGCCGCCTGCGCCAGTGTAAATCGTTCCATGCCGTTTCCCCCAGTGTAAATATCAAAATTCCGCCGCTGCTTGCAGCGGCTTTCCGCAAGACAGGTTTCAGCCTGTCTTTGGTCCCGTCCGCAGACGACCGCGCTGCGCGCGGCTTTCAATCAGAAATTGCCTGCAATTTCATAAAAACCGGGAGCATGTATCTCGGTTTTTATTCCCCGACTCAGCCGCCCGGGGCGGTGTCATTCGGGTTTCGGAGGGCGGTTTCCGTGGGAACCGTCCTCCGTAGACAGGGGACTTTTGAAGTCCCCTGTCAAGCGAAGTAGTCGCGGACGATCTCGCGTTCGTCCATGTGATGCTTCACATGGTTGACCTCCTGATAGGTCTCGTGACCCTTGCCCATGAGGACGATGATGTCGTCCTTCTGTGCATGCTCGAGCGCCCAGTGAATGGCCGCCGGGCGGTCGACAATGACCTGCATCGGAGTCTTGCTGTCCTTCATGCCCTCGAGGATGTCGTCGATGATGGCCTTCGGCTCCTCGGTGCGCGGATTGTCGCTCGTGACGATGCAGAAGTCCGCAAGGTCAGCGGCGATCCTGCCCATCTTCGGGCGCTTGGTCCTGTCGCGGTCGCCGCCGCAGCCGAAGAGCGCTACCACGCGCCCCTTGGCGAAGCCGCGGACAGCCTTCAGCACGTTCTCCACGCCGTCCGGCGAGTGGGCGTAGTCAATGAGCACGGTGTAGTCCGTGTCGGTCGGAACGACTTCCACGCGGCCCTTGACGCCGGTCGCGGTCGCCATGGACTTCGCCGCATCTGCGAGCGGCATACCGAGCGCGAGCACCATGCCGAGGGCATTGAGCGCATTTTCGACCGAGAAATGACCCGGAATGGGCAGCTTTACGTGCGCAGACGCACCCTCATAGGCGGCATCAAACTCTACGCCGTCCGCGTGCAGCTGAAGCGCGGTCGCGCACAGGGTCGCCTCCGGCTTGCCGCACGAATAGGTCAGGCACGGGCACTTTGCGTCCGCGAGCATCTTGGGCGCCGCCGCGTCGTCGAGGTTGATAACGCCCTTGTCGCTGACGGTGAACAGGATGGCCTTGGCCTGACGGTAGTTCTCCATCGTCTTATGGAAGTCCAGATGGTCCTGCGTCAGATTGGTGAATGCGCCGACCGCAAAGCGGATGCCGTGCACGCGGTCGAGCACGAGCGAGTGCGAGGAGACCTCCATGATAACGTGCGTGCAGCCTGCGTCGCGCATGCGCGCGAACAGCGCGTGCAGCTCGTAGGATTCCGGCGTGGTGCGCTCGGTCTCGATGACCTCGCTGCCGATGAGGTTCTGGTTGGTGCCGATGAGGCCGACCTTGTGACCCGCGTCCTCGAGCATATGCTTGACGAGGTAGGTCGTGGTGGTCTTGCCGTTCGTACCGGTCACGCCGAGCATGACCATGCTGTCCGCCGGATGGCCGAAGCGGTTCGCCGCGATCTCCGCGAGCGCCTTACGCGAGTTCTCGACGACGACCGCCGGTACGCCCTCGGGCGCCTCCTCGCACACGACTGCCGCCGCGCCCTGCTCGAGCGCCTTTTCGATATATTTGTGGCCGTCGGTCGCGTAGCCGCGGATGGCGACGAACAGATCGCCCTTGCCGACCGCGCGCGAGTCGTAGCGCACTTCGCCGATCTCGGCTTCGCCGTCCGCCGTGCTCGAAAGCACGGCGACGCCCTTCAAAAGTTCCTGCAATTTCATAAAACGTCCTCCTATCGGTCGTTGACCGTGGTCGTATCGGAAAATTCTACTGTGATGACCGAGCCTATGCTCACCTTCGTGCCCGCCGCAGGCGACTGGCTGCTCGCGGTGGTGTCGCCCGTGATCTGCGAGGTGGCGACGCCGCGCTGCTTGAGGTACAGGCCGTACTCCTCGAGCGTATCCCGGCAGGTATCCGGGTCCATGCCGCTCACATTGGGCACCTCGATCTGCTCGGTCGGCTTATCTTCACCCATGTAGAGGATGACTCGGCCGCTCGCCGGGATGCGGATGCCGCTCGACGGCACCTGATCGGTAACGGTCTCGCCCTCGCCGTGGATGATGTACTCAAAGCCGCTGTTCGTCAGCGCCTCGTCTGCTGCGTCGCGCGTCATGCCGATCACATTCGGCACGGTCTGCTCGCGGCGGTCGCTCTCGTTCTCCTCGTAGGAAGCGGTAACGCCGATGTACGGCAGGACGTCCTCCATGATGCGGCCGACGACCGGAGCGGCGATCGCGCCGCCGCCGTGGGGCACGGATTCGGGCAGGTCGTTGATGGAAACGAGCACCGCGATCTGCGGATCATCCATCGGCGCAACGCCGATGAAGGAGGCGGTGTAGCGATCCTCGGTGTCAGTGATCTTGCCGGTCTCGTCGCGCTCCTTTTCGATCTCGGAGGTCGCGGTCTTGCCGCCGATGCGGTAGCCGGTGACGTAGGCGTTCTTGCCGGTGCCGGCTGCGACGACCTGCTCCATCGCCTCGCGCATATAGGCGGAGGTGTCCTCGGAGATGACCTGCCGCAGCACCTCGGGCTCAGTCGTAGACTTGACCGTACCGTCGGCATTCAGCACGTTTTTGACAACGTAGGGCTTTTTGAGCTTGCCGTCGTCCACGATCGCGCTGACCATGGTGATCATCTGCATCGGGGTGACGGTAAAGCGCTGACCGAAGGACGCAGTCGCGAGCGCGACCTCGTTCCAGTCGCTCGTCTCACCGGTATTGTGGAACTGGCCGCGGCTCTCGCCCGGCAGGTCGATGCCGGTCTGATCGAGCAGGCCGAAGGCCTTGTAGAATTCATAGAACCGCGCCATGCCGACCTTCTGGGCGATCTGCATCATCGCGACGTTGCACGAATTCATCAGCGCCTCGGTCAGCGTCTGCATGCCGTGGCCGCTCGTGTTCGCGCAGTTGATCGGCTCCTTCCAGTCGCCTACCATCAGCGAGCCGCCGCAGTAGAACGAGCTGTCCGCATCCACCTCGCCCAGCTCGTAGGCCGTAGCGACGGTCATGAGCTTGAAAGTGGAGCCCGGCTCGTAGTTGTCGGAAACGACCGGGTTGCGCCAGGTCTTCATGAGGATGTTGACGCGCGCCGAGCCGAGCTTGCTGACGATGTCGTCGTTCTTCTGAAGCTCCTCAGGCAGGTTCGCAAGGCCGCCCTCCTCGTACCATTTATCCGGTATGACCGCGTTGATCTTCGCGTCGGTCAGGATCTTCTGCACGTCGGTCTTGAGCTCGTTGATATAGACCTCGCTGGTCAGATGGTAGGCGTCGTTCGGGTCGAAGTCCGGCAGGTTCGCCATCGCGAGCACCTCGCCGGTCTTGACGTTCATGACGATGCCGGAAACGCCGTCGCGCGCCTCCGGATTGTCCGCGAACGCGGTCTCGAGATGCTTCTCGAGGTAGTTCTGAATATCGCTGTCGATGGTCAGGACGAGCGAGTTGCCGTCCTTGGCCGGGATATACTGCTGCGTATCCGGAACGATGTCCTCGTTCTGGGCGTTCTGCACGCGCACGATGCGGCCGGCCGTGCCGGAAAGCTCGTCGTTGTACTGCGACTCGATGCCGTAGGCGCCGTTGTTGTCGTTGCCGACGTAGCCGAGCACCGCCGAAAGGAACGAGCCGTGCTGATAATAGCGCTTGGTGTCCGGCTCGGAGTACACGCCGGTGCAGCCGGCGGCCTCGAGCTTGGCGTTGAGCTCCTTGGTGACGTCCTTGTCGACCTTCTGCGCGATGATCTCGTATTCCGAGTCGGTCTTGTTCAGCTTCTCCATGACGCTGTCGTAGCTGACGTCGAGCGTCTCGGAAAGGATGGTCGCGAGCGTCTGACGCTGGACATCGGCGGTCACGCCGTTCTTCTCCTTGGTCTCGGACACGACCGCCTTGGGCGAAACCGTGATGCGCTCGACCTCGGCGGACTCGGCGAGCACCTGCATGTTCGCGTCGTAGATCTTGCCGCGGTTCGGGGTGATGAAGGTATCGCGCGTCTGGAGCGACGTGGCCTTCTGGATATAGAAGTCGTGGTGGAACACCTGCATATAGAGCAGGCGCACGCCGACCAGACCGAAGCCGATGACCAGAAACAGCGCCGTGAGCACGCGCAGACGCATCGTCATATTAACTCTGGGCTTTTTTTCTCCCATAGAAAAATTTCCTCCGAATGAAATCCAAAGCATCTCCTGCCGCATTCCGGCAAAGCCGGAACAGGCAGGACAGGCCTGCCGCAGCAGGCCGCGTTAAATTCCCCATAAAAGTCCAGCTCTGCCGGACTTTTATCCCTCTGCCTCGGGACACGTGTCCCGAGCCGCCCCTGCCGTGCAGGGGCGAGGGGGGTATCCCCGGCGGTTTCTCCGGAACCGACGGGGTATCCAGGGGGGACCGGTCCCCCCTGGAAAAATAAAGGGAAGTCAGAAGCATCCCCTTCTCACTCCCCTGTATATATCCTATTCCTTCCGTCAGCGGATATATTCCACGATCGAGGAAAACCACTCCGTCAGACCGGAAACCACGTTTTCAAGCGAGTGCTCACTGTGCGCGACCGTCACAGCGTCCGGACGGGTCAGCTCAACATACTCGATCTGCGAATTATCCATCTTGACCATGCCGAGATCGTTCACAGCGTGCTGCTCTACCTCGGTCATGTCCATGCTGTTCATCTTCTTGGTCGTCAGCGAAACGTTCTCCGCCTGCATCTCGCTGAGGTTGTCGCTCTGCTTGCTCACCTCGGCGGTCAGCTGCGTCAGCTGCATCTGGCAGTAGAGAATGTACGCGGATGCGCCTACCGCCGCCAGAATGCTCAGAATGACGCTCCTGCGCAGGCTCTTTCTGCGGCGCTTCTTCGGCGGCTTCGCCAGCTGAAGGCTGCTCTTGCTCTCCGCCGTGACCGCCGGCAGCTTTTCGTTATATCGTTTATAGGCGGCACTGTCTCTCGTTGCTATTGCTGCCATAAAGCATTACCCTTTCTGCTAAGTCCGTGCACGGCGCGCCGTGCTTATATTCTTTCGCACACGCGCAGCTTTGCGCTGCGTGCACGCGGGTTCTCCTCGATCTCTTCATCGCTCGGAAGGATGGGCTTGCGCGGCGTCAGACGCACCTTCGGCTTTTTGCCGCAGACGCATACCGGAAAATCCTTCGGGCAGGTGCAGCCCTGGGCTGCCTGATTGAACGCGGCCTTGACGATGCGGTCCTCAAGGCTGTGGAACGTGATGACAGCGAGACGGCCGCCCGGATTCAGGCAGTCGATCGCTTTTTCCATCGCCTCGCGCACCGCGCCCAGCTCATCGTTTACCGCAATACGGATGGCCTGAAAGCTGCGCTTGGCCGGATGCTGCTTTTCGCGCAGCGCCTTGGCCGGCATGGCGCCGCGGATGATGTCCACCAGCTCCAGCGTGGTCTCGATCGGCTTTTTTCCGCGCTCACGCTCGATGGCGGCTGCGATCAGCGGAGCATAGCGCTCCTCGCCGTATTCGAACAGAATGTGCCGGATGTCCTCCCGGCTCCACGTATTGACCACATCCCACGCGGAGAGCGCCTGCTGACGGTCCATGCGCATATCGAGCGGCGCGTCCTTCATATAGGAGAAGCCGCGCTCCGCATGGTCGAGCTGCGGCGAGGAAACGCCGAGGTCGAACAGGATGCCGTCCGCACCCGAAAGGCCCTGCCCCTCGAGCACGCGGTCGATGTCGCGGAAGTCGCTCTTGACGGTGGTCACGCGGTCCCAGACCGACGCGAGACGGGTCTTTGCGTTCTCGAGCGCCTCGTCGTCGCGGTCGATGCAGATCAGTCTGCCTCCCTCACCGAGCTCCTGCGCGATGTGCAGCGAATGGCCTGCGCCGCCGGTCGTGGCATCCACATAAACGCCGTCCGGCTTGATATTCAGTGCGTCCAGACAAGGCTGGAGCAGAATGGAAACATGATGAAATTCCATATTCACAGCCTCCCGGTTAAAAATCAATTCCTTCCATGTCCGCAGAGATGCTTTCCGCGTCGATCGAGCCGTTGTACTCGTTCCACTTTTCGGTGTCCCAGATTTCGGCATGGTCGAGCAGGCCGACAACAGTTACATCTTTTTCCAGACATGCAAATTCGCGCAGATTACCCGGAATAAGGATACGTCCCTGCGCGTCGAGCTGTGCATCGAAGGCGTTGGCGCAGTAATAGCGCTTGATGCGGCGCGCCTTTTCGCCGTTGCCGAGACTGCGGATGCGTGCTTCGAGCGAAGCCCACTCTGCGTCGGGGTAGACAAAAAGACAGCCGTCGAGGCCCTTTGTGACCGTGAAGTGCTCGCCGAGCTCGTCGCGCAGCTTGGCAGGCATGGCAAGGCGCCCTTTTGCGTCGATGGTATGCCTGTATTCGCCCTTCACCCTGTCTCACCTCACACTCGCTTTCCTGCCGCCTCGATGGAATGCGTGACACTTTGCCCCACATCTCACCACTCTTATTAACATTATAACGGCACAGCGCCTTGAATGCAAGATTTAATTTGTTATATTTTGCAGAAGTTTACCGCTCTGTATTCGCGATTTTGAGCAGATTTTGCAACTCCGAACACTTGTTCGAAGTTTGCCGCGTGCTTTTTCCGTCCTGCACACTTTTCCCACGAAACAGAAAAAGAGGGACCGCCGCGAAACAGTCCCCCGTGATCTTCATGTTTACTTTGCGATGCTCTTGAAGCGCTGACGGGCCTTGCGGACCTCGTCGAGCGAGAGAGCAACAGCCTCCTCGGTGCGCTTGAGGGTGTCCTCGCAGTACTCGTTGGCAACTCTGCGCAGCTCGCGCGCCTGAATTTCGGCGTTTCCCTGCACTTCCTTGGCCTTTTTGCGGGCGGCGACAACGATCTCGGTCTCGGAGACCATCTGGCGCGCGTCCTCCTCGGCCTTGCGGCGGATGGCCTCAGCCTCGCGCTTGCCGGAGGCGAGCAGGTCGTTGCGCTTGGCTACGATGTCCTGCGCAGCCTGCAGGTCGTTCGGCAGAGTGGAGCGCAGCTCGTCGAGCAGATCGAGCATCTGGTCTCGCTCGAGGATGCACTTCTCGCCGGCCAGCGGAATGCCCTTCGCATCCTGCACCATGTCGTACATACGGTTAATCAGTTCGTCCAAAGTTGCCATATTTAGTCTTCCTTTCGTGTGCGGCGCACGATATCCTGCACGATCTCATCCGGTACGAAACCGGCCACGCTGCCGCCATGTACTGCTATGTCCTTAACCACCGAGGATGACAGGTACATATACTCCGAACTGGTCATAAGGAATACCGTATCAAGATCGGCGTTTAATTTCCGATTTGCCAGAGCCATTTGGAACTCGTACTCGAAGTCCGATACTGCGCGCAGACCCTTTACGAGCACGCAGGCGTTTTTTCTGCGGGCGTAGTCCGCCAGCAGGCCGCCGAAGCTCTCGATCTCCACATTCGGGAGGTCTGCCGTCGTGCGCCGGAGCATTTCCATGCGCTCCTCGACGGAGAACATCGGCTTTTTGTTCTGGTTGTGCATCACCGCGACGATCAGCCGGTCGAAAAGACCGGAAGCGCGGCGAATGATGTCCAGATGTCCCAGCGTCACGGGGTCGAAGGAGCCGGGATAGATCGCAATTCTCATATTTCTTTTACTCATCCGTTCCGCCGTCCTGCCGACGCAGAACGGTAATCATGGTCGCGCCGTAGCGGCGTTCCCTGATGACCTCAAAGCCGTGGGCGAACCTGTCCTCTACTGCACTTTCACAAATTATTATACCATTTGCAGAGAGAATGTCAAACCTTTCTATGCCGGAAAGTGCATTTTCCAGAATAGTTCCGCCGTAGGGTGGGTCGAGGAAGATGAGGGAATACTTTTTCGCGGCAGCTTTCGCCAGAAAATCGCGTGCCTCGACGCGGTGGAGCGAGGCGCGGTCCTGCACCCGGGCGGTCTGGACGTTCTTCGAGACGACGTTGTACGCCGTGCCGTTGTGCTCGATGAAGTCGCAGTGCGCGGCACCGCGCGAGAGGGCTTCGATGCCGAGCTGACCGGTTCCGGCGAACAGGTCGAGGACGTCGGCGTCGCGGACATGGTCCTGAATGAGATTAAAGACGTTTTCTTTGACCCGGTCGGTGGTGGGACGGGTGTTCATGCCGGGGACGGGCTGGAGCTTGCAGCCCCGTGCGGAACCGGAAACAACGCGCATATGTTTTACCTCCTCGGTAAATCGAGATTTTATCTAATAAGCGCCTGGCAGGCGGTGAATTTCTCGCCGATACAGCGGTGCGCCGCCGGAGGCGAGCTTTGCGCTCAAGGTGAGCGCGGACATTGGCCGCCTTCGGCGGACGGGGGTAATGCCGCCGTCCGGCGGCGGAGAGTGCCGGGCTCTCCCGGCGGAGACGGAGTGCCGGGGTCTCCCGGCGGAGACGGAGTGCCGGGGTCTCCCGGCGGAGACGGAGTGCCGGGGTCTCCCGGCGGAGACAAAAGGGGCAGGGACACCAAGGTTTCCCTGCCCCTCTTGACTCCCCAACCTTTCCTTAGGACGCGACTCCCTCCGGTCGCGCGTCTAAATGCGAGGGGCCCACAGGGGCGTTTGGTGCCCCAAGGGTCAACGCTTGATGGAAGCGGAGCTTTTCGCAGCGCAAAGCAAGCGCTCTGCACCGTCTGGCCGCGCACTGATATGCGCGGCAGCTCACGCAAAGTAACCTCAGGGCGGACAAGCGTCCCATAAGCTGCCCGACGCACGGAACCGAGCCCCCGTCTCCCCCGTTTAGCCGCGAATGCTTTGCTGAGCGGCTCGAAGGAGGGTTTGGGGGAGTCAAGAGGGGGAAAGGGAACCATACGGTGCCCTTTTCCCCTTTTGCCCCTGTCGGCGGGCGCCGACAATCCCCCGCCGCCGGACGGCGGCAAGGCTCTCAGCCTTCCTTATGGAAGAAATCGTAGATTTCCTTGGCCGTGTTCCGCGGGACGATTCTGGCAAGCTCATTCTCCTCCGCATGGCGGATATTCTCCACGCTGCCGAAGTGGCGCAGCAGCTCCGTGCGGCGCTTGTCGCCCACTCCGGGTATCCGGTCGAGCGTCGAGCCGCGCACACGCTTTCCGCCGAGCTTTCGGTTGTACTCGATGGCGAAGCGGTGCACCTCCTCCTGCATCCGGCCGACAAGGGCGAACAGCGCAGGCGTTGCCGAAATGCCGAACTCGCGCCCGTCCGGCGCGATGAGCGCACGGGTACGGTGATGGTCGTCCTTGACCATGCCGAAGCACGGTACCGACAGCCCGAACGAGTCGAGCACCTCCTTGCAGATGCGCACGTGACCCAGACCGCCGTCGATCATGAAGGCGTTCGGCAGCGGCGCGAATTTCTCGTCCCCGTCCGCATAGCGCTGCACGCGGCGCGTCAGCATCTCGCGCATGGACGCATAGTCGTCCTGCCCGTTCGCGGCGCAGGCGATCCTGAACTTGCGGTAGTCGGACTTCTTCGGCTGTCCCTCGACGAAAACGATCATCGAGCCGACCGTGTCCTGTCCGGCGAAGTTGGAAATATCGTAGGCCTCGAGCCGCAACGGCAGCGCCGCCATGCCGGTCACGCTCTGGAGCAGCTCGAGCGACTTGTGACGGCGCTCGGACTGCTTTTCGCGCCGCTCGATCTCCTCATAGGCGTTCTTCTCCGCGAGTCGGGTCAGCACGCGCCGTTCGCCTCTCTGCGGTACGGCAAGCTCTGCCTTTCGTCCGGCGAGCGAGGACAGGTACTCCCCTGCCGCGTCCGCGTCCTCGATCTCATGCGAGAGCAGAACGGTCTTCGGCGCGGCGCCGCGCTGGGCGTAATACTGCTTGACGAAGGCGGACAGCACCTCGGCCGGGTCGCCCCCGGTCAGGTGGAACAGGGTGTATTCCTTGCTTTGCAGCGAGCCGCCGCCGTAGTGCAGCACGCACACGCACGCCCGGGTCTGTCCCTGTACGAACGCGATCGCGTCCAGCTCGGCGAACGCCCCGGCGACCACATGCTGCCGCGTGCCGAGCTTCTGGATGGCGCGCAGACGGTCGCGAAGGTCGGCCGCTCGCTCGAACTGCAATTCCTCCGCCGCCTCGTTCATCTTCTCGGTCAGCTCGCGCTCGAGCTGCTTCGCGCCGCCCTCGAAGATGGACGCCGCCTGTAAGATCAGCGCGCGGTATTCCTCGGCACTGACCTTGCCCGTGCAGGGCGCGCAGCAGCGGCCGAGATGCTGGTTCAGGCATGGCCTGTCCTTTCCGATGTCGCGCGGAAAGACGCGCGAGCAGGTCGCGAGATGCAGCGCCTCGCTGATCGTGTCGATGGCGCTGAAGGCGGCCTTTCTGCCCATGTACGGGCCGAAATACCGCGCGCCGTCCTCCGCAGGCTGCGAAACGACCGTAAAGCGCGGATAGTCCTGCGTCGTGTCCAGCCGGATATAAGGATAGCCCTTGTCGTCCTTTAGCAGGATGTTGTACTTGGGCTGATATTTTTTTATCATCGAATTTTCGAGCACGAGTGCCTCGAACTCGCTCTCGGTGACAATGATGTCGAAGGTGTCGATATGGCTGACGAGCTGGCGCGTTTTGGCGTTCAGGCGCTCGGGCGGCTGAAAATAGTTCGCCACACGGTTGCGCAGCAGCTTGGCCTTGCCGACATAGATGACCCTGCCGGTCTTGTCCTTGTGCATATATACGCCCGGCTGCATGGGGAGCCGGCGCACGCGCTCTTTCAGCTGTTCTCTTGTCATGGCAGGCCGTTCCTCCCTCTCGGTTTTCGTCCTGTTTCGATAAAAAAGCACCGACCTAAAACAAAAGATCGGTGCTCATTCAGGATGCGATAACTTAGTCAGTAAAATTGGACGTGATCAGCTCGACCAGTGCAGCAACAGCCTCTTCTTCATCCGGGCCGTCTGCGATCAGGTTGATGGTCGTGCCCTTGGTGATGCCAAGGGAAAGAATGCCGAGCAGGCTCTTCGCGTTGACACGACGCTCTTCCTTCTCTACGAGGATCGTCGACTTGAACTCGTTAGCTTTCTGAATAAAAAAAGTTGCCGGACGGGCATATAAGCCTACCTGATTGGTAACCTGTACCTCTTTTGAATACATAATCTGCATCGCTCCTATTTCTTCAAATCCGTTATATATAGTCTATCTCTTTTTCCGTAGTTCGTCAAGGAGAATTTCTCTCCGGCATGTTTGTTTTTTGAATGAATTTTTTCCTGCAAAACCCGGTTTTATCAGTTAAATTGCTATGATTGCTTCAAATAGCTTACCGAAACGCGGTAAAGATCTCGGTTTTGTTCAGCATTTTTCATAGAAAAGCAAGGGGATTTTCCCATGAATTAAAGCATCTTTACTTTATTGCAGACGCTGCCCGGCCGAGCGCTTTCCCCCTCGCCGATACAGCGGTGCGCCGCTGGAGGCGAGACTGGCCCTCCCGGGCGGGGGGATGTTCGCCATGACATGGCGTGGCATTGCCGCCGTCTGGCGGCGGAGACAAGAGGGGACAGGGCACCGATGGTTCCCTTTCCCCTCTTGACACCCCAGGCCCTCCTTTGGACGCGACTCCCTCCGGTCGCGCGTCTAAATGCGAGGGGCCCACAGGGACGTCTGGTGCTCCAAGGGTATGCTCTTGATCGAAGCGGAGCTTTTCGCAGCGGGGTGCAAGCGCCCTGCACCGTCTGGCCGCGCACTGTTATGCGCGGCGGTTTACGCAAAGTAAATTCAGGGCGATACAGCGTCCCGTAAGCTGAAAGACGCCCGGAACCGAGCCCCCGTACCCCCGTTTCGCCGCGCGACCGAAGGGAGTCGCGGCGCAAAGGAGGGTTTGGGGGAGTCAAGAGGGGGCAAGGGAACCATACGGTGCCCTTGCCCCCTTTTGCCCCTGTCGGTGGGCACCGACAATCCCCTCGCCGTGGGCACGGCATCCCCCCTGCCGCCAGACGGCGGCAATGCGCACGCCCTCCGAGGGCGTAAAGTCGCCTCCAGCGGCGCACCGCTGTATCGGCGGAAGGTCTCCCCTCTGCTGAGGGTAAAGAACAAAAACCGCCTGTCCCCGACGGGGAATTATTTCAATTCTACGATAGTAACGCCCTGCTCGCCCTCGCCGTAGACGCCGCTGCGGACAGACTTGACGCGCTTGTTCTTCCGCAGGTGCTGCTGCACTGCATTTCTCAGCACGCCCGTGCCCTTGCCGTGGATGACGGTGACGGCCGGAAGTCCGGCCATGATCGCGCGCGACAGGAAGTTGTCCACCTCGAACAGCGCTTCCTCCGCGCTCATGCCGCGCACATCCACCTCGCTCTCGGCACTCCGCAGATTGAGCTCCCGGCGCGGTGCATCGCGGCGCGGCTGCATCTTCGGCTTGGGCGCCGCCTTTTTCTCCTCGACGAGGCGTACCTCGTTGACCTTGACCGTCATCTTCATCGGCCCTGCCTGCACCTGCACGCTGCCGTCCCTGTCGGGCGCGGCGAGCACAGTCGCGATGACGCCGCCGACGTTCAGCAGGCGAACGCGGTCTCCCTTGGCCAGCGGACGGACCTCCTCCGCGTCCACGACGCGCTTCTGGATGCCCCGGCGCTGCTCGTTCTCGGTCTGGGTGATGACGCCGCGCAGAGCCGCCTTTGCGGCGGCGAGATTCTGTTCGCTCGCCTTCTTCTGCGACTGCTTCTTGAGCGTTTCCAGCTCGTCGAACACGGTCTCCGCCGTCATGCGCGCGTTCTTGAGGATATTGTCCGCCTGGCTGCGTGCACCCTCCATCATCTTATCCGCCCGTTCCTCGGCGGCGTCGCGCTCGGCGCGCATCTTATCGCGCTCGGACTGGGCGGCGCTCCTCATGCGCTGCGCCTCCTCCTTCATCTTCTCGATGCGGCGGCGCTCGCGCTCAAGCTCAGCCAGAACGTCCTCAAAGCGTGCATCCTCGGTCGAAACCTGCTCCTTCGCGCGGTCGATGATGACCGGCTGAAGGCCGAGACGCGCCGCGATGGCGAAGGCGTTGGACTTGCCGGGGATGCCGGTGAGCAGACGGTAGGTCGGCTGGAGCGACTGTACGTCGAACTCGCACGAGGCGTTCTCCACCCCGTCGGTCGTGAGGGCGAAGGTCTTGAGCTCGGCGTAGTGCGTGGTCGCGGCGACGCACGCGCCCATCTGACGGGCGTAGCCGATGACCGCGACGGCGAGCGCCGCGCCCTCGACCGGGTCGGTACCGGCTCCCAGCTCGTCGAACAGCACAAGGTCGCCCTGTCCGCAGCAGTCCATGATGGAGACGATGGTCTTCATGTGGGCGGAGAAGGTGGACAGGCTCTGCTCGATGCTCTGCTCGTCGCCGATGTCGGCGTAAACATGCTCGAACAGGCCGATCTCGGACTCCTCGCTCGCCGGGATGTGCAGACCGCTCGCCGCCATGAGCGAGAGCAGGCCGAGCGTCTTGAGGGATACCGTCTTGCCGCCGGTGTTCGGGCCGGTGATGACGAGGGTGTCGTAGTCATCGCCGATGGCGATGTCGATAGCGACCGCCTTGTCCTTGTCGAGCAGCGGATGACGGGCGCGCAGCAGGCGCACGCGACTGCCGCTCTCGAGGAGCGAGGGCGCTGCTGCATTCATCTCGAAGGAGAGCTTGGCGCGCGCGAAGATAAAATCGAGTGTCGTGAGCGCGTCGTAGTCCTGCTCGATGGCGCCCTTGTACATGGATACCTCAGCAGAGAGCGAGGCGAGGATGCGCTCGATCTCGGCCTCCTCGCGGCCCTCGAGCACCTTGATCTGATTGTTGATCTCAACGACCTGCTGCGGCTCGACGAACACGGTAGCGCCGGTGGACGAGGTGTCGTGCACCAGACCCGGCACGTCGCCGCGGTGCTCAGCCTTGACCGGCACGACGAAGCGGCCGTTTCGCTGGGTGATGATGGTCTCCTGGAGGTACTTGGAGCGCTCGCCCGAGATCATGCGGTTGAGCGTCTCGCGGACCCTGCCGGAGATGCGGCGCAGCTCGCGGCGGATGGAGAGCAGCTCGGGGGACGCGCCGTCCGCGATCTCCTCCTCGGAGACAATGGCGGTGGTGATGGCCTCCTCGAGGCTGCGGTTGCCCGAGAGCAGGCCGAAGATCGGCGAGAGCGCACTCTTTTCCTCGCTCTCCGCCTCGTAGGCGAGTGCGCGGCGCGCGGTCTGCAACAGGCTCGCCACGCTCAGCAGCTCGCGCGGATTGAGCGTGCCGCCGCGGTCGGCGCGGATGAGGATCGCGCCTACCTCACGGATGCCGCCGAAGGACGGGCTGCCCTGCCGCACCATGCGGTCCTTCGCGTCCGTGGTCTGGCGCATCCACAGCTCCGCCTGCTCACGATCGTCCAGCGGACGAAGCGCGCGGCATTTTTCCTTGGCCGCCTCGGAGGCCGCCTGCGCGGCCAGCCGCTCGAGTATTTCGTAATATTCCAGTGTTTTAAGGGATTTTTCGCCTAATTTGTTCATTTCAAATCCTCTCAATTATGATTTGGGAATTATTTCAACCTATTGCGCAGGGTTTCGTTGATGGATTACCAATATACATTCACATACCCACGCAACCCTACGACATTTCTATACGTTTACCCCATCCAAACCAGCACCGCCATGACCGCCAGCGACACGATGACAAGCACCATATTCCCGCGCCAGATGCGCAGCAGCGCCGCACCGGTCTCGCCGCTTTCCTCGGCGGTGTACTGCCACTGTTCCCTCCGACCGGGGTTCCAGAACCAGATAAGGCCGAACTCGGCGGCAATGCGCTGATAGTCCTCATTCGGCAGATTGGCCTTGCAGTCGTTCAGGAAGCACCGTCCCAGCCACAGCATATATCCGATGGCGCACAGTACACCAAGCGGCAGCACGAGCATCTTTGCGCTCGGTATGAGCCAGTACAAGGCGATTGCACAGACGTCTGTAAGAATCAGATTTCTCGTTATCTTCCACATGGAGACTGCTTTGCGATCCATACTGCTGCTCCTTTCTGTCACCCGTTTATTGGGATAGATGAGTATTAGTGTAGAAATGCGTAGAATGTCGTAGAAGAATACACTATTATTCTAAATATTGTATATTTCTCTACGTATTTCTACGACTCTCTACGCGTTTATATACCATCACTTCATCGGCATCTGCAATGACCGATAAAACCGCAGGCTCTCGAATTCTCGTCCGAGGTGGTACTTCACATACTCCTCGGCCATGCCGCAGAACTGCTCTCTGGCGGGTCCGCTGAGTACGAACGCATACACCTTGTTCGGCTCGGCTGTCAGCGCATGAAGCATCGCCCGCAGGGTACTGTCCACAAGCTGTGCATAACCGCCGACTCTCCCCGCGCACTTTGCGTCCGCGGCTGTGCCCGCCCGAACGGAAAAGCACACCGGCGGGTTCTCTATCACCTCGCCGCACACGCCGCACGAGGTTAAATCGGGCGCGTAGCCGCTCTCCGCCATCACGCGCAGCTCAAAGGCCGCCTTGACGAGTGCCGGCTCGCGCTTTTTCCGCTCGAGGGCGAGCAGCGCCGTCAGCAGAAGCCTGCACAGCGCCGGGCTCTCAAGCCCCGGGTCGCTCAGCGCCGAAGTCAGTTCGCACAGGTAGCAGGCCAGCGCGTAGCGCTCGATGTCCTCAGCAAGGACAAAGAACGAGTGCACGAGGTCGGCCTCGCGCAAGGCGTACTTCTCTCCTCTCTCCGCGAGGATAAACTCGGAAAAGCACAGCTGCCGCGCCGCCGGATTTGTCTTTTTGCCGCGCCGCGCGTTCTTGCAGAGGATTTCCACCCTGCGGCCGTCCTCCGCGAGCACGGTGAGATACCTGTCCCAGTCTCCGAAGTCCACCTCGCGCAGCACGAGCGCACGCAGCTTCACCTCTGCCACGGGTTACTGCTCCTCGTAGCCGAAGTTGCGCATCTGATACTGGTTGTTGCGCCAGCCCTCCTTGACCTTGACCCACAGCTCGAGATAGACCTTTGCGTCGAGCATGCGCTCGATGTCGCCGCGCGCCTGCTTGCCAATCTCGCGCAGCATCGCGCCCTGCTTGCCGATGATGATGCCCTTGTGGCTCGCCTTTTCGCAGTAGATGACTGCGTTGATCTCGACGAGACCGTCCTCGCGCTCGTGCCAGCGCTCGATGCCGACAGCTACGCCGTGCGGGACCTCGCGGTCGAGCAGACGGAGCATCTTCTCGCGGATGATCTCCGCGACGAGCTGGCGCTCCGGCTGGTCGGAGACCATGTCCTCCGGGAACAGCTGCGGACCCTCGATGGCGTACTTCGAAAGCTCGCCCAGCAGGTCGTCCAGACCCTCGCCCGTGCGCGCGGAGATGGGCACGACCGCCTCGAACTCGTGCGCTGCGGCGTAGGTCGCGATGACGTTCAGCAGCTCCTCCTTCTTGACCGTGTCGATCTTGTTGATGACGAGGACAGCGGGCATATGATGTGCCTTGATCTGCGCGATCAGGCTTTCCTCGGCCGGGCCGATGTTCGCGATCGGCTCGACCACCAGCATCGCCGCATCCACCTCGGAGACCGTGTCGGTCACGACCTTGCACATATAGTCGCCCAGCTGTGTGCGCGGCTTGTGCAGACCCGGCGTGTCCAGAAAGACGTACTGCGTGCCGTTTTTGTTCAAAAGACCCGTGATGCGCGTGCGCGTGGTCTGCGGCTTGCTCGAGACGATAGCCACCTTCTGGCCGACGAGCTTGTTGGTGAGCGTGCTCTTGCCCACGTTCGGGCGGCCGACGACAGAGACGACCGCAGTCTTGGTTATTTTCATGAAAAATATCTCCTAAAGAATTAAACTTTTATCTGCTGCACGGATGTGCGTCCTTTTCTCTTTTCCCCTCAGCGGAGGGTTTATCTCCGCCGATACAGCGGTTCGCCGCTGGAGGCGAGACTGGCCCTCCCGGGCCGTGGGATGTTCGCCATGACATGGCGTGGCATTGCCGCCGTCTGGCGGCGGAAACAAGAGGGGACAGGGCACCGATGGTTCCCTTTCCCCTCTTGACACCCCAGACCCTCCTTTGGACGCGACTCCCTCCGGTCGCGCGTCTAAATGCGAGGGGCCCACAGGGGCGTTTGGTGCTCCAAGGGTCAACGCTTGATGGAAGCGGAGCTTTTCGCAGCGCAAAGCAAGCGCTCTGCACCGTCCGGCCGCGCACTGTTATGCGCGGCGGTTTACGCAAAGTAACCTCAGGGCATAACAGCGTCCCATAAGCGAAACGACGCACGGAACCGAGCCTCCGTTTCCCCCGTTTCGCCGCGAATGCTTTGCTGAGCGGCTCGAAGAAGGGTTTGGGGGAGTCAAGAGGGGGAAAGGGAACCATACGGTGCCCTTTTCCCCTTTTGCCCCTGTCGGCGGGCGCCGGCACCCCCGTTTGGGGCAATTACTGCTTCCTTCCGAAGAAGAAAACGAACCACACAGCCGCCGGAACGGTGACAAGAAAGACCATCGCGAGCCAGAGCCGCGCGGCTAAAAACCGCAGAGCGGCCGCCAGCACGCCGTGCGCGAGGAAGATGCACACGCCCACCGCCACACAGGCGGCCGCGCACACAAATACGGCTGCCGCCGCGATGTCCTTCGCGTCGCGCACCATCCGGTCGTAGCCGCGCGCGGTCTTGTCGCACAGCCGCTCGACCGCCGTGTTCATCAGCTCCGCGCCCATCGTCAGGCCGAAGCACAGGCACAGCACCGCCGCCTCCGTGCTCGTTACATGTCCCATGACGGCCGCCGCCGTCACATAGAATGCCGCGGTCATGTGCACGCGGAAGTTGCGCTCTCCCGTGATGCACAGCCGGAGCCCCCGCCCGGCGTAGAGGAAGCTCTCGCGGAATTTACGGATACGGCTTTTAGCCATCGTCGCGCGTCAGGCCGATCGCCTCGAGGTATTCCTTCTCGCGGCGGCGCATGCGTGCCGTGTCGTCCTCGCCCCGCTCGTGGTCATAGCCGAGCAGATGCAGCACGGAATGCGTGGTCAGAAAGCCGCACTCGCGCGCGGCGGAGTGTCCGTATTCCTCGGCCTGCTCGCAGGCGCGCGTGTAGCACAGCACCATGTCGCCGAGCATGACGCGGCCGCTCTCCGGGTCGGGCTCGAGATCCTCGCGCGGCGCGCCGTTGTAATAGTCGAACATCGGAAAGCTCAGAACATCGGTCACCGCGTCCTTGTCGCGGAACTCAGCGTTCAGGCGGCGGATTTCCTCTGCGTCTACCACGCGCGCGTCGATCTCCGCGTCGAACGGGATGTTCTCGCGCTCGAGCACGTTCTTCGCGCACTTTTCGATCAGCTCGCGCACGCTGTCCGCGTCCTTGACCTCGGTCTCGAACGTGACACTGATGAAGTGCTCCGGTTCAAGCCGCATAAACGGTTCCTTGATGATCTTCATGTTTATTTTTCCTCCCTGCGGCGGACGAAGCGGTGCGGCTTTGCCTCCGGCTTGTCCTTCGGTTTCTTGCTTTCATATTCCGCATACGCCTTGACGATGCGCTGCACCAGCTCATGACGTACTACGTCCTTTTCGGTGAGATAGCACTGGGCGATGCCCTCGACATGGTCGAGCACGCGCAGCGCCTCGCGCAGGCCGCTCTGCTTGCCGCCCGGCAGGTCGATCTGGGTGATGTCGCCCGTGATGACCGCCTTGGAGCCGAAGCCGAGACGGGTCAGGAACATCTTCATCTGCTCGGGCGTGGTGTTCTGCGCCTCGTCGAGGATGATGAAGCTGTCGTCGAGGGTTCGGCCGCGCATGTACGCGAGCGGCGCCACCTCGATCGAGCCGCGCTCCTGGTACTTGGTGAAGTTGTCCGCGCCGAGCATATCGAACAGGCCGTCATACAGCGGACGCAGATAGGGGTCTACCTTACTCTGAAGGTCGCCGGGCAGAAAGCCGAGCTTTTCGCCCGCCTCGACCGCCGGGCGCGTGAGAATGATGCGCGAGACCTGCTTGTCGCGGAAGGCCGCGACCGCCGCCGCCACGGCAAGATAGGTCTTGCCCGTACCGGCAGGGCCGACGCCCATGACGATGGTATTCTTGCGGATGGCCTCCATGTAGCGCTTCTGGCCGAGGGTCTTGGCCTTGACCGGCTTGCCCTTGGCCGTGATGCACAGCACATCGCGGCTCATCGTGTGAACCTCGCTCTCGCGGTTTTCGCGCGCAAGACCGATGACGTACTGCACGGTCTGCGTGCCGATAGCCTCGCCGCGGCCTGCCATGGCGAGCAGTGCACCGACGGTGCGCGTGGCTACGCCCACGTTTTCCGGCTCGCCGGAGATCTTGAGCTCCTGTCCGCGGCTGATGACGGAGACCTCGAGCTCATGCTCGAGCAGCTTGATGTTTTCGTCGAACGCGCCGAACACTGCCATCAGCAGCTCGGTCTGTTCAACAGGGATTAACGTATCTATGAGAAACACCTTCCTTAAAAGGGATATAATTACAGTTTTGTTACCGCAGGCAATGCGGCCCTTTTTCTTTACCCTCAGCAGAGGGGTTATCTCCGCCGATACAGCGGTGCGCCGCTGGAGGCGAGAATGGCCCTCCCGGGCGGGGGGATGTTCGCCATGACATGGCGTGGCATTGCCGCCGTCTGGCGGCGGAGAGTGCCGGGGTCTCCCGGCGGAGACAAGAGGGGACAGGGCACCGATGGTTCCCTTTCCCCTCTTGACACCCCAGACCCTCCTTTGGACGCGACTCCCTACGGTCGCGCGTCTAAATGCGAGGGGCCCACAGGGGCGTTCGGTGCTCCAAGGGTCAACACTTGATGGAAGCAGAGCTTTTCGCAGCGGAACGACGCCGCCCTGCACCGTCTGGCCGCGCACTGTTATGCGCGGCGGTTTACGCAAAGTAACCTCAGGGCATAACAGCGTCCCAGAACTTGCCCGACGCACGGAACCGAGCCCCCGTCTCCCCCGTTTAGCCGCGAATGCTTCGCTGAGCGGCCAGCGGAAGGTCAAAGGGGTGTCAAGAGGGGACATAGGAAACCGCAGGTGTCCTACGTCCCCTTTTGTTCCCGCCGGTGAACACCGGCACCCCCCCGCCGCCGAAGGCGGCCACTGTGCACGCTCACTTCGAGCGTAAAGTCGCCTCCACCGGCGAGCCGCTGTATCGGCGGAAGGTCAGCCGTCTGCTGACGGCAAAGCAGTCAAGGGCCGCTGCCCTCGGAAGCGTCCCCCTCGGCGGCCACGCCGATCTGCTCCACCGCGTGAACGGTCAGGTCGAGCACGGCCGCGCCGTCCTTCTCCTCGAGCGCGCTGCGCAGCGAAAGCACGCGTCCTCCGTCTGTTTCGCGGATGACCGCCCCCAGCGCCCGGCGCACCATCTCCGTGCGCTCCTGCGCCGCCGTCACGGTCTCCGGCTCTGCGTCATAGTACCGATAGGTCTGCACGAAAACCGTCACCGGCAGACGAACGCTCTCGCTCAGCCGCCATGTTTTCGCTTCTATCATTTTATCACAGGTCCCCCCTGCAATACCAGTACCAAAATACAATTTTTTCGTCATTTTTCCAATGCTAATCGACATAAGTCGACACGTTTTCCTGTAATAGGATTTTTTTGCCTTTCTCAACGGCCGCACCGACCGCGCCCGGCGCACGGTATACGCCTCGACCGTCCCCTCCGCCCGAACCGTGTGCGGGAGACCGTTCTCCCTCGTCGGCGGCACGAGACTGTCGATCAGCACCTCTCCCGTCTCCACCGCATCCCCGGCCCGCACGAGCGCCTCGCCGCGCAGCGCGCGCACCTGCCGCACCACGCCCCCGTGCGACGCGACGATGCGCATCGGGTGCGCTTCATCCGCGACCTCGGGCGCGGCCGCCCCGGCGTGCGCCGTCACCGTCAGGCTGTTCCCGCGCAGATTCAGCGCGAAAAACGTAATGTCCGGGTCCCACACCATCATCTGCCGCCGGATGGACGGCGTGTCGATGCTGCGCAGCGGCGTGCCGATGTCCACGCCGAGCGAAGCGAGCTTGCTCATGACCGCGTCCTCGCCGAGCGAGGGCGAAATGTCTGTGCGAATCTCCCACACCCGCGTGCCGACAAGGTACGCCATGACGCAGAACGCCGCCAGCCCTGCCAGCAGCGCCGTCCGCGGCAGCAGCCGCGCGAGCACGAAGGGTACGCCGTGCCGCTTGAGAATGTGCACCCGGCAGCCGGTACGGCCCATGCACGAGCGCAGTTTTCGGAAGTCGCCGAGCGACAGCGTCGCATCCATCCTGTCCCACGACACGCGCTCCATGCGCCGCAGCCGCACGCCGCCCTGCGTGCAGGCATTGAGGAAGCGCGGTAGGCTCGCGCCCGTCACGCGCACGCGCACTTCCCCCGCCGTCCGCCGCAGCAGCCGCTCGATCATTCCGCTCCCTCCTCTCCCGGCAGGAACGCGACCGAGCGGATGTCTCCCTCGACCGCCAGCTCTCCGAGCGTCAGCGCGGTCAGATGCAGTCCCTCGCCCTCGATGCGCACCTCGCACCGGCGGCATCTCGCGCGCAGCACGGTCTCATCATATTCCACGATGCCGCAGTGGTTCTCTATCGTCGCCAGATGCCGCCCGAGCAGCTCGACCTGCGGCTCGAACAGTTCAAATCCGTCAAACGCCATAAGCATTCCCCCTTCGCTAACTGTATGCGCATATGCGTTCCGATTTGCGCATAACTTTTCCACAGGAGGTGGATAACCTTGCGCATTCTCTGTGTGCTGCTGCTCGTGCTGCCGCTGCTGTTCCCGGGGCCGTGCGCCGAGGGAGTGCGGCGCGGCCTTGCCCTCGCGGCAGGCTCGGCGCTCCCGGCGCTGTTCCCGTTCTTCGTGGCCGGAGAGCTGCTGACCGTCTCTCATGCCGACCGGGCACTCTCGCGCCTTCTCGCGCCCCTGCTGCGCCGCATTTACGCTCTGCCGCAGGCCGGAGCCGCGCCCGTCGTGCTCGGTCTGACGGGCGGCTATCCGGTCGGCGCGGCGGTATGCGCCTCGCTGCTGCGCGAGGGACGGCTGTCCGCCTCGGACGCCCGGCGCGAGGCGCTGTTCTGCTCGTGCGCAAGTCCCGGCTTCTGCATCGCGCTTGCCGGCGTCACGCTGTTCGGTTCGGCGAAAACCGGCGCGCTGCTCTACGGCATACAGGCCGTCTCCGCCCTGTTGACCGGTATTTTTGTTTCCCGTGGAACGGAGAACGGACAAACGATACCGGTATCTTCCGAACCTTCCGACAGCAGACCGTTCTCCGTCGCATTCTGCTCGGCCGTGCGTCATGCGGCGGCGGTCTCGCTCGATGTCACGGCCTTTCTCGTGACCTTCTCGGTCGTGCTCACGCTCATGGAGCCGGCCTTTTCCCGCGCTCCGGCGCTGCGGCTGCTGTCCGGCCTGCTCGAGCTGACGAGCGGTCTGGCTACGCTTTCCGGGGCATTTCTCCCCAAAAATACGCTTTTCGTGCTTGTTTCGTTCCTGCTCGCCTTCGGCGGCGCGTCCGTCCTGATGCAGATGCAGGCTGTCGCGTCCGCGAACGGTCTCGCCCTGCCCGGCCTTGTCCGCGCCAAGCTCCTGCACGGCGCTCTCGCCGCCGCCCTCAGCGCCGCGCTCTGCCGTGCATTCCCGTCCTGTGTTCCGGCTTTCGTCTCTGCGAGACCGGTCTCCTCGCCCTCCGCCGTCTCCGCAGGCGTGCTCGCGGCTGTTACCGTTTTGTACATATTTTACTCTGGTAAAAAGCGAGACGATACGCTATAATTAGATTATTAGTATTTAAGGAGTTGACTCTCGCATGAAGCTGAGCAAGCTGCTGCGTAAAGATATCGAGCCGCGCTGCACCTACTGTGCCCACGGCAGCCCCCTCGCGGACGGAAAGCGAATCGCGTGCCGCAAGCGCGGCGTGATGGACGCCGCCGACCACTGCCGTTCGTTCCGCTATGACCCGCTGCGCCGCGTTCCGGCAAAGCCGGCCGTTCTGCGCGAAAAATTCACCAACGCTGACTTTTCTCTGGGGGACACGGACGATGAAAAATGAAATACTCCGCCGGCTGAGCGCGCTCGCGCTCGGTCTGGCGCTGCTGCTGAACGCCGCGCCCCTGCCGCAGGCCTTTGCGGTCGAGGATGACACCGACGCCTCGTCCTCTGACAGCGCGGACAGCACCGATACGACCGACAAAACTGTGGTTACGACGGCGGACAGCGACCCGACGGTCACGGCAGCGGCCGCGAACGCGCCTGCTCTCGACGCGACGGCCGCCCTGCTCGTCAGCCCGGAAAGCGACATGGTGCTCTATGAGAAGAACGCGGACGAAAAGCGCTACCCCGCCTCGACCACCAAGATCATGACCGCCCTGCTGACGCTCGAGAACGTCTCCGACCTGAGCGCGGTCGTGACCGCCGAGGCCAGCGACTTCGAAAACGTGACCGCGGACAGCTCGAACGCCGGCATCAAGCTCGGCGAGCAGGTCACGGTCAAGGACCTGCTGTACGCGCTCATGCTGCCCTCCGCGAATGAGGCGGCCTACATGCTCGCGCGCCACGTCAGCGGCAGCTGGGAGCAGTTTGTCGACATGATGAACGAACGCGCCGCCGAGCTCGGCTGCACCGGCACGCACTTCTGCAACCCCTGCGGCCTGCACGAGGACGACCACTACACCACCGCGCACGACCTGTACCGCATCGCCAAGCAGGCCATGAAGGACGCGACCTTCCGCGACATCGTGAGCACCGTGCAGCACCGCATGGCAAAGACCAATCTGCACGAGGAGCGCATCATCCTCACCACCAACCAGCTGATCTTCAGCTCGTTCCAGCCGTGGAGCTACGCAAACTGCCTCGGCATCAAGACCGGCCATACCTCGCAGGCAGGCAACTGCTTCGTCGGCTACGCCGAATACGGCGACGCAAAGCTGTTCTCGGTCGTGCTCGGCTGCTCGAGCAGCTCGAAGGAATACCCGACCATCGCCGCCAGCTTCACCGATACCAAGAGCCTGTGCCAGTGGGGTTTTAAGAACTTCACCTCCAAGACTCTCGCCCGGCAGGGCGAGGAGGTCACCTACACCAAAGTCAAGCTCTCGACCGATACCAACCAGGTCATCCTCATCGCCAAGAACGATCTCGTTTCCCTGCTCCCCAAGGAGCTTGACGTAAAGGATCTCGAGCTTCAGTCTGATATCCCCGAGGAGGTCGCCGCTCCCATCAAGGCCGGCGATACCATCGGCAGCGTGACCTATACCTATGACGGCCGCGACTACGGCACGGTCGAGCTTGTCGCCCTCAACGACATCTCGCGCAGCACGGTCCTGTTCTACGCGGACAAGCTCAGCTCGTTCTTCCAGAGCATCGTGTTCAAGGTACTGCTGCTCGCCGCCGCAGCCTTCTTCCTGCTGCATATCTTTACGGGTCTTGTCTTTGGCGGTGTCCGCCGCCGCAGACGGCGCCGTTCCTCCCGCTCGCGCTATAATGACAGCACCTATCAGCGCCGCCACAGAAAATAAACAAAAACAAAAGGACAGAGCCCTTTTCCGGGTTCTGTCCTTTGCTTTCTTGCGTTATTTGTCGAAGTCTGTTATACTGACAGCAGGCACTGTCACAGATGGCAGGCGGTTGACCCCTTTCCTCGTGAAGGGGGGTGTTGCGTATGGGTAAGAAACTCTTTCGTTTCTTCGTATGCTCAGCATTTGTGTTATACGTATTCGTCGTATACACTAAGTGACCGCCTCACCCTGAGAAAGTAAGCGGTCACTTAGTGACTAAAATCTTCTAAGGGGTTAACCGTCTGCCGACAGTGCCTCTTTGTATTTTCAGTATACCTGTTATTTCTGCTGTTGTCAAGCCGTCCTTCGGGGCGGCTTTTCTGTTTACAGCATGCTCATGAACTCGTCGCCGGTGATGGTCTCCTTCTCGAGCAGATGATGCGCAAGGCGGTGCAGCACATCCATATTGTCCTGCAAAATCTTGATGGCCTTTTCGTGTGCAGCCTTGACGGTCGCGATGACCTCTTCGTCGATCTGCGCGGCGGTCTCAGCCGAGCAGGCAAGGGTGGTATCGCCGGAAAGGTACTGGTTCGTAACGGTCTCGAGCGCGACCATGTCGAATTTGCGGCTCATGCCGTAGCGGGTGATCATCGCGCGTGCGAGCTTGGTCGCCTGCTCGATGTCGTTGGACGCGCCGGTCGTGATCGAGCCGAAGATCAGCTCCTCAGCCGCACGGCCGCCGGTGAGTGTGGCGAGCTTGTTCAGCAGCTCGTCCCGCGTCATAAGATTATGCTCGCCCTCGTCCACCTGCATGGTGTAGCCGAGCGCGCCCGAGGTGCGCGGAACGATGGTGATCTTGGTGACGGGCGCAGAGTTGGTCTGCTTGGCCGCGACGAGCGCGTGGCCGATCTCGTGATAGGAGACGATCTCCTTCTCCTTTGCGCTGAGCACGGCGTTCTTGCGCTGCGCACCGGCGATTACCGTCTCGACGCTCTCCTCGAGGTCAGCCTGCTCAACAGCGCTGCGTCCGAGACGGACGGCACGGAGCGCGGCCTCGTTGATGATGTTCGCAAGGTCAGCGCCGGACGCGCCCGAGGTCGCGCGCGCGATGGCGTTGAAGTCGATGTGCCCGGTCATATGCACATCCTTGGCGTGCACCTTGAGGATGGCGATACGGCCCTGCAGATCGGGCAGCTGAACGGGGATGCGGCGGTCGAAGCGGCCGGGACGCAGCAGCGCCGGGTCGAGCGACTCCGGGCGGTTGGTCGCAGCGAGGATGACGACGCCCTTGGTGCCGTCGAAGCCGTCCATCTCGGTCAGGAGCTGGTTGAGCGTCTGCTCGCGCTCATCGTTGCCGCCCATGCCCGCGCCGTCGCGCTTTTTGCCGATGGTGTCGATCTCGTCGATGAACACGATGCAGGGCGCCTTCTCGCCCGCCTGCTTGAACAGGTCGCGCACCTTGGCCGCGCCCATGCCGACGAACATTTCAACAAACTCCGAGCCGGAGATGGAGAAGAACGGAACGTGCGCCTCGCCCGCGACGGCCTTGGCGAGCAGGGTCTTGCCGGTACCCGGAGGGCCGACGAGCAGCGCGCCCTTGGGCAGCTTCGCGCCGATGGCGGCGTATCGGTTCGGGTTGTGCAGGAAGTCAACGATCTCGGTCAGAGCCTCCTTGGCCTCGTCCTGACCGGCGACGTCAGCGAAGGTCTTGCCGGTCTCGCTCTCGGCGTAGATCTTCGCGCCCGACTTGCCGAAGCTCATCATGTTGCCGCCCATGTTTTTCATCATTTTCTTCTGGAGCCACTGGCCGACGGCGATAATGAGCACAATCGGCACGATATAGCTGACGAGCATGCTGACGAGCGGCGAAGCCTGCGTAGGGATCTCGGCGGCGAACTTGACGTTGCCCTTCAGCAGGCGGTCAACAAGCGCGTCATCCGGGAAGATGCCGGTCTTGTAGAGGGCGGTTTTGCCCTTGTCGTCCTTCGCTTCAAAAACGATCTCGTGGTCCTGACTGTCGTAGGAAACGGTTTCGACCTTTCCGTCGTCCACCATGCTGACAAGCTCGTCGTAGCCGATCTCGGTCACCTGCCTGCTGAGCAGAGACGGGAAGAACAGCCAGTTGAGCAGCATCAGAACGATGAGCGTCACAGCGTAGTAGAAGATCAGCGGTCTTTTAGGGGACTTCTGCCCCTTGTTTGTTGGCATATGGATTCACCTGTCCTTTGTCGGGAGAGCGCGGCGCACCGCGCGCAGTGCTTTGGGATTACTATATAATATACGCCGTTTTTTCATCCTGCGTCAATGGTTCAAATGTGAACATTTTGCAAATTGTCCCCCACCGGGCATCGGCCCTTTCTTTTATACCGTCGGCAGACGGTAAACCTTCCGCCGATACAGCGGTGCGCCGCTGGAGGCGGCTTTACGCCCTCGGAGGGCGTGGACAATGGCCGCCTTCGGCGGCGGGGAGCGCCGGTGTTCACCGGCGGGGAACGCCGT
>NZ_QULN01000005.1:70214-200585 GCF_003481705.1 Butyricicoccus sp. OM04-18BH
ACGCCGTGCCCACGGCGAGGGGCAAAAGGGGACAGGACACCGTATGGTTTCCTGTCCCCTCTTGACTCCCCTTACCTTCCTTTGCGCTGACACATCGGAGATGTGCAGCGAAACGTGGGTTACGGGGGCTCGGTTCCGTGCGTCGGGCAGATTTGGGGACGCTGTTATGCCCTGAATTTACTTTGCGTGGGTTGCCGCGCATAACAGTGCGCGGCCATCCGGTGCAGGGCGGCGGCGTTCCGCTACGAAAAGCTTCGCTTCGATCAAGCGTGTACCCTTGGAGTAACAAACGCCCCTGTGGGCCCCTCGCTTTTAGACGCGCGACCGAAGGGAGTCGCGTCCGAAGGAGGGTTTGGGGGTGTCAAGAGGGGGCAAGGGAACCATACGGTGCCCTTGCCCCCTTTTGTCTCCGCCGGGAGACCCCGGCAATGCCCGGCCTGCCCATCGGCAGCCATCTCCCGCCTGCGGCGGCAAGCCGCCGGAACAGCGGAGGCTTTATCGTCGGCAGACGGTAAAAAGTACAAAGGCGCGGCGCGTTCGCTGAATTTATAAACGCTTTGTGAACTTTATCAAATAATGTGCACAATTCCGCTTTTATGTGGTATGATATTAACATAACCATGGACAGCGTCTGTCAGTCCCCGGCGGCCTGTCTCCTATTTCTGCGATCGGACGTGGGTTTATGAATATAAAATGCACTCAGAATATTTATAAAAGCGCGAACGGCGTTTCCAATGTCGCCTACTACATTCTCGTGCCCGAGGACTCCCATATCCGCGGCATCGTTCAGATCAGCCACGGTATGTGCGAATATTTCTCGCGCTACACCGCCTTTGCCAAATATCTCTGCGGCCTCGGCTTCATCGTCTGCGGCAACGACCACATCGGCCACGGCGCTTCGGTCTCCCGGCCGGCCGACCTCGGCTTTTTCGCCGCGCACGATGGCTGGAAATACCTCATTCAGGACGTACTCCATCTGCGCGAGCTGATGCACCGCCGCTATCCCGACCTGCCCTATTTCATGCTCGGCCATTCCATGGGCTCGCTCATCGTCCGCCTGTGCCTGTCCGAGTGCGGCACGGAGCTTGCAGGCGCGATCCTCATCGGCACCGCCGGCCCGAACGCCGCCGCCCTCAGCGCGGCTCATGTCGCAGACTCCATCGCACGCACGCGCGGCGTGACCTTCCGCAGCGGCCTGCTGAACAGCATCGCCTTCAAGGCCTACAACCGCAGGATCGACCACCCCAATTCGGTCTTTGACTGGCTCAGCCGCGACGAAGAGGTCGTTTCTCTCTATCAGTCGGACGAAAAGTGTAACTTTATCTTCACCGCCTCCGCCTTCCGCGATCTGTTCATCCTCTGCGCGCGCGCGAACAGCAACGCAACCTTCCGCCGCACCCCGAGCGACCTGCCGCTGTTCTTCCTCGCAGGCGACTGCGACCCGGTCGGCCGCTACGGCGACGGCGTGCGCCGCGTCATCAGTCTTTATCGTGCAGGCGGCTCCCGCAACGTCGACGCAGTTTTTTACAAAAACGCCCGTCACGAGCTGCTCAACGAGCTCGGCCGCATCGAGACCTTCGGCGATATTTCGCGCTGGCTCGAGGAACGCCTCGCCGAACAGACCGAGACGGCTCCTGCCGAAACACAGAAAGCATAACAGTACAGTCAAAGGGCGGTATCCGATTTCTCGTCGGATACCGCCCTTTTCGTTTTTTATATCAGTTTTAGTGCGTCAGCCGGAGCTGCAAGCTCGATGTCGGCCCTGATGCACGCGCCCTCGGGAATGCCCCAGAGCGCAAGGCACGACTTTACGCCTGCCGCGGCGGCGCACTCCATATCGCACGCGCTGTCGCCGATATAGACCGCCTCGGCCGCCGTGCCGCCCATGCGGCGCAGGCATTCGAGCAGCGGGTCGGGCGCCGGTTTGTGGCGCGGCGCGTCCTCCATGCAGATGACCGCATCGAAATACCCGTCCAGACCGAGCGGCGAAAAACCGTAGTCGAACTGATAATGCGTGCGCGAGGTCACGATGCCGCAGCGGCAGCCGCGTGCGTGCAGCTCGCGCAGCAGCGCCTCGATGCCGTCGAAGGCGAGCACCTCAGAAGCGCGCTCCTTCGACAGGCCCTCCCAGCGGTCCATGATGCGCTCGGCGGTCTCTCCGGTAAAGCCGAGGTCGGCGAGCGTCTGCCGTCCGGGCTTGCCGAAGGACGGGCGCAGCTCCTCAAAGGTATAGTCGCGGCCGAACTCGTGCAGCGTCTGCTTCAGGCACTGCTGATCGACCTCCGCCGAATTGAGAAGCGTTCCGTCTACATCGAAAACGAAGTATTTCATGCGTTTCCCTCCATCAGATCCCGTGCCATGGTGAAAAGGCCCCGGTCATAGTCCTCGGTGAACGTCCGCGAAAGCTCGATCTCGGGTACTGCGTGCGGCGGAAGCATGCGCGCGCATGCGGCGCGGATGTCCTCCACCCTGTTCCGGAACAGCGGATCGGTGTAGAGCACGACCCGGTCCGGGTTGATGAGCGCACCGCACGCACAGATCACCTGCGCCATATACGCCGTCATATCTGCATCCGCAAAATGCGTCTGCGCGTATTCCATATTGTGCTCGATCGGGAGAAAGTGCAGCTCTCCGGCGAAACCGGCCGCGCCGCTCCAGACCTTGCCGTCCAGCACGATGCCTGCGCCTGCACCCATCCTGCCGATGTAGATGCACACCGCGGCGCGCGGCGCCGGGCTGCACTGCGCCGCATAACCGGCCGCGACGATCTGCATGTCGCGTGCCGCCGCGCTCGGCAGTCCGGATTTATCGTGAAGATGCGTACTAAGGCTCACGCCCCGCAGCTCCGGATAGCCGAAGCACTCCATTACAACGCCGTCATGCATCGCGCCGGCAAAGCCGAACGCGACCGACGCCAGCTGTGGGTAACGCGCCCTGACACGCATCAGAAGCGTGTCCAGCAGTTCGCGCACATCGCCCGGACAGGTCTCTTCTCCCTGCTCGAGCGGCACGCCGTCGAGGCCGCACACGAACCAGTGCAGCGTATCCTGCTCCAGCCGCAGACACAGGAACAGCCGGTAATGCATATCCAGCTCGTACCGCATCGCGCATCGGCCGCCGGTCGAAGCCGCCACGCCTGCCTCCCGTGCCTCGCCGCGCTCGACCATATCGTCGATGATGCGTCCGACCGTCGGAAAGCTCAATCCGGTCTGCCGCGCGAGCTCGTTCTTGCTGAAAACGCCGTCCTGCATGGCCCGGCGCAGCAGCGCCGTATTCTCCTGCCGGAGAAGCCCTGCATCTGCCATGGTGCACCTCTTTTCTTCATAGTTTTTAATAGTGTGTTAAAAAAACTATCTTCAGTATAACCCATTGCTCTCTGTTTGTCAACAGGAACAGAAAAAAGCGCGCAGATTTGGTTATTCTGCACGCTTTTTCTGTTATTTTTCGTTCACTTCGTCCAGACCGCCTTGGCTGCGCCTTCCTCAAACACCTCGTGGAACTTCTTGACGTTGTCCGCGATGTCGCCGCCGAATACCGCCGAGCCTGCGACGATGACGTCTGCACCGGCTGCAACGATGTCTGCGGTGTTGGTCAGCTTTGCGCCGCCGTCGATCTCAAGCTCGCACTGATAGCCGTGCTTCTGGATCTCCGCGCGGACGGCCTTGATCTTGTCCATGCACTCCGGAATGAAGCCCTGGCCGCCGAAGCCCGGCTCTACGGTCATGATGAGCACCATGTCGCAGTACGGCAGCAGCGGGAACAGCGCCTCTGCCGGAGTTTTCGGCTTGATGACGCAGGCCGCCTTGACGCCTGCCGCACGGATCTTCTTCAGCTGCTCGAGGGTGTCGCCGTTGGACTCATAATGCACGGTGATGATGTCCGAGCCTGCCTTGATGAAGTCGTCGAGGTACTGATCCGGGTCGGAGATCATCAGATGTACGTCGAGGACCTTGTCGGTCGCTTTGCGCAGGCTCTTGACGACCGGCGCGCCGATGGTGATGTTCGGTACGAAATGACCGTCCATTACGTCAACGTGAACGTACTCCGCGCCCGCATCGGTCGCGATCTTGATGTCGCGTGCCAGATTGGCGAAGTCAGCGGACAGAATAGACGGTGAGAGCTTGATTTCCATAACTTTTTCCTCCTGTGACCGCGGAGACAGTCCGCAGTGTGGTCGAGCGTGCCGGCAGGGCACGGCAGTTTTCTTTTTCCATTATAACATACTGCCTGTAAAAGTTTAAGTATAAATTTACTGTTTCCCGGCGCGCAGGCAGGCCGCGATATTGAGCACAAGCGCGAGCGCGACCAGCACCGCCGCGCAGAACAGCACGGCATACGAGGTATCGAGCAGTGCGCTCCAGTCCTGCACGTTTACACGGTTATTGTACTCGAATATCTGTCCGAGCAGCGAAATCGCACACAATCCCATGCTCGCCGCCGCGAACGGCAGCGCGTTCTTTCGTCTTACGAGCGCGATGACCGGCAGCGCGAGCGCCGCCGCGCCGCAGAAGATACTCAGCAGTGAGAAAAATGTGGATAAAGCAACAGTGAAAGTCATAAAAAGTCCTCCTGTCTTAGGCGATACCGCATAATTGGATATGAGCGATTTGCGAGTAAATTTTGCGTACTGACGAGGCGCGGTTTTGCGGTAATACTTGACGTATTACCGTGAAATCGCAACAAAGTCAGGGCACGAAATTTCCGCAAAGCGCCGCAGCTTTCATTGTGCGGTGTTGCCTTAATAACCTCGGTTAATGTCTACAATATGCCGCAGGTTTTTGCCCTCGAGATACCGCGCGAGGTTGTCCATGACGATCTCCCAGATGAGGCGCTCGGTGCCGCGGTCGTGGCCGAAGCCGCGTCCCGAAACGTGGGGCGTGAGCAGCACATTCTCCATGCCCCAGAGCGGCGAAGAGGGCGGGAGCGGCTCGGTATCGCACACATCGAGCACCGCGCCGCTCAGATAGCCGTCCGCAAGGACGGCGGCGAGCTCAGCGGTCGAGAGCAGCGCACCCCGGCCGACGTTGACGAGCAGGGCGTCCTGCTTCATGCGGCGCAGGCGTGTCTCGGTGAGAAGGCCCGCGGTGCCCGGCGTATTCGGCAGGCAGCCGATAACGATGTCCGCCTGCGGCAGCAGCTCGTCGAGCTCCGCGATGCCGCGCACCTCGTCAAAATACGGCAGCGTCTCCCCTGCCGCGCGGCGCACGCCGATGTTCACCGTTCCGAAGCCGCGCAGGCGCTTTGCAACATTGCTGCCGAGGTCGCCCGTGCCGAGGATGAGCACGGTGCGGCCGTAGAGCGTGCGCTCCGCGCCGACCGTCCGCCATACCGCATGCTTCTGCTGCTCGCGGTAGGCCGGGAAGTTGCGGTACATCGTGAGGATGCCGCCGAGAACGTACTCCGAGATCGTGCGGCCGAACGCGCCCGAAGCGTTGGTCAGCGTGACGCGCTCCGGAAAGCCTGTCCGGCGCGTGTAAATATCCGTGCCTGCCCATGTCATCTGCACCCACCGCAGCTTTTCCGCCTGCTGCACGAGGGCGAGCGGCGGCTCGCCGATGCAGATCTCCGCGTCACCGAGCGTGCTCGCGTGCTCGGCAAACGTGATGTCGAATCTGTCGCCGAAGCGCGTCAGCAGCTCCGCCCGCGCCTGTTCGCTGTACTCCGTGCAGACGATCACCTTTGTTTTCATGCTCTCACCTCATAATCAAACGCGAGCCTCGCGCCGCCGCGCACCTGTACGATGCCGCACGGCTGAAAACCGTAGCGCAGGACAGCCGCCTGCATCGGCCTGTTGTTCTCGTGCGTGTCGATGCGCAGATAGTCGATCTGCTGCGCGCACCAGTCGAAAACAAAGCGCGCCATGCCCTTCGCCGTGCCGTCGGAGGCGATGCGGTGGATGGTGCCGTAGGGGCGCGCGGCGTGCCATGCACCGTCGATGACTGCGTAGCACGGATCTCCGCCGAGGATAAACGCGAATACCGCCGCGATCCTGCCCTCCCGCTCACAGACATGCAGCGTGCCGGCCGCGATGTCCGCGCGGATGACGTCCTCGCCGGGGTAGCCGCCGCTCCACTGCGTCGCGTTTCCGTTTTCCGCCATGAAGGCGCGCGCGTGCGCATATATCTCCGTAATGCGCGAAACGTCGCGCTCCTCTGCCCTTCTGATGTTCACAGGCTGTCCGTCCCTTCGTTTTTTATGGCAATACCGCATAATTGGACAAGAGCGATTTGCGAGTAAATTTTGCGTTCTGACGAGGCGCGGTTTTGCGGTAATACTTGACGTATTACCGTGAAATCGCAACAAAGTCAGGGCGCGAAATTTCCGCAAAGCGCCGCAGCTTTAATTGTGCGGTGTTGCCTTATTTCTATACAGAGCCAGTATATCATGTTTCTCTCTTTGGGACAAACGTATTTTTCCTTTTTCCTACGAGGTATAAATAAACAGTCGAATATCCTCAGTTTTTGTACCCCTTGGCGATTGATTTATTTCGTAAAAACAGGTAGAATAAAATTATCTTGCAACATAAAGGAGAGGACACGATAAAATGAGCGTTAATCGTTGTTATTCCGAAAAGAAACCCGGCTTCGATGTCGAAGCGCGCAGCCTGTTTTCCAGTCTGCACGACCTCCTCGAGATCAAAAACCTCACGCATGTACGGTACCTGTGCCGTTACGATGCCGAGGGTCTGAGCGGGGAGACCTATGAAAAGGCCAAGGGCATCGTTTTCTCCGAGCCGATGGCTGATGTGTGCTACGACGAGGACTTCCCCCGTCCGGCAGGCGCGCATACCGTCCTCGCGGTAGAGCCGCTGCCCGGTCAGTTCGACCAGCGTGCGGATTCCTGCGCCCAGTGCATCCAGCTGCTCACCGGCGGCGAACGCCCGACCGTCGCAGCAGCGAAGATCTATGTCCTCGAAGGCGAGCTGACTGACGCGGACATGGACAAGATCCGCGGCTACCTCATCAACCCGGTCGACACCCGTGAGGCTTCCATGGACAAGCCCTCGACCCTCAAGGTAGAGTACGCCATCCCGACGAGCGTGGCAAGCGTTGTCGGCTTCACGCACATGGATGAGGCTGCCCTCTCCGACATGCTGCACCACATGGGTCTGGCGATGGATCTCGACGACCTCAAGTTCCTCCAGACCTACTTCCGCGACACCGAAAAGCGCGACCCGACCATCACCGAGGTCCGCATGGTCGACACCTACTGGTCCGACCACTGCCGCCACACCACCTTCCTCACCCAGATCGACGACGTGAAGTTCGAGGACCAGATGGTTCAGGACGCCTTCGACCGCTACATGGCGGCACGTGTCGAGGTCTATGGCGAAGAAAAGGCCGCAAAGCGTCCGGTCACGCTGATGGACATGGGTACCATCGCCGCCAAGGTGCTCAAAAAGCGCGGCTATCTGAAGAATATTGATGAGTCCGAGGAGATCAACGCCTGCTCCATCAAGGTCAAGGCGCTCGTGAACGGCCACTACGAGGACTGGCTGCTCATGTTCAAGAACGAGACCCACAACCACCCGACCGAGATCGAGCCGTTCGGCGGCGCAGCCACCTGCCTCGGCGGCGCGATCCGCGATCCGCTGTCCGGCCGCTCCTACGTTTATCAGGCGATGCGCGTGACCGGCGCGGGCGACCCGACCGTTCCCCTCTCCGAAACGCTCGAGCACAAGCTGCCGCAGCGCAAGCTGTGCCAGACCGCTGCCGCAGGCTATTCCTCCTACGGCAACCAGATCGGCCTTGCCACCGGCCTTGTGCATGAAATCTACCACCCGGGCTACGTTGCAAAGCGCATGGAGATCGGCGCTGTCGTCGGCGCGGCTCCGATCGAAAACGTCATCCGCGAGGTCCCTGAGCCGGGCGACATCGTCATCCTGCTCGGCGGCAAGACCGGCCGCGACGGCTGCGGCGGCGCTACCGGCTCCTCCAAGAAGCACACCGAGGAGTCGCTCGAGACCTGCGGCGCTGAGGTGCAGAAGGGCAACCCGCCCGAGGAGCGCAAGATCCAGCGCCTGTTCCGCGACGGCAATGTTACCCGCATGATCCGCCGCTGCAACGACTTCGGCGCGGGCGGTGTATCGGTCGCCATCGGCGAGCTGGCCGACGGCCTTGACATCGACCTGAACGCCGTTCCGAAGAAGTACGACGGCCTCGACGGCACCGAGCTTGCGATTTCCGAGTCGCAGGAGCGCATGGCTGTCGTTGTCCGCGCAAAGGACGCCGACGCCTTCATCGCAGCCGCTGCAAAGGAGAACATCGAGGCTGTCGTCGTTGCCACCGTCACCGACAAGAACCGTCTGTGCATGACCTGGAACGGCAACACGATCGTTGACGTTTCCCGCGACTTCCTCAACACCAACGGCTGCTCCAAGCACGTTGACGCCGAGGTCGGCGCACTCCCGACCCCGTCCATCTCCTGCGCACCGGCGGGCGATTCCGAAAAGGAAAAGCTGCTGAACCTCGCCTCCACCCTCGGCATCTGCCTCGAGCGCGGTCTGGTCGAGCGCTTCGACGGCTCCATCGGCGCGTCCTCGGTATTCATGCCCTTCGGCGGCAAGTATCAGCTGACCCCGACTCAGGTCATGGCAGCTACCATGCCGGCACTGAACGGTCAGTGCGAGACCGCGTCCGTCATGGCGTTCGGCTTCGACCCGTACTTCACCGAGCAGAATCCGTATCTCGGCGCTTCCGCCGCCGTGATCGAGTCGGTCTCCAAGCTCGTCGCAGCAGGCTGCGATTTCGAGACCGCATACCTGACCTTCCAGGAATACTTCGAGCGTCTGGGCAAGGACCCGAAGCGCTTCGGCAAGCCGCTGTCCGCCCTGCTCGGCGCGTACACCGCACAGGAGAACCTGTGCCTCGCGGCCATCGGCGGCAAGGACTCCATGTCCGGCTCGTTCGATGACATGGACGTACCGCCCACGCTCGTTTCCTTCGCTATCGCGCCGCAGGACGCTTCCCGTCTGATCTCTCCCGAGTTCAAGGAAGCCGGCCATCCGGTCTACTTCTTCGACGCGCCGTACAATCAGGACGGCACGCCGGACTACGTCACCATGAAGCACGTCTGGAACGAGGTCGCAAATCTCATCGCCTCCGGCAAGGCGGTTTCCGCATGGTCTCTGACCACCGGCGGCATCGCGGAGGGCATCGCGAAGATGTCCCTCGGCAACAAGATCGGCTTCGCGGTCGACGAGGGCTTCCCGACCGATGCGCTCTACATGAAGAATTTCGGCGGCATCCTCGTCGAGGCTTCCTGCGAGCTGCCGGCACAGTGGTATGTCGGCCAGACCACCGCAGACGAGACCATCACCATCGCGGGCGAGAAGATCGCCATCGACGAGCTGACCGCCGCCTTTGAGGGCAAGCTCGAGAGCGTATTCCCGACCAAGGCCGCCGCTTCCGACGAGCACCTGACCAAGGTCTCCTTCACCGAGCGCAATGCGTCCGCTCCGGCGGTCAAGAGCGCAAAGCCGCTCGCTGTCATCCCGGTATTCCCGGGCACCAACTGCGAGTACGACACCGCGCGTGCGATCGAGAACGCAGGCGGCGCGGCTGAAATCGTCGTAGTCCGCAACTTCTCCGCAGACGCGCTCCGTGAGAGCGCAGAGCAGCTCGAGAGCGCCATCCGCCGCGCGCAGATGGTCATCCTGCCGGGCGGCTTCTCCGGCGGCGACGAGCCGGACGGCTCGGGCAAGTTCATCGCATCCTTCCTGCGCGACGCAGGCATCAAGGACAGCATCCACGAGCTGCTCCGCCAGCGCGACGGCCTGATGCTCGGCATCTGCAACGGCTTCCAGGCGCTCATCAAGCTGGGTCTGGTGCCCTACGGCGAGATCCGCGACGAGATGACCGGCGACGACCCGACCCTGACCTTCAACCTTATCGGCCGTCACCAGAGCCGCTACGCGACCACCCGCGTCGCGTCCGTCAAGTCTCCGTGGCTGTCCTCCTGCAACGTCGGCGACCTGCACTCCATCGCGTTCTCGCACGGCGAGGGCCGCTTCGTAGCGCCGCAGCACGTCATTGATGAGCTTGTCAAGAACGGTCAGGTCGCGTTCCAGTACACCGACCTTCAGGGCGAGCCGTCCATGGATATTGCGTGGAACCCGAACGGTTCGATGTGCGCGATCGAGGGTATCACCTCTCCGGACGGCCGTGTTCTCGGCAAGATGGGTCATACCGAGCGTTACAGCCCGTTTGTCGGCAAGAATATCTACGGCGAAAAGTATCAGCCGCTGTTCGCAAACGGCGTAAAGTATTTCAAGTAAATCAGCGATTTACCTGTCGGGCGCTCTCGAAAGAGGGCGCCCCCTTTTGCCGCCAGGCGGCGGCAGAGGCCCCTTCTTTCCTTACCCTCAGCAGAGGGTAAACCTTCCGCCGATACAGCGGCGCGCCGCTGGAGGCGAGATTGGCCGTCCCCACGGCCGAGGGATGTCGGTGCCCACCGACAGGGGCAAAAGGGGACAGGACACCAAGTATGGTTTCCTGTCCCCTCTTGACTCCCCTTACCTTCCTTCGGACGCGACGCCCTTCGGTTGCGCGTCTAAAAGCGAGGGGCCCACAGATGCGTTTGGTGCTCCAAGGCTTCATTCTTGATGGAAGCAGAGCCAGTGCAGGTGGCGCTCAGTAAATTCAGGGCGGCACAGCATCCCATGAGCGAAACGACGCACGGAACCGAGCCCCCGTAACCCCCGTTTAGCCGCGAATGCTTCGCTGAGCGGCTTAAAGGAAAGTTTGGGGAGTTAAGAGGGGAAAGAAAACCTTGGTTGTCTTTCCCCTCTTGCCCCCGTCGCCGGGCGGTGACACTCCCGGCCGCCGAAGGCGGCCAAAGTGCACGCTTACTTTAAGCGTCAAGTCGCCTCCAGCGGCGGAAACTTCACCGTCTGCTGACGGTAAAGCAAATAATTCGAAGAATTGAGGTGTTTTCATGAACCCCTGTGAACACAAGGTCCAGTACTACGAGACCGACGGCATGGGTATCGTCCACCACTCGAACTACATTCGCTGGTTCGAAGAGGCGCGCGTGGACCTGCTCGAGCAGCTCGGCTTCGGCTACGACCGCATCGAGGCCGAGGGTTACAGCGGCCCGGTGCTCGAGGTCGCGTGCCAGTACAAAACGATGAGCCGCTTCGGCGAAACCGTGCGCATCGAGGCAACCATCACCCAGTACAACGGCGTGCGCATGACGCTGCACTACGACGTTTTCGACAAGGCGACCGGCGAGGTGCGCTGCACCGGCGACAGCCGCCACTGCTTCATCAATTCCGACGGCCATCCGGCGATCCTGCGCCGCTGCTGGCCGGAATTCGACGCCGCGCTCGCGTCCCACGTTACCGCTGAAAAATAAAGACAAACAAAAAAACCGGCTCCGCCAGAGGTGTTTTCCCTCGGCAGAGCCGGTTTTCTCTATCTCTGTTTACTTGACATAATACACCGCGACGACCTCGCCGTCCCTTACGGACGGATAGCAGACGCGGTATTCCGAGCCGGTGCTGACCGGTTCAGCGATCTGATGGTACGGCTCGCCGGCGTCGATCGCTACGCAGTCCGCAGCGGCCGGATAATCGCCTGTGATGCCGTCATTTTCCGTGTCGGTATCGAACGTAAACGTGTCGTTTTTATATTCGGCCGTGCGGTCGATGGCATGCGCGCCGTCGATGGACACATACATCGTGCTGCCGTCCTGATGCAGGCCGGAATACTGCACGAGACCCTCATAAGTCACGGACGGGTCATAGTTCTCGATGACAACGTCGCTGTAGCTCTGTGCGCCGATGCACAGATTGACCGTGTCCTTGCGCTCGTGGTAGACCGCGCCGCCCGAGCCGCCGTTTTCGGTCAGATGCAGCGCACGATACAGCATGACCGCCATTTCCGCGCGCGTAACGGGCGCGTTCGGGTTGAGTTTGCCGTTCGTGCCGCCGATGACCTTGGCGCTCGTCAGCGCGCCGACAGCCTCCTGCGCATAGCTTTTGACCTCGGCCGCGTCGGAAAAGCCGGTGATCGCGCCGTCCCGCAGCGTCAGCTCCGTGCGGTCGATGGTGCGCTTGAGGAACACCATCGCGTCCTGACGGCTCATGGTCTGCTGCGGCAGAAAGCGGTTGTCCGCCGTGCCGGTCGCCACGCCGAGCGCACGCGCCGCCGCAACGGATTTTGCGTAGTATTGGCCGGACGGGACGTCGCTGAAGTCCTGCTGCGCCGTCACAGCGCCGCTCTCGAGCGCGCTGCTCATGCCGTAGGCGCGGTCGAGCATAACGATGAAATCCGCGCGCGTGATCGCGTTCCTCGGATAAAACAGATGGTCGCCCCGGCCCTGAATGACGCCCGCGACCGCGAGCGTATCCACCTCGCGGAACGCCCACGAATAGCCGTCGTCTACGTCGTAAAAGTAAACCGAATGGTCCGGCAGATAGGCGTATGTCTCGGTCGTGACCGCAGTTTCCGCTGCTGCGCAGGCGGTGACTGTGCCTACCGTAACGGCAGCCGTGAGCAGCGCTGCCGCTGCCAGCTTACACGTTCTCTTCATAACTTTCTCCTTGCCTGGATGGGTTCAGGCAGCACCGCACGAGCAAAGCCGCGGCGGTATTGCCTTCTTCGTTTTCCGCATAGCCCCGGACAGTGCCGGTTCCCCACCTATGCAAACTTTCTGCAATATTATATCATATTGTTCCCCACCTGGCAAGTTAAATTATAGATAAACTTGTCGAGGGACGGTCTGCGCCGGTTTTTTCGTGCGACGCGCCGCCCCTCTTTTCGTCATTTTTCCTGCTCCTCGCGGTAGATTTTCCAGCTGAAAACGGTTGGAACGATTACCGCGAGCGCGAGCGGTACGAACAGCATCGCAAACTTCGCGCGGCTGTCCGGGAGAAACGCCCCCGCCGCGCCAAGCAGGCCGGAGGCGAAGAACATCCGCCCGGCGACGCGATGCGTGCGCGTCCAGACCGCCTCACTCGAAAGCGTCCACGGATTCTTGACGCCGCAGTACCAGTTCATGCGGAACCGCGGCATGACGTTGCCGAGGTAGACCATCATGAGGCTCACGAGCAGGCATACCACTCCCGAAACATTGACCGTGCCCGGGCGCAGTGCTTCGGTGATGCAGATGCCGGTTATCGCCGCGAGGAACAGCAGCGTCACAAGCTGAATGCCAAGATAGGCGTCGCCGAACTTACCGTAATTTTTGTTTTTCGGGTCGATCTTCGGCAGGAAGCAGAACATCGCCTCGAGCACCGGCGCCATCGCCGCAATCACCCACAGCTGCGCCTTTGCGCCGTAATCGACCGCGCCGTCGAGATCCCAGTGCATCGGCACCTCGGCCGGCAGACGGCGGTACACCGCCGCGATCATCACCAGCGGCAGCAGCGACAGCAGCCATGCCGCAGCCTGCTTTTTATTCGTTTTTTTCATCTCTGTCCTCTCCTCTCAATGCGGAAACCCACTCCAGTATCTCATCCACGACCGACATATTCAGCTCGTAGTAAATGTACTTGCCCTGCCGGTCGTCGAGCACAAGCCCGGCGTCGCGCAGGATCGCGAGATGGTGCGAGACCGTTGCGCCCGACAGGTCGAAATGCGCCGCGATGTCGCCCGCCGCCATCGGTTCACGCCGCAGCAGCGACAGGATCTCGCGCCGCACCGGGTCTCCGAGCGCCTTGAAGCTCTTCTGAAAGCCCATTATTCTCCCCTCTTTCGTGCGGTAAACCATGTTTTTCGTCCGCATGTCGGGCAGAACAGCCACCATTCGTTCCCGACATGCTGGCGGAGCAGCAGCCGGTTCCACGGCAGGCGCAGCTGCTTTCCGCAGAACTTGCACACCAGCTCGCGCCTTGCGAGCGCCCGCGCCTGCCACACGATGAGCACTGCCGCCAGCAGCAGTCCCGCTGCGCAGATCGCAATGGTCGTTTTCATATGCTCCGTCCCCTTTCATTTAGACGTTTATCTAAATATAGAATAACACAGCATTTGCGAAAGTCAAGATATATTTTGATATTTGTCTAAATGTTTTCCAGGCATGAAAAAAGAGCCTGCATTGCAGACTCTTCTCGTTTCGCATTGTCGGAACAGGACTTACGCCATGCCGTTCAGCTTGGTGGTCATCTTGCTCTTCTTGTTGGATGCGTTGTTCTTATGCAGGAGGTGCTTGGCAGCCGCCTGATCGACAGCCTTGACGGCAGTCGTATAAGCAACAGTCGCTTCCGCCTTATCGCCGGCAGCAATAGCTGCGTCGAACTTCTTCAGAGTGGTCTTGAGCTCGCTCTTAGCCATCTGGTTGTTCAGCGCCTTGACTGCGTTAACCTTGACACGCTTCTTAGCAGACTTGATGTTGGGCATTCCGAAAACACCTCCTTTGTTTTACTATTTGTCAGTGTTTCTATTCTAACATCAAACCTCAAAAATTGCAAGCATTTTTTCGAGAAAAATACATATTTTTTTCAGCTCGCCGCATACTCCCCGGAAAGGAGTGATTTTATGGCATACCGGACCGATCTTGCGGTCGAGCTGCTGGAAAATCTGCGCGGCAGGGACGAGCTTTCCGGCGTCAGCGAGCGCGAATATGAGCGCGAGGGTCTGCACATCCACGAGGCCGAGGTCACAACCGAACGGGCCGCGCGGCTGCTCGGAAAGCCCTGCGGACGCTATCTTACCCTGTCGCTCGAGGCGCTTTCGCGGCGCGAGGAGGAGGCGTTTCCGCGCAGCGTGCGCGTGCTCGCCGCACTCATCGAAACGCTGCTGCCGCCGCTGGACAGCGCCGCTCCCGTGCTCATCGCAGGACTCGGCAGCCGCTCGATCACGCCGGACGCGGTCGGCCCGCGCTCGGCCGACCATGTGATCGCGACGCGGCACCTCATCTCCCGCTCGCCCGAATTTTTCGCATCCTGGCGTCCGGTGAGCGTACTCGCGCCGGGCGTGCTCGGGCAGACGGGCGTCGAGACCGGCGAGATCGTCAGGGGCGTGCTCGACCATGTGCGTCCCCGTGCGGTCATCGCCATCGACGCGCTTGCGGCCGGCCGCCTCAGCCGCCTTGTGCGCACCGTGCAGCTTGCCGACACCGGCATCGTCCCCGGCTCGGGCGTAAACAACGCGCGCGCCGCGCTCGACAGGCAGACGCTCGGCGTTCCGGTGCTGTCCATCGGCGTGCCCACGGTCGCGGACGGCGGCTCGCTCGCCCATGAGATCGCGCAGCAGCTCGACGGCGCACAGTGCGAGGCGCTCGACGACCTGTCCCAGCCGTTCATCATCACCACACGCGACATCGACCGCGAGGTCGCGGATACCGCCCGGCTCATCGGCTACGCGGTCAACATGGCCCTCCAGCATATTTCCGTCGAGGAGATCGACCTGTATCTCAGCTGACATACCGCCGCTCCGCGCCGCATAGGATTGATCAAACGGATTTCGGGAGGGCGGACAGGATGAATCGACGCAGACGGAACAGGAGCCGGGCAGGCGTGCGGCCTGCGGCATGGTGCGCGCTCGCGGCGGCAGGCGTGCTGCTTGCGGCGGCGCAGCTGGGCGGCGAGGCCGGAGCGCAGGAGACACTCGCGAAGCTCGCCCGCAGTCCCGGCTTTCTCTCCTGCGTCACCGCGCTCGAATTCGGCGTGCGCGCGGACGCGGCCGAGGTCTATGTGCCGCGCGCGGCTGCTGCCGCACGGGACGAAGACGCCGCCGAGCCGCAGAGCGAGAGCGTTTATGTGCCCTCCGCCCCCGAGAATACCGCGCCTGTGCTCTCCGCACCGGACAAGGCCGCGACCCTCACCATCAACAACGATACCGACTATGATGTAGACGTTGCCGCCTGTCTCGCCTCGGACACGCACATCCGCGCCGAGGGCGACGGGCCGCAGGTGCTCGTGTTCCACACCCACGCGAGCGAGAGCTATACCCCTGACGCGGCCTTCCCCTATACGCCGACCGAGACCGAGCGCACGACCGACACGCGGTACAATGTAGTGCGCGTGGGCGACGAGCTGTGCACCGCGCTCGAGAAGCACGGCATCGAGACGCTGCACCTGCGCTCGCTGTTCGATACGCCGACCTACGCCGGTTCCTACGACCGCTCGCTCGCGGCGATCGAGCAGGCGCTCGAGGAAAATCCGTCTGTCAAGGTGGTCATCGACCTGCACCGCGACTCCATCCTGACCGACGAGGGCGAGGCCTACAAGACCTCCTGCACGATAGACGGCGCGGAGACCGCGCAGCTGATGTTCGTCGTCGGCACGGACGCCGGAGGGCTGTATCATCCGGACTGGCGCGACAATCTGAACTTCGTCTCCACCCTCCAGTACGCGCTCAACCGCGCGTATCCGTCACTCATGCGGCCGGTCAACCTGCGCACACAGCGCTTCGACCAGCACGCAAGCCCCGGCTCGCTGCTCGTCGAGGTCGGCTCGTCCGGCAACACGCTGCCCGAGGCACTCTCCGCCGTGCGCCTGTTCGCGGATGTGCTCGCGGATGAGATGATAGGGGCGTAGACCGCGAATAATTTGCTGCCGCCCCGGAAAGACTTTTTCCGGGGCGATACCGTCGCGAAACCTACAGTTCCGCCGTGACTGTCGAAAACCAAAGTACACGCCCCTGCTGATACATATCCTATCAACCTATGGGGTGACTTTATGCAGAAAATCACATTTACAGAAAATCTCGCGCACAACATCGCGCTCATGCAGTCGGTATTCGAAGGCGACGACACATTCATCGTGCGCGAGACGACGGGTCGGAACGGCCTGCACTGCGCAATGTTCTTCTTTGACGGCATGGTGGACTCGTTCACCATCAACGAAAGTCTGGTGCGGCCCGTCCTGCTGTCCGACAGGCGCCGCGCCTCGGCGGACGAGCTTGCCGGACGCATTTTGCAGGCGGATGACTGCCGCGTCGAGACCGACATGGACAAGGCGCTCGCCGCCTTTCTGTACGGTGACACGCTCGTGCTGACCGAAGGCGACGCGCGTGCTCTGGTCGTCAACACAAAGGGCTTCGCCCGGCGTTCGCCCGAGGAGCCGGAAAACGAGCGCGTGCTGTCCGGTCCGCGCGAGGGCTTTACCGAATGCTTCATGCCAAACCTTGCGCTCATCCGCCGCCGCGTGCGCGATACGCGGCTCAAATTCAGCTTTCTGCGCGTCGGCGGCCGCACGAACACCGCAGTCTGCCTGTGCTATATCGACGGACTGTGTCCCGGCCCGCTCGTCGACGAGATGCGGACAAGACTCAGCGTCCTCGAGCTCGACAGCGTGCTCGACGCGAACTATATCGCGGAATGCCTGTGCGACCACCGATTTTCGCCCTTCCCCACCCTCGGCACGACCGAGCGGCCGGATGTCGCGGCCTCGCGGCTGCTCGAGGGGCGGTGCGCACTCGTCGTGGACGGCAGTCCGGTCGTGCTGACCGCACCGCACCTGCTTCAGGAATGCTTTCAGTCGAACGACGACTACTATATCAGCTTTCTCCGGACCAACGTATCGCGCGTGCTGCGCACACTCGGCTTTTTCTGCTCGGTGACGATACCGGCGGTGTACACCGCTCTGCTGCTCTATCACCGCGAGCTCGTCCCGGCGCGGCTGCTGTTCGCTATCACGGCGGCGCAGAGAGGGGTTCCCCTGCCGGTCGGGTGGGAGGTGCTGCTGCTGCTCTTCGTGCTCGAGGTGCTGCGTGAAGCCGGTGCACGCACGCCCGGCGCGATGGGGCAGACCATGAGCATCGTCGGCGGCCTTGTGCTCGGGCAGGCGGCGGTCTCGGCGCGGTTTTCCGCCGCCCCCACGGTCATCGTCGTAGCGGTGGCCGGTGTGACCGGACTGATGGCTCCCCGCCTTCAGACAGCCGCGCTCTGGCTGCGGTTCGCCCTGCTCGGGGCGGCCGCCGCAGGCGGTCTGTACGGCGTGGGGCTGGTGCTCTCGCTCACGCTCGTCCTGCTGTGCCGCATGAGCTCGTGCGGCGTTCCCTACCTCATCAACCTCGTGCCGCGCGTCGAGACCGATTCCGAGGATGCCTGGCTGCGCGTGCCGTGGTACCGCATGAAATACGACCGTTTTTCCTTTTTCCGCACTGCGGGGAGGAAGAGACCATGAAAAAGCTGCTGCTTCTTCTCCCTCTCGCTCTGCTGTGCGGCTGCGCACGCGAACCCTCTCCGGTCTCCGCACTCGCGCTCGACCGCGCCGGGAACGGCTGTCGCCTCACCGCAGAGCTCGTCCGGCAGGACACGCCCGAAGACGCCGCCGTTCCCTCCTGTCTCGCCGCACAGGGCGACAGCTTCACCGACGCGCTGCACGCGCTCGAGGGACTGCTCCCGGGCGAGCTGTATCTGTCGCACGCGCAGGTGCTCCTGCTGAGCGAGCAGGCCGCCGAGGACGATATGACGCCGCTCGCGGAATATCTGTGCCGGGATAACGACATCCGGCTCAATCTCCGGTGCGCCGTCGTGCGCGGCGGCGCGGCGTCCGACCTGCTCGAAAACGACGAGGAGGTCTATGCGCTGAGCGACCTGCTCGACCGCGCCGCCGAGACCGGCACGCTGCCCGATATGCCGCTGTACCGCGTTACCGAGGCGCTCGAGACCGACGGCACGGCCATCCTGCCCTCGCTTTCGCTCGACCGCTTCGGACAGACCGCCCCGTCCGGGACAGCGGTGTTCACGAAAGGAAAACTGAGCTGCTTTCTCGACGGCGGCGTGATCGGAGGCGAGCGCTTTGCCTGACAGACTGTTTCCCCGATGGTGCGGTGCGCTGTTCGCGCTCCTGCCGCTCAGTGAAATCCTGTACCTCCCGACGGACGCGCAGTCGCTCTACGCCGCAGCGGCGGCCTGTGCGGTGGCCGGACTGCTCGCCGCCGGAGCGGCACGCCTCTCGGGGGCTGTCGCGGCGCGGCCGGGCGTGCAGCTCCTGCTCGCGCTCGCAGCGCTCTTTCCGCTCGTGTGCTCGCTCTCGCGCATGAGCAGCTTTCTCCGCGCGACCGTGTTTACGCGCGTGCCGCTGTGGGTGCTCTGCCTCACGCTGACGCTCTGCGCCCTTGCGCACGCGCTGAGCGGACTGAATGTCTGCGCGATGTGGGCGCTGCCTGCGGTGTTTCTTACAGGGACGGTAGCGGTGCTGTCCGGTCTGCTGACCGCAGGTGAGCTGCGGCTCTCGCGTCTCGCCGCACCGACAGCGGCACTCCTGCCGCAGTTCTGGTCGCTGCTGCGCCTGCTGCTGCCGGGCACGCTCATCCTCGCGCTCTCGCTGCGCGACAGCAGTCTTGCCGGGGCGGCCTCGCGCGGCCTCACGGCAGGCGGCGCGCTGCTTGCGCTGCTGTCGCTTCGCACGGTGCTGCTGCTCGGGACGCATACCGCCGCCCTGCTGCCCTATCCGAACTTCTCCGCCGCCGGGCTTGCCGCGATCGGGGATTTCGCCCGCCACGGCGAGGTCTTTTTCGCGGTGCCGCTCATTCTGTGCGAGACCGGGCGCTGCGCCGCGCTCATGAGCGTGATCCTGCGCGTGCTGCCGAAGCGGCGCAGCTGAGGCTTGTTTTCCCTTTCCCGTTCTGCTATACTTGATTCAGCAGAGCAAAGGAGAACGAGCATGAACATTCAGATTTTCGGCAAAAACAAGTGTTTCGACACCAAAAAGGCACAGCGCTGGTTCAAGGAGCGCGGCATCAAATTCCAGATGATCGACCTTGCGCAGAAGGGCATGAGCAAGGGTGAGCTTGACAGCGTACTGCGGGCGGTCGGCGGTCTTGACGCGCTCATCGACGAGAAGAGCCGCGGCTATGCGTCGCTCGCATACCTCGCCTACGACGAGGACAGGAAGGAAAAGCTGCTTGAGGACGGCACGCTGATGAAAACGCCGGTCGTGCGGAACGGCAGACAGGCGACGGTCGGGTACTGTCCGGAGGTCTGGGAGAAGTGGGAATGAGTTCCCGCTTCTTTTTCTTCTTTACCCTCTGCTGAGGGTAAACCTTCCGCCGTCTGGCGGCGGAGACAAAAGGGGGATAAGACACCAATATGGTTTCTTATCCCCCTCTTGACTCCCCCTAATCTTCCTTTGCGCCGACACATCGGAGATGTGCGGCGAAACGGGGGACGGGGGCTCGGTTCCGGGCGTCATTTCGCTCATGGGTGGCTGTAATGCCCTGAGGTTACTTTGCGTAAACCGCCGCGCATGACAGTGCGCGGCCAGTCGGTGCAGAGTGCTTACTCCCGTCGCTGCGAGTCACTGTGAATACAAAAAGAGAGTGCGGACTTTTTCGTCTGCACTCTCTTTTGCTTTGTTCTTTATTTGTCCTTCAGGGCGTCCTTGACCTTATCCCAGAAGCTCTTGCGCTTGATCTGGTTTTCGTCGGTCGAGGTCTCCTCGAACTCGCGCAGCAGCTTTTTCTGCTTGTCGGTGAGGTTCTTCGGAACTTCGATATTGACGCGGACATACTGATCGCCTCGGCCTCGGCCGTTGACGTTCTGGATGCCCTTGCCGCGCATGCGGAACATCGTGCCGGTCTGGGTTCCCTCCGGTACCTTGTACTCGACACGGCCGTCGATGGTCGGCACCTGAAGCGTATCACCGAGCGCCGCCTGCGCGAACGAGATCGGGATTTCAACATAGACATCCGAGCCGTCACGGGTGAAGATCGGATGCGGACGGATCGTGACCGTTACATACAGATCACCTGCCGGGCCGCCGTTTGCGCCGGCGTTGCCCTGACCGCGCTGCTGGATGGACTGGCCGTCGTCGATGCCGGCCGGGATGTTGACCTTGAACTTGCGCGTCTTGCGCACGCGGCCCTGACCGCCGCACTTCGGACACGGCTTCTTGATGATCTTGCCGGTGCCGCGGCAGTTCGGGCAGGCGCCCTGCGTCTGGAACATGCCGAGCGGCGTGCGCTGGGTCTGGGTCACGACGCCGGTGCCGCGGCAGTTCGGGCAGGTCTCCGCCGTCGTGCCCTTGGCCGCGCCTGTGCCGCCGCAGTCGCCACAGGTCTCGATGCGCTCGACCGTGATCTCCTTTTCGCAGCCGAAGGCCGCCTCCTCGAAGGACAGGACAACGGTCTGGCGAATGGATTCGCCGCGCTGCGGTGCGTTGCGGCGCTGCGAACGGCCGCCGCCGAAGCCGCCGCCGAAGAACGAACCGAACAGGTCGCCGAGGTCGCCCATGTCGAAGCCGCCGCCGAAACCGCCTGCGCCTGCACCGCCGCCGTAGCTCGGGTCGACGCCTGCAAAGCCGAACTGGTCGTACTTTGCGCGCTTGTCCTTGTCGGACAGCACCTCATACGCCTCGTTGACCTCCTTGAACTTGTCGGCCGCCTCGGGATTATCCTTGTTGAGGTCGGGGTGGTACTTGCGAGCCAGCTTGCGGTACGCCTTTTTCAGCTCGTCCTCGCCCGCGCCCTTCTGCACGCCGAGCACCTCGTAATAGTCTCTTTTGTCTGCCATAAAAATATCACCTGTACACGCGGACAGGCGCACCGAAGCGCGCCTCTCCCATCGGCTTTCAGCAGCGGGGAGCATTCCCCGTGCTGCTGATGCCTCATTCTATGAATTATTTCTTGTCGTCGTCCTTGACTTCGGTGAAGTCAGCGTCTACGAAGTCGCCCTGCGGGCCGCTCTGTGCGCCTGCGCCCGGCTGGCCGCCCATGTTCGGGTCGCCCTGCGGCGCCTGCTGCTGATAGATCTTGCCGGCCAGATCGGAGAACTTCTTAGACAGGCCTTCGGTCGCTGCCTTGATCATGTCGGTATCGGTGCCCTTGAGTGCTTCCTTGACCTTTTCGATCTCAGCCTGAACGCCGCTCTTCTCGTCTGCGGACAGCTTGTCGCCGAGGTCGGTCAGCGCCTTCTCGGACTGGAACACGAGCTGCTCTGCGCTGTTGCGTACTTCGACAGCTTCCTTGTTCTTCTTATCCTGCTCCGCGTACTGCTCAGCCTCGTGCATTGCCTTGTCGATCTCGTCCTGGCTGAGGTTGGTGGAAGCGGTGATGGTGATCTTCTGCTCCTTGCCGGTGCCGAGGTCCTTTGCGGATACGTTTACGATGCCGTTCGCGTCGATATCGAAGGTAACTTCGATCTGCGGGATGCCGCGCGGAGCCGGAGCGATGCCGTCGAGGGTGAAGCGGCCGAGGGTCTTGTTGCCTGCTGCCATCTCACGCTCGCCCTGAAGGACATGGATCTCAACGGACGGCTGGTTGTCGGCTGCGGTGGAGAATACCTGGCTCTTCTTGGTCGGGATGGTGGTGTTGCGGTCGATCAGCTTGGTGCATACGCCGCCGAGGGTCTCGATGCCGAGGGACAGCGGGGTTACGTCGAGCAGCAGAACGTCCTTGACCTCGCCGCCGAGAACGCCGCCCTGAATGGATGCGCCGATCGCGACGCACTCGTCCGGGTTGATGCCCTTGAAGCCTTCCTTGCCGGTGATGCCCTTGACTGCTTCCTGAACAGCCGGGATACGGGAGGAGCCGCCGACGAGCAGGACCTTGGACAGATCGGAAGCGGACAGGCCTGCGTCGCTCATTGCCTGACGAACCGGACCCATGGTGCGCTCAACGAGGTCTGCGGTCAGCTCGTTGAACTTAGCGCGGGTCAGCGTCAGCTCGAGGTGCTTCGGGCCGGTAGCGTCCGCGGTGATATACGGCTGGTTGATGGAGGTCTGGCTCATGCCGGACAGCTCGATCTTTGCCTTCTCAGCAGCCTCCTTCAGGCGCTGCATAGCCATGCGGTCGCCGGACAGGTCGATGCCGTTCGACTTCTTGAACTCGGAAACCATCCAGTCGATGATGCGCTGGTCGAAGTCGTCGCCGCCGAGGTGGGTATCGCCTGCGGTGGACAGAACCTCGAGAACGCCCTCGCCGATGTCGAGGATGGAGACATCGAACGTGCCGCCGCCGAGGTCGTATACCATGATCTTCTGCTCGGATTCCTTATCTACGCCGTAAGCCAGCGCTGCTGCGGTCGGCTCGTTGATGATACGCAGAACCTCCAGACCTGCGATCTTGCCGGCGTCCTTGGTCGCCTGACGCTGCGAGTCGGAGAAATAAGCCGGAACGGTGATGACAGCCTGGGTTACCGGCTGGCCGAGATAAGCCTCCGCATCAGCCTTCAGCTTCTGAAGGATCATCGCGGAGATCTCCTGCGGAGAATACGGCTTGCCGTCGATGTTTACGCGGTAGTCGGTGCCCATGTGGCGCTTGATGGAAATAATGGTGCGGTCTGCGTTGGTAACAGCCTGGCGCTTTGCGACCTGACCGACCATGCGCTCGCCGTCCTTGGAAAATGCTACAACAGACGGGGTGGTACGTGCACCTTCTGCGTTAGGGATAACGACGGACTCGCCGCCCTCCATAACCGCTACACAAGAGTTCGTCGTACCGAGGTCAATACCAATGATCTTACCCATGATAAATACACTCCTTAAAAGTTAGGATTTAGTTTGCTTTGTTAACAATTAGTTGGCTACTTTCACCATCGCGTGGCGGATGACCTTGTCGCCGATCTGGAAGCCCTGCTGGAAGGTTTCCGCGATGACGTTTTCGCCGAGCGACTCGTCCTCCACGTGCATCACTGCGTTATGGAAATTCGGGTCGAAGGCGGTTCCGGCCGCCGCGTCGATGACGGCGACATTGATGCCCTTGAGGCTCTCAACGAGCTGCGTCATGGTCATCTCGACGCCCTTTTTATACTCAGTGTCCGCGGTCTCTGCCTTAAGCGCGCGCTCGAGGTTGTCATACGTCGGCAGAAGCGCGGTGACGGCGCGGCTTACCGCGTCGGTGTACGCCTGCTCGCGCTCACGCTGGCTGCGCTTGCGGAAGTTGTCATATTCTGCCGCCATGCGGAGATAGCGGTCGTTGAGGTCGTTGTACTTCGCCTCCCAGTCGGCCGCAGGCGTCTTTGCCTCCGCCGGCTGTTCGGTCTTTTCCTCCGAAGCCTGCTTTGCCTCGGTCTGTTCGGTCTCAGCCTGTTCCGGCTGCTTCTTCTTACTCATTTCTGGATGCCTCCGTCAGTGTTTTGGATCTTTATCGTCTAAAAACGTTTCGGCGATCAGCCGGTTCAGTCCCTTTGCGAAGCGGCTGAGCTGGGCGGACAGCTTTGCATAGTCCATGCGCGTCGGACCTACGATGCCGATCGCACCCTGTCCGATCTTGCCGATGTCATATTTTGCGTAGATCGCTGAAGTCTCACTCAGCGGATTTTCACCGTTTTCCGGACCGATGAAAAACTGGATGCCGTCGATCTTTCTGGTCGCCGGCAGCAGATGCCTGCTGTCGTCCTCCATATAATCGAGCAGCGTCTGCGCCTTTTTCGTATCGCGGTATTCCGGAAAGCGCAGCAGCTTGCTTGTGCCGTCAAGGTAGACCTTCTGGTCGCTCAGCTCCGCGATCAGCTCGGCGATGTATTCGGCCACCGGCGCGAGCAACGCGGTCAGGCCTGCGGCCCGGCGCACGATGTCGAAGCGTTCGGCCGTGATGTTCGAGAGCGGCAGACCGGTGAGGGTCTGGTTGAGCACATAGGTCAGAAGCTCCGCCTCGTCCTTGGTGACCTCCGAGACCGTCCGGACCATTTTGTTCTTGACGGTGCCCGAGTCGGTCACAACGACGATGACAAAATTCATTTTGTCCACCGCGATGATCTCGAACTGGCGGATCGAGATCTGCGCGAGCGCGGGGGTGATCGCGACCGATGCGTAATTGGTCAGCGAGGTGAGCAGCCTGCCTGCCTCCTGCACCAGATGGTCGAGCTCACGCACCTTTGCGAGTACGGTCTGCTGAAGAGCCGCACCGTCGTCGTCTGCTGTCTCGCCCGGCTTTTCCATCAGCTCGTCGACGTACAGGCGGTAGCCCTGCGGCGAGGGGATGCGTCCGGCCGAGGTGTGCGGCTTTTCGAGATACCCCATCTCCTCGAGCTCACTCATCTCGTTGCGGATGGTAGCGGACGAAAACGGCAGCTCGTGCCCTTCGGTGAGCGCCTTGGAGCCGACCGGTTCTGCCGTTCGGATGTAGTCTCCGATGATGGCCTTTAGTATCTGCTTTTTTCTTGCTGACAGCTCCACCGATGCGGACTCCTTTCGTATCTGTTTTTTCTTTTAGCACTCCATCTCTCTGAGTGCTAAACATAATTTATCACCACTGCGCCCTAATGTCAAGTGTCGTTTGTGAATAAAATGTAAAAGCTTCATCCTGAACGATAACTTTTTTGAAAAATGCAGAAAAAGGGCGGTGCCCTTTCTGGCGCACCGCCCTTCCCATTGCTAATCTCCTGCCGCATTTTGCCTTCGGCAAAACAGGCAGGACAGGCGCTCCGCAGAGCGCCGCATAAAAATCCCCGTAAAAGTCCGGCTCTGCCGGACTTTTACTCCACTGCCTCGGGACACGTGTCCCGAGCCGCCCCTGCCGTGCAGGGGCGAGGGGGGTATCCCCTCCGGTTTCTGCGGAACCGGAGGGGTATCCAGGGGGGACAGCGTCCCCCCTGGAGTCTAGTGCGTTAGTACTTGACAGTCACCGGCTTGCCCGTATGGAACGAGTCGGTGATCGCATAGGTAACGAGCGTAGCCTTGGTGCCGTCGTAAACGGTCAGCTCCGGCTTGCGGCCCTTCTGGATGCAGTCGATGAAATCGACCATCTCGAGCAGATATGCCTCTGCAAAGCGCTGCGGGAAGTTCTCGATGATCTCCTGGCGTGCGCCGTACTGGTCGTATACCATGACGCGGTCCTTCCAGGGCACACCGGCAACACGAATGTGCGCTTCGGTGCCGACGATCTCGGTCTCGGTGTGGTAGCCGTGCGGCGCAGTACGGCCGACGTGCAGGAATGCAACCGTGCCGTTGTCGAACTTCAGCATCGCCATGCCGGTCTCGGTGTCGCCGTTTTCGGCGAACTCCGGATGCTTGAAGGTGGTGCCTGCAGCATAAACCTCAGTGACCTCGCCGCCGAGGAACCAGCGCATCAGGTCGATGTCGTGGGACGCAGCGTCGATGAAGATGCCGCCCGAGGTCTTGGAGAACTTGATGCAGCTCTCGACCAGAGCCTCCGGGTCCAGACCGGTCGCCTTGACGAGATACGGCTTGCCGATGTGGCCTGCGTCGATCTGTGCCTTCGCATCTGCGTAGGACGGGTCGTAGCGGCGCATGAAGCCGAGGAAGAACAGCTTGTCCGGGTGACGCTCAACAGCGGCCTCGGCGCGCTTGCACTCCTCGAGAGAGCAGCCCAGCGGCTTGTCGGTGAACACATGCTTGCCGGCGTCGAGCGCGTACTCGATCATCCAGCAGTGCTCAGGCGACGAGGAAACGATAACGACAGCCTCGATGTCTGCCTCATCGACCATCTTCTTGTAATCGGTGGTGGTGTACTCTACCTTGAGGTAGTCCTTCGCCCAGTCCAGCTCCTTCTGCTCGAGCGAGCAGGCAGCGACCAGCTTGCAGCCCGGGATCTTGAACGCGAGGTTCTGTGCGTGTACCGAGCCCAGACGGCCCAGACCTACAATACCGACTTTGATATCCTTCATTGCAGTTTTCTCCTTTTCAGCACGGGTTTCTCTCTCATCAGGAGGTTTTCTCTTGCTTTTTTTGTTTCTGCAATCATTTTACCACTCCCCACCGCCGTTTGGCAAGCAGACCCGTATCCGCGCGAAAATTTTCCGCGCATTAGCCGAATTGCGCATGGTTTTTATAGGCAAACCGCCCAAGGCCTTCGGGCGCGCCGCACGTTGCTGATTGTTCACTGTGCGTCACATATCTCCCGTCTTTTCGCTCGCGGGCGGTGCGGTCCGGATGCGCAGCGCCGGGCGCTCCGCCCCATCGTCCCCGTGCCCGTTTCCGGGCTTCTCGAGCATCTCGCACAGGCCCTCTGCCCTGCCGCTGTCGTGCGAGGCGACCGTGATGCTGACGTTTTCCTGTCCGTTCGCGTACTCCCGCTCGACCGCCTGCCGGACGGCGTCCCGCGCGTGCGTGAAGGGCGGCACGTACTCGCCCTTCGGCGGCTTTTCCCCGGAAACGCGCGTGCCGATCACCCAATCAAAGCGGTTGAGCGTGTATTCCACGCTCTCCTCCCCGTCCACGGTCACGCTCGAATACGGCTCGCACACCGCGTAAACGCTCGTCGTCGCCATCGCGCACAGCACCGCGGCGCACGCGGTCCACATGAGCGGACGGCGGACACGGCGCCTGCCCGCGCTGAGCGTGATCTCCTGCCCTTTTCGAAAATTCTGCGCCGGAATCAGCCGGATCTGCCCGTCCTCGCACAGCACCGCCGCGCTTGTTTCTCTGATCTCGGTCACGACTGCGCGCATACCGCCGCCTCCCTTCTGTTCTGCCCTTTCAGATACCTTCTGATGCTGCCGAGATAGCTGCTGAGCACCGGATAGTCTCCGTCCAGCAGCAGCGCCGCGGCAACGATATAGTTTCTGTGACGCTCGATGAGGCGTGCGGATACGCCGCTCTCCTTCGCGAGCGCGCGGATCGGCAGCTCGTGCGTGCGCCGGAGCGAGGCAACGAGTACGCTGCTGCGGCTGAGAGCCGCCGCCGCCATGCCGCAGCCGCGGCGCGTTTTATCTGATTTCGGTGAGCAGGACGCCAGATCATAAAACGAAAAGCCGTACTTTGCGAACTGCTCGTCCGCGCTCTCGATCTCCTCGGCGGCGCAGACCGTGCGCATCTCTCCGAGCTTCTCTACGACCGCGAGCTGCACGCCCGCGTCCGCCGCGTCCTCCTCTACCGTTCCGTCGAAGGTCTGCGGCGCAAGGCTGACCTCGGCATCGAACCGGTGCGATGCGCGGTAGTAGTCCGCCAGCCTGCGGCCGATGACGAGCGACGCATATGCGCCGAACGGGCCGCCTGCCGGGTCGTAGCCCTTGACGGCCTCGTAGAACGCCAGGAGCGCTACCGAGTATTCATCATCGCTCCTTGTCACCGTGTGACCGGCGTGCCGGGACGCCGTGCGCAGGATGAAGCCCTCGTGCGCTTCGATAAAGCGCTCGAGGAACGGTCCATCCTCCTTCGCACGGACTGCCTGACTGCTCGACTGCATAAAAGCCGCCTCCTTTTGTTTTCTGCTTGTTTTCTGCAATCAGTCTACCGTCCGCCTGTGTTGAATCTGTGTTGAATGTGTTGCGTTTTTTGGAATTTACAGCGCGGCAAACCGCTGGAGCATGGCGGCACACTCCGCGCGCGTTGCGGTGTCCTGCGGCGCAAGGCGCGTCGCGCTCTTTCCGCTCAGAATGCCCTTCGCCACGCACCACTCGACCGCCTTTTCCGCGTAGGGCGAAATCGAAACCGCGTCCGTGTACGCGGACAGGTCGGCGCTCACGCTCGGCTCGCCGGCGTAACGGTAGAGCATCGCGGCGAGCTGCTCACGGGTGATGCTCGCGTTCGGCGCAGAACCATCGGATACGCCCTTGTTCTTTGCCCAGTTCATGCCCTTTTCATACCAAACCGTGCCGCCATCTGTCGATTCACCTGCATAACGCGCCAATACGGTCATCAGCATTCCGCAGCTCATGTTCCCGTTCGGGGAGAACGCCGTGGTGCTCGTGCCGTTCATCAGCTTGTTTTCGCTCACGTACTTGACCGCGTCCGCGAACCAGCTGGTCTGCGGAACGTCACCGAAGCCGGAAACGCCGCCCGGCTGTGCGCCGCCGTTCTGATTCTGACCGGGCGCAAAGCTGCCGCCGTCAGAGCTTGAAGTGCCGAGCTTTGCGGTCGCGGTTCCGACCGAGGCGCCGTCCACGAGCACGGTATAGGTTTCGCCCTCCTTGATGTCAGCCGAGGAAAAGATCACGCTGCTCATCGAGCCAAGTGCCGTCGCAGTGTAGAGCGTCTTGCCCGAAGCGTCCTGCACGGTGATGACGCTCCCCTCCTTGATGCCGAGGGCGCTCTCGCGGTTCGCCGACTGACCCTTGCCGCCAGTCCAGCCGTTTTTATCGCCGGACGGCTTCTCCGGGCGCGTGCCGCTCTGCTGACCGTCCGGCGGCGTCATGGTGCTGCCGTCAGTCTTGTCCGGGCGCGTCATGCCCTGACCGCCGCCCATACCGCCGTGACCGCCCGAGGGCGAGGTTTCACCGACCGCGACATACGCCTGCGTGCCTGCGCCCGGCTCCATGCCCGCGCCGAACAGCGTGCCGCCCGAGAGGGTGAACGTGCCGTCATAGTCGATTGCCGCGTCCATCATCGCGTCCGCGCCGTAAACCTCGACCTTGCCGCCCGTCATAGTGATGTCGTTGTTCGAGTCCAGGCCGTCCGAGCCGGCGTCAATATAAAGGTCGCCGCCTGCGATATTGATGGCGTATTTGTCGCTGCGCTCGCCGAGATCGCTATTGGCGGCGTTCACGCCGTCGTCCGACGCCGCAACGTCGATGTCGCCGCTGTAAACGCTGACGGTCGTGCCCTCAAGGCCCTCGTAACTGGCGGTGATGTCGATCTTCGGGTTCGAGGTCGAGGACGAGCCCTGCACGCCGACCACGAGGTCATTGTCCGCGTGCACCGCGTCGTCGCCTGAGGCGAGCGTCAGCGTACCGCCCGAAACGGTCACATCGTTCGCGTGCAGCGCATCGTCTGCGCTGTCTACGTTCACCGTGCCGCCCGAAACGGTCAGCGTCTTTCCGGCCTTGAGGCCCTTGCAGGAGGCGGAATCGTCGATCAGGGCAGTCGTGTGTCCGCCGTTCGCGGTCACGGCAAACGTGCCGCCCGAGATCGTCAGGTCGCCGTCCGCCTGCACGCCGTCATTCGCCGCCGTCAGGGTCATCGTGCCGCCCGAAACCGTGACGTTGCCGAGCGAGGTGGTATCCGGATTTTCGGCATCGTCTGTGTCCGGGGAAGCCTTGACGGCGTCGCCGCCTGCTGTGATGTTCACCCGGCCGCCCTTGATGGTCAGCTCGTCATCGCAGGACAGGCCGTCGTCCGCCGCCTCGATATTCAGCGTCAGCTCATCGACCGTAATGACCGCGTCGGACGCGCCCTTGATGCCGTTTTTCGTGTTGCCGCAGGCGGTCAGCGTGCCGGTGCCGCTGAGCAAGAGCGACGCGCCGCTCTTGACCTTGACCGCCGCGTTCTCGTCGTTCGCGCCCGCGGTATCGGCTACCGTGTTCTCGCTGCCTGCCGCCGCAATGAGCGCCGCCTCGGCGGTCTTGTTCAGCGTGATCGCCGCGCTGTCCGCATTCGTCAGCGTCAGCCCGTTCAGCACGAGCGTAACGCCCGTGACGCCCTTTTTGACCGTGATCGAGCCGTCGTCGCAGTCGCCGGAGAACACATAGGTGCCCGCCGCCGTGATGGAGACGTCCGTACCCTCGATCTCATAGCCGCTGTATGCGCCGTCCGCCGTCACAGCGGAGTCGGTGAAGCTGATGAGGGTCGCGTTCGAGGAGGTATAGGCGGATGATACCGCACACGCCGAGGTCGGCAGCATGCCCGCCGCGAGCGCCGAGGCCAGCAGCGCCGCGAGTAATTTCTTTTTCATATCAGTCAGAATCTTTCTTAAATTCAAAATAGCATAAATGTGAAACAATTTGTCGATGAAGTCGCTCATCAAGCGCATTCAGCACTCGCGCGTCAGCGCGCATTTAACAGGCTTTGCTTCGCAAAGCCATCCAAACCGGGGGCGTGTACCTCGGTTTGGATACTTCTGGAGGGAGAAAGTTTCCGCATGGGAACTTTCGGACGACTCGTGTTCTGCGTTCGTCAGAACACAGCTTGTCGGGGAAAACGAAGTTTTTCCGACAGGCTCAGAGCGCTTCCTTCGCCTGCGGCACCTTGCCGCAAACGATGTCCAGGTTGCCGTTGCGGCAGCGGATGGCGTCAATGAGCTGCTTTTCGATGTCGGCGGAAACGAGGGTGATGTGGTAGTGGAGGTTATACAGACTGCCCATGCCGGTGGTGCGGACCGAAATCAGCTCAGCCGAACGGGTATACTCCGCGAACAGGTCCTCAAACAGACCGGTGTAGTCCAGATTTTCCGGGATGGTGATCTTGGGCTCCTTCTCCTCCTCCGGCCTGCGGCCGAAGGACAGCGCCGCGTAGACGAGCAGCAGCAGGCACATCGCAGCGCCGGTCACGACCGCGATGCCGATGTAGCCCATGCCGGTCGCGAGACCAAGCGTCATGGCGAGGAAGATGCAGGTGATGTCGCGCGCCGAGCCGGGTGCGGAGCGGAAGCGGACGAGGCCGAACGCGCCGGACACCGCAACGCCTGCGCCGAGGTTGCCGTTGACGAGCAGGATGATGACCTGCACCATCGCGGGCAGCAGCGCGAGCGTCACCGCCATGGACTGCGTGCAGGTGTTTTTATACATATATACCGCCGCCACGAGCACGCCGAGCGCCAGCGCCGCGATCAGGCAGACGGTGAACGAGGCGGCCGTGATGCCGGCGGTCAGAACCGAACCAAATAAAGTCTCAAGCACAGTAGATTTCTCCTTTTTCGTTAAATCGGATGGTTTTTTCTTCGCGCTGCATGGTCTGATAGGCCGCGCCGTATTTGGAAAAGTGGCTCGGGAACACACCTGCGTCCGAGAGCGCACGGGCGAGCCAGACCGGCACCGCGCCGGGGATCTTGATCTCCATGAGGCGCACGCTCGGGTCGAGCAGCAGTCTGCCGCGCGTGCCGTGCGCAAGGTCTAAATCGTCCGTTCGCCAGCGGATGCCCGAGTCGAACGTGACGCGCAGGTCGGGCTGTTCGCGGTCGAACACCGCAAGCCGGTCGTAAAAGATGCACATCGCCGGGCGAATTCCCTCGTAAAACCGGCAGAACCAGTCGATTTCGTCCGAGATCTGCGTCTTTTCTGGCGCCGGTGCGCCGTCCAGATAATCCACAGCCTGTTGATAATTCATGCCGATGCGGCGCTTGTAGACCACATGGTCGTACTTCTTCTTGATCTCGACGAAGGCCTCCGTGTCCGCGTGCGGCGTGCGGTAGGTGCGCAGCCGCAGCTTTTCCTTGTATGCCGGGCGGTCGAGCGAACGGCGGATGAGCCGGAAATCCGGCGTATCATAATAGATGTTGCTGATGGTGGACTCGGAAAAGCGGTCGCGCTCCATGCGCGGAGCGAACACCTTCGCGAGCCGGTCGTACTGCTCCTGCGTTACGAGGTATTTCTTCTCGTAGCGGCGAAACACGGTCTGGTATCCCATAAGGCAAAACTCCTTTGCTGTTTTCTTTTGCTTCTGTAAGGCAATACCGCATAATTGGACAAGAGCGATTTGCGAGTAAATTTTGGGCTCTGATAAGGCGCGGTTTTGCAGCAATACTTTCGTATTGCAAGAAATCGCAACGCAATCAGGGTGAAAAATTTCCGCAAAGCGCCGCAGCTTTAATTATGCGGTGTTGCCTTAAGCTAATGCGGAGAGCAGACCCGTTTTTTCGGTGGTATCACACAAGGCTCACGCTTTTTACACGGATTTTACATAAACCGGCACCGCCCCCGGTGTTCAGCGGACAAAAAAATATGCGGAATGCACGAAAGAAGGGTTTGCATTCCGCCGGTTTTATGATATAATGTATATGTGCATGAGATTTGTTGAGCGAGCACATACCGGGGACTCAGTATCGGTATGTGCTTTTTTATTTTTATGAAAGAGGCGAACGAATATGAAAAAGGTCATGCTGCTCGCGCACCGCGGTTTCTCGGGCAAATACCCGGAGAACAGCCCGCTCGCATTCCACAAGGCGGTCGAGGAGACCGGTGCAGACGGCTTTGAGAGCGACGTTCATATCACGAAGGACGGCAAGCTCATTATTTTCCATGATGCTTCGGTCGAGCGCACCTCGAACGGCACCGGCTTCATCAAGGACCATACCTACGAGGAGATGCTCGAGCTGGACATCGGCTCCTGGAAGTCCCCCGAATTCGCAGGACAGCACATCTGGACGTTTGACCAGCTGCTCGATTTCTGCGACGAGACCAATATGCTGCTCAATATGGAGCTGAAGAACTACGAGGTATTCTACGAGGGTCTGGAGCAGCGCGTCATCGACGCCATCTCCGCGCACAAGATGCAGGACCGCGTATTCGTCTCCTCCTTCAACCATATTTCCATGCAGAAGTTCAAGGAGCTCTGCCCGGACATCAAGACCGGCCTGCTCTACGACAAGCCGTACCTCGACATCGACAAGTACATCGAGCGCTCCAACGCGGACAATATGCACCCGCGCTATATGCTGCTCCAGTATCAGCCGGAGCTGGTTGACCTGTACCACAGCCGCGGCATGAAGGTCAACACCTGGACGGTAAACGACGAGGAAAATATGCGCGATATGATCCACCGCGGCGTTGACGCCATCATTTCCAACCACGCAGATGTACTCTGCCGCGTCGCAGCCGAGGAAGGCGTTCACTAAGACAACCTCTCTCATTCTCTTTTTCTCGAACGGTCTGCTCTTATATGGGCAGGCCGTTTGATATTGCCGAAAAACAAAGTTTTTCCGGCAGTATGTGTTCTGACTTCGCAGAACACGGACGTCCGAAAGTTCCCATGCGGAAACTTTCTCCCTCTCAGTGTAAAAAAACCGAGGTACACGCCCCCGGTTTTTTTGGCTTTGCTTCGCAAAGCCTGTTTTATGCGCGCTGCCGCGCGAGTGATGTTTTCGCAGCAGCAGCGTTATTGGCAAATTACATCATAATACAGATGAAAAGAGCGCAGACTTTTGTCCGCGCTCTTTGGCTTTTCTCCTAGTTCCTGTTAAATTTCCTCTACCGACACTACGCCTTCAATGCGCTGAATTTTCTGAATGAGCTCCTCCGTGCGGCAGCCCTTTTTCAGGTGCAGCGCGAAGATGGCGCAGGCGTTGTGCTCCTCGCTGCCTGCCGAGCGCGTGATCTCCATGTTCGAGATGCTCAGGCGGTTCTGGCGCAGGAGCTGAAGCACGTTCTCCAGGCAGTCCTTGTCCGAATACTCCATGTACAGGTTGATCTCAGGCACATTATCCAGAATGCGGTACTCGAGGCGCGAGAACACCAGCTCGGCCAGGAGCACGAGCACGCTTACCGCGATGCCGCCCTCATAGAAGCCGCCGCCGATCGCCAGACCGACGATCGCGCTCGTCCAGAGACCGGCCGCCGTGGTCAGTCCCTTGACGCGCTGACGGCGCGTCACAATGATCGTACCGGCGCCGATGAAACCGATACCGGCAACGACCTGCGCGCCGAGACGGGCCATATCGGTGAAATAGTGCATATTCAGATACAGATACTGACTGGTCATCGTGGTGAGCGATGCGCCGAGGCAGATGAGGATATGCGTGCGGAAACCGGCGGGACGGCGCTTGAACGCGCGCTCCAGACCGATCATGCCGCCGCACAGCACGGCGAGACAAAGACGCACCGTGACCGATAGCATGGTAATATCGCGGACTCCGTTAAAAATCGAAAGCATTTCGTCCCCCCCTTTCAGACTTCGTCGATCGTGTATACGCTGTCCAGCGCGGCGATCGCCGTGAGGACCTGCGTATGCGGCTGCTTCTGCTGCAGCCGGATGGCAAATACCGCGTTCGGATTGATCGAGCGCTCGGTGCGGCCGCGGTTGATGTCCACGTCGCAGATGCGCGCGCCCTGTGATTTGATGCGGCTGATGATCGAGCCGAGGTCATCCAGAGAGCGGAATTCTACATAAATGTTGATAAAGCGCGCTTTCTCGACCAGATAATTCTCAAATGCCGGGAGAAAACGCATACACAGGAAGATGAGCACCGTGCACAGCACGACGCATTCATAAAAGCCTGCGCCGATGGCGAGACCCATGCAGGCCGACGCCCACAGGCCCGCCGCCGTAGTCAGGCCCTTGACCTCCTGCCGTCCGGTGACGAGGATGGTGCCCGCGCCGAGAAAGCCGATGCCGTTGATGACCTGCGCGCCGAAGCGCGAAACGTCGGTCTTCATGCCAAGCTCTACCGCAATGTCCTTCCACGGTCCCATGACCATCGCAAACTCATACTGGCTGAGCAGCATGGTCAGCGCCGCGCCCAGACACACGAGCATATATGTTCGGAAACCGGCAGGCCGGCGTTTTCGCCCTCGCTCCAGACCGATCATGCCGCCGCACACCATGGCGAGTATAAGTCGGAACATCACCGACACAAAATTCATTTCACGCAGATATGGAATTACTCCGTTCACTGACGTCCGCCTCACTTTCTGAAAAAATGAAAATAAACACCGGCGCATGGTTCGTTCGGGCATTGCTGCCCGGCAAAACATGCGCCCTGTGCTCATCCGTCATTGAGTATATTTATATTAACATATTCTTAACAAGAATGCAAACGTTTGCGCAAACTTTTTTGCGAATTTTTTTACAGACCTGAAAAGTGCCGTTTTATAACGACTTGGTCGCGACGATATTGACGTCCGTACCGAGAATGTTCTCCGCGAGGACCGCGCCGACCCTGACCGGACTTTTCGCGGTGATGCCGTCGAGCAGGTGCATACATTCGAACATCTTCTCCTTCGGGAGCGGCTTGTCGGTCTTGACCGGCAGGCGCGGCACCGCAGCGCCCTCGATCCTGACGGTCGAGGTGATGACGCGGACCGGGTGCTGAAGCTCGTTCCTGCCGTAGATCTCGCCGCGCGGACAGCCGTTGCCCGTTACCTTATAGCCGTTTTCCTCATCTACCGAAAGGCGGCAGCCCTTGGGGCAGGTAATGCAGATAATGTTGGTCATGCCTGTTCCTCCTCAACCGATACCGTGACTGCGCCCTGTGCCTTTTCGAGCAGGACGCGCGGCAGCTTGATGTTTTCCATCTCGCCCGGCGCCATATGCTCGCGGCGGAAGGACGCGATCTGTGCGCCCGTTTCGTCCCTGACCGTGATGCGGCTCGCGCCGCAGATTGCGCGGACGCGGAAGAATACATCTGCGCCCGTGAAGTCTGTGTCCATACGGACGTGCTGCGGCACGGTGTAGCCGACGAGATTGCCGTTCCTGATGTCGAGCGTTCTGCCCTCGGCGGTCTGCTTGCCTGCGCAGTACGCAGCGGCAGCCCTGCCTGCGCGGGCCGCTTCGGCGGTTACGAAGTCGACCAGATCATGTACGTGCAGCACGTTGCCGCAGGCGAACACGCCCGGAATCGAGGTCTCCATGTTTTCGTAGACGACCGGGCCGTTGGTGCGCGGGTCCATCTGAATATCCGCGCCGCGGCTCAGCTCGTTCTCCGGGATAAGGCCGACCGACAGCAGAACGGTGTCGCAGTCGAAGGTCATCTCGGTGCCCGGGATCGGGCGGCGGTCCGGGCCGACCTCGGAAACAACGACGCGCTCGACGCGGTCCCTGCCCTGAATGTCCGAAACGGTGTGGGAGAGATAAAGCGGAATGTCAAAGTCATTGAGGCACTGCACGATGTTTCGCGTCAGACCGCCGGAATACGGCATGACCTCGATGCAGGCGAGCACCTTCGCGCCCTCGAGCGTCATGCGGCGCGCCATGATGAGACCGATGTCGCCCGAGCCGAGAATGACGACGCGCCTGCCAACCATGTAGCCCTCGATATTAAGGTAGCGCTGCGCCGCACCGGCGGTGAAAACGCCTGCCGGACGGGTGCCCGGGATGGCGATCGCGCCGCGGGTGCGCTCGCGGCAGCCCATCGCGAGGATGACGGCCTTTGCCTCAAGGTCCTCATAGCCGCCCTCGGAGGAGACGATGTGAACGTGCTTGTCCGGGGTGATATCCAGCACCATGGCGTCCAGACGGACGTCAACGCCGGTCTGACCTACCATGTCGATGAAGCGCCCGGCATACTCCGGGCCGGTCAGCTCTTCCTTGAAATAGTGCAGACCGAAGCCGTTGTGGATGCACTGGTTGAGGATGCCGCCCAGCTCGCGGTCGCGCTCGACGATGCAGATCGAGCGGCAGCCTGCTTCCCATGCGGCATTTGCAGCGGACAGGCCTGCCGGGCCGCCGCCGATAATCACGAGTTCGTATTTCATGCCAGTGTGCCTCCCTTGGTGGTGCCGATCAGAATAAAGGTGCCGTCGCCGTCCTGCTGAATATCGAGCGGACTGCATCCAAGCTCACGCGCGAGAATATCCAGCACGCGCGGGCCGCAGAAGCCGCCCTGACAGCGGCCCATGCCCGAGCCTGCGCGGCGCTTGATGCCGTCGAGCGAGCAGGGCGGAATGGGAGAGTGGATAGCGGCGACGATCTCGCCCTCGGTGATGGTCTCACAGCGGCAGATGACGCGGCCGTAGCGCGGGTCCTTCGCGATGAGAGCCGCCTTCTCCTCGTCGGAGAGCTGCTTGAAGCGGATCTGCTCGCGTCTGCCGTTCCACTCGTCCTTCTTTTCGAGGACGATGCCCATGCTTTCGAGCAGCTCGGCGGCATACTCCGCGATCGCGGGCGCTGCGGACAGACCGGGAGACTTGATGCCGGCAATATGCAGCAGGCGCGGCATATTCTTCGCCGGGCGGATGATGAAGTCGCTTTCGCTCGTGTTCGCGCGGACGCCTGCGAAATTGCGGATGGACTGGCGGAAATCGATCGACGGAACGCTCCTGCGGCTGGTCTCCGCGACGAAATCCATGCCGGAGAGGGTGTTTTCCCTGCTGTCCGGCGCGTCGACATCGACTGCGTTCGGGCCGACGATCAGATTTCCGTGCACGGTGGGCGAAACGAGGACGCCCTTGCCGAGCCTGTTCGGGCACTGGAAGATAACGTGGCTGACCAGATTGCCGCTCGACTTATCGAGCAGGTAATACTCGCCGCGCGACGGCTGCGCTTCCCACTCGGTCTCGCCGGTCATCGCGCAGATATCGCCGCCCCAGCCGCCGGCGCAGTTGACGATAACGCGGGTCTTGTAGTCGCCGGAGGCGGTATGTACGAGCACGTAGTCCCCCTTGTCCTCGATGCCGGTCACTTCGCTGCGGAGTTTCAGCTCGACTCCGTTGCGCACGGCGGTCTCCGCCTCCGCGATGCACAGGCCCCACGGGTCGATGACGGCGGCGGACGGCGCGTACAGCGCTGCGACAACGTTTTCCGCGAGGTTCGGCTCCATCTCGTGCGCCTCCTTCGCGTCAAGGATGCGCAGACCCGGCACGCCGTTGCGGACGCCGTTTTCGAGCAGGTGCTCGAGGTGCTGCTTCTGCTCCTCATCGAACGCCAGAACGAACGAGCCGATGCGCTTGTAGCCAACCGACAGGTCGCTGCACAGCTGCTCCATGACCTCCGAGCCGCGAACATTCAGCTTTGCCATGAGCGTGCCGTTCTCCGGGTCGTAGCCCGCGTGAACGATGGCGCTGTTGGCCTTTGTCGTACCCATGGCAACGTCGTTCTCGCGCTCGAGCACGAGCACGCGCAGCCTGTACTGCGAGAGCGTATAGGCAAGCGATGCGCCGACCACGCCGCAGCCCACGATGGTTACATCATACATACTTTTCCCTCCGTTTTCCCAACAAAAAAAGCCAAAGCAACCACCCCGCAGTGCATTCGCTCTGCGGCAACGGCTTACTTTGACTCTAATCTCACAAGCAAACATACATATTCACTTTCGCTATTTTCAATATAGCACAGCTTCTGTCAGATTGCAAGCGATTTCTTTTGAGCAGAATCGCTAAAAGGGCGGCAAAAATTTTTATCTGCCGTTTCAGTGTGCCGATATTTTAGATCTCCCACAGCTCGGGCTTTGTCGTCGAGACCGCCTGCGCGCCGGCGGAGAGCGCCGCGACGACGTCCTGCTTGTCCGAGAGCAGGCCGCTCGCGATGATCGGCTGGCGGATCTGCGGCTTCAGCCGCTCGAGCACGCGCGGCATGGTGCCCGGGAGCAGATCGACCGCGTCCGCGTTCGAGCTTTGGCGCAGCACAGTATCAAACGAGAGCGAGTCGAACAGGAAAAAGCGCTGAATGGTCAGCATGCCGAGCGCCTTGGCGCGGCGGATGATGTTCGGGCGGGTCGAAATGATGCCGTCCGCCTGCGTGTTCTGCGCTATGAAATCCGCGGTGATGTCCCGCGCGGTCAGACCCTCGATCAGGTCGGCGTGGACGAAAACGATCTTGCCCGCCTGCTTGACCCGCTCGACGTGCGAGGCGATGTTCAAAATCGTACCGTACAGAAAAAATACGGTCGTGCAGTCGCTCGCGATAGCCTTTTCGAGTCCCTCGTCGCTTTTGAGCGCCGCGATCACCGGACAGTCCTGAAGAGCGTCCAGAAACCTCTCTCTCTTGTGTTCCATTCTTGTATCCTCCATCGGCGCGGCTGCCGCCGCACCTCGTTTTTTCAAATCGGTATCCTCATTATAGCATATCTCGCGGCAAAACCGCAACCGCCCCGGTGATGCTGCACAGACGGCGCTCCATCCGGCAGGCGCAGCTCAGTAAATCTGCACAAATATCATCCCGCTGATTTTACGCGCGGAAGGGTTGGTACTGCTTTTTCTTCGTCATCTTGCATAAAGTATATGTTCGTTTTATGTTAGATTTGTGTAAAAAGTCAACTTCTTGCCATTTTTCACTTGCACACCCCCGAAGGGCGTGCTATACTGAGGTCAAGGTTAAGGAATGTTGCTTTCAGAGATTTGAGTCAGGGTAACATGGGCGTGCTTTTCCGAGCGGGAAAGAACTGTCATATGTTATATCTGGCTGTTTTTTTGTCCTTTTCGGGGGAAACAGCGCGTTCCGAAATGAGTTGTGCCGGCTCCGGTCGATGAAGAGAGAGCATCCTTCCGGACGGGCGAAAGAAAAAAGGGGTGTAAGAATTCAATGTTCAAAATGCTCAATCCGAAACGCTTCTACCATGCGGTAGGCAGACGCAAGTTCCTTGAATTTGTCCTGCTCGCGGCGTTTATCCTGTTCTTCTACGGACCGATGATCAATATGCTGATGCTCGCCTTCGCAAACGAGTATCAGGCTCCGGCCATCCTTCCGCAGCAGTGGGGTTTCAAATGGTGGAGCTACGTATTCAGCCAGAAGAGCCTCGTTTCCTCGATCACGCAGTCCTTCATCGTGGCGATCATCACCACCGGTGTTTCCATGGTGCTTTGTATCCCGGCGGCGTACTCCATCGCACGCTTCAAGTATCCCGGCCGTAAGATGTTCATGCTGTCCTTCCTGCTGACCAACGCATTCCCGAAGCTCGGCATCTACACCTCCATCGCGGTCCTGTTCTACAAGTATAACCTGATGGGCACCTACACCGGCGTTGTCATCATCCACATGATCAACTCCATGATGTTCATGGTATGGCTCCCGTCGAGCGCGTTCCGCGCGGTGCACCGCCAGCAGGAAGAAGCGGCGCGTGATGTCGGCGCAGGCCCCATCCGCACCTTCTTCAAGGTAACGCTCCCGATGGCGATGCCCGGCATCTCGGTCGCAACGCTCTACACCTTCCTCGGTTCGATGGAAGAGGCACAGGGCACCATGCTCGTCGGTATGGCAAGGGTTCAGACCATGCCGGTCGCAATGTACGGCATCGTGCTCGACTCCTCGGCGGTCCAGATCGGCGCGGTATTCGCTATCCTGCTGATCATCCCGTCCGCACTCATGATCTTCGCAATGCGCAAGTACATCGGTCCGGAAGCAATCTCCGGCGGCTTCAAGATGAAATAAGGCAGCATCTGCCATCGAAATACAGGAGGATATATAACCCATGAGCGAACGTAAGATCAAGCTCCAGATCAAGGATATGACCAAAAAGTACGACAACGGCGACGGTGTCGAACACATCAACCTCGATATTTACGAAGGTGAGATCGTCACCTTCCTCGGCCCCTCCGGCTGCGGCAAGACCACCATCCTGCGCACCATCGGCGGCTTCCTCGACGTCACGAGCGGCGATATCACCATCGACGGCCAGTCCATCATCGGCCTGCCCCCCGAGAAGCGCCCGACCGCAATGGTGTTCCAGAGCTACAACCTGTGGCCGCACATGACCATTTACGAAAACCTCGCCTTCGGCCTCAAGCTCCGCAAGGTGCCCAAGGCTGAGATCGACGCAGACATCAAGAAGATGCTCGCTCTCGTATCCATGAGCGGCTGCGAGAAGAAGTATCCGAACCAGATGTCCGGCGGCCAGCAGCAGCGCATCGCCATCGCGCGCAGCCTGCTTCTCAAGCCCTCCCTGCTGCTGCTCGACGAGCCGTTCTCCGCGCTCGACGCGAAGATCCGTCAGCAGATGCGCGAGGAGCTGAAAAAAATCCAGAGCGACCTCGGCATCACGGTCGTATTCGTAACCCACGATCAGGAGGAGGCCATGTCCCTCTCCCACCGCATCGTCGTTATGAACAAGGGCAAGTTCGAGCAGATCGGCACCCCGACCGAGATTTACGACAAGCCGGCGACCCGCCACGTTGCTTCCTTCATCGGCGAGATGAACTTCATCGACAAGGACAACAAGACCATCGCCGTCCGTCCGGAGGACGTTACCGTTTCCATCGACGGCACGGGCGACTTCACCGGCACCGTCCGCACCATCATGGTGCTCGGCCACTACGTTGTCGTAAACGTACAGCGCGGCGACAACGTTATCAAGTGCTTCGTTGACCGCGACATCAGCGAGAAGCTGTCCGTCGGTCAGACGGTCGGCATGCACATCGGCAAGCATACCGTTTTCGACAAGTAATTTTTGACCACAACATCCTTTATCGGGAACACAGCGCCATGAGCGCCTGAAAAACGCAGACATTCGGGTGAGCTTCACACCCGTGTCGATCCCCTTAGAGTATGTATAAGAGAAAAAGGAGAATGAAAAATGAAACTGAAGAGATTAGGTTCGATCTTCCTTGCAGCAGCAATGATGACGGCAGCCCTCACCGGCTGCGGCGGCGGTTCTTCGAAGGACAGCAACGGCGGCGACTCCGCTTCCGGCGGCAAGTCCACTGTTACTCTGTGGGCAACCGGTTCGGACAACGTCCGCTCCATCTTCGAGAAGCTGACCGAGGATTTCAACACCAACTCCGAATACAAGGACCAGTATCAGGTTGAGCTGCAGTTCATGCTCTCCGGTACCGGCGCGCAGGGCCTCGCAGACATGGTAGCAGCTGCCGGCAAGGCAGGCCAGACCAACACCGATTACGACATCGTTGACTGGAGCGGCGACGACCTGGCAAAGATCATGTCCAAGATCGGCGAGGAGTCCTTCGTAAAGCTCGACAAGTCCAAGATCCCGAACGCTGCATCTGTTGAGGCGAAGAGCGCGGTCGCGCAGGATTACGCTCAGCCGTACCGCGGCACCACCGTTATCCTTGCCTACGACTCCGAGAAGGTTCCGAACCCGCCCAAGACCATGGACGAGCTGGTTGAGTGGATGAAGGCGAATCCGGGCCGCTTCGCTTACAACGCTCCCGGCACCGGCGGCGCAGGCGACTCCTTCGCTCGCACCTCGGTCTACAACTTCCTGCCGGAAGAGGCTATCACCTCCGGCGACGAGAAGTGGGTCGGCGAATGGGACAAGGGCTTCGAGTTCCTCAAGTCCATCCATCCGTACATGTACAAGTCCGGCGGCTCCATCGTTTACCCGAACAAGAACCAGGGTACTCTGGACCTTCTGAACCAGGGTGAGATCGACATGTGCCCGAACTGGGCTGACATGGTCCTGAGCCAGCGTGCACAGGGCGCCATCAAGGACACCATCAAGATCACCCAGATCGACCCGTCTCTGACCGGCTCTTTACAGACTCTGACCATCCCGACCTTCGGCTCCAACGAGGAAGGCGCTTACGCATTCATGAACTACATGCTCTCCGAGCAGGCACAGCAGATCATGGTCAACGACATGGCCGCTATCCCGCTGATCGACACCAGCAAAATGGATATGACCGGTTATGAGGATCTCCAGGGTCTGGACGTTTCCAACTTCCGCATCCTGTCCATCGGCGACCTCGGCACCCAGTTCAACGAGCGCTGGGACAACGAGATCGGCTCCATCGGCTAAAAAGCACATTGTGATCGCGGCGGTCCTCCGGGGCCGCCCCGACCTGAAGCCCGTGCTTTTGAAGCCACGCATGAACTTAGATACGAGGGGATAATAAAATGAGTAAAACCCTGAAGCAAAAGCTGGTCGCTTATGCACTGGTTCTGCCGGCGTTTCTCGTCGTTATGCTGACCGTTGCCTATCCGATCGTTTCCGCTGTCATCCAGAGCTTTCAGGATGAAAAGACCGGCGCTTTCACGCTCGCAAACTACGCATACTTCTTCACCGAGCCTGCACAGCGCATGAACATCCTGTACACGCTGTTCGTCGTTATCGCGACCGTCGTCATCGCGCTGGTCGTGGCCTACCTGCTTGCGCTCTATCTGCGCTTCGTCCATTCGGGCATCGCAAAGAGCATCGGCACGCTGTACCTCCTGCCGCGTTTCGTACCGGCAATGTGCGCGGTTTACGCCATGATCACGATCATCCGCGACTCCGGTCTCATCAACCGCATCGGTCTGCACTTCGGCATGAACCTCAAGCTCGGCCTGATGTACCACGCAAGCGGCATGATCATCATGAACCTCTGGTTCAACATTCCGTTTGCGGCAATGATGATTACCGCCGGCCTGGGCGCGATCCCGGACAGCATCATCGAGGCTGCTCGTGATGTTGGCGCAGGCAAGTTCAAGGTGTTCACCTCCATGATCCTGCCGCTGTCCCTCAAGGACGTCATCATCGCAGGCACGTTCGTATTCATGACCAACGTCGGTTCGTTCACTACCCCGTACCTGATGGGCGGCAACTCCCCGAAGATGCTGGGTATCGCGCTGTTCGACCAGTTCAACAAGTATCTGGCCTACAACCGTTCGGCCGCGCTGTCGGTCATCATGTTCCTGCTCTGCTCGGTTTCCGCAGGCGTGTATATTTACACCAACCTCAAGGAGAAGGACTGGGAGCAATAAAAAAACTTGCGTTTTTTATAGGGGGCTTCAAAAGCCCCCTATATTTTTTTGGCGGTTCCCAAGGAAACCGCCAAAAAATACCCGAACGACGCCGCCCACGGCGGCTGGGCCAAGCTGTCGCAAAGCTGACGCTTTGCCGACAAGCTGTGTTTTGACTTCGCAAAACACGGACGGAGAAAAGTTCCTGTGCAGAAACTTTTCTCTCTCTGGAAGTATAAAAACCGTGATACATGCTCCCGGTTTTTATGAATTTGCTGCGCAAATTCTATTTAATACGCGCTTTCGCGCGAATACCTGCGCTGTTTTATCGTCCGAGAACCGCGAAAAGGTATGTGCCCCTCTTAAATCCGCGTAAAAATTGTTTGGCAAGGGTTGTTCGGCGGGGCGGTTTTGATTATAATTAGGCGTGGGAGCGTTTTGGGGCTTCCGTGTATTTTAGATTTCCGTATATTTTGGATTTCCGTGGGAGGTTGATTCTCATGTCAGATAAAACTCTAATCACTGCGCATTCCGGCTCGGACGGTACACCGGACAACTCGCTTGCCTGTGTTCGGTACGCCCTTTCGACCGACGCAGACGCGTTCGAGGTCGATGTGCGCCGCCTTGCGGACGGAACGCTCGCGCTCGGCCACGATGCCGCCGACCATACCGCGCCGACACTGCGCGAGGTGCTTGCCCTCGCCGCCGCAAAGCCCGGCGTGCGCATCAACTGCGACCTCAAGGAACGCGGCCTTGAACCGGCTGTCGCGGCGCTCGCCGCCGAATGCGGCATGGCCGGCCGCCTCATCTTCTCCGGCTCGGTCGATGTTAACATCTTCGCCGCGCACCCCGAGCTGCACGACTGCGCCGAGGTCTACCTCAACATCGAGGAGTACGTCCCCGACCTCTACCTGAACTACCGCAACATTCCGGATTTCGAGCTGACCGCCGCCGAGATCATCACGAAAGTCTGCCGCGAACACGGCATCGCGACGGTCAACATGAATCAGGTGCTCATCACGCGCCGCTTCATCGAAACGCTGAAGGACAGCGGCATCGCCCTTTCCGCCTGGACGGTCAACGAGGAGATTTTCCTCGACTGGTTCCTCACGCAAGGCGTCCGCAACATCACGACGCGCAGACCTGCACGCGCACTCCGTCTGCGCGACAGGTAGACAAAACGCCATCGCAGAGAGAACATTCTCGAGCGATGGCGTTTTCTTTAGAAATCGGCCGGCTTTTTGTAGGTCAGCGCACGGGCGCTGTCGCCCAGACCGGCGGTCGTGGGGTCGATGAATACGCTCAGCACGGTAAGGCAAAGCGTTGCAAGCTGCACCGGGTTTTCGATAATGCCGGCAAGGCAGCTCCACACCGCTCCCCAGCTCGTCAGTGCGTTCACGTCCAGACGCAGCGCGCTCACGACCGCGCTCACGATGCCCACCCAGAACCACGGATTTCTCATTCTTACCTTCCAGTTCATGCCTGTTCCTCCTCCAGTCCGTCGATCCGCCGGTCCGCCGCGCGCACCCGTTCCTCGAGCACGGCGCATTCCTGTTCGAGCTTGAACGTGCGCTCGATGAGGTTGTTATGGCGGTTCACCTTTTCCTCGAGCTGACGCAGACGGTACTGCGTCAGGCTGCCCGAAACGTAAATCCCGCCGAATGAACCGGCGAGCGTCCCGAGCAGGCTCATGCCTGCGATGATCACCTCGGTCGTCATGTGCTTTCACCTCCCGTCGCCGAAGGTCCCTCTACCCATAGCGCGGAAACCGCGAAAATTGACCTCATTCGGTCAATCTCTCATGAATTTTTTCGAAAATTTTTCTGTTCGACAGCGTTCGCGCCCCTTCGCGCTCTGCATGGCGTATGATGGAGAAAAGGAGGGGTTTTCATGCAGATATGCCGTTATCTTCCGGTAAAGGAAAGCTGTTTTTCCGCTCTGCTCGGGCATTATACGACCTTCGGACTGCGTGCGGAGACCGAGACCGAACGCGGATGGCTGCCGCTTCTGACGCTTTCGGATGTTTCGTGCGACGAGGAATTTATCCGCGCGTTCGCGCAGCGCTGCACGGAGTGCGGTCTGTCGCCCGTTCATCTGACCGACGCGGTGCTCGATGCGCTCCCGTGAGACAAAAATCCCCTGCACCGACGCTCACAGCGTTTCGATGCAGGGGATTTCATTTGTTTAATCCATCGTCAGAAACCGCGAAACAGCCTCTACGTTGTCCTCATTGTATTCGATCTCGCGCGAGCAGGCCTTGCACAGGCAGATCTGCTCCCAATGGGTCAGCCTGCCGTCGGTCAGCCAGCGGTAAATACCGAGCAGCTGGATGAAGCACGTGCAGATGAGCGCGAACTGCACCTTTTCGATCAGCACATCGTCGCCCAGCGCCTTCATAAAGTGGCGGTAGACGAAATACTCGAGCAGCTCGTCATATTCATACAGCCGGTCTGCATAGGCGGCAAGGAAATCCGCGCGGCGCGCGAGCAGCTCGGGGATACGCGCGTGTACGTCTGCAAGCAGTCCGCGCCAGTCGTCCTTGTTGATCTCCAGAGACATAAGACGCTCGGTCAGCGCCTTCAGGCACGCTTCGGACCAGAACATGGCCGACCAGCGGAACGGCTCGTCCTCCTCGTCTGCGTATTCGGCGTCCCCCTCCACAGGGAACAGCAGGTCGTCATACTCGTTCTGCATTTCACAGCAGGCAAGGTGCAGCCGGTCCAGCTTTTCATCGAAGGAAGCCGGCGTTTCCGGTTTGATGATGGCGAACAGCCGATCGCGCATCGCGAACAGCGCCTGCTCGAATTCGTCCGGCTCCTCGTCCGCCTCGCCGGTCACGTCCCACTGCGGATAGCCGCGCTTTTGCAGGATAAGCTCCGCCGCCGCCTCGCAGCACAGCCCCACGCCGTCCTCGCGGCCGCCGGCAAACCACTCGTAGTAGCGCGGGTGGTCGGTGCAGATCTGCGCCATATGCTCCTCGCCGAGGTTCAGGTACACCTCGCACAGGTTGCGCTCGTTCAGGAACGGGCACCGCTCCCGCTCGTCGAGAATAAAGTGCGCATTCTCCCCTGCCTGCTCGTCTGCCGGCGCGATCGCGGCGCACAGGCGCCTTGAAAAGTCGCTGCCGATTCTTTTATAGTACGCAAGCGTCTGCTCGTCTACATCAATCTCCCAGCCGATACAGCAGTTTTCCGTGCAGTCCGACGCGATGCAGCGGAAGTCTTTATAATAGGAAGGACGGCGAATGTAGCCCATCCTGATCACCTCTCAGGTCTTTTCGGTTTGTCACAACACAAACCGCCCCGGTGTTGTCTTGACAAAGCCGGAACGTTTGAAGTATAATACCGGTATAGGCGATTGCCCTGTGTTGGAGGGCGGTCGTTCCTCTTGTCGATTTTAAGTCGAAGAAAAAGCCGCTCTCTTTTAGCTACGGGGGGCGGTTATTTCTTTATGTATTCCAAAATACCAAAGACAATCACGCAGATCAGGTTCAAAAGCGCAAGCACTTCGAGCGTTGACACTGGCAATCACCTCCGTTCCGGAGGAACAACCGCATCGCCTGTACCGGCAAGAGCATTATATCATGCAGCGACTTTCCCTGTCAATTTGCCGCCCTTCCGGGCGGTTTTTCTGTTTTTATCGCCGGATGCAAAAAGAGCTGCAATCTTTCGATTACAGCTCACTTCTGGCGGAGAGTTAGGGATTTGAACCCTAGAGACGCTCATCACGCCTACACGATTTCCAATCGTGCGCCTTCGACCACTCAGCCAACTCTCCATCTTGTTAAGTTGTTGTTCGTCGGTGTCAACCGCAGCGAACAATATGTATTATACAGACCTTTTGCCGTTTCGTCAATAGTTTTTTTGAAATTTTTCAAAAAATTTTTAAAGGGCGGAAAATGGTCTCTCCGCCCCGCTGCTTTCACTCGTCTGCGAGCTTCGCGACACGCACAAATTCATCCATCTCGCGCGTGCGCCATTTCTCCTTGTGGCAGAAGATCTGACGGTAGAGCGAGATATAGCAGTCCTCGACCGACAGCCGGATCAGCCTGCCCTGCTGTACGCCGCTCTCGACCGCGTACCACGGCAGAAAGGACACGCCCCGGTCAACCTCGAGCATACGGATGAGCAGCGAGGTATCGCCGCACTCGAGCGACGGGGTAAGTATCGTGCTCCGCGCGGCAAGACGGCGGTTGAGTACGCGGCGGTAATTATCCTGCTCGGTGAGGAAGAACGGCTGCTCGAGCAGCTCCTCGATCGTCAGCTCGCGGCCGCTCAGCTCCCCGCTCAGCGACGCAGAGGCCACGAACACGATCTCCTCGCGCTGCTCCATCAGCTTGTGCCAGTTGTTGCTGTACAGCGGCTCGTCGAGCACATAGATCATATCCAGTTCGCCGCGCTCCATCTGTTCGATCAGCTCCTCCGGTTCGCCGACCGTGATGCGGATGGTGACCTTCGGATTGTATTTCCGGTAAAGATGCAGTACGGTCGGCAGCTTCAGGCACGCGAGCGACTCGATCGTGCCGATATGCAGCGTGCCGTGCAGCTCCGCCGTGGAGGTGACCGACAGGCGCGCCTGATTGACCTGGCTCATGATCTCGCAGGCATGATTAAAAAAACGCTCGCCCGTGTCGGTCAGCGCGATGCGCTTGCCCATGCGGTCGAACAGGCGCGTGTCCAGTTCCTCCTCGAGCTGGCGGATCTGTACGGTTACAGCCGACTGCGAATAGCCGAGGCTCTCCGCTGCGCGCGAAAAGCTGTTGAACTGCGCCACGCGGATGAACGTTGCAAGCTGACGGATCTCCATGTGTTTTCCCCTTCGTCTGTTATAAAGAATTTTAATCCAAATGATAGAATATATGAATTTGACTTAATTGCATAAACAGAATATACTAAATTCATAAACGGGTCAAGAAGGAATTTGGAAGTTTGCCACAGAATTTCTCTTTTGCACTTTGTTCACAAATCAAGCCATCTATTTTACAGCACTTTGCCGAAAATATGTGGTTTTTTTGTGCCCAAAATGCGGCAGAGACCGCGGCGGACTTTCACGGCAGCAGACAGGGAAGTATAACGAGGGGGTCTGCGCCGCAAAATCAAGGAGGAGAAAAGAAATGGAAGAAAAGAAAAAGTTCAAGCTCGGGCTTCTGCCCAAACTCATCATCGCCATCATCGTCGGCATCCTGTTCGGCCAGTTCCTGCCGGAGGGCTTCTGCCGCTTTGTGGTAACGCTCTCGTCGTTCTTCAGCCAGTTCCTGTCGTTCATCATCCCGCTGATGATCCTCGCGTATGTTACCATGGGCATTGCGAACCTCAAGAGCGGCGCGGGCAAGCTGCTGCTCATCACGGTTGTCATCGCCTACTGTTCGACCCTGATCGCAGGCTCGGCTTCGTTCTTTGTAGCCGACACCCTGTTCCCGCACTTCATGAGTGCAGATGCGCTCGACAAGATCGCCGCAACCGCAGGCAACTCGCTGGAGCCGTATTTCAGCCTGGAAATTCCGGCGCTGATGAACACGCTGTCCGCTGTCGTTACGGCGTTTGTGCTCGGTCTGTGTATGTCCAGCCTGCGCGGCAAGACCATCGGCGACACCCTGTACAACGGCGTGTCCGACTTCTCCGGCATCATTGACTGCGTGCTGCACAAGGTCATCATTCCGCTGCTGCCGCTCTACATCTGCGGCACCTTCACCGACATGACCAAGTCCGGCAAGACGTTTGCCATCCTCGGCATTCTGTGGAAGGTATTCATCGTCGTTATCATCATGCACCTCATCTGCATCTGCATCCAGTTCGTCATCGCGGGCCTTATCAGCCACAAGAACCCGCTGACCCTCATCCGCAACCAGATTCCGGGCTACGCAACCGCACTGGGCACCCAGTCCTCGGCCGCTACCATCCCGGTAAACCTCCAGTGCGCTGAAGCAGACGGCGTTTCCTCGGAAATCCGCAACTTTACGGTTCCGCTGTGCGCGAATATCCACATGGCAGGCTCGATGATCACCATCACCGCCTGCGCGACCGCAGTCTGCCTGATGAACCAGCTGCCGATCTCCATCGGCACGGTCATTCCGTTCATCATGACGCTCGGCATTGCCATGGTAGCATCTCCCGGCGCTCCGGGCGGCTCCATCATGACCGCGCTCCCCTTCCTGTACATGATCTTCGGCACCGAGGCCGGCGACCCGAGCGGCCCGATCTGCGCCATCATGGTTGCGCTGTACATCACGCAGGACTCGTTCGGCACCGCCTGCAACGTCTCCGGCGACAACGCGATCGGCGTGATCGTGGAGACCATCTACCGCAAGTTTATCTGCAAATCTGCCGCTCGGTAAGGAGAATCCCCTATGTCCTTTATCAGTGTTTTTGATGTGCTGGGACCGAACATGATCGGTCCCTCCAGCTCACATACCGCCGGCGCGGCGGTCATCGCGTATCTCGCGCACAAAATGATCGCGCCGCCGCTCAAAAAGGCGGATTTCACCCTGTACGGCTCGTTCGCCAAGACCTACCACGGCCACGGCACCGACCGCGCCCTGCTCGGCGGCATCATGGGCTTCTCGACCGATGACACCCGTATCCGCGACTCGTTTTCCATCGCGACCGAGCGCGGCCTTGCCTATTCGTTCACGCCGTGCGAGACCGAAACCGATGTCCATCCGAACACGGTTGACATCCGCATGGAGAACGCCGCCGGTCAGGTCATGACCATCCGCGGCGAGTCGCTCGGCGGCGGCAAATGCCGCATCGCGCGCATCAACGGCGTCGAGGTCGACTTTACCGGTGAATACAGCACGGTCATCGTCGTGCAGCAGGACAAGCCGGGCGTTGTGGCGCACATCACCAAGGTGCTCAGCGACAAGGGCGTAAACATTGCGTTCATGCGCCTGTTCCGCGAGGCGAAGGGACATACCGCCTACACCATCGTCGAGTCGGACGGCCGCTTCCCCGAGGGCATCGAGGAGCCGCTCCGCGACAACCCGAACGTCCGCGACGTCATGATCATCGAGCCGTAAAGGAGGAGAGCAGATTATGGATTTCAAAAACGCATCCGAGCTGCTCGCGCTCTGCGCACAGCAGCAGCTCCCTGTCTCCGAGATCATGCGCCGCCGCGAATGCGAACTGGGCGAGAGCACGCGCGACGAGGTCACGCACCGCATGACGCACGCGCTCGAGATCATGCGCGCCTCCGCCATGACGCCGCTCAAAACGCCCGTCAAGTCCATGGGCGGGCTGATCGGCGGCGAGGCGAAAAAGCTCGCGCAGCACGATGCAAAGGGCCGCTCGATCTGCGGCGATGTGCTGCACAGGGCCGCGCAGTACGCGATGGCGGTGCTCGAGGTCAACGCCTCGATGGGCCTCATCGTGGCCGCGCCGACCGCAGGCAGCGCCGGCGTGCTGCCGGGCATGCTGTTCGCACTTCAGGACTGCTACAAAATCTCGGACGAGCGTCTGATCGACGCGCTGTTCAACGCCGGCGCCATCGGCTACCTCGCCATGCGCAACGCGACTGTTGCCGGTGCGGTCGGCGGCTGTCAGGCCGAGATCGGCGTCGCCTCCGCCATGGCGGCGAGCGCCGCGGTCGAGCTGATGGGCGGCTCTCCCGAGCAGTGTCTCGACGCGGCGTCCACCGTGCTGATGAATATGCTCGGTCTGGTCTGCGACCCGGTCGGCGGTCTGGTCGAGTACCCGTGCCAGAACCGCAACGCGGCAGGCGTGGCGAACGCCCTCGTTGCCGCAGAACTGTCGCTCGCCGGCATTCACCAGTTTATCCCGTTCGACGAGATGCTCGACACCATGTACGCTGTCGGCCGCCGCATTCCGCTCGAGCTGCGCGAGACCGCCCTCGGCGGCTGTGCCGCCACCCCGTCCGCCTGCGAAAAATGCGGGCTGTGCTCATAAGCAAGACCACATCCGATACACTTTATATACAGCAGAAGGCCGTCCCCTCACATACTCCTCGGGAACGGCCTTTTGCAATTATGTACGTTTTCGCGACAGACTGAGGGCGCTCCCTGTTCGGGAGCGCCCTTTCGCTTATTTACTTGCAGAACTCGCTGCGGACTTCCATGTACTTTACGATCTCCTCGACCGCGCCCTCAAAGCCGAGCACGCCGCTGTTGATGGAGATGTCGTAGTTTCTCGCGTCGTACCAGTCGCGGCCCGTGTGGTGCTTGTAGTAGCGCGCACGGTACTCGTCGATTTCGGCGATTTTCTTTCTGACCTCGTTTTCGGGGAGAGAATCGACCTTCATCGCCTGCTCGAAGCAGAACTCCGGGTCGGCGTGCACGAAAACGCGCACAACGTCCGGGCGATTCTTCAGAATGTAGTCCGCGCAGCGGCCGATGAGCACGCACGGGCCCTGATCGGCGAGCCGCTCGATGATTTTCACCTGATACGAGAACAGCGCCTCGTCCCTGAGGTAGGACTTCGAGGAGTCGTTCGGCACCGGCATATCGCCGCGGTAACGGGCGCGCAGACGCGCGATGAAATCGCTCTTGAGGCGCTCGTCGGAGAACAGCATCGCGTTTACGCCGCTGTCCTCGGAGGCCATGGTGATGATCTCACGATTATAAAACGGGATGCCGAGCCTGTCCGCCAGCATCTTACCGACCGTCTTGCCGCCCGAGCCGTACTGCCGGGCGATTGTAATGATATAAGGCTTCATAAAACCAACCCTCTTTTCCAAATTACTCGCCGAGATAAGCCTTCTTGATCGAGTCGTCGTTCAGCAGATCGGAGGCTCTGCCGGTCTTGACGACCCTGCCGGTCTCGAGAACGTAGCCGCGGTCCGCGATGGACAGCGCCTTCTTCGCGTTCTGCTCGACCAGAAGCACGGTCGTGCCTGCCTTGGAGACGTCCTCGATGATCTTGAAGATCTCGCCGACGAACAGCGGGGACAGACCCATCGACGGCTCATCGAGCAGCAGGATTCGCGGCTTGCTCATCAGCGCGCGGCCCATCGCGAGCATCTGCTGCTCGCCGCCGGACAGCGTGCCGGCCGCCTGATTCTTGCGCTCCTCCAGACGGGGGAAGCGCTCATAGACCATTTTCAGCGACTCCGGAATTTCGCCTGCCGGGCGGGTGTACGCGCCCATGCGCAGGTTTTCCGCAACCGTCAGACCGGCGAACACACGGCGTCCCTCGGGAACGTGGCTCATGCCGAGGCGCACGATAGCGTGGCCCGGCTTGCGGGTGATGTCCCTGCCCTCGAAGGTGACCGTGCCGCCCTTCGACGGCAGCAGGCCGGTGATAGTATGCAGCGTGGTGGTCTTGCCGGCGCCGTTCGCACCGATGAGCGCGACGACCTCGCCCTCGTTTACCTCGAAGGAAACGTCACGCAGCGCATGAATCAGGCCGTAGTAAACGTTGATGTCCTTGACTTCGAGCATTGCCATAAGCTTGTTTCCTCCTCTCTTATTCGCCCAGATAAGCCTTGACGACTTCCGGATTGCTCAGAACTTTCTTCGGCGTGCCCTCCGCGAGCAGACGGCCGAAGTTGAGTACATACAGATATTCGCAGATACCCGAGACCAGCTTCATGTCGTGCTCAATGAGCAGGATAGTGACGCCGAAACGCTTGCGGACGACCTCGATGGTCTCCATCAGCTCCTCGGTCTCGTTCGGGTTCATACCGGCTGCCGGCTCGTCGAGCAGCAGCAGCTTGGGCTCGGTCGCAAGCGCACGCGCGATCTCGAGCTTGCGCTGCTTGCCGTACGGCAGGTTGGCCGCGCGGTAGTCCGCGACGCCCTCCAGACCGAACACGCTTAAAAGCTCCATCGCCTTCTCGTCCATCTGCTTCTCCTTTTTGCGGTAGGAGCCGAGGTGGAACATGCTTTCCGCGAACGAGTAGGTGATCTGGTTGTGCAGGCCGGTCTTTACGTTGTCCAGAACGCTCAGTTCGGAGAACAGGCGGATGTTCTGGAAGGTGCGGGCAACGCCCATTTTACAGATCTCGTGCGGCTTCTTGCCGATGAGGTTCTGTCCGTCCAGACGGATACCGCCGTCGGTCGGGCGGTATACGCCGGTCAGCATATTGAAGGCGGTGGTCTTGCCGGCGCCGTTCGGGCCGATGAGGCCGACCAGACCGCCCTTTTCGATTTTCATGCTCAGCTCGTCAACGGCGCGCAGGCCGCCGAACGAAATGCCGAGCGAGGTTACTTCGAGCATAGCCATGGTTTACGCGCCCTCCTTTCCGGACTTTGCCGCTTTTTCGAGTTTCTCCATCTGCTTCATGCCGCGCTTTTCGAGCATACGCTTTTTGAGCGAGGAGTTGTTGAACAGCATCATCGCGATCAGCAGGACCGCGTAGATGAGCATACGGTAGTTGGAAAGGCCGCGCAGCAGCTCAGGCAGCAGCGTGAGCAGCGCCGCCGCGATGATCGAGCCCCAGATGTTGCCGAGGCCGCCCAGAACGACGAATACCAGCACGAGGATAGAGGTGTTGAAGTCGAACTTCGCCGCGGTAACGGTCGAGAAGTTCATCGCGTACAGCGTACCGGCCGCACCGGCGAACGCCGCGGAAACGACGAAGGCGAGCAGCTTGTAGTGCGTGACCGAAATGCCGATGGAATCGGCCGCGATCTTGTTGTCGCGGACCGCCATGACGGCGCGGCCCGTGCGGCTGTTAATGAAATTCAGCACGAAGAACAGCGTCACGAGGATGAGCACGACGCCCGAGGTGAAGGTCGAAATTTTGGTAACGCCCGATACACCGATCGGTCCGTTGATGATCATCTTACCGCCGTCGCCGAGCTGGAAATTCTGCTCAACCAGGCTGAAATGCAGGCCGCTCTCGTCGAAGCCGAGGTACATGACGTTGACGACGTTCTTGATGATCTCACCAAAGGCGAGGGTTACGATAGCGAGGTAGTCGCCCTTGAGGCGGAGTACCGGCACGCCGACGATGACGCCGGCGAGCGCCGCAAAGACCGCGCCGACGATCATGGCAACAGCCAGACGCAGCGGAGCGAGCGGGATGGCGTCCGCGAGGCAGGTCGTGGTGACGATGCCGGCGAACGCGCCGACCGACATGAAGCCGGCATGGCCGAGCGACAGCTCGCCGAGGATGCCGACGGTCAGGTTGAGCGAGATCGCCATGACGACATACGCGCAGATCGGCACGAGCAAACCCTTGATCTGGCTCGAGATCATGCCGCCCGCGATGAGCGCCTGTACGATGATGAATGCGGCGATGACGATACCGAACGAAAGCAGGGTATCGCGTCCGCGTCTGGACGCCGCATAGGATTTTAACTTGTTCATATCCGATGCCTCCCCCTTAAACCTTTTCGCTCACGTGCTTGCCGAGCAGGCCGTCCGGCTTGACGATCAGCACCACGATCAGCACGCCGAACACGATCGCGTCGGACAGCTGGGTGGAAATGTACGCCTTGGCGAAGATCTCGATGATGCCGAGCAGCACGCCGCCGACGAACGCGCCCGGGATCGAGCCGATGCCGCCGAATACGGCTGCGGTGAAGGCCTTAATGCCGGGCAGAGAGCCGGTCGTCGGCATCAGGGTCGGGTAGGCGGAGCAGAGCAGCACGCCTGCGATCGCCGCGAGGCCCGAGCCGATGGCGAAGGTGATGGAAATGGTCGTGTTGACGTTAATGCCCATCAGCTGCGCCGCGCCCTTGTCCTCGGATACCGCGCGCATCGCGGTGCCGACCTTGCTCTTGCCGGTGAACAGCATGAGCGCGACCATGATGATGACGCAGGCCGCGATGGTCACGATGGTGACGCGGGAGATCTGGAGCTGACCGCCGAACAGGCTGATCGCGCTGCCGCCGACGACCGAGCTGAAACTCTTCGGGTTGGAGGTCCAGACCAGCAGCGCCGCATTCTGGAGGAAGTAGGAAACGCCGATGGCGGTGATCAGAACGGCGAGCGACGGGGCCGCACGCAGCGGCTTGTAGGCCAGTCTTTCGATCGCCATGCCGAGCACCGTGCAGACAATGACCGCGAGCACGACACCCATCCATGCCGGCCAGCCGAGATAGGTCGTCGCGCAGAAGCACATATAGCCGCCTACCATGATGACATCGCCGTGGGCAAAGTTCAGCATTTTCGCAATGCCGTAAACCATCGTATAGCCCAGTGCGATGATCGCGTAGATGCTGCCCAGACTGATGCCGCTGATCAAATGGTTCAAAAAGCTCATGTTTGGAACACCTCAAATCATATTTCTCTCAAAAATTGCTTATGAAATGGGGCGGTGGCTCGGCGAGCCGCGTCAAGCCGTCGCCCCACCCCATAAAAAACAGATGGAATGCAGAAGAATAGGCGGAAAGGAGGGCTTACAAAACAGCCCTCCTTCACTCGCCTTTGAGCAATCCGCTATGAAATATATTTCAGTGGATTATACGTTTACGTACTTGCCGTCCTTGATTACAGCAACGGTCGGGTCCTTGGTGACAGCGCCCTCGGTGCTCCAGGTTGCGCCGGTACCGGTCAGGCCGTCGAAGGTCATAGAGGTAAACTGCTCGATCATCTTGTCGCACAGGTCCTCAGCGGACATATCCGGGGTAGCGCCCGCGTTCTCGAGAGCCTGCTTGTAAGCGTATACGCAGTCGTAAGCGTCAGCTGCGAACTGGTTCGGGGTTTCGCCGAACTGCTCCTGATACTTCTTAACGAAGGAAGCGGTCTTTTCATCGGTGGAGTTTGCGTTGAACGGGGTCATCAGCATCAGGCCCTCAGCCAGAGAGGTATCAAAGCCTTCAAGGGTCAGGATGCCGTCCATGCCGTCTACGCCGAAGAAGGTGGTCTGGAAGCCCATGTTATGCGCCTGCGTCAGGATGAGGGAAGCCGGCTGGTAGTAGATCGGCAGGAACACGAGCTCCGCGCCCTTGCTCTTGGCGTCGTTCAGCTGTACGGAGAAATCGTTCGCAGAGGAATCGGTAAAGGTCATGTCGGAAACGACCTCGAGACCCTTGGTCTTTGCCTCTTCTACGAACTTGTCGTGGATACCGGTGGAGTAAACGTCATCGTTCTTCCAGATGATAGCGATCTTGGTGCCGAGCTTCTTCTCTGCGATCTTGTCAGCAGCCAGAGTACCCTGCGCCGGGTCGATGAAGCACATCTGGAACATATTGTCCTTGCCCTCGGTGGTACCGGTGGAGGAAGCGGACGGGGTCAGAGCGAAAATGCGGTCGCTGTAAGTCTCTGCTGCGGTAGCCTCGCACGGCTTGGAGGTTACGGAGCCGAGGGACAGCTGCATGCCCCAGTCCTTCAGGGTGTTGTAGGCGTTAACGGCCTTCTCGGCGTCGCCCTCGTCGTCCTGATAGTTCAGCTCGAACTGAATATCGCCGCCTTCGGCGTTGATCTCGTCAACCGCGATCTGTGCGCCGTTCTTGCAGGCGTTGCCGTAAATTGCGGCTGCGCCGGTCAGCGGGCCGGTGCCGCCGAGCTTGAAGGCTGCGCCGGAAGCGGAGCTGTCGGTCGAGTTGTCTGCACTGTCGGAGCCGGTGGAAGCGGAAGAACCGCAGCCGGTCAGCGCCGCAGCCAGCATTGCGCCGGCCAGAAGCATACTGAGTGTCTTTTTCATGGTGATTTCTCCTTTTCATCTCTGGAATGGAGGTTTTCCTATCCATCCCGTCTGATTATTGTGTTTATTATACTACTCTCTCGGCTCATCGGCACGTTTTTTTTTGAGTTTTCAACAATTTCAGATAATCTACCGATTATTAAAAAATCAATTCGTTCATTTTTGTGTTTTCTGCATAAAGACATTTGTCCGTATCGCAAGGAAGGATGCAGTTTTTTCTCCCCGTGCAGTCCGTTCTGCGATGTGTCCCGCAGGCGTGTTTTCCTGTCCGTTTCCGGAGCTTTTCCTCTACAAAAAAACCGGGGAGCCTGTCCCCGGTTTGAACCTGTCGAAAAAACTATCGTTTTCCGACAATCTGTATTCTGACTGCGCAGAACACGAGTCGTCCGAACGTTCCCATGCGGAAGCCTTCTCCCTCCGGACGCATCAAAGCCGAGATACACGCCCTCGGTTTGGATGCGCCTGCGCGGCTCTTACTCCTGCGCGAGCTCCCTGCCGAACGGCAGGATGTGCATACGGTATTTCTGCTTGTCGACCAGCAGCGTGCGGTCCGCGATCGGCATGAGGTCTGCGACCTTGTCCGGCGGCGTGCAGATGACCGCCTGAAGCCCCATCCCCCGCAGCAGGCGCACGCTTTCCACAATGCGCTCGCTGTCCATCTTGTTGAACGCCTCGTCGAACACCACGAGCCGCACGGTGTTGCCCAGACTCGAGGTATCGCTGACGCGGTAGAGCTGCGCGAAGGAGGCGAGAACCGAAATATAGAACGGCGTCTGCGTCTCGCCGCCCGATTTCGTGCCCATGGTCTGCGAAAGCAGCTGCTTCGAGCCGTTCTGGTCTGTGGTCTCGAGGTCAAATTTCAGATAGGTGCGGAAATCCGTGTAGCGCTCGATGTTTTCCTGCAGCTCGCTCTGCCTGCGGGCGCTCGGCTGCGTATCGTCCGCCATCGTGATCTGGCTGAACAGCCTGTCGATCAGCGGGCCGTATTTCTCCTGGAACTGCGCGGAGAACAGCGTAATATCGCCCTCCATCAGCTCGGGCGCCATGATCATGTCGTAGTAATCCGCGTAATCCGGGCTGCGGTCGACGCGGAACTGATAGCTGTCCGTGCCGAACTGTGCCTGCCGCAGCGCCCGGTTCAGATTTCTCACCTGTGCCTGCACCTGCTCGATGCTGCTCTTGAGCCGGGAGAGGAAGTCGTTCTGAAACTGCTCCATTGCGCTCTCGCGCGCCGCCCTGATCTTGCGGCGGTAGCGCGGCAGCTCGCTCTCCTCGAGCGCACGGCGCTCCGCGTCGAATTCGTCGTTGTCGAGCGCCTCCGTGCGGAACGGGCACGGCGCAAAGCGCTCGGCATATGCGCGGCGCGCCGCGAACAGACGGCTGCGTGCGGACTCCGTGTCCTTCTCAGCCTGCTCACGGCTCTCGGAAAACGCATGGAGCACGTTTTCCGGCTTTTTCAGCCGCGCAAGCTCCATGCGGTAGCGCGGCACGCCGGTTTCGTCGCGGTACGCCTCGGTGTACTCCCGCTCGAGCAAGGTCTGCATCTCGCCGCGCTCGCGGTACTGCCCGGGCAGGATCTCATCCGTCAGCTGACGGATGCGCTCATCGAGCTGACCGCGGAGCGAGATCTGCTCCTCCTTCTGCCGGCTCAGCGCATGGATCTCCCCGCTCAGGCGCTCGATCAGCGCTTCCTGCTCCTCGATCCACATCAGATTGATATGCCCGCGCTGCTCCGCGAGCGCCGCATTTTCCTCGCGTATCTCCTCGACGCGCAGGTAATCACCCTGCCGTTCGGGCACGACCTTCTGCACGAAATACGGCAGCAGGAGCGGCTGCTTCTGCCGGGACAGCACGGAAAAGACCGGCTCCCTGCGTGCAAGCTCGCCCTCGAGCTGCGCTGTTTCCTCCTCGAGACGGCGGATGCGCAGCGTGACCGCATAGCGGCCGATAAAGGCGTCCTCCATCCTCTCGCGGCTGAGCGCACGGGCGACATAACCCTGATACAGCATACCCTCCGCCGTGATCGCGGTCTTGTACTGCCGCAGCTCGTCGACCGACGCGCAGCACTTCACGCGCCCGAGCAGATAGTCCACATAGATGCGCGCGAGCGGGTTTTCGGTCTCGACCTTTCCGGCAAGACTGCCGTCCATGGGACGGAGCTTTTCCTTTTCGCGCAGGCTGCCAATGTCGACAAGGCCGAAGGCGCGGAATTTCGGGTCGCGCCTGATGCTGTCGTAAAGGCGCAGCGCCTGCGGATAATACGCCGGTTCGACAAGGAAATACAGCTTCTGACTGCCGAGATAGCCCTCGACCGCGCCGCGCCATGCTTCGTCCGCGATCTCAAGCACGTCCGCGAGGATGTCGACGGCGACCGGCGCTCCGACCTGCTGCGCAAGCTCGCTCTCGAGCCGCGCCCGGCACGCCAGCAGGCCGCGCGGATAGTCCTTGACGTTATCGCGCAGACCGGCGAGCACCTTTTTCCTCTTCCCGAGCTGCTCCCGCGCCTCCGTGAGACGGTCTCCGAGCCGGTGAGAGGCCTCCTGCATGGCGTTCATCAGCGCGTCCGTCGCCTGCTGCGCCGTCTCAAATATGCTCTGCGGCTGCGCGAAAATGCTCATTTCGCCGCTCCTCAGCGGCTCATATGCGCCGCGCACCTGCTGCGCCGCCGCGCAGACGGCGTCGAGGGAGCCTTCCTCGTCCCAGCTCAGGACCGTCTCTCCGAGATGCTCGAGACGCAGCGCCTCGCGCTTGATCTCGAGCGCCTCGTTCTCCAGCCTGCGCGTCAGCTTTTCCTGCTCGTCGAGCAGACGGCGGCCTGCCCTGTCCAGCTCCTCAAGCTCCCGGCAGGCATTGCTGCTGTCCTTTTTGCGGATGTATTCCTGCCGCTGCGCCTCCTTCTGCTGCACCTCGGCCGCCAGACGGTCGATCTTCTGCTGCGCCGCCGCGCGTTTCTCGCTGCACGCGCGCTTTTCCTGCTCGCGGCCGTCGATCTGCGCCTGAAGCGTCTCGCTGCGCGACCATTGCACAAGGAACGACTCGAGCTTCCGGCGCCCGGCCGTGTCCCGCATCTCTCCGTACAGCTTCGCGATCTCGTTCAGCGCGGCGAGCTTTTCCTCCTGCCGCTGCGCCATCTGCTCATGACGCTTGTAGTCGCGGATATTCTGCTGCATCGCCTCGATGTCCGGCTTGTCCGGAACATCGCAGATATTCTCGATGATAAACTGCTGGATATCGACGATCGGGCGGAAGGAGACCGCCTTTTTCAGCATGCGGAACACCTGCTCGGTATGTACATTCCAGCGCGAGAGCAGATTGCGGCGGTATTCCCACTGGGTCTCGCAGACCTCCGCCCGGCGGCAGTTCTCCTTGAGAAAGCGGCGCAGGCTCGGCAGGTCGATGGCCTCCCCGTTCTCGATGAAGCAGTTTTCCGGCAGCGTGCCGGTGTAGATAAAGAAATGGTCGCGGCGGCTGCCGTCGCGGCGGCAGTCGAACATGACGCCGCACACAAAGCTGCTGCGCTCCGCATCATCATAAAACTCGCAGGCGATATAGCTCGAAAAATCCTTTCCGCGGCGCGAGCGCGGATTGTTCTCGTCCATGTCGGCGCGCAGATAACCGTCCAGCGTGCGCTGCGAGCGCTCGTTCGCGGCGAGATTGAAGTTCCGCGCGTTGGTCTCGCCGAGGAGCACGATCTGGAGCGCGTCGATGACGGTGGACTTTCCGGCGCCGTTCCTGCCGGTCAGGAAGTTCACGTCCCCTACCTCGATCAGCTCCCTGTCGAAATACAGCCAGTTAATCAGCAGTATTTTCTTCAGCTTCTTCATCGGCGTTCTCCTCCTTTCTCAGCACAGCCGCCGCCTCGTGCAGTCTCTCCGCGGAAACGGCGGTCAGAATGGTCGGCAGAATGGCAAAGCGGCAGTCCGCCTGATTGTATCTGCCCTCGATGCGCTGGATAACGACATGGTTCTCGAACACGAGCATCGCGCGTCTGAATTCATCCATGTTCGGCTTTGCCGGGAGGATGGCGTAGTCGGTCACGACCTTTTCGAGCACCTCGCGCACGGTGCACAGCGCGTCCTGTTCCAGTCCTAGACGCTCCTGACTTTCGTCGTACAGCATACGCAGCGCGAGCAGGATGGCGGTCTCTCTCTTGGAGAGGATGAGGCGGTTGGCCTCGTCCGTGTTGATGACGTAAAAGCAGCCGTTCGCCTCGTCGTGCCGCAGATCCCAGTCGAGCAGACTGAGATAATCGCGCACGGCCTCAAAATGGATGGACAGAAAGATATAGTCCGGGTTGTTCAGGCGTTCCCTGCCCGGGCGGTACAGCGTGCGCACGACAAAGGTGCGGCTGAGCAGCTGATTGCAGACCGACTTGAACTGCTGAAGCTCCTTCGCGGTCGCGCTGCTTATAAAATCCAGATTCATTTCTCGTTCTCCTTCCGGCTGAACTGCACCTTTGGAATGGAATATCCGTTTTCACAGACCGAGCCGCCGAGTTCCTCGACCTGATACGCCGCCCGCCTCGAGCCGCCGGACAGCACGGCGAGCAGGCTCATCACATAGTCCCGGTCATTCTCGAGCGGAATGTCCGCCGACAGGCAGGTATCCCGGTCTCCCAGCCAGCCCTGCACGCAGGCGGCGACGGCGGCGCGACCGTATTCCGAATGCAGCAGCGCGGCCGCCTGTGCGGCAGAGGCGGCGTCGGTTTCGTTCTCCTCGATCAGCACCGCAGCGGCTCTCGACCGCTTTCCCGGGCGTTTCCGGTGCCACAGGCTCTTTTCCGACAGATACGACTGCTCATACAGCTGAAATACCGGCCGCAGCCTGTCGGTCAGGCCGTCCGCCCTGCGGCTGTGCGAGAGCGCGGTCAGCACGGCGTCGAGGTCGCCGCGAACGTTCTGCTCCCGGCTCGTGAGGTTTTCGATCTTCTGCGTCGCGGCACGGGTATAGCGGCGCACCTGTGCGTCGATCTCATCGAGATAGTCGTGCTCCAGATCGTCATAGCACTCCTGCACCCAGAATATCCGGCGCAGGATGTCCGCGCGGCAGTCCTCCATCGTGCCGCCGCGCCGCTCCTGCTGCGCCGCCCTCGCCATGGCGGCGAGCTGCTCGTCGTCCTCCGCCCAGCGCATGAGCACCGTGCGGATGGGCACGCGGTATTTCGGCACGGAGTCCTTGATCTTGAGCGGACGGATGTACGCCTCGATGACCTTCTGACCGAAATCATCGAAATAGGACGAAAGCACCTCGCCGACGTCGTGCAGCTCGAGCTGCATCTGAAAATAGTGCTTTACGTTGTGATAGACCAGCCGGAGCAGGCGGATGAGCGCCTGCGTATTGTCGAAGGCCGTATAGACCGCCGCCATCTTCTCATAGGCAGAGCCGGTCTCGTCCGCGACCCGGAGCGCGGAATAGGTGCCGAACACATAGGAAAAGCCGCGCGCCGGCCTGTCATCGCGCAGCTCATGGAACAGCTCGAGCAGACGGCTCGCGTAGCCCGGCACGGTGATATACTCCCGGAAATCCGGGCCGCGCTCCTTCTCGAACCAGCCCTTCGCGCACAGCTTGCGGATGAGAAAGCGCGCGCGGCCGGAAATATCGCGCAGCTCGTTTTCGTCGATGTCCTCGCCCTCGAAGGTCGCGTCCGCGAGCTGCTGCTCCAGACGGCTGCGCAGCATGGAGTACAGCTCGTCCTCGGGCAGCTTGAGCTTTTGCCGGTAGGCCATGCAGAGCACATCGAGCGCGTCCGCATATAGCGCCCGGTTCGGGGACGCGAGCGGCGAGAACAGCTCGTCCGGCACGGCTTCAAAAAATTTCATAAACGGTATCCTCCTGCGGAAGGAGCCCTTCCGCTCGTTTTTCGTCTGATACAATTATACGGTTTCCGCGCAGATTTTACAATGCACAGCTTGTCGGAAAAGTCCCTTTTCACGCAAAAGCGGTCCGGTCTCCCCTGCCGCATTCCGCGCGCTCTCCTGCTGAGCTGCCGCAGAGCGCCCTCGGCGGGCGCGTCAGAAAAACGAAAGCGGCCCGCCGTCCGCGTTTTGCAGACAGCAGGCCGTTCCCGGAGGAGCATCCGCGTCAAAGTCCGGCCCCGGAGGCCGCGAGCGCGTCCATCTCCTCCTGAAGATAGCGGAAGAACAGCGCAGCGTGATAGCCGTCCGCAACGGCGTGCGCGATCGACAGCGCGACCGGCATTCTGACCGCGCCGCCGCTCTCCTCATACCTTCCCATCACGATAATGGGAAAGAAGGCCGGCTCGCTGCTGCCCGTCACGCGGCTGCCGCAGCCGGTGAACGAGACCCACGGCGTGCAGGAAACGCAGTAGAAGTTCGACGGCTGACCCGGCTTCGCCTTGATGCCGTGATTGCCGCCGAAGGTCTGCATATCCGCCGTGACCGCGCGGTAGAACGTGCCGAAATCGTCGGAGAAATCCGTCCAGCAGTCGGAAAACGTGCAGTCGTCCGCGTGAAAGATCGTGTAGTTGGGAACGACCCGGTCCCAGACGCACAGCTCGCCGTCCGCGTTCCGGAACATACGGAAATTCTCGATGCGACCGAGCGTCCGGGTGACGCAGTAGATCGCCGCAGGGTAAAAGCGGTATCCGTTCGCGCGGCAGAAACCGAGCAGATTTTTCACGTTTACGGGTGCGGTCATGTTGAATTCGACCTTGAGTGTCTGCGTGTAATAGCGGTAGTGCTCACGGCGCGGCCAGGTTGCCATGTCGATTTTTGTGTAGTGCTCCATTTTCGGCTGTATCTCCTTTTGTACTGCGGCAGATCGGATGGATATATACTTCCATCATACCGCAAACACGCGGAAACGCAAGCGTTTTTTGCGGCGGATCTCCCGAAGGACAGAAAAGCGCCGTTTCCCGGCTGTCTCCTGCGCAATATGGAGAACGATTGAAAAAGGGCGCACTGTCGTGCTATAATAACAGCAGAATATCCCGAAGGAGGAAGTTTGATGATTGAGGTAAATGCGATGGGCGAGGCATGCCCGATCCCGGTCGTAAAAACACTGCACGCGCTGCAGGAGCTGAACGGCGCCGGCACGGTACAGACACTCGTGGACAACGAGATCGCGGTGCAGAATCTGACGCGCCTTGCAGAGAGCAAGGGCTGCACCATCCGGACCGAAAAGCGCGGCGAAAAGGAGTTCTGCGTGACCATCACGACCAAGGGCGCGGTCGCGGAGAGCGGAGACGAGGAAATTTCCTGCACCGTACCGGCCGCGCAAAAAAAGACCGTCGTTGTCATTTCTGCCGACCACATGGGCGAGGGCGACGACGAGCTGGGCCGCATCCTGCTCAAGGGCTTCCTGTTCGCGCTCACCCAGCAGGAAAAGCTGCCGTCGACCCTCCTGTTCTACAACGGCGGCGCGCGCGTTACCTGCGAGGGCTCGCCGTCGCTCGAGGATCTGAAAAATCTCGCCGCGCTCGGCGTCGAGATCCTGACCTGCGGCACCTGCCTGAGCCACTACGGCCTGACCGACCGGCTTCAGGTCGGCGGCGTTACCAACATGTACGTTATCACCGAAAAGCAGATGCAGGCCGATCTGGTCCTTCGTCCGTGATGCGGCGCAGACGGCCGGTGCTCGTGATCGCGTTTTCCTCGACCGAGCAGGCGCTTGCCGCAGAGGCGCTGTTTACGAACGGCGGCCTGCCCGGGCGCATGATCCCCATCCCGTCGCAGGTCAGCGCCGGCTGCGGTCTCGCATGGAAGGCGGAGGTCGACGAAAAGCCGCAGCTCCTTGCGGCTCTGGCGCAGGCAGGCTGTGGCTACGAAACAGACGCGGTCGTCCAAATGTACGGCTGACAAAGGGAGACAGACATGATCTATCTGGATAATGCGGCGACAACGCTGCACAAGCCGCCGGAGGTTGCCGAGGCGGTGAAAAACGCGATACTGACCGCCGGGAATGCCGCACGGGGCGCGCACGGCGCGTCGCTGTCTGCGTCGCGCATGGTATTCGAGACGCGGAGCAGACTGGCGGAGCTGTTCGGCTGTCCGCGCGCGGACCATGTCGTTTTCACGGCAAACTCGACCGAGGCGCTGAATATCGCGGTCTACGGACTGATTTCGGCGGGCGATCACGTCATTTCGACCGATCTGGAGCACAATTCCGTGCTGCGCCCGCTGTACGATATGCAGACGCGCGGTGCGGCGGTCGATTTTGTCCGCGCGGACCGCCGCGGAAACATCCGATACGAGGACATGGAGGCGCTGTTCCGCCCGAACACAAAGGCGGTCGTCTGCACGCACGCCTCCAATCTGACCGGAAATATGCTCGATATTGCCCGGATCGGCGCGATGGCGCACGCGCACGGCGCGCTTCTGGTGATCGACGCCTCGCAGACCGCCGGAGCGGCGCCGATCGATATGCAGAAAATGGGCATTGATGTGCTCTGCTTTACCGGCCACAAGGGTCTGATGGGGCCGCAGGGCACCGGCGGCCTGTGCATCCGGCCGGGCGTGGAGCTGCGGCCGCTGCTGCGAGGCGGCACAGGCGTGCACTCCTACGACCGGGAACAGCCGCAGGAATATCCGGCACGGCTCGAGGCCGGAACGCTCAACGGTCACGGTCTTGCCGGACTGCACGCAGCGCTCGATTTTATCCTGCGGCAGGGCGCAGAGTCCATCGGCGCACGGGAGCGGCAGCTGATGCGCCGGTTTTACGAGGGCGTGCGCGGCATTCCCGGCGTGACAGTCTACGGTGATTTTACCGCGCCGGAGCGCGCGGCGATCGTGACGCTCAACATCCGGGATTACGACTCGGCCGAGATCGCGGATATTCTGGCCGAGGACTACGGCATCGCGACACGGGCCGGAGCGCACTGTGCGCCGCGTATGCACGAGGCGCTCGGCACGGTGCAGCAGGGCGCGGTGCGGTTCAGCTTTTCCTTCTTTAATACGGAGGAGGAAGCGGACGCTGCTGTTTCCGCCGTCCGGGAACTTGCCGAGGAATAAAGCGCAAACCGGGGGCGTGTACCTCGGTTTGCGGACGTCCGTGTTCTGCGAAGGCAAAACACAGATTGTCGGAAAAACGAAGCTTTTCGAAAATCTCAAAGCCCCCGTTCGCGTGAACGAGGGCTTTGCCGTATCAAACAGAACAGTGAGCTATGCTCCGATTTCTGTTTTCCTTATCGATCCGCGCAGACAGGATGCAGATCATCCCGAATACGAGATTATCTGTTTTTCCGGGCGTGGCCGATCAGGTAGCAGACAGCGGCTACGATCATGCCGTTGATGGAGGCGATGCCCCAGGACACAACATTTGCAACCACGGCGCCCAGGATGACGCCTGCGACCGCATACCAGTTGACCGTCTCGGTGACTTCGACGTCCCGGTACTTCTCGCGGTCCATGAAGAAGCTCATGACGAGGATGATGCCGACCGGGGGCAGCGTGCAGTTCAGAATATTCAGCCAGCCGCAGAAGTTCCAGTACAGCCAGACGGCGAGCGCCGTGCCGACGATGCCGGAGATGAGGACCATCGGCTTTTTCTTCTGACCGAAGATGTTCGCGAGACCCAGACCGGCCGAGTAGAGCGCGTTGTCGTTGGTCGTCCAGATATTGAGGCCGAGCACCAGAATAGCCAGATAGAACAGACCGAGGTTGATCATGACCTCGAAAATGTCGTTGCCGCCGACGTAGACCGAGGAGATCGCGCCGAAGAAGAACATCAGCGAGTTGCCGATGAAAAAGGCGATGACGGTCGTGATGGCGCCGATCCTGCCGTTTCGCGCAAAACGGGAGAAATTCGGGGTCGCCGTGCCGCCGGAGACAAACGAGCCGATGACCAGACCCGCGCCGCCGATGACGGTCAGCGTGCCGCTGGATTTCGCGAACTGGTCGATGATCGTGCCGTCGCCGCGCGAGACCGCCATGACCATGGCGATCGTACCGAGAATGGCGACGAGCGGAACCGCGATGTAGCTGATGAGCGTCAGCGACTTGATGCCGAAGTACGCCGAAGCGGTCATGCACGCGCCGGCGATGATGACGAGCGCCCATTCCGCCGCGGTGCTGCCGCCGAGCAGCTCATTTGCGACCGGAATGGCGAACATGGCGATGCCGACGCCGAACCAGCCGATCTGCGTGAAGGAGATCATCGCCGAGGGCAGATACGAGCCCTTGCTGCCGAAGGCCTTGCGCGCGAGCAGATCAAGGCTCATGCCGGTCTCCGCGCCGACGTAGCCGAGCAGGCCGGTGTACAGGCTGAGGATGAGGCCGCCGATGATGAGCGAGACAAGGAAGCCGCCGAAATCCAGACCGTCGGCCAGCTCCTGACCGACCCACATGCTCGCCGAGAAAAAGGTGAAGCCGAGCATGATCATGAACATGGTCACGATGCCGCGGCGCGCATACTGCGGCACCGCCGCCTCCGCAAAGTCGATATCTACCGTCGCTTGTTCTTTTTTCATTGATTACCGTCCAATCTTTTGCTGTGAATCTGTTACAGGATGTACTTTTTGAGCGTCGAGGTGAACTCCTCGATTCGCTGAAGGGCGATCTGCTCGAGCGAGATGCCGCGCAGGCTCTCGACGAAGCCGCGCTCCTGCTGATACAGCCAGCGCGTCAGCTTTTCATCGAGTTTTCCGTAGTGGCAGTCTCTGACCCAGTCCTCGTAGGAGATCGGCAGAGCGTGGCCGAGCTTTTCCTCGAGCAGCGCCTGCTTGTCGATCTTATCCGCACGCTCGAGAATGCCGTTCCAGAATTCGAGTACCTCGTCGATGTGCTCATGGATCTCGTAGCGGCGCGCGCCGCCGTCATAGATCGTGCACTTTTCGAACAGCGGGTTCTGCATGGAAAGTGTCTCGCGGCGGAACGCCGGGGCAATGATGCCGCCCTTCCAGTAGAAGTCGATGAGCGCGCGGTTGATGCCGGAAACGCCCTTGTCGCCCTCCTCGTAGCAGCTGAACACGCCCTCGTAGTACACGGTGATGAAACCCTCGAAGTCCGGCCAGTAGGTGCGGATCTCTCGGGTCAGCTTTTCGAGGATCTCGATGCCCTGCGTGCCGCCGATGGTGAACAGAACGATGTTGCGCAGCTGTGCGCCCTGTCTGCGGTAGTAGTCGGTGACATAGCGCAGACACTGCACGAGCGTTTCGCCCGAGGCGATGATGTCGCCGATCATGAGCGTGCTGTTGGGCACCATGGTCAGCTTGCAGTATTTGATGTCGAGCGACATCTCATCGTTCTCGCCGAACACGCGCTCGCTGGACATAAAGCTGATGTCGTGCACGCGGATGTGTTCCTTGTAGCAGCTCTCCTCGAGCGGATAGTTGAGCGCGCCGCGCAGGATGGAGAGAATATTGGCGGACGTGATTTTCTTCTGCTCCTTGAGGTAGTACATCATCTGCGAGGTCGCGGTGACGAGCGAGGCATAGACCTCGTAGCCGACGACCTCGGGATGGTTCATCAGCTTGCGCGTCTCCGCCTCGGAAACGATGTAGTACTCGTTGAGAAAGCTGCCGCCCTCGAGGCGGTAGCAGTCCACGCCCTGGTCGCAGAATTCCGGGACAATGTGGACGTCGTTCCAGTTTTCGATCATTTCATTTTCCTCCCACAAAAAAGGACCGGCTGCCGTTTTAGGGGCAGGGGGTCCTTGGTCATACAGGTCTGTTCAGGGAAACGGGCGGGTGTCCGCATGATGTGTATTCGTGCCGCATATCCGTGCGCCTCCCTTTTTTCGACTACTTTATTATACGGGACAGAGCGTGTGGTTATCAATAAGGGGGAGTGTATTATATCTATGGCAGCACCGCACAATGAAAACTGCGGCGGTATTTCCCTATCGTAAAGAAAAGAAGCCCGCGAGGGGCTTCCTTTGGAGCGGTGTTTACTTGGTAAATGCGATGGTCGGTTCAGCACCAAGGATGAAAGACCCCGGCATCGTAACGGTAAAGTTAATAGTCGAAGTACCATCGGAGATTACAAGCATACTCGTCTTGGTATCAAACATTTCGTACGGAATCTTCAGAGAAATGTTATTCTCTTCGATATAATATGCTCCGCCGTTATCAAGGTTATAGATAGAACCGGTTTTGTCATATGCTACATCATTTACAGTAACAGTTAAATTCTGCGCTAGCCACTTTTCTGCATTGGAAAATGTGAGCGTACAATATACGTTGCTGCCTTTGGTAATCGTCGGCAGTTCGGTCGGAACCTTTACTTCGCTCTCGCCCGGCTCAGTCGGGGTGGTCGGCTCGGTGGGGTCGGTCGAACCGCTGACTGTCAGTTCATAGGAAACATCAGCATAGTCCGGTGCGGTAAGCGTGATGGTGTAGGTGCCGGGCTGCTTGAACAGAGAGGCAAAGAGGTCGAGCCTGTCATAATCGCGCACAGCGCCGCCGTTCTCGCTGCCGGTAGAATACAGACGGAATTCCTTCTCGTCGAAGCTGAAACTGCTGATGTTCTTGGTCAGCGTGGTATCGTTTACCTTAACCGAGGTTACTGCATTCAGATACTCTTTCAGGTCGGTGGCGTTCAGTCCGTTGAAGCTGAAGCGATAAACCGGATACTGCGTTCCGTAGAAATCAGAAATGCTTTTCTGTTCATACGAGGAAATTTCCGGTGCAGTCTTGGTATCAGGCGTATCTACTTTTTCCATCGTAAACTCCGCCATCAAATTCTCGTAATACTCTGCCGACAGGGTGAGCTGATAGCTGCCCGGCTTGACGTTGTGCAGGATGAGGCTCTTGTTATCCTCCGCGATTTCGTAGTAAACCGCGTCGCTGCCTTCAACGCCCTTGCTGTAAACCGTATCGTCGCCGAGCTTTACGGATTTCAGATTTTTCAGGAAATCGCCCTCCGAGCCGTTGACGGTCAGGGTGACGGTCTGCGCATCCTGATCGACCTTTGCCAAGAGCGAGAGTTTTTCCTCGTTCACCTTGCTGTAAGTAAACTTCACAGTCTGCGGCTTATAGCCTGCGGACTCGATTTTCAGCGCGTTCTCGCCGACATGGAGCAGGTCCTTTTTCAGCGTGATGGTGTTACCGTCAATGCTGTAATACTCCTCGCCAAGCTCACGCCAGTCGCCGTTCAGGTAGAGCGCGGAAACCTTGCCGAGGTAATCCTCGCCGTTTGCGAAGGTCAGAACAACGTCCTCCCCCTGCTTGTTCTCCGAAACAGCCGGTGCGATGTAATCGAGCTTGCCGGACGCGGTGCTGTCCTGAATGTCGCCGAGCAGGCCGTCCTCAAGGATCGCCTTGGTGGCGTGCGGCGGGAATACGCTTGCCTCATGGCTCGACTGGAAATCTGCGTAGGACTTCCACAGCTTACCGTTACGGTCGGTCGAAACGTAGTCCGTGTAGTCCGTGCCGCTGAAATACTTGACGTCGCCCTTGTTGAATACGCTGTCCAGTGTGGAGGCGTTGTACTTCCAGTATTCGAGAACCGCAGTCGAGTCGGCAGTCGATTTGTTCAGCTTATCGAGCACGTTCGCGTTCGCGACAAGGTCGCTGTCGAACAGGAAATCGGTCGAAATCGCGTAGCCGCCGGACGAGCCGTCGCTGCTGCTGCCGCCGGAAGTGCTTCCGGTCGCGCGGCTGATGGCGTCATAGGTGATGGCGTTCTGTTTGGCCGGCTGTTCGCCCTCCGCTACCGTAAAGCTCTTGCTGAACTTCTTAAAGCCGTTCGCCTCGATGGTGAGCGTATATTCGCCCTTGTACGGCAGGTTGTTGCGGCCGTCCGTTGCCGAAACATCGTTATAGAGCACGAACAGGTCCTGACTGATGAGGTAGTAATCCTTGATTTTTTCGAGCGTCTTGGTTGCGCCGGTCGGGTCGGTGAGCGTTACCTTTTCAATCGGGTCCACGATGCCGTAAACCAGATTACTAACCGCGAAGTGCAGATTTACGCCCGACTGCGGTGTTTCCTTTACCCTGAGTTCGGGAGTTGCGTAATTCTGGACATGGATGGACGCGAGCGCCGTGGACTTGACGTTGTTGCCGTCGGTCGAGGTCACGCGGACGTAATAGCGGCCGTTGGAGCGGAAATTATCCTGGTTGAACGGAATGGTCAGCGTCGCGACCGTGCTGCCGTTGTGCTCCGCCGTGCCCTTCGTAAAGTTCAGATTGCGGTTCCACGTGTTCTTGTACTGGTCGTAGGCGACGAGCTGAACCGCGCTTTCGCTCGACGAAGCGTCATAGGACGCGATATTGTCGAACCACGCCTTGTCGGCTTCCGAGGTGTAGTTGAACATCACGACAACGCTGCCCTCGCCGTTCTCATTCAGAACGAGCGGCTCGGAATAGCTCGGGTGCTCGCTGCGGACAGCAGAAGTGCCGAAGGTGGTCTTGCTCGGCAGGACGCGCACGTTGCCTGCGTTATCATAGTTGGTGAGGTAGTAATCCCAGAGGTCGAGCGGACCGTGCTTAATGAAGTAATCCGGCAGGTAGTCCTCGCCGGTGTAGACCGCGCCCTCTGCGGCCGTGCCGAGAGAGATCGTCTGCGTCTTTGCGCCGCTTGTCAGCGTGACCGAACCCGGCTGCGCCACGAGCGGAATTTTCGCAACGGCGCCGTCATCGGTCACCTTGGAAACCGCATTCTTGACGTCCGCGCCGTCTACCGTAACGGTCGTGCCGCCGAGCGTGAAGCCGTCCTTGAAGCTGAGCGCGAGATATGCGCCGGTGTCGGTGGTGACGACCTTGGCGTCCGCGATTGCGGCCTGCGTCACCTGACTGCCGCCCGAAGTAGAGCCGCCGGACGAAGAACCGCCAGAGGACGAACCGCCGGAAGAACTGCCGCCGGAGGAGCCGCCCGAAGCGCCGCCGGAGGTCGAGGTGCTAACGGTCTCAGTCTTGCCTGCGTCAACCGCCTTGCTGCCGGCCTTGACGCCGAAAACGCCTGCGGCGGCGGAAACCTTGGTGCCGGTGGTGGAAACCGAAACGTTATTCGCGTGCGCCTGTACCGCGCCGACCTTGCCGGAGCCGGAGATTTTCGCGCCGTCCGCGATGACGGTAATGCTGTCAACCGTACCGGAAACCGCGATGTCGGTGTTTGCGGCGATGCCCTTGCCGGCCTTGGTGTTCGCGAAGTTTACGCCGCTCTCGCCGCCGCGCAGCAAAATGCGGCCGGTGACGGTGACGTTCGAGAGGTCGATCTGCGATACGCCGTCCGCGATGATCAGATCGCCGTTGATGGTCTTTCCTGCGAGCGATACGCTGTTGTCGCGCACGATGAGGCTGCCGTCCACGGTTTCGGGGAGCGATGCGCTTGCGTCCGCATAGGTGCTTGCCATATCGCTGATGATTTTGGCAAATTCCGCGCGGGTAATGTTGCTTTTCGGGTTCAGCGCGCCATTCGCGCCGTTTACATAGCCGTTTTCAACGAGCGCGGCCGCGCTGTCCGCCGCCCACGAAGAAACGCTTGCGCTGTCCGAGAAAACGTTCAGCGAAGCGGTGCTGCCGCTTTCGTGCGCAAACGCGCGTGCCAGTACGGTGAACGCCTCCTCGCGAGTGATGGGGCGTTCCGGGTTCAGCTGACCGTTCGCGCCCTGAAAGGTGCCCATGGCAACCGCTGCGGCGAGGTCGCTTCTGTACCACGCATCCGCGCTCACATCGTTGTAGCCGGAGAGGTCGGCGGTCTTTTTCGCGGCAAAGGCGCGGTTGATGATGGCGGCCATCTGCGCGCGGGTCAGCAGGCCCGCACCGTCAATCCGTCCGTTCGCACCGTTCAGCAGACCGTTGTCCACGGCGCGGCGCAGACCGGCTGCGGACCAGTCGGTCGGGAAATCGTGAAAATCCTCGGGGGACGCGGCGAATGCGTTCGGTACGAGCATCGCGCCGGCCAGCAGCAGAGCGAGGGTTTGTTTCTTCTTCAAGGGTTATATCCTCCTTATCGGTTGCGGTTACCCGAAGCTAACCGTTTCAGCAAAAAATGTCCTTTCCCGTCGGAAAGGATGAAAGGCAGTACCGTATGCCTGCGCAGAAGCGCTCTGCGGGCAGATCATGCGGTTAAAGTTAACGCGCGCTAACTCAAAGTGCTAATAAAATACCATATCTCCTTTGCGTTGTCAACTCCTGTTTTTTGCAGCAGTTAACAGGCCTGCCACGCAAACGACACACAAAGCACACAATTTGCGGCAAACAAGTTAGATGGCGCTAACTTATTTGCCGCACAATGCCGATAAAAATTTTTCGTCCGGTTCCGTCCTCCTCATCCGACTCATCCTGACGGCGGCGCCGTCTCGCGCTCGTCAAGCAGTACGACGGCTATGAGGAAACGCAGATTGTCGGAAAAACGAAGTTTTTCGACAGTCTCAGGCCCTGGCCTCCACGAACCACCGGCTGCCCTCCTGAAACAGGTAGGTCTCCCGGCCGTTTATCCGGACGGTATAGCGGATGCCGCCTCCCCCCACCTTCGTCGAGGACGCGCGGCATTTATACCCGAGCTGCTCGATCGCGAACACGCGCCCGTTCATCCACCGGATCAGCCGCGGAAGCATCGTGCCGTCCTCATCAATATCCACGTTGACGGAAACATAGGTTTTGGTGTATCTTTCGGCCATACTGCCACCTCCGATGTGCTGCTGCCGCGCTTTCTCTTGACGAGATGCGCAATTTATTGTATGATAAATGCGTAAACAGTTTACGCTTTTATTATACGCATTTGTTTTACGCATGTCAATGGAAATTTCGAGCATTCATGCAATCCGTTTACGCATCACAAAATAAGGAGGCAGCACAATGAGGTTTGGCGAAAAGCTCCGAAAGCTGCGCAAGGACAGCCATCTGACGCAGGCGGAGCTGGCGAAGCGCGCCGGTCTGGGACTGAAAACCATTACAAATTACGAAAAAGGCACTACTTATCCGCAGGACCGCAGGGTCTACAGCGTGCTCGCCGAGATCCTCGGCACGAGCGCGGACTACCTGCACAACGAAAACGACGATTTCGTTTCGATGGCCGAAAAAGAATTCGGCTATCGCGGCCGCATCGGCGCGGAAAAGCTCGTCGGCGAGCTGACCGGTCTGTTCGCCGGCGGCGAGATGGCCGAGGAGGACATGGACGAGCTTATGCTCGCCATTCAGGAGGCCTATGTCGACGCCAAGCGGCGCAACAAGAAATATGCGCCGAAAAAATATCAGCAGCAGCCTTGAAGCGGGGTGAGTCACTTGCTGAAAAACCATAACGAGGCCGTCCGCACCGCCGACCGGCTGGTCCGGAAATACGGTACGCGGGACGCCGACCAGCTGGCCGAGGCGCTCGGTCTGATCGTCATGCCGCGTGCCTTTAAACACCAGAAGGGCGTATACAAGGTCATCGAGCGCAACCGCTATATCTTCATCAAGCAGGACCTGCATCCGGTCATGCACAATATCGTCCTGCTGCACGAGATCGGCCACGACCAGCTGCACCGCAGCGCCGCCATCGCCGCCGGCGGTTTTCAGGAATTCAACCTTTTCAACATGGCCGACCGCGCGATGGAATACGAGGCCAACATGTTCGCTGCACAGGTCGCGCTGCCCGACGAGGAAATCCTCGAGTATATCATGCGCGGCTGCGACGTCGCGCAGATCGCACAGCTGATGCACTCGGACATCAACCTCGTCGCGCTCAAGACCGCCGAGCTCAACCGGCAGGGCCGCCGCTTCCGTCAGCCCGAGCACCGATGCGACTTTCTGAAGTGAGGTGGCCGCTGTGAATACCGCATATTTTCATCTGCCCGGCCTGTTCGAGTTCTACGAACTGTACCGCGTATTCCTGCCGCTGTTCCGCGAGCACCGGGAATACTTCTACGGCTGGTGCGAAATCGGCTCGATCTACGGCGCACCGGCGGACTGTCTCTGGGGCGGCGGCCGTGCCGGGTTCGGAGAGGCTTCGCCGCGCGATGTGCTCGCGCTCATGCAGAAATACGGCATCTCCGCGCGTCTGACGTTCAGCAATTCCCTGCTCCGCGAGGAGCACCTGTCCGACCGGAAATGCAATGCGCTGTGCCGCCTGTTCGCGGAGAGCGGCGGCGTGCAGAACGGCGTCATCGTCCACTCCGACCTGCTGCTCGAGTATCTGGTGCAGCGCTGGCCGGGTCTTTACTTCGTGTCCTCGACCACCAAGGTGCTCACCGATTTTCGCGAGCTCAAAAGCGAGCTCGACCGCGCGGATTTCCGTTATGTCGTGCCGGATTTTCGCTTGAACCGGCAATTCGACGCACTTTCCGCCCTCACGCAGGCACAAAAGGACAAGGTCGAGTTTCTGTGCAACGAGTGCTGCTGGTTCGGCTGCACCGACCGGAAGCGCTGCTACGAGACCGTCAGCCGCATGAACCTCGGCGCGGCCTGCCCGGAGCACCGCTGCGCCGCGCCGGACGCGGACGGCGGCTACCGCTTCTCGAAGGCGATGAAAAATCCGGGATTTATCGGCGTGCGCGACATCGAGGACATTTATCTCCCGATGGGCTTTTCGCAGTTCAAGATCGAGGGCCGCAGCCTCGGCAGCGCGCTCGTTCTCGAATTTCTGCTGCACTACATGACCCGGCCCGAGTATCAGCTGAACGTCCGCGAGGAGATCTATCTGGACAACACGCTCGACCTGTTCTGACGAAACGGAGGATTTTCCATGCTGCAAAAAGTAAACCGTCTGCTGACCATTCTGATGCTCTCGCTCATCGGCGTTTTCCTCGGCTACAGCATTTACACCTGTGCGGACTGCCGCGCCCGTCCCGGCCTGTACGAACTGTATTCCGCGCCGTGGTACACGCAGCTCTTAGTCTACGGCGCCTGCGTGCTGGTCCTGCTGGCCATCCTGCTCGCCGCAAAGCTCGTCATCCGTTATCTGTATGCCAAACGTCAGCGTGCCATAGCTGCTGCGATGCGAAAGCGCAATGCGTCGCGTGATTATTATGATGACTGGTATCCTGTTATCCGTGATGATGTGATCGCCTGCATCACAAAGGAAAAAACATATCCATGGGGTACGGATGATCTTGTAAAAACCTATAAATGCCTTGTATTCTGGCGCAGCGACCGTGTTTATATGTGCGTAGAGCGCTTTGTGGAGCTTTCCACCAATGAATACCGGTGCTGCCCTGAGTATACATGGAGCATTGGCAAAACACTCGAGTCGTTTACCGAGATGTCCGAACAGCAGTTTGTTGGCAAAGCGTATAATATCTGGTGTAACGGCGCACGGTAATCCTGCTGTTATTACATCCGAAAGGAGGCTGTGAACGTGTCCGCTCACACTTATCTTGCCATCGACCTGAAATCCTTCTACGCCTCCGTAGAGTGCCGAGAGAGAGGGCTCGACCCGCTCGACACCAACCTTGTCGTCGCGGACGAGCGCCGCACGGACAAGACCATCTGTCTCGCCGTCACGCCGTCGCTCAAAAGCTACGGCATTTCCGGCCGCGGACGGCTGTTCGAGGTGCGCCAGCGCGTCAGGGAAGCGAATATCGGCCGCCGCCACGATGCTCCGGGGCATCAGCTCTCCGGCTCGTCGTTCTCCTTCTCCGAACTGCAGAGCAGCCCCTCCCTCGCCGTGGATTTCATCATCGCACCGCCGCGCATGGCGTATTACATGGAGTACAGCAACCGCATTTACTCCATCTATATGAAATACGTCGCGCCCGAGGACATCGTCGTCTACTCCATCGACGAGGTGTTCATGGATGTGACCGGCTATCTGAACACCTACGGTCTGACTGCGCATGAGCTCGCCATGAAGATCATCCTCGATGTGCTGAACACGACCGGCATCACCGCGACAGCCGGCATCGGCACCAATCTGTTCCTGTGCAAGGTGGCGATGGACATCGTGGCCAAGCACATCCCGGCCGACCGCAACGGCGTGCGCATTGCCGCGCTCGACGAAATGAGCTTCCGCCGCAGACTGTGGTCTCATCAGCCCATCACTGATTTCTGGCGCGTGGGGCGCGGCTACGCGAAAAAGCTCGAGCAGCACGGCATGTTCACCATGGGCGACGTCGCGCTCTGCTCGGAGCGCGACGAGGAGCTGCTGTACCGCCTGTTCGGCAAAAACGCCGAGCTGCTCATCGACCACGCCTGGGGCTGGGAGCCGTGCACCATCGAGGCCATCAAAAAGCTGCCGCCCTCGCTCAAGAGCATCAGCTCCGGGCAAGTGCTCACCTGCCCCTACCCTGCGGACAAGGCGCGGCTCGTGCTGCGCGAGATGGCCGATCTGCTTGTGCTCGATCTGGTGGACAAGCGGCTCGTCACCGACCAGATCGTGCTCACCGTCGGCTACGACATCGAAAATCTGACCGACCCGGCACGCCGCCGGCGCTATCACGGCAAGACCGAGGTCGACCGCTACGGCCGCACGCTGCCCAGACAGGCGCACGGCTCGATCAATCTCGACGGCTACACCGCCTCCACGCATCAGATCATGGAGGCAGCCTCCGCCCTGTTCGACCGGATCACAGACCCCGATCTGCTCATCCGGCGTATGTATCTCGTCGCCAACCGCGTGCTGTTCGAGAACGACGCGCCGCGCCGGAACGACTGTGAGCAGCTCGACCTGTTCACCGACTACGCCGCCGAGGAGGAAAAGCGCCGGAAGGAGGAGGAAGCACTTGCGCGCGAGCGAAAGCTCCAGCAGGCCGCCCTCGCCATCAAGAAAAAGTTCGGTAAAAATGCCCTCCTCAAGGGCATGAACCTCGAGGAGGGCGCGACGGCGCGCGACCGCAACAGCCAGATCGGCGGTCACAAGGCCTAAGGCAACACCGCACAATTAAAGCTGCGGCGCTTTGCGGAAATTTTGTGCCCTGACTTTGTTGCGATTTCACGGTAATACATCAAGTATTACCGCAAAACCGCGCCTTGTCAGAACGCAAAATTTGCTCGCAAATCGCTCTTGTTCAATTATGCGGTATTGCCCTAACAGAGAAAACCGCGGCATATGCGGCCTGTTCTGCGCCGCAGCGCCGCAAACTTGCAATAATTTCTGCAATATGATACGATAAATGCAGCGTATTTCCATGTACTCGATCATCAAAGAAAGCGAGAACCTTTTTTATGTTTGCACAGCTCGTCGGACTGTTCGGGACCGCGCTGTTCTTCGCGTCCTATCAGTGCAGGGACAACAGGCAGCTGTTTCGCGTGCAGTTTCTGTCCTATCTCTGCTACACCGCCCATCTGTTCCTGCTCGGCGCAGCCACCGGAGCCGTCAGCTATCTGATCAACACCTTCCGCTCCTTCTGCCTGAGCAGCAGATACGATTTCCTGCGCAGCCGCGCCATGGGCGCGGTCATCTGCGTGTTCCAGATTCTCGCCCTTGTTTTCACCTGGTCGGGATGGCTGTCCGTCCTCCCTGTCGCGGCGAATATCGCCACGACCATCGGCGGCTACACCTATAATGCCCGTACCATCCGATCGGTCGGCATGTTCATCAACTCGCCGCTCTGGATCGCATACGACATCATCGTCGGCTCGTGGGCCGGCATTCTGGACGAGATCGCGACCGAAGCCTCCATCCTCCTCTCGATTTTCCGCTACGGCTGGAAAAGCCTCGGCGGGCAGAGCAGCAGTGCCGAAGTCAGTCGAGCGGCGCAGGAATGACCGCAGCCTGTTCCGCGTGCCCGAGAAGAAAGCAGGTGTCTTATGGCCTACAACCCGAAATACGATGACATCATCGACCATCCGCATCATGTTCCGCGCAGCCATCCACGGATGCCGCTGTCCGACCGCGCGTTTCAGTTCGCGCCCTTCGCGGCGCTCTCCGGCTACGCCGATACCATCCGCGAAACGCAGCGTCTGACCGAGCGGAAGATCGAGCTCGACGAGGGCACGATCGAGATGCTCAACCGCCGCTGCCGCCGTCTGATGGATACGCTCGACAGCCGTCCGACCGTCAGCATCACCTACTTCAAGCCCGACGAGCGCAAGGAGGGCGGCGCGTATCTGACCGTGACCGGCGTTGTGCGCAAGCTCGACCCCGCCGCGCGGCGCATCATCATGCAGGACGGCACCGTCATCCCCACCGCCGAGATCTCCGCCATGGAGGGGGAAATCTTCAGCGATATGGATGAATGGTAAAAAGACTGTCTCGAAAACCAGCAGGGCGTTCCCTTCTTTGGAAACGCCCTGCTTTTGTATCAAATTACCGTGCTCAGTACATCATTCTGCCCTCTGTCGCGTCAAACTGAAGCGCGAACTGGATAGTTTTGAACGCGCTGCTGCTCCACATGCCTTCCCTCGCAGTCCGCGCCGGGTACTGTGCCCAGGTGTTCTGATGCGTATAGTTGACCCAGCTGTTGACGTAGGTGTCCTCCTGCGCGGTCTGTATCGGGAAGCAGACGTAGCCGCGCTGATTTTCGCTGCCGCGCGGCATGGAGAACGCGCCGGTCAAGTTGATGCTGCTCTGCGAATTGCCGAAAAAGTCGGTCGTGAAGGTGTCCTGCGTGTCGAGCGAGTGATACGCCGCCGCGAGCGTCTGACCGTCCCTTCCGCACAGCACACGGCCGGTCGCGTCGCCGTCCGGCCACCAGTCACTCTGCCCGTTCGGCCACAGCTGAACTGCCTCGGTGCCGCAGTAGTTCATCGGCTGCGTCCAGAGAAAATGATGGAAGATGATCCATCTGTATTCGCCGACGCGGACCGCCACGCCGGTCAGGCGCAGCTCCTTTGCATCGTACACCGTGTCGATGCGGTAGCTGTTTTCGCCGGTCTGCGTCGTCACTTCTCTGCCGTCGTTCACCGGCTTGTCCTCTGTTCGGCTCAAAATCTGCGTCGCGCCCTCGCACATGGCGATGTCCTCCGAGCTGAGGTCATTCAGCACCGCCTCGGGAAAGCCGAGCTCGAGCAGCTTCGCCTTTGTGCTCTGCACCTCGGCCTGCGCCGAATTATCGAGCGGCGTCCACTCCATCGGATAGCTGCCGCCGAACGCATAGCCGCAGGCCATGCCTGCCGCGAGGAGCACGGCGAGCGACAGCACGAGCTGCCAGTCCTTTACCCTGACCGGAACGGGCGTAATCGTGCAGCCTGCGTTATCCAGCTCGCCTGCGAGCGCGAACAGCCTGCGCATGATGATGATGTATGCTGCGATCATAACGCTGAGCATAATCCAGCCGCTCCAGCTGATCAGACCGAGCGCGCACAGCACGACATTCCATACGATCAGCGCGGCGGCCGCACCGCATTTCGCCCCAAAGCCTGCCTTCTGCCGCAACGCCTTCAGGCCGCTCCACAGGCAGACCACCTGCGCCAGCACTATCACCAGATTAAACAACGTCAGCACCACTGCGGCCGTTGTCCCCGTCAGCACATCCGCATAGATCGTCGTATCCAGTATCATCCACACGGTAATGTAGAACGTGCGGAGGATGGCGATGACATAGCCGCCCTTGAAGCCTGCGTTTTCCCGGCGCAGTGCGCGAAGGCCGACCAGCAGAAATACCATGCCGATCGCCGGGAGAATGTAGTTCAGACACAGCACATTCAGTGTCAGTCCCGTGAGGGTCATGCCGATCAGCACGCGCTTGAGCGCCTGACCGCACCATGCGCCGCTGTCCGCCCCACAGCTCGACAGCCCCTCCGGTTCGATGATGTTCATCGTGGTTTTTTCCTGTTCGTTCATGCGAAACACCTCTTTCCTGCCTTTGATGGCTAACCTCAGTATAGCATAGAAGGAAGATATTTCATAGTGGAAACGCAATAAAGAAAAACGAAAATATGCAGTCTGTATTGTGCAGATTAACAAGCAGCCAAAAGGAGGACGAACGTTCGTCCTCCCTGTGTTTTATAGTAGAACATTTCGCCTTCGTCCGCATTTCCAGTACATACTCTGGATTTGCCATGCTGCTTCCTCCTTTTTCCTTCACCAGTATCCTGGTCTCGGTGAATATATGACCGGCACGTCTTGATGCACCCTGCTCAAATTCGCGTACACATCGCACAAAATCTCCGCATGATTTCCGGCTTCGCGGGCGATGTCTTCCGGGGTGAGCATCCCGAAAAGCTGACGACTTACTTTGACGGTGCGCCCACCGGCTACTATGATCTGTGGCGTGTGGAGAACGGCAGGTTCTGATTGTTACCCGGAGGTAACCATACCACAATATTGTGCGTACTTCACAAACCGTACAAATCGCATTACAATCAAAACATCAAGTAAAAACAACAAATTTTTTGGAGGTACTCATCATGAACAAAGTCGTTGAATTTCTGAATGCCAACCCTGTACAGTATCTGGCTACCGTCGGTCGTGACGGCAAAGCCAAGTGCCGCCCCTTCATGTTCTCCGGCGAGATGGACGGCAAGCTGTGGTTCTGCACCAACAACACCAAGGACGTCTATAAGGATATGCAGGAGAACCCGGAAATCGAGATCTCCGTTTCCAGCCCGGACTATGCGTGGATTCGTCTGCACGGCAAGGCTGTGTTTGAGAACAACATGGCTGCCAAGGAAATGTGCATCCGGAACCCCATCGTGAAGGGTCAGTACGGCGAGGCCACCAACCCCCTCTTTGAGGTGTTCTATCTGGATAATGCCCACGGCATCATCGCCGACTTCTCCGGCAACCCTCCCTACGAGTTCTAAGAAACACGCGGCGGCCACACCGAAAGGGCGGCCGCCGCATCCTTTATAAAATCGTTTCATTAAGGCGGTGAAAAAATGACCCAGGCACAGCGGCGGCTGTTTCTCATCCAGTCGCTTTTGAAAGAGAAAACAGAATATCGGGATATTGCTATTCCGGCAGAGCCGGAGAGTCAGCGTCAGCTTTTGCGGGGACTGATGAACATTCGTGCGTCCCGGCGCACGGACGGGGCGTTTCTGAAAACACAGGACGCCTATCTGCAAGGCGAAACCGCCGCAAAGGGTATCACGGATATTGCCGACCTGACACCCATTCAGCCGGGGCTGTATCTCTGGCAGGGCGATATTACCACGCTCCGCTGCGATGCCATCGTCAATGCGGCAAACTCCGGCATGACCGGCTGCTATATTCCCAACCATCGCTGCATTGATAACGCCATTCACACTTTTGCAGGCGTGGAACTGCGGCTTGCCTGCGCGGAATTGATGGAACAGCAGGGCCATCCCGAACCCACCGGTCAGGCGAAAATCACGCCCGCGTTCAATCTGCCCTGCCAGTATGTGCTGCATACGGTCGGTCCGATCATCAGCGGTCGAGTAACCAAAGAGGACAAAGAACTGCTGGCTTCCTGCTACCGCTCCTGTCTGACTCTGGCGGCAGAGAACAGCTTGGAAAGCGTGGCGTTCTGCTGTATTTCCACGGGAGAGTTCCATTTTCCAAACGAGCAGGCGGCGCAAATCGCCGTGGAAACCGTGAACCGGTTTATGAATAGAAAAACCAGTGTCAAGAAGGTGATCTTCAATGTTTTCAAGGATTTGGACAAAGCCATCTATAAAAAGCTGCTCTAAGCCGATGGAACGGCTGAAAGCAGCATTACAGGACTGTGATGCCGTGGTCATCGGCGCAGGTGCAGGACTGTCCACGGCGGCGGGCTTCACTTACACCGGCGAACGGTTTGAGCAGCATTTCTCCGACTTTTCTCAGAAGTACGGCATTCAGGATATGTACAGCGGCGGCTTCTATCCCTTCCCCACGATGGAAGAATTCTGGGCGTATTGGAGCCGGTACATCTACATCAACCGCTATATGGATGCCCCCAAACCGGTCTACGATGATCTTTTGAAGCTGGTGCAGGACAAGGATTATTTCGTTATCACGACCAATGTGGATCACTGCTTTCAGAAGGCGAGCTTTGATAAAAAGCGGCTGTTCTACACGCAGGGCGATTACGGTCTGTTCCAGTGCAGTGAGCCGTGCTGTCAGGAGACCTTTGATAACGAAGCGGTCATCCGGGAAATGGTCAAGCGGCAGAAAGATATGAAAATCCCGCCAGAGCTGCTCCCCGTCTGCCCCCACTGCGGGAAACCACTGACCATGAACCTGCGTTCTGACAACAAGTTTGTCGAGGACGAGGGCTGGCATCGGGCAGCGGAGCGGTATGAGAATTTTCTCCGTACCCGTGAAGGCGGAAAAATTCTCTTTCTGGAGTTGGGCGTTGGCTATAATACCCCGGTCATCATTAAGTACCCCTTCTGGCAGATGACGGCAAAGAACCCGAACGCCACTTACGCCTGTATCAACCAATGGCAGGCAGTTTGCCCTCAGGGAATTGAGCAACGATCAATCTGCATGAATGCAGATATTGGACAGGTTTTGCAGAGCCTGTCTGATGCTGCAATTCAATAAAAGAAAGCAGTTCTACCACGCATGTATTGTGTGATAGAACTGCTTCTTTTGCATTTTCTGCGCAGGTATTGCAAAGGAAGTATCCATTTGCCGCTGGATTTCCAATATCGGCGCTAAACCGGCCCTGTATCCCACGCCATCTGAAAACCGGCGAAGTGTTGGGCCGGTGCATGAGCATGGGAAAGAAGGAAGTATGAAAACAATGGATCAAAAAGAATTCGCCCGTGAAAATGTGTTTGGCTTGGGGGGCAGAGAACACGGCCTATGCCAGGCATTTCATCGGGCAGTCGTATCTGAACCCGCTGACAAATCCGGAAAGCGGACTTTTCCTGGCAAATGTCACCTTTGAGCCGGGATGTCGGAACAACTGGCATATCCACCACGCAAAAAAAGGCGGCGGGCAGATGCTGATCTGCACCGCCGGTGAGGGCTGGTATCAGGAGAAAGGCAAAGCGCCGGTGTCTCTGACTGCCGGCACGGTCATCACCATTCCGCCCGAAGTTAAGCACTGGCATGGAGCGAAGAAGGACAGCTGGTTTTCCCATATTGCTGTCGAGGTTCCCGGCGAGGATACCTCCAACGAGTGGTGCGAGCCGGTGACAGAGAAAGAATACTGTGAATTGGAGGAAAAAGGACAGAACCTCTATCCTATTAGCGGAATAAGGTTCTGTCCATGCCGTTTTTACGGCCGTATTCTCATGATCGTGAAATGAAACAGGTCGCTGCGCAGATAATCGACCGAATACAGCGTCGGATTGCCGCGCGAGTCGTAATGACACTGTCTGAAGCCGAACGCGCTCTGACCCTCGCGCAGACGAAGCATTTCGCACAGCGGGTCATTCTCTGCCGGGATAAACAGCTCGGTGCTCGCGCGGCTGATATAGATCCCCTCGCTCTCCTCGAGGAAGGCAAACAGCGACTGCGGGATTGCGCCATGCATCTTTTCCGCGTATTTTTCCGGCAGATACCCCAGACTGACCGCGATCACATCCTCCTCGGTGCGGCGGATATGTTGAATGATCACAAACTCGGCTGTTTCCGGCGCTTCGAAAAACCGGCAGACCTCCTCCGGCGCTGTGCCGACCGTACAGGTCATGCACGAGCCCTGCTCGCGCAGTCCGGCCTCCGCGATCATCTTAGACAGGCTTTTCAGCTGCGAAAGGTCGTTCGTAATGCGATGCGACGGCTCCTGAAGATACGTGCCCGAGCCGTGTCTGGAATACAGCACGCCCTCGCCGCGCAGCAGGCCGAGCGCCTTGCGCCAGGTCTCCCGGCTTACGCCGAGCATTTCCGCCATGCTGGACTCGGACGGTATTTTTGTCCCTGCTTCGAACGCTCCATCATGATACAGCGCAAGAAATTCCTCTTTTGCGCGCAAAGCGGAAGATTTCCCTCTCATTTTCGTCCTCCCGACTGCATCCGCACGACCCGGTCATGCGATATGCCAGTTTTTTCTTTCTGTTTGGTACGCTCTGTCCATCTAAAATTATACAGCATCCATGCCGCTTTGCAAGAGCGTAATCACGAAAAGGCCGGTTCCGTTCGCCGCGCGCCCGGTTGTGCATCACAAGGACATTCCTGCAAAACGCCGCAGAAAAAGTCGAAAACGCACATTGACATCAGCGTCCGGACAGCGTATGATGTGGCTATATCCCGGCGCTCCGCGCCAGAAAGAGGCTCTTTTCATGACATTGCAGCAGCTTGCCTATCTTGTCGCCGTGGCCGAATGCGGCAGCATCACCGACGCAGCCGAACGGCTTTTTATCTCGCAGCCGAGCCTGAGTGCTGCTATCCACAATCTGGAGAAGGAAATGGGCGTGACCGCCTTCGTGCGCTCGAACAAGGGCGTTGCCGTCACGCGTGAGGGCGAGGAGCTGCTCTCGTTCGCCCGGATGCTGCTCGAGCAGGCCGACATCATGCAGGAGCACTTCGGCGCAGGCCGGCGGCGCGATCCCCGGTTCTGCGTGTCGTGCCAGCATTATTCGTTCGCGGTCAACGCCTTTGTCGATGTGGTGCAGCAGTACGACGCCGACCGGTACAGCTTCATCCTGCGCGAGACGCAGACCGGCGAGATCATCGACGATGTTTCCTCCGGCCGGAGCGAGCTCGGTCTGCTCTACCTGTGCGAGAGCAACGAGAGTGTGCTCTCCAAGCTGCTGCGCAAAAACGAGCTGGTGTTCGAGGCGCTCTTCACCGCCGAGCCGCACGTTTTCATCAGCAGAGACCACCCGCTCGCCGCCAGGGCGCGCATCACGCTCGATGAGCTGCGCCCCTACCCCTATCTTGTGTTCGAGCAGGGCGAACGCAACTCGTTCTATTTTTCCGAGGAGCTGCTGAGCATGCTCGATATGCCGAAAACCATACAGGTGCGCGACCGCGCCACGCTGTTCAGCCTCGTCATCGGTCTGAACGGCTTCACGGTCAGCTCGGGCATCATCGATCCAAAACTCAACAGCCCGAGCATCATCGCGCGCCCGCTCGACATGGACGGCAGCATGCGCATCGGACTCATCCGCAAGAGAAACATAGTGCTCAGCCGCTATGCCGTATCCTATGTCACGGCGCTGAAAAAGCATTTGTCCATAGACTAAAGAAAACAGCCGCAGGCTTACGCCTGCGGCTGATCGGCTCTCTTTCTTTATATGCGTATCAGTTTTCTTCCGGAAAATGCAGCGGCAGCGCCTTCGGCTGCTCGAACGTGGTCGTGGTCTCGCAGAAAACGTGCTCGCGGGCACTCCTCAGGATGCACTCCATCACCTCGAGCGAATGCAGCGCCATGTCGCCCGAGGCGCGCGGCATGCGGCCGTTCTGAAGCGCATATGCCAGATCGACCAGACCGATGCCGCGCGGGTTTTCCGCATGGCTGACCGAGTTGAACGGATGACAGTTCGGTACGACCGGCCACGGCGTATCTACATTCTCCGGGCGGCGTTCCGGGTCTGCCCAGCGGTATTCGCCCGGCGTGCGCATCAGCGTATCGCCGCCGAACAGGTTCGGGCCTGCGATCGGGTCCTTTTCGTCGATGAGCACCGTACCCTCGGTGCCGTAAAGCTCCATGCGCGGAAGCTCGCTGTCCCAGACGTCAAAGCTGCACGTCAGCGTCACCTGCGCACCCGAGCAGAACTCAAGAATAGCGTTGATATGCGTGTCCACATCGACCGGCAGCACCGTTCCCTTTGCCGGGCCGGACGGCACGGAGCGCGTCTGCGCGGCACGGGTCGCCATCGCGCAGACCCGGCGCACCGGGCCCAGCAGGCTGAGCAGCGCGGTCACATAATACGGACCCATGTCGTAAAGCGGGCCTGCGCCCGGCTGATAGAAGAACGCGGGGGCCGGATGATGGAACTCGTGGCCGTGACCGACGAACCACGCGCCGCCGCCCGTGATCCTGCCGAGCCTGCCGCTGTCGATCAGCTCGCGGATGTTCTGAAGGCGGCCGCCGAGGAAGGTATCCGGGGCGCAGCCGATGAGCAGGCCCTTTTCCTTCGCGAGCTCGACCAGCTCTTTGCCCTCCGCGAACGTCATGGCGAGGGGCTTTTCCGTGTAGACATGCTTGCCGGCCTTGAGCGCGGCGAGATTGTACTCATAATGCGCCTGCGGCGTGGTCAGGTTGAGCACGAGGTCGATGTCCGGGTCTGCGATCAGCTCCATGCCCGACGCATAGGCCTTCGGGATACCGTGCTCCGCGGCCTTGCGCTGCGCCTTTTCCAGACCGCGCGACGCGCACGCCACGACCTCCACCGCATCATATTTTTTCAGATTGTTCAGATATACATTGCTGATGTCACCGATGCCGATGACGCCGACACGAAGCTTTTTCATTGCTTTTCCCTCCATACAGCAGCCTGCGGCTGTCTTGCTGTTTCTATTATAATAGATAGACGCCGCGCTGTCTTTCATTTTCTTGCGAAATGCCGGACATTTTTATTTCCGGAGACCACAATTGGTGGTCTGGTATCGGAAAATAAAGGTACGATTGATTGCTGCCTGCGGTCAATTCCTGACGCCGAAACAGTCAGCACATAAAAAGCCGCTGCATGACGAAGAAATCCTCTCCCCATGCAGCGGTTTTCATTATTTTATCCGATCTTCGACAGGATGCCGGTCGACTGAAGGAACAGCACGAACATCATCACCGGCGCGACATAGCGGATCATGACGCAATAGAGCTTTTTGCGGCGGAAGGTCTCGCCGTTGCGCTCCATCTCGTCGATGACGTAATCCGGCGTCATCACCCAGCCGATCAGAACGGTGGACAGCAGCGCGATGAACGGCATCATGACGCTGTTGCTGACGTAGTCCATGATGTCGAGCAGCTGGCCGACCGAGCCGTTCGGCAGCAGCACCTCTACATAGAATACACTGTAGCCGAGCGCGATAACGGCAGACGCCGCCAGATAGATGACCGACAGCACCAGGACCGTCTTTCTGCGGCTCGTGTGGAAGATCTCCATGCAGTTGGCCGTAATGGACTCCAGAACCGAAATGCAGGAGGACAGCGTCGCGAAGATCGCGGTGACGAAGAACAGAATGCCGACCGCCGTGCCCGCTCTGCCCATCGCGGCAAAGACCTTGGGCAGCGAGATGAACATCAGGCTCGGGCCTGCGCCCATGCCCTCGGTGCCCGAGAACACATAGACCGCCGGAATGATCATCATGCCTGCGAGGAACGCAACACCGGTATCGAAGATCTCGATCTGGTTGACCGCGCGGTTGAGGTCGACCTCCGGGTGCACATACGAGCCGTAGGTGATCATGATGCCCATGGAAACGCTCAGCGAGAAGAACAGCTGACTCATCGCATCCAGAAGGATCTGGAGAAAGCGCTGCACGGTCAGTCCCTCGAGGTTCGGCGTCAGATAGTACAGAAAGCCCTGCCAGCCGGTTACGACCTGTCCGTCCGCGTTCGTGTGACTGAGCGTCAGCGAATAGCACGCGATGACAACGACCAGCACGAGCAGCACCGGCATCATCCAGCGCGATACCTTTTCAATGCCGTTCTGCACGCCGTTGTAGACGATGAGCGCGGTAACGCCCATGAACAGCAGCGCGAACACCACCGGCGACACCGGCGAGGTGATGAACGAGGTGAAGTAATCGTCCGCCGCCGCAGCACTCGCCTGACCGGAGACGTAAACGACCGCATATTTTGTGATCCAGCCGCCGATGACCGCGTAGTACGTCATGATGAGCACGGGCACGAGGAAGGTCAGGATGCCCAGACCCTTCCACTTCGGGCGCATCTGCTCATACGCGCCGATCGCGCTCTTATGCGTGCGGCGGCCGATGGCGATGTCCGATGTCAGCAGCGTGAAGCCGAACGTCAGCACCAGAATAAAGTAGATGATGAGGAACAGACCGCCGCCGTCCTTGGCCGCCAGATACGGGAAACGCCACAGATTTCCCACACCGACCGCGCTTCCTGCCGCGGCAAGGACAAACCCCAGCTGTCCCGAAAAGTGATTTTGCTTTTTTTCCATTGTGAAATTTTTCTCCTTACCCCAAAATTCCTGTACAGCTAACATACCACATGATAGAATATAAGTAAAATAAATGTTTTTACTGCTATACATTACATCCGGTAATGTATGCTATACAAAAGCAAGGCGGCATCCGTCAATTGCTTTACAAGCATCATGCTGTACCGAATATCGAAAAGGAGGAATACCTATGCGCGAGGTGCGCGATCGCTATGAAATCTTTCTTAAGGTCTGCGAGACCGGCAACTTCACAAAGGCCGCCGAGGCGCTGAACTACACGCAGTCCGGCATCAGCCAGATGATGGCGGGGCTCGAGGAGGAGCTCGGTGTGCAGCTGTTCGCCCGGGCAAAGAAGGGGGTCGTCCTGACCGACAACGGGCAGCGGCTCATCCCCTACATCCGCGAAATGGTAAACCAGAAGGAAAAGCTGCGTCAGGCGGCCTTCAACATCAACAACAAGGTCGAGGGCAGACTGCGCATCGGCAGCTTTTCGAGCGTGACGGCGATGTGGCTGCCGCACGTCGTGTATTTTTTCAAAGAGAACTATCCGCAGGTCGAGGTGCAGATCTTCGACGGCAACTACGACGAGATCCATGACTGGATCATCCGCGGGCAGGTGGACTGCGGCTTTCTCTCGTCCATTCTGGCGGAAGATCTGACCTTTTATCCGCTGCATCAGGATGCGCTCTGCGCCGTGCTGCCGCGGGAGCATCCGCTCGCGCAGCGCAGCAGCGTCACCCCGGAGGAGCTGCTCCAGTACCCGTTCATCATCGAAACGCCCGGCTGCGACAACGACATTCTGCATCTGCTGGAAAAATATCCGCACAAGCCGCAGACCGTGTACAGCTTCCGCGACGATACGCTGATCGTTGCCTTCGTCAAGCACGGCCTCGGCGTCACGATCTCGCAGGAGCTTGCCATGCAGGCGTTCGCAAACAATGTGGAGATCCGCCCGCTCGTGCCGGAGAGCTTCCGCACCATCGGTCTCGCGTTCGCGCGCACCGCAAGCTCGGTCACGGCGCGGACGCTGCTCGAATATTTGCAGGCAAATCTGTGCGGCGCGTGAGCGGTTATCCTCTTCCCAGAATGGCGTCCATATCCTGCTCGGGCGCGGTGGTCGGGTGCAGATCGTAAGTCTCTACCAGCATTTTCACCACGTTTTCCGACAGGAACGCCGGCAGCGTCGGCCCGAGATAGATATTCTTCACGCCGAGCGCAAGCAGCGTCAGCAGGATGCACACGGCCTTCTGCTCGTACCACGAGAGCACGAGTGTGAGCGGCAGGTCGTTCACCGTGCAGCCGAAGGCATCCGCCAGCGCGAGCGCGACCTTGATGGCGCTGTATGCGTCGTTGCACTGTCCCATGTCGAGAATGCGCGGCAGACCGCCGATCTCGCCGAGATCCAGATCATTGAAACGGTATTTTCCGCACGCGAGCGTCAGAACAAGCGTATCCATCGGCGTCTGCTTGACGAACTCGGTGTAGTAGTTTCTGCCGGGGTGCGCGCCGTCGCAGCCGCCGACCAGAAAGATATGACGCACCTTTCCGCTCTTGATGAGCGAAATGATCTCCTCCGCGTGCGAGAGCACGGCTCCGTGCGCAAAGCCGGTCATGAGCATATGGCCGCCGTTGATGCCGCTCATGCTGTGGTCATGCTCGTAACCGCCGAGCGCAAGCGCCTGCTCGATAAGCGGCGAAAAGTCCTTGCGTCCGCAGGCATCCGCCTCAATGTGGCGCAGACCCTCATAGCCGACCACCGATGTGGTGTACACACGGTCCCGATAGCTCGGCCGCTGCGGCATCAGGCAGTTCGTCGTGAACAGGATAGGCGCCGGGATGTTCTCGAACTCGCGCTGCTGGCTCTGCCACGCCGTGCCGAAGTTACCCACAAGCTGTGGATACTTTTTCAGTCCCGGATAGCCGTGCGCAGGCAGCATTTCGCTGTGCGTATAGATATTGATGCCCCTGCCCTCGGTCTGCTCGAGCAGCTGCGCAAGATCGGCCAGATCATGACCCGAAACCACGATGAACGGGCCTTTTTTGATGTCGGTCGGCACCTTTGTCGGCTGCGGCGTACCGAAGGTGCCGGTGTTGGCACGGTCGAGCAGCTCCATGCAGCGGAAATTCATCTGTCCGAATTCGACGATGAGCGCAAGCCATTCCTCCACAGAATGCGGCCGGTTGACCGCACACAGTCCCTTATAAAACCACGCGCTCACCTCGTCGTCCACGTAGCCGAGGTTCATCGCGTGATGCGCATACGCCGCCATGCCCTTCATGCCGAACAGCAGCGTCGACCGCAGAGAGACCGTATCCGTGTCGCCCTTCCAGAGCTCCACGACCTTGCACGGCGCGCCGCCGAAGCTGTCGCGTTCTGCGCGCACGCGCGCGGTAAATTCCGCGATCGCACGATTGTCAAAATTGACGTTGGTCAGTGTGGTAAACAGACCGTCCGCCAACAGCCGGTCGGCCGTCGGCGTGCGCTGTCCGTCCGCTGTCGCCGCCTCCGCCAGACCGATCAGCTCGCGTACCAGTTCGTCCTGTAAATGCGCTGTCTCCGGCTGCTTGCCGCACACACCTGTGCTGACGCAGCACTTTCCGCCTGCCGTCTGCTGACACTGAAAGCAAAACATTTCTGACATGAAAACACGCTCCTTTTTCGGATAGTGTTTCCCACGGAACGGATGTTATGCAGATAAATGTGCTCTCGCAGCTGTTCATCCCGCTCCATCTGACCTTAATAAAAATCCGCGAACTGACGCTATCAAACAGTTCACGGTCTGATATAATGGATAAGAGATGAATATGGAAAGCGAGAGAAAACAGTTATGGATTTGAAACGAATCGTGCGCATCGCCATGATGGCGGCGCTCATTTTCGCCGGAACGTACACCTTCAAAATACCGATCGCCATCACCGGCGGCTATACGCATCTGGGTGACTGCGCGATCTTTGTCGGCGTTATGCTGCTCGGCCGAAAGGACGGCGCACTTGCGGCGGCGCTGGGTGCAGCCCTCTCCGACCTGCTGAGCGGCGCGATGCTGTGGGTCCTGCCGACCTTCATCATCAAGGGCATTATGGCGCTCATCATGGGTCTGGCCGTAGAAAAGCTCATGCCGGAGCACAGATACGGCTGGCTCATCGGCGAGGTTCTGGGCGGCGTCTGCCAGATCGTCGGCTATCAGCTCGTCAAGATCGTGCTCATCAGCCCTGCGGCGGCAATCGCCACCATTCCCACCATCACCATGCAGACGATTGCAGGTATCGTTATCGCCTCGGTCGTGATCACGATCATGCAGTCCTCCAACCTGGTCGAGCGCCTCAAGCGCAGCTGAGAGGAGCGGCAATATGAAAAAGATCGATGCACATGCACATATCGGTGACTTCGGCAGCTGGGCCGGTGTAGACGGCTCCCCTGAGCAGCTGATCGCGTTCATGGATGAATATGAAATCGAGCAGACCGTGCTCTGCGCGAAGGATCACACAAGAAACGAGGGTGTCGCGGAGGCGGTCGCCCGTTATCCGAGCCGCTTTATCCCGCTCGTATACCTCAATCCGCTCGAGGGCGCGGACATCTGCCGCGAAAAGGTCGAGACCTATGTCGACGGAAAGGGCTTCCGCGGCATTAAGATGAATCCGCTGCGCCATGCGTTCGTAGCGGACGATACCGCAGTCGATCCGGTGATGGAGATGGCGCGCAGCCGTCATCTTCCTGTGTTCATTCACTCCGGCCATCCTCCGTATTCGCTGCCGTGGAGCATCGCGCTGCTCGCGGAGCGCTTTCCCGAGGTCAAGACCGTAATGATCCACATGGGTCACGGACACGGCGTTTACATCGACGCCGCGCTCAAGATGGCAAAGCGCTTCCCGAACATTTATCTTGAGATGTCCGGTATGCCGATGGGCGTAAAGATCCGTCAGGCCTACGAAGAGGTCGGTCACGACCGCATCATGTTCGGCACGGATTATCCGTTCCACCATCCTTCGGTGGAGATCCAGAAGGTCCTTACCTGCGGACTGGACGAAGCCGCCATGCAGGATGTGTTCTACAACAACGCAAAAAAGCTGCTCGGCGAATAAGAACAGCAGCGCCCTCGGATGCGTTTGCGCAGCAAACGCTTTTGAATGCGCGCTGCCACGCGACTGCTGTTCCGGCGTAAAAAGCGCGACGACCGCTCGTCTGACACACGAACGGTCATCATAAATAAACTTTGGTGACTTGAGGGGCGCTGCTGTAACAGCGTCCCTTTTCCTATAGGGCCGGCTTTGCCAAACAGCGGAGCCGGGTGCTTTTTCATACATGAAAACCGCAGAAATACCGCCTTGCGCGTCCCCTCCGCGCATGGTAAGATAGTTCTGATAAACCGCAAGGGAGACGCACGAATCATGGCAAAAACCGCAAAACACAGAGAAATGGACATGCTGCACGGCCGGACAGCGCGAAGCGTGTAAACCGCGTCTGTTTATGCGCCCGGAACCAAATAGCAAAAAAATCCCCCGGCTTTCGCCGGGGGATGCAGTGAAAATTTACTTTTCCAGTTCGGTCCAGTCGCGGGTCTTGCGAAGCTTGGTCCACTTCTCGAACTTGTTCTCCTTGGTCTTGTAATAGTGGCTGTTGGTGGCCTCCTGTACCGCCAGATAGAACCACTGAGAAGCATCGGAATTATCCGGCCACTTGATCATGCTGTCGAGCAGATCGCTGCTGTTCTCGGGCAGACGGTTGAGTACGCGGTTGACAAGCGTCATCGCCTCTGCGCGGGTGATATACTGGTTCGGACGGAACGTACCATCCGGATAGCCGTTGATCCAGCCCTTGTTTGCGGCGATACCGATCTCATTCTTTGCCCAGTGAGATGCGATATCCGTGAACTTCGAGGACGTATCCGTGTTCTTATCGTCGAAGCGAGCGGCGATTGCGGCAAATTCCGCACGGGTGATCGGCGCATTCGGCGCGAACGTGCCATCGTTATGGCCCTTCACAATGCCCATCGAGGACAGCGTGGAGACAGCATGGTTAAACCACTGACCGCGCGTCACATCCGACAGGCTGTTGGACTGGGTGGAATTTGCGGTGCGGACTTCCTCGGTCAGCAGACGGAAGAAGATGGTTGCCACTTCTGCGCGGGTGATGTTGCCGTTCGGCTCAACGTTGCCGTTCGGGTAGCCGACGATGTAAGCATAATGATCGTCACCGTTCAGACCGGTCGGTACATCATCCGGAATGGTAACGGTAGGCTTGCGGCCTCCGCCGCCACCGCCGCCGGAGGAGGATTTTTTCACGGTATAGGACACCGAAGGCTTCGGGAAGTCCAGAGGATTGAGCGGCGCACCGGCGCTGTTGATGGCGTTCAGAACGGCGCGCTTATTGGTGAACAGTGCCTTGTCGGCAGGAACATTCTTTTCGCCCTTCAGATCCTCCGTGCCGTAGGTGCCGGGGGCAGTTTCAGGCTTGGTCAGCTTGACGGTATAGGTCAGCTGAACCGGCGCGAAGTTGGAGACGTTCTCGTTGATGGTCCAGACGAAGGCATCCGCAGTCGGATCGTACAGCACCTTGAAACGGCAGTTATTTTCACTCAGATTTTCGACATCATCACCGAAATAGGTCATGTTGCCGTTTGCCTTGGATTTCAGCTCCGTGCCGCCGACAGTCAGCTTCAGCGAGCCGGGAACAAAATCGAACGCATCGCCCATCTGGTCCTCCACCGTAGAGCCGGCGCTGACGGCGTAGAGGATGTCGTTCTGGATCTTGCCGAAGTCTACCGTTTGGCCATTGGCCAGGTAGCGCATAAAATCCGGACCCCAAAGATAGTCGGTCGGGCGTCCGTTAACAACTGCGTAGCAGTTGTATCCCGCCGCCTGTGCTTCCTGATAAACCTGATAGGTCAAATACAGAGCCTTATCAATGGAGTTCGCATAATTCTTAGAAGAATCATCCTCGGGAGTACATTCTGTTGCTGTTCCACCGTAAGGATATTCATATTTCGTGCCCTGAGCCTCAACCTGTTTACCAATCTCGGTCATCCGTGCAGACCAGCTAGCAGGAGGATTATTGCTGCCATATTTAGATTTCCAGTTGTCGGGGCCAGCCCAGTGTTTCCAGGCATCAGCAAAAAAACTCCATGCGGTAACAGTAGGCTCCGCATTATACATATAGGTAATACCATCACTTACGAAAATCAGGTATTTCCGATTTGCGGCAACTTCGGTATCCTCGTCCAGCAGCTGCTTGCCCGCAAGAAGTCCGGCGTGGGTGTTTGTTCCGCTTTCAATCGTTTGCTTGATTGCGTTTTCAATGGTCTCGTAACCGGTAGCAAGATCTGTAAGCGGAGTTACGTTTGCCTGTTTATTGAAGATTACAACGCCGACCTTGACCTTTGCTTTCGTTTTTTCCGTCTGCTCTTTCAGCGCAGTAAGCATCTTCAGCGCCTGTTCTTCCATCTTTGCGCTCGTGGACTTATCCAGCACGAATACCACATCCGATGCCAGCGCTTCCTCTGCACTCGGCAGAGACAGCGTCACATTGGAAGTCCAGGTGTTCGTATCCAGCGCCGTTGCGGTCTTGGATCGGGAAACGTTCCACTCAATGGGGTCGGTGCCGCCGGAGGAGTTTTTCGTAAAGGTCCAGACGCCGTGCAGCGTAAGGTCTGCGGTCAGCTGCTGCTCGCCGGTCAGAACCGTACCGTCATCCTTTTTCCAGCCGTTGAAAGAGAATGTACCGTTCACGCCGTCCTTCGAGCCGGACACGCTGGCCGGAACCTCTGCGACGGTGTAGCTGCTGCCGTTGACCAGCGTCTGCTTCGCCGGAGCGGTATAGCCTTCCGGCAGGTCGCCGGTAACATCATACGTCAGCGTGTACATCAGCGGATGCGCCGCCTTGAGCGTCAAAACGCCCTTCAGATCCGTGCGCTGCGTGTACGGAACCGCATAGATATCACCTTTTCCCGGATGCGCGTTCCAGCGTGCAGTTCCTTCGCCCATTTTATCGCTGTCGATATACCAGTTGTCAACAGCATCACCGCAATCCAGTTTCCAGCTGTCAGCAGTTTCGCCTAACTGCACAGTGCAGCCTTCTGTGCCTACGCCAGTGGAATAAATGTCATCAGCCCGGACACTGGCATGGTTGTTGTAAATCGACGCCTGTTTCAGGTCAGCTTTGATACCATACGCAGAGGGATAGGAGTCAATATAAATACCGCCGCCCTGCTTTGCATGGTTGTCGGTTATCAGCACATCTCCCAGATTCAGAACGTCACGTACACCTGTTGCAATAGCAAGTTTTGCAGAATCATTTTTCTCTCCAATGTTGGCCTTCATATAGATGGCACCGCCATAGGTTTTAGCAGTATTACCGCTGATTGTACCTTTTTCGATGGTAACACCGCCGTAATTAGTTGCCCAAATTGCGCCACCTTCATAACCCGTTGTGGTGTTATTGGTGATAGTACCGTTCTTCATCAGAAAACGCGAACCATTACCGGTCAGATAAACTGCACCGCCGCGATAAGATGCCGTATTGCCGTCTATAATTGACTTGCCATCCATAATGAAAGTAGCAGTTACGCCTTTCCCACCATAGGCATTATTAATTCCATCATGGAAAAGGGATGCACCTAAACCAACAGCACCACCGACAGACGCCGAGTTTCCGTTGAGTTTCGTGTCAACAATCTCACAAACGCAATTATAGTATCCATCGTATGCCCAGCCCGACGCCAGATAAATAGCGCCGCCGCTAGCACCAGTAACCGTATTATCTCTGATTTCCGAGCCGGTAATCTTAACATTTGCGGAACCACCGATATTTACACCGCCACCCGATGTAGCCGTATTCTTCTCGATGATGCAGTTTTCAATCTCAATATTACCTCTCTTGATGTCAAAACCGCCGCCATTTGTTGCATGGCCGCCGGTGACAGTGCCGTTCTTGACGGTTACGTCCATATCTTTATCTTCGCCCGAAATGGAGACAACCGTTTTCTTGCCATCACCCGACAGCGTATACCCGCCGAGGTCAAGCGTCAGAGACCTGTTAATCTCGATATTTTCCGTAACATCATGGAGCATGACGATAGTGACATCGCTGTTTGCATCATAAATGTTTGCAGCATCAATCGCATCAGCAATAGTCGGATACTTGTTCTCACCGATCTTTGCAGCGTATGTCTGCCCTGCGGGCTGACCCTGACCTGTCGTATCCGGCGTATTTTCATCCGCTAACGCGAACGGAGACATTGCCAGCAGCATGGACGCCGCCAGTATACTGGCTAATAATCGCTTGTTCTTTCCTGTTTTCATCATGAAAATCCCTCCTTCAGTAGCAATAGACTACTATGAAGAAGCTGCATCAGGAAACCGGCTGCCATGCGGAAGACGGTCTTCCGTTTAGGCCCCTGGCTTTGCGAAACCGGCTTTCACCGATCGTGCCCTTGTCTGTACAACTTACTCCTTAATGAGTAGCACAGATGATTGTGTTTTCCTTGGAACTGCTTCGGACAGTACAGAGACGATTCAGCTTCCAAATAAAATCCCCCCTTACAGTGCGCACAGCTCTGCAAGGAGGGTACAAAGTATCGTCGGCAGCCGGCTGCCATGCGGAGGACAAGCTCCGTTTAGGCCCATCTGGCTTTGCGGCACCGGCTTTCACCGGCTGTGCCTTTATCTGTACCTGCACCCGTTCCCGAGAGTCATGCACAGATTTTCAGTTGAGGTCTGCTGTTTAAGACGATATGCGAAGGGCGCATACCGAACTTCGCTGCACGGACGGACAAAAAGTCCCGCGTCAGCGCTGTCTGGTCTTTCCTATCTAAAGTGTACCCCATTGCAGGCAGCTTTGTCAACCGTTTTTCCTGTAAAAGGAGGAAACTCCCGCAGCGCGCAGGCGGCGATGAATAAAGTTTACAAAAATTTTGTTTTTTCTCCTTTCAATCTCCTTTTAGATGGTATATACTTTCCCCATCACAGGAAAGGATAGAGAAACTATGTTACACAGCAAAACAATGACGCAGGTCCTTAAGGCCTGCCCGGCAGAGGCGATCTGCTACCGGTACGGCTTCGGCAACGAAAAAACAAAGGAGAACTCATAAATGAATATCAAACGTGCAACCGCCCTTGCCCTCAGCCTGAGCCTGCTGCTGGGCGCCGCTGCGTGCGGCAAGTCCGGCTCTGAAGCTGCCGATACCGGCAGCAAGACCTCCGCGCAGCTGCTCGAGGAGGAAAACGCCATTCTCGGCGCACATCAGGAGCTGTGGGATCAGGTTTTCGCCTCCATGGACAAATCCTCTCCCGCAACGTCGAAAAACTACGGCGATGTCCTGCTGAGCGCGGTGGAGAACTGCAAGGACAAGCTCTCCGACGAGGATTATCAGACGCTGAAAAGCGATGCCGAGAGCATCCGCTCGATCGAAGAGCAGATCGCGGCCCTGCCCGCTGACGACAGCGCCGGCCAGAGCGAAACGGACGCGGCCAGTGCGTTTCCGGAGTTTACAGGCAAGGATCTCGACGGGAATGCGGTCGACAGCAGCCTGTTCGCGAACAACGCCTACACGGTCGTGAACTTCTGGTTCAGCGGCTGCAAGCCCTGTGTCGCTGAGCTGGGCGAGCTGGACAAGCTGAACCAGACCGCAAAGCAGCAGGGCGGCGAGGTGATCGGCATCAATACCGAAACGCTCGACGGCAACGCCGATGCCATCGCCACCGCAAAGGATATCCTGCAAACCAAGGGCGCGACCTACCGCAATATCTATTTCGATTCCTCGAGCGACGCCGGCACGTTCGCCCTCGGCATCATGGCCTTCCCGACGACCTATGTGTTCGACCGGAACGGAAACGCAGTCGGCGAGCCGCTGCTCGGCGGCATCGACAACGCCGATAATCTGGCGCAGCTTCAGAAAAACATCGACGCCGCCCTCGCCGCCGATCAAAAATAAGACAGAGCACAGTTAAGGCAACACCGCACAATTAAGCTCCGGTTGCCTTAAAGGGGCTGACTCAGGTGATTTCATGCAATCATTCCGAGTCAGCCCCTGCCTGTTTTTATCGAAAAAGCGCCTGCTCCGATGTTCCATCTGATGACACCGGGGCAGGCGTTTGGAGAGAGGTCAGCGGGTCGCCTTCAGTCGTGCCATGGCACGAGCCAGCGCCGCCTTGGATAGATGATATTCGCGAATACTCTGCTTCTGGCGCAGGCGCTCCTCGGCGCGCTCGCGGGCGCGCTCGGCACGCTTGCGGTCGATCTCCTCGGGCCGCTCTGCGCTGGATACCAGCAGGATGACATAGTCCGGCATGATCTCGGCAAAGCCGTCGCTGACGACCACCTCGTGCCGGACACCCTCGGCGTGAAACCGGACTGTACCCGGACGAAGTGCGGTAACGACCGGCTCATGCCCCGGCTGCACACCGTATTCACCGTCGAGCGCAGGCATGACCAGACTGTCCGCCGGGCCGGTATAAAACTGACGGTCCGGCGTGATGATCTCCAGATAGAAGGTGTTTTCCATCAAAGCGCCCCCATATCCTGCGCTTTCCGGCGGACCTCGTCCACTGTACCGACCATGGAGAAGGCAGCCTCCGGATACTGATCCAGCTCTCCGCCGAGCAGGGCTTCAAAGCCGCTGATCGTGTCCTCCAGGGTCACGTAGCGGCCCTCAAGGCCGGTGAACTGCTCCGCTACCGAGAACGGCTGCGAGAAATACTGCTGCATCCGGCGGGCACGGTCAACGATGCGTCGGTCGTCCGCTCCCAGCTCCTCCATGCCGAGGATGGCGATGATGTCCTGAAGCTCACGATAGCGCTGCAAAAGCTCCTGTGCGCCGCGTGCGACCTTGTAATGCCGCTCGCCGACAATGTCCGGCTCCAGAATGCGCGAGGTGGAATCCAGCGGATCTACCGCCGGGTAGATGCCCTGCTCGACGATCTTGCGGGAGAGGACGGTCTTTGCGTCCAGATGCGTAAAGGTCGTGGCCGGAGCCGGGTCGGTCAGGTCGTCCGCCGGGACATAGACCGCCTGAACCGACGTGATCGCGCCGTCCTTTGTGGAGGCGATACGCTCCTGCAGCGCGCCGACTTCATCGGCCAGCGTCGGCTGATAGCCGACTGCCGAGGGCATGCGGCCCATCAGCGCGGAGATCTCCGAGCCGGCCTGTACATAACGGAAGATATTATCGATAAACAGCAGCACGTTCTGCTTTTTCACATCGCGGAAGTATTCCGCCATGGTCAGACCGGTCAGCGCCACGCGCATACGCGCTCCGGGAGGCTCGTTCATCTGTCCGAACACCAGCGCAGTCTTGCTCAGCACGCCGGATTCCGCCATCTCGCGCCACAGATCGTTGCCCTCACGGGTACGCTCGCCGACGCCGGTGAAGATCGAGTAGCCGCCGTGCTCGGTGGCGATATTGTGGATCAGCTCCTGAATGAGCACGGTCTTGCCGACACCCGCGCCGCCGAACAGGCCGATCTTGCCGCCTCTGGCATACGGCGCGAGCAGGTCGATGACCTTGATGCCGGTCTCGAGGATCTCGGTCGTCGGGTTCTGCTGGGCAAATACCGGCGGAGCGCGGTGGATCGACCACTTTTCCTGCGCTTCGACCGTTCCCTTTTCGTCGATGGGCTGACCCAGCACATTGAACATTCGTCCCAGTGTCGCTTCGCCGACCGGCGCTTCGATGGTGCGGCCGGTGGACAGCACCTCGTCGCCGCGGCCGATCCCTTCACTCGGGGAGAGCATAATGCAGCGCACCGTGTCACCGCCGATATGCTGTGCGACCTCCATCATGCGCACCTGCCCGTCCGGTGCAACAGACAGGGCCTCGTTGATCTCCGGCAGACCGCCGCCCTCAAAGGCAACATCTACGACCGGGCCGGTCACCTGCACTACGGTACCTTTGCGTTTCATAGTTTTTTTCCTCACTTTCTATGCGCGGCTGCCGTCCGCCAGAAAACGGACGGTTCGCGTCGGAATCGAACGGCGCGGCTGCGGCGTCTCTGTCGCGCTGCCCTGCGTGCCGCCGACGATCTCGGTGATCTCCTGCGTGATGGCGGACTGCCGTGCGCGGTTGTAATGCAGCGAAAGCGATTTGAGCATATCACGCGCGTTGTCCGTCGCGGCATCCATAGCCGTCATGCGGGCATTCTGCTCGGCGCAGAACGACTCGACCAGCGCGCCGAACAGCTCGCCCTTGACGTAGCCCGGCACCAGATGCTCGAGCACCCGGTCAGCCGAGGGCATATACTGCACCGTCTGATGATAGGGGCCGTTCTCGCCCGGACGCAGCTCCCACGGGAACGCATCGACGTCCAGCGGGAGCAGCTTCTGCACGCGCGGCTCGAGCCGCATGGGCGTTACCATTTCCGTGTAGATGACATAAACGTCATCGAGCCGGTCCTCGCGGAACAGGCGGATGAAAATATCCGCGATATCACGGGCGCGGGCGATCGTCGGGTCCTGCACCGTGAACATGAACTCGCCGTCCACGCGGATGTCGCGCTCGGCAAAGTAGGCGCGTCCCATCTGACCGATCAGGAACAGCGTGGGGTCGTCCTCCTGCGCCAGCTGCTCCTCGGCCAGCCGAAGGACATTGTGGTTGTACGCGCCGGCCAGACCCTTGTCGCCCGTGATCACGATATAGCCTGCCCTGCGGTGTTTCCGCTCGGGGCGCTTATCGAAGTAAATATGCTCGATCTCGGGAGAATGGTGCAGGATATCCGCGATCGTGGAGCTGATCTTCATAAAATACGGCTGCACGCTGTTCAGCTGCTGCCGCGCCCGGCGCAGCTTGGAGGACGAGATCAGATACATCGCGTTCGTGATCTTGAGCGTCTGCTGCACGCTGTCAATACGGGTTCGGATCTCCTTTATGCCTGCCATACTGCGCTCACCTGTTCTTTATAGGCCTCGAGTGCCTCCCGGATCTGCTCGGCGGCCGTGCCGGTCAGGGTGCCGGTGGACTGGATCTCGGTCAGCAGCGCATCCGGCAGGCTGTCCGCGAAGTCCTGCACAAAGCCGCGCACGCGGTCAAGCGGCACATCGCGGAGCAGGCCGTTGGTGGCCGCATACAGAATGACCGCCTGCCGCCATACCGGCATCGGATGACACAGCGGCTGCTTGAGGATCTCCATCAGCCGTTTGCCGTGCTCGAGCGCCTGCTGGGTGTCCCTGTCCAGATCAGAGCTGAACTGGGTGAATACCTCCAGCTCGCGGAAGCGGGCAAGATCGATGCGCAGCGTACCGGCGGTCTTTTTGATAGCCTTGGTCTGAGCGGCGCCGCCGACACGCGATACCGACAGACCGACGTTGATCGCCGGGCGCTGACCGGCGAAGAACAGGTCGTTTTCCAGATAGATCTGGCCGTCGGTGATGGAAATAACGTTGGTCGGGATGTAGGCGGAGACATCGCCCGCGAGCGTTTCAATGATCGGCAGGGCGGTCATCGAGCCGCCGCCGTACTCCGGCGTCAGCCGGCACGCGCGCTCGAGCAGGCGGGAATGCAGATAAAACACGTCGCCCGGATATGCCTCGCGGCCGGGAGAGCGGCGCAGCAGCAGCGACAGCGTGCGGTAGGCGACTGCGTGCTTGGACAGATCGTCGTAGACGATGAGCACATCGCGACCCTTGCTCATGAAATACTCACCGATCGCCGCGCCGGCATACGGCGCGATATACTGCTGCGGCGCACCGTCTGCTGCGGTGGCAGAAACGATGATGCTGTAATCGAGTGCGCCGTATTTCTCGAGCGTGCCGCGCAGACGCGCCACTGTGGATGCCTTCTGACCGATGGCAACGTAAATGCAGATCATGTCCTGTCCCTTCTGGTTCAGGATGGTGTCGATGGCGATGGAGGTCTTGCCGGTCTGGCGGTCGCCGATGATCAGCTCGCGCTGACCGCGTCCGATCGGCACCATCGCGTCGATGGCAAGGATGCCGGTCTGCATAGGCTGGTTGACCGGCTCGCGCGATACCACGCCCGAAGCCTCGCGTTCGATTGGGCGGCGCTCGGTCGTTTCGATCGGGCCAAGCCCGTCGATCGGCTCGCCGAGGGCGTTGACCGTGCGTCCGATCAGCGCCTCACCGACCGGAACGTCAGCCGCGCGTCCGGTGCGGGAAACGGTCGAGCCTTCATGCAGGCCGTCCTCGCTGCCGAGCAGCACTACGCCCACGCTGTCGCGTTTGAGGTCGAGCACAATGCCGCGCACGCCGGTGTCGAACTGCACCAGTTCGCCGTAGACCGCGCGGTTCAGTCCGTATACGGTGGCGATGCCGTCGCCGACCTCGATGACCGTACCGGTCTCGTCGCAGCGCGTTCGGCTGTCATACTGTTCGATCTCCTCGCGGAGAATGGATAAAATCTCGTCTGAATGGTTCAATGGTTTTCACCCCTTACAGGTCATGCGCCAGTGCGCGAAGCTGTCCGCGCACGCTTTTATCGTATGTTACGCCGTCGATCTCGGCTGTAAAGCCGCCGAGCAGCGTTTCGTCCGTCACAATCTCGAACGTAACCGCGCGGTAGCCGTGCCGTGCGCACAGCAGGCGGGCCAGTGCGCCGAGCGACTGCTCCTCCGGCTCACGGGCGCTGCGGAATACACACAGACCCTCGCCGTTTTCGCGCAGCTCGAGCAGACGGAACTGCCGGACGATCTCGGGCAGGAGCGCAAAGCGGTTTTTATCCGCCAGCAGCAGATAGAAATGCCGCAGCGCTCCCCGCGCATAAAAATCGGGCAGCCGGGCCAGCACGGCCTTTTTCTCCCGTGCCGACACGGCGGGCGAGCACAGGGCGTCCCACAGCTCCGCGCAGCCGGTCAGGCAGTCGGCAGTGCGCCGCAGCTCGCTCAGCGTGCACCCGGCATGGCGCAGCGCCCCGGCATACTGTACGGCGGTCGAGCTCATCGTGCGGCCTCCGTTTCTTCGCGCAGGAAATCGTCGATCATAACGCGGTCGGTGTCGCTGTCGAGCGTCTGCCGGGATACCTTTGCGGTGGTCAGCAGAACGAGAGCGGCGAGCTCCTTTTTCGCCTCGCGGAGCATCTGCGCCCGCTCGGATGCACGGCGCTGCGCCGACTGCTCCTCCAGACGCTGCACGGCGGTGCGGGCCTCCGCGACCAAACGGTCGTATTCCTGCTGACCGCGTGCGCGGGCGTCCTCTATGATCTGCGCGGCCTCCGCCTTCGCAGAGGCGAGCTGCGCCGCATGCGCGGTCTGCTGCTGCTCGGCCTCGGCCAGACGCCTGTCTGCCTGATCGAGCGTGTCCGATACCTCCTGTGCGCGGTCGTCCAGCATTCTGGTGATCGGCCCGAACAGGAATTTCTTCATCAGCACGAACAGGATCAGCAGGTCAACAAACACCCAGATGATCTGTGCATTTAGATTGAGGATCATTCGATCTCACCCCGATCAATTCATGAAGATGAGCAGGATAGCGATCAGGAAGCCGTAGATGGCGGTTGCCTCTGCCAGCGCACAGCCGAGGATCAGGTTCTTGCTGATCTGGCCCGAGGCCTCCGGCTGACGGGCGATGGCCTCCGAGGATTTCGCGGTCGCGTAGCCGATACCGAGACCGGCGCCGATGCCGGTCAGAACTGCGATAGCCGCACCAATTGCAATACTCATTTTTTGTAGTCCTTTCTCAAATAAAACAGTGGTTACTCAAGCGATTCCGACAGGAAAAGCGTCGTCAGAAAGACGAATACGACTGCCTGTAGCATGCCGTCGAACACATCGAAATACAGGCTCAGCGGGATGGGCACAACGACCGGAACGGCCATCTTGACCAGCTCCATAATGACGAAGCCGGCGAAGATGTTGCCGAACAGTCGCATGCAGAGCGACAGCGGCCGAATGCCGATCTCCATGATGTTGAGCGGCGTGACGACCGCGACCGGCTCGCTGAACTTCTTCAGACCGCCGCGCAGACCGTGGAAGCGGAACTGCGCGCCGTAGATCAGCAGGGCGCTCATGATCGCCAGACCGGCGGTCACGTTCAGGTCCTTGGTCGGCGGGGTAACGCCGAACAGTCCGGCCATGTTCGCCAGCGCGAGATACAGACCGACCGTGCCGAGATACGGCGCGAACAGGCGCCAGTATTTGTCGCCCAGCGTGTCGCGGCAAAAGCCGTTGATGAAGCCCACCAGCATTTCAGCGGCCGCCTGCCGGCGTCCCGGCCGTTTTCGCAGCCCGTGCGTCAGCCAGACGGCGAGCAGGGTCAGCACCGCTATGATGACCCAGCTTACCACGGCGGATTCCGGTACCGGTATCCCGCCAAACAGCGGAATCTCGAACGCAATGTGGGTTTGCAGCTCGGCATTCAATTCCGCTTTGATTTCTCCCAAAGGGCATCACCTCGTTTGTTTTGCTTTGCGTTCCTATTGTAGAAATCCGACGGGTTCTGCGCAAGCTTACGAAAATAAAAAAAATAAACCCGCGCAATTTGACGGGTTTCATAAAATTTCCGAAAGCGATTTGATGAATTTTGACCAGCGTGCTATGATATAAAATAGCTTTTCCATGGGGGGAATGAAATTGACAAATACATATTCTTCCGGCTCGCTGCACCGGCGTGTGCGCCGGATGCTGATCCTGTGCATTGCCGTGGTCGTACTTCTGGCGACGTCGGTCGGCCTGGGCATCAGTCTGCATCAGGAGGTGCGCACGCGCGATCAGCTGCTGTCCAACGCCGCTCAGATGGCGGCCGACGCGCCGCTCCTGACGGATACGATCCAGACCGATACCGCGCAGCAGTATCTCGAACGGACCGTCCGCCGCGTAGCCGCGGTGGATATGCTCGGCATATATGACGTACAGGGCAGACCTTTGGTATTCTACGATCTCGCCGCCGGCGAGGGAGAGGCGTCCGTGCTGCCGATCCTGCGGGCCGATACGGTCCGCCGCCTGTACAGCGAGCAAAAACCGCTGCTTTCCAGCGATGAGATGCCGGAGGGCGCCGACCGCTGCGCCTACGCCGTGGTGCGCGATGAAAACGGACAGGCGTTCGGCATCGTGATGGCGGGTCTGTATCTGCGCTCCTATCGCCGGACGGTGCTGCGCGTGCTGCTGTTCTACTGTCTGATCACCCTGCTCGCGCTCGGTGTCGGCAGTCTGCTCAGCGTGCGCTTCTCTAATCATATCAAGCAGGAGCTGCTCGGCTATGAGCCGGATGCGTTCCGTCAGCTGTTTTTGCAGCGTATGGATATCCTCGATGCGCTCGACGAGGGTCTGCTGGCCATTGATTCGCACAGCACGATCACCTATATCAACCGTGCGGCGGCGGACATCCTCAGCATCCGCACGAGTGATGCGCTCGGACAGCCGCTCAGGGCGATCTATCCGCGTTCGACCATCGCGCGCGTCATGCAGACCGGAAAAAGCGAGTACAACATCAGTCTGGAATCCATCAAGCACGTTTCGGTCATATCCGACCGCATGCCGCTCTGGCGCGACGGGGAGATCGAGGGCGCGATCGCTATTTTCCGCAACCGCACCGAGGTCACAAGGCTGGCGCAGGATCTGACCGGCGTACAGCATATCGTAGAGGCGCTGCGGGCGTATACGCACGAATTCACCAACAAGCTGCATGTCATTCTCGGTCTGCTCCAGCTCGGGGAAAACAGGCAGGCCGAGGAATACGTTCTGCGTCTGACGAAGACGCGCGCACACTCGATCAGCTATATCTCCGAGCGCATTCAGGAGCCGTCGGTCGCGGCTCTCCTGATCGGCAAATCATACCGCGCCGCCGAGCTGGGCATTCGGTTCGTCCTCGACCCGGCCAGCGAGCTGCGCGGGGACGGACAGTACCTGCCGGCCAGCAGCCTGATCACCATCCTCGGCAATCTGACGGAAAATGCGTTCGACGCCCTGCGCAGCGCACCGGAGAATGCGCAGAAGGAAGTGACGGTCAGCATCCGCGAGGGTGAGCACGGCATGCTCCTCAGCGTGGATGACAGCGGCACAGGCATGGCAGCGCCGCAGCTCGACCGTATTTTTGAGCGCGGCTTCTCGACCAAGGGCGAGGGACGCGGCACAGGACTTTCGCTCGTCAAGGAGACCGTAGATGCCTTCGGCGGCACGATCCGCGTGGAGTCCGAGCCGGGCATCGGCAGCTCATTCATCATCACACTTTCCGACGCGGAAAGCCGCGCACAGACCTAAGGAGGAACGATCTGCAATGTATACAGTGGTCATTATTGAAGATGATCCGATGATCACGCGGCTGAACCGCCGTTATGTGGAGCAGGACAGCCGTTTTGCCGTCGTACAGACCTTTTCGGCGGCGCATCCGGCTCTGTTCTGGCTTCAGCACAATCCGATCGACCTGATCATCCTGGACGTTTACATGCCGCAGATGAGCGGCACCGAGCTGCTGCTGCAGCCCCGCGCGAAGGGCGTGGACGCGGACGTGATCATGGTAACGTCTGCAAACGATGCCAAAACAGTCAATGACGCGGTACGGCTGGGCGCCGTGGATTATCTGGTCAAGCCCTTTGCCTATGAGCGGTTTCAGCAGGCGCTCGAGGTGTTCTGCCGCCGCCGGGAAAGCGTGCAGCGCGACAGCTTCAGTCAGGATGCGCTCGATCACACGCTGTTCCGGCAGACGGCGCCGGCGCCGTCTGCTGCTCCCCCGAAGGGCCTGCAAAGCCAGACTCTTGCGCGGATCGAGACCTATCTGCGCGCCGCGCCGGACGAGCGGCACACGAGCGATGAAATCGCCTCGCACGTCGGTCTGTCGGTCGTAACCGTGCGCCGGTACATGAATTATCTGACCGACCGGCAGATCATCGGCAGCGAAATGGACTACCTCACCGGCGGTCGGCCGTGTCTGGTGTATTTTCTGCGGCAGTAAGCGGGCGGTCTGCGCGGATACCGGGGGATTTCAGCGAAAAAACGCAGAGAGAAAGTTCTTCAATTACTTTGCCGCCGCCTGGAACCGGGACGGACCGGCTCTGCGCATGGCAGGAAAGCTGCTGGATACCGCCCCGGCGGACCATCATCTGCTGCTCCTCTCTTCTGAATTTTGCTGGATTTGTCCCTCTGCTAATCAACTACAACCTTTGCCCTCAAGAACTGACAAAACCTTTTAGAAATTTTTATGAACGCCAATCTGAACAGCAAAAACCGGAGCGTACAGCCTGAAATTCAGCTGTGCGCTCCGGTTTGTTTTGATGGTGCCAATATTGCGTTTTTTGCGTAGAAGATGTTGTAACAAGCAACGGATTTGATTGTTCAAATCCAGCCCCGCAGGGAAAAATCTCTGTGACCCTTACTGTCTTTTTGCAGCGACTCGATATTTTTCTTCATCTTGCGCGACGGCACATCGGGTAAAAACGAAAGAAAGCAGCAATGCAGCCTCCAAATACGAGGCGCATCACCGCTTTGGTTTTCTGTTTTTTGAAATCCGGTGTGGGTTACAGCTCTTCCACCGACACAATTCCCTCGCGCCTGCCGACAAGTGTCAGCAGCTTTTCTACGCCGCAGCTGCGCGGCAGGCGCAGCGTAAAGATAGCGCAGGCGTTATGCTCACCGTTTTCTGCCGAGCGCGTAATCTGGATGTTCAGCACTTTAATATTGCAGCTGCGGTAGAGCTGAAGCACATCGTCCAGACAGTGCTTGCCCTCGTATTCCATATACAGATTGATCTCCGGCACATTTTCGAGCACGCGGTACTCGATACGCGAGAACACAAGCTCGGCGAGCATGATGAACACGGTCGCGAGAATGCCGCCCTCGTAGAAGCCGCCGCCAAAGGTGAGGCCGATGATGGCCGAGGTCCAGAGACCAGCCGCCGTGGTCAGACCCTTGACGCGCTGCCGCTTGGTAACGATGATGGTGCCCGCACCGATGAAGCCAATTCCGGCAACGACCTGCGCGCCCAGACGCGCCATATCGGTGAAATAGTGCATATTCAGATACAGATACTGACTCGTCAGCGTGGTGATGGCCGCGCCGATGCAGATGAGGATGTGCGTGCGGAAGCCGGCCGGGCGGCGCTTGTACGAGCGCTCGATACCGATAATGCCGCCGCAGATGAGCGCGCAGGCCAGACGCACGAACACGGAAAGCGTCGTCACGTCGCGCAGGCCGTCAAAAACAGATAACATAGCAGTCCACTCCTTACAGCTCTTCGATCACGCAAAGGCAGTCCAGCTCCGCCAGATCGGAGAGAAGCTGCGTGTGCGGTATTTTTTCATTGAGGCGGATCGAGAAGATCGCACTTGGGTGCAGCGCCTCGCCACTTTTGTTCCGCTCGATATCGATGTCGTAGATCTGCACGTTCTGCGCTTTCAGCTGATTGATGATGGTACTGATGTCCCCGAGCGAATAGAACTCCATGTACAGATTGATGTCACGCGCGTTCTCCTGTATGTACGCATCCACAATTGGGAACAGGCGGATGCTGAGAAATATCATCGCGAATGCGATGAACACGCACTCGTAAAATCCTGCGCCGACCGCAAGGCCGGTGCAGGCCGATGCCCACAGACCAGCGGCAGTGGTCAGGCCCTTGACCTGCTGGCGGCCGGTAACGAGAATGGTTCCTGCGCCCAGAAAGCCGATGCCGTTGATGACCTGTGCGCCGAAACGCGAAACGTCGGTTTTTATGCCGATCTCTGCGCAAATATCCGACCACGGCCCTGTCACCATGGTAAATTCGTACAGGCTGAGCAGCACGGTCAGCGCTGCGCCAAGACAGACGAGCATATAGGTGCGGAAACCGGCCGGACGGCGCTTGCGTCCGCGCTCCAGACCGATGCAGCCGCCGAGCAGCATCGCAAGGGCGAGCCGCACTACGACCGAGGCGAAATGAAGTTCGCGCAGGTATTGTATCATTCCACTCATTTGATGTAGGTTCTCCTCACTCGATAAAAAGTGCACACGCTGCCAATATGTATGCAGCGTGTGCAGCTTTCTACAATAGATTTCAGTATTTACTTTGCGAAGCGACAGTCTGCCCAGCAGGCGTTGTGGTCGGACAGCTCGGGACCGGTGAACTTCGCCAGCGCGCTGCCCGGCTCGGCCCAGGTGCAGTCCTTCGTTTCGGTCGAAATCGTGCCGTGATCGACGCATTCCATGCCGCGCGCCATCAGCCAGTCCAGCTTGAGCAGCATGCTCTTGCCGCCCGGCATCGGCTTGCGGCGCGTGCCCTCGATGCTGCTGAACTCGCGGTAGGAGAAGCCGTTTTCCTCGGCCTGCGGCAGGACGCGCTCGTATTTCTCGACCGCCGCCATGTGCTTCGCGAGGCGCTCCGGGTCGTTGAACAGCGCGGTGAAGCCCGGAATATCGTTGCCGTCGAAGGTGTTGGTGTTCAGGTCGCCGCCAATCATGACCGGCGTGTCCGGCGCGAACGAACGGCGGATCTCATCATATACGACTGCCATCTGCGCTGCGCGGCCCTCGCTGTCCGCACGGTTCTCCAGATGAACGCTGACCGCGCCGACCTCGCGTCCGCCGATGTCGAGCGAGCAGACGATGGCGACACGTGCGCCGATGCGCTTCTGGCGGTCGTAGTACCAGTTGTACTGCTCGGGCATATGAACGACCTTCGCCCAGCGGATGGGCCAGCGGGAGAACAGGGCGTTGCCGTGGAAGCCCTTGTTGTCCTCGGGATTTACCAGCTCGATGAACTCCAGACCATAGGCATAGTTCATGCCGATGGACTTGGCGATCTCATACGCCACGTTGCAGTTGCCCGAACGGACCGCGCCGTCATCCAGCTCGTTGGCGTAGATGATGTCCATGTTTTTGAGGTCGGGGCACATATTGAGAAAGTCGATGGTTTCGTGAAGCGTCTGGCCGCGTTCGATGTTGAACACGACATGGCGCAGCACCTCGGGCACCTCAGCCGGTGCCTCGACCAGATTGTGCACCTCGCACTGCTGGTACTGCGGAATTTTATCCATTACCTTGAACTGACCGAGCGTCGGTACCAGATTGCCGAGGGCGATACGGTTTTCATAGGACATAGTTTCCATTTGTTTGTTACACGCCTTTCAAGTTTGTTATGCGCCGGGATAGGGCCATGCGAAATAAGGGGCAGCCGGCAGAATACATGACTCCGCCGGCTGTTGCCATATAAGGGAAGAAAAAGATGATTAGTGAGTGTCAGAGTCTGTCGGAGTTATGCGTTTGCAGCGGCCTTTTCTGCCTCAGCAGCTTCGCGCTGCTTCATCTCGGTGATAATGCGCGGATAGATCTTATCGAGCTTGTAGAACAGAAGCAGTACGCCGATGCCGCCCCAGGCGATGATGTTGCCGATGATGTAGATGGCGATGAGCATCTGAGACTGTGCGGCATTGATGGTTACGGTGCCGGCGAAGCCTACGAGGCTCATCAGGGCGCCGAAGATCGCGCTCGTCATGCCGGAGCCGAACTTCTGGCCGGCGGTGGTTGCGGAAACCATCAGGCCCTGTACGCGGATGCCGCTCTTCCATGCGCCGTATTCGATAACGTCAGCCAGCATGGAGTATTTTACGCCGCGGAAGCAGCCCTTGCCGATGCCGCGCATGACGCAGGCGAACAGCGCAAGATTGAGGGCGCTCGGGTTGATGAACAGGGAAACCGTGCCGATAACGGCGACGATTGCGCCGATGAGAGCGACATTGCGCTTGCCAAACTTGGCGATGAACGGGGAGAGGACAAGAACGGTGACGATCTGCGGAATGGATTCGAAGGACGCGAGTGCGCCGAGCAGGTCGCGGTTGCCGAGGATGTACTGCGCGTAATAAGCGTTGCAGGTGCCGGTGACGGCTTCATAGAAGGAGAGGAACACGGCGAGCATGAAGAACATGATGAAATACTTGTTCGTCACGCACAGCTTGATGCCCATCCAGAGCGGAACGTTCTTGCCGTCCTTGGTTTTGGTTTCTTCCTTGACGCGCTCGTGGCAGTTCTTGAAGCAGATGAACAGCATGATGATCGAGACGATGGCGTAGAGAATGGAAACCTCGATCCATGCCTGCTGGGTGTCGCCCAGACGGGTGACGAGCGGGAAGGTAATGGCGGTGATGACCATGTTGCCGAGGGCGGACATACCGGTACGGAACAGGTTGACAACGGCGCGCTGGTCGGTGTCGCGGGTCATCAGCGTTGCCAGCGTTGCATACGGGAGGTTCAGTGCGGTGTAAACAACGGTGGTGCAGAAGTTATAAGTAATGAAAACGTAGATGCCCTTGACGATCGGGGTTGCGGGCGGAACGGTGAACAGCAGGATTGCTGCGATGCCGTACGGAATCATCATCCAGAGGATCCATGCACGGGACTTGCCGTGCTTGGAATGTGTGCGGTCAACCAGGTGACCGATCAGTACGTCGGAAATACCATCGAAGAAACGCGAGAACAGCATGATGGTACCGATCATTGCTGCGGAGATGCCGACTACGTTGGTGTAGAAGTAAATCAGCAGCGAGGTTGTCAGGGCGTAGACAACGTTACAGGCAACGTCGCCGAGGCCGTAGGAAAACTTTTCTTTGAGATGGATCTTCTCAAATTCCTTATCACCCGCGAAAGTCGGGTTGCTGGATTTGCCCATGGTTTTTGCTCAGTCCTTTTTTATTTTTCTTTTCTTACCAGTTGCAGCGATACAGACCGTCCGGTGCGCCGGGCGCATCGGGAGTGGGTCTGCCTTTGAGACGTTGTCCGGACTCGTCTCTCGCTATACCCTTTCAGTGGAAGTCCGTTCCACCGAACATTTACAAGTATAGCACTGAGCGGAATAAAATTCAATAATTCATGTTGTAAAAAGAATAATGTTCATTTTTGTGCATCCTTCACAAACCGGAAGAATTGTGTTACAATGAAAACATAATATGACACAGATAAAAGGTGAGCGTATGGATAAAAACGTTTATGCTGCAATTCAGTCGCAATATGCGACTTTTTCCAAGGTTGGAAAGCGGATTGCCGACCATATCATAGCCGATCCGGTACATATTACCTCGATCAGCATTCAGCAGATGGCCGCCGAGCTGGGCATCGCAGAATCGAGTATTATTCGATTTTGCAAGATCCTCGGCTGCGCCGGGTTCAGCGAGATGAAGCTGCTGCTCGCGAAGTATTCGCCCAAATCAGTTCGAACAATATTCGAAGATTTGTCCGAAACCGACAGTATTCAGACCATTTCCGAGAGCGTGTTTGGCCGCAACATCGACACGCTCGAGCGTGCGCTCCAGCTGCTCGACTTCCAGAAGATCGAGCAGGCGGTCGATGTGCTCAGTCGCGCCGAAAACATCCTCATTCTCGGTGTCGGCGCATCCGGCACCATCGCAGAGGACTTCTACATCCGTCTGATGCGCATCGGTTTCCGTGCGGTGTCGCTGACCGACTCGCATCTGATGCAGATTCAAGCAAGCCTGTGTATGCCGAATACCGCCGTGATCGCGATCTCGCACACCGGCAAGACACGTGAGATCGTTTCCGCCGTCCGTACGGCGAAAGAGCACGGCGCGCAGACCATCGGCATCACCGGCTTCCCAGACACCCCGCTCAAAGCATCGAGCGACCTCTGTCTTGAGCTTTATTCGCCTGACCAGCTCTTTGTTTCGCCGCGTGTTGCACAGTTCTCGCTGATCGATTCGCTGTATGTCAGCCTTGCCATCCGCCAGAAAGACCGCGTTGTCCGCAATATCGAGCAGGTAAACGAGGCGCTCCGGCCGCTCCGCATGGAGTAAAAGACGAGAAAACACGGCTTTCGACAAACAAAAATGCAAATGTAACGCCGACGAATGAACACGGAACCTCTGAGATCCGTTGCAGCGATAGATAGCGCCGATGGCGCTGACCGTAGATGCCGATTGGTTCCAGCTCCGGTTCTTCATCACCGGCAACCAGATAATAATCTCCGACCAGTTCGTAAGTCCTGTGTGTTCGTCCGTTATGAATTTTTCCATTGTAACAACCTCCGCTTTGTTTTGTGATTCTATGATAGCGGAGATTGCTCAAATAGGCGATGTACGAAAATCCCCTGCCGAGAAATATTCTCAGCAGGGGATTCGTGTCTTTACGGCCCTTATGCGCTAATTTTGAATTGCTTCGTTATCAGCGCTGTCTGCATTGGACTTCACCCCCAATGCAGCTGTCCCATTTTCTTCTTTTCGATTTTCTTGAACTGCGTGATGGGACATTCCCTGTACTATTCGTCTGTCCCCTTCCCTCTCATACTTTGGGATGATTTACAGGTTCCACAAGAACGGTATACTAAGAATGGTGTTGCGGGACAGCAGGTCTCCGCCGGATTATATGTGGCGAATAGACATCAATATTATGCGAATTGCAAATTTTCCTCTTGAAACCTCGGTTTCGTTCATCTATAATTACAGTAAGATTTTTGGTCGATGCGGTGAGCAAAGTATCCGTCCCTCATCGGCAGCAGAAAGGATGCGAAGCGCTTGCAAAAAACAAATTTTCTCACCATTACCTACGATCGAAAGAAGCTTTCGATCGATATCCGCACGATCCTGTATATTCAAATGCACGAAAACATGGCGGAGATACACACCTCCGGCGGTAAGGTCTACAAGAGTTTGATCTCGCTGGAGCGGCTGGAAAGCACTCTAGGCGACTCGTTCCTCAAGGTGCACCGCAGCCGGCTGGTATCGGTGATGGCGATACACGACATTACGGACAAAGTAAACCTCAACAACGGCGAACAGCTCGGCTATGTTGCCCGCCGCAAAAAGGAGCTGACCGCCGCACTGGCCGAAAAGCGTGCTCGGCTGATCGGTACGCTGGACAGCGAAACGCTGCCTGTGCCCCATGATGAGCTGCACGCACAGTACCGCTGCTTCGATGCGCTGCCGATTGCGTTCACCGATATCGAAATGGTGCTCGATGATGACAAAAACGCTGTTGACTGGATTTTTCGATATGCCAATCCCGCGCTTGCGCGGCTGGAAAAGACGCCGCTGCATGAGCTGATCGGGCGCTCGTTCCATAGCGTGTTTCCCAACATGGACAGCAAGTGGCTGAAAAGCTACGAACGCGCCGCACTCTACGGTGAAACACTGGAGCTGATCGCTCACAGCCCGGAGATCGACACGTATTTGAAAATTATCTGCTTTCCGACCCAGCCGGGACATTGCGGCTGCCTGTTGTTCGACATTGCAGAGATGAAATTCGCGGAGGACAGCGGTGACGCGCACAACGCCAAGCTGCGGTATTTCGCGAAAATACTGGAACAACTTGTCTGATTGCTGCGAAAGCAGCCGGAAATAGACTCCAAGGAGGAGAAAATATGAGAAAGCAAAAATGGCATATGAAATCCCATATGTCCCGACAGGTACCCGCTTGGGCAAAAAGGCTCTTGCGCTCTTTTTGAGTTTGGCGATGTGCCTGAGTATGCTGCCGACGGTAGCGCTGGCGGACAACAAAGACGCTGCCACAACGGATGAATACGGATTTGATCTGTCTACACCGGACAGCTTTAAAGCAGACGACGGCAAGCAGCCCTTTGGCAACAGCAAAGACATCAAGGGCAATCTGAACCCCACCAAGGAGATCAGTATCCTGGAGTCGAGCGGCAATTACTATAGCAGCCGCGTGTACGATTTTGACGAATCGAGCATTCTGAAAGGCGCGAGCGGCGGCGTATTCAGTTCGAGCGACTATTACGCCGGTCTGGACAGCACGAAGTTTTCGACCGCGTCGGCGATGAGCAATAAGATCGATAAAGGTGAGAGCTCGCCCTATCGCTATGTCAGTGCGGTGGCTTATGACCCTGATGGCAGCGGACGCGATGATAAAGTTGCGTACTGGGGTGCTGCGCGTGATACTGGCAGCAACGATTACAAAATGAAGCTGCATGTATTTGATGACCATTCGGGTCAATTTGGCAGCAGCAGCAGTATCAAGTACGGAGGCTCTGACGCAAACGACGCTTACAGCTGGATGAGCAAGCTGAGCGGCTACAACGCCGAGGGCTATACCGCTATCACGGCGGGTGACTTTGACGGCAACGGCAAGGAAACCGTGGTGTTTTATGATCCGGCAAAAGGCAATCTGATGCTCAGAAGCAATAATGGAGACTATCACGGCGGTGAAAATGTACTGAACATCGGCACTGACGAAACGCTGAAGAATTATTTCGGCAAGACGCTGAATGACATTCAGCTTCTGGACAAAGACAGTCAGCAGCGTATCGCAGAAAACACCGCCATGGTACATCTGGAAGCGGCGGATCTGGACGGCAAAGCGGACAACAAGGGCGAGCTGATCGTCACCGTTTCGCTGGGCAATCTGTATGGTGAGAACGGTGTCGGCGAGCGCGGCTCGGTTGTCATGGTGCTGTCCAAGAATGGCAACGGTAACTGGGAGACCGTCTGGCACTATCAGTTCAGCCATGTGTACGCCGCCAATCAGCCGGACAACAAGCACGATACCGGCTGGCATCTGCGCGCCGCGGCAAGCCGCGCGGAGGATATCGACCATGACGGCGCGATGGAGATCGTCACCGCCGGTGTCGGTGCAGACGACAACGACAATGACGATAACTTCCATGACGAAGGCTATTTCGCAGTCATCACCCGATACACCGGCAACGGCTATAAGGTGGACACGTCGGAGCATAACAGCGTATCCTGCCAGACCGGCTTCTATGTGAAACAGGCTGGCGACAACAATACGAACTGGGTCGGTGAGCAGGATTCGTACTTGCAGTATATGAACCCGTGCTCGCTGGGTATCGTGCGGTTTGACGGACGCGGCACCGTGCCGTATATCGTTATCCGCGGTCAGATCTTCAAATACAATTCCAAAAGCGGAACGCTGGACGGCGCAGATACAAAGACACAAGGTCTGGATAATGTTCTGAAGGACCGCAAGATCATCAACCAGCCGATCGTCGGCAACTTTGACGGCAACGCGGCGGGTCGTGAGCAGATCCTGTTTACGGTATCGTCCGGAGACGGCAACGGAAAGGTCAACATCGGCGGCTATTACTACAAGCCGTCTGACTATGAGAGCAGCAAAGCAACCGGTCCGTATCAACATACAGGCAAGGGCAAGAACGCCATGGATGACGCCAGCGGCGATCCCGGTGAAGGTCTGCGCAGCTGCCGCTGGGGTATGAACGCCTGGGGCATCGCCGAAATCGCGCTGGCGGCGCCGGACATCGACAATGACGGCCTCATTGCGGACTATCAGGGCAAGGAATACGCCTATAATGACCCGCAGGTGCTGGCCGTTATGGAAGCGCCCCCGTATTTCGAGGACATTGAGTACAACAACGCCGGCGAGACCGCAATCTCCTTCTCTAAGGGCAGCGGCTCCTCCTCCGGCACCAGCACCGCGAACCGAATCGGCGCCTATGTTTCCTTTGAGCAGGATTTCTCTTTTGGCGGCGTAGTCGATCTGGGCGGATTTGAGTTTGAAACCGCGTTTGAAGCCGAGTGGAACAACTCCATTGAAATTGAGAAGAGCTTTACCATGACAAACAGCTTTTCCACCGAGCAGGCGGAAAGCGCCGTGGTGCTGATCTGCATTCCGGTCACGGTCTATCACTATAACACCACGTCGGCGGACGGCTCCAAGAGCACGATGGATATCACGGTAGCGGACGCGCCGATCTACAAAACCATTCCGCTCTCGGAGTATAACGCGGCGGCCGGACAGCGCGGGGATCCCCAGATCGGCAGCGACATTATCGCCTCCACGGCGGGTCAGCCCTCCACCTACCGCAGCACGACGACTGGACTCAAGAACGCCGTGACCACCAACAAGGGCACCAACGGCGGCTGGTTTGCAACCGAGGCCGGCGAAAGCTCCAAGTCCCAGTCCGTAGCGTTCGACACCACGAAGACCAACACGAAGGAGCTTACCTTTAATGTTGATGCCAAAGCCGGCGCCGGTGTGGGCGGATTTAAGTTCGGTCTGAGCGGCGGCACATCCACCGGCAGCAGCACGAGCAGTATCTCCACCGAGGGCATCGAGCGCAGCGGCACCGTGCACGATCTGCCGAAGAGCACAGAAGGATACGGCTTTTCGTGGCAGTTTGTCGGCTGGGAGACCACGCTGAAGACCGGCGGCCTTTCGTACAATGTTCCGGTGCTGAGCTATCTGGTGCAGAACGTAAAGCAGCCGCCCAGCAAGCCGCAGAATCTGGAAGCCAAGGAAGTCACCACCAACAGCGTGACCCTGGAGTGGGAGAGCGGCTTTAGCACGGCAGCGCAGTATCAGGTTTACCGCTATATGCCGAACAACACCAGCGGCACGAAGTATGCCCTGTTGGGCACGGTGAGCGGTCTGGCAGCCGATAAGGACGGCAAATACACGCTGACCGATACCGAAGTACAGCCGAGCACGCAGTATCAGTATGTGCTCAAATCGGTCGGCACAGACGGAAGATCCACGGATTATACCGATCCGCTGGCGGTCACTACGCTGTCGGACGGCGATATGCCGAAAATTACGCAGCAACCGGAGAGTACGAGCGTTCGCCCCGGTACCGATGCTGTATTTACCATTTCTGCAACCCCGACCGGAGGAGCAAAGAGCGTTACCTATAGCTGACAGAGCAGAACGGACGGCGGACGCTGGACCGATTTGAACCAGAACACGCCGAATCTGACTGTCGAAAATCCCACGAAGAGCATGAGCGGCACCGAATACCGCTGCATCGTTTCGCAGACCAATATGAAGACGGAAAAATCGTCGGTGGTTTACTCGAATACGGTCAAACTGACGGTCGACAAGGCGAGCAGCACAACTGAGCTGGGAACCAGCCGTACCGGCGGCAATGCAACCCATGAAACTACTGTCGAGACGAAGAAAACTGTCACGGCAGAGTATAAACAGGGGAATGCAACCTACCAGAAGTATAAAAATGCGTACACTGAAGACGATAAAATCACAGGCGATGTTTTCGGCGGCAGTGACAGTACTGGCTATCATTATTATACGGGGCTGACGGCGGGTGCTGAATCGAATGCCAACGGTGTATATACCGTATCTGGCACAGCTGTGCCTCTGACCGCCGCAACGGATCGCATAACACTGGACGGAAAGGCGTATGAGATCAGCGATAAAGGCTTCAAGCGGACGCCGAAGGCCGAAGAAATCAACGGAACAACCTATACGGTGTACACCGCAACCGGTGTTGCCGGTGAATCAGGAAAAACGGAAACACTGACGCTGTATCGTAAGGATGACAAGTATTATCGCAAAAATAGCGATAGTACGACCACTGAAATGACAGCAGCGAACACCATCGGCGATGCTGCCAATACCTATCGTAAAGACAGCCTGACGCCCGTTTATGTGACCGAGGGCGACTATACGGTTCTTACCTATACTACGGAAGACGAGACTCCGACTACGCTCACCATCTACGAGCGGAACGGCACCTACTACTCGAAGAATGGAAACACCTACACCAGCCTGTCTCTGGTGACGGGGCTGTATCAGAACGGCGAAGGCAAGCTGTTCAAGCCCGGCGCTGCCGTAACAACGGAGATTACGGTCTCCGGCAGCAAGGAGCAGGTAAAGGGCGAGCCCGTTACGCTGACCGCCAACGTGAATGTCACGGACACCGGCGCCGCAGCCAACGGCACGGTCACCTTTGAAATCACGAACACGACCACCGGCAGCGTGACGCGCCAGCAGGTAAGCAAATCCCCCGGAGACCCCAAGGTCTCCTACAGCTGGACACCGAGCGAGGCGGGCGTTTACAGCATTGTGGCGATTTTCGGCGGCAACAGCGAGACGGCGGCTTCGCGCAGCGGCGCAGTCACCTACTATGCCAAGGCGGCAGACGATCTCTATGAGATTGAGGTGCGCGACTGCACTTATGGCGAAACGATTTCTCCGAGCCTCAAGAGCGTAACGATTAGCAACGGCTCCGGCAGTGCTTCCGGTGCAGACAAGTCCGTCACCTACGCCGCCTACAAGGTTGGCGCGACTATCGCAGTGGCAGACTGGGAATCCGGTAAAACGCTGGTTCCGGGCACCTATCGCATTACCGCTACAGCAGACGATAAGCTGCTGGCCAGCAAGTATATCACCGTAAGCAAAAAGCCGATCACGATTACGGCTCCCACGGCGCAGGATGGTCAAATTACCTTTACGGACAAGGATGGAAATCCAGGTTTTGTAATTGGTGATAATTATACAGACCTGTTCAAGACAGAGGGTATGCCGACCGATAAGACCGCCGGTGTATACAATGTCAGCGTGGTTTACGATGAAAGCATTCCCGAATTTACCAACAAGCAGGCGGAATTCTTCTCCAAGTACACGCCTACGCTGAAAAGCTCCATGGTGCTTGTGAAGGCAAATGCCTACACGGTAACCTACTCCAATGGTAACAACGGCACATTGAAGGGTTATCAAGGCGATTATTCGACCTCCTTTAACAGCGGTGCCCAGATCGCCAGCGGCAGCAATGTGATTTTCACCGCTACGCCGGAAGAAAACTATCAGGTTTGGAAATGGACGGTGAACGGTGTTGAAGTGACGAAAAGCACTGATGACTACACCCTCTCCGATGATAAAAAGACGCTGACCATTTCCAGTCTGAATGGTGCTTTGGATGTACAAGTTGAATTCTCCAACCAGTTCTACACGGTATCGGCACTGAGCAATGACGGTAACGGCACTGTCACTGCTACAGTAGGCGGCGTTTTGACAGCTGGTTACGTGCTCAGCGGCACCGAGGTTACCTTTACCGCAGCGCCGAAGACCGGCTATGTTGTAAAGCAGTGGACGGTCAAACGCGGAACAGACGCATCCGAACCCCAGAAGAACACGGACGGCACTGTTTTCAGCGGCAACGAGCTGAAGCTGACCATCACCGCGAATACGACGGTCAGTGTAACCTTTGAGCAGACGGCACAGTTCACCGTACACTATTCCGCTGTAGACCAGAAAAATACGGACAAGATTGTTGCTCTGAGCTTTGAAACGACCGGTCTGACCGAAGGCAAGGGCGAAAAGGGCTCTACGGTTACGCTGACCGCGAAGCCGTCCTCCGCAATGGGCATTGCCGGCTGGCAGTACAAGACCAAGCCAGACGGCGACTGGAGCAACACGAGCGCTACCGGACTGAGCTACACGATTCGCAATCTGCAATGCGATATCTGGGTACGCGCACTGGTCAACGACAGCGCAACGCCGACAAAGGTATCTTTCGGTATCGTAAATGAGAAGAACCCATCCGTTGCAGGAGGCGGCACGCTGACCGCAAAGTATACCGCAAACGGTGCAGAAATTCAGAGTGGCAACGGTTGCACGACCTACAGCAGCATCACTTTTACCTATGAAGAGCCGACCGCGTATGAGGTCGTAGGCTGGAAGGTAAACGGTAACGAGGTAGCGGCAGTCCGCAACGGCAAAACCTTCACCTACACCATCGACAGCCTGACCACGGCAACTACGGTCAACATGGTGGTTCGGCCGAAGCCTACGGTAGCAATTACACCGCCGGAATCGCCGGAAATCGGCACGTTCAGCGTAACATACACGCTGAAAGATAAAGAGGTAAAGCCGGAAGAGGAAAACGGCACAAAATATGTCTACTCCGGTACGAAGGCAACCGTAACCGCAACGCCGGGCAATAATTATGTTGCAACGGATGTAAAGGCGGATTGGGGCACTGGAAACACCAGTACACCGAATGCCGGCAAGGTGAACGGTGAACAAAAGGTGGAGATTGCTGCAATCACCGCAAACACTATCTTCTCTGCAACCTTTGTGGAAAAGCCTAAGGTAACGATTGAGACCGCTACGGGCGGTACCGTTACGGTCAAGGGCACTGTAAACGGCAAGGCAAATACCACGCTGAAGACTGGCAACTATGTAGACTTCGACACCGACTTGACCGTTACGCTGGCACCGGGTAAGGGCTACGAGGTCGGCGATATTACCGGAGCCGCTCCGCAATACACCGACGGCGACGGCACTACAACCGATAACAAGTCCTACACCATCAGCAAGGTGCAGGGCAACCAGACCATCAAGCCTGTCTGGTCGGCAATCCCGACCACTACGGTCAACTGGTCTGTCATCGACAAGACGCCGAACACGGACGGCGGCACGGACGGCACGCTCACGGCGACTGTCACCCGCAAGAACATGGACAGCTACAAGGTGACCGACTCCACCGCTGGTACACTTACGGTTTACCGCGACTCGGTCGTTACCTTCACCGCAACGCCGGAGACCGGCTATAAGACCGGCGGATGGCAGCTCAACGGCGAAAAGCAGGGCAGCCAGCCGACGCTTACCATTACAAACGACATTGTAAATACTACGCAGAAGGTTGAAGTTCAGTTTGACCCGCTGGGCAAGCAGGTGACCTACGGCTTCCAGGCAGACAGCGCGAATGCTGCGGCGCATAAGGCACAGCTTACGGCGCAATTCAAGCCGAACAGCGGCACGGAAACCAACTTTGAAAGCGGCACCACGCCGACCACCGATGGTTCCATCACCTTTACCGTTTCCGGTCTGGATGACGGCTACGAGGTAGAAGGCTGGTATGTGAACGGCAGCAAGCAGGATGGTGAAACCGGTACGACCTTTACCCATGAGGTAACGCACGATGTCGGCATGGATGTGCGGGTCAAGATCGTCCGCAAGTCGTATACGGTGAACTTCTCCGCAACGAACGGCACGAATGCGTTCGACTCCGGCGCAGAGCAGCCTGCCGGCTCGACCATCGTCTTTACGGCACAGCCGAAGGACGGTTATCAGGTCAAGGGCTGGTATACGGCGGCTGACGGCACGACCGCAATCACCGGAACGACATCCGAGCAGAACAGCTACACCATTACCAATCTGACCGATGAAGCAACGGTATATGTAGCATTTGAACCGATTCCGACCTATGATATTACGCTCAGCACGACCGGTCTGGGCCATGTCACCGCAACGGTAAACGGCAAGGACGCTAAAATCGCGGACGGCAAGCTGACGGTAAGCCGTCACGACAATGTAGTCCTCACCGCAGTACCGGATGCAAACCAGTATCTGACCGGCTGGACGCTGGACGGCGAAACCAAGGGCAACAGCAGTCTGTCGCTGACGCTGGACGATGTAACCGAGGGTCACGCAGTTGCAGCAGACTTTGCGGCAAGCCAGCTTGTTACGCTGAAAACGGTCTGCGGCGCAAATGGCACGCTGACCGCTCAGGCTGGCTATGGCGACGCACTTCAGACCATCGACGCCTCCTCCGAATCCGGTATTCAGGTGGAGAAGGGCAAGAAGGTCGTTCTGACTGTCACTCCGGGAACAGACTACATGGTAGAGAAGTGGATGGTCAACGGCACGGTTCAGGATAACCTGTCCAACACGCTCACCATCGAAAATCTGAACGAGAATACCACGGTTGCGGTTGCGTTTGAGACGCCGCTGACGCTGTATTCGATTCCGCAGAGCGACAAGGGCTACACCGTAAGCGATGTGAAGAAGACCCCGAATGATTACGGCAACGAGAATCAGATTCGCGCAAGAGGCACGGTCACCTTCACCGTAGCACCGGTAAGCGGACCGTATCTCACCGCACTCACGGTAAACGGCAAGAATTGCCTCGCTACGATCAGCAACGATGGCAACGAGAACAAGCTGACGGTCGTGAACAATCGGAACGGCAGCTACACCATCACCGTTGCGAATGTCACCAAGAATATCGAACTGACGGCAGCTTCCATGAAATTCCGTACGGAGAAAACAGAACTCTCCGTTCCGAAAGAGCTGAAGGAGCAGTACGCCGATACCGATGCGCGGTGCAAGCTGGTCGCACTCACCGCCGAGGGCGATGTGGTTTCCATGACGCTAAGCGAGCTGAAAGCGCTGATTTCCGCTTAAAGCCTGCAAAAAACAGACCGACATTCACTCTGTCGGTCTGTTTTTTGCGATTTACAAATAATACTTCAACAGCTTGAGCTGCGTCAGCGGACCTTTCGCTGCAATCACCATCGCCCAGATCACCGCGAGGTGCAGCGGATACGCCGCATAAAAGGCTTTGTTCAGCTTCGGGTGCGGTTTCCGGCTGCGCTCGCCGTTGTACAGCAACAGAAGGAGCGCTGCCGCCGCCGTGCCGCAGATCGAACCCCAATCCGGCATACCGAGCGAGGAATAAAACAGCGCACCCCAGAGTAAAACAACAAGCGCGCGGCTCCATCGGCTCTCGGCATACGACAGGCACAAAATCAGCAAAATTCCCCATACACCGTAGTCGATGTTGCACCGGAGATGCGCAAGCGGATACCGCTCAAACAGCAGCACAGCAAACACGAGCACCGCAAACCGCGCGAGCCAATCCCGCAGGGCTAGGTGCTTTCGCCAAACGTGCAGCAGCGCGACCGCGATTGCCGAGGCAAGGAGCAGCACGGTGCACAGCCGGCGGAAGCGCGAGTCAAACTCCGGCTCCGCCGTATAGACCGCGAAGCCGCCGCAGGCGAGCAGGAGCACCGCAAGCCCTTTGGACTGAATCACCCGCGCCAGCGGCTTTTTACGAAAGAAAACCAGCAGAACCAACCCGATAAACAGCGTAAACAGAATATTTAAGCTTCGGAACGCCCGACTCGGGTTAATGGGAAACACCTCTCCGAACGCGGGCTCGAGATACCCGCGGTTGAGCGTAAACGCATACGGAAGCTGCGAGATGACCCCGAGCAGCAGCAGACGCCCGCCGTATCGGCGGAGATCATGGCTGTGGCGGAATCCTTCGACCAGACAGAAGGCATAAATCGGAAACGCCATGCGTCCGATTGCTCTGGAAATCATATACACCTTGCTAAACCCCGGAAAAAACACCCTGTCCAGACGGCACGCCGCCGCATGGTCGATCACCATCGCAAGGAACGCGGCAAGCTTCAGCATCAGTTCGGTCATAACAGTCCCTCCTTTCCGACTGTTGCGGAAAGCGGCATCCGGAGGAGTATTGACGCTGATCGAATGCCGCTTTGTTTCCTATGCTTTTACAGTTCTATTATATCGGTTTCCGAAGATTGTCACAATATGGAATTCCCACAAAGTCGGAGGTCGGTTGTCGTGCAGATTGGATAAGAAAAACGCCGCCTGCCCACATCATTCCTTGATGTAGCGTGCTGAACGGCAAGGGCGGCAGTCTTCTTGCCCCGACCGGCACCGCAACTCGTGCCGAGATCGCCGCAATCATGCAGCGCTGGTGCGAGAAGATCGTTCAAAAGTAAAACCAAATACGCCGAATGGCATGAAAAAGGAGCAGTCTATGGCTGCTCCTTTCAGATTGTCGAAAAAACGAGGTTTTTCGACAGTCTCGGAGCGTATAGCATGAAATTGCTGTACGCTCTTTTTATGGTCTTGCAATCTATTTCCCAATAGCATGAATTTTTACACGTTCCCGCGGAATTTAATCGTAATATCCGTCATATTCATGCGCTCTCTGGGAAACTGGTGCCGCTCGAGGTAGTCGTAGAGCAGGCGAATCGGGAGCGTGCCCTGTGTTTTGACGTCCTGCCCGATGATGAAATCGACCGTGCCGTTTTTGACCATTTTGATGTTGCCCTCGGTGATGTCGTGAACGACGATGTGCAGCTTTTCGTTGCGGTGTGCAGCGTGCACGGCGCGGTAAACGCCCTCCCGTCCCGCGGAGGTCAGATAGATGCCGCGCAGCTCGCTGTCCGACTGAATGGCGCGCATAGCGATGCGCTCGGAAAGGCTTTCGTCGAGGAACGAGCATTCCGGGTGTAGGACCCGGATATCCGGAAAGCTCTCCGCCATTTCGGTGCTGAAGCCGGTAAAACGCTGCGAGTCGGCATAGTGACCGCTGCGCTGACCCAGAATCGGCAGCACGCTGCCGTGCCCCTGCATGACCATGCCGAGCAGCGCAGCGGCGGCGCGGCCGCTCGCGATGTTGTCCGCGCCGACATAGGCGATGCGGTTCGCGTCGGTGATATCCGTGTTGAATGTCACGACAGGGATGCCCTGCTGCTCGCTGAGCGTGTTTATCCTGTCGCGCACGAGCGTATTCGCGAGCGGCATGAGCGCGAGGCCGTCGATGTGCTCGGTTGTTACCAGCTCATCGATCAGCGTCAGCTGATGCTGCACATCCATATCCTGCATCGCGCGCACGATGACCGTGATGTTCGGGAGAAGCTCACGCTCGGAAAAGCTCTCGAACAGCTCGCACAGCATCTGCACGAAGGGCGAATGGCCGGAGTGGAGCACCACGCCGATCTTCCACTGCTGCGTCTGCTGCATGACGAGGCGGTTCGAGATATAGCCCATTTCGCGCGCCGTCGCGCGGATGCGCTCCGCGACTTCCTCGCGCACGCCCTCCTTGTGGTGCAGGGCGCGGTCCACTGTTCCGCGCGACACCCCGCAGCGGTCAGCAATCTGCTGCATCGTTACCATAAAATCACTCTCCTGCGTTCTCTGTACTTATACTATATCATAAAATACTGCCGTGCGCCAGATATTACATCTGCACGAAAATGTTGTGCTGCACATCGTCCGCGATACAATGATAGCGCCGTTTTTGTGCATGATATCATAAATTATTGCAATGTTAATGTGCATAATCACGAGATAATGCACGGATAAATGATAGTGCGCCCAAGCTATTGCAACCGGAAATCCGCTGTGATATTCTGTGATTGTCAAGTGAACAAGGCCATTCACAAAATCGAAAAACCCCCAAAAGAGAGTGAGAGAAACAAAATGTCATTTTTCAGTTCCATGATCTGGATCGCGCTGAGCTTCCTGTTTTTCACCGTCATGGTGGCAGTCATTTCAGCGTGGAAAACCCGAGATGACAAGCTCGACACCGCCGAGGGATACTTCCTCGCGGGGCGCGGACTGCCGGGTATTGTCATCGCAGGCTCGCTGCTGCTGACCAACCTGTCCGCAGAACAGCTTGTCGGCACAAACGGCCAGGGCTGGGCTTCCAATATGAGCCCGATTGGCTGGGAGGTCGGCGCACTGTTCACGCTGTTTGCGCTGGCGCTGTGGTTCCTGCCGACCTACCTCAAAATGGGCACGACCACCATCCCGCAGCTGATGGAAGCACGCTTTGGCCGCGGCACCAAGCTGATGTTCTCGTTCGTCATCGTTGTGATGTACTCCATCCTCAATCTGCCGGTCATCCTTTACTCCGGTGCGGTTGTATTTGAGAATATCTTCGATATTTCCGGTATCTTCGGCATCGGCAAGTTCCAGGCTGTCGCAATCCTGTGTGTCGTCATCGGCATTATCGGCGGCTGCTACGCCATCTTCGGCGGTTTGAAAGCGGTTGCCGTATCCGACACCATCAACGGCATCGGCCTTATCATCGGCGGTCTGATGATTCCGTTCCTCGCGCTGGCGCTGCTGGGTCACGAGACCACCGGCGGCGGTCTGGTAGAAGGTGTCAAGTACCTCGTACAAACCGAACCCGAAAAGCTCAACGCATGGGCTTCGTGGGATGCCGCTGAACCGGCTCTGCCGTGGCCGCTCATCTTCACGGGAATGTTCTTCAACAACCTGTACTGGTGGTGCACGAATCAGTCCTTTGTACAGCGCGCACTTGCTGCAAAGAGCCTGAAGGAAGGTCAGAAGGGCGCGATCTACTGCGGTTTCCTCAAGACCATCGGCTTCTTCTATCTGGTGCTGCCGGGCGTTATCGCTTACCACCTGCCGTCCATTCAGGACAAGCTGGCGGCGGCCGGTTCCTCCGCGATCGACTTCGCTTATCCGGCACTGGTTTCCGCCGTTGTTCCCAAGCCGGTCATGGGCTTCTTCGCCGCTGTTCTGTTCGGCGCGATCCTGTCCTCGTTCAACTCGGTGCTCAATTCCGCATCGACCATGTTTACCCTCGACCTGTACCGAACTGCCATCAATCCCAAGGCTTCGGATATGCAGTGCGTCAAGGTCGGCAAGATCTACGGCACCTGCGCCGGTGCAGTCGCTATCTGCGTGGCACCGTTCGTTATGTTCGCACAGGGCATCACGACCTTCCTCAACTCTATGAGCCAGTTCGTTTCCCTGCCGATCCTGTTCACTGTACTCGGCGCGCTGATCTTCCGCAAGGCACCGAAGTACGCGCCCAAGGTCATCACCGCTGTTCACGTTATCGCTTACGGCGCGTTTATGATCCTCAAGCCCTGTTACCCCACCTCGGGTGAGCCGATTCATTATCTGTACGCCATCGCTGTGCTGTTCGTCGTTGAATTTGCCATCATGTGGTATCTGAACAAGTACCGCGGCACAGAGGAATATGTTCCGGCCGATGTCGGTGCAGTTGATCTGACCCCGTGGAAGTATCGCCATATCGTATGTATCATCGGTATCATTCTGGCGATCGGCATCTACATTCTGTTTTCGCCCATCGGCATTGCCGCATGAGTATAATAAAGTCTAACCAAGAACTTAATTGAGAAAAGAAAAGGAGAAATTTACTATGAAACTCGGATTTAATGAAGCAAATGACCGTTTCTGCAAGAACCACAGTGTTATGATGGACCTCGAGCTGTGCGAGAAGTACGGCTTCGACTGCATTGATATTCAGTCGGAGTGCCTGAACCGTGATCTGGAAGCCGGCAAGATCACCCTCGAGGAGATGGGCGCATGGTTCCAGAGCCACCACCTCAAGATGCTCTCCTACAATGCGCTGTGCTTCTTCAACATGAAGCAGACGCAGGAGGAGAAGGACGCCGTGATGGCTGAGCTAGACGAGATCATCCGCCGCTGCAACATCCTCGGCTGCCAGATGATCGTTGTCGTACCGAGCAAGGACATGAAGGAGCGCGGCCTGACCCCGACCCGCAAGGAGATCCGCGAGGATGCAGTTGCTGTTCTCAAGGAAATGGTTAAGAAGTGCGAGCCGCACGGTATCCGCCTGAGCCTTGAGTTCTGCGGCGAGCCGTCCATGACCATCAACCGCTTCGAGGACGCTTACGCCATCGTTGAGGAGGTCAACAGCCCGTATGTCGGCGTCACCCTCGACCAGTACCACTTCTACGCAATGGGCTCCGGCTGGGACACGCTCGAAAAGGCGGACGGCAAGAAGATTTTCGTATGGCACCTGAACGGCACCGAGGACATGCCCTGCGGCGCATATTACAACAATGACGAAAAGCGTCTGTGGCCGGGTGCCGAGGGTGACTGCCTGCCGCACGCACGCTACGCCGATACGCTCAAGAAAATCGGCTTTGACGGCGACTGCTGCACCATCGAGATTTTCCGTCCGGAATACTACGAGCTGTCGCAGGAGGAAAACGTCAAGAAGTCCGCAGAAGTCACCCGCGCACACGTTGCAAAATACGCACAGTTCTAATATCGTAAAATCAGCAGTATCTCACAGCATATTCCCCAGCATTTATCACGTTTTTTTGATCTGTAAAGGAGAATTTATTATGAGCTATCTGAAGAAAATCGGCGCACTGTTTGTTTCCTCCGCATTGATGGCATCCATGCTCGCAGGCTGCGGCGGCTCGTCCTCCGGCTCCACCGGCGGCAGCGGCTCTCAGGCTGAGGGCGGTGATGGCAATTACAACATTTCCATCGTGTTCAAGACCACTTCGAACGAATACACCCAGTACATGATGGCAGGTGCGAAGAAAGCAGCCGAGGAGACTGGCGCGGTGCTCGACATGAAGGGCGCGACCTCGGAAACCGCCTATGACGAGCAGCAGAACATGATCGAAACCGATCTGCACGCCAGCAAGTATGACGCGATGATTATCGCTCCGCTGCAGGGCGATATGGCGACGACGCTCGTCAGCGGCACGGATATGCCCATCTTCGCAATCGACACGGACTTTAATGCACCGGAGAAGATTTCGTTCATCGGCATCGGCCAGAAGGATGCAGCGGCAAGCGGCGGCGAAAAGGCTGTCGAGGCGGCGAAGGCAGCCGGCTGGGACAAGATCGAAGCCGCTTATATTGCGGGCGTTCAGGGCGACTCTACCGCCGATGCACGCCGCACCGGTTTCCAGGAAGGCATTGACGGCGCAGGCGGCACGTTCCTCGCAGACGAGGTGCAGTACGCTGATGCGGTAGCGGACAAGGCAACCCTCTGCATGGAGGGCATCATGCAGAGCCATCCGGAGGGTCTGGCTATCATCGCCTGCCACAATGACGACTGCGCGATCGCGGCCGCTCGTGCAGCAGCGAACAATCCGGCTTATGCAAAGACTATCTTCATCGGCTTTGACGGCAACATCACCGCAGCACAGTCCATCCTCGATGGCGGCGAGACCATGACCGTTGCCCAGAGCGGTTACGATCAGGGCTATCAGGCAGTTAAGACCGTTGTGGCACATCTGAACGGCGAAAAGGTGGACAGCTTCGTTGACTGTGGTACCAAGGTCATCGACAGCACTACCGCCGAGGACTACATGGCAACTCTCAAGAGCCAGATGGACGGCAAGGCAGCTGCACAGTAAACCGTAATACCATGCGCTGCACTTGCAGCAGTAAGTGCAGCGCATCTATTAAAAAATCACGTTTCTACAAGGAGAGAAAACCAATGGGCATTCTGAAAATCGGCGTAGTTGGCTGCGGCCGTATCGGCAAGCTGCACATC
>NZ_QULN01000050.1 GCF_003481705.1 Butyricicoccus sp. OM04-18BH
CGGTATATGTGGGACTTCTCCGTTATCAAAGACCTTTTGATGAATCCCGTCTACACCGGTGCGATTGCTTCCCAGAAAAAAGACTACCGTTTCAAAATCGGCACAATTGGGGAAAAGAAGCCGGAGGACTGGATTGTGGTGGAGGGACAGCATGAACCGCTGATTGACCGCATGAGCTTTGACATTGTGCAGAACAAGCTGAAATCCCGCCAGCGTCCGGGGCAGACCGATGAAATCAGCCTGTTTGCCGGATTGTTAAAATGCGGCGAGTGTGGGAAGTCGCTGACGGTACGCTACACAAACGCAAAACATCCCCAGCGGATTTATTCCTGCAAGACCTACAACGCCTTTGGAAAGAACCACTGCACCCAGCACCGGATTGACTATGACACCCTTTACAGCCATGTGCTGCGGAAAATCCGGGAATGTGCCAGAGCTGCCCTGATGGACGGGGAAGCGGTTGCCGACCGCCTGACCAATACCTGTGAAGCAGAGCAGCGGGAACAGCGGGAAGCAATGGAACGCTCCCTTACAAGGGACGAGGAACGGATTGAGGTTCTGGACAAAATGGTCATGCGGCTTTATGAGGATATGATTGCAGGGCGTATCAGTGAGCAGAATTTCAACACCATGCTGGAAAAGACACAGACCGAGCAGACGGAGCTTAAAGCAAAAGTGTCCGAGGGCAGAAAGCGGCTGTCTGATGAAGTCCAGCTTGCCAATGACGCAAAACAATGGGTGGAAGCCATTCAGGAATATGCCAACATCACAGAGCTGGACGCAGCCACCCTTAACCGCTTAATCAAAGAAATCGTCGTGCATGAGCGCATTGACGAAGATAAAACAAGACACATTTCTATCGAAATTCATTTTAATCTCAAACCCATCCCAGAGGTGGAACAGGTCACTGCCTGACCTGTCCCGCCGGGACGGTTCTCTTAAAAACACCATATAGATTTTTTGTACGCCGCCGCCCGCCATCGAGCAGAGTTTTACACCTAATTGGGGATAAAACAGCTCATGGCGGGCGGCGGCATCATCGTCATTGGCACCACACTGATCCCTCTGCTGTCTGGCCTGTTTTAAGGTAGGCGCTTATGGATTTTCTCACCGACTGGCTCACAAACTGGCTCAAAGAGCTTCTGATTGGCGGGATCATAGGGAACCTCGAAGGTCTTTTTGATACCGTCAATACCCAAGTCGGAGAGATTGCGGCACAGGTAGGGACTACCCCGGCGGCGTGGCACGCCGGGGTTTTCTCCCTGATCCGACAGCTTTCCGAAACGGTGATCCTGCCGATTGCCGGAATGGTGCTGACCTTTGTTGCCACTTATGAGCTCATACAGATGCTTTTGGAAAAGAACAATATGCACGAGGTTGACGTTGCGAACCTCTATAAATGGATGTTCAAAAC
>NZ_QULN01000051.1:0-547 GCF_003481705.1 Butyricicoccus sp. OM04-18BH
CGTCAGTGCGTGTTTGGCGGCACTTCCAATGCCCTTGACTTCCTGCCCCTTGACCGTTCAGGCAACCGCCGTTTTATCCCGGTCATGGTGTACCCGGAGCAGGCGGAGGTTCACATTTTGGAGGACGAAGCCGCTTCCAGAGCCTATATCGAGCAGATGTGGGCAGAAGCTATGGAGATTTACCGAAGCGGCAGGTTCAAGCTGGCTTTCAGCCCCACCATGCAGCGGTATCTCAAAGAACACCAGCGGGATTTTATGCCGGAGGACACCAAAGCCGGAATGATACAGGCGTATCTTGATAAGTACACCGGGAGCATGGTCTGTTCCAAGCAGCTTTACAAGGAAGCCTTGAACCACACCTTTGACGAGCCGAAGCAATGGGAAATCCGGGAAATCAACGAGATTATGAACCAGTGCATTACCGGCTGGCGGTACTTCCCGAACCCAAGAATGTTTTCCGAATATGGCAGACAAAAGGGCTGGGAGCGTGAAAACCCGGCAACGGACTCCGGCAACCCGTCTGAAAAAACGATGGATGGTTTTGTGG
>NZ_QULN01000051.1:557-1411 GCF_003481705.1 Butyricicoccus sp. OM04-18BH
TGGATGGTTTTGTGGAGGTCACAGAACAGATGGAGCTTCCATTCTGAAAATGACCGCCCGTTGCACCCCCTGTTGCTATCCCGTTGCCGAGCCGGTTGCCGGGGAAAACCCCTTATTTCCGGGCTTTTCTCCCTTATAACAACCAAAACAACAGAAAAATAAAAGAAAAGTATAAATAGTAACCATCGCCAGATTGAGATTGTTTGCAAGGTCTTTTGAAGCCCGTTGCCGGACTTCGTTGCCGACACCCTCTGTCTGGCTATTTTCATGTATGGAGGATAACTGCCTATGGCAAAAAACAAAACAGAGATTCATGTGACCACTGTATTTGACGGGGAACTGGACGCAACCGATGTGTTCGTCAGCCTGATTTCCCAGAAATACGGTAAAATAAATACAAAAGAATATCTTGCTAAAAAGAAAGATATAGGCTATAATGAAGATGAGGTTCAAAAGAGCCAGATACCGTCTGGATTGTGTGGGTAAATGGCTATGATGAACGAAATGGAATACAGAACAATCGGTTCGGCACTTGCCGGGGGCTATCGTGCGGCGGTCTATTGCAGGCTGTCAAAGGACGATGACCTGCAAGGCGAAAGTGCCAGTATCGCCAACCAGCGGGATATGCTGGAAAAATACTGCGAAAAGCAGGGATGGGAGGTTGTGGCAGTCTATCAGGACGATGGCTTCACAGGTCTTAATATGGAGCGTCCTGATTTACAGAGGATGTTGAGAGCTATTGAGCGCAGGCAAATCAACCTTGTCATCACGAAAGACCTCAGCCGACTGGGGCGGAACTATCTGCAAACCGGGCATTTGATTGAGGACTTTTTCCCAAGAAACGGTGTCCGCTA
>NZ_QULN01000052.1 GCF_003481705.1 Butyricicoccus sp. OM04-18BH
AACGGGATGTATTTGGGCTCTACGGGCTCCGGCAAGAGCTTTGCCGCAAAGCGCGAGCTTTTGAATGTATTTCTTACCATCCCGCAGGATCGGATCATCGTGGTTGACCCGATGGGCGAATATGCGCCGCTGGTGCGAAGGCTGGGCGGCCAGGTGATCGAGATTGCCCCGGACAGCCCGCACCACCTCAATCCGATGGATGTGGAGCTCAATATGGCTGCCGGAGAAAGCCCGCTTTCCATGAAGGCGGATTTTCTTTTGTCCCTGTGCGAGCTGGTGGTTGGCGGCAAGGAAGGTTTGCAGCCCATTGAAAAGACGGTCATTGACCGCTGTGTGCGTTTGGTGTATCGGGAGCAGGCGCTCGGACTGGAAACCGCAAAAACACCGCTGTTGCAGGATTTGTACGAAGAGCTCTTACGCCAGCCGGAGCTCGAAGCCCGGCGCGTGGCAACTGCCTTAGAGCTTTATTGCACAGGCTCCCTCAATCTCTTTAACCATCCTACCAACGTCAAGACGGACAGCCGTGTGGTGTGCATCGTTCTGAAAAACATGGGCGAAAACCTTAGAAAGATTGCAATGCACATCACAAATGAGTTTGTTTCGCAGGCGGTGGATCAGAACTTCCACGAGGGTGCGGCGACTTGGTGCTACTTTGACGAGTTTCATATTCTGCTCCGCGATCCACTGACGGCCAGCTACTTTGTAGCGGTCTGGAAAATGCTGCGTAAAAAAGGATGTGTGCCGTCTGCTTTGACGCAGAACGTCAAAGACCTTTTGGCAAGCCGGGAAATCGAGAACATTCTGGATAACACGGATTTTATGATCCTGCTTTCGCAGGCGCAGAGTGACCGTACCATTCTGGCAAAACAGCTCGGTATTTCCGAGCACCAGCTTTCCTATATCACACACAGCAATTCCGGCGAGGGGCTGTTGTTCTATGGAAATGTGACCATCCCGTTTGTGGATCGGTTCCCTCGCGGAGAAATCTATGACCTGCTGACTACCCGCCCGGAGGATATGAAGAATGAAACGAAAAACGAATAAGGCCAAGGAGGAGGCTTGGTCGCAGACCGCCCACGCCCCTAACGGGGAGCAGCCCGGGCCGGAGGCTTCCGACACTTCGGGACAAAGTGTCCCGAAGTCCAAGTTCCGCAAAAAGAGCCAGCAGGAACAGGCTGCGGCGGCAAAGCTCCGTATGGAGTCCCAAGGCGAAAAGCTGGAACAGGCCCGGGAGAAGCTGGCAAAACAAAAGCCGCCGAAAAAGCCCGGCCCGGTAAAACGCATAGGCCGTGTTGCCAGTGGTTCCGTTCACAGCTTCGTGCATGG
>NZ_QULN01000053.1:0-333 GCF_003481705.1 Butyricicoccus sp. OM04-18BH
TTGGAGGACGAAGCCGCTTCCAGAGCCTATATCGAGCAGATGTGGGCAGAAGCGATGGAGATTTACCGAAGCGGAAGGTTCAAGCTGGCTTTCAGCCCCGCCATGCAGCGGTATCTCAAAGAACACCAGCGGGATTTTATGCCGGAGGACACCAAAGCCGGAATGATACAGGCGTATCTTGATAAGTACACCGGGAGCATGGTCTGTTCCAAGCAGCTTTACAAGGAAGCCTTGAACCACACCTTTGACGAGCCGAAGCAATGGGAAATCCGGGAAATCAACGAGATTATGAACCAGTGCATTACCGGCTGGCGGTACTTCCCGAACCCAAGA
>NZ_QULN01000053.1:343-773 GCF_003481705.1 Butyricicoccus sp. OM04-18BH
CGGCTGGCGGTACTTCCCGAATCCAAGAATGTTTTCCGAATACGGCAGACAAAAGGGCTGGGAGCGTGAAAACCCGGCAACGGACTCCGGCAACCCGTCTGAAAAAACAATGGACGGTTTTGTGGAGGTCACAGAACAGATGGAGCTTCCATTCTGAAAAGGACAGCCCGTTGCACCCCCTGTTGCTATCTCGTTGCCGAGCCGGTTGCCGGGGAAAAACCCTTAACTGCGGGCTTTTCTCCCTTATAACAACCAAAACAACAGAAAAATAAAAGAAAAGTATAAATAGTAACCATCGCCAGATTGAGATTGTTTGCAAGGTCTTTTGAAGCCCGTTGCCGGACTTCGTTGCCGACACCCTCTGTCTGGCTATTTTCATGTATGGAGGATAACTGCCTATGGCAAAAAACAAAACAGAGATTCATGTTAC
>NZ_QULN01000053.1:783-1325 GCF_003481705.1 Butyricicoccus sp. OM04-18BH
GGGCTGGGAGCGTGAAAACCCGGCAACGGACTCCGGCAACCCGTCTGAAAAAACAATGGACGGTTTTGTGGAGGTCACAGAACAGATGGAGCTTCCATTCTGAAAAGGACAGCCCGTTGCACCCCCTGTTGCTATCTCGTTGCCGAGCCGGTTGCCGGGGAAAAACCCTTAACTGCGGGCTTTTCTCCCTTATAACAACCAAAACAACAGAAAAATAAAAGAAAAGTATAAATAGTAACCATCGCCAGATTGAGATTGTTTGCAAGGTCTTTTGAAGCCCGTTGCCGGACTTCGTTGCCGACACCCTCTGTCTGGCTATTTTCATGTATGGAGGATAACTGCCTATGGCAAAAAACAAAACAGAGATTCATGTTACAACGGTGTTTGACGGGGAACTGGACGCAACCGATGTATTCGTCAGCCTGATTTCCCAGAAATACGGAAAGACAAATGCAAAAGAATATCTTGCTAAAAAGAAAGATATGAAGTATAATGAAGATGAGGTTCAAAAGAGCCAGATACCGTCTGGATTGTGTGGGTAA
>NZ_QULN01000054.1 GCF_003481705.1 Butyricicoccus sp. OM04-18BH
GGCAAAGCGCCTTATAAACTACGGTACAGAGTTCGCCTCTAAAGACACAATTTTAGACGCTGTGATGGCGTGTAAGACATCTTGTAGCTTTTTCTCCTATGCAGGAAGTCGTCTTTTTGATGCCAATGACCGGCCAGAACTAGGTGCTGAGTATCAATATCTTGTGCTCATGGATGATATAAGCGGACCACGCCGCACTGTAATTGCATATAGCTATTCTGCAGGTAACGTGTTTTTACGATCGGTATGGAATAAAAAATGGCAAACAGACGATTGGTTTCCCCTCGCAACCCGTAAGTCACCAGAAGTGCATAATTTTCCTTTGGTGGACGGCTATACCGATCTCGGATGCAAATACTTTCGCACACAAGAAAATGTGGTTTCTTTTGCCGGAGAAGTAATGCGAACGAGTGGTTTTCGAGGCTTCGAACCTTTTGCAGTGCTGCCCGAAGGCTTTAGGCCGGATCATACGATCGTCGTGCCAGCGCTGCTCTATCCAAGTTTCACACCGACTACAATTATCATTAACTCTAACGGTGAAATTTGTGAAACGATAACAGCCAGTGACAAATCACTTTATATGCAGGCGACTTTTGTCGCGGGTTAATTTCGGGCAATGAAAACAAATCGAATGCCGCCAAGTGATTTTTTATTAACCGCTGCTGTAGATGCACGGTAATACAAGGAACCATCATAGTCAAGTCGATATGTAGCGACAACATTATCAGATCCTGAATCGCTACACATTCCCCATTGCGACTGCAAAACTGGCCTAAATCCTTCTGGAAGTGTTGCGATGAGGGTCCACTGATCTGGGATAAAGTTGTCATTCGACTTTTCGCCGTAATCGAATACTACTGTTACTTCATTAAATGCATTTTTCCAGTATGCAGCCGTGCCAAGGCGATTGATACTATCAGCCAATGGTAGCTCGTGTATCTCTGGTGTTTCACATTTAGCTAACTGCACCCAGTTTGTCCAGCCGTCTTGATTGCGAGACTGGAACCATACGCCTTTGCCTGCGTGTACTATATAAATGATGGAGCACCATTTTTCTTCTGCTGAGCCAGCCGTGCATAAAGCTACGCCTTGCGCATAGCCTGTCAGCCCTGCCTTGTATGGAGTGTTTGCGGTATCTTCGTCGCACCAATACAGCTGGCCGATAGTGATTTTGTGCACATCCAGCGTCTTTGGGTACTGCTTCAAGGGTCGCTTTGCCGTAGGCGCCC
>NZ_QULN01000055.1 GCF_003481705.1 Butyricicoccus sp. OM04-18BH
TCGGGCGCATGGCGTTTCCAAGCTGCCAAGCCATAAAGCCCTGCAAGCGGAAATCGAGCAGCTTACCGCCGAAAAGAACGCCCATTACAACGAATACCGGGAGAAAAAAGCCCGTGTCAAGGAGCTGCATACCGTGAAAAGCAATCTTTCTCAAATCCTGCAAGGCGAGAAAGACAGAGAGAAAAAGCACGAACATGAGCGTTAAAAACCGCCCCGAAACGATACCAAAACGGGGATATGCCCTGCACCCTATCCGCAATACTGCCCACCTTTGAAACGGGGTGCACAGCGCAGGAAATCCCCGAAAATGACACCGAGAAACTACATTTTTACCGACCTATCCGCTTATACCAGCGGAAACGGCAGAAAGGAGCGAGAAATGCCACGCATGAGCAAAAAGCGGCGGTTGGAATGGAGCTTTTTCCTCAACCACCGAAACCGTATTACCTACAATGACCTTTGCCGGGGCTGCACACACGGCTGCAAGCAGAGCTTCCGGGCGATTATCGTCCTCTGCCCCCGGTATTTCTCTAAGAGATGGAAACACAGGGAGGACACCGCCAATGGCAGATAACCGCAAATATTACTACCTCAAACTGAAAGAAAACTTCTTCGACAGCGATTCCATTGTGCTGTTGGAGGACATGAAAGACGGGATTTTGTATTCCAATATCCTCTTGAAGCTGTACTTAAAATCGCTGAAAAATGGCGGCAGATTGCAGCTTGACGAGCATATCCCCTATACCGCCCAGATGATAGCCACGCTGACCCGTCACCAAATCGGGACGGTGGAACGGGCATTAGCCATCTTCCAGCAGTTAGGGCTTGTGGAGCAGCTTGACTGCGGGCTGCTTTATATGACCGACATCGAGCTGATGATCGGTCAATCCTCTACCGAAGCGGAACGGAAACGCGCCGCAAGGCTTGAAAATAAGGCACTTTTGCCGCCGCGGACAAATGGCGGACATTTGTCCGACATTCGTCCACCAGAGATAGAGATAAAGAAAGAGATAGATATAGAGTTAGAAAAAGAGGGAGAGTTAAAGGGACAAGCCATCGACGGCAGCTATGGCAGATATGAGAATGTATTTCTGACTGATACGGAGCTTTCCGAACTGCAAGCGGAGCTGCCCGAAAAATGGGCGTACTACATTGAGCGGCTTTCCGGCTATATCGCGTCCACGGGCAAGAAATATAAAAACCACGCCGCCACTATCCGCAGATGG
>NZ_QULN01000056.1 GCF_003481705.1 Butyricicoccus sp. OM04-18BH
GTCTTAGCAACGCCGCCTTTGAGGTTGATGATAGATACGGTTTTCATAAAATTATCCCCTTTGTAGTCGTGTGTTCCATTGGAACACATGGTTTCAGCAGTTTCCACGCTGCTGTTCCTGATTAAAAGAAAAATTAGTTTAGTGTGTTTCGACCAAACGACGGTCGAGCAGTTCGTCAAAGGTGACGGGAATTTCTTTGCGGTATGGGATACCGTTCGGTACGCTCATTTCAAGGCAACAAAACGGCTGACCCTTGAAGATGCTTAAATGTATAGACACGCCATTAGGCCATTTCATCCAGAGAATATCATACTCTCTGGAGAAAAAGGTCTGGTTAAAGGGCGGAAGCGAACAAATTCGCTGCTCTTTGAGTTTTTCGGCTACCAATTCGTAAAAAGCCAGATTCCGGGCACGAATGGATAAGCTATCGGAAAGTTGATAAGGCATCAATCGTCCTCCTGTCAGTCTGCGTGTTCCATTGGAACACATTCAGTTTTGCACGATGAAATTTCTTTCGCTATGCCGCGTTCAGTCAGCTCGGCTATTGTAAATCTAAATACCCTGCGATTACGCTGATGCTTGGTATCGTCAGACGGAGCGTAATCGTACTGCGTGACGGTCAGCAGCGGTGTGCCGGGAATGAGGGTCGTAAAGTAAACCTCGTGATACGGCCAGCGGAGCCAATAAGACGTCCTGATATGCTCAAACAGAACATCGCTCATCTTGGGCAGCTCGCACCACGGCAGGTTTGCGATCTTTTCTGCGGCCAGCTTGTACAGGCTGCGCTTTGTAGCGTGTAAACGATACGGCATAAGTTTCTCTCCTTAATCGGCCTGCTCAGCGATGGCTTGCAACTTGCTTACGCACTTAGCTGCGCAACTGGGGCAAATACGATACTCCTTAATGTGCTTCTCGGTAGGCTCACCGCAGAAAATGCAAGATGGCTCATATTTTGTGATAATGACTTTCTGCCCCTCAGTGTAAATCTGCATTTTTGTGCCGGTTTCCCAGCCGAAAGTGTCGCGCAGCTCTTTAGGAAAAACAATACGTCCCAGTGCATCAAGTTTACGGATGATACCAGTATCAGTCATGGCGCGGCTCCTTACCTAATACAACGGGCGGCACGATGCGCACTGGAGGACGCCCTGCCTTTACCATCTTTGCAATTGCGGATGCACGATCAGGGTCATAAACCTTGCGTCCACCGATGTAAATGTC
>NZ_QULN01000057.1:0-469 GCF_003481705.1 Butyricicoccus sp. OM04-18BH
GAGCGTTCAATGCCGTTATTGCTTTTGGCAATCTGATTTTTCAGCATCCCGGTAAACTCATCCCGGACGCTGTTATAGTTGTCATCCGCTTTCGGGATATTGACTTGATAGCGGCTGCGGGAATGGGAACGACGGTTGATAAAGGAAAGCTGGAACGGCAGCGAACTGTCAAAGTAGTTGAGAAAAAATATGGCAGTCTGATCCTCGGTGGATGCCACGGAGTAATTGATGTCCTCATATTCCACAGTTTTTGTATAGAGCCCACCCGGGAGCTTGCACACACCGTCCGGGTGCATGGACAGATACGGGATTGTCTGTTGGGCAGACAGGGCCGCCCGGCCTTTACCCTTGGCGGCGGCTCCGTTTTTTTTCTTTGTGTTTTTCAATCACATCCTCCTTTCCAGCGCCCGGCCCGGCAAAGGGCGCATAAATGTTTTCGGTTCGGTAGGCCCTGATCCCCGGCCTTAGA
>NZ_QULN01000057.1:555-1161 GCF_003481705.1 Butyricicoccus sp. OM04-18BH
TTCTTTGTGTTTTTCAATCACATCCTCCTTTCCAGCGCCCGGCCCGGCAAAGGGCGCATAAATGTTTTCGGTTCGGTAGGCCCTGATCCCCGGCCTTAGACACTTAGCCCGGATAATGTTTCGCACAACTTTTTCAAAGGGCAAGCCGTCCTTTTCATACATGGCCAGCAGGAACGCCGGGAGCATAATTCCCAGCATGAGAAACATCGCCCCGGTATTGCCGAGGGTGCCACGGGTCAGCAAATAGGCCGGAATCCCCACCGCGCCCGCGCTGCCGAAGCAGACAAGCTGGCGTTTGGTGAGGTTGAAAGCCATCTTTGTTTTGATTTTGGATAAATCGTTTGGTACGTTTACATAGGGCATAGATCACACTCCTTTCTGTACTTCGGGACAATGTGTCCCAAAGTCCGGGATGGTTGGTGTTACTTCATTTCCCCATACAGCCCAGCCGGGCGGGGTCTGCCTGGCAAAGAGCTCCACGCGGGGCAGATCGCCCATCAGGGAAATGATTTTGGCGCGGGCCTCGTCCGGCTTTTTGCTATGGGCTTCAATCGGGGAAATGATGAATTGATGAATGTTGGCAGCCTGCCGCTTTGGATGTCCCTT
>NZ_QULN01000058.1 GCF_003481705.1 Butyricicoccus sp. OM04-18BH
TTTCTCAACTACTTTGACAGTTCGCTGCCGTTCCAGCTTTCCTTTATCAACCGTCGTTCTCATTCCCGCAGCCGCTATCAGGTCAATATCCCGAAAGCGGATGACAACTATAACAGCGTCCGGGACGAGTTTACCGGGATGCTGAAAAATCAGATTGCCAAAAGCAATAACGGCATTGAACGCTCAAAATACATCACCTTTGGCATACCCGCCGAGGGGATTGCGGAGGCACGGCCCCGTCTGGAGCGTGTGGAGGCCGATGTCATGGGAAACTTTAAGCGGCTGGGCGTTCCCTCGGAGCCGATGGACGGACGGGCCCGCCTTGCGCTGCTTCATAGCCAGATGCACCCGGGGAGCCGTGAGGCGTTCCGCTTTTCGTGGAAAGACATCCCGCAGACCGGGCTCGGCACAAAAGACTTTATTGCCCCGGACAGTCTCGACTTCCGCCAGTCCCGCACATTCCGCATCGGCCAGTATTGGGGCGCGGTGTCCTGCTTACAGATTATGGCATCGGAGCTTTCGGATAAGTTGCTGGCGGAAATCTTGGAGCTGGATGCGGAAATGACCGTGACCATGCACATTCAGACCGTGGATCAGCTCAAGGCAATTAAGACCATCAAGGGGAAAATCTCGGACATCGGAAAAATGAAAGTGGAGGAACAGAGAAAGGCTGTGCGCTCCGGCTATGACCCGGATATTCTTCCCCCTGACCTGATTACATTCAGCAAGGACGCAGCGGAGCTTCTGGCTGATTTGCAATCCCGCAATGAGCGAATGTTTCTGCTGACCTTTACGGTGGTAAACCTTGCTCCTAATCGCCAGCGGCTGGAAAACGATGTGTTTACCGTGGGCGGCATCGCACAGAAATACAACTGCGCTCTGCGCCGTCTGGACTGGCAACAGGAACAGGGTTTTGTTTCCTCGCTGGCTCTTGGTTACAACGAGGTAGAAATCCAGCGCGGTATGACAACCAGCTCCACAGCCATCTTTATTCCTTTTATGACAAGGGAGCTCCGCATGGCTGGGCAGGCCCTCTACTATGGCATGAACGCACTTTCTCACAATGTCATCATGGCTGACCGCAAAAAGCTGAAATCGGCAAACGGGATGTATTTGGGCTCTACGGGCTCCGGCAAGAGCTTTGCCGCAAAGCGCGAGCT
>NZ_QULN01000059.1:0-610 GCF_003481705.1 Butyricicoccus sp. OM04-18BH
CAGTCAGGCAGTTCCGTATGCTCTGACGGACACCGCCTTTCTCGGTAGTTTCCAGCCCCGCCTTGATTTCAGGGGCGCTCTGGGGTGGCTGCATGGCGTTCATGGTGTTTTTTAGTTCTTGCTGCGTCTGCGGCGGCAAGCTCTGCCATTCGCTGTTCAAGCTGTATCACATCCTTTCCGTAGTCCGTAATCAAAGCCGCTTTTTCCTCTGTTTCCCCGAACAGCAGCACATCCAGCAGATACTCCACTTGGTCTTGCTTCTGTAAGGCTTCTATAAACCGGGGATGAAAGGCTTCCTCCGGGGAGTGTGGGGCGTAGTCCGTTCTCCATGCCATAAGCAAGTGAAGATAATCAGTAAGAATACGGAAGCAACGGTTTTTTGCTTCCTGAAACTGTTCCTCCGGGGATTTCTGCCGGGGCTTGGGCTTTTTTACCTTCCCCGGCGGTTTCCAGTCCTCATAGGAAAGCCCGAAGTCCTGTGCCAGCTGTACGACAGCTTCTTTCTTTCCCAGCCCATACAGGGCGGCGGCAAAATCAATCACATCCCCATCCGCACCGCAGCCGAAGCAGTGGTAACGCCGATCCAGCTTCATGCTTGGGGTTTTATCAT
>NZ_QULN01000059.1:620-977 GCF_003481705.1 Butyricicoccus sp. OM04-18BH
GCTTGGGGTTTTATCATGATGGAACGGGCAGCAAGCCATCCCGTTCCGCCCTACATGGATTCCATAATGCTCCGCAGCCTGTCTGGTTGTGACGGACTGCTTCACAGCTTCAAATACATTCAAATCTATCCCTCCTTGAAAAAAGAAAAAAACACCTGACATTCTCTGATTGAAAATGGCAAGTGCCTGTTAAAGTTCCATATCCTGTTGTCTGTGTTTCGCCTGTGCCGGGGCGGTTCTTTGAGCCTTTTTCTCGTCTGCCTTATCCTGCAAGACTTCCTTGATGGGCTGCTTCTTAGGCGGCTCTTTACTTTCCTCTGTGCCGGGTGTGGCTTTCCGTACCCAGTAGCGGATGTC
>NZ_QULN01000006.1 GCF_003481705.1 Butyricicoccus sp. OM04-18BH
TGCTTTGGCGTTTTTCTGCTGTTTCAGCCCGTCCCGGACAGGGCGGGTCTTGGAATAGGCAAGCACCTGCCGTTGCAGCTCCTTTTTCCCGTTCAGCGTCTTTTCCATCTGCTTCAGCTCTGTAAGGCTTTCCCGCATGGCGGTATAGGCGGCAGAACAGGCTTCGTCCAGTTCCTCCGGGGAAGAAAAGCCGTACTGCTGATAGGCGGTAACGGTAGCTGCCATTTGCTTTAGGTTGTGCTTTGCCGCCCAGCGGTCATAGCCCACGCCCTTGCCCTCGGCTCGCTTGGCTTCCCGGTCAACCATGCGCTGCAAGGTGTTGTCTGCCGGGGTGGTTTTTGTGGTTTTTTCCCCTTGTGACAGCTTTTTAACCGCGGCAGGGTATTCGAGTATGGCTTTGCTCTGTTCGGCGGCTCTGTGGGCGTTCTGCGTAAGCAGGACAAGGACAGCAGCCTTGTCAAAATCGTCCCCCAGCTTCCGGGCTGTGATAGGCTTTGTCCTGTCCGGCGTGAGGTAGGAAAGCCGCCCCCGGCTCTCCTTGACGGTCACACCCTCCCGCAGCAAAAGGGAAGAAAATTCGTCAAAGCTGCCAGCTTGGGAAAGTGCCTGCCGTATCGTCCGGCGCAGCTTCGCCTTGTCCGTTTCAAACTTGGTGGGCTTGGTCGGCTGTCCTGCGGCTTCTCTGACAGCGTTCTCTTTATCAAGGGCAAGCTGTCCTTTCTTTGCCGCCCAGTATTCCCGTTCGGTTATCCGTTCCTTGCTGCCGCTTAGGAGGTCGATTTGGTAAAGCCCCTCCCGGTGGCACATCTCCATGACTTCACTCTTGAAATATTCCATAGCGGCGTTGGTGCAGCGGTGCTTGCAGCCCTCCCGTGTGTCGGCTGGTCTGTCCATGTAGGGCAGAAGCGGGACTTCATAAATCCGCAGGGAGTTGATGACGATATGCACATGGATATTGCCGCTGTGGTTATGCCCGTCCGGGTGGGTGCAGACTAAGGCTTGGTGTCCGGGGAAATGCTCTTTACAGAACTGCTCGCCCAGCTCCTGCGCCCGGTCTACGGTCAAGCCGTTGTCTGTCCCGTCCCGTGGGTCAAAGCTGATGATATAGTGGTGGCTTTTCACATCTTCCCGTTTTTGGTTTTTCTCATAGCGGAGATTAGCCCGCATACAGGCAACAGCGAAATCCTCGCCCCCACAGTTGAGGGAAGAAATGCGGTAATCCTCCCTCGGTATCAGCCGCCCGTTTTCATCAAGGGTGGGCTTCATGGTAAACTCGTCATGCTCAAATGTGAGATAGGCTTCCGCTGCGCCATAGTCCGCATTTTTAGAGCTGATATGTTTGAATGTTGCCAACAGCGTCACCCACTTTCTGCAAGACTTCAAACTTTAGGGCAGCAAGGTCGGAAACCGCCGCCCGTACCTCCCCGGCAAGCTGCGGGTAGGGGCTGTGCCACTCGTTCAGCGTCCGGGCTATCTGGTTTAAGTTGCCGCCGATCCTGCCGTATTCGGCGGTCAGCTTCCCGACAGCGGCAAGCAACTCGTCATTGACGGGGGAAACGGTTATGATGGGGCGTATGGCTGCCCCGGTTATGGCTTGCCGGATAAACTCGGCTTGGCTCATGTTGTAAGCAGAAAGCCTTTCCGCAAACTCGGCGTATTCTTCCTCGGTCATGCGTGTCTTGACTACCCGGCTGCGGTGCGGCGTGTTATATCGTTTTCGCATGGTAAAACCTCCTTCGGCTGTGCGTGGTGTCCTCTCACTAATAGGAGAAAAACAGGGTGTAAAGCGGAACTGTTTTTGAAAAATCCGAAAAATTATTTTGAGGGATTTTCCAGCGGCGTAAGCCGCATAAGCAGGGTTTGGGGAAGGCACTCCCCAACAAGATTCCCGCAGGGGCAAAATGAGCGATAAGCGAATTTTGGTACTGCGGTAGAATCTTGCTCTGAAAAACTCCGGCGTTCCCCGGCTTCCGTACTTTCCGCTAACAAGACGTTTCAAAAGGGCTTTGCTACCCGCTATTCCGGCATATCTTGAAAATTTTCCTTTCACTACCTACAACACCACGCAAAGCAAAATGGACGGAGATTTTTAGAATTTCCCCTTATTCCCTACAACACCACGCAAGCCGAAAAAGGCGGACAATGGCAGTATTTTTTTCTTTGATACCCTCCACGGATAAGTAAGGGATTTTGCCAACTGCGGCGGCAATTTTCCCTTTTGTTTTTTCATACTGGGGATTTTCAAAAATGCCAAACAGGAACGAAAAAAAGCAGCAAATCTGTTGAATAGATTTACTGCTTTCTGGTTGCCGGCGAAGCGGCGGTTATTCAGTTGTAGGCGGTAGGGCTATCTCCCAAAGCGGAACTTGAAAATAGCTGTGAGAAGCGTCTGGGTGATGTAGTCCTCTGTATCTTGGTCTACCCGTCCATTCACACGGGCGGCACATTGTATGCGGCGGCGGTAATACTGCAATACAGTTCCCACCGCTTCCGGCTCCCCGCTGGTGGCTTGGACGATTGTTTCATAGGGGAGAAGCCTATTATTTCTCATATGCCATTCCCTCCATTTCCGCTTGGAGCTGCCGTAGGACTTTTCGGATATGGTAGCCCGCTGTGCTGCGGCTGCGCCCGTACTGTCTGCCAATTTCGTGCTGTGGAATACGCTTGAAAAAGGACAGGTAAATCATTTCCCGCTCCCGTTCGTCCAGCCGTGACAGGGCTTCCGCAAGTAAGCCGCTGCTGAAAATGACCGTATCGCCGCAAAGGGTAAGTATGTATTCCTCGTCCGGCTCCGGGGCTTGGAAATATTCATCTGTCGTGCCTAAAGGGTAGTGCTTTTCGTCTGTGAGGTATTCAAGGGATATTTCTCTTTTGTGCTTCCTGCTCCGTGTCCTCGCTGCGTTGATCGTTGCATTTCGGATAACGACTTTGCAAAAGGCATGGAAAGTGTACTCGATATGTTCCCGATATTCTTCTGTACAGGTCATGGAAAATCCCCCTTTCCTCCCAAAAGGGCTGTGGCTGGTTAGTAGTTGCTTTTTATGATAGTAAGGGGCGGCAGCACTTTAGGCTGTCGCTCCTTGACTGCCTAACTGCAAAACCGGGCGGGGCTGTCAACGGCGGGCGAAGCCCGTTCATCTTGACCGTTGACTGGCTCGGCCAGGTTTGCTATTTATCCGGCAAACTTGAATTTATTTTAAGCTATCACGTTTTACCTTTTTAATCCTTACTATCATTACCATAGGAATTTCTTTGTTGTTTTTGAAACATTCTTCATAAAATCCATCAATGACAAATCCAGCTCTAAAACAAAGGTTAAAAATATCTTGTATGGAACGATGATAATAAATCTGCTCCTCCGGTTGCCCTTCAATCGCTATACCATAGTAACTGTGCGGTGTCATATATTTTTCAGTCAACGTGATAAAACAAGGGTGTTGCGTTGCAAAGACAAAAATTCCGCTTTCCTGCAACAGTTCATAAACAGCCATAAGAAGTGGTTCAATATCCGTAATATCCATAATTGCCATATTAGAAACTGCTTTCGTAAAGGCTCGATTTCTTTTTAATTCTAATATACTTTTTCTATCGGTCGCATCCGCCACACAAAATTCAATTTGTTTTGCATATTGTGATTGCCGTCTTTTAGCCAATTCTATCATTTTTTTGCTGTAATCAAAAGCGACAACCGAAGCGCCTCTTTGTGCAAGATACGAAGAATAATTTCCATTGCCACACGCAATATCCAAAATGTAATCCGCAGGATTAGGAGATAGAAGTTCCGTTACTTTGGGACGCACTACCTCTCTGTGAAATTCATTAGATTCGTCACCCATTGCATTATCCCAAAATTGTGCGTTCTCCTCCCAGATTTTTTTACTTTCCTCTGTTCCCATGTTCTCTCCCACTCCCCAAATTTGCTTTTTTGCTTCCATTAAATCTTCCTTACTATATTCCATTGTTACCCTCCATAACTTCTGATTGTTGCCGTCTTGACGATTATGTATCTTTACATTACCTTCTGAAACATATGGCGCACCTTGTCCAGGCGGCTGTTTGGACGGCGGGGCTGGATGACCGGCTGACCGACAGCGGCCTGATATCCTTTCAGCTCTGTAAGGCATACGCTCCGCCCGTTGGTGTAAAAGGCCAGATCAGTACGGTATGCCTGTATACAGCGGGCGGGAATCTCGCCAGTAAAGACAACTTCATCCTTTTTTACCTGGGCCGTTTCGATGGTGGCACAGTATTTCGGTGCATCATGATAAGCCCTGGAAAGGTATTCCTGGGGCGCATAGAGGATGAAGGAGAGATAAGGTTCCAGCAGCTGCGTCCCCGATTCCTTCAATGCCTGTTCCAATACAATCGGGGCCAATGAGCGGAAGTCCGCCGGCGTGCTGACCGGACTGTAATAAAGCCCGTATTCAAAGCAAATCTTACAGTCCGTTACGTTCCAGCCGAACAAGCCCTGCTCCAGCCCGTAACGGATACCATCCCTGACAGCGTTTTGAAAACTCTGGTTCAAGTATCCCAGCGAAACCCGGCTCTCGTATTGTACACCGGAGCCAAGCGAGAGTGGTGTAACAGACAGTCCTATGGATGCCCAAAACGGGTTGGGCGGCACCTCGATATGGATGGTGTGGCTGGCTGCTTTGAGCGGCCGCTCCATATAAATGACGGAGGGTTCCTTTACCACTGTTTCAAGCTTGTATTTTTCCGACAGCAAAGCGGAAACAACCTCCAACTGCACCCGGCCCAAAAAAGAAAGAATGATCTCATGGGTGATGGAATCCACTTCGCAACGCAAAAGCGGGTCAGTATCCGCAAGTTGCGTAAGAGCGTCCAGCAGCCGTTCTCTTTGCGCTGCCGTTTTCGGCGCAATCGTCGTCCGCAGCATGGGGAGGGGGTCCTCGCGCCACCTTTTACGAGGGAGCCGGGTTTGGTCCCCTAATACATCGTTTAACCTCACGCTGTCGCTGGGAAGGATAACAATTTCACCCTGATAAGCGGTGTCTGTCCGAACAATTTCCCCTTTGGATGGAATACGCATCTCTGTGATTTTCAGCTTTTCTCTCCCGGCCAGGGCCACCGTATCCCGCAGGCGCAGCGTTCCGCTGTATAACCGTAGATAGACACGCCGCTGGCCGCAATCGGTGTACTCAACCTTGAAAACGCTGCCGCATAGGGCGGCGCCCCCCTGTTCCCCAATCGGTTGGAACAGCCCTGTCACCGCATCCATCAACGGTTGAATGCCAAGGCCATTTTTGGCGCTGCCATGATAGACTGGGAACAGGGAGGCGTCTTGAACCCGCTGCTGTTCCTCCCGCGCAAGTTTTTCCCGGCTGATTGGTTCTCCTGCGATATACTTTTCCAATAATTCATCGTTATTTTCGATGACCGCATCCCATGCTTCTATGTCGGTATTTTCCTCCAGGACTATTTCCGGGGACAGCGACACCGTCTGCTTGATGATAATATCGGCGGAGAGCTTATCCCGAACAGACTGAACCACGCTCTGCAAATCAACGCCAGCCTGGTCGATCTTGTTGATAAAGATAACGGTGGGAATGTTCATTTTCCGCAGGGCATGGAACAGAATACGGGTCTGGGCCTGCACGCCATCTTTAGCGGAGATCACCAAGATGGCCCCATCTAAAACAGCCAAAGAGCGGTACACCTCCGCCAAAAAATCCATGTGGCCGGGCGTATCCACAATGTTAACTTTACATCTGTGCCACTGGAAGGAAGTGACTGCCGCTTGAATGGTAATCCCACGCTGCCGCTCCAAAAACATGGTGTCCGTCCTCGTTGTCCCTTTTTCGACGCTCCCCGGTTCTGAAATGGCTCCGCTGGCATATAGCAGGCTCTCCGTCAAGGTCGTCTTTCCAGCGTCTACATGGGCAAGAATTCCAATATTGATTATTTTCATGTGATTGTCCTCCCTTTACAGCCCCAAAGGGCATAAAAATCCCCAGCAGTAAAATACTTTTACCACTGGGGATTCTAATTTGCGGACATACACATATACAGCATACACCTATTTGTGATTGCTGTTTTTTGAATATGTCAAAATTGATAAGGCAAAAGTATTCTTAAATTGGGTACAAAAAACCAAGCCCCCACAAAAGGAGCTATCATAATTCTTTGTTCCCACTATTTGATTATAGTTTTATTTAAGAATACCTTGCCGCATATTTTTTACTCCTTTTCTGGAATGAAGCTATTATATCACATCAGTTTTAGGAAAGCAAGTACCTAAAAGAAATTTTTCTTCCCCTTATATGTAACAATCATACCGGCTTCCTAGCGTTCAGAATGTTTTCTGCTGTCTGCTGTGGTGTTTGGTTGGAATTGTCCAACCAAAAGCCGATCCGTGGTGTTGTCTGCATAAATGTATCGTATAAGGTTTCAACCGTAAAGCCGGAATAGCCTGTTTTCTCCCTGTATCGTTCCCTTTCTTTTATTGTTTCCACATCTGGACAAAGAACGACAACCTCAACAGGGTATTTATGCAGATAATTTATCATTCGGTTTAATTCATCACCGTAGTAGTTATCTTGGATCACTACAGAAAAGCCGTTGTCAAAGTATGACCTTGCCGCATCAGCAGTCAATTTGTATCGAAGGTACAGCTGGCGGACTGCTTCCGCTGATGGGGTAGCTGACATATTTTCTCTGCCTGAAATAATCATTTTTCGGAACACATCACCACGAAGATGGACGCATTTTTCTATTGATTTTGCCAGTAAATCGGAAACTGTAGATTTTCCAGAAGCCATTAAGCCTGTAATGAGATAAATTTTTTGTTTCATTTCACTTCCTCCGGCACAAAAAATATGTACATGTAACTAATTCAACACATTTATAATTTGAATAGGGACATTATAGCATTTACTAAATACAAATTCAATGTATACGGAAAGAAAGATATAAGGAGTGGGAGGGATTCCGCCGTAGTCGGCATTGTAGGAAAATCCAAAAGTTTAGATTTTCCCACAATGCTTATCTTTTGGTCTTTGGTTCGGAATAGTGTAGTGCTGGCGGTCTATCTCTTGTTTTCGGTTGCTTGCTTCCTTACCGTACATGAGCATTGGCGCCGGGGTTGTCGTTGCCGTAACCTTCCAGCAGGTTGATAACGCCCCAGATACCGAGACCGGCACCGAGCGCGATAACGAGGGTCTGAAGAACGGTGATTGCCTGTTCAAAAAATGCCATATAGTTTGTTAGCCGGAATCTGATTAAAAAATAGGTTTGTCATGTTTCATAGGCATACAAAAGCCGGAACAATCTGCCGCCCGGTTTCCGGGGGCATGATTCCGGCTGTCCTCCTTTTTCATTATTTTTTCTCGCGATTGTCCGCTTTGTACGCCAATGGCCCATAGAGGGCAGGTGCGGCGAATAGATAAGATCACTCCCTTCTAAAGCGGAACGAAATTAAGCGCCCTTTGTGTCTACTTCATATACATCGCAGACCTCATTGGGCTTGAGTTTCAGCCTTGCAGACAAGAATGCTTCAATGTCAAAAGCGTTCTTATCATCCGCGTCGGCAGTGTACTTGAAATTGGGGTGCTTGGTGATGTCGTACTTATCCGAAAGGAAAGGACGCACACCGCGCAGCTGGAGGATACACTTGCCTCCATCCATAACAGCAAGCTCATCCTGGCTCATCAGCTCTTTCCCCAATTTTTGATAGTTGAGTGAATGGGAGGTTTCCCTCCCACGGCTCTCTCCGGTATTGTAGGTGTCGATGGTTTCCTTGCCCAGCACGGCAGCCAGCTCTTTGAGGGTAGTCGGCTCTTTACCGCCCAGGAAGATGGATGTATCCATGTTACCGATGATGGTATCTGCGTTATCCTTATAGATCGCCTTGAGCTGACTCTGTGCCTGCAACACCAGACAGGCAGAGATTTCACGGCTTCGGATGGTGGCCACCAGCTTTTCCAGTTTCGGAATCTGCCCGATGTTAGCACACTCATCAATCAAACAGCGCACATGAACCGGAAGCCTGCCGCCATACACATCGTCGGCTTTTTCGCAGAGCAGATTGAAAAGCTGGGTATAACACATGGAGATCAGGAAGTTAAAGCTGTCATCCGTATCACTCATAATGAGGAACAGAGCAGTTTTCCTGTCTCCCAGAGTATCCAGCTCCAGCTCATCATAAGCCGTGACCTCACGCAACTCTGCAATGTCGAACACGGCAAGGCGAGCGCCGCAGGAAATCAAAATCGACTTGGCTGTTTTGCCGGCGGCCAGCTTATATTTCTTATACTGGCGCACCGCAAAGTGATTTGGCTTCTCGGCTTCCAGTGCATCAAACATCAGGTCTACGGGGTTTTTGAACTCCTCGTCATCCTCACGGACTTCCATGGCGTTGATGAACTCAATGAGGGTAGAGAAGTTCTGCTCCTCCACCGGAGCCTCATAATGGATATAGCCAATAAGCGCGCAGTACAACAAGGTTTCTGCTTTTACCCAGAAATCGTCTCCGGCCTTGCCTTCGCCTTTGGTATTGGCGATCAGCGTTGTCACCAGCTTCAAAATATCCTTTTCCGAGTGGATGTATGCAAAGGGGTTATAGTGCATGGACTTCTTAAAGTTGATGGTATTTAGGACCTTGATTCGGTACGGCTCATAAATGACCTTGCCGTGCTTATCCTTCATGGGCTTTCCGTCCTTCCCCAGCTTGGGCGCACCCCTTTGGAGCATTTTTCCGCACTCCACCAGAATTGTTCCTTTCGGGTCCGTCACAACATAGGAGCTGTGCATCTGCATCAGGTTTGGTTTCAGCCAGAATCGGGTCTTACCGGAACCGGAGCCGCCAATCACCAGTACATTTTTGTTTCTGGCAGTCTTGGGGTCCTTGGGGCGGCTGTTCATGGTCAGGCTCTCCGTTTTCGTCAGAATCACATTGTTCTGAAATACAGGATCAACGTAAGGTGCAATATCCTCACGGGTTCCCCATGAAGCGTTTTGTCAAGTGCTTTTTTGAGTTATTGACGCAAATTATCGTGAAAGTGCGAAAGTGCAAAGTGCAAAGGGTCTGCGTTTTGCACTTTCAGCTTGCGGGTTCGGGTGGTTGCTTCTTCTTGATGAAGTTGTACCATTGACCGCCGACACGCCTTGCGCCTAAAATGCCGCCCATGTTGCGCTTGGCGTTCTGTACCGTCCTCTCGGATATTCCGGCTTCGGCTGCGGCTTTTACAATGTCCTCGCTGGCAAGCTCTTTCCCGTCTGCAAGCAGGTCAAGTATCAGCCGTTCCGCCTGTTCGGTCTTGGTGGCGGTGTTGCCGCCCGCGCCGGACAGCAGTTCGTCGGCGGTGATGTCGTATTCGCCTATCCACGAAAAGCCCGTTTCCGGGTCAAGGCAAAAGGCAACGGGCTTGCCCTCCGGCGCAAGGGAAGATTTGTCATGGACGATAACGCGCACATTCGGTTCTCGCTTCACGCGCCCGATCAGCAGGACGCTCCTTGCTGCGGCGCGGAAGTCGATAGAACCTATGTCCCTCAATCACACGAGCGTAACGCTTGATCTTGATCTCCCGACGCTGCTGGCTTTGCAGGGCGGCCTGATACCCGTCCTCGGTTAAAAACAACCGCATTTCCTCTCCGGGACTACCGTAAGCTGTGCTGGGACGCAGGACGGAAAACTCAATCATCCAGCGGGTGTTATCCCAAAACCTCTCTACGGCGAGAATGTTGTGTCCTTTCAGCTCACGGGCTGAAATATCCCTCATAGGCGGCTCCTTTCATCGTTCCTGGTCTCTCTGACGCTTTTTCTGCCATGCCTCCAGCAACTTGATGATGGTTTCCTGCATCCGCTGGGGCGTATAGCTTTTAGGGAAATACTTCCGCAAGGTGTCAGAGGTAAATGTCACTCGGTCCAGATCGCTTTTCTTTTCCTCACCCATGATGACACGCATCATATCGAGGGTCAGATGCCCCTCCTGACTGTATTTCTTGAGCCGCTGGGCTTGAGAAAGAGAAGGGGTAGCCTGTTCGCTGTCCATCGCGTCCAACAGGTCTACCTGTTCCTCCTTTTTGAGAAAGGACAGCTCATAGGCAGGGTTCAGGGCAATCTTCTTTTCATCCACCATATCCAGCAGTTCGGGGATAAGCTCCGTCAGGCGGATAAATCTCTGAATTTGATTTTTACTCTGCCCAACCTGTTCAGCTAAAACATCTCTGGATTTCCTACCATCGGACTTGTGCCCAAGTTGGGCACAAGTTAAATCCACTCGCTCTCCTTGATGTTTCATGGCATCCAGTTTCATTTTATAGGCAAAGGCCCTCTCACTTGGAAGCAGGCTTTCTCGTTGCAGGTTGCTGTCAACCATAATGATCGTGGCGGCATCATCATCCAAATCCCGAACAATGACCGGCATGGTCTCCTTTTCTGCCAGCTCACTGGCCCTGTGCCGCCTGTGTCCGGCTACCAGCTCATAGCCGCCCTCCGGGTCCGGTCGGGCAATGGCCGGAACCAGAACGCCATACTGCTTGATACTGTCAGCGGTTTCCATCATAGCTTCGTCATCCTTGACTTTGAATGGGTGGTTCTTGAACGGATGCAGTTCCGACAGCGGGATTTCTACTACTTTTTCTCTCTGAGCATCGGCACGGCTCTCCTCCGTAGAAAACAGATCATCTACCGATGCCAGTTCTACTTTTTTCGCGCTGCTTTTCAAGTTTCAACACCTCCTTCGTCAGATTTCGATACCCCTCTGCCACCTTACCGCCAGGGTCATGGACGAAAATGCTTTTTCCCTCTGCGCTAATTTCCTTTGCACGGACAGAGTGTGGAATCTCCGTTCCAAAGACTTTGATTTTACTTCCATAGGTGTCCCGCAGCAAAGCAGCAATCTCTTTGGCAAAGTTGGTGCGGTTATCCACCATCGTCAGCAGTATACCGTCAATCTGGAGCTTTGGATTGATCTGCCGTTTTACCTTGCTGACCGTAGATAAAAGCTGTTCCAGTCCTTTGGCGGGCAGATACTCTGCCTGAACGGGAATTATGATCCTGTTCGCAGCCGCCAGCGCATTGACCGTAAGCATCCCCAACGAGGGCTGACAGTCAATCAGGATATGGGAATATTGTCCCTTCAGTGTGTCCAGATATTGCCGTAAAACCGTTTCACGGCTCATGGCGTTTACCAGAGAAACCTCCATACCGGAAAGCTGAATATCCGCAGGCATCAGGTCAACGCCTTCTGCATGATGCAGAATACCTTCTCCGGGGCGTATAGGCTGATCCATCAGAATTTTGCCCATTGCATCCGACAGTGTAAATGGCAGCTTGTCCGGTTGCGGATTTCCCAAGCTGATTGTCAGACTTCCTTGTGGGTCCCCGTCGATCAGAAGCACTTTCTTTCCGGCCTGTGCCAGACCTATTCCCAAGTTCGCACAGGTTGTTGTTTTGCCAACGCCGCCTTTCTGGTTGGCGATGGCGATGATTTGCGTGTTCAAATAAACCTCCTCCTTCTACAAAAAATATCCCTATTCCGAAAAATAGGGATGAAAAAAGCCGCTTACTCAAATAAATGAATAAACGGCTATGTAAGAAATATTCGATTGTAAGTAAAGTTTTATATCACTGCAAAATAACGAAGTGCATCTTTGATTGCTTCTACCTTTTCTGGTGTCGGATGTTTCCTCGGCTGTTTCAATTCTTCTACCGCATTAGGAGCATCATACATCGGCAATCCCAAATTTCGCTTTACCTCTGCGATATATGCGGTATGTACCTTGAAGCCGTATTTCGCTTCTATGTACTCCTTAATCATTTTGTAGGTCACTTTTTCTTTGGGCTTATACGCTTCGGCTCTTTTAGCAATACTATCTACCGGAATCTTGCCCTCGCCCTCTCCAAACTCCACATCAATGTGGATATAACTGTCGGCTTTTTTGTGGGATAAAAGAACTACCGTCTCGACATGAAACGTTCTCGGGAAGAGGTCATAGGCCTGCGCCTTTTCGAGGGTATAGCCTGCGCCGCACAGCTCGGCGACATCGCGCGCGAGCGTTGCCGGGTCGCAGGAAACATAGACCACGCGCGGCGGCTGCATCTTCAGGATCGCGTCGCGGGCGGTCTCGTCCAGACCCTTGCGCGGCGGGTCCACCACGAGCACATCAATGCCGCTGAACCGTCCGGCCGCCTGTCCGGCATCCGCGCAGTAAAATTCCACGTTCTCCGCCCCGTTGCGTCGGGCATTGTTCTTCGCGTTCTCGATGGCCTCGGGCACGATCTCTACGCCGACCGCATGCTTTGCGTGCGCCGCAAGCGCAAACGTGATGGTGCCTGCGCCGCAGTACAGGTCGAGCACGGTCTCCTCGCCGGTCAGTCCGGCATAGTCCACCGCACACGCATACAGGCGCTCAGCCTGCGCGTGATTGACCTGATAGAACGCATGAGGCGAGAGCAGGAACGTGTTGCCGCACAGCCTGTCCTCCAGCATCGGCTCGCCCCACAGCACATCCGTGCGGTCGCCCAGAATAACGTTGTCGCCGCGCTGGTTGTGGTTGATCAGGATGCCCGTCAGCGACGGCTCCGCTGCACGCAGGCGCTCGATGAGCGTAGCCAGTTCGGGCAGCTTGCGCGTCGCGGAGATCAGCGTCAGCTGGCATTCGCCGCTTTTTTCGCCCGTGCGGACGTAAATATGGCGGATCGTGCCGCGTTTTGTCTCGTAATCATAGGGCGGGACCGCGAATTCGGTCATCCATTCGCGCACGATGCCCGCAAGATGGTCGGCCTTCTCCGACTGGATCAGACAGCGCTCGACCGGCACGATGTCATGGCTGCGCGGGCGGTAAAAGCCTGTCACGATATTGCCCTCTTTGTCGCGGCCCACCGGATACTGCGCCTTGTTGCGATAGTGCTCGGTCGTTTCCGCGCCCGTGATGCCGAGCAGCCTGTCTCCGTCCTGCTTTCCGATACGGGTCAGCGCGTCGCGCACCTTCTTCTCCTTGGCGCGCAGCTCCTCCTCGTAGGTGATGTGCTGATAGCAGCAGCCGCCGCACTTGTCCGAGACCGGACAGGCAGGCGTGATGCGCGCGCGCGAGGGCGTCACAAGCTTCTCCACGCGGCCGAACGCCACGTTTTTCGTGACCTTGACGATACGCACATCGCAGCAGTCCCCGACCGCCGTGCGCGGCACGAACACCGCCCGCCCCTCGATCTTTGCAAATCCCGTGCCGTCCGCTGTATAATCGCTGATCCGACAGCGGTATACCTTGTTTTTCATCAGTTCCATAACAGAAATCCTCATCAGAGATGCGTTTCCGCCGCTCCCTGTTCCCTTCTCGATAGATACTTTTATTATACCACGGTCTGACCGCTCCGTGCAATCCGCAGGCCCGCTTTCCGCCGCCGGAAAATTCTTTGCGAAAAATGTAGGATTTTTCCGAAATTTTTGTTATACTGTTGTTAACAACACAGGACACAAAAGGAAGGGTTCGCCATGAATTTTTTAGAGGAACGCATCGTAAAAGACGGCGTGGTCAAAAAGGGCAACGTGCTCAAGGTTGACAGCTTTCTCAATCATCAGATGGATATCGAGCTGTTCGACAAAATGGGCGAGGAGTTCAAGCGCCGCTTTGCGAATGAAAACATCAACAAGATCGTGACGATCGAGGCCTCCGGCATCGGCATTGCCTGCATCGTCGCACGTCATTTCGGCGTACCGGTCGTTTTTGCGAAGAAATCGCAGAGCATCAACATCGATGGCGACGTTTACATCGCAGAGGTCGAGTCCTTTACGCACAAGTGCAAGAATCAGGTCATCGTCTCCAAGAAATTCCTGAGCGCTGACGATCACGTGCTGCTCATCGACGATTTTCTGGCCAACGGCTACGCGCTTCAGGGTCTGATCTCCATCGTTCAGCAGGCCGGCGGCACGGTCGAGGGCATCGGCATCGCCATCGAGAAGGGCTTCCAGTACGGCGGCCGCACCATCCGCAACCTCGGCTACCATCTCGAGTCTCTCGCCATCGTGGACGGTATGGACCCGGAGACCGGCGAGGTCATCTTCCGCGAGCAGTAAAAAAAAAGCTGTCGCGAAACTGGCGTTTCGCCGACAAGCTGTGTGAGACTGTCGAAAAACTTCGTTTTTCCGACAATCTGTGTTCTGACTTCGCAGAACACGAGTCGTCCGAAAGTTCCCATGCGGAAACTTTCTCCCTCCAGAAGTATGAAAACCGAGGTACACGCCCCCGGTTTTCATGAAATCGCCACGCGATTTCTATTTCATGCGCGCTAACGCGCGACTGCTGTTTTGCGCGGGCAGCTGAACTATATCGACAGACTGAGAGCGAACCATTATGGTTCGCTCTTTTTGCTGTTTTTCGGGTCATCGTCTTGACCTGTCCGCGTTTTTCTGATAAAATAGGAAAGATTTCAGCACTTTACCGTATTCAAGCGCGCCTTGCATACGGTTTTTATTTCCAGTTTTCTGTCTGAAGGAGGAATTTCCACAAGATATGACCACGATTTTCAGCATACTCATCAATCCGGTCACGGTTTCCGTGCTCGTTCTGTGCGCGCTGTGCCTCACCGGTCTCAACGTACTGCTCTCCATGCTCATCGCCTGCATCATCGGCGGCGTCGCGGGCGGCATTCCCCTGCTCTCCGCGCCGGAGGGCACGCAGACCGTCATGCAGCTGCTGACGAGCGGCTTCGCAAGCAATGCTACGACCGCGCTCGCCTACATTCTGCTCGGCACGTTCGCGACCTGCATCTCCACGACCGGCCTTGCCGAAATCCTGTCGAAAAAGCTCTCGCGCCTGCTCGGCGGCCACAGGCTCGCACTCATCGGCGTGCTGACGCTCGTTGCCTGCCTGTCGCAGAACCTCATCCCCGTGCACATCGCCTACATTCCCATTCTCGTGCCGCCGCTGCTCGGCATGATGAACCGCATGAAGCTCGACCGACGCGCGGTCGCGTGCGCGCTCGCCTTCGGCCACAAGGTCCCCTATATCACGATTCCGTTCGGTTTCGGCCTGATCTTTCAGCGCGTGATCGCAGATAACCTCACGGAAAACGGCCTTTCGGTCACGGTACGCGACGTTACCGCCGCGAACTGGAGCATCGGCATCGCCATGCTGCTCGGTCTGCTCGCCGCAGTATTCGTGCTCTACCGCAGGCCGCGCGAATATTATGATCTGGAAGCCGATACCTCGGCCTCTGAGGAAATCTCGGAAAAGCTCGAATACCGCCACTATGTCATGCTCGGCGCGGCCATCGTCGTCGCGGTCGTACAGGTCATCAGTCAGGATCTCGCACTGTCCGCGCTGTGCGGTCTGGTCGTGATCGTCGTGTTCCGCGCGATCAAATGGAATGAAATCGACGCGCAGGTCGAGGGCGGCATCCGTCTGATGGGTCAGATCGCCATCATCATGCTCGTCGCAGGCGGCTACGCTTCGGTCATCAAGGCGACCGGCGGCATTGACGCCCTCGTGAACGCCGGCATTTCCGCCATCGGCGGCAGCAGGCTGGTCGCAGCCGTCGTCATCACGCTCATCGGTCTGCTCGTCACGATGGGCATCGGCACCTCGTTCGGCACGGTTCCCGTGCTTGCGGTGCTGTTCGTGCCCATGTGCGCCTCGCTCGGCTTTTCCACCCCGGCGACCATTCTGCTCATCTCGGCGGCCGCCGCGCTCGGTGATGCAGGCTCTCCGGCTTCGGATACCACGCTCGGCCCGACCTCCGGCCTGAACGCCGACGGTCAGCACGATCATATCCGCGATACCTGCATTCCGACCTTTATCGCGTTCAATATCCCCATCATGCTCTGCGCCATCATCATGTCGCAGGTGTTGTAAGGCAACAAAACAGAAAAGGCACGCCGGCGGCGTGCCTTTTTCGCGCCCAAAGGGCGCAGTCTCCTGTCGGATTTTGCCTTCGGCAAAACAGGCAGGACAGGCGCTCCGCAGAGCGCCGCATAAAATTCCCCGTAAAAGTCCAGCTCTGCCGGACTTTTACCCCACTGCCTCGGGACACGTACCCCAGGGCACCTTCTCTTGCCCCTTCGGGGCAATTCACCTTGTGTCCCGAGCCGCCCCTGCTGTGCAGGGGCGAGGGGGTTATCTCCAAAAGTTTCTTCGGAACTTTTGGAGAATCTAAGGGGGACAGCGTCCCCCTTAGAAGAGCGAGGTTACTCGCTCAAAAGCATTCTGTCGTTCTCAATATTGAACTTCTCGAGCAGATCGCGCACGGTGAGGTGCTTTTTCTCCTCGCCCCTGATGTCGACGACGACGCGGCCCGAATCCATCATGATCAGACGGTTGCCGTACTGGATGGCGTGCTTCATGTTATGCGTGACCATCATGGTGGTGAGGTTATCGCGCGCAACGATCTCCTCGGTGATCTGAAGCACCTTGTCTGCGGTCTTCGGGTCGAGCGCCGCCGTGTGCTCGTCGAGCAGCAGCAGATCCGGCTTGCGCAGCGTCGCCATCAGCAGCGTCAGCGCCTGACGCTGACCGCCGGAGAGCAGGCCGACCTTGCTCGTCATGCGGTCCTCCAGACCCAGACCGAGCGTCGCGAGCTTCTCACGGTAGAGCTTGCGCTCCTCGTTCGTGATCCCGGCATGCAGACCGCGCCGCTGACCGCGGCGGTACGCGAGCGCGAGATTCTCCTCGATGCCCATGGTCGCGGCCGTACCCATCATCGGGTCCTGGAACACACGGCCGAGATATTTCGCGCGCTTGTGCTCGGGCAGATGCGTCAGGTTGAAGCCGTTGAGGTTGATCGTGCCGGCATCCACCGGGAAAACGCCTGCGATCAGGTTGAGCGTGGTGGACTTGCCGGCGCCGTTGCCGCCGATGATCGTGACAAAATCGCCGTTTTCCAGCGTCAGATTGAGGTTGTCAATCGCACGCTTCTCATTGACCGTTCCGGCGTTGAACGTCTTGTAAATACCCTTGAGTTCGAGCATATCAGCGGCCCTCCTTCTTGGTCTTGACTGTCGCGTGGAAATACTTGCCCTTCCAGTACGGGATAGCAAGGAAGATCGCAACGACAAGTGCGGTAATCAGTTTGAGATCGTTGGTATTAAGACCTGCGGTGAGGACAAACTGAATAACGATGTAATAGATGACCGCGCCGAGCGCAACGCTCAGCAGCTTGAGCGCGAAATTGCGGAAAATGCGGCTGAACACGACCTCGCCGATGATGACCGCCGCCAGGCCGATAACGATCGCGCCGCGGCCGGCGTTGACGTCTGCGAAGCCCTGATACTGGCAATACAGCGCGCTCGCGAGCGCGACCAGACCGTTCGAGATCATCAGACCGAGCACCTTGTTGAAATCGACGTTGATGCCCTGTGCGCGACTCATGTTGGCGTTCGCGCCGGTCGCGCGGATGGAGCTGCCGAGCTCAGTGCCGAAGAACCAGTACAGCAGCGCGATAACCACCACGGTAAACACCGCAACGACAAGGATCGGGTTCTGCGGAATGATTTTCTTGACATTTCGCAGCGAAACGAGCAGCGTGTAGTTATCCGGATTGATCGCGACGTTCGCCTTGCTGCCCATGATGCGCAGGTTAACGGAGAACAGCGCGAGCTGCGTCAGGATACCGGCGAGAATGGCCGGAATGCCCATAAAGGTATGCAGGATGCCGGTGACGAGACCCGCGAGCATACCGGCGAGGAACGCGCACAGCAGCGCGACCCAGAGATTGACGCCGTGCGTCATCAGCACGAGGCAGACTGCGCCGCCCGTTGCCATGGTGCCGTCAACGGTCAGATCGGCAAGATCGAGCACCTTGAAGGTGATGTACACGCCGATTGCCATGAGGCCCCAGATGAGACCCTGTGCCACCGCGCCCGGAAGCGAGGCGAGCAGGTTAGAGAAGAATTCCACTTTAATTCCCCCAAAATTAAATTTTTACCGTCCTTTTACTCTTGTATCTGATAAAGCGTAAAAGCACTTTATACTATTATAGCAAAGAAAAGCCGCCCTGCATAGAACTATTTTCATGGATATTTATCGAGAAACGCGCATAATCATCCGCTCCGCCGCCGTACCGCGAAAAAAAGCTGTTTTTCCGCTGTCTCTGGTGCAAAAACCTTGCCATAACGGCAAAAACATGCTACAATATAACACATCTGAGATTGCTCAATTAGAGAGGCGTTGAAAATATGGAAATGATACATGAAGCGGGTCAGTATGTTGACACCGTAAAGCGCGTCTGCGACGCAGTCGGCGGCGAGGTCACCTTCCGCGGCACGGTACACCGTGTCCGCGACATGTCGGACTTCTCCTTCGTTGTCATGCGCGTAGAGCGCGGCCTGATCCAGTGCACCTTCCAGGGTGATGCGATCGGCGACATCAAGCGCTCCGACGTACGCGATGCCATGGTCCTCGAGGTGACCGGCGCAGTCCGCGAGGAGCCGCGCGCTGAGCACGGCGTAGAGGTCGTTCTGAGCGCGGTCAAGGTCCTCGGCAAGCCGTATGACCAGCTGCCGGTGCCGATCGGCAAGAAGTATATGGGTCTGTCGCTCGACGTCGACCTCCCGCTCCGCCCGATCACGCTGCGTCATCCGCGCAAGCAGGCGATCTTCCGCGTACAGGGCGCGATCGCTGACGGCTTTGCACAGTACATGCAGAGCCAGGGCTTTACCCACATCCACACCCCGAAGATCGTCGTTGCAGGCGCTGAGGGCGGCGCGAACCTGTTCAAGCTGGACTACTTCGGTCATCCGGCCTACCTTGCACAGTCTCCGCAGTTCCACAAGCAGTACCTCGCCGGCGCATTCGGCCGCGTATATGAGATCGGCTCGGTCTACCGCGCCGAGCGTCACAATACCTCCCGTCATCTGAACGAGTACATGGGTCTGGACTTCGAGATGGCCTACATCGACTCGATGTACGACGTCATGGCTATGGAAACCGGCATGCTCAAGAGCGTCATGAACTACGTCAAGGAGCACTGCCCCGAGGAGCTCGCCCTGCTCAAGGCTGACATCCCGGAGATCAAGGAGATCCCGACCATCCGCTTCCACGAGGCGAAGAAGATCATGGAGGAGAAGTACGGCCACAAGTCCAAGAACCGTTACGACCTCAACCCGGACGAGGAGGTTCTGCTGTGCCAGTGGGCGAAGGAGGAGTACGGCTCTGAATTCGTATTCGTAACCCACTTCCCGTCCGCAAAGCGTCCGTTCTACGCGATGGACGACAAGGACGACCCGAAGCTCGCGCTGTCCTTCGACCTGCTGTTCCGCGGTCTGGAGATCACCACCGGCGGCCAGCGTATCCACGATTATCAGGAGCAGATGGACAAGCTTGCAGCACGCAAGATGAACGCCGAGCTGTTCGAGTCCTTCACCATGCTGCACAAGTACGGCATGCCGCCGCACGGCGGTCTGGGCATCGGCCTCGAGCGTCTGACCATGCAGCTGCTCGGCCTGAACAACATCCGCGAGGCATCCATGTTCCCGCGCGATATGAACCGTCTGGAGCCGTAAAAGAGCTGTCGCGAAACTTCGTTTCGCCGACAATCTGTGTTCTGACTTCGCAGAACACGAGTCGTCCGAAAGTTCCCATTCGGAAACTTTCTCCCTCTAAGAGTAAAAAAACCGAGGCGCATGTCCTCGGTTTTTTTGCGTTTGCAAAGCAAACGCTTTTGAATGCGCGCTGCCGCGCGAGTGCTGTTTTAGGTTAAAGTCAACTTTATCGACAGACTAATCCCCACGCTATCAGCGTGGGGATACTGTGTTTTCAGCCGTCCTGACGGATCTTTTCGAGGATCTTCCGGTCGCGCCTGTCCTGCGGCTCGAATTTCACGAACAGGTCGGGGCGGTCCTTTTTCGTGCGGCGCAGGCTCATTTCGCGCCGCCACGCCTCGATATTGGCATGATGGCCGGAGAGCAGCACCTCGGGAACCTCGCGGCCGCGCCAGTTTTCCGGGCGGGTGTACTGCGGGTGCTCCAGCAGTCCGTCCCAGTGGCTTTCCGCCGTGAAAGCCTCCTCGTCGGGCAGCACGCCCGGCACCATGCGGCAGACCGCATCCGCGACCGCCATGGCCGGGATCTCGCCGCCGGTCAGCACGAAATCACCGATGGAGATCTCCTCATCCACGCATTCGTCGATAAACCGCTGGTCGATTCCCTCATAATGACCGCAGACCAGAATAAAATGCTCCTTCGCGAGCAGCTCACGCGCCTTTCCCTGATTGAACGGCGCGCCCTGTGCGGAGAGAAACACCGTATGAACATGTTCGCCGCCGCTCAGCGCCTCATGGCACAGGTAAAGCGGCTCCGCGAGCATGACCTGACCGCGGCCGCCGCCGTAGGGCGCATCGTCCGCCTTATGGTGCTTGTCGAGCGCATAATCGCGGATATTCGTCGCCTTGACCTCGACAAGACCCTTGTCCTGTGCGCGCCCGATGATGCTTTCGCGCATGACTGCGTTGATCATCTCGGGAAACAGCGTCATAATGTCGATTTTCATTCGATCAGGCCCTCGATGCTTTCCACATAGACGATGCCGGCGTCCATGTCGATCTCCTTGAGGAAGGGCTTGATGGCCGGGATATAGATGAGGCGGCCGTCCTCGCCGGCGATCTCGTACATATCGTGCGCCGGATTGGAGGTCAGAACGTCGCGGATATGGCCGATCACGCGGTCAACGCGCAGATCGTATACCTTGAACGTGAGAATATCCTGAATAAACACGAGGTCCTCGGGCAGATCGACATCATCGCGGTCGAGATGCAGGATCTTTCCGCGCAGCTTTTCCGCCGCCTCTACCGTATCAACGCCCTTGAGGTGCATCAGAACGACGTTTTTGTGCACCTGTGCGCTCTTGACCTCGACCGGGGTCTTTTCGTCCAGATACAGTGTATCAAAATCGCACAGAACCTCCGGCGTGTCGCACCAGCTCTGCACCTTCAAATCGCCGCGAATGCCGTGCGTGCCGACGATCTTACCGGCCTCCAGAAACTTTTTAGGCATGTTTTTCTCTCCTTGCAAGTGATCGGGCGCCTCGCCGCGCCGCTTATATTTCTTATTATATCATCTTTCCGTGCGCTTGAAAATTCATTTTTTTGCAGACGCAAAAAACGGCTGCGGCGCGCGAATATTGCCGTGCCCTCTCCTGCGCCGGGAGGTTTTTTCTGTCATTTTTTGATATTTTTGTGCATATGATACAAAAGTTTCATGTGAATTTTGTGTGATGCTCGAGAAAATAATATAAAACTTTTCCTTACATCTATGGTATAATTAGGGTGCAGCAGGATTTACTGTTGCGCGGGCGAACCCACAAACTTCCATGTGCCCGGAACGACCGGTTCGCTCAGCTCAGACAACTTGATCTGTGCATTATGCGCCGAGGGCGTGTCTGTACAGAAAAAGGCACAGCCGGCGAAAGCCGGTGCCGCAAAGCCACAGGGTCTAAACGGACTTTTCCGCACGACAGCCGGTTGCCGAACAGCAGAAAATCACCTCCTTTGCGTCTGTATGCACGCAGAGGAGGTTTTTGCATGAAAAGGAGAAATAACCGTTTCCTCGCCGGCACTCTCGCCGGTCTGATGATGCTCACTATGCTGCCCGTGACCGCGCTCGCGGCCGAAGAAGGCGCAGCAGACGAAACCACGACGCTGACAACTACGGACGGTACACCCGTTCCCGGAGCGTCGGATAACGGCATTGAAAATGTAGTAAATGATACCGGAGACAGCCAGGATACCGTGGATACCGGCGCAAATGCAGCCGCTAACGACACGGGTGACGCAAACCCAATCGCCGGTAATGACGGTGACAAAACCGGCACATCTGTCGGCGGCAATGATGTACAGACCGGCGCTTCTGGCAATGAAGGCGAAGGCAGCTCGGCGGAAACCGGCGGCGAACAGGGCGGTGCAGGCAATTCCGAGAACGGCAACACGCCTGCCCCGGCTCCGGCAGAAACGTTTACCGCGAAAATCGGCGATACGAAGTATGAGACGCTGGATGCAGCAATCAACGCTGCACAGGACGGCGATACGATTGAGATTGGTGAGAATTGCACGCTGACCGTTGGCACGATTAAAAAAGCTGTTGTTATCAATGGTAACAGCAACACCATTACCATTCCCGAGCAGGGTACTGAAAATCATGCGCTCAATATCAATGCTTCGCTGACGTTTAATAAGGCAAACGTAGTCTTTACCAACGATATTGATAATGTCAACCAGTGGTCTGTTACCATGAACAGCGACGGCGTGCTGACTTTAGACGAAGGCAGCACCTGCACCATCGAAACCCACGGTATTTATGCCTCTCCTAATGCTGTCATCAATGTATATGGCGGCTCTAAGCTGACCATTCGGAACACAACCTATACGGCAATGATGGCTGAAAATTACGCACTTCTGAACATCGAAAACGACTCTCATCTTTTGATTGAAAATTCTGCAATCAACGGCATGACTCGTTTTATTACGACCGTCACTGGTTCGACTCTCCGTGTTCTGAACTGCGCCAATCAGGGTCTGGTTAGATGCCCGTTGACGCTTGATGATTCTACGGCAGAAATCAGCGGCAACGATTACGGTATTTCCGGCTACAACAAGACCGATGTGCTGACGATGAAAAACGGTTCTTCTCTGACGATGGAGGACAATAACTCTGCCGGTATCTTCCTCTACGGCGGCAATATCGACGTACAGGACGGCACGACACTCACTATCACCGGCACGGGCAAAGATCTGGATAATACCGATGATCGTTCCGTCGGCGCTCTCGCCGTATATTATTACTACAATACCTATGCCGCAAACGTCACCTTTGCTGACGGTGCATCGGTAAATCTGGTCGACAACGCCGTTTCCGCTATCAACAACGACGGTACGCTCTACATCGGCAAGGGTACAACTATCACAAACAACGGCAGCAAGGCTCTGTACGGCGGCGGTATTCAGAACCGCGGTGATATTACCATTGCCCCCGATGCCAAGGTATACAACAACCGCGCTAGCGTTGCTGGCGATGACATCTACAACACTACCGGCGACGGCATGGACAGAGACAAAAACACCGTAACCTACACCGGCTCCCTCACCCTTTCCCCTGTCGGCGAAAACTGGGTACTGGACGACTGCGGCGATCCGATCGTAGGCTGGTATCACGACGGCAAGGAAAAGCTGACGGACAATACCTACAAGCGCTGGAACGGCGACGCGACGGACGACAGCTACTACGCAGACGAATATACGGTCGATAAAAAGGCCGTTTCCGACGCGCTCGCGCTCAAGGCCGCGCACGGCAAATTCTGCAATGTCACCTATGAAGTAACGGGCGATATTCCGTCCGACGCAGGTGCTGCTCCGGCTTCTGCCAAGGTCAAAATGGGCGGCAGCTACACGGTCGCGCCCGCGCAGACCACCTCGCAGAGCCGCTACACGTTCAGCGGCTGGCGTATCAACGGCACCGGAGATATTGTAACCTCGCTTGAGAACCTCCAGCAGGACGTCAAGCTCGTCGGCGTATGGTCCTACCGCTCCGGCGGCAGCTCCGGCGGTGGCGGCGGCCGCAAGCCGACTGTCGACATTCCGGATGACGTACCGACCGGTCTGAACGGCGACGATCATTTTGCGTATATCGTCGGCTACCCGGACGGCAACGTAAAGCCGGGCAGCAGCATCACCCGCGCCGAGGTCGCGACCATCTTCTTCCGTCTGCTGACCGAGGACGTCCGCACCGCAAACTCCACCCAGTCCAACAGCCTGTCCGACGTTTCGCGCGGTCAGTGGTTCAACCACGCGATCTCCACGCTCTCGTCGATGGGCATCGTAAAGGGCAACCCTGACGGCACCTTCGACCCGGATGCACCGATCACCCGTGCGGAATTCGCAGCCATTGCAGCTCGTTTCGACGACAAGAATACGAACACCACCTCGAATTTCTCGGATATCGCTTCTCACTGGGCGAAGGACGAGATCGGTGTTGCCGCAAACAAGGGCTGGATCAACGGCTATCCCGACAGCACCTTCCGTCCCGACCAGTATATCACCCGCGCCGAGGCGATGACGCTCGTCAACCGCGTACTCAACCGCCTGCCCGAAAAGAGCGAGGATCTGCTCGATGACATGATCAAATGGCCGGATAATGCGGATGCGTCCGTCTGGTACTATCTCGCCGTGCAGGAGGCTACCAACAGCCACGATTACTCGGACAAGAGCAACGCCGACAAGTACGAAAAGTGGACCAAGATCCGCGACGCACGCGACTGGACGCTGCTCGAAAAGTAAATTTAACAACAGGCATTCGGTAAATCGCGAACCATATCTTTCATTCTGCAAGTATCGTTTTACCGGGCACAGCAGGGGCAGGAAGTAATTCCTGTCCCTGCACTTTTTACCATTTCTATTGACAAACCGACGGTCTGCCACTACTATAAAATTATATGAGTAGAATCAAGGATGTGTACTTATGACGATATTAGTGACCGGCGGCGCAGGCTATGTCGGCTCGCACACAGTGCGAGCAATGCTCGAGGCCGGCTATCAGGTGGTCGTGGCCGACAACCTCAGCACCGGCTTCCGCGCAGCCGTACCGGCGGCCTGCCGATTTTATGAGGGCGACATTCGCGATGCAGCCTTTCTCGCCCGCCTGTTCGAACAGGAGAACATCGACGGCGTAATTCATTTTGCAGCGTTCTCGCAGGTCGGCGAGAGCGGCAAACTGCCGCTGCGCTACTATGATAACAACGTCAGCGGCACGCGCGTACTGCTCGAGCAGATGACCGCGCATGACGTCGGAACGATCGTTTTTTCCTCCTCCGCAGCAGTCTACGGCGAACCCGAACAGATTCCCATTGAGGAAACTGCCGCTCTCGATCCGACTAACTGCTACGGCGAGACCAAGCGCGTCATGGAGCGCATGATGTGCTGGACGGCGGCCGCGACCGGCCTGCGGTACGCCGCGCTGCGGTATTTCAATGCCTGCGGCGCGCATCCGGACGGTTCGCTCGGCGAAGCGCATTTCCCCGAAACCCACCTCATTCCGCTGGTCCTGCAGGTCGCAAACGGACAGCGCAGCGAGATCTCGGTGTTCGGCTCGGACTACCCAACGCCCGACGGCACCTGTATCCGCGACTACGTCCATGTGTGCGATCTGGCGCAGGCGCATATTCTTGCGCTCGAATACCTGCTGCGCGGCGGCGAAAGCACCGCCTTCAACCTCGGCAGCGGACAGGGGTTTTCCGTACGCGAGGTGATCGAGGAGGCGCGCCGCGTTACCGGTCATACAATCCCTGCCGTGGAAAAGGCGCGCCGCAGCGGCGACCCGGCTCGGCTCGTTGCGTCCTCGGAGAAGGCGCAGAGCACACTCGGCTGGCGGCCGCGCTACAGCGCACTCAGCACCATCCTGCAAACCGCATGGAACTGGCACCGCAGCCATCCGATGGGATTTTAAAGCTGTCGAAAAAACTTTATTTCTGTGCGCGCTGAAGCGTAAAAAGGTCATCCTTTTTCAAGGATGACCTTTCTTTTTTACTGTTTGTTCCACGTTACATGGGAGACCGTCGTGCCGGCCCTGACATGCAGCGCGATCGTTACCGGCTCATCACTGTCGCCGAGGCGGTCCGCCTCGATGACAGCCTTGCCGGAAGCATCTAGCGTCACTGCCGCGCCGTCTACGTCTGCCTCCGCAACGCCGCCAAGGTCGCTGCTCTCGACAGCGAGCTCATAGCTGCCTTCGTTCTTGAGCACGGTCGAGAACACGACTGTGCTGTCCGAGTCCACAGTGAATGCACCGCCGTTCCACGTTACGCTGCCTTCCTGCACCTCCGCGCAGTCCGGCACGCCGTTTCCGTCCGCATCCGGCAGATAAGCCGTATCCAGACCGAGCGAGGAGAAAATGGTGAGCGCGTCGACGAAATCATACGGGTCGAGCGCGTCTGCCGCAAGCAGCTTGTTAAGGAACGCATTGTTCTCCGCCGTCAACAGCACATCATCAAGCTGGTCCGCGTTGACCTGGCACAGCGTCTCGTAGCCCTTGACCATGCGGTTCAGATAGGTATCATCCTGGAGCCACTGCGCCGCGCCGATGCTGCCGCCGACCGGATCGATCATCTGCTCGTACAGGCTGAACATCTTCTGCCATACCTCAGCGTTTGCACGCGTGTATTTCGCGCCGCGGTCGAGCGCATCGAGCGCCTTGGTGTAGTCGCCCACACCGGCGTAATACTGCGCAAGCGGAATGGCGATGGCGTTGGAGTCCACGCGGGACAGATCGGCCGCATAGCGGTCGGCTACGCCCTCCTCATTGCCGCCCGAGATCAGATACGACAGCTTGTAGTCGTTAGTCTCGAACAGGTCGATGGACGCGCACTGCTTGAGATCATCGAGCGTCAGCTCGTCGCTCGAGAACTTGCTCTGCGCGATCAGATTGAGGCCGATGAGCACGATAAAGACAGCGGAAACCGCCGCGATCGGCCAGCGGACCGCGCCGCCCTTGCTCTTGTTCGGCACATTCAGCCGCAGGCTGTCGCCGCAGTGCAGCGTCACAAGTGCGAGCACCGCGAAGAACGTCGGTACGCAGCAGCCGACCGACCATGTAACGTCGCTGATAGCCTGACCGAACATCTGAAGCACGCACGCGCCGAGCAGCATGACGATAAGCGGCTTCTCCTTGCGGCTCTTGACGAGCGCCCAGATCGAGGTGCCGAGCATCGCAAGGAAGGCCGCCAGGCCGAGAATACCGAGGTCGCACAGCGACTCAACATAGTGGTTATGGGCGTATTTAGTCTCGTAATAGTAATCCTGCACCGAAACGACACCGTTTTCAAAGCCGCCGAGACCGCGGCCGATGACCGGCGAGGTCTTCCAGAGCTTGATAGCGTCCTGACGGTAAACGCCGCGCTGTACGACGTTGCCGTTTGCGGTGAGGTCCTGAATACGGTCCGCGATGAAAGCGGGCAGCAGCTTGTAGCCGAGCTTTACGCTGCCGTCCTTCGCGCCGGTGTAAGCCGCCTCGTTCAGCGTCGCGCCCTGTTCGCCGCCGAAGTAGAAGAACACGAGCTTGCTGTCCTCCGGCACGGTGAAGGTCACCGGAGCATCTGCCGAGCCGCTGGCAAGGTCGGTTTCGTTGTTCTGAACCAGATTGTTGGTGTTTTTATAGGTGACGCGCACCGAGGTCGAGCCGTCCGCCTGCATGGAGAGCGAATAGTCGCCTGCCGGCAGGGAAATCGCACGGCGGAACTCACCCTCCGTGCCAAAGGTGTACGAGCCGGTGACATTCAGCGCCGCAACCAGGTAGACAACAGCGATCACAGCAACCGCCGCGACCAGACCGATGAGCAGTTTTCCCTTGTCGGCAAGGCGCGCGACAAGCTTCTCGCGCACAAAAATCTCCAGCACGCACGCTGCGGCGCAGCCGACGATCAGCATGATCATCGGCAGGAACGAGCCGGTCACATCATCACCGAAGCCCTTGACCGAAACAGCGCCGACGATCAGCGCAACGACTGCCGTCTGAACGAGCAGCAGGAACAGATCCATGCGCTTTTCTGCCGGACTCAGTACCAGCATCGCAAGGCACGCCACGACAAACACGCCGAGCGAACCCATCGAGAACGCGAGCAGATAGGAGACTGCGTTGACCATCAGCAGGATGGTGCACAGGATCTTCTGGCTGCGGCTCGCCGCCGTGATGACGAGCCAGATAGACAACAGGCACGCGATCGACATCAAGCCGGCGTAGGTATTCGGGTTGCCGAAAATGGTGTTCAGGCGGGAGTAAAAGTAGCCGCCGGTGTTGCCGTAGCCTGCGCCGATCGCCTCCATGATGACGCGCACCGGGCGCATCAGCAGATTGCAGGAGGCTGCGTCGATGGACAGCAGACCGACCGGAGCCGCCGCGGCAGCGATCGTGGCCGCGGCTCGGCGGAAGGCGGTCCTGCCGTCATTCGAAAACAGAACGATGCACAGATAGACCGCAAAAGCCGCAAGAAAGACCGCAAATTCTGCGATCGCGAACTTGCGCGAGCGCGCATACAGCGTGGATACGCCCGACAGCAGCATGTACGCAAACAGCGCAAACGCCGGCGGCGTCAGCAGACGCTTTACCTTGTCCTTGCCTGCAAACAGCATCATGAACAGCGTACCGACCGTACAGAGCACGCCGACCACCTTCTGCGTGAAATAGCTGCCGTTATTGTCGAAGCAGGTGATGATCCACAGCGCGATCGCCGCCATGGTGTACAGTCCCCAACGGGCGCTGCTCGGCGCGGCGGGCTTTGCCTGAACGCCTCCCTTCGCCTGTCCGTTTTTGGACTGAGCCGGTTTTTGTTTCATCAGTTTTCCTCCTCAGATGCCGCGCGTCCCGTTTTTCCGGTCAGCGCATCATAATATAATGTGGTCAGCGCGGGAAACACGGTATCCAGACCGTATTTCTGCACGCTTTTTTCCGCTTTTTCGCTCATCATGCGGCGTACCGCCGGCTCACCTGCGACCCGAACCGCGCGGCAGAACGCCTGCCGGTCGTCATAAGGATACAGCTCGCCGTTCTCGCCGGGGCGAACCAGATCCTCATGCCCCTTGACGTTCGTCAGCACCGCCGGAAGGCCGCACGCCATCGCCTCCATGACGTTGAACGGCAGGCCCTCGCTTCGGCTCGACGAGACACAGACATCGGACGCGCGGTAGTAGTCCTCGATATTCGACACGAAGCCGGGAAACCGCACGCGCTCGCGCACTCCAAGCCGGTCTGCCAGCGCCTTGCATTTGTCGAGCGCCGCGCCCCGTCCGGGCAGCAGCAGCACAACGCGCTCGGGCAGCTCCGCCATCGCCTCGATTAGCATGGACTGATGCTTGCGGCCGGAAAACTCCGCCGCGTAGACGAGCACGAGCTGATCGTCCCTCAGCGAAAGCTGACGGCGCAGCCAGGTGCGCTCGGGCGCGGACGGGCGGCTGAACCGCGCAAGATCGATGCCCATGCCGTCCGTCTGCACGATATGCCGTCCCAGGCGATACTGCCGCGCGATACGCTCATCCTGACGGTTCATGGTCAGCAGCCAGTCGGTCACTGGCGCGGTCATGCGCTCCGCCGCAAGCAGAATTTCGCGCTTCAGCGGCGGTGTATCGCGGTCGAACAGGTAGCCGTGCACGGTATTCATCACGATTGGCCTCTGCTTTCCGCAGGTCATCACCGCAAGCCGGGTGAAGAACGCCGCGAGCGAGGTATGCACGCTGATCATGTCGTACTTCTCCTCGCGCAGAACGCGGCGCAGCTGTATCACTGCGGCGAAATTGCGCGGCGAGAACATGCTTTTCTCGAACGAGACCGGGATATACCGCGAAACGCCCGGCAGCTCGGCCGTACTGCCGCCTGCCGCCGCGTGCACCGCTGCGCCCTGCTGCGCCAGCCACGCCAGATATGGCTTGTGAAAAGATGCCAGATGTCCGAATGTCGAGGCAACATACAGCACCTTTCTGCTGTTTTTCAAACTCTATCTCACCACCATCAATAAAAAAGCGCAGGCAACTGCACCTGCGGCCAAAAAACAACGTCGTTTTCCGCAGTCTGTCCGCCAGCCGCGGTCTGCGAAACTTTTCCATATTACTCTAAAAATTTTACCCCAGAGCATAGTTCTTGTCAAGGAGATGATGGAATTTTCCTGCCATTTATGGTAGAATAAATTATAAATTTAAGTATTTCAGGAGGCTGCAAGTTTGATTAAGGAAAATCAGCGCGCGCTCAACCAGATCAACGGTCTGACGGACGCGCTTATACTTTTCCCCTGCATGGCGTTTGCCTATTTTATCCGCTTCGATCTGTTCCACGGGATCCCCGGGCACGTCGGGCTGTCGTACTACATGACGACTGTATTGTGCATGGCGCCGCTGTTCTGGCTGATGTACGGACTGATGGGGCTTTACGACTCGTTCCGCTCGAAGAATTTCCTGCGCGAGTTCAGTCTGCTGCTGCGCAGCAACGTCATCCTGTTCGGCGTGCTGCTGGCGTTTCTGTTCGTCTGCAAGCAGTTTCACCTGTCCCGGTGGACGCTGTTCATCTTTTTCCTCCTCGCGACCGTTTCCGTCGCGGTCAAGCGATGGATGCTGCGGCGCGTGCTGCGCCGGTTCCGCGAGCACGGCTACAACCTCAAGCACGTTCTTCTCGTCGGCTGCGGCGAGCAGGCGCAGGCGTACTGCCGCGCGGTACAGGCCGACCGCACGCTCGGCTTCTGCATCGACCACTATCTCGCGCCGCGCGACTGTCTGCCGGGCATATCCTACCTCGGCACCTACGACGCGATCGCGAACGTTCTCGACCGGCAGAACCCCGACGAAGTTGTCATCGCGCTCGAGGCGAACGAATACACCTACTTACAGGGCATCATCGCGAGCAGCGAGAAAAACGGCGTCAAGGTATCCCTCATCCCGTTCTACAACAAATTCATGCCCTCGCGCCCGGCGATCGACGAGATCGGCGGCGTTTCGCTCGTCAATCTGCGCCACATTCCGCTCGACAACATCGGCAACGCTTTCCTCAAGCGCGCCATGGACATCATCGGGTCGCTGATACTGATCGTCTGCACCTCGCCGCTCATGCTGTTCGCGGCGGTCGGCGTCAAGCTGTCCTCGCCCGGCCCCATCCTGTTCAGGCAGGAGCGCGTCGGACTGAACAAAAAGCCGTTTTACATGTACAAATTCCGCTCCATGCGCGTAAACGACCGGCAGACGACCGGCTGGAGCACAAACTCCGACCCGCGCAAGACGAAATTCGGCTCGTTCATCCGCAAATTCTCGATCGACGAGCTGCCGCAGTTCTTCAACGTCCTCAAGGGCGACATGAGTCTCGTCGGGCCGCGCCCCGAGCTTCCCTTTTTCGTCAACCAGTTCAAGGAGAGCATCCCCCTGTACATGGTCAAGCATCAGGTCCGCCCGGGCATCACCGGCTGGGCGCAGGTCAACGGCTTCCGCGGCGACACGTCCATACAGGGACGCATCGAGCACGATATTTACTATATCGAGAACTGGACGCTGCTGTTTGACATCAAAATCCTGTTTATGACGGTATTCAAGTTCAGCAATAACGAAACCCTCGGCAAGTAAGCCGGGGGTTTTGCTTTGGGTCGGTAGAGGACATAAGAAAACCCCCGCTCGGAGAGCGGGGGTTCCTTTAACTCGGGGATTAAACCTTACTTGGTGTAAAGTTTGATCTCCTTGTTGTCGTTGTTCTTGATGCGGTTAGCAGTCTCGTAAACGAGCAGTTCGATCTCGTTATCGCTGTTAACGATTACGAATGCGTTTGCGTAGTAGCCGTCGCCATCAGACAGCTCCTCAGCCTTGGACGGAGTAGCGTCGTCAGCCTTGTAGTTATCCTCATCGATGTTGATGACTACAGAATCAGATACAACCTTACCAGCTGCAATGGAGATTACCTTGGACGGGGTTGCAACGTCAGCCTTGGTAGCGTATACGTCGTATGCGCGAACCAGCTTGCTGGAGTCAGACCAGTCGTTTGCAATTGCAATGTAGCCGGAGTTCTTGTTGTCAGCAGTAGAGGAAACAACCTCGATGTCGTCGTTAGCCTTCTCGTAAGAGCCGGTGAAGGAAACGATCATGCCCTTGGTGAACTTGGAAGCCTTGCCGGTCTCCTCAGTCTCAACGGTCTTGAGGCCCTCAGAGGTGATCATATCGAGGTAGATAACGGTATCAGTGCCGTTAGACTCAGTGCCGCTGTAGGACTTCTTAACAACGCCGTACAGGGTATCGGTATTGCTCAGACCCTTCTCAAGGTCAATGTAAGCTGCAACTACGTTGTCGTCGTCAGCCAGAACAACAGAATTGTTGCGGCCAGTCATCTTGTCGTAGTTCTTCAGAGCAGAACCAGTGATTACCTTGTAGGAATCATAGTTCTTGTAGGAGATGAAGATCGGAGCTGCATCCTCAGCCTCAGTGCCGGAGAAGGTCTCGGTCTTGTCGTTGTACTCAACCTTAGCGCCCTTAGCTGCAACCTTAACGTCGCCAGCCTTGAAGTTCTCGTCCAGAACGAACAGAGTGTAGTCAGAGCCGTCCTGATCGTAAGCGTACAGCTTGTTAGCATCCAGCTTGGTCAGCTTCTTAGCAGTCTTAGCAGTCTCAGTAGTGCACTTGTTGTCGGTATCGGACTCGTTGTCGTTCCAATCGTTCAGATCGAAGCCCTTAGAAGCAATTACAACGTCGGTAACGTTGATAACCTTCTCGGTGCCGTCCTCGAAGTAAACCTTAGCTTCTACGCCCTCGTCCATTGCCTTGTAGTCGCCAACAGACTTAACGAGCAGGGTGTCAACATCGCTGTTGGAACCAGACTCGCCGGTCAGGTAATAGATGTAAGAACCGTAAACGTAACCGGTGTAGGTCTTGCCAGCCTTAGCAGTGTAGGACTTGCCAGAAGCCAGTACGTAGTCGTGCCACTTGCCATCGATCTTGATGGAGTCAGCCTTGAAGGAGTCAGCCTTGCCAGAGAGGGTTGCAGCCTTCTCGATTACAACAGCGTCGTTGTACAGGTCAGCGCCTACGAATACGTAGTCGTCCTTCTTGTAGCCGTCGTAAACTTCCGGCTCGTCATCCTCGAGGTCGAGCTTGACAGCAGCGCCGGTGGTGTTGCCCTTCATGTCGAGCAGAACAGACTTGTAGGAAACAGAAGTGCTGTTAACGGTGGTCAGCTTAGCAAAGGTCTTGTTGTTAACGAAGATAGCGTCAACCTTCTCATCGTTGTCGTTGGAGATAACGGTGATTTCCATGTCGCTGTCCTTGATAGCCTTGATAGCAGTGCTGATGTCAGAAGCGTTGTTCTTAACAGCGGTAGAAGCGATCTTAACGTTGCCCTTGGTATCTACGCCGATGGTGTAGATGGTCATGCCGTTCTTGTTAACGGAGTACTTGGTGTCGTCAACCTTGAACTTAGCCTCGCCGGAAACGGTGTCCAGATCGGAAGCCAGAGCAGAGATGTTAACATCGTTGTCATCGGTTGCGTAAACGCCGTAAACCTTGTCCTTGTCCTTGTACATAACCTTAACAGCCATGCCCAGGAGATCGGAGTAATCGGTCTTGATGTCGGTGAACTTGATCAGATCGTTAGCTTCGTACTTGGTGTTCAGAACGGTCTGCTTCTCGTCAGCCTTAACAACCAGAGCCTTAGAAGCGCCGGTGTTGTCCAGGCCAACCTTACCGGAAGCCATCAGGATGCCGGTAGCATACTTGAGGCCCATGTACTTCTCGCCGATGGTCGGGTTCTCGTCGCCGTTGTAGTTGTACTTGGTGTAAGCATCGTCACGCCATACAACAGTGGAAGCGTCGATTGCGTTGTAGATCAGCTGAGCTGCGTACTGACGCGGGCACGGACCGGTGAAGGAAGTGGTAACATCCTCGAGCAGGCCGTTCTCGTCAGCCAGAGCGTTGGTCTTGGAAGCCCAGTTGATGCCTACCAGACCTGCCTTCTGAGCATCGTAGCCGAGGGTTACGAGCAGCATCTTAGCAGCTTCCTGAGCAGTTACGGTCTGGTCCGGTGCAAACGTGGTTGCAGACTGACCAGCGATGATGCCCAGGGACTGGCAGTACTTGACGTAGCCGCGAGCCCAGTGGCCGTTGATGTCGGTAAAGGTGGTCTTGTCGTTGTTGTACGCAGAAGCGTCAGAGTTACCAGTGCGCAGCACGTAGATCATCTTCGCCATCTCCGCACGAGTTACGGTATCGTTCGGCTTGAAAGAGCCGTCGGTGTAACCATTGATTACGCCGAGGGATACCAGGGTGTCCACGACTTCAGCGTCGACCTTGATGTCGGCCTGATCCGTGAACGCCGCACCGGCAAACATAGTGAACGCGCAAGCGAACGCCAGTACCAGTGCGAGAATCTTTTTGAGATTGCAGGCAAAATAATCAATTTCACGGTTAAACCCGCAATTTCGAAAAAAGCGTTGCCTTTTCCGAATTTTTCGGAAAAATCACGCACTCCGAAAAGCTGGAATAATCTTGCATCTCTCAGATTTCGATGATCGGAATCGCGCTCTTGGCGATAGACTCCTTCTCCACATACGGCACGTGCGCGTAGACGTTTGCGGTCGTGGCGATATCCGAATGACCGAGCCATTCCTGAATCTGCTTGAGGGAAAAGCCCTGCTGGAGCAGGAGCGTCGCGACCGAATGCCGCAGATCGTGAAACCGGATGCACGGCAGACCGGCGCGGCGGCAGACGCGCCCGAACTCGCGGGAAATATAGTCCGGGCGGAGCGGTGTGCCGTCCTCACGGACGCAGACATAATCGCTCTGGTGGTAGGCTTTGCCGTATTTCCGGCGGTTTTCCTTCTGGCGGCGGCGAAGATCGGTCAGATACCGCCGCAGCGAGTCCGACAGCGGCAGCGTGCGGTAGCTCGAGCGGGTCTTGACGTTATCGACATAGAGAATCCGCCCGTTCGAGAGAATGGCGGTGTGGTTGATGACCATGCGCCGCGCGCGGAAGTCGATCGCGCTCCACCGCAGCCCGGCGCACTCGCTCCGCCGGAGGCCATAGCTGGCGGCGAGGACAAACGCCGCCTCGGCGGGGGACTGCAAAGCCGCCGCGAGGAAAACATTCAGCTGCGCGCGGTCATAGACCTGCCCGCGGAAGCGGCGCCGCTTGGGCAGCATGACGTTATCCGCGGGATTATTCGGGATAATCTGGAGCGCAACGGCATATTTCAGACATTTGTGCATGATCGAGTGAAATTTCGCGATCGAGGTCGGAGAAAGGCCCTGCTCGAACTTAAAATTGACGAAATCCTGAAAATCCATCGGCCGGGCGGTCGCGAGGGTCATCCCCCGCGCATCAAAAAACGGCCGGATATGCTTTTCGAAAGCATACCGATAGCCGTCCATCGTATTTTGGCGCACCTGCGTTTTCATCTGGCCGAGCCAGCCGTCCATAAACGCGGAAAAGGCGATCGTCGACTGTTCCGAGTAGCGCAGCCGCATCAGCTCCTCGGGGCGCAGGATAAAATGAATATAGCCGCCCTCCTCAAAAACGCGAATATTTTCCATGATAAAACCTCCTGAAAGTGATGACCGGGCGAAAAAACCGCGCGAGTCACCTTTATTTTACGGGAAAACGGCAAAAACCGACAATATGAAATCCGCCGCGCGGCGGCAGGCGGTGTAATGCGGCGTGTAATATTACGCTTATGTTACATCTCGCGAAAATCCGTTGACCGTGGGGGCGCGCTATGGTATTATACTTAACGAAATGAGCGAAAGCTCAAAAAATTTTATAAGGAGGAATTTCCCCATGAAGAATCTCAAAAAGATTCTCGCACTGGTACTGGCGTTCGCTTGCGCGTTCACTATGTTTGCCGGTGCGGCGTTCACGGATCAGGCCGACATCAAGGTCGAGAATGAAGTCGTGGACACTCTCATTGAGCTGGGCGTAATCAACGGTTACACCGACGGTTCGTTCAAGCCCAATGACACCGTAACTCGTGCGGAGATGGCGAAGATGATCTACGTGCTGCGCACTGGTAACTCTGACGCTTCTGCGTACAACAATGACAAGACCAGCTTTACTGATGTCAACGGCCACTGGGCCGCTGGCTTCATCAAGTACTGCCAGTCTGTCGGCATCATCGCTGGCCAGTCTGCAACCAAGTTTGCACCGGACCAGACCGTAACCGCTCAGGAAGCTGCTAAGATGCTGCTCGTAACCCTCGGCTACGACGCTCAGAAGGCAGGCCTGGTAGGCATCAACTGGGCATCCAAGACCAACGCTCTGGCTGACGAGAACGGCCTGCTTGACGACGTAAACACTTCCTTCACCGGTCCGTGCCCGCGTCAGTATGCTGCTCAGCTGATCTACAACGCAATCGATACCCCGACCGTTGTATGGCGTGACGATGCTTACACCAACGTAACTCTGCTTGGCGACGACAACAAGACCGTTGGCGAGAAGTTCATGAACCTCAAGAAGACCACCGCTGTTCTGGAGGACGTTTCCAAGACCTCCGGCAAGGAGACCTTCGAGCTGACTCTCGACAAGTCCACTGTTGACGAGAACAAGACCACTGATGACAAGGGCAAGGCTCTGTACAACTTCACCAACGTGAAGAAGGACTACTCTGACCTGAAGTATCAGATGGTTACCGTTCTGTACAAGAACAACGACAAGTCCAAGGTTTACGGCGTTTACGCTACCAAGGACAACACCCAGCAGACCGGCATCCTGAAGAACCTCAAGATGGACGGCAACAAGGCTAAGCTGGACGACACCAAGTACGATCTGGCTGATAAGAACACCGTTTATGTAAACGGCAAATCTTGGACGGAAAACAAAAAAGATTCGAACAATATCAAGAGCTTCATTGATACCTACGGCAACGACTCTGATACCAAGTACACCAACGCTGCTTACATGCAGCCGACCGAGGTTAAGCTGCTCGCTACCGATGGCTCTACCGATTACTCCATCCTGAACGTTAAGACCTTCGCAGTAGCTAAGGTTACCGCTGTTGGTTCTGACTACATCAACGTCTCCTTCAAGAAGGGCGACAACACCATCGCTTCCAAGTCCAAGCTCGAGTCCGATGACTGGGATTGGTACGACGGCGTTAAGAAGAACGACTACGTTGTTCTGACTGCTGCTGGCAACTATGGCACCGGCAACGGCCTCGTTGAGAAGGCTACCGTTGTTACCGGCAAGGTAAACGGCACCAAGTCTGACGATGGCGTTGCTATCGACGGCGAGTGGTACACCATGGCAGGCAAGAAGGGCAATATGGTTACCCGCCCGAACACCGGCGCTAACGTTGAGATGGTAGTTGTAAACGGCTACGTTTACTACACCGACACCACCGCAGGCTCCATCGACGACATCGCACTTCTGGTTGAGGCTGCTCCTAAGGGCGGCGTAAACTCCAAGTGGGAAGCTCGCATGATCTTCGCAGACGGCACCGACAAGGTTGTCGAGATCGAGAAGAAGTGGGACGACAAGGACGACGGCAAGGCTATCGCTGAGTTCCACGAAGGCAACGACGAGAACCCGAACGCTAAGGAGACTATTGGCACTGGCAACTCCTCTACCAAGGCACAGCCGATGCTCGTATCCTACGAGGTATCCAAGGACGTTTACACCCTGACTCGTCTGGGCTTCAAGAACACCGACGATAAGAACGCTACGAAGATTGACACCAACGGCTATGACGAGTACGTAACTGCTAAGTCCGTTAAGACCGACGGCTCTATCAAGGGCACTGTAACTCTGTCTGACAAGTCCACCATCTCCCGTCTGTACTACGAAGCAACCGGCGTTGTATTCGTTAAGTCCAAGGCTGACAACAACGGCGACGACGGCGACTACAAGGTAGTAACCGGCAAGACCGCTTCTGGCTACGATCGCACCCTGCGTGCAGCTGCAGCAGTTGCTAACAAGTCCGGCAACAGCTACTACGCACAGGCTGCATTCATCGACCTTGGCAAGGAATCCACCGGCGGCTCTTCCGACAACTACGCAGTTGTTCTGAAGAACGTTGAGAAGAAGACCGGCACCGCTAACGGCACTGTTTACGTCATCACCGCTTGGAATGGCACTGAGCAGATCACCGTTACCACCGATGATTCCAAGGCTGCTGACATGAGCAAGGGCGACATCTTCTCTTACTCTGCAACTGGCGACACTCTGGCTGACATCGAGTACAGCGAGAACAAGCAGGCTGACTACTACGTAACCGCTTACGATGACGCTTCTGGCGACATCTCCCTGTACAACCTTGGCAAGGATGCTAAGTGGGTTGCAGCAGGCGGCAAGGATGCAGATAAGGACGCTTACACTGTTGTTGACAGCAAGAACACTGTAATCCTGTTCGTTGACTCCGACGCAGGCAAGGGCGAGACTGGCTACACCATGGCTGATATCGACCTGGCTCGTACCTTCGACTCCGACTTCTGGAGCAAGGGCAAGCTGCCGGCTATCAACGACATCCAGATCTCCGGTAAGGATGCAGTTGATGCAAAGGATAAGGACAACACCCTGACCGAGGATGCAGTACCGAACGTTCGCGTATTCGTTGACAGCGCTTCTGACGACCAGATCACTGTTATCGTAGTTGACGTTCAGCACGACATCACTGCTTGGTAATCTTAACGGTTCTCCGTTAAGCCTGCCATAAGGCAAAGCAAGACCCCCGAGGAAATCCTCGGGGGTTTTCCTATGCCTTCCGCCGTCCAAAATACACGCAATCTACATTGCACGAAGCGCCGGAGTCATGTATAATATTCACAGGCGAAACTTTACCCTGCGCGGCGGCGCGCCGTGCACCCCCATCGCATCAATACCCCTAAAGGAAGGTCGAAACATGGAACACACTATCGGTTTTCCGAACCTCGGTCTGGAATTCACGCTCAGCCGCGTGGCCTGCACCGTACTCGGAAAGGACATCTACTGGTACGGCATCATCATCTGCGCCGGCTTTATCCTCGCCGCGCTCTACGTCAATTCCCGGACGAAGGACTTCGGCATCACCTCGGATAACCTCACCGACTGCCTCATCATCTGCGTGCCCCTCGGCATCATCTGCGCGCGTATCTACTACGTCGTTTTCGAATGGGGCTACTACGCGCAGCACCCGGGCGAGATCATCGCCATCTGGAAGGGCGGCATCGCTATCTACGGCGGCATCATCGGCACGCTCATCGGCCTGTTCGTGTACAGCCGCGTCAAAAAGCTCTCGCTCGCGAGCCTGTGCGATCTGGCGGCGTTCGGCCTGCTCATCGGCCAGTGCATCGGCCGCTGGGGCAATTTCGTCAACGGCGAGGCCCACGGCGGCCCGACGACCCTCCCCTGGGGCATGACCATCGACGGCCAGAGCATGGTCCATCCGACCTTCCTCTATGAGTCCCTCTGGAACCTCGCCGGCTTCGTCCTGCTGCATTTCTATTCGAAAAAACGCAGGTTCAAGGGCGAGATCGCGCTGCTCTATGCCGCATGGTACGGCGCCGGCCGCGCATGGATCGAGGGCCTGCGCACGGACAGCCTGTATATCGGCTCGGTCCGCGTCTCGCAGCTGCTCGCCATCATCAGCTGTGTCGCGGCGATCGCAGTGCTCGCGCGGCAGTATCACCGGATTAAGGTAGCAAAGGCGTTTTATATGCCGAAAACGGACGAAAACAAGGGCGAATAATCATAATCATAAGGAGAGAAACAGCATGAGTGCAGTAAGAATGGACGGCAAGGCGCTGTCCGCCAAGGTGCGCGGCAGTATCCTCGCGGAGACCGAGGAGCTGAAGAAAAAGGGCGTGACGCCCGGCCTTGCGGTCATTATCGTCGGCAACGACCCGGCCAGCGAGATCTATGTGCGCAACAAGGAGCGCGCCTGCGAGCAGTGCGGCTTTTACAGCGAAAAGTACGCCCTGCCCGAGGAGACCTCGCAGGAGGAGCTGCTCGGCCTGATCGCGCAGCTCAACGAAAGCCCCCAGATCTCGGGTATCCTGTGTCAGATGCCGGTGCCGAAGCATATCTCGGAGCAGGCCGTCATCGACGCCATCGACCCGCGGAAGGACGTCGATGCGTTCCATCCGGTCAACGTCGGCAAGATCATGGTCGGCAATTTCGATTTCGTGCCCTGCACCCCGGCAGGCGTGATGGAGCTGCTCGACGAGTACCAGATCGACCCCAAGGGCAAAGAATGCGTCGTTGTCGGCCGCTCGAATATCGTCGGCAAGCCGATGGCCATGCTGCTGCTGCACCGTCACGGCACCGTGACCATCTGCCACAGCCGCACGCAGGATCTCGCTGAGGTCTGCCGCCGCGCGGATATTCTGGTCGCGGCCGTCGGCAAGGCCGGCTTCATCACCCCGGATATGGTCAAGGAGGGTGCGGTCGTCATCGATGTCGGCATCAACCGCAACGCCGAGGGCAAGGTCTGCGGCGACGTGGCTCCCGAGGTAATGGATAAGGCGTCCTATATGACCCCGGTCCCGGGCGGTGCAGGCCCGATGACCATCACCATGCTGATGAAGAATACGCTCAAGGCGGCAAAGCTCCAGCACAACCTCTAACACAAAGTAAAAAGCAGGGAAACCGGGATAGTTGCCTCGGTTTCCCTGCTTTTTTATTGAAAATCCCGTGTCAGCGTGCGGTTTTTCTTGCGTCGATCGTCTTGAACAGCACGCTCACGACCGCAAATCCGATCGCCATGCCGAAAACGGCGCGTGCGGTGAAGAAAAAGTAGCTCTTTGCGGTCGGCATATTGCCCGCAAAGACGTAGTAGATGGTGTAGTACAGGCTGCCGCCGGGTACCATCGGGACGGTCGCCGGCATTTGCAGCACGACCGTCGGCACGCGCAGCCGCCGCGCCATCAGCGCCGCGACAAGGCTGCAAAACATGGCGGAGACCATGTTGGCGGCAAAGTCCCCGGCAAAGCCGTTCACGAGCAGATACACCGCCCAGGACAGGCCTGCGTTGACGGCGATGGGGAGCATATATGCCCGGCGGATGCCGAACACGATGGAAAACCCGATGCTGCCGATTATGCTTGCAATGATCTGACTCATCCCAGCACCCCCTCTGCCACTACGGTGGACAGCAGAAAGCCGCCCGCGATGGTCGCGGCGATGAGCAGCGACTCGATAAAGCGGAACAGGCCGGTAATGCTCTCGCCGAGCAGCATATCACGCATCGCGTAGGTGATCGAGATGCCCGGTATGGTCAGCATGATGCAGCCGATGAGGATTTTATCGAGGTGGACACCTACACCCATGCGGACGAGCACGCAGCCGAGAAAGCCGGTCAGCATCGAGCAGAGCAGATAGAACAGCAGCTGATTTGCCTTCTTGTAAAAGCCTCTGCGGTCCATCCAGCAGATGAGGCAGGCCAGTATGGCGGCGGCGGGGATATCGGCCGCTGAGCCGCCGAAAAACACCGCAAAGCTGCATGCGGTCAGCACCGCGCCGGCATAGCTGATCCACGCCGCCTCGGTACGCGGCCGCCTGATCGCCTCAATACGGGCGGCGAGCGTCTGCGGCGGCGGACACTGCGCGCAGATCTCGCGCGAGAGCGCGTTCAGCCGCTCCACACGGTCGAGGTCGGTTGCATAGCTGCCGGCGATCCGCCGCGCCTTTACGATCTCATCGCCGTCCGGTGTGCAGGCTGTCACCTCGATGAGCGAGGTGATGGTGAATACACCGATCTCGCGCATGCCGTAGGCGTGCAGGATGCGCGTGATGGTGTCCTCGACGCGCGTTACCTCGCCCCCGGCAAGCAGCAGCGCCTTCCCTATTTCCAGACTGGCATCCACCAGCTGTTCCTCCGGTGTTCTCATGAGAAATCGCCCCTTTCTCCCTTCTATTCGAAAAAGGCAGGCAGCCGCCGCGTCGGAAAGCCGATGCGAAGCAGCTGCCTTTGCTGTTTACTTGAAGAACGATGCGACGAAATCGTAGAAGCCGTCCGGCGTGGTGGTCGTGCTGCCGGTCGCGGCTCTGTCCATGCTGACGAAGCCGACGTTGCCCTCAGCAAGGCCGATGACGCGGTCGGTGAACAGCACATAATACGTGCAGATCGGCGCGTCGCCCTGTGCTGCGGCGTAAGCCGACGAGTTGTCGCGGTATTCGCCGAGCTTGTCGCTCAGATAACCCTCCGGGACCTTGATATAGCGGAGCTGCGAGGCCGAGCTCTGTACGACATAAGTGCTGCCGTCTGCAAGCTGCGGAATGAGGTCCACGATGGTGTTGGTGTCTGCCACGGTCGCGTCAGGCAGAGCGCTCGTCATGCTCGCGGTCAGGGTGTCGACCTGCTGCTGGAGCGAGGTGATCTGCGCGGAAAGCGACTGCTTGTCCTGACCCAGCGTGTCGATCTGGCTGTTCAGCTCCTTGATTTTGCCGCCGCGCGACATAAACAGGACGAAGAACAGCAGGGCGATCACGAAGAACGCGAGAACCGCGCCGCAGAGCGCCGCACGGTAGTTCGGACTGCCTTTGCGTCCTGTCGGGCGCTGCTTTTTCATGCCGCGCATCGGGCGGCCGCTCGCCATGCGGATGCCGGGGCGCGGGCCGCGGTCTTGGCGAAACGCGGCCGGATCGTCCGGGATATCGTCCTGCACGGTCGTGCGCGGCGTCTCCGGGCGCGAAAAGCGGCTGAGCAGCTCGTCGTCGCTGTACGAACCGTTTCGCTCGTTATAATCCATGTTCATTCCTCCTGCTGTGGGATGCCGCCCGTCTTACTTGGACGGGTTCTCGATGACATCGACCGTACCGTCAGAGTGGCCGACGATCATGCGCTTGCACATATTGAGGAACAGACCGTGCTCCAGAACGCCGAGCATACCGGTCAGCTTGGAGTAAACGTCCTGAATATCGAAGCCTGCGCCGAGGTGCAGATCTGCGATATAGTTGCCGTTATCGGTGACGAAGGTCTTGCCGTCGCGGACGCGGAGAACCGGGTTCCAGCCGTAGCCGGTCATGCGCTCCATCGCCTGCTTGGAGCCGTACTGCGCGATCTCGACCGGCAGATGGAATGCGCCGATCTTGTCGACGAGCTTGGACTCGTCCATGATCCAGATGACTTCCTTGGCCATGGAAGCGACAACCTTCTCGCGGTACAGTGCGCCGCCGCCGCCCTTGATGGCATTGAACTGCGGGTCGATCTCGTCTACGCCGTCGATCGCGAGGTCAACATGGTCGAGCTCGTCGATGGTGAGCAGCGGGATGCCCAGCTCGCGCGCCTGCGCCTCGGTAGCCTTGGAGGTCGGGATCGCCTGAATCTTCAGACCGTTCTTGACCATTTCGCCTACCGCGTTTACCATGTGGTAAGCGGTCGAGCCGGTGCCCAGACCAACTACCATGCCGTCCTTTACATAAGTGGCAGCCTTATCGCCTGCAAGTTTTTTCATATCCATTTTATTTCGTCCTCCCCAGAGTTTGATACCGTTTAACGGGTGCTTTAAAAGGGTAACTATTCATCTTTTATTATAAGATGAAACGCTGTAAAGGTCAAGAACGGTTTCGGCTTCGCGCGCCGCACTCCGGTGGTCCGATGATGCCGTATTCTGTCGTTTCATGTCGAATTTGTACATTTTATATAAAATTTCACAAAGCAGAGCCGTTCAAACCATACAGCGTGCCATTCGACGTTTTTTACAGCAATTTGAAATATTCTCATACAATATTGACACGCAGCGTGAAAAACAGGTTAAACTGCCGTTGGGTCGGAGGGCGGCCGGGGCTCATTCGCAGACGGCCTTGAATTCTTCCGGATAGCGGGATCTTAGCGTAAAAAGCGGGACTTTCCGCGTCTGTTTGTGCAACCTGCTGTTCTGCGCCTCGATTTTCGACACAGCAGTAAGATTATGGATAACCCATCGAATTTTTCTTCTTTTTTCCTGTTTTTTCGCATGATATAATGGGACTCAAAGAAGGAAATTTCCTTTCTGCATACCATATTCAAGAGAATTATTTATCGGAGGTTGTGGTTATGATGTTGATGATGGATGATGCAGTTGTTGCGGAAAAAGCGGAATCTGTCGAAAAAGAATACTCTGCTCTCGCACGGGAGATTGAATTTCGCTTGACGCCCTATCTTTACCAGCTTGGTATTCCGCCGCACGTTACGGGATACAGCTATCTGCGCAGTGCGGTGGTCGAGTTTTTACTCAATCCGTCGGAGATGCGGGAGATAACCAAAACGATTTATCCGCGGATTGCTCTCGACCACGGTACGACGGTCAGTGCGGTGGAGCGCGCGATTCGCCATGCAATCGCCGCGGCATGGAACAACGGCGGTCTGCGCGGCATAAAGGGGGACCCGTGCACGGCGCTTCTGACGTTCCGCCGCAAGCCAACAAACAAGGGCTGCATCACCGCGTTTGCGGATATGATCCGGCTCGTGTACGGCACGACAATCGGTCTTTGAGCGCCCAAAAAGGGGAAATAGCGTCCGTTTTTGCGTCAAAACGGCTGCTTTTCTGCGCAAAAAAGCAGCTGCCGAAAAGCAGCTGCGAAATGAAAACGATGCCGAGATATGGGGCCGGCGCGAGCAGCGGACGGATTTTACCCGCTGATAAAGCGCAGTTTTCGCGGAAATACCTGATGAACGGCCCGTTTAGAGCTTGATTTCGTCACCGATCTTGCTCCGAACAGCCGCTGCAAGACGGTCGATAAACTGTGTTACTGTCGGCATTTCGCGGAACGCGAGGGCATCGGGACCCTCATCGTCTGCGGACATATAACCCTCGTTCCACGCATATCTGACCGCAGCGGCGCAGGCGCGCTCCACAGAGGTAAGCGAGGTGCCGCGCTCGACAGCAATCGTCATGAGCAGGGTAAGGTGGGTCGAATTCTGAATGCCGTCAAGGAGGTACAGGATAACGGCGCGGCAAAGAATCTCATAACCGCGCATCTGCGGCGTAATACCGAGCCGGAACAGATACGGAAGGGTTGCGCAGGCAATTTTCTCCTCGTCAGCCGCGCGGCCGAACAGGATATTCTGATGCAGGTACAGCGCTCCCTGCTCTTCCTCCGGCATCCAGAGGTAATCGTACAGATCGTTCATAAAATCGTCCTTATCCATAGTTACACCTCCTGAAAGTGCATAAAAATTCATTATTTATATTGTATATTATACCATATTTCCCGTGCCGCGTCACAAGGAATATTGCGTTGAAAATAATGAAATTCATGCCGTGTTTTTGGTCGTTTTGGTGAAAAATGATAAAAACCTCAGTTTTATGGCGGAATTTTGAATTTACAGGTGGGGAAACCGGGGTTTTCTCGAGCAATCGGATTGTCTGATTATTGCATCTGATATGCCATCTGCAGAAATTAACAATGCTGCCCGTTTTGCTCGCCTGCACAGCAAGCGAGCACTGATTTAAATACTGCTGACATGCATTTTCGCCGTTAAGCGGCACGATGGCGCAGCCTCAGCTGGTATGGCATCACCCCGGGAAGCCGCAGTGTCATGCTCTGGGGCAGTCCGATCGAGCTCAGCAATCAGGCTCAGCTGAAAAACCGTATCAAGGAAAGTCTGCTGAAAAATCGCCGTATCCTGTCCGCTTACAATCTGACGGAACGCGACCTTTCTAAGCATGTTCGGTTTCTTGAGCGCTATAAGCCCGAATATCTATACGGCTACGCAACGATTTTGACTGTTTTTGCAAAAATGCTTGATGACGCAAACATCAAACCGCAGCTTTCCCTGAAAGCAGTTGTTTCCACCTCAGAAACGCTCGAAAAGTGGCAGGAAGATTTGATCGCGCGTGTATTCGACTGTCCGGTGGCAAACGAATACGGTACACGTGATGCCGGTATCCTCGCCTACACCTGTCCGTCCGGCGGCATTCACATCACTGCAGAAAACTGTATCATAGAGGTTCTTGACCCTGTCACATATGAACCGGTGCTGAACGGACAGAGCGGTGTGCTTGCGATCACTGATCTGACCAATTATGTTCAGCCGCGTCTGCGATATATGCTCGGTGATATGGGTACACTCTCAACCGAAGAATGCTGCTGCGGCCGCCGCCTTCCGCTGGTCCCGATAATCGAGAAAGAGCTGCTTCAGCGTCGTGAGGAACAAATGCAAAATCAGAAGCTGTACCGCAAATCATATGATACAAACTATCTGGCTTTCGTGTTTGTCAATGACATGGGAACGCTGTTCAAGCCAGATTATATTACTCGTCACTTTAAGGAACTTCTCCAAAGGAATAACCTGAAAGTCATTCGAGTGCATGATCTCAGGCACCCGTATGTCAAGCACACGACAAAAAATTTATATCTTACGCTTGATGGATTTTCAAGCACAGGCTTATCCTGATGCTCGGCGAAAAACTCGCGGAGCTTGTCAGCTTCATCGGGGAGGACAAAGCCGAAGCCCTGTCCGTCCACTCTGCAATAGAAAGCGATTTTCATGTCTGCCACCTCAAGCGAAAATGTCTTGGATTTTATATGCAATCTCAATGCGCTTATCGGGGTACACCAGCACCCGGTCGATCAGCAGCTCGGCCAGCTCGGTGGTCAGCGTGTCAGCATCGAAAATCGCTTTGGACGCTTCCTTGCGGCTGTCCTGCCGAGCCTGCTCGTCCTGCTTCTGCTTTGCCTGTGCCAATACTGCGGCATAGGCGTTTTTCGTTTTCAGAAGCAGTTCGTCGCACGTAGTTTTTTCCGCCTTGTAGGTATTCAGGTCGATCTCGCCCATGAGATAGCGTTCATACAACGTGCGCTTGCCATCTTGCAGCGTCTCAATCTGCTGCTCATATTCGGCGCGTTCCGGTACGGAAGCATCTACCCGGAGCGTACCGTCAGGGGCAAGCGGCGCGGTGGCTTCCATCTGCTTTTTCAGCGGTCAGGAATACCGCCTGTTCCAGCTCCGCGGCGTTCAGGCGCATCTTGTGGCAGCGGCTTTCTACGTCCGCCTCGGAATGGCGGCAGTGATACCCTTCTTGCCTTCCAACGTAATGAACTGTTTTCCTGCCTTGGTGTTGGAGCCAATATCGTCGATCAGCGTCAGATTGCCGTCCGGTGTCAGCGCGTCGCTGCCGCCCGTCATGCTGCCGACAAGGAGCTGCCAGAGGTCGGCCAGCTCTTTTTCATCAATCGGTGTCCTCCAGCTCACGAATCTGCTTTTCCAGCTCGCGGTTGCGGCCTTACAGATCGGAGATTTTGCCTTTGTTCTTCTCCAGCTCCCCACGGAGCTTCATGATTTTCGGGTTCATATCGTTCACTCTCCTTTACGGCAAGCGCCCATAGCGGTAGAAATGGGACTGCCAATAGCTTGAATTTAAGTTCGCATAAGAGATCGGGTAGAGTAGGAAAGCGCCGCCTTATCATATCACTATGGCAGGTTTGCGCAGTCCCCTCACAGAACCGGGCGTGCACCTCTCAATGCACCCGGCTCGCCGTTGTATTGCTCAATTACATTTTTTAATCCATGATGAATCTTTTGGTGGCAATCATGACATACCACCAGCGTTTTTCTGCGCTTTGCAATCATAACTACTTCCCAAGGCTCTTTTCCTTTCAGATTTTTTACCTTGTTTACATGATGCACTTCATATTTCCTGTCTTTTCCCTCATAACCACACAGTTCACAGCGATACGCTTTCAGTCTGCTGTCGATTGTAGTTCGCCCTTTTGCAATAATGGTAATGATGGCAGGTATCACATCGTCACAACATTTTCCATCAATCTCATTAAATTTTGTGAGCTTACGTACTTTCCTGCCTGTTTTAGTTTCATAGGGAATACTCCAGCGTTTTGCACCAATCCGGTATTTGTCATAAATTTTTGACAGCTTGCACTGATGTTTCCATGCTAAGGTTTTCAGACAGCTGTATTCCATCAGATAGCTGAAGTAGTTCAAGCTCCGATAATTACTCGCAAGGAAATAAAAATGACACAGTCCACGGATTTCTGCATCGTAGATTGTAACTATTTCCAGGTCTGTATTTCTCGTGAGGTCAACTCTTGCCTCCGGCTCAAATTTCCCGTTTTCGGTACGTTGTTTCACCGCACCTTTATCGAAAAGGTACTTTTCAACTTTATCCTTGAGCGGAATCAGCAGTTCCACGGTATTGTTCATTGTTCTTTGTTTGCAGTTTTTCCACGGTTTGACTTGTTGGTCTCTGATCTCCGCTTTTTTCTCAAACCCGTCCGTCATTCCGTCCGCCGCAGGCAGAAAGAATGAATGAGTGCTTGATAGATCAGTATTTGATTTTTGAGTATTAGATTTCTTAGTATTTAATTGCGCGGGATTATCCGTATCCGGTGCCTCCGTATCCGGGTTATTAGGGCAGTAGGCGTCAAGCTGGGCCGCGTATCAAACAGAGGGCCGGCGGATTATAGTTGATCCGCCGCATGCGCGCGGCGGACGCCCGCGCTTCTAGGGCCAAACAGGCACGAGAACAGGACGGGCGGATAGCGAAAACCGCGTGGCTCATGCGGGCAGCGAGCGCAAGACCTCTGAAATAACAAAGGGCGGGCGAAACGGGGAAAATCCGCAGGATTTTTGTTTGTTTTTTCACAAAAAGGTTGCCTTGCAAAATGGGCGGCGTGTATAATAAAAAATACAAGGCCTGTCCGGGGGGATGAACCCCGCTGACTTACACGCGAACAGAAGGAGAACAGATATGATGAGAAAGAGGATCGCCGCGTGGGCGCTGACCGCCTGCATGGCATTGACCCTGCTGCCCCTGCACGCCGGGGCCGTCCCCATCAGCGGCCCGTCCGCCACGGAGACCGTTCTGCCGACGCAGGTGACGGCGGCAGCGGAGGAGAACACCGTCCATGCGTTACAGGCGGCGGAGCTCCCGGTCTACACCCTGCAAAAAATGGGGAACGACCGGGAAAATCTGGTGCTGCTGCTGTTGGGCGACGGCTACACGCAAGATCAGCAGCAGCAATTTCTTCAGGAGGCGCGGGTACAGCTTGGCCGCCTGATGGCGCTGGAGCCGTACAGCCGCCTTGCCCACCGGATCAATGTGTACGCCGTGCCCGCCGTGTCCAATGAGGCGGGACTGAGCAACGAGAACAACAAGCTGGACACCTATTTCGGCCTTACTACCCTGTTCGAAACAAAGAGCATCGGCTTTAGGAGTGATACGGACGGGGAAGCAAGGGTGAACGCGATCCGTGCCGATCTGGAGCGGCTGTGTCTGGACGAAGGGGCGTTTGTGGACAACATCCATATGTTCATCAACACCGACGCGGATGTCGGCTCCGCTAGCGGGATCTACTCCTTTTCCACCGGAGGGGCCAAGGACTATGCCATGGCCCATGAGCTTTCCCACAGCGTGGGAAAGCTGGGGGACGAGTACGGCATAGACACGAGGTTCCCCAACGTCTCCACCGGGAGCGACATCAAGTGGAAAAAGATGATGGGCTACCGGAGCATCATCGCATGTGAGAACAACGACGGCAGGGTGCTGATCCCCACGGCGTTCAAGTGCAATATGTACCAGTCGGATCAGCCCTTCTGCGAGGTGTGCCGTCTGGCTCTGGTGCGGCGGATGTTCGCCACGGATAAGATCCAAAACGGCATGGAGCTGTATGTGGCGAACCCAGAGGTCACCACGGCGCACAACAACACTGAGGACAGCGAGCGTTACCGCGTCACGCAGGAAAACCTGCTGAAAAAAGCACCGAATATCCGTGATCTCTCCCTGCGGACGGTGATCCAAAATCTCAGTGACCGGGAGCGGAAGGTGAAGCTGGTGCTGGGCGTGGTCAAGGCGAACGGCGAGCCGCGAGAGCCATTGAAGGAGGAGGTCTTTACCGTCCCGGCGCTGACGAAGAATGGGAACATGGAGGATGCCTGCATTTATCCCACCCTGACTTTTAATCCCATTCAGGGCACGAACTTTGAAGCTGGAGACCGACTGGTGGGAGAGGTCCGGGACGCGGAGCGCGGCGAGGTGCTGGCCACCTATCAGGAGCCGGAATACGACACCTATCAGGTGGACTATCTGTTGGAGGACGGACAGTCCATCCCCAACACCTTCACCACAGAGTTACTCCTGCCCAAGGGGTGCGGCGATCCGTTTATCAGCCAGTGGGCCCCCCGGACGGTGGGCGGACACGCCTTTGTTCGGATGGAGCGGGAGGGGCTTGCCCTTCGCCTTTACTACCGTCAGACCGCACAGACCGTCCCGCCCGAAAAGCCCAAGCTGGAGGGTGCCGTCACCATCATCGGCACGCCCAAGTACAACCAGTCCCTGACAGCGACCGTCACCAATCTCACACCTGCTGGTGCCAAGCTGACCTACCAGTGGTATCACGACGATGAAAGGATCCCTGATGCCATCAAGGAAACGTACACGCCCACGGCCGAGGATATTGGCAAGAGCGTCCATGTTGCGGTTTCCGCCGAGAAGTGCACGGGCGTGTTGAAGTCCGAGGAGGTTACCGTGGCCAAGGCGGACGCGTTTAAGATGGCCGACTACGATTGTCAGATGTACTATCACATCACTGAAGTTCAGAAAATCACCGCTTATAATTTTGTTCCGGCCGATCAGGTTCAGGATGCGGTCATCAAGGACGGCGTTCGTGATATGGTGGATCCCGATCACATCATTTCGACCGAGGACTTCACCAGCACCACGTTCAAGCTGGCGGACGGCCTGACCCCGGCAGACGCGGGCAAGACCGCAAGCTGGAAAGTGATCATCACCAGCACGACCCACGGGAACACCACCGGCACCATCACGGTCAAGATCACGGCTAAGGATGCTCCCGTTGTTCCCAAGCCTGAGCCGAAACCCGAGCCCTCTCAGCCCGGCGGCTCTACGGGCGGTAATACCGGTGGTTCTTCCAGTGGTGGCGGTAGTTCGTCCGGCAGTTCCGGCGGTTCGTCCTCCGGTGGTGGCGGTGACACAGCGTCCGCCAAGCCGGAGACCGCCACCAAGCCGGACGGTACGAAGGTGGAGACGGTCACCAAACCGGACGGAACAAAGGTGGAAACCGCCACTAAGCCGGACGGCACCACCGTCAAGACCGAGACCATGAAGGACGGCAGTTCCGTCACCGAGAACAAGGCCGCTGACGGCTCCACCGGCACGGTGAAAACCGACAAGAACGGTCAGACCGAAGCGGAGACCACCCTCAGCGGCAAGGCCGTTGAGGACGCGAAGAAGAACGGCGAGGCCGTCAAGGCTCCCGTGGAGGTGGAGGCCACCAAGAACAGCAGCACCGCTCCCGTGGTGAAGGTGGAACTGCCCAGAAACTCCGGCGAGACCAAGGTGGAAATTCCCGTTTCCAACGTGACGCCCGGCACGGTGGCGGTGCTTGTCCACCCCGACGGCACGGAGGAGATTTTGAAGAACTCCGTTCCCACGGAGGACGGCATCCAGCTCACCGTCAACGGCGGCGCAACCGTCAAAATTGTGGATAATTCGAAGGATTTTGCCGATACCCGGGACCATTGGGCCAAGGATGCCATCGACTTTGTCAGCGCCCGCGGCCTTGTGAGCGGCATGAGCGAGACCACCTACGCGCCCGACAACGCCACCACCCGTGCCCAGCTCTGGACGATTTTGGCGCGGCAGAACGACGCGGACCTGAGCGTCGTCGGGAGCTGGTACGAAAAGGCGCAGACCTGGGCCAAGGCCAACGGCATTTCCGACGGCACGGCTCCCGATGGCATCATCAACCGCGCCCAGATGGTCACCATGCTCTATCGCGCAGCGGGCAGCCCAGAGGTGGAGGGTGCGTCCGCGTTCACCGACATTTCCGCCGACAGCTACTACGCCAAGGCCGCTGCCTGGGCGGCGAAGATCGGTATCACCGCCGGTGTGGGCAATGGAAGGTTCGAGCCCAACGGCACCTGCACCCGCGGCCAGATCGCGACCTTCCTGTATCGTTACATGAAGTAATGTTCCCAAAGCGATCCACAAAAACAAAATCTCAACGAAAAGGAGACAGTACATGAAATACAAGAAAAGCGGCAGAGTGATGACTCTGCTCCTTTCCGCTGTCCTGACGCTCTGCCTGCTCCCTCTGCCGGTCAGGGCCGCGGGCGCGGAGACGGGCGTTCAGCTGGGCGATTACATCCGGCTGGGCAGCTACGACGGCGAGCCGATTTTGTGGCGCTGCGTCAGCGTGGACGAAAACGGCCCGCTGATGCTCTCAGACAAGGTACTGTGCGACTCTATGCCCTATGACGCGCAGACCAGCGAGAATTCCACCAGCGGCTCTCACCGCCGCAGCGGCTACCGGAGCAAATACGGCTCCAACCACTGGCGCGACAGCGATATGCGCTCGTGGCTCAATTCCGACGCCAAAGCCGGACAGGTGAAATGGCTCTGCGGCAACCCGCCCAAGGACGGCTATATCATGGGCGGCGGCGCGTATGACGGCAAGGCGGGCTTCCTCAACGGCTTTACGAGGGACGAGGCCGCCGCCATCAAGACGGTGACGCAGCGCTCCATCGTTTCCCATCCGGAGTACACCGCGGGCTACATCGACGCGTCGGGAGCCGACCTCCCCTACAACACCGATATCGACTCGGTGGCGGACGGCTATGAGGGCGCACATTATGAGAACATCACCGACAAGGTGTTCCTGCTGGATGTCAAGCAGCTCTGCACCGTCTATGAAAACCTCGGCAGCTACTACATCGCGCAGAACCGGAACGGCGTCAACTGGAGCTACTGGCTGCGGACGCCGGTGACGGACTGCAACCACGATATGCGCTATGTAAGCCCGCAGGGGAGCATCGGACGCGACGCGCCCTGCAAGGGCTACTACGGTGTCCGTCCGGCGTTCTATCTGGACGCGGCGTATTATGCCGTGACCTCCGGCAGCGGCACGGAGACCGACCCCTATGTGGGCACCGCGCCGAACAAGCCGGCGGACAGCACCCCCCTTTCTCCCGCCGAGCGGGACACCGGTGACGGAAACTGGGACGTGGACACCGAGACGTATCTTCAGGTGGAGATGAGCGACTACTACACGAAAGACCCCGAATACGCCAACGCCACCATTCCAGTATATGTGATCCAGAAGCCACGCAGCGACACGGAGAACATGGTGATCCTGTTCTGCGCCGAGGGCTACACCAAAAGCCAGCAGGCGGATTTCATCCAAGATGTTCAGAAGCTGTGGCAGGCAACGCTGAACACGGAGCCGTACCGCAGCATGGCGGACCGGTTCAATGTCTATGCGCTCTGCACGGCGTCGAAAGAGGGCTTTGGCGGCAACACGTTTTTCCGGGCGAATACCGACGGCATTTCCACCAATTTCGGAAACTGGAGAAACCACATTTTCGAGCGCATCATAGGCACGTCTTTCCTTGAAAAGATCCATGACGCGCACATCCCCAACACGACCAAGCCGCAGGACGAAGATTACAGCCAGTATAATTATGTTTATGAGCACATCAACCAGTTCGTTGTGCTGGCGAACAGCGGGGAATATTTCGGCGGCTCCCACGATGATATAAAAAGCGGTATCCACTATATCCTGGCAGCCGCAAAAAATAGCTACTCCAAGTTTATCCTGCGCCATGAGCTGGGACACGGACTGTTTCATCTGGGAGACGAGTATGCGACCAGCTCGACCCCCGTGGGGGAGGAGTCCTACCACGCCTCGCTGAACATCTCTCACACGGCGGTGCCCACGCTGGTAAAGTGGAAGAATATGCTGGGCTTCCGTAATACCTATTCCTGCCCGCACACTGACAATTCGTATGTGTACAATTCCAGCGCTGAGTGCCTCATGCGGGATAGCACGAAAAATGAGTTCTGCGATGTGTGCACCCTTCAGGGCACCAAGCGCATGAGCCAGCTGATCTCCGACCCGCCCGCCCTCTATGCGGCGGTTCCCGAGGTGAAGCTGTATACCGGCGACTATAAAAACCCCTCCGAGAACTCCGACGCTTACCGGCAAGCGGATTCCTCCGGCTATTGGAGGTATCAGCAGGATCGGGAGAACCGCCTTTTGAGCGGCGGCTATAAAAACCACTTCTCTCCGGACATGAAGGGGCGGGAGATCGAGCTGCGCACCATCGTTCAAAACCTCTCCGACACCGAGGAGCAGACTGTGACGCTGCGCCTGTGGGTGCAGCACGCTGACGGCAGCCGGGCGATCACGGCAGACGGCAAAGAAATTCTGGCGGAGCAGCGCTTTACCGTTCCCGTCTGGAGCGAAAAGTCCAAGTTCTGGCCCAAGGGCGCACTGGAATACACCGGCAGCGACTTTGATTCCGGCCTTGCTAACTGCTCTCTTGTCTACCGAATTCCGGAGAACGCCCAACTGCAAAGCGGCGATACCATCGGCTTTGAGGTGGTGGACGGGGCGGGGAATACCCTTGCCACCGACGGCACCGAAAATCAGTTCTACACCGACGTTACCATTCAATATGAATTGGAGGACGGCACGGCGATGCCCAACACCGCGCCCTCCGTTCTGCCGGTCCCGACAGGCGCAAGCGTGAACTGGCAGCCGCCTCAGACCCTGAACGGCCACGCCTTTGTCAAGAAGGAGGTCAACGGCTCCACGGTCACCTTCGTTTATCAGGAGACCTCGGAGCAGCCGGAGGTAAAGACCTACACGGTGCGCTATGACTGGGGCGAAGCCCCCTCCGACAGAAAGCTACCCACCGACAGAAGGGCTTATCGCAGCGTGAAGCAGGCGATGGACGCTGTGGATACCACTTTTACCGCTGATTCGACCTCCAACGCGCAGAACGGCGGCCTGACCGGCACATGGGCCTTCTCCGGCTGGGACGGCGGCACCTTAGAGGGCACGACCGTGGTGTTCCGCGGAACGTGGAGCTTTACCCCGGACGGCGGCTCTGCGGGCGGCGGTTCCACCGGCGGCACAACGCCCCCTCAGCCCGGCGGCTCCACGGGCGGCGGTTCCACCGGCGGCACAACGCCCTCTCAACCCGGCGGCTCTACCGGCGGCTCCGCCGTGACGCCCGCCAAGCCCGACGGCACCAAGGTCGAAACCACTACCAAGCCCGACGGCAGCTCCGTCACGGAGAGCACCGCCCCCAACGGCTCCACGGGCACGGTCAAGACCGACAAAGACGGCAAAACCGAGGCGGCGGCCAAGCTGAGCGACAAGGCCATCGAGGACGCAAAGAAGAACGGCGAGGCGGTCAAGGCTCCGGTCGAGGTCGAGGCCACCCGCAACAGCAGCACCGCCCCCACCGTGAGCATCGAGCTGCCCAAGGGGGCAGGGGAAACCAAGGTGGAGATTCCCGTTTCCAACGCAAATTCCGGCACGGTGGCGGTGCTCGTCCATCCCGATGGCACCGAGGAGGTCGTCAAGAACTCCCTGCCCACGGAGAACGGCATCCAGCTGACCGTGAACGGCGGCGCGACGGTCAAAATCGTTGATAATTCTAAGGATTTTGCCGACACCCAAAACCATTGGGCGAAGGACGCCATCGGCTTTGTCAGCGCCCGCGGCCTCGTGAACGGCATGAACGAGACCACCTACGCGCCCGACAGCTCCACCACCCGCGCCCAGCTTTGGACGATTTTGGCACGGCAGAATGACGCGGATTTGAGCGGCGGTAATACTTGGTATGAAAAGGCACAGAATTGGGCGAAAGCCAAGGGCATCTCCGACGGCACAGACCCCGACGCCGCCATCAACCGTGCCCAGATGGTCACGATGCTGTGGCGCGCCATGGGCCAGCCTGCGGCGGGAAGCGCGGCGAGCTTCACCGACGTCCCCACCGACAGCTACTACGCGCAGGCGGTGGCTTGGGCTGTGGAGCATGGCATCACCTCCGGTGTCGGCGGCGGTCGCTTTGACCCCGACGCCGCCTGCACAAGAGCGCAGATCGCGGCGTTTTTGTATCGCTCCATGAAGTGACGAAAAAAACAGCTCCGGTCCCTTTCACAGGGAACCGGGGCTGTTTTGCGTGAGCCGCTGCTATTCCAGAAAAAACGGGACATATTTTGTTCCGCTGTAGTCAATGGAAAGGGCTTCTTGACCGTCCAAAAATCGCACCGCTGTAACAGAAGAAGAACATCCGCAAACGAAAGGACAGCCGCTGGGAGGGAAGATACACTGTCGGTCACGATCCGGAAACCGGAAAGTCCATCATCAAAAATGTCCTCGGAAAAACGCAGGCGGAAGTAAAAGAAAAACTGAAAAAAGCCATCGAGGAGAACGTCGGCATCGACTACGGCAAAGCGAAAACCTACACCGTGGGAAGTTGGCTTGAGATCTGGATGGAAAACTACACGAAAATCAAGCTGCGCCCGTCCACGTTCAAGACCAGTCAGGGTTTCCTCAAGAACCACATCAAGCCGCAGATCGGCAGCGTCCCGCTGGCAGAGTTGACTTCTCTGGATTTACAGCGGTTCTACAAGCACCTATTGGATGGCGGGCGAGTAGACCGCATTGAGGCCAGGAAAAAGCCGAAAGGGTTAGCGCCAAAGACCGTGCGGAACATCCACCAGATGATCGGCTCGGCGTACAATCTCGCCATGGAGCAGAAGTTGGTAACCCGCAACCCGACGCAGGGCTGCGCCTTGCCAAAAGTCGAACACAAGGAGATGAAAACGCTGACTGCCGACCAACTCAGCGCCTTCTTCCAAGAAGCCAGGGACAGCGGCGTGTACGAGCTCTACTACCTTGATCTCGCCACCGGACTGCGGCGGGGCGAACTGCTGGGGCTGAAATGGACGGATGTAGATTTCGACCGCAGAGTGGTCAAGGTGCAGCGGGCTATATCCCGGCAAAACGGCAAGGTGGTCGAGGCCCCGCTGAAAACGAAAAACGCCTACCGCACACTGCCCCTGTCGGCAGACGCGATAAGCGTTCTGATGCATCAAAGGAGAAAAACGGGTAGCAGCGAATGGGTATTCCCATCGCCAAGCGGAGGCCCTATGTCACCAGACAGCGTGTTGCATATGCTCCAGCGGGTGCTGAAACGGGCGGGGCTGCCACGGATACGATTCCACGACCTGCGCCACACCTGCGCAACTATGCTGTGCCGCCGGAAGATCTCTCTGCGAGATATTCAGCTTTGGCTCGGTCACTCAACCTATCAGACCACTGCGGACATTTATACGCATCTGGACTACCGCGACAAGATGAATACAGCCAATGCCGCAGCAGATATGGTTTTGAATATTATGCACAAGAACACATGAGCATTCACAAAAAGGTCTGTTTACGCTTCCGCGCGAAGCACGTTTTGGTGCTGATTTGTTGGCAAATTTTTGGCAAATGCATATTTTTGCCAACACGCATGGGACAAAAATTTTCAGAGAAATTGCAGAAAACGATAAAAAAGCAAAAAGTTCCTGCACTCTCAAACGAAAGTGCAGGAATCTTTGGTGCCGCCAGCCGGAATCGAACCGGCACGGGTTTAACTCCGGGGGATTTTAAGTCCCCTGCGTCTACCAGTTCCGCCATGGCGGCGTGTACTTATTATAACAGAACGGGCACGGTCTGTCAAACCGTGCCCGCTGCAAAAAACGATTTCACGCGGCGCCGCACGAACTCCGCAAAGTGCCGGAGCTTTTCCTATGCGGTGCTGTCTCAGTTTTTATTGAATACAGATTTATCGAGCGCGCCGTCCTGATGTGCAACGATCGTGGTGCAGACCGCGTCGCCGGTAATGTTGACCGCAGTTCGCGCCATATCAAGAATACGGTCGATACCCATGATCAGGCCGATGCCGGCAACCGGCAGACCGACCGAATCGAATACCATCGCGAGCGTGATCAGGCCGACAGACGGAACGCCTGCGGTGCCGATGGATGCGAGAGTCGCCGTCGCGATAACGGTCAGATAATCCGCCGGGGTCAGCGTAATGCCGAACGCCTGCGCGACGAATACGACCGCAACGCCCTGCATGATGGACGTACCGTCCATATTGATGGTCGCGCCGAGCGGAATGGTAAAGGACGAAATACGGCGGTTAACGCCGATCTTTTCCTCCAGCGTGTCGATATTCATCGGGATCGTCGCATTGGAAGTAGCCGTCGAGAAGGCGAAGCCCATAACCGGAGCAAACTTCTTGAGGAAGCGCAGCGGATTGAGGCGCGTAAACAGCGCAAGCAGAATCTGGTATACGCCGCAGCACTGGATGAACAGCGCGAGCAGAACCGCGCCCATATACTTGAACATCGGAACCATCGCGGAGAAGCCGAGACCAGCGAACGTCTTTGCGATCAGGCAGAATACGCCGATCGGCGCCAGACGCATGACCATCATGGTCATCTCCATCATGATGTCGTTGCCCTGCTGGAAGAAGTTCGTGACGAGCTGGGTCTTATCCTGGAGCTTTGCGAGGATAATGCCGACGATGAGCGCGAACACGATGACCTGAAGCATTTCGCCGTTCGCAAGCGCACCGATCGGGTTCTTCGGGATTATATTGAGGATGGTCTCCGCGAAGCTGACCGACTGGCCGCCCTCGATGCCGGTCTCGACCTGCTGCACCTGCGACATATCCAGACCGATGCCCGGCCTGATGAGCAGGCCAATGCCGAGAGCGACCGCGACTGCCATCATGGTCGTCAGGATATAGAAGCCGATGATCTTGATGCCGACCTTGCCGAGGGTCTTGCTGTCGCCGATGGCGGTCGCGCCGCAGATCAGCGAGCAGAATACCAGCGGTACGACAAGCATCTGCATCAGACGGATGAAGCCCTGACCGATGACATAGAACACACCGTTTATCAATACATTCTGCACAAATTCCACGTCAGACGCGGCGACATGCAGCACAATACCCAGAATGGCGCCCACAATCAGCGCAATAAAGATCTGCGTCGTCAGACCGATTTTCTTTTTCTCTTTCGCTCCGCTCACTTGTGCGCACCTCCCTTTTTCGTGCTGAAATAGTCCGCAAGCGCGGTCTTCCAGTCCGGCATCTGATACAGACCGGTGATGCGCAGCATCATGTTGTCGAGCAGCGTAAAGCGCGGACGCAGCTCGGTGTTCTCCGCCGCGGAGATGACCGGGATATGATCCATGCCGTTCAGGCGCAGGATTTCGCGCGCCCACTCCGCGCGCGAGCACGAGCCGTCGCAGGAGGCATGATACAGGCCGAACTCACGGGTGTGCATCAGACACTCGATAAAGCCTGCCAGCGCGTCCGCAGAAGTCGGAGAGGAGATCTCGTCCTCCGGCAGCACGACCTTGCCGTCCTTTTTCGCGTTGTCGAGCACGCGGTCGACGAAATCATACGAACCAACGCCGTACAGCCACGAGGAGCGCACGATAACGTGCTTGTCGGTCAGCTCGCGAACGAGCTTCTCGCCGGCATACTTGCTCTTGCCGTACATGGTGGTCGGATGCGCGTCGTCGAACTCGCACAGCGCCGCGTCATCGTCGCCGCCGAATACGTCATCGGTCGAAATCTGGATGAGCTTCGCATCGATGCGGCGCGCCGCGACCGCAAGGTTTCTCGCACCGATGGCGTTGATCTTGTACGCTTCCTCAGGCTTTTCCTCGCAGGCGCGCACATCGGTCAGACCGGCGCAGTTGATGATAACGTCCGGGTGGTTGAGGTCGGCAAAGCGGCCGGCCTCGCGCGCGTCCTCGATCGGGACGTCGCGGTCGCTCGTGACGAGCTTATAGTCGGTGTTGCCGCTGAACCGGTGATAAAGCGCAGAACCGAGCCGTCCGCCCGCACCCGCGATCCATACTCGCGTGATACTCATAGTGCATCTCTCACTCTCATAGTTTTGTAATATCGCTGCTTTCCGCACGCCGTATGTTCGCATATATCAGCAATATTTTATTTGATTATAGCACAATAAGAATGAAATTCCAACATCCACAATAAAAATACATCTGTCTTTATAGAAAAAAACCGGAGGCACAGGCCTCCGGTTTAAGACTGTCGGCGAAACGTCAGTTTCGCGACAGGCTCTTACATCATGTCGAGCAGCTTGTAGCAGCGCGCCTTGGTATAGCTCTGCTTGAAGCTGTACGACGCGAGCTGCTTCTGCGTGCTGTCCTCGGTCGCACTCGCGGCATTTTCCGCGCCGCTATCGCGCTCCGCGACCCACTTCTTGTAGTTTTCCTCTTCGGACGCATACTGGTCTGCGTTGAGCACGCCCGCCAGATAATCATACATTTCGCTCAGCAGCTCATCCCACTGCTCGAACGAGCTTGCCGTCATGGCCAGCTCATCCTCTGCGTTCGCCGCCGAGGAGATCTTGAGATCGTCGCTCTCCAGCTCGTCCATCTCGCTCGAGAACGCCTGCTTGCGCTCGGATTTCTTCTGCTCGTTCTCCTGCTGCTGCTGTGCGCTGTCTTTTGCGGACTGGAGCTTGTTCTTCATGTCCTCGACCTGCTTCCTCTGCTCGTCGGTCAGCGAGGAGTCCTGCTCGAGCGAATCGAGCTTGCCGGAGGCCGCATCCAGCTTGTCATCCTCCAGATAGCCCTGCGCCTCCTCCAGATCGGAAGCAAAAGCGCTGTCCGACTGTGCGCTCTGCGCCTTGCTGAGCAGATCCTCGATGGACTTGTACATGGTAGAGTCCTTATCGGTCACGCGGTCGCGCAGCTGCTTGAGCGCCGCGATGGCCTCGGTGTACTGCTCGCTGTCTACATAATCCTCCGCATTCTGATAGTCGCGGATGAGCTGCATCGCCGCATTGATCGCGGTCGGGTCCTTGGCCTCCTCCGCCGCCTTCTCGTAGTAGCCAAGCGCCTTGTCGAAGTCGCCGCGGTCCATATACTTCTCCGCAAGCGTCAGATTTTCGTCGTTTTTGTGATTGTTCATGAAGAACCACACGCCGCCGCCGATGAGCGCTGCGACGAGCAGCACGACGAGCGTCACGACCGCTGCGCGCCTGCCCCTGGACGGCTTGCGGTATACGCGATCATCCGGGTCGGGACGGCCGCCGTAATAGGTCGTGCGCGGTGCGTCCTGCGTCGGACGGGGGCGGGCTTCCGGGCGCTGCTGCGGCACGCGGGACGCCGCCGCCGGCTGTTCGGATGTATCTGCGAGCGGATCGATGGCCATGGTCTCCTCGGCATCCTCGAGCGCCTGCCGGCTCTGTCTGCGCGCCGCATCGAACGCCGAAAGGTCGATGCCGCCGTCCGCCGGGGCGCCGCCTGCGTTCCGCAGCTCCTCGGGCAGCGTGGTGAACACCTCGGTCTCGTCGCTCACGCCGGTCTGCTCAACGGGCGCGCCGCAGAACGGGCAGAACTTGCCCCCTGCATAGGGCAGCTCCCTGCCGCATTTCTTGCAAAGCATGGATATTTCCTCCTGTGAAGTAAAAATTCGTGTGTATATTCTAATCCAATGATATAGTATAGCACAGCGCGCGCCGGTTGTAAACCGGCAGGAGACTGCCGGAAACGCCATTTATGCGAACATCAGTTTGCTTTGTCCCGGGAAATGTGGTAGAATAGGTTCATACTATGTATGAAGGAGCCTTTACATGCCGACCGCACAGGAAATTCTCAAACAGTACTTCGGCTACGACAGCTTCCGTCCGGGACAGGACGAGCTCGTGCAGGCCATTCTTTCCGGGCGCGACACGCTCGGCATCATGCCGACCGGCGCCGGCAAGTCCATCTGCTATCAGGTCCCGGCGCTCGCGCTGCCCGGACTGACGCTCGTCATCTCGCCGCTCATCTCGCTGATGAAGGATCAGGTCGGCGCGCTGAATGAGGCCGGCGTCCCGGCCGCCTGCATCAACAGCGCCCTGTCGTTCGAGGAGATGCGCGACGCGCTGTATTTCGCCGGACGCGGCCAGTACAAGCTGCTCTATGTCGCGCCCGAGCGGCTGACCGCGCCGTTCTTCCTCGATTTCGCACGCCGCGTGCCGATTTCCATGGTGACGGTGGACGAGGCGCACTGCATCTCGCAGTGGGGACAGGATTTCCGCCCGAGCTATCTGAAGATCCTCGACTTTCTTGCCGCCCTGCCCCAGCGCCCGCTCGTTTCCGCCTTCACCGCGACCGCGACCGCCGAGGTCCGCGACGACATCATCCGTGCGCTCGGTCTCGAGGACCCGTTCGTCATCACGACCGGCTTCGACCGCCCCAATCTGTACTTCGCGGTCGAAAAACCGTCCTCCAAGCCCTCCGCCCTGCTTGCGCACCTGCTCCGGCGGCGCGACAAGAGCGGCATCGTCTACTGCTCGACGCGCAAGACGGTCGAGGAGGTGTGCGATATGCTGCTGAGCCGCGGTCTGCCCGCGACGCGCTACCACGCCGGTCTCGACCCCGAGGAGCGCCTCGCCAATCAGGACGACTTCCTGTACGACCGCAAGACCATCATGGTCGCGACCAACGCCTTCGGCATGGGCATCGACAAGTCCAATGTCTCGTTCGTCATTCACTATAATATGCCGAAGAACATGGAAAGCTATTATCAGGAGGCCGGGCGCGCCGGACGCGACGGCGAAGCCGCGGACTGCATCCTGCTGTACAACGGGCAGGATGTGCGTACGGCGGAGTTCCTCATCGAGCACAGCCACGAGAGCGACGACGACTCCATCGACGAGAAAACGCGCCGTGCGCTCATCGAGCGCGATATGGAACGCTTAAAGCAGATGACCTTCTACGCCACCACGACCGACTGTCTGCGCCGGTATATCCTCAACTACTTCGGCGAAAAAGCGCCCGTCTGCTGCGGTCACTGCGGAAACTGCGACACGAATTTCGAGGAAGTAGACGCGACGATGGACGCGCGCAAGATTCTGTCCTGCGTCTACCGTCTCGACGAGCGGCGGCTGCATTTCGGCAAAATCGTCGTCGCCGCCGTGCTCACAGGCAGCAAGAGCGAGCAGATCGGCCGTTTCAGTCTCCACACGCTCTCGACCTACGGCATCATGAGCGAGCAGACCGCCGTGCGCGTGCGGCAGCTCATCGACGTCCTGCTCGAGCGCGGCCTGCTGACCGCCGACCCCGAGCGCTACAACGCGCTTTTCCTCACGAAAACCGGCAACGCTCTCATGCGCGGCCGGGGTGAACTGCATATCCGCCTTCCGCGCGAGAAAAAGCCCGAGACCGTCCGCCGCACCGAGGAGCTGTCCGCCGATGTGGATGAAAAGCTGTTCGAAAAGCTGCGTGCACTGCGCACAAAGGTCGCACAGCGCGCCGGTGTGCCGCCGTATGTCGTGTTCTCGAACGCGACGCTCGCGGACATGGCCGCGCGGCAGCCGAAGAGCGAATACGAGCTGCTCGGCGTGCGCGGCGTAGGCGAGGCCAAGGCGCGCCGTTACGGCGCGGAATTCGTCGACTGCATCCGCGACTATCTGGAGGAAAACTGATTATTTTTCTGCCTTTCGCCGCTCGATCATGCCGTAAAGCTCCTCGAGCGCGTCCGACAGCGTACCGACCCGGTCGATCAGACCGATCTCCTGCGCCTCGCGGCCGGAAATGACCGTACCGACGTCGGCGGTCAACTGTCCGGTCTCGCGCATCAGGCCGGCCAGCCGTTCCGGCTGGATATGCGAATGCCCCGTGATGAAATCGCTGATGCGCTCCTGTATCTTCGCGAGATATTCAAACGCCTGCGGCACCGCGATGATCGTCCCGTTGATGCGCACGGGATGAATGGTCATGGCGGCGGAAGCCGCGATAAAGCTGCGCCTTGCCGCTACCGCGAGCGGCACGCCGATCGAATGCCCGCCGCCGAGCACGAGCGAAACGGTGGGCTTTGTCATGCCCGCGATCAGCTCCGCGATGGCGAGTCCGGCCTCGACGTCGCCGCCTACCGTGTTCAACAGCACGAGCAGACCGTCGATGTCCTCCGCCTGCTCGACCGCCGCGATCTGCGGGATGAGATGCTCGTACTTGGTGGTCTTGTTCTGCGCCGGCAGCTCCATATGCCCCTCGATCTGGCCGACGATGGTGATGCAGTGCACGGTCCCCCGCGCGGTATGCGCGGTGATGGAGCCGGTCTCGGCGATGCTGCTGCGCTCGGGCGCCGGGACGGCGGTGATCTCTTCTGCCATGGATACGCTCCTCTCCGTCTGTGGATAATTCTCTCGTCTGTGTGAGTTTTCCACAGACGCGCCGGTTTTATGTGCACCGCCCGCTCGACAAAATATTACAGACGGTAAATGCAAAATCGGCCACTGGTCAACAGATTGACCGCCCTATACAAAAAGTTATCCACTTTATCCACAACGTTATCCCCAGCGCACCTGTGGAAACCCCTGTGGATAAAGTGGATTACTCGCGGCAGACGCCGCCCCTCTCCCCTGTTTTTCCGCGCAGGCCGCTTATTCCCCAAACACCACTTGCCGTATATCGGGAAATTTGCTACAATACTAATACAGAATGCGACTACACGCAAAATTTTTATGGAGTTGATAAATAATGAGCAATCCTATCGTTACTATCGAAATGGAAAACGGCGGCATCATCCGCGCCGAGCTGTACCCCGAGGTTGCGCCGAACACCGTGCGCAACTTTATCTCCCTGGCGAGCAAGGGCTTCTATGACGGCACCATCTTCCACCGCGTCATCCCGGGCTTCATGATCCAGGGCGGCGACCCGGACGGCACCGGCATGGGCGGCCCGGGCTACGAGATCCGCGGCGAGTTCACTCACAACGGCTTCCATAACGACCTGCTGCACACCCGCGGCGTGCTGTCCATGGCGCGCACCGCAGACCCGAACTCCGCAGGCAGCCAGTTCTTCATCATGACCGACGACGCGCCGCATCTGGACAACGAGTACGCTTCCTTCGGCATGGTCATCGAGGGCCTGGATGTTGTTGACGCCATCGTGAACACCAAGCGCGACTGGCACGACCGTCCGCGCGAGACCCAGCGCATGAAGACCGTTACCGTCGACACGCAGGGCGTCGAGTACGACGAGCCGGAGAAGGTCTGAGCCTTCGGACGATGACTGCGGACAGACTGTTTGAGAAAGAAGGAACCGGTATTGCCATATACCACAGCTGATACCTTTATCCTGTCCGCCGCAGGCTGCATGGGTACGGACCGCGACGGACTGGACTCCATCCTCGCCGGAAATGAGGAGGGCGCAAAGGGCTGCTGTCTCTCGGTCGACATGACCTCGGACGGCATCGCCGTGCTCTCGTCGGACGGATATGTTCTCGCGCCGAACGGCGGCGCGGTGGCCGTCTGCGACCACACCTATACCGAGCTGCGCCAGGTCGCGCCCCGTCTGCTCCCTGTGGGGCAGGCGCTCGACCTCGCGCGCGCCTGCCGGTCGAAGATCGCCATCACGCTGCGCGACCCGAGCCTGCTGCCGCAGATGCGCATGACCCTGCGTCAGACCGATTATCTGGACGACGCGGTCTTTGTCGGTCTGGGGCTGGTGGAGGCGGCGCGTATCGCCTCGGCCAACCCCGACCTGCACATCATGGGCGAAATGCCGGCTGTGCCGGACAACATCGCAGCGCTCGTGAACGCCTCGCAGACGACCGGCCTGTTCGGCCTGCGCGCCGCGCCTGCTCATCTTACGCCGCCTCTGCTCCGCGCCTGCCGCGCCGCAGGGCTGTTTACCATGAGTCTGCCGACGAACGACCCGCGCACGCTCGACACGCTCATCCGCGGCGGCGTCAACTTCATCGAGACCTCCCGTCCCGACCTCGCCGCAGCGCTCCTGCCCGAGGGCAAAAAGGCCCGGCCGCAGCGCTTCCCGATGCGCGGCATTGACTGAATCAAGGAAAAGGCACCTTATGCACCAGCGTGCACGAGGTGCCTTTTTTCTGGTCTTATGCGTTTTTTCGTTATTTATATTGAATTTCTCGCGGCTATTGTTTTACATTTTCTCTTTTTCTCCGCCGTTTTCTGTGTTATACTATGATAAGGTAATACTGCACAGTGCAAGCTGCGGCGGTATCGCCATAAAGATCAAATGATCCCTTCCCTCGCCGTAATACCATATCTTCGAAGGGTTGTTCACTATGGAAAAAATCAAGCGGCTTCTCCTCTACGCCGGAGCAAATCCGGAAGAATTCGCCCAGGTCCAGCAGGAGATGCATCTCTACAATTACAACCGACTTGTCGCATTTCTCGCTATCAGTATCATCTTTCTTCTGATTTCCTCCGTCTATGCGGTTTTCAGTGTCGTGCTCGCGCCCAACCTCCCGGCCTATCTCATCGTGCTCAGCATTTCCTGCCTTCTGCTTCCGATCACGCTTTATGTCGGTCGGCGCAGCAGAATCGGTCTGCAGATCTGTCTTTCTCTGTTTCTGGGCTCGCTGTATTCGCTCGGCATCTATCTCAGCACCGTGACCAGTCCGGGCGGACCGGCGACCGCATTCATCGCCTTTCTGCTCACACTTCCCACGCTGTTCATCATGCCGCCGCTCGAAAACGTGTGCAGCATCGCCATCTGGGATGTGCTGTTTCTTCTCTTTGTATCCGTCACCAAGGACGCGAGGATCATCCAGATCGATATGCTCAACGGCATCATTTACGGCTGCATCTCGATCATCGCCTCGACCTATGTCATGCACATGATGATGCAGAATTTCATCACCCGCGCCAGGCTCCGCTACGTCGCGGAAAACGACCAGACCACCGGTCTGCGCAATCGAAACGCCTTCGAACGCGAGCAGAACGATATTCCCGGCCGCTGTCGGCGCACGCTCAGCTGCGTTTACATGGACATCAACGGCCTGCACGAGCTGAACAACGCCAAGGGACATCAGGCCGGCGATATCATGCTGCGCGAGGTGGCGGACGAGCTGAAAAAGCAGTTCGGTAACGAGCTGACCTACCGCATGGGCGGCGACGAATATGTCGCGTTCGCGCCCGACCTGTCCGAGGACAGGCTGCACGACAAGGTGCGCGCCTTCTCCCTTGCCATCGAGCAGAAGGATTATCACGCCGCTCTCGGCTGGGCAACCTGCGAGACTGCGTCGCTGCGCATGGAAAATCTGCTCCGCATCGCGGAGACCCGTATGTATCAGGCAAAGAGCGCCTACTATCAGGATAAAAATACCCTGCCCCGCGGCCGCTGATCTGCCGCTTTTCCCCTGTTTTCCGCCTTCGTTTTTGTTATAATAAGATCATAAGGCTGAACGAAAGCAAAAAAAGGAGTTTTCATGAAAATATTCAAAAACCGGCGCGGCTTTACGCTCGTTGAGCTGATCGTCGTGCTCGTCATTCTCGCGGTACTCGCCTCCCTCCTCATCCCCGCCCTCACCGGCTATATCGACAGGGCCAAACGCGACCAGGTCGTCGCGGAGACCCGTATGCTGCACGAGGCGGTTCAGACCGTTGCAAGCGAAGCGTATGCGTCGAACGAATGGCAATCGGACAAAGACATTTCCTCTTTCATTACCATCGCCAGCAAGAGCGGCAAAAAAGTAACAAATTTCGAAGATAACGGCACATATGATATTTTCAAAAACCGTTACAGTGAAGTTGTGAAACTCGCCGAAGTTCCGAGTCTGACCAACGGCGACGGCGATTTCGTTGCTATGCTCGATCAAAAAGGTTCTGTATTCTGCCTGCTTTATAATACTGGACGTGGACTGCTCGGCGCGTATTATAAAGATACCGGTGAATACACGGTATATGACACCGCAGAAAATATATCGAACTATAAAACTCACTATGGAAACTATAACAATGCTGTCGTATGTATTGATCTAAGCAGACCGAGTGGATTGCCTGTCGAACCTTGGTCCAAACAGTACATTGATGCTATGATACGCGGCGTATCTCCCGAATAACTTCAAAAAACCGCCTGTTTCCCCATGAAACGAGCGGTTTTTACTTATTCTTTACACAGTTTTCGCACATATATCATATCCTTGCGGTATACTAACGTCAGTCAAAAATTATTATGCCGCTCTGCGGCCTTCTGAAAGGGGGATTCGATCATGACAGACGCGATCTGGAATCAGGGATATACACAGAACCGAGAGCTGTCCTGGCTTGAATTTAATGCGCGCGTACTGGCCGAGGCGGAGGATGAGACCGTTCCTCTGCTCGAACGATTCAAATTTCTTGCGATTTTCACCAGCAATCTGGATGAATTTTTCATGATCCGTGTCGGCAGCCTGACCGATATGGCGGCGCTCGAGCCGAACCGCCGCGACACCAAGTCCGGTCTCACCGCCGAAGAACAGCTCAGCCGCATCTATGCGGCGGTAGAGCCGCTGTACGCGCGGCGCGACGCAGCGTTCCGCGATGTTGACGCCCGCCTCGCGCAGGAGGATCTGTGCCGCACCTCCATGGACGAGCTCGACAGCAGCGAGCGGAAATATATCAAACGGTATTTCAACACCATGATCGCGCCGGTGCTGTCGCCGCAGGTCGTGGACTCGCACCACCCCTTCCCTCACCTCGAGGGCAAGGTGCTGCACATCGCCGTGCTGCTCAGCCACAAGAAGAACGAGCGGCTCGGCCTGATCCCCGTGCCGGCCTCCCTGCCGCCGATCACCTTCCTGCCGAACGACAAGCGCCGCTATCTTATGACCGAGGACATACTCCTCGCCTTCGCGGACAGCATTTTCGAAATGTACGATGTGCTCGAAAAGACGGTCTTCTGCGTCACGCGAAACGCAGATGTGCCGCTCGATGATGAGCCGTTCGGCTCGGAGCAGGTCGATCTGCGCAAGAAAATGGAGCGCATGCTGCGCCAGCGCCGCCGCATGGCGATCGTCCGCGTCGAGCTCAGCCGCCCAGTGTCCTCCCACTTCAAGGAGTGCCTCCACAAGCGTTTCGAGGTCACCGACGAGCAGATCTTTCTCTCTCGCAGCGCGCCGCTGCGCATGAGCTACGCTTTTTCTCTGGGCGATTATCTGAGCGACGGCCGACGCTCCCGCCTGAGTGATCCTCCGTTCATTCCGCAGCAGCCTGCCATGCTCCCGGCCGGACAGAGCCTGCTCAAGACCGCGCTTCAGCGCGATGTGCTGCTTTCCTATCCGTATGAGAGCATGGAGCCCTTTCTCCAGATGATCCGCGAGGCGGCAAATGACCCGCCCGTTCTCTCCGTCCGCATCACGATCTACCGTCTCGCGAGCAAGGCGAAGCTGGTCGAATATCTGTGCGCGGCGGCGGAAAACGGCAAGGATGTGACCGTTCTGATCGAGCTGCGCGCCCGTTTCGACGAGCAGAACAACATCGACTGGTCCGAACGCCTCGAAGAAGCCGGATGCAAGATCATCTACGGCTTCGAGGACTATAAGGTGCATTCCAAGATCTGCCTCATCACGCGCCGGGAGCGCGGCGGCGTGCGCTATATCACGCAGGTCGGCACCGGCAACTACAACGAAAAAACCGCCCGTCAGTATACCGATGTTTCGCTCGTCACCTCGAGCGAGTCCATTGGCATGGATGCCGCGCAGTTCTTCAACAATATGGCCATGAGCAACCTCAACGGACGTTATAACCGGCTGCTCGTCGCGCCGACCAGCCTCAAAAACAATATTCTGTCGCTCATGGACGGCGAGATCGCCAAGGGCAGCGACGGCTACATCCTGCTCAAATTCAACTCGCTGACCGACATCGACATGATCGAGAAGCTGCACGAGGCGTCCTGCGCCGGCGTTACCGTGGAAATGATCATCCGCGGCATCTGCTGCCTGCTTCCCGGCGTTCCCGGAAAGACCGAAAACATCACCGTTACCAGCATCGTCGGCCGTTTTCTCGAGCATTCGCGTATCTATGTGTTCGGCCGCGGCGAAAACGAGAAAATGTACATTTCCTCGGCCGATCTGATGACGCGAAACACCGAGCGCCGCGTTGAAATCGCCTGTCCGATCGACAGCCCGGCGGTCCGCGCACGGCTGCATGATATTCTGTTCGCCATGCAGCACGATACGGTCAAGGCACGCGTGCTTCAGCCCGACGGCAGCTACCAGAAAAAGCCTTCCGTCCCCGAACCGATCTGTGCGCAGGATCTGCTGATGCAGCAGGCCGTCAGCATGGCGCGCGAACAGGCGCAGCACGCCTCCGAGGAGGAGCGCGGTCTGCTGCACTGGCTGCGCCGGCTGCTTGTAAAAGACTGATCTTATCCCCCATATACGTCAAAACCGAGGACTCTGTCCTCGGTTCAGTCTGTCGATAAAGTCTGTTTTCACGCCAAAACAGCAGTCGCGCGGCAGCGCGCATTCAAAAGCGTTTGCTGCGCAAACGCATGAAAACCGGGGGCGTGTACCTCGGTTTTCATACTTTAAGAGGGAGAAAGTTTCCGTATGGGAACTTTCGGACGTCCGTGTTTTGCGAAGTCAAAACACAGATTGTCGGAAAAACGATAGTTTTTCGACAGTCTCAACCGAGGACTCTGTCCTCGGTTCTGCTTTTATATTCTCTTGCCGTTGAAATTCTGCGCGGCGGCGGCACAGCCGCTCTCGATAATGCACGCGGCGGCGCTTACCGCATCCTCGCAGGCCTTGTCGATCGCCTTCTGATCCTCCTCGGGGAACCTGCCGAGCACCCACGCCGCAAGATCATAGTCCGGGCGCGGCTTTTTGCCGACACCAATCTTCACGCGAGGAAAATCCTCGCTGCCAAGGTGGTAAATGATGTTCTTCAGACCGTTCTGGCCGCCGGCGGAGCCCTTCGGGCGCACGCGCAGCGTGCCGACGTCAAGCGACACATCGTCCGACAGCACGATCACGCGCTCGGGCGGTATCTTGTAGAACGATGCCGCGTCGCGCACCGCCTCGCCGGACAGATTCATGAACGTCTGCGGCTTGAGGAACAGCACGCGCTTGCCGCCGAGCATGCCCTCCCCTGCGAGCGCCTTGAACTTCATGCGGTCGATCTTCTGGCCGCTGCGCGCGCAGTAGCTCTCCAGCGCACGGAAACCGGCGTTGTGGCGCGTGTTGTCGTACTTGCTGCCCGGGTTTCCTAGACCGACAACGAGCCATTCGATCGGCTGCGCCGCTTTTGCGGTCTTTTCTTCCTCTAATTTCTTAAAAATATCGAATACTGACATGGTTTACTCCGAAAAAATTGACATTCTCTGTCGTTTCTGATATATTATTGACGGACATCGCTTCGCGGTTGGCACTCCTTGTGAAAGGAGTGATGCTTTATGAAGAAATTCGTGAGAATTTTAGTCTGTATCGCCCTTGTGCTTTACATTCTTGTCATAAAAGCGTACTAACCGCCCGGTTGCAGCCAGACGGTTAGTATTTTAAATTACTGTACCTAAAGGCCAACCGCACAGCGGTGTCCTTCTATCTGTATTATACCCACTCGCCTCCCGTCTGTCAAGGCGCGGAAGCGGGTGTTTTTTACTCTACGGACAGGATATAGTAGTACACCGGCTGACCGCCGTTGATGACCGAGATCTCCATATCCTTGTTTGCCTTGTGAAGCAGGTTTTCGACCTCTGCGGCCTGCTCCTCCGTCACGCCTTCGCCGAAGATCACGGTCGCAAAGGCGCTGTCATCGGAAACCATCTCGCGCACGAGCTTTTTCAGCACGCTCGTCTCGCGGCCGCTGGCGCACAGCCTGCCCTCGCTGAGCGAAAGATACTCGCCCTGCTTGATCTTTTTGCCGTCGAACTCGCTGTCGCGCGCCGCATACGTCACCTGACCGCTGCGAACATGAGACGCGGCCTCGGTCATCGCGGTCGCAAGCTCGGTATCCTGCTCGGCGTCCGGATCGACCGCGAGCATCGCGGAAATGCCCTGCGGAATGGTTTTGGTCGGAACGACGACCAGCTTTTTCTCCTCAGACAGATGAACCGCCTGCTCGGCCGCCATGATGATGTTTTTGTTGTTCGGCAGCACGAAAACGACCTCTGCCGGAACCGAATCGACCGCACGGATGATGTCATCGGTCGAGGGGTTCATGGTCTGACCGCCCTGAACGACGGCATCTGCGCCGAGATCGGTGAACAGGCTCTTGAGGCCCTCGCCTGCTGCGACGGCAACAAAGCCGTACTTTTTCTCTGCCGGCACGATCACGCGCTCCTTCGGCGTGTCCGCCGTGCCCTCGATGACCTTCGCGGTGTGCTGCTCGCGCATATTCTCGATCTTTACCGTGAGGAGCGGGCCGAATTTCAGGCCCTCCTCCAGCGCCTTGTTCGGCTGGTCGGTGTGCACGTGCACCTTTACGATGTCATCATCCTCGACCACAACGAGCGAGTCGCCGATATCGTTCAAGATCGCACGCAGACGGCCGACATTGCGCGCCTTGTCCTTGCGTTCCGCGATAAATTCGGTGCAGTATGTGAACGTGATGTCCTCGTCGCGGATCGCCTCGAAGTTCGCCGCCGCCCTGGCCGGCTGCTCGACCGTACGCTCCTTATGGATGCCGCGCATCGCATCAAGCATTCCCTCTAAGATCGTGATAAAGCCAAAGCCGCCGGCGTCCACGACGCCCGCCTTTTCGAGCACCGGGTTCTGATGCACGGTCTCCGCGAGCGCAGCTCTGCCGTGCTCGACGATCGCCGCGAGCACCTGCTCAGCGGAAAGCGAGTCATCTGCCTGACACTGCTCTACCGTTTTCTGCGCCGCAACGCGCGATACGGTCAGGATCGTACCCTCTGCCGGCTTCATGACCGCCTTGTACGCCGTATCTACGCCCTCGCGCAGCGCAAGCGCCAGATCGCGGCCGTTCGCCGCCTCGGTCTCGCGCAGTTTTTTCGCCATGCCGCGGAACAGCAGCGACAGGATAACGCCGGAGTTGCCGCGCGCGCCGCGCAGCAGCGCCGAAGCCGTCGTATCCGCCGCCTTTGCAAGCGTCGGCTCGCTCAGCTTCGCCAGCTCGTTCATCGCCGCCGTCATGGTCATCGACATATTCGTGCCCGTATCGCCGTCCGGCACCGGGAAAACGTTCAGCTCGTTGATCTGTTCCTTCTGTTCGGTAATGGCGAGTGCGCCCTCGGTCACCATGGACTGAAACAGCGCACCGTTGATTTTCGTATCTGCCATCTAAAAAACTCTCCTAAATTCCCTTTCCGGGTCTTTTACCGCGTCAGAGCGCGGTCACTCCGTACCGTTTTACTCTTTTCTGCCTGTCTCAGGCACGGATGCTCTCGACGTAAACGTCTACATTCTTTACGTCCACGCCGGTCAGGCGCTCGACATGGTAGCGAACCTCGCTGATGATCGAGCGGCAGACGGTCGCAATATTTACGCCGTGATCGACCGCGATATGCAGGTCGATATTGACCCCGCCGTCGGGCGCTTCGGTCACCTTTACGCCGCGCGACTGGTTTTCGCGTCCGAGCAGATGCGCCAGTCCGTCCGTCATCGAGCGGATGGTCATGCCCTTTACGCCGAAGCAGAGCGAAGCTGCGTAGCCTGCAATGCCGGCGAGAACCTCGGTCGTGATTTCGATATATCCGAGATCGGTCTTGATCGTCATAAAAAAACCTCCCTGCGTCTGCTTTCGCATCGAATGATCTTCCGCTTTTTCGGAACCCATTCGTAGTTTACTATATCATATACTAAATTCACAGAAAATACAAGTACATGCACCGATATTGAACATCCCACCGGCAGAATGCAGGACAAAACCGTGCAGCAAAAGTGCAGTTTTTCTGTTTTTCTTCAAACAAATGTTTGCATTTACTCGCGAAACACGATATAATAAGGTATAATTCCGAACACATGTTCCAACGGTATTGAGAGGGAGACCGCAGCATGAAAAAAATATCCGATAAACAGCAGAATATTCTTGATTTTATAAACTCGTTTTCCATGGAGCACGGCTATCCGCCATCCGTGCGCGAGATCTGCGCAGAGGTCGGTCTGCGCTCGACCTCCACCGTGCACGCCCATCTGAAAAAATTGCAGGAGGCCGGCTATCTTGAGGCGAGCGACCACAAATCCCGCGCGCTCGCGCCGATCAGCGGCGCCTCCATGGTGCCGCGCGTGCCCATTCTCGGCCGCGTCACCGCCGGCATGCCGATCCTCGCGGTCGAGGAGCACATCGGCTATGTGCCGTTCGAGCCGGCGGCGAGCGGCGGCAAATACTACGCGCTGCGCATCCGCGGCGACTCGATGATCGGCGTCGGCATCATGAACGACGACCTCGTCATCATCCGTCAGGACGCCGAAGCGCGCGACGGTGACATCGTGATCGCGCTGCTCGAGGACGAGGCGACCTGCAAAACGCTCTGCCTGACGCCGGACGGCGTATGGCTGCGCCCGGAAAACCCGGCGTACCCGCTCATCGACGGCACCGGCTGCCAGATCCTCGGCGTTGTCAAGGCAGTTTACAGAGAATATTGATAATGAAACTGTCGGCGAAACCTGCGTTTCGCCGACAAGCTGTGTTCTTACTTCACAAAATATCTGAATGATTTTTATGAAAAACCACATATTTTTCGTATAACCAGACAGATTTTATTCGAAAATTTCAGCAGGGGAGACATCATGCCAGCCATCACAGACAGCGTACAGTTCGTCAAGGGCATCGGCCCGAAAAAGGTGAAGCTGTTCGAAAAACTGCATATTTCGACCTTGCAGGACGCACTGGAGACCTATCCGCGTGACTATGAGGACCGCACGCAGATCACGCGCATCGCGGACATCGCAGATGAGGACCGATATGCCGTGCGCGCAATTCTCGGCACCGAGCCGAAGGTCAGCCGCATCCGTAAGGGCATGACGCTCGTCAAATGCACGATCTTTGACGAAAGCGGCTCTCTCGGCGTCACCTGGTTCAATCAGCCCTATATCACGGCGCAGCTGCGCGTCGGACAGGAATATCTGTTTTACGGCAGGGTGCAGGGCTTCGGCCGGGCGCGGCAGATGATCTCTCCGCAGGCGGAAAAAGTCGCGGAAAACGACCGGAATCCCGGCCGTATCGTGCCGGTCTATCCGCTGACCGCCGGTCTGACGCAGCGCGACATGGCGCGCGTGACCGAAGCTGCGCTCGACGCAGTGCCGGGGGACTGGCCCGACCCGCTGCCCGAGGTCCTGCGCGTCAAATACCGCCTTCCGGACGCCGCCGACGCGCTCGCCGCCATCCATCGCCCGAAAACCAGGGAAGACGTGAACGAAGCGCGCCGCCGCATGGTATTCGAAGAGCTTTTCCTGCTCTGCTGCGGCCTTCAGCAGCTCAAGGAGCGCCGCCGCGCAGACAGCGGCATTCTGTTCCGTGGGGACCGTCTGGAGGAATTTTTCGCAGCTCTGCCGTTTGCTCCGACGGGCGCGCAGCGCCGCGCCATCATGGAGATCGCGGCGGACTGCGCCTCAGGCCGTCCGATGAACCGCCTCGTGCAGGGCGATGTCGGTTCGGGCAAGACCGTCGTTGCGGCCGCGCTTTGCGCGCTCGCGGCACAGAACGGCTGGCAGGCCGCCTTTATGGCGCCGACCGAGATCCTCGCCGCGCAGCATGCGGAAACCCTCTCGCCCATGCTCAGCAAGCTCGGTCTGACCTGCACGCTGCTGACCGGCTCGATGACCGCCGCGCAGAAGCGTGCGGCGCTCGCCGCCATCGAAAGCGGAGCCGCGAACGTCGTGGTCGGCACGCACGCCCTCATCCAGCAGAGCGTCGTTTTTCACCGTCTCGGCGCGGTAATTGCGGACGAGCAGCACCGTTTCGGCGTCGCACAGCGTGCAGCGCTGTCCGCCAAGGGCGAGATGCCGCACGTGCTCGTCATGTCCGCGACACCTATCCCGCGCACGCTCGCGCTGATCATGTACGGCGACCTCGATGTATCCATTCTGGACGAGACGCCGCCCGGCAGAAGTCCGGTCGAGACCTACGCGGTAGGGGAGAATATGCGCCGCCGCATCACCGCCTTCATCGAGAAGCAGCTCGCCGCAGGCGGACAGGTTTATGTAGTCTGTCCTCTCGTCGAGGACGGGGAAGGGGACAGCAGGCTCAAAAGCGCCGAGCAGCACGCGAAGGATCTTCAGGCGCAGCTGCCGCACCGCCGCGTAGCAGTACTGCATGGACGTATGAAAAACGCCGAAAAAGACGCAGTAATGCGTGATTTTGCGGCACAAAAGTACGATATTCTGGTTGCGACGACGGTGATCGAGGTCGGCGTGGACGTACCGAACGCGAACCTCATGGTCGTCGAAGATGCAGACCGTTTCGGTCTGTCGCAGCTGCATCAACTGCGCGGCCGCGTCGGCCGCGGTACGCGGCAGTCCTACTGCGTCTTTTTCGGCGCAGACAAGGGCGCGACCGCCCGGGAACGGCTGAAAATCCTTTGTAAGACGAATGATGGCTTTGAAATCGCGCGCGCCGACCTCTCTCAGCGCGGCCCCGGCGACTTTTTCGGCCGCCGTCAGCACGGTCTCCCGGCGCTGCACGTGGCAGACCTCGCCGCAGACCTCGCGCTCATGCAGAACGCACGCGAGGAAGCGGAGGCGCTGCTCGCGGCCGACCCGTCCCTCAGCGGCTGGCCTCTGCTGAAGGAACGCGTTCACCGCATGTTTGCCGAGCGCGACGACGAAGCGTTTAACTGAAACAGGAGAAGAAGCTTCCGCATGAGAACTTTCGGACGACCCGTGTTCTGCGAAGTCGGAACACAACCTGTCGGAAAAACGGAGTTTTCGACAGGTAAAAAAAGCCCTCGTTTGCATTACATCAAACGAGGGCTTTTACTGGATGATTTCCATAGATCCTCTTTTCTCAACGGGATACTCGCCGTTGTTTTGTATCAGAATTTCTATAGCATTATTATTTTTTTCGCATGGCCTTCAGTTTTTTCTTTCAACGTTCTGCGAAAGCTGTTGCCTTTGCCGGTGAGAGATCAAACTGCGGTTTTGGTTTTCTCCTGAAATAAGGGGAATGATCATCGTGACTTACGGCATTGGAGTTCGTCCTTTACATTTCATTTGACAGATGGTGTAATTATCCTGCTTTTTACGAGTCTCACCCGACTTGATGAATATCAATTCGAGTCTTACACTTTCAAACTTTATATAAATGGGAAAATGTGCGGCCGCATCAGTGTTGTTGTCTGCCTGCCGCCGAAAAAACGTATTGTTCTGCCGCTTTGATATCATCTCCGCGTGCTGCGTTCTTCCTGCTCCACCATGCTCATCAGCATGCCCATCGGCCACTGGGTGCGCAGTTATTCGGCATCTTGCAGGTATCAATCGGATACTGTTTTCTACCATTCGGCGCATCATTTGAGGTTTATGGCCTTTGTTTTTTGTTTACGAACCTTACTTTCCCGCTGCCTCGATCCGTGTTCATCGTCAGTCGTCATTCCGGATATTTCATAAAGGGGATCGCTTCCCCAAAGCTGCCGTGCGAACTTTGGTCAGAAACCGATCGCGCTTTTCAGGCGGTTCGTCCGTGTAGTCTGGAACCCGCGTTCTTTTTTAATAGCTATCACCTTGATCGTTTCGGTCACAGCGTCCTGGCGAGCCTCGTAAGCTTGCAGGATATTTCTTCTGTTACCATTGGACTCACCTCTTTCAAAAGATTTGGCTTTCGCCATCTGTTCAGAAAAGTTTCTGGCGGGTGTCGCCCGGGCCTGTGAGATAGGACTTTCGGCTTTGGGTGTTTGCCCTTTCCTTTTCTGTGACCTAATAATATCATCAATTCTGCACAACGTCAAGCGTTTTTTGCATAGTTTTTCTTTGCATAATGCACTAAATATTCCGACCATTTTCGTTGCATTTTACTCTTTTCTTTGAAGCCGCAGTTTGCTATAATGATATTGTTGGGCGCTGTATAGACAGACGCCTGTATATCGAATATCCACGAAGTGCAGGGGAGCCGCTCGGCTCCCTTTTTTAAGGAGGCTGCAACATGAGTGTTTTCAGTTTTTACATGCCGACCCGGCTGTTTTTCGGCAGCGGCGCGGTGGGCAAGCTCTCGCGTGCGCGTCTGCCCGAGGGCCGCGGCCTGATCATCACGGGCGGCTCGTCCACGACAAAGCTCGGCTATGTGGCGAAGGTCGCCGGCATTCTCAAGGAAGCCGGTCATGAAACGCTCGTTTACGACAAGGTAAAGCCCAATCCGACCATCGAAGGCGTGCGCGAATGCGCGGCGCTCTGCCGCAGCGAAAAGATCGCGTTCATCGTCGGTCTGGGCGGCGGCTCGTCCATCGACACCGCGAAGGCCGTCGCGATCATGGCGACCAACGACGGCGACTGGTGGGACTACATCCACGGCGGCACGGGCGGCGGCAAACGCATGGCGAAGGACGGTCTGCCCCTTGTCGCGATCCCGACCACGGCCGGCACCGGCACCGAGGCCGACCCGTTCACCGTCATCACCAACGGCGAGGAAAAGATCGGCGGCGGCGGCGAAAAATGCTTCCCGGCGGTTTCGATCGTCGATCCGGACTTCATGATGACCGTTCCGCCGCATCTGACCGCATATCAGGGCTTCGACGCCTTTTTCCATGCCGCAGAGGGTTATCTCGCGTCGACTGCGACGCCCATGAGCGATATGTTCGCGCTTCAGGCCATCGAGCTGATCGGCAGGTCGCTCGCAGCCGCCGTCAGGGACGGATCGAACGCCGAGGCGCGCGCGGACGTTGCGCTCGCCAACACGCTTGCCGGTTTTGTCGAAACGCTGTCCAGCTGCACGGGCGAGCACGCCATCGAGCACGCGCTCAGCGCGTTCCATCCCGACCTGCCGCACGGCGCGGGTCTTATCATGATCTCGAACGCCTACTGGAAGCGCTTTGCCGAGGTCGCGGGCGCACGTATGGCGGCCATCGCGCGCGCGATGGGCAAGGCTGACGCGACCCGTCCCGAGGACTTCCTTGCGGCGCTCGCGGAGATGCAGCAGGCCTGCGGCGTTGATACGCTGCGTCTCGCAGACTACGGCGTCAGGGAAGAGGACTGCGGAAAGATCGCAGAAAACGCCGTCGTTACGATGGGCGGTCTGTTCCGTGCCGACCCGCGCAGGCTCGAGTCGGGCGAGATCGAGGACATCATCCGCGAATCCATCTGATCGTTACCGAGACCGCAGAGGGAATTCCCGTCCTTCTGCGGTTTCCTTCTGTCCGCACTGCGGGGCAGCGCACTTTTTTGCGTTAGAAACCGCTAATCCCGTTAGCTTTTGCTACTTTTTCGTTAGCATATGCTACTTTTCGCCGTTCTGACTTCCTTTGACCGGACGGTTGTGCTAAAATTGGGAGAAATCCCGGAAACGGAGGTTCTGTCTCCATGCAGAACGTGTTATACTACTTCATCGCAGTCAGCGTGATCGGCGCTGTCGTCTGTGTTTACGACAAACTCGCCGCAGCGCGAAGCTGGAAGCGCGTGCCCGAGCGCACGCTGTTTTTCTGGGCGCTCGTCGGCGGCGGCCCGGGCGTCTTCGCCTGCATGCTGCTCATCCGCCACAAAACCCTGCACCGCATTTTCATGCTCGGCATTCCCGCCGTTATGGTGCTCCAGGCTGCGATCCTCCTCGGGATACACCATATTTTACTTGCGAGGGGATTTTTATGACAAAGGCACTCATTCGCCTTTTTATCAAAAACGCGGAGGACACCCGCTCGGCGGCCGTGCGCGAACAGTACGGCATTCTTTCCGGTGCGGTGGGGCTCGCGTGCAATCTGTTCCTGTTCGCGCTCAAACTGACCATCGGTCTGGTGACGGGCGCGATTTCCATTGCGGCGGACGCCTTCAACAACCTGTCCGACGGACTTTCCTGCATGATCTCCATCGTCGGCTTCAAGGTCTCAAACCGCGAACCGGACGAAAAGCATCCGTTCGGCTACGGCCGCACGGAGTACATCGCCGGCCTGATCGTTTCGTTCATCATCCTGCTGGTCGGCTTCGAATTCTTCAAAACGTCGCTCGACCGCATCATTCATCCGTCTGCCGTCGCGTTTTCCGCGCTTCTGACCGGTATTCTGGCGGTCTCCATGCTCGTCAAGCTGTGGATGGGGCTGTTCAACACCACGCTCGGCCGCCGCATCGACTCGCCGGTACTCATCGCGGCCGGTCAGGACAGCCGCAACGATGTGATCACGACCTCGGTCGTTGTACTCGGCATGGTCGCGGGCCGTTTCACCCCGCTGCCGGTTGACGGCTATGTGGGCATTTTGGTCGCGGCGTTCATCATCTGGTCGGGCATCGGCATCGCGCACGATACGGTAGCGCCTCTGCTCGGCGAGGCCGCCGATCCGGTCATGGCGAAGAATATCGAGCATATCGTGCTCGACTCCGAACACATCGTCGGCGTTCACGACCTGATCATTCACAACTACGGCGCAGGCCGCGCTCTTGCCTCTCTGCACGCCGAAGTGCCGAGCGACAGCAATTTTGTCGCCGTACACGAGGAGATCGACGAGGCGGAAAAGCGCGTCTGGCAGCAGACCGGCGTTTATCTCGTCATCCATATGGACCCGATCGACGTCAACAACGAGCACATCAACGCGCTGCGCGAGCAGGTGGATGGCGTGCTGCGCGGCATCGACGAACAGCTCTCCATGCACGATTTCCGCGTTGTCGACGGCGAGCGGCAGATCAATCTGATTTTTGACGTTGTCGTACCGTTCAGCTACGACGATGAGGGCAAGCGCAGGCTGCTCATGACGATTTACGACGATCTCAAGGCGATCGACCAGCGGTTTAACCCGGTGGTGACGCTCGATCACGCGATGTGAGTTTTTCCGCCCCCTCGGGGCAGGGAAGTGATGGCAGCCGTTCGGCTGCCGGGGGATGCCGCCGTCTGGTGGCAGAGACTGCCGGTGCCCACCGGCAGGGGCAAAAGGGGAAAGGACACCAATGGTTTCGGCCGTAGCCCACTATCCTCTTTCCCGCGTCTTGCGCGGATTAGATGAGTACTTTCCCCTCTTGACTCCCCTGACCTTCCTTTGGCCGTCGCATCGGAGATGCTTGGCTAAAAACGAAGGAGAGCACGGATTTTTGTCTGTGCTCTCCTTTTGCTTTATGCCGGGGAATTTTGCTGCCGTGATTTGCCGCGCATATCAGTGCGCGGCCAGCCGGTGCAGATTGGATAATTTAGCGCTGCGAGTAGTTTGGTCTAGCAGCTCAAATAGCACAATGCGCAGCGTCTTTTATTTTCTTTAGTCCTTGTAGAATGCGCCGAAGCCCTTGTAGGCCATATAGAGGTCGAGCTTGGCGATGCACTCAAACGGAGCGTGCATGGACAGGACCGGAACGCCTGCGTCTACGGTATCGATGTTGCGGTTTGCGAGGTACATCGCGACCGTGCCGCCGCCGCCCTGATCGACGCGGCCGAGCTGGCCGGTCTGCCAGATGATGCCGGCCTTGTCGAAGATGCAGCGGATGCGCGCCATCAGCTCCGCCGTCGCGTCCGACGTGCCGGATTTGCCGCGTGCGCCGGTGTACTTGACGAGGGCAAAGCCGCAGTTTGCGCGCGCGTCGTTGCGCTTTTCGGAGACCTCCGGATAATTCGGGTCGAAGGCGTTGCACACATCGGCGGACAGGCAGACCGAGTTCTCAAAGCACTCGTCGAGCAGCACATCCTGTGCGCGGCACAGATCGCCCATAAAAGTCTCGAACGCGCGGGACTGCATGCCGGTCACGCCGTCCGAGCCGATCTCCTCCTTGTCCACGAGCAGGCAGACGCCGGTATGCGCGGGCGTTTCGGTCAGGTCGAACAGGGAAGTGGCCGCCGGATAGGAGCAGACGCGGTCATCATGGCCGTAGGCGCCGACAAACGAGCGGTCGAAACCGATGTCGCAGGCGCCAAACGCCGGCACGCAGCACAGCTCTGCGGACAGGAAATCCGCCTCAGTCATGCCGTATTCGCGATTCAGATGCTCCATTACGGCGAGCTTGATCTTTTCGCTGCACTTTTCGTCCACGGTCTCGCTCGGGACCGAGCCGACGAGGATATTGAGGCCCTCGCCCTTGACGATCTCGGTCGCCTTCCTGCTCATCTGATTTGCGGCGAGATGGGGGAGGAGGTCGGTGATGACGAATTTCGGGTCGCCCGGCTTGTCGCCCACGCGGACCTCGACGCGCTTGACCTCGCCCTTGTCGCAGACGCAGACAACGCCGCGCAGCTCGAGCGGAATGGTAGTCCACTGATACTTTTTGATGCCGCCGTAGTAATGGGTCTTGAAAAAGGCCATGCCGTTGTCCTCGTAGAGCGGCACAGTGCGGATGTCGACGCGCGGCGCATCCAGATGCGCGGCGGTCAGGCGGACGCCCTCAGCGAGGCTCTTCTCGCCGATTACGGCGAGCATGATGCCCTTGTGACGGTTGATGCGGTAGATCTTGTCGCCGGCCCTCAGGGTATCGTCGCGCGTCCATGCGCGGAAGCCCTTTGCCTCCGCCATACGTGCGATCTCCTTCACGGCGTCGCGCTCGGTCTTGGCCTCGTCGAGGAAGGTCTTGTAGCCCTCGGCGTAGGTCTGAATGCCCTGCCTGTCCGCCTCGGTCAGGCGATCAAAGCCGGTCTTTTTGTCATAAAAAAGCTGTTCGGAAGTCATAGTTCATTCTCCTTTTGCGAAAATCCGAATTACTTCATGAGAATTTGATATAAAGCATCGGTATCCCGGTACAGTGTATCGAGATCGCCGTTGTTTTCGATGATATAGCCGCATTTTGCGCGGTAAAAGCTGTCCGGCGGCTGCGCGTCGATGCGCGCGCGTGCGGCCTCCTCCGGGAGATGGTCTCGCTCGATGATGCGCGAAACGCGCGTGTCATGCGGCGCGAGCACAGCGATGACCGCATCGCAGAAATCGTCCGCTCCGGCCTCGAACAGGGTCGGCGCGTCATACAGCACGACAGGGCAGGCACTCTGCGCACGGATGGCCGCGAGCGACGCCGCACGGATATAAGGCGTAGTGATACGGTTGAGAAGCGCGAGCTTTTCCGGGTCGGAAAACACGATCTTCGCGAGCTTCGGCCGGTCGAGCGCACCGTTTTCGTCAGTCACGCCGCCGAACGCCGCGTCCAGTGCGTCCAGCATTTCGCGGCTTTCCGCACAGAGTCCGCGGTAGACCGCGTCCGCGTCCACCCAGCCTGCGCCGAGCGAGCGCATGCGTGCCGCAACCGTGCCCTTTCCCGTACCGCTGCCGCCGGTCAGTCCGATGATTTTCATTTGTTTCACTTCCATTGCTCTACATATGGTTTAAAAACATCATATAAAAGTATGGTATATTTGATAAACCAGTTAAATTGATCTACCTTTTTTGTTTCGTCAAATATTGGAATATTTCTTTGCAGGCGAACACGACTTGCCTTCTTATTCGGCAGTGCCATCCACTCGAGTTGCATATCTATTTGAGCTTGAATATTTTCTCTATGTTTTTCTAAGTATTCAAAAAAATCTTGATCGTCACTGATATACAATTCTACGCGTTGTTCATTGGTCTGTGTATTGACATTCAATGAAAGCGAATATCTTGATGCCCCAATACTAAAAGTGTACCATGTCCTGACCGGAGGTTTTTTCAGTTTAAAATACTCGATAAACTTTTTGTTGTTTTGCGCATATTCGTTAAAATCTGTCCAGTAATTTAGTAATCGAGATTGCAATTGTCCTTCGGTTGCAGATGTATTCTTTACTTGCTTCGCCCAATTATTAGGCTGCTCTAAAATATTAAAGTGAACTGCCGGAGCCGAATCCCCGATTCGCCATAATTCCACTTCCACCAAGAAAAACGCCGTTTCATCGTCTGTATGCTCGTTCAGCCATTCCATTGCTCGACGGTGTTCTTCTCGTGCCTGTTTGACGATCCATACAATGATTTTTGCGCTTTTACCAGCCGCATAGGTAAGTAACTGACCCAAATGTGTATGGTTGGAACTTTCCAGTTGATTTTCGATCACAACGGTATTATCGGTTCCTTCTTCAGAAGCCAATATATCCAAGCTGAACTTGCCTACGGCCGATTCACGCTCACGAAAACATAAATCAACACCGATAGCTTCGCCCAGTAAATTCAGATTATTTTCAAGCCAAGGTGTAAAATCGTATGCTTCATTAGGCCAAACCGTTCGCAAATCATATTCCCGCTTCAAATCAGCCAGTTGTATATTCATCGTTACACCTCAACAACCGAGAACCCCGCCGCTTTCTTAATCCGGTTTGCGACGGCGAGGCCGAGCCCTTCGTCCGAGGGGCACTGCGCCCAGATCTGCCGCACGTCGGTATCGTCGAACGCGCGCAGACGGTCGAACACCTCACGCGCCTGCGTGCCGAGGTCGGCCTCCGAGCCGAAGCATTCGACCACGCAGCCGGGGAAGCAGTCCCGGTATTCGTCGAAGCACATGACGCCGGTCTGCTCGCCGAGGTGGGCGGCGATATATGCCGCCGTCTTATCCGGGTCGCCGCGCACGACCGTGACCGGCGCTTTCGGCGCGTAGTGGCGGTATTTCATGCCCGGAGCGGACACCTTTACGTCGTCTCCGATCTTCTCGTACAGTGCGCGGTCCACATCGACCTCGCCGAGCACCGAGCGCAGCTGTTCGAGCGTGATGCCGCCCGGACGCAGCAGGCGCGGCCGCTCGAGCGCGAGCGTGATGACCGTGCTCTCCACGCCGACACCGCACGCGCCGCCGTCCAGCACCGCCGCGATCTTTCCGTCCATGTCGCGCATGACGTGCGCGGCCGTCGTGGTCGAGGGGCGGCCCGAGGTATTCGCGGAGGGCGCGGCGAGCGGTACGCCGCTCTCGCGGATGAGTGCGCGCGCCATCGGGTGCGACGGCAGGCGGATGCCGACCGTATCAAGGCCGCACGAGACCTCGTCCGGGATGCAGTCGCCCTTGGGCACGATCATGGTCATCGGGCCGGGCCAGAACGCCTCGGCGAGCTGTTTTGCCTGCGGCGGCACGCTCGGACACAGGTCATAGATCTGATCGAAATCCGCGATGTGCACGATGAGCGGATTGTCCTGCGGGCGGCCCTTGGCGAGGAATATCTTCTTCACCGCCTCGCCGTCCAGCGCGTTCGCCGCAAGGCCGTACACGGTCTCGGTCGGCATGCCGACCACCTCACCCTGACGGATGAGCGCCGCGGCAGTCTTTACCGCGTTTTCATCGGTTTCCGGGGTCAAAAGAGTTGTTTTCATAGATTTACACTTCCATTTAAGGTATCAAAAGTTGCTTGTACAGTCTGTATGCCGAATAGCAGGAGGTTTGACGGAGGGGACCGCAAACAACTTTTCAGTGCGAGGTCTGCTCCACCTGCGTTACAATGCCGCTCTTCAGCGTCAAATCAAGCGTCACTTCGTCAAACGGCTGCGCAATGACATAAGACAAACACGCCGCAGTATCCTGATAGTCCGGTGCACCGAGAAGCTCGCGCACCTTATCTTCGGGCATACCGATAAGCGCTATCTGCTCTTGCAGGTCGTCCACCATGAAATGCCGCTGTTCCGGCTTCGTTTTTTCCCAGTTTTCAGGAGAAAACACCTTCGGCGTGCCCATTCCAAGGTCAAAAAAGTCATTTGCGCACCAGACGCCGCGCCCCACAAGCAGCGCCGTCACCAAACAGGACAGGCACCAGTATCGCTTTCTCACCTTGCCTGAAAACAGCAGCACGCCGCACACAAGAAATACGGCAATACCTGCCACAATCTGCGGAATTCCGGTTGTCAGCATCGTAAATCCTCCCTCTATTGTCTTGTTGTTGTTACGCTTCGCTCTGCTGCCGCAGCTTTTCCGCCGTGTCGGCGGCGATGAGTGCGTCAAGGATCTCGTCCATGTCGCCGTTCAGGAACTGGTCGAGCTTGTAAATCGTCAGCTTGATGCGGTGGTCGGACACACGATTTTCCGGGAAATTATAGGTGCGGATGCGCTCAGAGCGGTCGCCCGTGCCGACCTGACTCTTGCGGTCGGCCGCGATGGCGGCACGCTGCTTTTCTACCTCGGCCTCGTACAGCCGCGAACGCAGCACGGACAGCGCTTTTTCCTTGTTTTTGTGCTGGCTGCGCTCATCCTGGCACTCGACAACGGTATTGGTCGGGATGTGCGTGACGCGGATGGCGGACGAGGTCTTGTTGATGTGCTGGCCGCCGGCGCCGGACGCACGGAACGTGTCGATGCGCAGATCCTTCGGGTCGATATAGAAGTCAAGCTCCTCCGCCTCGGGCAGCACGGCCACTGTTGTGGTCGAGGTATGCACGCGGCCCTGACTTTCGGTTTCCGGCACGCGCTGCACACGGTGTACGCCGCTCTCGAACTTGAGCCGCGAATACACGCGGTCGCCCGCGACGCGGAACACGATTTCCTTGTAGCCGCCAAGCTCGGTCTCGGACTTGCTCATCACCTCGGTCTGCCAGCCGCGCCTGTCCGCGTACATCGTGTACATGCGGTACAGGTCGGCCGCAAACAGCGCGCTTTCCTCGCCGCCTGCGCCGCCGCGAATTTCGACATAGATGTTCTTCTCATCGTTCGGGTCCTTGGGCAGAAGCAGGATTTTCAGCTCGTCCTCAAGCCGCGCGATGTCGCTCTTGGCCTGCTGGAGCTCCTCCTGCGCAAGCTCCTTCATATCCGGGTCGGACAGCATTTCAGTCGCGTCGGCGAGCTGCTGCTGTGCCCGCTCGTATGCGCGGTATGCTTCGACGATCGGCTCAAGCTCGTTCCTCTCACGCAGCAGCCGCGCCGCGCGGGCAGGATCATCGTACAGATCCGGCGCGGACAGGCGCATTTCCAACTCGTCGAGCCGCGCGGACAGCATTTTCAGTTTCTCAAACATAATCTATCTCCAAATCGTGCAATTCACCAGCGCCCGGTGAGCATCAGTCCCATAATGGAGCAGTACTCCCGGCAGCGCACCGCCGCCCATTGACTGGGGTACGGCGTTTTCGCCGGTACGCCTGCATCGCCCAGACCGGCGTGCGCGAGCAGGCGGCGCGCCCGGGCGAGATGGTAGTCATTCGTGATGACCGCGACCGCCGCGCCTTCGGGCAGCAGCTTTTTCGCGTTCGCGATATTCTCGATGGTCGTACTCGATGCATCCTCCAGGATCAGCCGCGCCGGGTCGGCGCCGTGCGCCGTCATGTAGTCCCGCATGGCCTCCGCCTCGGTGCGCGGCTCGTCGCCGCCCTGTCCACCGCACAGGATGGCGCGGCTCGCCGGATTGGCATTCATCACGCCGATCGCCGCGTCACACCGCGCAGCAAGCGCCGCTGACGGCTGTCCGTCCGGATTGACGAGTGCGCCGAGCGTCAGGTAATAGTCCGCCTTTGGCGCGGCCGCCGGGTCATTTTCCTCGAAATGCACCCCGATGATGCAGATCTGCACGAGCGCGAACGTCAGCACAAACAGGCTGAAAAGCACCTGCCCCACGCGCGCCAGCACGCGGCACGCCCTGTATTTCTCGCGTCCTCGCAGCATCAGCCACTCCCCCGTGCAGCCGACCGCGAGCGCGATCAGAAAGATGCCGCCGAACCGCGACGGCTTCCAGAACAGCTGCGGCACGCCGACAATCACGCATAGCACCGCAAGCCCTATCCATACCCTGTATTTTTTCACTGCATTGCCTCCAGTTCCGCCGCAACGGCCTCCCATTCGTCCATTTTCGCAGCGAGCTTTTCGTCGCAGGTCTCCTTTTCGGTCATGAGCTCGAGCAGACGCGACGAGTCGGACGCCGCATCCACCATCTGCTGTTCCAAATCGCCCGACTGGGTCTCCAGCTGCGAGATCTCGCGCTCGAGCGTGCTCAGCTGCTTCTGAAGGTTTTTCGTACCGCCCGTGCGCTTCGGCTTTTCGGGCGGCTTCGGCACATCATCCAGCGTCGGAACAGCTGCCTTTTTCTTCTTCGGAACGGGCGCAGTCTCCGCCTCAGGCAGTGCGCCGCCGCCCTTTGCGCGCCAGTCGAGGAACGCGCTGTACGAGCCGATAAAGTCGATGAGACGGCCGTTTTCGAGGTACAGCACGCGCGTTGCAAAGCGCTCGACAAAGTAGCGGTCATGCGAGACGAACAGCAGCGTGCCGTCGAACGCCTCGACGGCCTCCTCGATCCATTCACGCGAGGCGAGGTCAAGGTGGTTGGTCGGCTCGTCGAGAATGAGCAGATTGAGCGGATCGTACATCAGCTCGCACAGGCGCAGGCGGCTTTTCTCACCGCCGGACAGCATATCCACAGTTTTCATCTGCGTTTCGCCGGTAAACTGGAACGAACCGAGACGGTTGCGCGCGACCTGCATGGAAACGTTCTTGTCGTAGATGAGCGTGTCGATGAGGTTGCGGTGCGGATTGGCAAAATGCACCTGCTGCGGCAGATAGGCCGGCTTGAGACCGACGCCCTTGCGGATAACGCCGCTGTCCGGCGTCTCCTCGCCGAGCAGGATCTTGAGCATGGTGGTCTTGCCGGCGCCGTTCGCACCGAGCAGCGCGACGCGCTCGCGGTTGCGGATGTTAAACGATACGTCATGTAATATTTCGCGGCCATCATAACTCTTTGTAATATCCCGTACCTTGAGCACCTCCTCGGTCTCGTAGTTCGGATCACCGAAGGTAACGGTCATTTTCTTGTCGGTTTTCGGTCGGTCTGTGACCTTCATGCGCGCAATGCGCTTTTCGATAGACGCCGCACGCTTCGCCAGATGCTCGGTGCCGTGCTCATGCATGGAACGAGCGGTCGCTTCCAGACGTTTTTTCTCGGCCAGCTCGTGCTCGTGGTGCTTGAGCTGTTCCTCGCGGCGGCGTTCGCGCTCGACCGCATAGTAGGAATAGTTGCCGTTGTAGAAATCGCAGGTGCAGTCGTGGATTTCGATGACGCGGTCACAGCACTGGTCGATGAACCAGCGGTCATGCGAAATGATCATGACCGTGCCGCGGTAGCTCTCCAGATAGCTGCCGAGCCAGTCCACCGCATCCATGTCGAGGTGGTTGGTCGGCTCGTCGAGCAGCAGCACGTCAGTCTGCTCGAGAATGATGCGCGCGAGATTGATGCGCGTTTTTTCGCCGCCGGAGAGCAGACTGAACTTCTGCGAGCGCATCTCCTGCGGAATTTCCAGACCGTTGCACACGCGGTTGATCTCGTAATCGCGATTGTAGCCGCCGAGGATCTCGAGACGGGTCTCGAGCTGCGCGTAGCGCTTGAGCAGGGAGGCATCGTCCGGCTTGCGCGTCATTTCGTCGGTCAGCTCGTCCATTGCTGCCGCGACCTCGTCCGATTCCTTGAACGCGAGCCGGAGGATGTCCTCGACGGTAGACTCGGGCGGAAAATCCGGCATCTGGTCGATGACGCCCGCCGTGCGGCCCTGTCCGAAGCCGACGTGGCCGCCGTCATACGGCAGACGTCCGGTCAGGATGTTGAGGAGCGTGGTTTTTCCGGCGCCGTTCGCGCCCAGAATGGCGACCTTCTCGCCCGGCTGTATGTCAAAGGAAATATCCTTCAAAATCAGGCGGTCGCCGTAATATTTGGTCAAGTTCTGTACGGTAATATCAGCCACAGAGGGAAACCCCTTTCATTGCATTCTTATTCAGAATATATTATAGCACAATATCCGCGCATTTTGGAGAGATAAAACAGGGAAAAAACGAGATTTTTCCGAAAAAAGCAAAAGAAAAAGCAGCCGCTTTTCTGCGGCTGCTCACCCCGCGCGTCAGCGCGGCATTAAATAGAATTTGCGCAGCAAATTCATAATTTTCGGGGGCGTGTACCTCGGAAATTATACAAGGGACGAAAAAATGTGCCTGAAAGGCGCGGTTTTTCGTCAGCTTCATTCGAAAGCGTGCTTTCGAATGAAAGGGCGTTAGCCCTCGTAGTCGGCCTCGTTCTCCCAGTTATGCCATACGGCCTGTACGTCGTCGTTATCCTCGAGACCATCGAGCAGCTTGCGCATCTGGGCCATATCCTCTTCCTTCTCGAGGGTGATGTAGTTCTGCGGAACCATCTCGACCTGCGCCTCAACGAACTCGTAGCCGAGCTTCTCGAGTGCCTCGCGGACAGCAGAGAAGTCGTCCGGCGCGGTGTAGATCTCGAAGGTCTCCTCGTCAGCGAGGAAGTCCTCTGCGCCTGCGTCGAGCGCCTGCATCATAACGGTGTCCTCGTCGAGGTCGCCCTTCTCCATGATGATAACGCCCTTCTTGTCGAACTGCCAGGATACGCAGCCGGAAGCGCCCAGACCTGCGCCGTACTTGTCGAACAGGTGGCGAACGTCTGCTACCGTGCGGTTCTTGTTATCGGTCAGGGTCTCGACAACGACTGCAACGCCGCCTACGCCGTAGCCCTCGTAGTTGTTTGCCTCGTAATCGACCTGGCCGTTCGCGCCGGAGTACTTGTCGAGCGTGCGCTTGATGTTGTCGTTCGGCATGTTGTTTGCCTTTGCCTTTGCGATACAGTCGCGCAGACGGGAGTTGAAGTCCGGGTTGGCTGAGCCGCCCTCCTTGATCGCGATCGCCATCTCACGGCCGATCTTGGTGAAGATTTTAGCCTTCTTTGCATCGTTTGCGCCCTTGCGCTTGGCGATGTTGTTCCATTTCGAATGTCCCGACATGTTAAATGTCCCTCTTTCTATCAGCAAATAATATTAAACAATAGCGCTGCGTCATAACACGCACAACAATTTTATCAGCTTTTGCGCATTTTCGCAACCCCTTGCCGTATATTTTTCGGCTCTTCCGTGCAGACTATGAGCGAAACTTCAAAATCAGGAGGCGAAAACCGTTATGAAACGCAATCAGTATCAGGAAAAGCAGAACCAGTCCCAGCAGAATCAGCAGGACCAGTCTCAGCAGAATTCCCAGAACCGAAAGAACGGCCAGCAGCAGGGCTAAGACTGTCGAAAAACTGACGTTTTTCCGACAATCTGTGTTTTGACTTCGCAAAACACGGACGGAGAAAAGTTCCTATGCAGAAACTTTTCTCTCTCTAGAAGTATAAAAACCGAGATACATGCTCCCGGTTTTTATGACTTTGCTTTGCAAAGTCTATTTTATGCGCGCTTGACGCGCGACACCGATATTCGAGAAAAACAGCCTTATTCGACAAAATGAACGGCCAGCAAAGCCGGCCGCTCCAAGGGTGAACACATCGTTTCACCCTTTTACTTATCGCATAATAAGATAGGCCGTGTACGCGACATACATCGCAGCCATCACCGCGCCCGGCAGGCGGCCGAGCTTGCCCTTGCGCGCCGGGAGGTAGAACACGACGCTGATGGCGATGAGGAACAGGCAGTCAATAATCGACGTCGCCTGCACCGGGATAGGCGTAATAACCGCAGAAACGCCGAGAATGAGCAGAATATTGAACAGATTGGAGCCGATCACATTGCCCATGGCGATCTCGTTCTGTCCCTTGCGCGCCGCGACGATCGAGGTGACCAGCTCGGGCAGGCTCGTGCCGATGGCGACGATGGTCAGACCGATGAGCGTTTCGCTCAGACCGAACATGCGCGCGATGCCGGTCGCGCCGTTCACCGCGAGCTGACCGCCGAGCACGATGCAGGCGAGGCCGAGCACGATATTGACCCAGATCATGACGGGCGATTTGGTCATTTCCGCCGCCTCTTCCGCCGCTTCCGCCTCCGCCGCTGCGAGCTGAGCGCGGTCGTTCAGCGCCGCCTTGATCTGGCGGCTGAGGATGACGGCAAAGATGACCAGCAGCACCGCGCCTTCCCAGCGCGCGATGACATGATCCGGCGCGATGGCGGCGAGCAGCAGCACCGCCGCAAAAATGGACAGCGGCCAGTCGCGGCGCAGCAGCATCTTATCCATCACGAGCGGACAGATGACGGCAGAAAGGCCGGCAACAACGAGCAGATTGAATACGTTCGAGCCGACGACGTTGCCGACCGCGATCTCGTTCGCGCCCCGGAGCGCCGCCGTGACGCTGACCGCAAGCTCCGGCATGGATGTACCGAAGGCAACGATGGTCAGACCGACGAGCAGGGGCGAGACGCCCATTTTACGTGCGAGTGCGCTCGCACCCTCGACGAATTTGTCCGCGCCCCACACAAGAAGCACGAAACCGATGACAAGCATAACAAATGACAGCATAAACAGTTCCTCCTGCTGTTAGAATACTGCGGACAGGCCGCAGTTCGGGTAGAAATCGCGCACCGCATAAAAAAAAGACCTTCATTGCACCCATGCGTGCAATAAAAGTCTCGCTGCTTGCGGTCCGGCACCGGGCGGTTTCCCGCCGGGGATGGCGTTGCCGACCACGCCGTGCGGCGTGAGCTACTCCCTCTTACACAACTATCATATGTGAAAAGGGCGGATTAGTCAAGCCGAACTTTATGTTTTTGACGCTTTCTTTACGAAAAGGTTCGCCGCTTCCCCTGTATTTCTCGAAAAAATCTTTACAAGAACGCCCGTAAACGGTATACTATAAGATAGCTGAAAATACAGAAGAAGGAGCATTTATATGCTGCAGTTTGAAGAATACAAGGTGAAACTGAACAACCTCAAGCCGGAGATCGAAGGCCTCGACAAGGCGCTCGGCATCGAGCAGGCGAAGCGCGAGGTCGAGGAGCTCGAGATCAAGTCCTCCCAGCCCGGCTTCTGGGACAACCCGGAGGAGAGCCAGAAGATCGTCTCCCGCATGGGTTCGCTCAAGGGCAAGGTCGAGGCGTATGGCAGGATGTGCACGCTGTGCGACGACCTGCTGACCATCTGCGAGATGGCGATCGAGGAGGACGACGAGTCCATGCTCGAGGAGCTTGAGACCGGCTTCAAGGAGCTCGAGGAGACCGTAGCAGAGCAGAAGCTCGGCACGCTGCTCACCGGTGAATACGACAGCCACAACGCCCTCGTGTCCTTCCATGCCGGCGCAGGCGGCACCGAGGCGCAGGACTGGTGCGCGATGCTGTACCGCATGTACACGCGCTGGGCAGAGCGCCACGGCTTTACCTACAAGATCATGGACTATCAGGATGGCGACACCGCCGGCATCAAGTCCGCCGATATCCTCATCGAGGGCGAGAACGCCTACGGCTTCCTCAAGGGCGAGAATGGCGTGCATCGTCTGGTCCGTATCTCCCCGTTCGACGCATCCGGCCGCCGTCAGACCTCGTTCTCGGCTGTCGAGGTCGTGCCGGACATTCCGGATACCTCCGCGGACTTCGAGATCAAGCCGGATGACTACGAGATGCAGGTTTACCGTTCGTCCGGTGCAGGCGGTCAGCACATCAACAAGACCTCCTCTGCGGTCCGACTCATCCATAAGGCAACCGGCATCGTCGTTGCCTGCCAGACCGAGCGAAGCCAGCTCCAGAACAAGGAAAACTGTCTGCGTATGCTGCGCTCCAAGCTGGTCGAGATCAAGGAGCGCGAGCACCTCGAGAAGATCTCCGACATCAAGGGCGTTCAGCAGAAGATCGAATGGGGCAGCCAGATCCGCTCCTACGTTTTCATGCCGTACACCCTCGCGAAGGATACCCGTACCGGCTTCGAAAACGCGAACATCAACGCAGTCATGGACGGCGATCTCGACGGCTTCATCAACGCTTATCTGTCTGCTCTCGCCACCGGCGTGTGGGAAGGCAGCAAGGGCGGCAATATGTAAAAAATCTACCGAAAAACGAAGTTTTTCGACAGTCTAAAAACCCCACCGCACAGCGGTGGGGTTTTGTTTTGCTTTTTAGAAGATTACGACGGTCGAGCCGATCGGAACGTTATCGTAGATCCAGTTGATGTCGCTCTTCTGCATACGGACGCAGCCGTGCGATACAGGGTAGCCGCTGCTGAAGTCGTATTCCTTGTCCGTCTTCGGCGTGCACAGACGGGAATGGAACGCATAGCCGGTGTCGGGGTAGAAGCCCACGACCGGACGAACGGTATACGTGCTCGTGGTCCAGCCTGCCTTGAGCTTGTAGGTGACTCTGGTGACGCCGACCGGGGTCTCGGTACCCGGTGCACCCGTGCCGACGACAAAGCTCTTTGTCAGCTTCCAACTGCCCTTGGAGCCGGTAAAGACGTTAACGTGCTGATACGCGCGGTTGATCCAGACCAGATAGTTCGAATTGCTCGAATAGCCCTTGGCATTGACCCAGGTCTCCTTCTCGTAGGCCTTGTAGTCGTTTTTGACCGCATACGAGGTCGTGTAGTTGCCGCGATAGGTCGAGGAGACCAGATTGAGCACGCGGTTTACGTCGCGCTGCTGATACCACTCGTCCGAATAGTTCTCGATCGGAACGGTTTTTTCCGCATAGATCTCCTCCGTCTCGCCCGTGGACGGGTTGACGTAAGTCAGCTTGAGACCGGTGGTGACCGAGGTCTTCATGTTCTTCGTGAAGGTGAAGTAGGTGGTATGCCTGGAGACCTTGCCGTTCGACAGCTCGAACTTGTCGTTTGCGAGGTCGGAGCGCGGCTTGCCGTCCTGATACCACTGTGCCTTGCAGATCTTCGTGCCGTCAACGCCCGAGAAGGTCGCCTGAGAAACGAGCGAGCCGCCTGCCGTGACCTTGGTCGGCACGCCGATATTGATTTTTACGTTCTTGATGCCTGCGTCGATATTCTCGACCTTGTTATCGCACGCAAGCGTTACATTGCAGCCTGCCGCGCGCAGCTCGAGCGAATTTGCCTTGCCCGCGCCGCCGATGGTCGAGCCGTAGCCTGCCGCGAGCAGGAAATCTACCGTGCCGCTGACCGAAAGGCGGGTATTCTTCGCGCTGCCAGAGATGCTGACTGCACCGACCGAGCCGCCAAGGTTGATCGTATTGCCGCGGCCCGTCACGGTCAGCGAGGTCGCGTCCATGCCGGACAGGTCGATGACGCGGTTGCTCGCGGTGATCTCGATGTTGTCCGCCTTGCCGTTGAAGGAGACATAGCCGCCGTCGCCTGCGATGACGAGGTTGCTCGTGCTTACCGTGTCTCCGAAGGTGATGGCCGCGCTGTCAGCCGGGTCTGCGGCGAGCGTGGACATGCCCGCCTGGCCGTCTGCGGTCAGGGTCACGTTGTCGCAGCCCTTGAGCACGATGCGGTTCGGCGTGGAAACATCGGACAGCTTGACGCTATGTACCGGAGCGGAGAAGATGACGTCGCCCGTCAGATTGGAGACCGAAAGGTCGGTATCGCCCGAAACGATGCTGCCGCCGTCCGCGCCGGTGTATTCCGAGGAGATATTGCCTGCGATACGGGTGATCATGGTGACAAATTCCGCACGGGTCAGCTTTTTATTCGGTGCGAGCGTGGTCGCGGTGTCGCCCTTGACGATGCCGCTCGCGACGAGAGCCGCCGCCGCCTGACGCTGGTCATCGGTCATGGAGCCGGTATCGGTGAAAATGCTCAGCTCGTCTGCGCCCGACTCCGCGCGGTCATAGACGAAGGCGCGCGTGATGTACACGAACGCCTCGGCACGGGTAGCGGCATTGCCGAAATTGCGGCTGTCGTTCGCGTCGATGAGGTTGAGATGGATGGCCTTGCCGAGCTCAGCGGTATACCACTGGTCCTGCTGCGAAGCGGCGAGAGAGGCCGTGCTGTCCTGCTGGGACGCGCCGAGCGCACGGTTGAGGATGGTCAGCGCCTCCGAGCCGCGCACCGGGTCGTTCGGCAGCATTTTGCCGTTCGAACCCTTGAGCAGGCCAAGCTCGATGCCCTTGCGGAGCGCAGACTCCGCCCAGTGGCCCTTCATGTCCGCAAATTCGGTGTCGGACGGAGCGGACGGGGTCTCGGCGCTGCCGTGACCGGTGTCGCCGGTGTTGTCCGTGTCGCCGTCGCCGTCAAGCGGCGTGTCGCCGGCCGCCGGAGCGCTCGAAACGGTGAGCGTGACCGGAAGTGCGCCCGCGTTCAGCAGGAGCGCGTAGTTTTCCGCGACCTGTTCGGTGAAATTGTTCTCGATATTGACGCTGCTGCTGTCGATTTTGCTCGAAATAGTCGGAGAGGCGATGGTCTGTCCGTCCATTTTGATGTACAGCTTTTTGTCGCTGTCGCGGTCCGCGATCGCGGCGGTCGCCTCCTTGAGGCTCTGGCGGCCCCTAGTCGTCAGCGTCAGCACGACGCAGCCGGTGCCGTCCTTGCTGCCCTTGGTGCTCGTGACCTGCTTGATATCCTCATTCGTCAGCCATACCTTGCCGTCCGCGTCGGATGCGGAAAAGGCCGCCGGCTGCACGAGATACTCTGCGAGATGGGAGACCTGCGCGGAGGCCGGGAACTCGACGGTGATGGTCGAGCCGTCATCCGCCACGGTCAACGTGTAATCCTTGCAGCCGAGCGCGTCCAAGCGGCTCCTGAAGATCTCCTTGACCGTATCGCCGTTCGCGCCGGTGAGCGTCTTGTCGGAGGCGAACACGAGCTTGACGCTCCGCGCCTCGGCAGCCGTCGTGACGGCGGCATTCGCCGAACTGTCCGATGTGCCGCTTTCCGCCGCATAAGCAGGCGAAAGCAACATTACAGCGGCTAAAACACCGCTTAGAATTTGCTTTTTCAATGGAACTATCCCCTTTTAATCTCCTGCCGCCGCTCTGACTCTTCCCTGACTTCGCGCCGACATTCATACTGTTTTCTATTTTACGTTTCCGCCTTTGCATTGTCAAGCCATAGCAGGTTTCAATATCGATACAAAAGCACGATAAAAGAGCACCGTTCTTTCAAACGATGCTCTCAGTCGCGGGAAACCGGATTTCCCGATAAAATTTATTCTTCGCCGGTGGTTGCCGGGGTATCGGTCACGGTTTCCGCCGTTTCTATGCTCTCTGCGGCTTCCTCCGCCGTTTCGTCCTCTTCCTCCTTGTCCGTGCGGGCAATCGAGATGACCTTGACGTCCGTGCCGGTACGCATGACGATAACGCCCTGCGAGCCGCGTCCGCATTCGCGGATCTCCTCGACGCCGGTGCGGATGATGACGCCGTCGTCGGTGATGATCATGACATCGTTTTCGCTGTCAACGACCGCAATACCGGCGACCAGACCGGTCTTTTCGGTCAGGTTATGCAGCATGATGCCGCCGCCGCCGCGATGATGCACGGTGAATTCCTCGACCGGGGTGCGCTTGCCGTAGCCGTTTTCGGTGACGGAGAGCACATACGCGTCCTTGCGTGCACGCGCCGCGCCGATGACATAATCGCCGTCCGCGAGCTTAATGCCGCGCACGCCGGTTGCAGTACGGCCCATCGCGCGGACCTCGTTTTCGTCAAAGCAGATCGCCTTGCCGTTGTGAGTCGCGATGAGGATGTTCTGTTCGCCGTCGGTCAGTCGGACGTCGACCAGCGCGTCGTCCTCGTTGAGGCTCAGCGCGCGCAGACCTGCGCGGCGGATATTCTGAAGATCGGAGAGCACAATGCGCTTCGCAATGCCCTGACGGGTGACGAAGAACAGGAACTTATCGTCCGCAAACTCCTGAATCGGGAACATAGCGGTGATCTTTTCGCCGTTTTCCAGCTCCAGAAGGTTGACGATGTTCATGCCCTTTGCGGAACGGCCGGTCTCCGGGATCTGATAGCCCTTGAGCTTGTAGACCTTGCCGCGGTCGGAGAAGAACAGGATGGTGTCATGCGTGGACGCGGTGAAGATGTCCTTCGCGAAGTCCTCCTCGCGGGTGCTCATCGCGGAGATACCGCGGCCGCCGCGGCGCTGCGCACGGTAGACCGAGGTCGGCTGGCGCTTGATGTAGCCGAAGTGGGTGAGAGTGTACGCGCAGTCCTGCTGCTCGATGAGATCCTCGATATCGATCTCGTCGGCCACATTTTCGATCTGCGTATGACGCTCGTCGCCGTATTTCTGCTTGATCTCCTGGAGCTCCTGCTTGACAACGGCAAGAATATTCGCATCACACGAAAGGATTTCCTCAAAGCCTGCGATGCGGCTCTCGAGGTCCTTGTACTCGTCGTTGATCTTCTCCTGCTCCAGACCGGACAGGCGGCCCAGACGCATATCTACGATCGCCTGCGCCTGCGGCTCGTCGAGGTGGAACTCGAAGTGCTCCGAGCCGTCCACGATGCCGAGCAGCGCGATCTGGTCGATCCAGAACGGCTCCGCCATCAGGTTTTCCTTGGCTTCCGCCTCGTTCTTAGACGCGCGGATGATGGCGATGATGCGGTCGATATTGTCGGTCGCGACCTTGAGACCTTCCAGAATGTGCGCACGGTCGCGCGCTTTCTTGAGGTCGAAGCGCGTGCGGCGCTCGACAACGTCCTTCTGGAAGCCGATATACTGATCGAGGATCTGGCGCAGCGTCAGTACGCGCGGCTGCAATTTGCCGCCCGCGCCCGGAACGAGCGCGATGTGGATCATCGAAATGGTGTCTTCCAGCTGAGAATAGGTGAAAAGCTGGTTGAGGATGACCTGCGCGTTCGCATCGCGGCGGATATCGACCACGATCTGCATGCCCTCGCGGGAGGAATGGTCCTGGATGTTGGTGATGCCTTCCACGCGCTTGTCCTTGACCAGATTTGCCATTGCCTCGACCAGACGGGCCTTGTTGACCATGTACGGGATCTCGGTAATGACGATCTGGCTCTTGCCGTTCGGCAGATCTACGATCTCGGTCTTTGCGCGGACCTTGATCTTACCGCGGCCGGTCGCATAGGCGGCGCGGATGCCGCTGCGGCCCATGATGACGCCGCCGGTCGGGAAGTCCGGGCCCTTGATGAACTGGCAGATCTCGTCCAGCTCAGCCTCGGGGTGGTCGATGACATAGCAGGTGCCGTCGATGACCTCGGAAAGATTATGCGGCGGAATGTTGGTCGCCATGCCGACCGCGATGCCGGACGAGCCGTTGACGAGCAGGTTGGGGAAGCGGGACGGGAGCACGACCGGCTCCTGACGCTCCTCGTCAAAGTTCGGCTGGAAATCGACTGTGTTCTTCTTGATGTCCGCCAGCATAAAGTTCGCCAGACGGGCCATGCGGGCCTCGGTGTAACGGTATGCTGCCGGAGGGTCGCCGTCCACGGAACCGAAGTTGCCGTGACCGTCGATCAGCGGATAGTGCAGCGAGAACGGCTGCGCCATACGCACCATTGCGTCATAGACCGATGCGTCGCCGTGCGGATGATAGCGGCCGAGCACGTTACCGACGGTCGTTGCCGACTTGCGGTAGGGCTTGTCCGAGGTCAGACCATCCTCGTACATGGCGTACAGGATGCGGCGGTGTACCGGCTTGAGACCGTCGCGCACATCGGGCAGCGCGCGGCCGACAATAACGCTCATTGCATAGTCGATGTAGCTTTTCTTCATCTCGCGTTCGAGATCGACCTGCATGATTTTCTGCTGTTCGTATTCTTGACTCATTCTTTGCCTCCAGAATTGTTGGCTTATTCAGCTGTTTTGGTTATTCTCAGCTGAGTTTAACGCTTAGAGTATATTCAGAAGCTCGTCTACCTGCTCCTCGGTCGTCGCCCAGCTCGTCGCCAGACGGATGACCGTATGCTCCGCGTCATATTTCTCTATAAAGCTGTACGCGACCTTGCTGCCGAGTTCGAGCAGCCTGCTGTTTTCGACGATGATAAACTGCTGATTGGTGGGGGAGTCGATCGCAAAGCGGTATCCCTTTGCCGCGAGACCGTCGCGCAGTTTGAGCGCGAGGCGCACCGCCGGTGCGCAGATCTTTTCATACAGGCCGTCGGTGAACAGGGCGTCGAACTGAACCGCGTTCAGGCGGCCCTTTGCGACCATCGCGCCGTGGCGCTTGACCATGGTCTCGAACTGACGCGGCATATTGCCGTGTGTGAACACGACCGCCTCGCCGCACAGCGCGCCGCACTTGGTGCCGCCGATGTAGAACACATCGGTGAGCCGTGCGATATCTGCCAGTGTGACATCGGTATCCGCCGTCAGGCCGTAGCCGAGGCGCGCGCCGTCCAGAAACAGCGGCAGATCGAACTCTTTGCACACGGCGGAAATGCGCTCCAGCTCGTTTTTCGTGTAAAGCGTGCCGTATTCGGACGGATGGGAGATGTACACCATGCCGGGGAATACCATGTGGTTATGGCTTTCGTCCGCATAGAACGTCTCGATGTACTCGCGCAGATCGTCCGCGTCCAGCTTGCCGTTCTTATGCGGCACGGTCAGCACCTTGTGTCCGGTGGACTCGATGGCGCCGGCCTCATGGGTGTTCACATGGCCGCAGGAGGACGCGACAACGCCCTCATACGGACGCAGCAGCGCGTCGATGACGACCATGTTGGTCTGCGTGCCGCCGGTGAGGAAGTAAACCTGTCCCTCCGGGCAGGCGCAGGCCGCCTTGATCTTCTCCGCAGCGGATGCGGTGATCTCGTCATTTCCGTAGCCGATGAGCGGCTGCATATTGGTCTCCGTCAGATGTTCCAGAACTTTGGGGTGTGCGCCGAAACCGTAATCGTTTACAAAAAACAGCATGACTTTTCTCCCTTAAACGTCAAGATTCATGACATATTTCGCATTTCTTTCAATAAATTCGCGACGCGGCTCTACCTTTTCGCCCATCAGGAGCGCAAAGGTCTCATCGGCCGCCGCCGCATCCTCCATCGTGACCTGAAGCAGCGTGCGGTGCTCAGGGTCCATGGTGGTCTCCCACAGCTGCTGCGGGTCCATCTCGCCGAGGCCCTTGTAGCGCTGTACACGCACATTATCGCCCATTTCAGCGATGCAGTCGCGCTGCTGCTCCTCGGTGTAGGTATAGCGGACGTCCTTGCCCTTTTCGTTCTTGAACAGCGGCGGCTGCGCGATGAACACATGGCCGTGCTCGATGAGCGGACGCATGAAGCGGAAGAAGAACGTCAGAAGCAGGGTGCGGATATGCGAGCCGTCGACATCGGCATCGGCCATGAGGATGATCTTGCCGTAGCGCAGCTTTGCGAGATCAAAATCGTCGCCGAAGCCCGCGCCGAAGGCGGTGATCATCGGGGTGAGCTTGTCGTTGCCGTAGACGCGGTCGAGACGCGCCTTTTCGACGTTCAGCATCTTGCCCCAGAGCGGCAGGATCGCCTGATGACGGCGGTCGCGGCCCTCCTTGGCGGAGCCGCCTGCGGAATCACCCTCGACGATGTAGATTTCGGTGTAGGTCGGGTCCTTTTCGATGCAGTCTGCGAGCTTGCCCGGCAGGGAAGCGGAATCGAGCGCAGACTTGCGGCGCGTCATTTCGCGCGCCTTCTTCGCCGCCTCACGGGCGCGGGCCGCGGTCTGTGCCTTCTCGATGATGGAACGGGCGACCTGCGGATTTTCCTCGAAGAAGGTCATCAGCTTTTCGGAGACCATCGCGTCGACCAGCGCACGCATATCGCTGTTGCCGAGCTTGGTCTTGGTCTGGCCCTCGAACTGCGCTTCCTGCAGCTTGACCGAGATGATGGCGGTCAGGCCCTCGCGCGCGTCCTCGCCCTTGAAGGACTCGTCGTCCTTGAGCAGCTTGTACTTCTTGCCGTAATCGTTCAGAACGCGGGTCAGCGCGGCCTTGAAGCCGGTCTCGTGCGTGCCGCCCTCGGTGGTATTGATGTTGTTGGCGAAGGACAGCATCAGCTCGCTGTAGCTGTCGGTGTACTGCATGGCGACCTCGGCCATCGAGGTGTCGCGGCTGCCCTCCATGTAGATGACCTGCTCATGCAGAGGGGTCTTGGTGCGGTTGAGATGCTCGACGAACTGACGGATGCCGCCCTCGTAATGCATGACCTCCTCAACCGGCTCATCGTCGCGCTCGTCGCGCAGGGTGATCTTGAGGCCTGCGTTCAGAAACGCCTGCTCGCGCAGACGCTTTTCGAGCACATCGTACTCGTAGACCGTGGTTTCGAAGATCTCCGGGTCAGCATGGAAGCGGATGGTCGTGCCGGTCTCGCTCTCGCACGGCGTATCGCGCATTTTTACGGTCGTCACGCCGCGCTCAAAGCGCATATAGTGCTTGGTGTGACCGTCGCGGACCTCGGCCTCAAGCCAGTCGGACAGCGCGTTTACGACCGACGAGCCGACGCCGTGCAGACCGCCGGAGACCTTGTAGCCCGAGCCGTCGAACTTGCCGCCTGCGTGCAGCACAGTCAGAACGACCTCAAGCGTCGGAATGCCCATCTGCGGATGGATGCCGCAGGGAATGCCTCGGCCGTTATCCGTGACACGGATGATGTCGCCCTTTTCGATCGTGACCTCGATGTGCGTGCAGTAGCCCGCGAGCGCTTCGTCGATCGAGTTGTCGACGATCTCGTATACCAGATGATGCAGACCGCGCGCCGAGGTAGAACCGATGTACATACCCGGGCGCTTGCGGACGGCTTCCAGACCCTCGAGGACCTGGATCTGGTTCTCGTCGTAGGTCTCTGTGACCTTCAGATCGAGCACTTCGTCCTTGATTTCAATCTCTTCACTCATATAAAAAAATTTCCTTTCGAAAATTGCGATAACAGAAAAATCGCGCATCAGCGCGCCATCTCATCGAAAAACGAGGTTTTTCAATATTTTTATATCGCGTATGCCTTTTCCGCTCTGCGCTGGAGCGCCTGCGGCGACAGCTGCGTCAGATACAGCGTCTCGCCGAGCGCACTTTCACACAGCACAGCCGCGCGCGGCAGATCGTCGTACAGCTCAATGATGCGCCCCTCGTCCTGAAGCCGCGAGAGCAGGCGCTGCGTGCGGCCGGACATGGTTGCCGTATCCATATCAAAAACCGCTACGACATTCTGCAGCGGCACAATGTAATCCTGTCCGAGGTGTAAATACATGATATTCCTCCGGAATGATTATTTATTTTATTATACCACATTTTATTATACCACATTTTCGCGCGTTTGTGTATCGGAGACTTATACAATTTTGCCGTTTTTGATATGAAATGCCGCACCGGCGCGTAATTTTTCCGAAATGCCGTCCTCGCAGCAGGTGATCATGACCTGACCGGCGGAGATCCGGTTGAGAACGAAGTCCTGCCTGCGGCGGTCGAGCTCGCTCAGAACATCGTCGAGCAGCAGCACGGGATACTCTCCGTCCTCCTCAAAAAATAGCTCGCGCTCGGCCAGCTTGAGCGACAGTGTGCAGGTGCGCACCTGTCCCTGCGAGGCGAACGCCGACGCGCTCCGCCCGTCGAGCAGCAGCTCGAGATCGTCCTTGTGCGGTCCGGAAAGGCAGCTTTTCGCCGCGATCTCGGCGTTTTTATGCCGGAATACATGATCGATCAGCTCGCGCTCGAGCTGCTGCGCGGACGCGAACGGATCGCTGACGCTGCTGACCGTGCGGTAGACGCCGGACAGCGCCTCATGCGGCGCGATATCGGAATAGACCGCCGCCGCCGCCGCGAGCAGCCTGCGGCAGTAATACGCGCGGTAGCGGATGATCTGCGCGCCGATGCGCGCCATGCGCAGCGAAAAGTCCTCCCACATCGACAGCAGAGACGGTTTTTCCTCGCTGTCGCGCAGGATGCGCGTCTTGTGCTCGTGCAGACGGTTGTATTCCTCCAGATAGCGCGCGTAGTTCGGCCGCAGCTGACACAGCGCCGTATCAAGAAAGCGCCGCCGCGCCGCCGCGCCCGCCCGGACGAGCATCAGATCCTCCGGACAGAACAGCACGGTCTTGAGCAGACCCTGCACGTCGCTCTGCCGCTTCTGTCTCACGCCGTTTTTGTAGATCTCCATCGCCCTGAGGCGCGACAGGCGCAGCTCGAGTGTGTTCTCACGCCCCTGCGCCTCGAATTCCGAGCAGATGAATGCCGCATCCTCGCCGAACCGCAGTCCTTCCTTCTTCTGCGCCGTGCGGAACAGCCGCATGGTCGAGCAGGCCGCCGCCGCCTCGAGCAGGTTGGTCTTGCCCTGCCCGTTCTCGCCGCAGATCAGATTGACCGCCGGGTCGAGGACAAAGCGTGCATCCTCGTAATTGCGGAAATTCTGTAATTTCAATGTCTTGATGTGCATTCTGCCCGGTCACTCCACGTTATCCGTATATCTGTACGTTTTCGTACACGCAAAATCGCGTTCGTTATTGTACATCGTGTGCGTTTATGCGATCACAACGGCCTCGCCGCCCAGCTCGATCCTGTCTCCCGGGCGCAGCTTCTTGCCGCGCATGGTGCATTTTTCGCCGTTGACCAGCACCTCGCCCTCCGCGATGCGGAGCTTGGCCTCGCCGCCCGAGGATACCAGATTTGCGAACTTCAGCAGGGCGTCAAGCTTGATAAATTCGGTTTCGATCTTGATTTCAGTCATTTGCACGCAACCTCACAGGCAGGACCAGATAGGTGAACTTGTCGCCCTCGGTCGGGGAAATAACGATCGGGTTGAGCGAGCCCTTGAGCTGGAGCCGCACCTTTTCCGTGCCGGATGCACGCAGCGCGTCAAGCATATAGCGGTTGTTGAAGCCGATCTCCAGGTCCTCAATGCAGCCGTCGATCGGGCATTCATCGTAGCTCTTGCCGATCGCGGTCACGCACGAAAGCTGCACATAATTGCCGTCAAAATGAAAACGGACCGGGTTTTTCAGCTTTTCCGAGACGATGAGCGACACGCGCTCGATCGAGCTGATGAGCTCGTGCGAGTCGATATCGACAGCGTGCTCGAAGTCGTTCGGGATAGCGGCGCGGTAGTTGAGGAACTCGCCTTCAATCAGACGGGTGATCAGCGTCGTGCCGCCGATGCGGAACAGAATGTTCTTCTGGTCGGGGAAAATCTCGACCGGCTCGTCATCCTCTCCGAGGATGCGCTCGATCTCGCGCAGGGAAGCGCCCGGGACCACGAATTTCATTTCCCCGGACATCCCCTCGATGGTCTCGCGGCGCACGGAAAGACGGTAGCCGTCGACCGCTGCCACATTGAGGCGCGAGCCATCCAGCTCGAACAGGCAGCCGGTATGGATCGGCTTGGATTCGTTGTCGGAAACCGAGAAAATCGTCTGAGAAATCATGCTTTTCAGGATATTCTGGGGCAGAGAAAACCCGGTAGCGCTGGAAACCTCAGCAAGCGCCGGGAATTCGTCCGCCTCGGTCGCGGCCAGATTAAACACCGCGCGGCCGCATTTGACGGTCGTCATCAGCTTGTCGTCCGTCTCGATATAAACGACGTCGTTCGGCAGCTTGCGGACAATGTCGAGCAGCAGCTTTGCATTGATAACGATGCTGCCCGGCTCGACTACGTCGGTCTCGGTCGTGGTGCGGATGCCCATCGACATGTCATAACCGGTGACGGTCAGCGTCGAAGCATCAGCGCAGATGAGCAGGCCCTCGAGCAGCGGCATCGAGCTTTTGCCGGTAACGGCGCGCGAAGCTGTGCCGAGAATACCCAGAAGGATCTCTTTTTCGCAGGAAAACTTCATATTGATTCCTTTCTCTAAAAACAATGACATCTATAAAGGCTGCTGCCGGGTTTATTCGCGTCAGCAGAGCCCGGATCAGGAATTTCCTTTTTATTACTGGAAATTCACGTGCATAATGTGTCCGCGAGAGACGGACAGAGAAAACCTCTCAGATAAAAGGAAAGGTTTTCGCAGTAGTAATAGAGGCTGTGGAGCCTGTGGATAACTCCGAAATCGTCAGCAGCGGCGCGGGAAATGTCGTCCACAGACGATTGTGGATGGAAAATGGACTGTCCACACACGAAAACACACCCCTGATTATCCACAGGCTTATCCCTGTGGATTCCACAGAAAACTGGGGATAAATAAATGCATAAATATACATCCTGTGTACAGCGAATATGTATATATGCAGCGCTGTAGAATTCAGTCGCCGCGTATATTATTGTGCAGCTTTTTGATGACGTCCTCGGTCTGGCGCGATTTCTTGCGCTCCTCCTCGATCTTGTTGCAGGCGTGCATGACGGTGGTATGGTCGCGCTTGAAGATCTTTGCGATGTCGGGGAAGGAGTATTCGAGCTCCTGGCGGATCATGTACATCGCCATCTGGCGCGGATATGCGACGTCCTTGGAGCGGTCCTTGGAGATCATCTGCTCGACCGGGATATAGAAGTAGTTCGCGACCGCCTCCATGATGCGCTCGGGCGTCGGGTTGAGCCCCGGATTTTCCGTGCGCAGCGCGTCGATCGCGTTTTCGGCGAGCGAGACCGTGATGCGTTCGCCCATCAGCTCGTGCATCGCCTTGATCTTTTTGACCGCGCCTTCGAGCTGACGGATGTTGGACTGGATGTTCTCCGCGATGTAGTTGGATACCTCGTCGGGCAGCTCGATGCTCATCTTTACCGCCTTGTCGCGGATGATGGCGATTCGTGTTTCAAAGTCCGGCGGCTGGATGTCCGCGAGCAGGCCCCACTCGAAACGGGTCTTCATGCGCTCCTCGAGCGTGTTGATCTCCTTTGGCGGACGGTCGGAGGTGAGAACGATCTGCTTTTTCGCCTCGTACAGCGCATTAAAGGTATGGAAGAATTCTTCCTGCGTGCGCTCCTTGCCGGCGATGAACTGTACGTCGTCGAGCAGCAGCAGATCGACCACGCGGTATTTGTTGCGGAAGGACTGTACATCCGCTTTCTGGATCGCGGTGATCAGCTCGTTGGTGAAATCCTCGCCCTTTACATAAATAATGCGGAATTCCGGGTGCGTGCGGCGCAGGACGTTCGCGATCGCGTACATCAGATGGGTCTTGCCCAGACCGGAGTTGCCGTAGATAAACAGCGGGTTGTTTTCCGCAGCCGGGCGCTGCGCGACCGCATAGGCCGCCGCGTGAGCGAATTTGTTGGACGAGCCGACGATGAACCGTTCAAAGGTATAGTCATCGTACGGAGACGCCGACTGGGCGGGGGTGCTGTATTCCCCGGTCACCACCACAACGGTCGCTGCCTCGCCGGTCAGCTGATACAGCGCGTTCTGAAGCGGTTCGATGAATTTGTCGGTAATGTACTTTTGCTTGAAGTCTGACGGGGAGTGCAGAACAAGGCGGTTGTCGGTAAACGAAACCACCGTCGCATCCCCGAACCAGGCTGACAGGGTAGACGGCAGAAACTTCTGCTCGTGTTCAAGCAGTTCGAGCGCCATCTCCAGTATGTTGTTGGCCATGAGGAGAGCCTCCTTATAGAGTGTCGCCGGGACAGGGCGAAAAAGCTGTGGACAAAGGCGCCGTCCACAGACGCGGTGGAAACGCGAAAAAGAGGGGGCGAACCCGTTTTTTCGCAAAGCAAACAAACCATACGAAAACGCACGGTTTTTCAGAAAAATATGGGCTGCGGCGCGAAAAAATCCGAAGAAAAGTCCGGACTTCCGGCACAGCAGAACAGCGGAGAACGGCAGGAGCCGACTCCTATTCTATTTTATAATAGCACACAGTATCCACAATATCAAATGGAAACTGTGGATAACTTTTATCGTGTCGGCCGGCCGGAGGCGCGAAAAGCGGCCGCGGCATACAAAGCGTGGTGGAGCGGGAAAATGCAGACACAAGATGTTGAAAAGATACGAAAAAAACGAATTTTTTGCAAAAAAAGCTTGACATTTCGCGTCCGCTATACGATAATATATATCGTATCATATTATGCGGACAGGCAGCGGCATATGCCCGCGTCTCGCGCCGGACCTATGCCGGTGCCCATCCGTAAAATTCAGAACAGGGAGGTGCACGAAGTTATGAAGAGAACGTTCCAGCCGAAGAAGCGTCAGCGCTCCAAGGAGCACGGCTTCCGCAAGCGCATGTCCACCGCGAACGGCCGCAAGGTACTGGCTCGCCGTCGCGCAAAGGGTCGCGCTAAGCTGTCTGCCTGATCGGCAGCAGGACCCTTCGCAAGGGGTCATATATATTCGCGCCGCGGCGCGGAGAAAACTGTTGCGGGCCGCAGAAATGCGGCTCGTTTTTTTCGGTCTGATGGGCAGGCCTTTTTCGTCGTGCGCAGAAAACGGCGAAAACAGTCCCAAAACGGCCGGAAAACCTGCAAAAAGGGCGATCGCCGCGCTTTGACCGCGCGGTGCGGCCCGCAGTCCACTGGGCGGCGCAGGCAGGGCAGAGAAAAGAGCGCCGTCAGCTTTGCAGTCATGAAAACAACCGTGCAAAGAAGAATTTGTCGATAATTCCGTTTTTTTCCGGGCATCGAAAGGAACGAGGAGACACAGACATGAAGAAAACCATAGCCTTAAAGGAAAACCACGAATTCCGGCGGCTGTATCATCGAGGCACCTCATCGGCGGGCAGGCATCTTGTGCTTTACTGCCGGAAGAACCGTCTCGGACACAACCGTCTCGGACTGACGGTCAGCGCAAAACTGGCATGTGCGGTCAAGAGAAACCGCATCAAGCGTCTGTTTCGTGAGGCATACCGCCTGCACGAGGACGAATTTGCCACCGGCGTTGACCTTGTGCTCGTCGCGCGTGCGCGTGCGGTGGGCGCGACCTATCAGGACATCGAAAAATCGCTGCTGCGTGCGCTCCGCGAGAACAAAGCCGCAGCAGCTCAGCCGTGAAGCGGTTGCTTCTGGCGCTCGTGCGGTTTTACCGGAGAAATATCTCTCCGCTCAAGCCGCCCTGCTGCCGCTATACGCCGACCTGCTCGCAGTACGCCCTCGAGGCGATCGAGAAGTACGGCGCTCTGAAGGGAGGCTGGCTTGCGCTGAAGCGCATCTGCCGCTGCCATCCCTTCTCCAAACGGGGGCCCTATGACCCGGTGCCGTGAGGCAGGGAAGGGCTCTCATTGCCGGGGAAATATTTTCCGGCCATAAACGCGCCCAGAGCGCGCATTTCTGGAGGTTCTTATGACCATCGATCAACTTTCTAACCTGATCAAAGACCCCAATATCTTTGGTTATCTCATCGTCAGACCGTTCGGTCTGATCCTGCTCAGCCTGTACAATTTCGTGCATAACTACGGCTTTGCCGTTATCCTGTTCGCGCTGATCGTCAAGCTGTGCTGCGTACCGCTCGCCATCAAGGGCAAGAAGAGCATGCTCGCCATGACCGCGCTCAACGCGGAGATGCAGCAGCTTCAGAAGAAGTACGCGAACAACCGCGCCAAGCTCAACGAGGAAATCCAGGCGCTCTATGAACGCCGCGGCGTCAGCCCGATGAGCGGCTGCCTGCCCCAGTTCATTCCGCTCCCCATCATGATGGGTCTGTACTATGCGGTACAGCAGCCGCTGCAGTATATCGTCGGCCTGAGCAGCGAGACGGTCATCAAGCTCGCGCAGCTGGTCGGTCTGGACAATCTGGCAGGCGCAAACTACACCGTACAGATCGTGATCGCGGAAAAGCTGAACGCATTCAAGGATGCAGTCGGCAATTTCACGCCCGACGTTTTCAAGTGCCTCGCAGACGGCGAGAGCATCTTCCCGATGGACTTCAACTTCTTCGGCCTTAATCTGGCGGATACCCCGTCCATCAAGCACCCGGGCCTGATCTGGATCATCCCGATCCTGTCGTGCCTGACCGCATATCTCTCCAGCTACATCATGCAGAAGATGCAGAACATGCCCAAGGGCAACGATGCGGCTGCGAACCAGATGAAGATGATGACCATGCTGATGCCGCTGATGTCGCTGTACTTTGCGTTCATCCTTCCGGGCGCGATCGGCATTTACTGGATCTTCAACAACGTATTCACCTGCGTACAGGAGGTCATTCTGACCAAGCACATCCGCGGCAAGCAGGAGGCCGAGCAGGCCGCCGAAGCCGAACGGGTCGAGGCAGAGAAAAAGGCCAAGCGCGAGGCAAACCGCGCGGCACAGAAGTCCCATAGTGAGAAAAAGAAGGGGGACAAGTAATCATGCAGAAGTTTTTAGAAGCAACCGGCGAGAGCCGTGATGCAGCTATTGCAAACGCGCTGCGTCAGCTGGGCCTCGACCGCGATGATGTATCCGTAGAGGTACTCGACAACGGCAAAAAGGGCATTTTCGGCATTGGTGCGACCCCGGCGCGCGTCCGCGTGACCTATGAGGCGCCCGAGATCATCGAGGAGAAGAAACCGGCGCCGAAGGCGGAAAAGCCGGCTCCGAAGCCGGTAAAGACCGAGCCGAAGGCAGAAAAGCCGGCTGTCAAGCCGCAGAAGCTGTCCATCACCGACGAGGACGACACGCCGCGTCTGGTCAAGGCTGCTCCGGCGGATTTTGTTCCGGAAAAGCTCGAGGTCGAGCGTCCGCGCCGCGAGCGCAGCGACCGAGCGCGCCGTGAACGCAGCGACCGCCCGCGCCGTGAGCGCCGTCCGCGCGAGGAGCGCCCGATCACTCCGTCCGTTCCGAAGGAGCGCGAGCTCATCCCGGTCTCCGAGGACTGCATGAAGAAGGCGGAGGAGCTCGCGACCTCGTTCATCTCCGGTCTGATGGAGAAGATGGGCATCGAGGGTCAGGTCACGGTTCTTCCGCAGACCGAGTGCGACCAGCTGCGCCTTGAGCTGTCTGGTCCGGACATGGGTCCGATCATCGGCCGCCGCGGTGATACGCTCGACGCGATCCAGTATCTCGGCTCGCTCGTGCTGAACAACGCGCTCGATGAGCACGTTCGTCTGTCTGTTGATACCGAAAACTACCGCGAGAAGCGTGCGGAGAGCCTGGAGCGTCTGGCGCGCAAGATGGCGATGAAGGTCGTCAAGAGCCATCGCTCGATGACTCTCGAGCCGATGAACCCGTATGAGCGCCGCATCATCCATGCCGCTCTCCAGGATTTCAACGGCGTTACGACCTACTCCACCGGCACTGAGCCGAGCCGCCGCGTCGTTATCGCACCGGACAGCGGCCGCCAGCGTCATTAACGCAGAGGTATCATCTATGAATGATACGATTGCCGCTGTTGCCGCATCGGGCGGACCGATCGGCATCATCCGTGTATCGGGTGCGCAGGCGATCGGTGCGGTCAGCGCGGTCTTTTCTCCGAAAAACGGCAGTCCGCTGGCGGAAGCAGCCTCGCAGAAGCTGGTTTACGGTACGCTTTCCGACAAGAACGGGCATTTGCTCGACGCCTGCTATGCGGTCGTGTTCCGCGCGCCGCATACCTACACGGGCGAGGACATGGCGGAAATTCAGTGCCATGGCTCGACTGCGGTCCTGACCGCGGCGCTCGCTGCGCTTTTCGCGCACGGCGTGCGGCAGGCCGAGGCCGGAGAGTTCACGCGCCGCGCGTTTCTGAACGATAAAATGGGACTTTCCGAGGCGGAAGCCGTACATGACCTGATCACGGCGCGCACGGTCGAAGCCGCGCAGAACGCCGCGGCGCAGATGATGGGTGCGGTCGGCTCGAGCGTGCAGCAGATGCGCGACAAGCTGCTCGGCATGGTCGCGCATTTCCACGCGATCGTCGATTTTCCGGACGAGGACATCGACCCGATCCTGTTCGATGATGCGGCGGCGCTGCTGCACCAGACAACAAGTCAGCTCTACCGCATGGCGGAGAGCTATGAACGGGGACGTATCCTGCGCGAGGGCGTGCCGTGCGTCATTCTCGGCCGGCCGAACGCCGGCAAGTCGACGCTGCTGAACACGCTGCTTGGACGCGAACGCGCCATCGTCACGGACATTCCCGGCACGACGCGCGACCTCATCGAGGAGAACGTCAAGGTCGGCCAGATCCTGCTGCGCGTGACTGATACGGCCGGACTGCGCGACACGACCGACCCGGTCGAACAGGCAGGTATCGACCGCGCAATGGCGGAAGCGTCTGCGTCCGCGCTCATTCTCGCCGTGTTCGACGGCTCCAAGCCGATCGGGGAAGAGGATATGCTCGTGCTCGCCCGTTCGGCCGGACACCGTGCGATCGCCGTGCTGAACAAGGCAGACCTGCCGCAGCAGCTCGACGAGGAGCTGCTCAAAAAGCAGTTCGCGCACATCGTTCATCTGTCGGCAAAGACAGGGGAGGGAATGGATCGTCTGCTGTCGCTCATTCCGCGCACCATCGGCTTCGGAGAGACTGCGTTTGACGGCGCACTGATCACAAACGCCCGTCAGGCCGCCGCGCTCGCGCGCGCCGCAGAACGCTGCGAAGCGGCGCTGTACGCTGCTCAGTGCGGCATGACGCCGGACGCTGTCGTGATGGATGCAGAGGGCGCGATTGCCGCACTCGGCGAGATCACCGGCGAGACCGTGACCGAGTCGGTCGTTACCCGAATTTTCAGCGATTTCTGCGTCGGCAAGTGACGCGGAGAACGAATGTGGAAACAATGTGGATAGGGGGGCCGCCTGCCGCGCGCAGCGGCCCCTTTTTCAGGCAATAATACAACAAAACGTAATCGAAAGATAAAAATATTACGTTTAGTAAAACAAAAATGACCACTCAAAGTAGAGTTATCCAGAGTTTCCACATAGTTATCAACAGTTTTACACAGAGAGGGACCGATGAACATTTTGCTATTTCGATATACAAAAGGAGGCGCCGCGCGATGACAGCATTTGACGCGGAAGCGTTCGACGTTGCGGTGATCGGCGCCGGCCATGCAGGCATTGAGGCCGCGCTCGCAAGTGCGCGTTTAGGTGCGAAAACCGCGTGTTTTTCGATCAATCTGGACGCTGTAGGCAATATGCCGTGCAATCCTGCCATCGGCGGCACGGCCAAGGGACACCTCGTTCGAGAGATCGATGCACTGGGCGGAGAGATGGCCCGGGCGGCGGATGCGGCCTGCATTCAGTACCGTATGCTCAACCGCGGCAAGGGCCCTGCGGTGCATTCTCTGCGTGCGCAGGCCGACCGAATTAAATACAGAGCGTATATGAAGCACGTTCTGGAGCAGCAGGAAAACCTGTTTCTCATGCAGGATGAGGTGGTCGCCATCGAGCAGAAGGACGGCGCGGTTTCGGCTATCGTGACCGCTGTCGGCGTGCGCCATGCCGTCAAGGCGGTCGTTGTCGCCTCGGGCACCTTCCTCGGCGGCCGCGTCATCATCGGAGAATATACCCGTGAATCCGGCCCGGACGGCATGGCGGCGGCAAAGCCGCTCACCGAGTCGCTGCGCGGTCTGGGACTGCGCCTGCAGCGCTTCAAGACCGGCACGCCGCCGCGCATCAACCGCCGCTCGATTGACTTCGAGGGTCTTGCGGTGCAGGAGGGAGAGGATGAAATTATCCCGTTTTCCTTCGAGACCGACCATCCGCCCGATAACCGCGCGGTATGTCATCTGACCTATACGACCGCGGAAACGCATGAGATCATCCGCGCAAACCTCGACCGTTCGCCGCTCTACGGCGGCAAAATCGAGGGCGTCGGTCCGCGCTACTGCCCGTCCATCGAGGATAAGGTCGTGCGCTTCGCGGACAAGCCGCGCCATCAGCTGTTTCTTGAGCCGATGGGACTGGATACCGAGGAAATCTATGTACAGGGCTTTTCGTCCTCCATGCCGTTCGATGTACAGCGCAGAATGCTGCATTCGGTCAAGGGACTGGAGCACGCCGAGATCATGCGTCCGGCCTACGCCATCGAGTATGACTGCATCGATCCGCTCGAGCTGCGCCCGACGCTCGAGACCAAAAAGGTCTCCGGCCTGTACGGCGCAGGCCAGTTCTGCGGCTCGTCCGGCTACGAGGAGGCCGCCGCACAGGGTCTTGTGGCAGGCATCAACGCCGCCCTCAGGCTCAAGGGAGAGGAGCCGCTCGTGCTCGACCGTGCGGACGGATACATCGGTACGCTGATCGACGATCTGGTGACGCGCGGCACGAACGAGCCGTACCGCATGATGACCTCGCGCTCGGAGTACCGCCTGCTGCTGCGGCAGGACAACGCGGACGAGCGCCTTGTTCCGATCGGTGTCCGTGTCGGACTGAATTCGCCCGAACGCGGAGAAAAAGTACGGAAAAAGTACGAAACCGTGCAGAAGGAGATCGACCGCATCGCATCGGTCGGCATCGCGCCGGGCGAGCAGCTGAACGCCTTTCTGGAGCAGCATCACTCGACGCCTCTCAAGGCCGGCTGCAAGCTGATCGACCTGCTGCGCCGTCCGGAGCTGAGCTACGCAGATCTTGCGCCGTTCGATGCAGAGCGCCCGGAGCTGCCTGCGGTCATCCGCGAGCAGGTCGAGATCCGCATCAAATATGCCGGTTATATCGAGCGCCAGGAGCGCGATGTCGAGCAGTACCGCAGGCTTCAGAGCCGTCCGCTGCCGCTTGATCTGGACTATAACGAGGTAGACTCGCTGCGTCTGGAGGCGCGGCAGAAGCTGAACGCAGTCAAGCCGCTGAATTTCGGTCAGGCGGCCCGTATTTCGGGTGTCTCGCCGGCGGATATTACTGCGCTGATGATCTATATCGAAACACATCGAAAGGGGGAAAGGGCTTGACCGACCGCGAGCTGCTGTACACCGGGCTGAAGGAATTTTTGCCCGAGGTCAGCGAAAAAATGATTGATGATTTATTGAAATTCTCCGCGCTGCTGCTGGAGAAGAACAAGGTGATGAACCTCACCGCAGTCACCGAACCGACCGAGGTCGTGACGCGCCATTTTCTCGACTGCGCCGCCCTCGCGCCGCATATGCCGCAGGAGGGAAGGGTGCTCGACGTGGGCACGGGCGCCGGTTTTCCGGGTATGCCCCTGGCAATACTGTGCCCGGAGACCGAATTTGTCCTGCTCGACGCGCTGCGCAAGCGCATCGACTTTCTGAATGAGGTTATCGAGACACTGGGTCTGACCAACGTCACCGCCGTCCATGCCCGGGCGGAGGATTTCGCGAAGGACAGCCGCGCGTCGTTTGATATGGCGGTTTCACGTGCAGTGGCAGACTTGCGCACGCTCAGCGAGCTGGCGGTGCCGATGGTCAAGGTCGGCGGCTGCTTCCTCGCCATGAAGGCGGCGGACTGCGCGGAGGAAGTGCAGAGCGCGGCGCATGCCTTCGAGGTGCTGGGCGTCGGCGAGCCGGAAATGCTGAGCTATACTGTGCCGCATGACGGCATCGAGCGGGCGCTCGTTCGTCTGCCGAAGATCAGCGATACCCCCGACAAATACCCGCGCCGCTTTAAGAAAATTCAGACCGCTCCGCTCTGAAATTATACGGAAAGTTTACCCTCTGTACGGAAATTACAGAGGGTATTTTTTGTCCGAAAATAAGTATATCAGCCGCTTTTTCGTTGGAAATGACAGGAATTTGTCGTACAAGGCAGATTACGCGGTCGATTTTGCTTGCCTGTCTGCAAAATTGTGGTAATCTATTACCAAAGGACGACCGTGCCACAGAAAACAGAGGTGCAGTACCCCTGTTCATCGGGCACAGCAGGAAAAGGAGGTTACTTATGATGAAATCGGTCCTGACGCTTGTGTCCGGGAGGGAGGATCGGGTGTTGCGGCGCATCCGTATTTCAGAGATCGTGCGCAATCCCAATCAGCCGCGGCGATATTTCGACCCGGAGGCGATCGCCACGCTCGCAGAGAGTATCCGTCAGTACGGCGTGCTCAATCCGCTGACCGTGCGGCGGACAGGGAACGGTGGCTATGAACTGGTCGCAGGGGAGAGGCGGCTGAGGGCGGCGCGCGTCGCCGGACTGACCGATGTACCCTGCCTGCTCATCAACGCGGACGGGGAGGACTCGTCGGTGATCGCCCTCGTTGAGAATTTGCAGCGGCGCGATCTGGATTTCTTTGAGGAGGCGAATGGCTTCAAGCGGCTCATCGAGCAGTTCGGTCTGACACAGGAGGAGGCCGCGCGCAAGGTAGGGAAGACCCAGTCGGCCGTTGCGAACAAGCTGAGGTTGCTGCGGCTGTCGCAGCAGAATATGGAGCTGATCCGCTGCAACAATCTGACCGAGCGGCATGCCCGGGCGCTGCTGCGCCTGAACGATGAGGCCGACCGCATCAACGTCACCAATTATATCATCGAGCATGAGCTGAATGTCAGCCGTACCGAGGAATATATCGACGAATTTCTCAAGGCGAAGGAAAATCCGCAGCCGGTCGTTGAGGCGGAGAGCGGAAAGCGCGTTGTGCGCCTGTTCAAGGATGTGCGTTTTTTTCTGAACACACTCAACCGCGCGGTCGGAGTGATGGTCGATGCAGGGATCGGCGCGACCGTCAAGCAGCAGGAGAGCGACGACGGCCTGACGCTCACTATCTGCATTCCGCACGCGAAAGGGTAAATCGCAGCAATTACTATATTATAGGTGCCATCCGAAGGGATGGCACTTTTGTTTCATGTGAAACAAAGGCATGGAACAAATGACAGAATTGTTCCACGTGAAACATTCTGCATGAAACAGAAAGCAAAATTGTTCCACGTGAAACATCGGCGCGGAACAGGGAGGGACTGTTTCACGTGAAACCTTTTCCGGACAGTTTGTGTTCCACGTGAAACAACGTCCACGCAGGCAAACTCATGTTTCACATGAAACATTTTCCGCAGAAGGAAAAGCGCAGGCAAAAATTTTGGGATAGTGCCTTTGTTTTCTTTTAAGCATGTGCTATAATAAAGAGCATAGGAAAAAACACGAATAAAGAGGAAAGCACTATGGGTAAAATTATCGCGTTCGCCAACCAGAAGGGCGGCGTGGGAAAAACAACGACTGCGATCAACCTCGCAGCGGCACTGTCCGAGCGCGGAAAGCGCGTTCTGCTGTGCGACTTTGACCCGCAGGGCAATGCGACCTCAGGCTTCGGTGTCGATCCGCGTTCCCTCGAAACATCGGTCTATGATCTGATCGTATCCGAGGGCCCGGATACGAAATCAGGTATCGTCCAGACGAAATGGGTCGATATCATCGGCGCGAACGTCAATCTTGCGGGCGCGGAGCTCGATCTGATCGCAATGGATCACCGCGAGGCGCGGCTCAAGCTCGTGCTCGACAAGGTGAAGGACGAATACGATTATGTGTTCATCGACTGCCCGCCGTCGCTCGGCCTGCTGACGCTCAACTGCCTGTGCGCGGCTGACAGCTTCCTCGTGCCGCTCCAGTGCGAGTATTACGCACTCGAGGGCCTGAGCCAGCTGATGACGACCGTGCGCATGGTCAAGAAAAACATGAACCCGAAGCTGTCGCTCGAGGGTGTGCTGCTGACCATGTTCGACGGCCGAACCAACCTGTCCATTCAGGTGGTCGAGGAGGTCAAAAAGCACTTCCCGGGCGAGGTGTTCTCGTCGGTCGTTCCGCGCAACGTTCGTCTGAGCGAGGCGCCGAGCCACGGCAAGCCGATCACCGAGTACGACCGCATGTGCCGCGGCGCAGAAGCGTATCTGTCGCTCGCGGATGAAATCCTTGCGAAAAACGGAAAGGGGAAGGGCTGATGGCATCCGGTAAAAAGGGACTGGGCGGCGGCCTGTCCAACCTGTTCGGAGATACGACGGTTGTTGATCTGAAAACGGAGACCTCGGCGGACAGCGTCAGCAAGATCGCGGTCAGCCGCATCGAACCGAACCCCGGCCAGCCGAGGAAGGTATTCACGCAGGAGGCGCTCGACGAGCTCGCGGAAAGCATCCGTCTGCACGGCGTCATTACGCCGATCACGGTGCGCGCGGGTAAAAAGGAAGGCTATTATCAGATCATCGCAGGCGAGAGGAGATGGCGTGCCGCGCGGCAGGCCGGTCTGGATGAAATCCCTGCGATGGTCATCGAGGCGAGCGAGAGCGAGGTTATGGAGCTTGCGCTCATCGAGAATTTGCAGCGGCAGGACCTCAACCCGATCGAGGAAGCGGAGGGCTATGAGCAGCTGATGCGCGACTATGGCCTGACGCAGGAGCAGGTCGCGCAGCGCGTCGTCAAGTCGCGCCCGGCGGTCGCCAATGCGCTGCGTCTGCTTCAGCTGCCAGGCGAGGTCCGGACCATGGTCAGCAGGGGAGAGCTCTCCGGCGGCCATGCGCGCGCGGTGCTCGCCGTCGCGGAGGAGGATAAGCGCGTCGAAGCCGCAAAGCAGATGGCCGGCATGACCGTCCGTCAGGCGGAGGCGCTCGCCAAGCGCATGAATAAAAAGCCTGCGGAGCCAAAGCCGCAGGAAAGCGACTTTTCCGTGGATTATATCGCGGCGTTGGAGAAGGAGCTGGAAAGCGTTCTCGGCCGTAAGATCTGCATTCAGCAGGGCAAAAACAGCGGTCAGCTGACCCTTGAATATTACGGCGCGGACGATCTGGAACGCCTGACTGAAGCGCTGCGCGCCCTGCGCGTATAAGGAGGCAGCACATGAACGAACAGAAAAACAACGCCCCTGAACAGGCAAAGCCGGAGAAAAAACTCAGCCGCACGACGCTGACGTTTTATATCGTCGGTCTGTTCTCGGTAGCGATCGCACTCATCCTCATCAGCTATGTTGCGCAGGCGCGTGCGGACCGGCAGGTCGAAAACCTCAGCTCACAGCTGAACGAGCAGCAGACGGTTGCGCAGGGCGCGACCCAGAAGGTCGCAGATCTGCAGCAGCAGTTTGATTTGCAGAGCAGCGCGCTGGAGAGCGTGCGCAGCACGCTTGGTACCGAGCAGGCAAAGACCGATGTGGTCGGCGCGACGCAGAATCTGCGCGAGCGCGAGCAGATGCTCGAAATGCTGGTAGCGGCGGAGCAGGCCGTCATTGACGATGACATGGAGCAGCTGAATTACCTGCTCGAGGGCATCAAAGACGCCTTTTCCGAGAACCAGCTCAAGCTCCGCGAGGACGGCGGCGTGCTTGAGGCGAATGACTACGCAGTCTATCAGAAGCTGCTCGCGCTCGCAGACAGCAACGCGCAGAGCGAAGATAAAAATGTCAATAATCAATAAGGAGAAATAAAAATGCTGGATATCAAATTTGTCCGAGCAAACCCGGACGCAGTCAAGGAAAACATCAAGAAGAAGTTCCAGGACGAGAAAATCCCGATGGTCGATGAGGTCATCGAGTTCGACGCGAAGTACCGCGCTGCAAAGACCCGCTGCGACGAGCTGCGCGCTCAGCGCAACAAGAAGTCCAAGGAGATCGGCGGTCTGATGGCCAAGGGTCAGAAGGACGAGGCCGAGAAGGTCAAGGCAGAGGTCAAGGCGATGGCCGACGAGATGACCAAGCTCGAAGAGGACGAAAAGGTTTTTGCTGAGGAAGTCAAGAACCGCATGATGGTCATTCCGAACATCATCGATCCGTCTGTCCCGATCGGCAAGGACGATTCCGAGAACGTTGAGAACGAGCGCTTCGGCGAGCCGGTCGTTCCGGATTTTGAGGTTCCGTACCATGTTGACATCATGGAGTCCTTCGACGGCATCGATCTCGACGCTGCTCGCCGCACCTCCGGCAACGGCTTCTACTACCTCAAGGGCGACATCGCGCGTCTGCATTCTTCTATCCTGTCCTACGCGCGCGACTTCATGATCGACCGCGGCTTCACCTACTACATTCCGCCGTTCATGATCCACGGTGATGTAGTAAAGGGCGTTATGTCCTTCAAGGAAATGGAGAACATGATGTACAAGATCGAGGGCGAGGATCTGTACCTGATCGGCACCTCCGAGCACTCCATGATCGGCAAGTTCATCGACACCATCAACGACGAGGAGACCCTCCCGCAGACCCTCACCAGCTACTCTCCGTGCTTCCGCAAGGAAGTCGGTGCGCACGGCATCGAGGAGCGCGGCGTTTACCGCATCCACCAGTTCGAGAAGCAGGAAATGGTCGTCGTCTGCAAGCCGGAGGACAGCAAGGCATGGTACGAGAAGCTGTGGCAGAACACGGTTGACTTCTTCCGTTCGCTCGATATTCCGGTACGCACCCTCGAGTGCTGCTCGGGCGACCTGGCTGACCTGAAGGTCAAGTCCTGCGACGTAGAGGCATGGTCTCCGCGCCAGAAGAAGTACTTCGAGGTCGGCTCCTGCTCCAACCTCGGCGACGCACAGGCGCGCCGTCTGGGCATCCGTATCCGCAGCAAGGAGAACCCGAAGGAGCTGTACTTCGCGCACACTCTGAACAACACGGTCGTTGCACCTCCGCGTATGCTGATCGCGTTCCTCGAGAACAATCTGCGTGAGGACGGCTCGGTTGCTATCCCGAAGCCGCTTCAGCCGTACATGGGCGGCATGACCGAGCTGCGCAAGAAGTAAGTTCCATTCCGCGAAACAGACAGGAGTAATTGATATGAACACCGGTATCAAGGGCGAGAAGAAGTTCACCGTAACCAAGGAGCAGCTGGCGTGCAACGTCGGCAGCGGTCTGGTATCCGTATTTGCCACCCCGATGATGATCGCAGCCATCGAGAACACCGCAGCCGCAAGTGTCGCGGGTGAGCTTGAAGAGGGCAAGACCACGGTCGGCACGCTGGTAAACGTAAGCCATGTTGCCGCTACGCCGGAGGGCATGGAGGTCCGCATCGAGACCGAGCTGACCGAGATCGCGCCGAACGGCAAGATCCTGACCTTCAAGGTTGCAGCCTACGACGAGGCAGGCCTGATCGGCGAGGGCACGCATCAGCGCGCCATTGTTGCCAAGGAGCGCTTCGAGCAGAAGGCACAGAGCAAGCTCGCAAAGTAAAAACCAGAGATGATAAAAGCACCGCAGTCATAGACTGCGGTGCTTTGACTATCGAAAAGCTTCGTTTTTCCGACAACCTGTGTTTTGGCTTTGCAAAACACGAACGTCCGAAAGTTCCCATGCGGAAACCTTCTCCTTCTGAAAGTATGAAAACCGGGGTGCACGCCTCGGCTGCTCTCATTGCATATTTTGGAGGATAGAGGTCTGCGGGCTTGTGCATTTGCTGCGCAAACGCTTTTTCATGCGCGTTGCCGCGCGGCAGCGTCCGCATCGTGAAAACGGATTTTATTGACAGACTGAGACGCACATCTTGCGATGTGCGTCTTTTTGCGTCTTTGCACGGTTATAGCTCCGGCACATCGGTTTTGTATACCTCATCAATCGCTTTGGACATATGCTGGATACGGTACTGCCGCGGTGACGTACCGACTTTCTTCACGAACAGGTTGATCAGGCTGCCGCTGGTCGAGTAGCCGACCTCCTCGGCGATTTCTGCAATCGGCTTCTGCGTGCGCACGAGCAGGACCTTCGCGCGCTCAATGCGCGAGTTGATTACATAATCGGCAGGGGAAAAGCCGGTGCGGCGCTTGAACATATGCGCGAAATAGGACGCGCTCAGGCACACGGTGGACGCCAGATCCTCCACGGAAATCGGCTGACCGATATGCGATCGGATGTACTGGATGGCCTGCTCGACCGGCGTATCCGCTGACTGCTCGGCGGCACTCGGTGAGAGCAGCAGGTCAAACATGCGGTAGATGCGTGCCGAGCGCTGCATATCGGTCTCTACACCGTTCTCATCGTAAAAGCGCACCATGTCGTACAGCAGATTGCCGATCAGCGTGTTGTTGTCGCGGCGGATGAGCCAGCCGTGCCGCTCAGTGATGCGGCGGCACAGCTCACGTGCGTTCGAGCCCTCAAAGTGCATGTACACGAACTCCAGTCCGTCCTCAGCGTGGTAGTAGTGCGGCTCGATGCAGTCGAGCAGCAGCACGTCACCGGCCTCGGCGACATGGAACTCACCGCGGTACTCCACGCGGAAGCGTCCCTTGCGGATGTAGGCGATGAGCAGCGGCGGATAACTGTCGCGCTTCATAAAATAGTTGGCGGTGCAGTAGTAGTGACCGCACCATGTCGGGTAAAACAGCAGCTCTCTTGCGGTCTGCGACGGCGTAAACGGAAAACAAACCGACTCACTTCGGATGCCGGGATCAACACTTTGCATAAACTCTTCTCCTTCCTTATTTTGCCCTCATAGAATCCATGAACGAAATAGCAGGATTGATGAACTGGTTTTCTGTGTTTTTTCACAGAAAGCAGGATCGATGAACTTTATGACAGAAACGCTTATTGAATACATCCATAAAACATTTTATACTTAGGTCAGAAGTTAGGAAATAGATACAATAAACAAAGATAAATCGTATTTGTTGTATGTATTTCACAAAACATCGAAACAAGCAGTATAAAACAGAATCAAACACCTTTTTACAAATCGAAGAAAGAAGGAAAACATTATGTTTATCGGTGAAAAGAAAATTGATCGTCCGTTCCGTTGGGGTATCGTAGGCGGCGGCCGCACTTCCGGCGTTGGCTACAAGCATCGTCTGGGCGCTATGCGCGACAACACCTCGTTCGTACTCAAGGCTGCAGCGTTCGACCTGGACTTCGCCCGCTGCGTAGACTTCGGCAAGAACCTGAACATGGATGAGGAGCGCCTCTACCCGGATTACAAGACCATGTTTGCTGAGGAAGCAAAGCGCGAGGACGGCATCGAGGCTGTTGACATCGCAACCCCGAACTTCCAGCACTTTGAGGTCTGCAAGGCCGCTCTGGAAGCCGGCCTGCATGTAATCTGCGAGAAGCCGCTGTTCTTCAAGGTTGAGGAAGGCGAAGAGATCAAGAAGCTGGCTGAGGAAAAGGGCAAGATCGTTTGCGTAACCTACGGCTTCTCCGGTTTCGACCTGCTGAGCCAGATGCGTTCCATGGTCCTGAACGGCGACATTGGTGAGGTTACCATGGTAGACCTCCGCTACGCACATGGTTTCGCTTGCGACCCGACCGGCGACAAGCAGGCTGAGGGTCAGAAGTGGCGTGTTGATCCGGCAAAGTCCGGCCCGTCCTTTGTACTTGGCGACCTGTCCACCCACACCTTCTATATGTCCGAGCTGATCTGCCCGCAGCTGAAGCTGAAGCAGCTGCTGTGCGACCGCCAGAGCTTCATCAAGTCCCGCGCACCGCTGGAGGACAATGCTTACGTCCTGATGCGTTATGAGAACGGCGCAGTTGGCCGTATGTGGGCATCTGCAGTTAACGCAGGTGACATGAGCAGCCAGCACATCCGCATTGTCGGCACCAAGGCTTCCCTCGAGTGGAACGATATGCATCCGGATGAGCTGTACTACGAAGTACAGGGTCAGCCGCGTCAGACGCTGGTTCGCGCAATGGATTACCTGAATCCGGAAGCTCTTGAGTACGAGCGCCTGGGTGCTCTGCATTACACCGGCCTGATCGAGTCCTGGAGCAACCTGTACACCCGTTTCGCTATCGCAATGGATGCGAAGAACCGCGGCGACGAGGAGACCCTCAAGAATCTGGTTTACCCGGATCTGGAGCACGGCATCGACGGCATCCGCTGGGTCACCAAGTGCGTAGAGTCCGCTGATAAGGGCGGCGTATGGGTAGATTTCAAGTAATCCGCCTGTTTACCGAATAACTCGCTTATTTCTTCTCTCTCAGCTGCTGCCTTCCGTTTCAGGCAGGCAGCAGCAGTCCCTCAAAGAATTTCTCTCAAAAACGTTCCGAAAGAAAAGAGGTTTTTTATATGAAACTCGCAATCTGCACTGACGTATTCGCTGATCTGTCCTACACGGATATGCTCGACAAGGTAAAGTCCCTCGGCATCGACGCGGTCGAGATGACCGCAGGCGGCTGGGGCGCCCGCAAGCACTGCAACACCGCCGAGCTGCTCGCGGACGCAGGCAAGCGTGAAGCGTTCATGATGGAGCTTGAAAAGCGCGGCATGCGCATTTCTGCACTGAACACGTCCTGCAACCCGCTTTGGCCGTCCAAGACCGGCGAGGAGTACAAGAAGTCCATGTACGACTGCGCAACGCTCGCGGGTCTGCTCGGCGTTAAGAAGATCGTAGCCATGGCCGGTCTGCCGGCAGGCAGCGAGACCGACACCACCCCGAACTGGATCACTTCCACCGTCTCCTGGCCGGACTTCATGGCGCCCGCTTATGAGTACCAGTGGAAGGTGACCATCGAGTTCTGGAACGAATTTATCGCACACTGCAAGAAATGTGGCATCGAGCATATTGCAATTGAGGAATTTCCGGGTACCATGGTATGGTCGGCATCTACTCTGCTCAAGCTGCGCGAAGCGACCGACCCGATGCTCGGCATCAACCTCGACCCGTCCCACATGATGGTTCTGGGCGCAGACCCGATTGCGGCTGCTCGTGCACTGAAGGGCTGCATCTTCCATGTGCACGGCAAAGACGCCCGCATTGAGCGCGGTCTGGCTGACACCGACGGTCTGCTCGAGCCGCGCCCCGTTACCGAGTCCGCTGACCGCGTATGGAACTACGTTGCAGTCGGCTGCGGCAAGGACCTGCAGTGGTGGAAGGAATTCTTCTCTGTCTGCCACATGATGGGCTACGACGGCGACGTTTCTCTCGAAATGGAGGACCTGACCATGACGGTTGACGCCGGTGTCAACACCTCCATCGACGCACTCCGCCAGACGATCAGCCAGTAAGACACACACACAATCACACAAGCAGCTCCGCATACCCCAAGGAAGGAAGAACGAATCGAAGAAAAAAGAAAGGGTAGTGTTTGCACCATGAAAAAGAGAGTATTAGCGATGACGCTGGTCGGCACGCTGTGTACCGCCATGCTGGCGGGATGCGGCGGTCAGACCTCCGCGAACGACAAGGCAGGCGGTGACGCCGCCACCGGCGACGCCTACAACGTTACCGTGATCGTAAAGCATACCGACGGACACTTCAACAAAGTTATTGCCGGTGCGCGCGCTTACGGCAACGAGCATGACAACGTAAACGTCGAAATCCAGTCTCCGACCTCGGCCACCTCGTATGATGAGCAGGTAAACATGATCGAGACTGCACTCGGCAACCCGGGCATTGATGCCGTCGTGGTCGCACCGCAGCAGTCTACTTCAACCGCTACCCTTGTCGCTTCCGCGAACAAGCCGGTGCTTGCACTGGATACTGACTTCACCTCGGACAAGAAGGCTTGCTTCGTTGGCACCGGCAACGAGGACGCAGCGCTGAACGGCGGCAAGGCGGTTGCTGAGGCCTGCAAGGCACTCGGCAAGGACAAGCCGACGGCTGTTATCATCGCAGGAGTACAGGGCGACGAGACCCATGAAGCACGTCTGCGCGGCTATCGCGATGCGATCGAAGCCGCAGGCGGTCAGGTGCTCGAAGTGCAGTACACCGACACCATGCCGGACAAGGCAGCCGCCGCTATGGAGGCGGTTATCCAGAAGTACCCGAACGGCGTAGACGCAGTTCTGTCCATCGCGGATGACATGGCGCTTGCAGCTGCAAAGGTTATCAAGGATTCCGGCAACACCAATTACGCAGATACCGTTCTGTGCGGTTTTGACGGCAACCAGTCCGCCATCGAGACAGTCAAAGCAGGCTCTCTGACCATCGACATCGCACAGATGGGCTACGATATGGGCTATAAGGCTGTGGAAGCGGCGGTAAAGGTGCTCGACGGCGATAAAGTCGATTCCTTCATCGATTCCGGCTCCAAGGTCATTGATTCCGGCAATATCGAAGACTATATTGCGGATATGAAGTCCAAGGGCCTGTGGGAGTAAAACACTGACCCGCAGACAGGATTATACTGCTTGTAACAGGGCGGACGCAGGTTCTGCACTTGCGCCCGCCCTTGCTTTATCTGCAAAAAAGTGATATATTTCTGACCAAAGAAGTGCACACACACAAAGAGGGGGATTCCAATGGTTTGGACAATGGCGACGTTTATCGGTTTCACGATACTTGTTGCAGTCATTTCGTATGTAAAAACAAAGGACGATGACCAGAGCACCGCAGACGGCTATTTTCTGGCCGGACGCGGCCTGCCGGGCTTCGTTATCGCGGGTTCGCTGCTGCTGACCAACCTGTCGGCAGAGCAGCTGGTCGGCACGAACGGACAGACTTGGAGCGTGGGCATGAGCCCGATGGCGTTCGAGATCGTAGCGGCTCCGTGCTGTATCGTGCTGGCGCTGTTTGCGGCGCCGCGTTATCTAAAAAGCGGCATTACCACCATCCCGGAGCTGATTGGTCTGCGCTATGACCGCAGCACGAAGCTGTGGTTCTCCATCGCGTACATCCTGCTGTACATTGTCGTACAGATTCCGGTTATCCTGTACTCCGGTTCGCTGGTATTCGAGAACATTTTTAATGTTTCCGGTATTCTGGGCGTGACCAAGTTCCAGGCGGTCATCATCCTCTGCATCATCATCAGTATCATCGGCTCGATTTACGCTATCTTCGGCGGACTGAAAGCCGTTGCCGTATCGGATACGGTAAACGGCATCGGCCTGCTGATCGGCGGCTTCATGATCCCGTTCTTCGCGCTGAGTGTACTCGGCAAGACGGCAGGCGGTGACGGTCTGTCGGTTATCGACGGTATGCGTTTCCTGATCGAAAACCATTCGGATATGCTCAACTCTATCGCTCCGGCGGATTCTCTGCCGCCTGCGGTTCCGTGGCCGACCGTATTTACCGGTCTGTTCTTCCTCGGCCTGCAGTCTTGGTGTACGCACCAGTCGTTCATTCAGCGTGTACTTGCTGCAAAGAACCTCAAGGAAGCACAGAAGGGCGCGCTCTACTGCGCGTTTCTGAAAATTATCGGCTTTATGTACCTTGCTCTGCCGGGCGTTATCGCGTATGCGCTGTTTGAGCTGCAGGGCAATCAGGTATCCATGATGGATGAAGCATACCCGCAGCTGGTTTCGCAGGTTGTTCCGGCTCCGCTGATGGGCTTCTTCGCAGCCGTCATGCTCGGCGCGATCCTGTCCTCGTTCAACTCGGTGCTGAACTCGGTAGATACCATGTTTACCATGGACATCTACAAGGAATTCATCGACAAGGACGCTTCCGAGGACAAGCTCGTCAAGGTCGGCAAGAATGTCGGCATCATCTTCGCGGTGCTGACCACCATCGTTGGTCCGCTGATCTACTTCTTCCCGGCGGGTCTCAAGACATTCCTGGATTCCCTCGTAATGCTGATTGCATTGCCGGTTCTGACGGCCGTATTCGGCGGCTTCTTCTTCAAGCACCTGCCGAAATACAGCGCAAAGGCCATTCTGGTACTGCATGTGGTCTGCTACGGCTCGTTCCTGCTGTTCCTCAACAGCAAGCTCCATTACCTGTACGCTGTCTTTGTTCTGCTGCCGGTTGAGCTGTTGGTTATGTTTATTTTCAATCAGCGAAACAAGACAAAGCACCCGGAGGCATGGGAGCAGAAGGACGTCGGCGCGGTCGACCTTACCCCGTGGAAATATCGCTGGGTTGCCACCGCACTGATTCTCATTTGTGTTGCAGCGGTTTACATTGCGTTCTCTCCGCTCGGCATCGGTACCTGGGGTTACAGCCAGCCGTTCTAAAATTAAAAATAAAACGGAGTGCGTTTACGCTTCGGTCTCAGTCTGTCGAAAAAGTCCAGCAAAGCTGGGCTTTTTCTTGTATATGAGGTAAAAAGAAAAGGGCAAGGGAAATTATGGAAATTCCGCATGATTGGACAAGAGTGATTTGCGGGTCAAGTTCACAGGAACGTCTGCGCGAAAACCGGCTCGAGCTGCTCGGCAAAGCGGCGATGGCCCTGTTCGGAAAAGTGGACGCCGTCGAACACGACCGGAATATCCCAGCCGGAGGCGTCGCAGAATGACACGCCGCAGAGCGCGGCGAGATCGCGGTAGAGCGGGGCGAGCTGTCCGGAACTGCGGATGAGCGCGTCGCTCTCAACCCATGTTCCGCTCTGCATGAGCGGCGGCGCGACGAGCAGCAGCGGCAGACCGCAGACCAGAAGATCGCTGATGAAGATGCGCATCCGTTCGGCAGCCTCGGCAGGGGAGGCGCCGCAAAGCAGGTCGTTCGTGCCGAGCATCAGACAGAGCCCGTCTGCCGGCAGCCGGGAGCGGATCTGGCTGAGCAGGACGCGCACGGCGAAGCTGCTCGACGGGATTTCCCGGCCGTTCTCGCCGAGATTCTGGATGTCCCACGCGCTGCCGAGCCGTGAGGTCCACCGCACGCCGTCGGGATAGCGCGCGCCGCCGAAGGCGGCAGGGTCATAGCCATATGTGTTGGAGTCGCCGATGCAGATGATGCGCTTTGCCATTTAACCACCTCATTTGCGCTCATTATATCGTGTTCCCGGAATATTTGCAAGCTGTGCGCAAAAAAAAGAAAAACACGCCTTTGGCGTGTTTTTCAGACGGGAATCATATCAGTTTGCAGCGCTTGCCGCGGCGGTCAGCAGGCGGTGCAGCTCGGTGCAGTCGCTCAGCAGGGAAGCGCCTGTGCGGACGTCAACATCGTCGGTCAGCGTCAGCAGCCGCAGCCAGTATTCGGTCTGCGCCGTTTCGCGCAGCGCCTCGTTCAGGCTCTCGGCAAGGTCTCGTCGGCTGAGGGCGCAATCCGCGCACGATACTGCGGAGCCGATCGCCGCTGCGTGCTTCAGCAGCTCGGCGGACAGGTCGTCCTCGTGCCGGTGCAGCAGGCGGTGCAGCTTTACGATGCGGACAGAAAAATGCAGCGACTTTTCCAGAAGAATGCTGTTCTGAGACATAAGTAAAACCTCGTGTGTGTGATGATGGTGCGGGTAACAGGACTTGAACCTGCACGTCTGAGACACCAGAACCTAAATCTGGCGCGTCTGCCATTCCGCCATACCCGCAGAAAAAATCAAAGGCCGCGCAAAGCGCGCTCCGGCGCCCGGCGGCATGGTCTCAGTATAACCGCTCCGTCCTCTTTTGTCAATTTGCAGAGCGCTTTTTCTGTACTGTAATCAAAAAATCCGGAAAAAGGAATACCGGATATGTGGAATTTGTGCTATACTTAATCTGTATAGGCATCCGCAAGGAAAGTGCCTGTGCAATCGACAGAACGCGCGTGTTTCCGCGCGCGAATTTGGACTTCCGAACAAGGACTGGGAGCAAGCAATGAAATCTGTTCGTATACTGCCCGTGCTGATGAGCCTTCTGCTGCTTGCAGGCTGCACGATGCCGTCCGGCGACGAGCTGCTGGCGGCGCCCAAGCCGCCCGGCAATTATCAGACGCTGCAGACCAAGCTCGAAGAGCTTCTGGCATCGGGCGTTTCCTATACCACCCCGACCGCAGGGGAGAACCGTTCGTCCGTACAGCTCGTCGATCTGGACGGTGACGGCGCGGAGGAGGCCATCGTGTTCTTCCGCGGCGCGACCTCGGCGACGAGCAACGACTTCAAGGTATATATCTACAAGAAAAACGGGGATGACTATCGGTGCACCGGCTCGATCGAGGCCAAGGGAGCCGCGATCCAGTCGGTCGAATATCCGACCATCACCCCGGACGGCGGCCGCGGCATCGTGGTCACATGGCAGCTGGCCGGCAACGGAACGGGCGCGCTGACGATGTGCGACTTTGACGACAGCTGCGCGCCGCGCGTGCTGCTCGAGACCGATTACAGTGCGCTTGAGCTGACCGACATGGACGGCGACGGCGCGAAGGATCTGCTGCTGCTGACCGGCGCCTCCGGAAAGCGCGCCGCGCAGCTGTACCGCTATAAGAACGGCCGCATGAACCTGGCCGGTGAGGCGGCGATGAGCGCCGGCATCGCATCGGTCGAGCGCATGGAGGCCGGACATATCATTGACGGCCTGCCGGCGGTGTTCGCGGAGGAGAAAATGGCCTCCGGCATCGGCCTGACGACCGATATCTTTGTCTACAGCGACGGAATGCTGGTCAATCTGGCGCTCGACGGCGAGGATATCGCGAGCCGCAGCACCTACCGTCCCGTGCAGGTCTATGCGGCCGACATCAACAGCGACGGCGTGATCGAGCTGCCGCGCGCGGTGCTTATGGCGGGCTACAAGGACGCGGCGGCGCACGACGCGCTGTATATGCTCGACTGGTACGCCTACGGTCTGGGCTCAACGCCCGTACAGGTCAGCACGACCTATCAGTGCATCTCGGATGCGTGGAGTCTGCGCATCGACCGGAGCTGGCACGACCGCATCACGGCGGTCAAGTCCACGGACGGCGGCCTGAGTCTGGTTTCGTTCTACGAATACCGCGGAGCGGGACAAAGCTCGATTCCGCTGTTCAATATCTACTGCGTCACGGGTTCCTCGCGCGAGTATTACGCGGGTCGGACTGACCTCATCCAGCTCGGCCAGACGTCGCAGGCGGTCTATTTCGCGAAGATCCCGGAGGGCGCGCAGAGCGGCACGCTGAAGATCGGCGCGGAGGAGATCAGCTCGCGCTTCTCGATCGTCAAGCAGGCATGGAACAACTGAAGATAAAAGGAGGATGGCATCTATGAAACGTAAGGTACTGGTTCTGGAGGATGAAGAAAGCATCCGCTCCTTTCTGGTGCTGAATATGAAACGGGGCGGCTACGAGGTCATCGAGGCTGAAACCGGCGAGCAGGCGCTCGAAAAATATCGTGAAAATCAGGATCTCGCGGTCGCGATACTCGACGTCATGCTGCCGGGCATCGACGGCTACGAGGTCTGCCGCACGATGCGTGCAGAGGGCTATCAGGCCGGCGTGATCATGCTGACCGCGCGCACGCAGGAGGCGGACAAGGTAAACGGTCTGATGAACGGCGCGGACGACTATGTGACCAAGCCGTTTTCGAGCATCGAGCTGGTCGCGCGCGTGGACGCGCTGTACCGCCGCGTATCCGGCTCGCCGTTCTCGGAGGAGGACGTCATCAAGTCCGGTCCGTTCAAGCTCAATCTGCGCGCACGCGAGGTGCTCAAGAACGGACGCAAGATCGAGCTGACGCAGATCGAGTACGGTCTGCTCAAGGCGTTCATGCAGAACATCGGCAAGGCGCTTTCGCGCGACGAGCTGCTGGAGATGGTGTGGGGCCATCACTATGTGGGCGAGCTGAAGATCGTAGACGTCAACATCCGCCGTCTGCGCATCAAGATCGAGGATGACCCGGCCGAGCCGAGCCATATCGTTACGGTGCGCGGATACGGGTATATGTGGGAAGGATAAAGCGCTGGCGCTTTCTAAGGGGGACGCTGTCCCCCTTAGATACGTTCCCGGTTCCGCAGAAACCGGGAACGATAACCCCCTCGCCCCTGCACGGCAGGGGCGGCCGCGCCGCCGCGGCGCGGGCAGCGGGAAAGAAGTCCGGCAGAGCCGGACTTCTTTGGGGATTTGCATCGGCGCACTGCGGTGCGCCGCGAAAAGGCGCTGACGCTGCCTTTTCGATTATTCCGCAGTTGTTTTCGGAGAAAACAGGAAAGGTCATTTTCTTTATGACAGATCGCAAAAAAAGTAAACAATCCGCACCGCGGCCGCAGCCGGAAACACCAAAAGTGCTGCACTCGCCGGGCGGTATCCGCGGACGCTGGATGATGAACTCGCTCTCATTCGTGCTTGTCATTCTGGCGGCCGTGATGATTTTGATCTCGGTCGGCGTGTCGGGCTATTACTACGCCACCGTGCGCGACAATCTGGTCTCGCGCGCGGTCACGGCCTCGGACACCTTCCGCAAATACTTCACCGATACCTATGACCAGTTCTACACGCAGGCGGAGTCCACTGTGACGACGTTCAGCGAGCAGGACAAGCTCGAGCAGCAGTTTCTCGACGCGAACGGGCGCATCCTGCTCTCGACATCCGGCCTGTCGGGCGGCGGTCTGGCGTCCACAGAGGACGCTACGCAGGCGCTCGCCACGCAGAAGACCTCGGTGTTCACCGGACGCGATCCGCTCTCTGACGAGCGTGTGATGAGCGTCACCGCGCCGCTGCTGTCCTCGCGCGGCGATCTGGTCGGCGGCGTGCGCTTCATCACCTCGCTGCGCGTGGTTGAGCGCCAGATCTGGATCATCATCGGCGTGTCGCTGCTCGCGTGTCTGGTGTTCCTGATCTTCGTCGTCGCGTCCAACAGCTACTTTATCCGGTCGATCGTAGACCCGGTGCTCAAGATCAACAACATCGCCAAGGAGATCGCGGCAGGCCGCTACGGCGTGCGCCTGCAAAAGACCTATGACGACGAGATCGGCGAGCTGTGCGACACGATCAACTATATGTCCGACGAGATCAACCGCGCCGAGCGCATGAAGAACGACTTCATTTCTTCGGTCTCGCACGAGCTGCGCACGCCGCTGACCGCCATCGGCGGCTGGAGCGAAACGCTGCTCGCGGGCGGCGGCGAGGACCCCGAGGAGGTCATGCAGGGCCTGACCATCATCCAGAAGGAGGCGGGCCGTCTGACGCGCATGGTCGAGGAGCTCTTGGACTTCGCGCGCATCGAATCGGGCCGCATGAAGCTCGAAGTCGAGAACTTCGACCTGTCGATCGAGCTGTATGAGGCGGTATACATGTATGAAAATCTGCTCCGGAAGAGCGGCATCCGGCTGAATTACGATGAGGACGTCGAGGCGAACTACTTCGTCAACGGCGACCGCCACCGCATGAAGCAGGTATTCCTCAACATTCTGGACAACGCCGCGAAGTACGGCGGAGACGGCAAGCGCATCGACATCCGTCTGGTGCGCGACGGGGGAAATCTCGTCGCGACCGTGCGCGACTACGGTCAGGGCATTCCCGAAGCCGAGCTGCCGTTCGTCAAGGAGAAATTCTATAAAGGCTCGTCCAAACAGCGCGGCAGCGGCATCGGCCTTGCCGTGACCGAGGAGATCGTCGCGCTGCACGGCGGCACGCTCGACATCGCGTCCGCTGTCGGCGAGGGAACGACCGTGACGGTCACGCTGCCGTCGGCGAAGGCAGAGGAGGCGCTCGGCATCACCGGCGCACCGTCCAGGACCGAGGAAGAGCCGTAACCGCACCTATAAAAGGAGAACCATATGTCAACCAAGAAAACAACCATCGGCGGTCAGGCCATCATTGAGGGCATCGTCATGAAGGGGCCGAAAAAGACCTGCACCGTCGTGCGCAAGCCGGGCGGCGAGCTGGTCACCAAGACCGAGCCCGCGCATCATCAGTCGGCGTTCTGGCGTCTGCCCATCCTGCGCGGCGCGTACACGCTGTTCACCGCCATGAAGGACGGCATCGTGGCCATCAACTATTCGGCGGAGTTTTTCGACGATGAGAGCATCGATGAGGAGCCGTCTAAATTCGAAAAGTGGCTCGAGGCGAAGTTCGGCTCGGAAAAGCTGAACAGGATGATCCTCGGCCTGTCCACGGTCATCGGCATCGCGCTGCCGGTCGGCCTGTTCCTGCTGCTGCCGAGCTTTCTCGGCGGCTTCGTTCCGAAGGACTGGGGCGTGCTGGCGCGAAACGTGCTCGAGGGCATCGTGCGCATCGCGATCTTTCTGATGTTCATGTGGTCGGTGTCGCATATGAAGGACATCCGCCGCACATTCGAATACCATGGCGCGGAGCACAAGACCATCTTCTGCTATGAGGCAGGGGAGGAGCTGACCGTGGAGAACGTCCGGAAGCAGGGCAGGTTCCATCCGCGCTGCGGTACGAGCTTCATGTTCGTGCTCATCATCATCGCGACGATCGTTTCGTCCATCGTCTTTTCGATCATCGACATCACCAATCCGTTCCTGCGCATGCTCGCGCATCTTATCCTGCTGCCGCTCGTCGTCGGCATCAGCTACGAGTTCAACCGCTATGCCGGCCGCTCGGAGAGCGTCATTTCGCGTGCGCTGCGCTGGCCGGGCCTCATGATCCAGCATCTGACCGTATTCGAGCCGGATGACTCGATGATCGAGGTCGCGATCACGGCCATGAAGGAAGTCATTCCGGACGACGGTTCGGACGAATGGTAAGGAGGAAAACCATGCACCCGTCTATGCACCGCAACGAGCGCGGCTCGTTCGTTTACTATACCTGTGACCGGCTGCCGGTCCGCCATGCCTTTACCACCAAGTTCGGCGGCGTGAGCCGCGGCGACTGCGAGAGCCTCAACCTCGGCTTCAACCGGGGCGACGAGCGGGAGAACGTGCTGGAAAACTACCGCATTCTGGCGGAGCGGCTCGGCATGGACGAGGGCCGCATCACCATGACAAAGCAGATCCATGACACGCAGATCTCGGTCGTGACCGAGGACGAGGCCGGCATGGGTCTGCATCAGCCGATGGCGTGGGAGTCGGACGCGATCGTGACCGCCCTGCCCGAAACGCCGCTGTGCGGCTTTTATGCGGACTGCGTGGTGACGCTGTTCTACGATCCGGCGACCCGGACCGCAGGCGTGGCGCACGCCGGCTGGCGCGGCATGGCGGCAGGCATCCTGCCGAAGACCGTGGAGGTCATGGCAGAAAAGCTCGGCGCGAAGCGCGAAAGCCTGATCGCCGTGCTCGGCCCGTCCATCCGTCAGGAGTGCTTCGAGACCGACGCGGACGTTCCCGAGGCGATGGAGCGCCTGATGGGCGAGCGCGTGCATCCGTTTATCGCGGAAAAGGGCGTTAAGTTCCATGTAGACCTGCAGGGCATCGGCGTCAGACTGCTGACCGACGCCGGACTTTCGCCGGAAAACGTCATCGACAGCGGCATCTGCACCAAGTGCTGTGCGGATGAATTCTGGTCGCACCGCGCGACCCACGGCCACCGCGGCGTGCAGGGCGGCATCATATGCCTGTGAGGGAACGCGGTATGAGCTGGAAAAAACGTGCGCTCGCGGCGGCGCTCGCCGGGCTGTGCCTGCTGTCGGGCTGTTCGCTGCCCGGCAGACAGCAGGACGAGGGGCCGAAGGATACGGTCGATGTATCGGACGCCTATTTCGGCCTTGCGTGGTACAAAAACGGCACGCTCAACCCGGTCACGGATACGGACAGCATCAATGCCATGCTGCGCGAGGCGCTGTACGAGGGGCTGTTCGAGCTGACGGACGACTTTACGCCGCAGAATGTGCTGTGCGAGGGCTACAGCGGCGACGGCACGACCTTCACCTTCACCATCAGGCAGGGCGTGAAGTTCTGGTCGGGGCAGACGCTGACCGCAGACGATGTGGTCGCGAGCTACCGCGCGGCGATGGACAGCGCCTCCTCGCCCTATCACAGCCGCCTTGCTGACGTGACGACGCTGGAATCGGCGGGCACCTATAAGGTGCGCATCGTGCTCTCCTCGCCCAATGCGGACTTTCCGCGCCTGCTGAACATCCCGGTTTACCGCAGGGGGAGCGCGGACAGCGGCAGCTTCGCCGACGGCACCGGCCCATATGTGCCGGTCGAGAACGGCAGTGCGTACACGCTCGAAAAGAATGAAAACTGGCACGGCGGCTTTCTCGGCACCATCCGCCATATCGAGCTGGTCGGCATCACCCGGGCGGACGCGGCGGAGTCCAGCTTCCGGACGGGCGATGTGTCGGTCATGCGCAGCTCGCGCATCGCAGCCGACGACGAAACGACGGTCATCGGCGGTGCGGTCGACACGCTGCAAACACCGAGCACGGCGCTGCACTATATCGGCATCAACTACGCAAACGAACAGCTGAAGGACGCGAAGGTGCGACGGGCGCTCTCTGCCGCCATCGGCCGCCGGGCGCTGTGCGAAACGCAGCTTCAAACGTTTGCGGACCCGGCCGTTCTGCCGGTCAATCCGCAGCAGCAGGTCTCGGGCGTGACGCTTTCGACCGAGGCGGACACCGCAGGCGCATATGAGCTGCTGCACAGCGAAACGGACGACAAAAAAGCGGACGATACGGCCGCTCGGGACAGTGCCGTGCAGACCGCGGCAGACGGGGACGTCACCATCTATTACGCGGAGGACGGCACGCCGCTGACCGACGATGAGGGCTATTACATCGACGAGGACGGCGACCGCGTGCTGAACGCCGAGGGCGAGCCGGTGAAAGACCCGTCTGCGCCGGCGCAGAGCGGCGAGGACACGCCCGCGACCGACGCGGCCGGGGAGCAGATCGTGCTGTCGCTGCATCTGCTCGTCAACGCGGACAACGCCTTCAAGGTCGCCGCCGCCGCGCAGCTCGCCGCCTCGTGGAACGCCGTCGAGGGCGTGAGCGTCACGGTGGACGCGGTAGACTACGAAACCTTCACCGCGCGCATCAGAGAAGGCTCGTTTGACCTGTATTACGGCGAAACGCGCCTTACGCCGGATTTTGATCTGCGGCCGCTGCTGACGCAGGGAGGCAGCCTGAATTTCGGCGGCTACCATGACCCGGACATGGAGAGAACGCTCGCCGCGGCGCGGAAAAGCGGCGACCGGAGCGCGCTCTGCAAGCAGTTCGCGGAGCAGATGCCCTTTATCCCGATCGCATTCGAGCGGGAGCAGGTCATCATCCGCAAAAATCTCATCAACGGCTTCTCGCCTGCGCCGTACAGCGTATTTTTCGGCCAGGAAAACTGGACGCGCGTTTATGCTGCCGAGAGCAGCAGTGATGCGCAGACGGACGAGGCCGCGCAGTAACCCGAAAGAAAAAGGAAATTCGAAATGCAGGATACACAGAACAATCATCGCCTGCAGGGACACCTGCTCGGCGCATTCAGCGTGCTCGTCTGGGGCACGACGTTCGTCTCGACCAAGGTGCTGCTGCGCACTTTTTCGCCCATCGAGATCATGATCGCGCGATTTGCGCTCGGCTTTCTCGCGCTGCTCATCGTCGGACACGGCCTGATGCGTCCGCAGAAAAAATGGCATGAAGCGCTGTTCGCGGCGGCCGGACTGACCGGCGTAACGCTGTATTTTCTCATGGAAAATATCGCGCTGACCTATATCTCCGCCTCGCTCGTTGGCGTGATCGTGGCGGCGGCGCCGCTGTTCACGGCGCTCATCGCAGCCGCCTTTCTCAAGGAAAAGCTGTCGATCTGGTTTTTCTGCGGCTTTGTCTGCGCGATGACCGGCATCACGCTCGTGTCGCTCGCCGGTGTGAGCGAGCTGCACTTCAGTCCGGTCGGCGCGCTGCTGACCGTGGGCGCAGCCCTTGTCTGGGGTGTTTACTCGGTGCTCATCCGTGTGCTCGGTCACATGGGCTACCAGACCGTTCCGCTGACCTGCCGCATTTTCGGCTACGGCTTCCTGTTTCTGCTCATCCCGACGGCGATCGAGGGTCTCCCGGCCGGCATCGCGGCATGGGGCACGCCGGTGCATCTGGCGAACCTGCTGTTTCTCGGCCTGCTCGCGTCCGCGACCTGCTTTGTGACATGGAACCGCGCGGTCTTTCTGCTCGGTCCGGTGCGAACGAGCGTGTACATCTACGCTTCGCCCGTCATCACCATCATCGCCTCCGCGCTCATCCTGCACGAGACTATGACGCCGGTGATGTGGGTCGGCACGGCGCTCGCCCTCGGCGGACTGATGCTGAGCGAGAAAAAAACAAAGAAATCATGATTTCTTACTCCGGTTGCGCGATAGTTGGTTGTGCAACCGGAGTTTTTCTATTATACTGAGCGCAGAAAAGGAGGAAGTGCCATGGTAATGACACTGTATACGATCGTTCCAACGCTTGCCGTCATGGGCGTATCCGTTTATGTGCTCGTGCTGCTGATCCGGGCGCTGCGGAAATATCTGCGCACCGCGCCCGTCCGGGCGGAAAAGGCCGAGACCGCGAAAACGCTCGGCGCTGTGCTGAAGCAGCACCGAGGGGCGTGCAAAATGACGCAGGAGTTTGTCGCGGAGTCGATTGGCGTGAGCCGGCAGGCGGTATCCAAGTGGGAGAGCGGCACGTCCGACCCGAGCACATCCAATTTGCTCGCGCTGGCGAAGCTGTTCGGCATCGACGCGAAGGAGCTGCTCGATGAGACGAAAAACGCAGAATAGTAAAACGAAGGCACCGGTTTTTGATCGGTGCCTTCGTTCTTTTCTGTTATTTCTTCTCTTCTTTTTCGGGCGGAACGAGGGGCTGTGCGGCCTGTGCCGCCCACTCGGCCTCGCGCTTTTTCCGGCGCTTTTTCGTGATCACAACGGCTGTGCCGCCGCCTGCCGCGAGCAGCAGAACGACCGGCCAGAACATGACGATGCCGAGAATGAGCGCGCGGACCGAATCGACCAGACCGCGCGTGCCGGTCTTTGCCGCCTGCGTCAGCTGCGCGCCGAAGCCGCTGCCCTCGGGGGTGGCGGTCAGAGTCTGCACCTCATCGAGCGTGACGGAAAAGGTCGAGAAGCCGACCAGATCGTCATAATGACGCTTGGAGCCGGTCAGCGAGTCGATCTCATATTCGCAGTCCGCGAGCGCGTTTTCGAGCGAAATGATGTCCTCCATTTTGCCCGCCTGATCGAGCAGGGCGAGCAGACGCTCGTGCTTGGTCTGGAGCGTGGCGAGCCGGGTCTCGATGTCGGTATACTGCTCGGTGATGTCCTCGCTCGAACGGGAGGAGTAGACCACATGTGCGCGGTCGCCGAGCTGCGCGTAAAACGTCTCGAATTTTTCCTGCGGAATGCGCAGGGTGTAGTAGGCCGAGCGGCTGCCCTTGTCGCCGGAAAGGCTGCTCGACTCGATGTAGCCGCCGGTCTCGGCGGTCAGTTTTTCCAGATCAGCGGAGGCCGCGTCGAAATTCTGCGTCTCAAGCGTTAGATCGGCGCGCAGGATGAGCTTGGCGTTCTGCCGCACGGCGGAAAAATCCGCAGAGCCGCCGTCGGCGGTATCGGCGCTCTCCGCCCAGCCGTTCGTATCCATGGACATATCTCCGGCCGCCGCCGAGGCAGACGAAGCATCGCCGGAGCCTGCGCCGCCGCAGGCGGAAAGCGTGAACAGCAGAGCGAGAAGCAGGGGAAGCAGTCGTTTTTTCATAACAGACACCTCGTTTCACGGGTTGCGCGGCGGAGAGCCGCCATGGTTTTCTCTTGTTACCCGGTTAGACGAGGAAGGCTTCGGGTCGGTTCCCGGATTTTTCCGTTTTGTAAACAATTCTTTTGCGCCGATATAGAGCAGCAGCACGCCGAACAGCCGCCGGAGCAGGGAGGTGTCCGTCCCGGCGGCGGCAAACGAGGCGAGGAGCGAGGTCATCGCGCCGAACGGCACGCAGAATTTGACCGCGCCGCGGTCGATGAGATGGTTTTTCAGGTGGGAGACGAGCGCGGCCGGGGCGCAGGCGAGGAAATACAGCAGATTGATGCCTCCGGCGGTAAACTGCGGCATATCCTGCACGAGCGTCAGCCAGAGCAGCAGCAGCGAGCCGCCGCCGATGCCGCAGCCGCTCAGCACGCCGGTCAGCAGACCGACCACGAACGCGCTCACAGCAGCAGCACCGCCCGGATGCCGCCGTACAGGATGAGCAGGGCGAAGGCACGGCGCAGCCACAGCGTGCGCAGCCGCCCGAAGATGCGTCCGGCGAGCACGCCGCCTGCCGCGCCGCCCAGAAGATAGCCGAGCGAGGACGAAACCGGCAGGCCGCCCCGGACATAATACACCGCCGCCGACAGGGCGCACAGCGGAAAGATCACCGCGACCGAGGTCGCGAAGGCCTGCTTTTCCTCCATGCCGCACCATTTCGTGAAGAGCGGCACGAGGAACAGGCCGCCGCCTGCCCCGAAAAAGCCGTTCGCCGCTCCGGCGAGCGCTCCTGTCACAGCAAGTCTTGCATTTCTGCGCAAAAAATCACCCCTTCCGCACAAAAGTGTGCGCGGAGGGGGTGAAGATTATTCGTCGATGTCGAGAGATGCGCCGTATTCCTCGAGAGCGTTTTTGATGTCGCCCCACGAAAAACCGCGTCGCTGCAGGGCGGCGACCGCCTTGTCGACTTCCTTCCGGTCGGAAAGGTCGCCGTGCAGCCGCTTTTCGAGCAAGGAAAGCATCTGCGGCAGGGCAGGGGAGAAAAGCTCCATCGCGGCGTCCGCGTCCTCGCGCGAAATGCCGCGCCGGGAAAGCTCCTGACGGATGCGCGCCGCGCCGTAGCCGCGCCGGGCATAGCTGCGCACGACACTCTCCGCGAACTGCCCGTCGGAGAGCAGGCTGCGCTCGGTCAGCCACGCGAGCGCGTAATCCGCGGCCTCCTCGTCGTGCCCCTTGGCGAGCAACTTGCCGCGCAGCATTTTCGCGCTCAGCGCACGGCAGGAGAGCTGCTTTGCGGCGGCGTCCAGCGCTGCGCGGTACTTATCCTCGTTCATTCTTCGTCGTCGAGGTCGTCAAAATCGTCCGCGTCGATCGAAACCGCCTTGGCAGACGACGGCTTGGGTGCGGCAGGCTTCTCTGCCGGTGCGGTCGCGACGCTCTCGGACAGCTTGACAGCCGCGCCTGCGGAATTTTTGGAGCGTTCCTCCTCGACCTTGATCATGATCTCGCGCTGTACCGCATCGGCGATGTCCGGATGCTCCTTGAAGTACTGCTTGGCGGCGTCGCGGCCCTGACCCAGACGGGTATCGCCCATCGAGAACCAGGCGCCCGACTTGTTGACCAGACCGTATTTGACGCCGAGATCGACCAGCTCGCTCGTGCGCGAGATGCCCTCGCCGTACATAATGTCGAACTCGGCCTCCTTGAAGGGGGGCGCGACCTTGTTCTTGACGACCTTGACACGGGTATGGCTGCCGATCAGCTCGGTGCCGTTTTTGAGGTGCTCCATGCGGCGGACCTCCATGCGGACCGAGGCGTAGAACTTGAGGGCGCGGCCGCCGGTCGTGACCTCCGGGTTGCCGTAGATGACGCCGACCTTTTCGCGCAGCTGGTTGATGAAGATCGCGACGCACTGGCTCTTTGCGATCGAACCGGCGAGCTTGCGCATCGCCTGGCTCATCATGCGGGCGTGCAGGCCGACGAAGGAGTCGCCCATTTCGCCCTCGATCTCGGCACGGGGGGTCAGCGCCGCGACCGAGTCGATAACGACGATGTCGACCGCGCCCGAGCGCACGAGCGCCTCCGCGATGTCGAGGCCCTGCTCACCGGTGTCCGGCTGCGAAACCAGCAGGCTGTCGATGTCAACGCCGAGCGCCTTGGCGTAGACCGGGTCGAGCGCGTGCTCCGCGTCGATGAATGCCGCCGTGCCGCCGAGCTTCTGCGCCTCTGCTACGCTGTGCAGAGCGACCGTGGTCTTACCGGAGGACTCAGGTCCGTAAATCTCGATGATACGGCCGCGCGGCAGGCCGCCGATGCCGAGCGCGAGGTCGAGGCCGATCGAGCCGGTCGGGATGTGCTCGACCGTCATGCCGGTGTTTTCGCCGAGGCGCATGACCGAGCCCTTGCCGAACTGCTTTTCGATCTGGCTGAGCGCGTTGGCGAGCGCTTTCTTTTTGTCCGTTGCCGGTGCAACCGGCTCAAGCTGCTTTTTCGTAGCCATAAATTAGCCTCCTCTATGGAAAATAGGGGCGCGCGCCCCTCTCGGTTTTCGATAAGACCATTATAGCAGGATGCCGAACGGAACGCAAGAAAAAATCGAACATTTGTCCGATAAAATAAAATGGTAAAAATTACACTCCCTCTGGTGAGGGAGTGTTCAGTCTGTCGATAAAGTTTATTTTCATGCAGGAACGGCAGCCGCGCGGTAGCGCGCATGAAAAAGCGTTTGCGTAGCAAATGCACGAGCCCGTAGGCCTCTATCCTCAAAAATATTTAATGAGAGCAACCGGGGGCGTGTACCTCGGTTTTCGTACTCTAAGAGGGAGAAAGTTTCCGTATGGGAACTTTCGGACGTCCGTGTTTTGCGAAGTCAAAACACAGATTGTCGGAAAAACGAAGTTTTTCGACAGTCTCACACTCCCTCTGGGGAGGGAGTGTCAAGAGGTTATTTTGTCAGATCGTCGTCCTCGCGCGGTGAGCGGCCGATGACGATACGCGGCACGCCGGCATCATCTTTTTCGATGCAGACGTCGGAGAAACCGTACTTTTGCAGGATCTCAGCGACCGCATCGGCCTGCTTCCAGCCGCATTCAAACAGAAGAATGCCGCCGTGGGCGAGGGTATCGCTCCAGTTTTCGCAGATGGCGCGGTAAAAGTCCAGACCGTCCACGCCGCCGTACAGCGCCTCGTGCGGCTCGAAATCCGCGACGCTGTGGTCGAGCTGCGCCATTTCGCTGCGCGTGATGTAGGGCGGATTGGAAACGATGATGTCGAAGGGGCCGACGCCGCCCGGGGGCGGCATGGTCGCGTCCGCCTTCATGGCGAGCAGACGGCCGCTCACGCCGAGCCGGTGTGCGTTCTCGCGCGTCAGGCGCAGCGCGCCGTCCGACAGGTCGACCGCGAGCACGCGCGCGTCCTCGACCTCGTGCGCCGCTGCGATGCCGATGCAGCCGGAGCCGCAGCACAGGTCGAGGATACGCGGGGAAATGCGCGGCTTCGCCTGCTCGATGGTCAGCTCGCACAGCTTTTCCGTGTCCGCGCGCGGGATGAGCACGGACTTGTCCACGCGGAAGGTCAGTCCGTAAAAGTCCCATTCGCCGAGGATGTAGGCGAGCGGCTCGCCGCCGAGCACGCGGTCGCATAGGATGTTCGCGTAGTCCACCGTCGCGTTGTCCAGATAGGAATGCGCCCAGGCGGCGGTATGGGCGCGGTCGGCATGACACGCCACGGCCGTCAGCTCGCGCGCGGTCATCGAGGGCTGCGGGTCGCCGCCGTCGCGCAGCCGATGAAACAGCTGAAGATATACGTCATTGATCGTCTTTGCCACAGGAGCACCCCCGAAAACCGGTTTTTTCTTTCCGCAGGAGCAGGAGCCGATGCCTTTTACTGCTCTTTGAGCCATTATTATAGCAGACTTCACAGCTATTCTCAAGGCAGGAAGAGCCGTGTTTTCAAAAAACGACAAAATCCGCAGGGGGAGGACCGTGTTTTTCTTGACAGTTTGACGAACAGGCTTTACAATTAGATGTATAATAATACTCATATGATATGGCACTGCGCCGGAGGCGTCCGGTGCGGCGCCTACGGGCTGCACAGTGCCAGCGTGCAGCTTTTTTCAGGGGGCATTATTGCAGCGTGTCCGCATAGGTTGATACTGCGGTGTACGCTCGTTTCGGTGTCCGAAGACACCACACGCATTTTCTCGACAGCACCGGTCCGCTGTGGTCGGCATTTTTGCTGAACAATATAAGCTTGCGCTTCCCGTTCCCCCGATACCGCGGGGAAGAGGGCGTATTTTATATAAATTTGTCAAAAACGTCGCCGCGACAGGCAGGAGCTGTCCTATCTTATCAACAGGAGGACACACCTTAACATGACCGAAATCATCATACCGATCATCACCGGTATCGTATGTCTCGCTGTGGGCGTTGTCATTGGTTTTCTTTATCGCAAGAGCGTTGCCGAAAAAGCGATCGGCGATGCTGAAACCGAGGCGACCCGCATCATCAACGAGGCGATCAAGGCCGGTGAGACCAAAAAGCGCGAGTCCGTGCTCGAGGCGAAGGACGAGATCCATCGTCAGCGCGTCGAGGCAGACCGCGAGCTGAAGGAGCGCCGCAACGAGACGCAGCAGCTCGAGCGCCGTCTCATTCAGCGCGAGGAAGCGCTCGACAAGAAGAGCGACACCCTCGACCGCAAGAACGAAGAGCTGAGCCGTCATCTGGAATCCGTACAGAAGAAGGAGAACGAGCTCCAGCGCATCAAGGACGAGCAGGTAGAAAAGCTCGAACAGATCGCGAGCATGACGCGCGACGAAGCACGCGAAATGCTCGTCAACTCGATCGAGGCCGAAGCGCAGCATGACGCTGCCGTCAAGGTCCGCGAGATCAACCAGCGGCTCAAGGACGAGAGCGAGCAGACTGCCCGCGAGATCATCTCCACCGCCATCCAGCGCTGCGCGGCTGACCACGTTTCCGAGGCGACCGTCTCGGTCGTTCCGCTGCCCAACGATGAGATGAAGGGCCGCATCATCGGCCGCGAGGGCCGCAATATCCGCACGCTCGAGACGCTGACCGGCGTAGACCTCATCATCGACGACACGCCTGAGGCGATTACCCTGTCCTCGTTCGACCCGGTACGCCGCGAGATCGCGCGTCTGGCGCTCGAAAAGCTGATCGTGGACGGACGCATCCATCCGGCACGCATTGAGGAAATGGTCGAAAAGTCCCGCCGCGAGGTCGAGCAGATCATCAAGAGCGAGGGCGAACGCGCTACCTTCGAGACCGGCATCCACGGCATCCACCCCGAGCTGATCAAGATCCTCGGCCGCCTGCGCTACCGCACGAGCTACGGCCAGAATGTTCTTCAGCACTCGATCGAGGTCGCGCACATCGCCGGCATGATGGCGAGCGAGCTGGGTCTCGACCCGGTTCAGGCGCGCCGCGCAGGCCTGCTGCATGACATTGGCAAGGCGATCGACCACGAGGTCGAGGGCAGCCATGTCCAGATCGGCGTAGACCTTGCCAAAAAGTACAAGGAATCCCCGGCGATCGTTCACGCCATCGAGGCGCATCACGGCGACGTCGAGGCAAAGACTGTTGTTGCCTGCCTGGTTCAGGCAGCCGACGCGATCTCCGCCGCCCGTCCGGGCGCACGCCGCGAGAACGTCGAGAACTACATCAAGCGACTGGAAAAGCTGGAGAGCATCGCGAACGAAACGCCGGGCGTTTCGAGTTCGTATGCGATCCAGGCAGGCCGCGAGATCCGCATTATCGTAAACCCGGACAAGGTATCCGACGATGCAATGGTTCTGCTCGCGCGCGACATCGCCAAGAAGATCGAGAACGAGCTGGATTACCCCGGCCAGATCAAGGTCAACATGGTTCGCGAGACCCGCGCCATCGACTACGCAAAGTAAGATCAAATCCCCTCGTCTTAGACGAGGGGATTTTTTCGGTCGAAAAGAGGGAATTCCGAGGAGATTTCAACCGTTCACAAAAAATTTATTTGTTTATCCTTTATAATGTGGTATAATAAACCCGTATGAACGAATGGGGCAGCTATGCCCTTTTGAAAGGCTGAATACAAGTAATGGCAAACTTTTTTACCAAGATCTTCGGCACGCATTCCTCGCATGAGCTGAAGAAGATCTACCCCATTGCGGATAAGGTCGAAGCGCTGGAGGAGCAGTACAAGAAGCTCTCCGATGAGGAGCTGCGCGCAAAGACCGATGAATTTAAGAAACGCTATCAGGACGGCGAGACGCTCGACCAGCTGCTGCCCGAGGCTTTTGCGACCTGCCGAGAGGCTTCGTGGCGCGTGCTCGGCATGCGTCACTACCGCGTCCAGATCATCGGCGGTATCGTCCTGCATCAGGGCCGTATCGCGGAGATGAAGACCGGCGAGGGCAAGACCCTCATGGCGACGCTGCCGGCTTATCTGAACGCGCTGACCGGCAAGGGCGTCCACATCGTAACCGTCAACGACTACCTCGCAAAGCGCGACAGCGAGTGGATGGGCAAGGTCTACCGCTTCCTCGGTCTGAACGTCGGTCTGGTCATCCATGAGGTGCCGCCGCAGGCCCGCAAGGCAATGTATGCCGCAGACATCACCTACGGCACGAACAACGAGTTCGGCTTCGACTACCTGCGCGACAACATGGCGATCTACAAGCAGGCGATGGTCCAGCGCGGCCATGCGTTCGCGATCGTCGACGAGGTCGACTCCATCCTGATCGATGAGGCGCGTACGCCGCTGATCATTTCCGGTCAGGGCGAGAAGTCCTCGCAGATGTACGAGATCGCGGACCGCTTCGCCGTCGGCCTCAAGTGCCTGCGCGTCAAGGAGGTTGACGCGAAGGAGGAGCAGGACGACATCGAGGCGGATTACATCGTCGACGAGAAGGCAAAGACCGCGACCCTTACGCCGCACGGCCAGAAGCGCGCCGAGGCGTACTTCAAGGTTGAGAACCTGTCCGACCCGGAGAACACCACGCTCCAGCACCATATCAATCAGGCCATCAAGGCGCGCGGCGTCATGCAGCGCGATGTGGACTATGTTGTCCGTGACGGCCAGATCATCATTGTCGATGAATTCACCGGCCGTCTGATGTTCGGCCGCCGCTACAACGAGGGTCTGCATCAGGCCATCGAGGCGAAGGAGGGCGTCAAGGTCCAGCACGAGAGCAAGACCCTCGCGACCATCACCTTCCAGAACTACTTCCGCCTGTACGGCAAGCTGTCCGGCATGACCGGTACCGCGCTGACCGAGGAGGAGGAGTTCCGCCACACCTATCAGCTCGATGTCATCGAGATCCCGACCAACAAGCCGGTCATCCGCAAGGACAACCCGGATGCCGTATACAAGAACGAGCGCGGCAAGATCAACGCGATCATTTCGCGCATCGAGGAATGCCACGCCAAGGGCCAGCCGATCCTGGTCGGTACGATCTCGATCGAGAAGTCTGAGGAGCTGTCCAAGATCCTCAAGGCAAAGGGCATTAAGCACACCGTGCTGAACGCGAAGCATCATGAGCGCGAGGCGGATATCGTCGCGCAGGCCGGCAAGTACGGCGCCGTCACCATCGCCACCAACATGGCAGGCCGTGGTACCGATATCATGCTCGGCGGCAACGCCGAGACGCTGGCGCTCGACGACCTCAAGCGCGGCCTCATCAAGCTGGCCGAGAGCAAGGTGCAGGAGGGCGAGCTGGACGAGCGCACGGCGAAGATGTTTGTAGACAAGATGGTCTACGAGGCAAACGGCCATGCGGAGACCGACAACCCGGGCATTCTTGCGGTACGCAAGAAGTTCGACGAGCTGTACAAGCTGCACAAGGCGCAGACCGACGCAGACGCGGAAAAGGTACGTGCGGCCGGCGGCCTGTATATCCTCGGCACGGAACGTCATGAGTCCCGCCGTATCGACAACCAGCTGCGCGGCCGTGCCGGCCGTCAGGGCGACCCCGGCGAGTCCAGCTTCTATATTTCGCTCGAGGACGATCTGATGCGTCTGTTCGGTTCGGAGCGTATTCAGAACATGATGGATACGCTCGGCATCGACGAGAATGAGCCGATCGACCAGAAGATCCTGTCCGGCGCGATCGAGAGCGCCCAGAAAAAGATCGAGTCCCGCAACTTTGCGGCGCGCAAGCACGTTCTGGAATACGACGACGTACTCAATACGCAGCGCAAGATCATCTATGCGCAGCGTCTTCAGGTTCTCGAGGGCAAGGATGTCAAGGACAGCATCATGAAGATGATCGACGACACCATCGCGCACGCGGTACACGCCGCGATCGGCGAAAATCATCTGATCTCGCTCGAAATGGTCGAGCAGGCGCGCCGTCCGTTCATCGGCATCTTCCTGCGCCCGGATGACTGCACGTTTACCGCCGAGGAGTGCGACGATCTGACCGCCGAGCAGCTGACCGCCGAGCTTGCCGAGCAGGCGCACAAGGTCTACGACGCCAAGGAGCAGGCGCTCACCGCTCCGATCATGCGCGAGCTTGAGCGCGTCGTTCTGCTCAAGAACGTAGACAGCAAGTGGATGGATCACATCGACGCCATGACCGAGCTGCGAAACGGCATCGGCCTGCGCGCCTACGGCCAGCATGACCCGGTCGTCGAATACAAGCGCGAGGGCTTCGATATGTTCGATGCGATGATCGATTCCATCCGCGAGGACACCGTCCGCATGATCTTCCTTGCGCAGGTGCGCACCCGTGAGGAGCCCAAGCGCGAGCAGGTCGCAAAGGAGACCGGCACCGCAGGCGCGTCCGACGGTTCGGTCGCACCGACCCCGAAGCGTGCCGGCAACAGGCCCGGCCCGAACGATCCGTGCCCGTGCGGCAGCGGCAAAAAGTACAAAAAGTGCTGCTACCTCAAGCCGGATGATCCGTATAAGTAAAAAAATCACCGCCGCACAGCGAAAAAGCTGTGCGGCGGTTTTTGCATTCCTGCACCGGGTTATCCCAAAAGTTTTGCACAGACCTGGGGATAAAACTGTGCGAGAACAGATTGCAATACGGCAAAAGAAAAGCACTCACAAAAGTGAGTGCTTTCTGGTGGGGTTGGCGGGGCTCGAACCCACGACCTCTCGCGTGTGAGGCGAACGCTCTGACCAGCTGAGCTACAACCCCGTCCGGATTACCTATATAGTATACCAAAACCGGACGGGAGTAGCAAGCCCTTTTTGTTCCTATTTGTTTACTGTGCGGCCAGATGCTGCGCCCAGAGCGACTGCGCCGTGCTGTCCGCGGCGCGCAGCGCCTGCTCGAACGCGGCTTTATCCTCGCGATAGCGCGCATCGAGCGTCGCCAGGATACCCTCGGTGTAGGCGCCGTCCGAGATCGGCAGATAGAGCAGCAGCTCCGCCGTCGTGCGGTCGCCGTAATGTTCGGTATCCTCCATATTGCGCCGCTCATAGACCGAGGTGTCATGCAGGTCGGCATCCAGCACCAGATCTTCGGGGGAAATGCGCTGCGCGCCCTCGAACAGCGTTTTATACTGCGCGGCGGCCTGCTCATCCGCCGGGTCGTACTGCACATCGGACGGGTAAATCAGGAAGTACGCCAGTCCGTCCTGCTCTGCGAGCGGCCGGATCGGAACCGGATAGTTTTCCGCCCAGTTTTCACCGAAATCACGCTTGAGAACAGAGAGCAGCTGCGCGGTCAGCGTCATGAGTACACTGTCCGTATCCTTCACGAAGAAGGTCATGGTTCCGTCCGTATTGATGTTGGCGGAAACCACGTTTCGGAACTCCTGCGGCAGCTTGAGGGTGCAGCCGAGGGCATCGCTGTAATAGTCGCCGGAGGGAAGCGGCGGGTTCTCAAACTGCGTCATGGCGTTTGTCATGTAGGCCGCGACCGCCGTGTGGCGGATGTGCTGCGCATCCGTGTATTCGAGCGTCAGCGCATGGTAGAACGGTACGCTGAGGTCGGAGGCCAGCAGCTCGCTTACGCTCTGCGGTATGGTGTAGACGTAGCCGCTGTTCGTTCGCGTGAGCGTGGTCTCGTCGTCGGTCATGTTCTGATAACGGGGGGAACCGGCTGCGTTTACCAGCCGATTGACGAGCGTTACGCCGTCGACAGGCTTGCTGCCGAAGTTGAAGATGATAATGTCGCCCGTATTCAGCGTCGGCAGCTTGGCGAAGGAAAGGGCACCGAAGGCGTCCGCGCTGACCGGGAGCACATTTGCGCCGCTCATGGCGGAAACATCCTCCTGAATGCCGGTCGGCTTCCAGTAACCCGTACCGGTCTTCTCCATCTGGACATTGATCGGGTCGCTGCCGTCGGTGAAGGTCAGCTGAACGATATCAATATACGCGCCGCCGCGAATGTCGGAGCGCACGATGCTCTGGATCTGGGTCACATCTGCGATCCAGCCGGTTTTCGAGCCGTCGACCGGATTGCCGAAGTAGTAGAAGGCATCCTGCGCGGCGGTCAGGGAGTCGGTGCGCGGCAGACCGCTGAAGTTGCCGACCTCGTCGGGCAGGCTGGGCAGAGCCAGACCGGTGCTGTAATACAGACGGAACAGCTCGCTCTGCGTCATGTCCGCGTCGGACAGCTCAGTGACGTCGGAGATCATGCGGCGGCCGCCGTCCTCACAGGTGGTCTGCACGAGATAGCCGGTGCGCACATCACCGATGCCGCCGCCGTCCATGCGGCAGATGATGCGGTACGCGCTGTCGTCGTCAGTCGGGACGAGCACATAGTCGCGCACAGAGGGGGAAGAGGAGCCGAATTTCCAGGTCCACTGCGTGCCGCCGGTCATATCGTACTGCTGCGAGATGAATTCCTGCTGCTTTTCGGGGGTAAGGATGGGGTAGATATACTGTCCGCTCTTGTGGAGCAGGCCGCGCGCGTACTGCTGCGCGAGGTCGGCCGCACTGCGGTCAGCGGCGTTTTTGCCGTCCGTCCAGTCCTGCGGCAGCCAGCCCTGACCGAACTGGTCTACCATGGTCAGGATGACCTTGCTGTTGTCGCGGAAGGTAAACGTTACCTTGGTGATGTCGGGGGCAGCGCTGTCGGTGCCGCTCAGCTGGCTGGCCGCCGGAGAGAGGCCGAGCAGGGTTTCCGCCGCCTGCGTCGGGTCGCCGCTGCCGATGGTCAGTCCGTCGGAAGCCGCGACGAAATCCGGCAGACCGAGGTCATTTGCGTACAGCAGCTTGAAGTCGTCGAGCGAGGAGACAAGATAGTTGTTGTTCGGGTCAGAGGTGAACGAGTCCGAGCTGACCTCAAATGTCATGCGGGAGATCAGCATATCGCTTCCCTCGCCGGTGAAGTGCAGCCGTACCGCTTCGCGGAACGGAACGCCGGGCGACGGCGCATGGACGTCCATTGCGGCTACGCGGTCCGCGTCCCATACGTACTCGAAAACGATGAGCGCGGTCCCGGTTTCGGGGTCATACCGGGTCACATAGCGCCTGTAGACCGCGGCGCCGGTCGAGAAATAATCATCGTATTTCGCAAGGTCGCTGTCCGGGGCGAGGTATTTCATATATGCCGCCGCATCCTCGTCCACATAGGCCTGCGCGAAGGTGTTCGCCATGAGGAGCGCGCGCGCCTCAGCTGCCGCAGGGTCTTTTTTCGTGCCGACGGCGATCGTGCCGCCGAGGGTGGCGGTGAGCAGGGCGACGAGCACGATGAGCGCTGCGCCGCGCTTTTTGACCGACTTGTCGAACAGACCCTCAAACCGACGCATGAGCGTCTTTTTGTCGTCTCCGAAGCAGGAAACGAGCGACTGCCGCCGTCTGGACTGCGCGACAGCGGAGCGGAGGATGGTCTCGCCGTAGGCGCGGCGGTAGGCTGCGTTCTGTCCGCGAACGACCGCATCGTCGCACGCAAGCTCAATATCCTCCTGCGCGAAGCGCACGATCAGATATACGAGCGGGTTGAACCAGTGTACGCACTGCGCCGCTGTCAGCAGCAGCTTGAGCCACAGGTCGCCGTGGCGGCAGTGCGTCAGCTCATGGCGAAAGATGAAGGCGGCATCTGCGGTCGAAATGTTCTCGTCCGGCAGATAGAGCGCCGGGCGGATAAAACCCGCGAGCATCGGGCAGTCTGCGGCAGGGGAGATCAGAAGCGGAATTTTCCGGGAAATACCGAGACCGCTGCGCTGAGAGGCCAGAACGTCGAGCAGGTCGGCGCGTTCCGCCGATACTGCTGTGCGGTCCAGCCGCCGTTTCAGCATTCCGTAGCTGACAGCCTGCCGGATGGCGGAAATGACGACGCCGGCGAGCCACAGACCGAGCAGGACTGCGGTCAGGTTGAAGGTTGTCGTCCGGCTTGTGCCTGCATGGCTGAGCGCGGCCGCCTGTTCGTCCGTTACCCATCGGGCCGGCGTCTGCTCGACCGGCAGACCGGCCTGCTCGAACAGCATCCGGTCGTCCTGCATCACATAATTCGTGCGCGGCGTGACCTGCACCGGCGCTTCCGGCAGCGTCAGCTGCACCGGAACGAGCAGCCGCAGCGCGAGCAGCGCCCAGACCAGACAGACCGCACGCGCCGGATAGCGCTTTTTGAGCACGCGGCGCAGCAGCAGCGGCACGAGCGCCGCGAGCGAAACGGTCAGTCCGGTCTGCATCAGATTGTTCATAATCTGCATATACGAAATCCGCATAAGATCCCCTCCTCACTGCTCCTGCGCGTCCAGAAAGGCACGCAGCTCTTCGATGTCCTGTTCGCTCAGCGCACCGGCGTCCGACAGGCTCGCCACGAGATTTTTCACCGAGCCGCCGCACAGACGTCGGATAAAGCCGACGCTCTCGCGCTGGCGGTAGTCCTCCTCCGAGATGAGCGGCGTATACAGGTTCTGCCGTCCCTCCTTGGTACAGGACAGAAAGCCCTTGTCGGTGAGACGCGACAGGAACGTGAGCACGCTCGTCATTTTCCAGTCGCTGCTCGCGTGCTGCTGCACCTCTGCCGCCGTGACGGGCGGCGTGAGCGTCCAGATGGTCTGCATGACCTCAAGCTCCGCATCGGGAAGCCGTTTTGTCTGTGCCATAGTCAACCCTCCTTGTTCTACAAATGTAAAATACCTTTTATTGATTATATTCTACAATAGTAGAATAGAGATGTCAAGCCTGTTTTTCAATTTTCGGAAGGGGAGAAGGGCGGCGTTTTCGTTGCGGTTTTTGCGGATTTATGATAGACTATAATTAGAAAAATCCGGGCAGATGAGCTGCCGCAGGAAAAACGGAGGGCTTCTCTATGTTACTTATCCAGAATGGCCGCGTGCTCGATCCATGGACGGGAACGGACGCGCAGCTTGATGTGCTGATCGGGAACGACGGGGTGATCGCGAAGATCGCGAAAAAAATCGACGCCCCGGCGGACTGCAGGGTTTTTGATGCGGCAGGACTGACCGTTTCGCCCGGTTTTGTGGACGGACATGTTCATTTCCGCGACCCCGGCCAGACGCAGAAGGAGGATGTACTGACCGGCGCGGCTGCGGCTGCGGCAGGCGGCTACGCGACGGTGATCTGCATGGCGAACACCGTTCCGACCTGCGACACGCCCGAGATCATCCATTATGTCACGGACAAGGCGAAGGACTGTCCGGTTCAGGTTTTGCAGGCCGGCGCGGTCACGAAGGGCCTGAAGGGCGAGGAAATGACCGATTTTGATGCGCTGCTCGCGGCCGGAGCGCCCTGTCTGACCGATGACGGCATCAATCTGACGAGCGCGGGACTGTGCCGCCGCGCGATGGTCGAGGCAGCGAAGCGCAACGTTATTCTGTCGTTCCATGAGGAAGAGCCCTCGCTCGTGCCCTCTCCGGGCGTAAACTACGGCTCGGAAGCCGCGAAAAAATTCGGCGTGCCGGGCGCGATGGCGGCAGCGGAGACCTCCATGATCGCGCGCGATATTGCGCTGGCTCTCGATACCGGCGCGCGCGTGCTGTTTCAGCATGTTTCGAGCGGTCAGTCCGCCGCGCTCATTCGAGCGGGCAAGGCGCTCGGCGCGAAAATCTATGCCGAAGTCACGCCGCATCACCTCAGTCTGACCGAGGATGATGTTCCGGCGCACGGCACCTGTGCGCGTATGAATCCGCCGCTGCGCAGAGAGGCGGACCGTCAGGCGCTCATTGAAGCGCTCGCGGACGGAACGATCGATATGATCGCGACCGACCACGCGCCGCACACCGCAGAGGAAAAGGCGCGCGACTTCGCCAAGGCGCCCTCGGGCATCACGGGTCTGGAGACCGCGTTTTCCGTGTGCAACACGTATCTGGTCAAAACCGGCCGCCTGACTCCGATGCAGCTTCTCGAAAAAATGAGCAAAAATCCGGCAGAGGTGTATGGCCTGACCGGCCGCGCCGTCCGAGAAGGAAATTATGCCCGTCTGGTGCTGCTCGACTGGGACAGCGAGAAGATATACAGCGAGTATAAATCAAAGGGAATTAACACACCGTATACAGGCGAAAAGCTGACCGGTTCGCCCCGTGCGATCGTGACCGGCGAAAAAATCACCGAATAAAGTCGAAAAAAGCTCCGTTTCCGCAGCAGTGTGCCGGGAAACGGAGCTTTTTATTACAGTTTTTCCAGCTGGAAAGGAGTGGTCTGGTAGACGTAGTAGTTGATCCAGTTGGTGTAGAAAAGGTGGGCGTGCGCTTTCCAGGTGACGAGAACGTCCGCAGACGGGTCATCGTTACGGAAATAGTGCTTGGGCACATCAGGGTTCAGGCCCTTCGCGAGGTCGCGCTCGTATTCCTTTTTCAGCGTGTCGGAGTCGTATTCGCCGTGGCCGAGTATAAAAATCTGCCGGCCGTTGACGGCCTCTACGATATAAACACCGGCCTCGTGGGACTCTGCGAGCAGGCGCAGCTCGGAATGCTTGCGGATGTCGTCGGCGCGGACTTCGGTGTGGCGCGAGTGCGGCGCACAGAACAGATCATCAAAGCCGCGCATCAGCGGTTCGTGCGGGAACAGCACGTGATGCTTGAAAATACCGCTCATTTTATGCGAAAGCTCATACTTTGGGATACCGTAATGGTAATAAAGACCGGCCTGCGCGCCCCAGCAGATGTGCAGGGTGGAATGAACGTGCGTTTTCGTCCATTCCATGATTTCAACCAGCTCGTCCCAGTACTCGACCTCCTCGAACGGCATCAGCTCGATCGGTGCGCCGGTGATGATAAAACCGTCGTATTTCTGGTCGCGAATGTCGTCAAAGGTCTTGTAGAACGTCAGGAGATGATCCTCGGGCGTGTTTTTGGAGTGATAGGTCTTGGTCTGGATGAGGTCGACCTCGATCTGAATGGGCGTGTTGGACAGGCAGCGCAGGATCTGCGTCTCGGTCACGATCTTGAGCGGCATCAGATTGAGAATGGCGATGCGGAGCGGACGAATGCGCTGGGTCGTTGCGCGGTGTTCGGTCATAACGAAGATGTTTTCGCTCTCGAGAACCGCACGCGCCGGCAGGCTGTCGGGAATTTTTATCGGCAAGAGAAGCACCTCTTTAGAATGATTATGGTAGGTATAAGCAACGCTGCGGTTTGGTGCGCAGCGTTCTATACTTATTATAACAGAGGAAACAGAAAACGACAAGTTATAAGAAATATGAAAAAAACTGAAAATTTATGTTGACAGGAGGGGGAGTGCTGTGGTATTCTATTAAAGCTGTCGCTGAGAGGCGCGGCGGTCAAACTGAAAAGCGGATTGAAAAGAATGAAAAAAGTTCTTGACAAACGGATTTCAGTTTGATATAATAAATAAGCTGTTTCGAAAGAGACGGCGGTCAGAAAAGTTTGATTTTTGAAAGATCTGATTCAAAAACTTCGAAAAAAGTTTTGAAAAAGTTCTTGACAAATGAAAAACAGTCTGATATAATAAATGAGCTGTTGAAAAGCAGTTCAGAACTTCGAAAAGTTCTGAAAAATGCTTGAAAACAGCAGATTGTACCTTGTAAATTAAACAACGATGTGCTTAAAATTTTGTTCGATATGAACAAGGTTGTAGTGCGAACCTGAAATTTCGAGAGTTTTTT
>NZ_QULN01000060.1 GCF_003481705.1 Butyricicoccus sp. OM04-18BH
GCCGACGCGCAGGCGGCAGAAAACGACAAGCTCTCGACCGTCCAGACGGCCTATGTCAACGCGCAGTTTGCGTGGAGCGAGGAAGTCCTATCCGGCGAAAGTTACGATCAGGTTGTCTATGAGGGTAACTATGCCAACGATGTTGAAGTGTTAGCTGTGTTTGCAGTTAAAACAACCGAAAAAGACGGCCTTGATGTAATCGAAATCGACGATAAGAAAAAAGCGATTCTGGCGCAGGTATACAAAGATATGAACCCCTATACCAAGTGGATTACGGTCGTGAATAAAACCCGTATCCTTCATGTACAGATCAATGCACTGACTGCCGACCAGGCTGCGGACAAATACGAATTTACGAAAATGCAGCGTACAACGCTGAAGGAGCTGCTGGATAAGTACCGCAACGATCTGCAAGGACTGCTGAACTCGATATTCGGTTCGGCTGCGGCAAACCTATCCCCGGAAGTTCTCGCTTTGCAGGCACTTGTAGAGAAATACGCCAAGCAGTATGGTATCTCGGATCATGTGGGTACACTGCTGGCGATTATTCAAGTCGAGAGCGGCGGCGTGTTGGCTGATGTTATGCAGTCCTCGGAGAGTGCCGGACTGCCGCCCGGTGCAATCAAGGACAAGGAAGCATCTATCAATCAGGGCTGCAAATACTATGCCGAACTGGTTAAAAGAGCAAAGCAGCTCGGTGTAGATGGTGACAGCATTGTACAGGCGTACAACTACGGCAGCGGTTTTCTTGATTATGTAGCGAAAAACGGTAAGAAATACTCCTTTGAGCTTGCGGAGAGTTTTGCTAAACAGCACTCCGGCGGCGTGCGTGTTACTTACAAGAACGCTATTTCCACTGCGAAGAATGGCGGCTGGCGGTACAATTACGGCAATATGTTCTATGTTATGCTGGTTCAGCAGTA
>NZ_QULN01000061.1 GCF_003481705.1 Butyricicoccus sp. OM04-18BH
GCCGACGCGCAGGCGGCAGAAAACGACAAGCTCTCGACCGTCCAGACGGCCTATGTCAATGCGCAGTTTGCATGGAGCGAAGAAGTGCTGTCCGGCGAAAGTTACGATCAGGTTGTCTATGAGGGTAACTATGCCAACGATGTTGAAGTGTTAGCTGTGTTTGCAGTTAAAACAACCGAAAAAGACGGCCTTGATGTAATCGAAATCGACGATAAGAAAAAAGCGATTCTGGCGCAGGTATACAAAGATATGAACCCCTATACCAAGTGGATTACGGTCGTGAATAAAACCCGTATCCTTCATGTGCAGATCAATGCACTGACTGCTGACCAGGCTGCGGACAAGTACGGATTTACGAAAATGCAGCGCACAACGCTGAAGGAGCTGCTGGATAAGTACCGCAACGATCTGCAAGGACTGCTGAATTCGATATTCGGTTCGGCTGCGGCAAACCTATCCCCGGAAGTTCTCGCCTTGCAGGCACTTGTAGAGAAATACGCCAAGCAGTACGGTATCTCCGATCATGTGGGCACACTGCTGGCGATTATTCAAGTCGAGAGCGGCGGCGTGTTGGCTGATGTTATGCAGTCCTCGGAGAGTGCCGGACTGCCGCCCGGTGCAATCAAGGACAAGGAAGCATCTATCAATCAGGGCTGCAAATACTATGCCGAACTGGTTAAAAGAGCAAAGCAGCTCGGTGTAGACGGTGACAGCATTGTACAGGCGTACAACTACGGCGGCGGTTTCCTTGACTATGTAGCGAAAAACGGTAAGAAATACTCCTTTGAGCTGGCGGAGAGCTTTGCAAAGCAGCACTCTGGCGGTGTGCGTGTTACTTACAAAAACGCTATTTCTACTGCGAAAAATGGCGGCTGGCGGTACAATTACGGCAATATGTTCTATGTTATGCTGGTTCAGCAGTA
>NZ_QULN01000062.1 GCF_003481705.1 Butyricicoccus sp. OM04-18BH
ACCAATGAGAAAAAGATTGATAACGCCATCGGGATTGTGGCGAATGAAAACAAGTACCATCCCATCCGGGACTATCTCAATACCCTTGTGTGGGACGGGACAGAGCGAATCCGTTTCTGCCTGCGGCACTTTCTGGGGGCTGACGCAGACGATTACACCTATGAAGCATTGAAGCTGTTCCTGCTGGGTGCAATCTCACGAGCCTTTCAGCCGGGGTGCAAGTTTGAAATCATGCTCTGTCTGGTCGGCGGTCAGGGGGCTGGCAAGTCCACTTTCTTCCGTCTGCTGGCAGTCCGGGACGAGTGGTTCTCCGATGATTTGCGGAAGCTGGACGATGACAATGTGTACCGCAAGCTGCAAGGTCACTGGATTATCGAAATGTCGGAAATGATGGCAACCGCCAACGCCAAGAGCATTGAGGAAATCAAGTCATTTTTAAGCCGACAGAAAGAGGTCTACAAGATACCTTATGAAACCCACCCGGCAGACCGCCCCCGTCAGTGCGTGTTTGGCGGCACTTCCAATGCCCTTGACTTCCTGCCCCTTGACCGTTCAGGCAACCGCCGTTTTATCCCGGTCATGGTGTACCCGGAGCAGGCGGAGGTTCACATTTTGGAGGACGAAGCCGCTTCCAGAGCCTATATCGAGCAGATGTGGGCAGAAGCTATGGAGATTTACCGAAGCGGCAGGTTCAAGCTGGCTTTCAGCCCCACCATGCAGCGGTATCTCAAAGAACACCAGCGGGATTTTATGCCGGAGGACACCAAAGCCGGAATGATACAGGCGTATCTTGATAAGTACACCGGGAGCATGGTCTGTTCCAAGCAGCTCTACAAGGAAGCCTTGAACCATGCTTTTGACGAGCCGAAGCAATGGGAAATCCGGGAAATCAACGAGATTATGAACCAGTGCAT
>NZ_QULN01000063.1:0-499 GCF_003481705.1 Butyricicoccus sp. OM04-18BH
CACTGACAACACCGATCTGATCCGTATTGCGGTCAAGTCAACTGCTTACTGTGTCTTGCGGCGCTGCGGCTTTGATCCGACGCAGTATAGCTCGGACATCCCGACTGGGAACCTCTCGCCGGACGAGCTTGCGCTCGTTGGACAGATTACGCAGGAAGCGTCTGAAACGGCATTACGCTCAATTGAGCAGTCTATGAAGAACTTAGACGGTTGTAAACTTTTTCGATTTACAACGCGAAATCGTATTGCGGAACAGCCTTCTATGTTGTATAATAAAGGTACCGAAAGAGTATCTGAACCGACAAAGGAAGGAGCTGTTATAGATGGCAAAACTGCCGAAGAAAGTATATTACCACGAGGGACCGGACGGCAAGATGCACCCCGATCTGGTAAAGCCGGAGTACGGCGAATGGGGCGCAGCGCGTCTGAGGTACATGAAGCAGTACCTGCCGGAGGAACTGATGGAGTTGCTTCGGAATTGCGAGCTGAACCACTATCT
>NZ_QULN01000063.1:509-902 GCF_003481705.1 Butyricicoccus sp. OM04-18BH
AGACGGTTGTAAACTTTTTCGATTTACAACGCGAAATCGTATTGCGGAACAGCCTTCTATGTTGTATAATAAAGGTACCGAAAGAGTATCTGAACCGACAAAGGAAGGAGCTGTTATAGATGGCAAAACTGCCGAAGAAAGTATATTACCACGAGGGACCGGACGGCAAGATGCACCCCGATCTGGTAAAGCCGGAGTACGGCGAATGGGGCGCAGCGCGTCTGAGGTACATGAAGCAGTACCTGCCGGAGGAACTGATGGAGTTGCTTCGGAATTGCGAGCTGAACCACTATCTGAACAAGCTGGATCGCCGCGCGATGGACAAATTCGAGTCGCTGGTAGCACAGAAAGCGAAGCATCATGGCGTGACAGAGGAACTGAAAGAACGCGACC
>NZ_QULN01000064.1 GCF_003481705.1 Butyricicoccus sp. OM04-18BH
CGGAACTTGGACTTCGGGACACTTTGTCCCGAAGTGTCGGAAGCCTCCGGCCCGGGCTGCTCCCCGTTAGGGGCGTGGGCGGTCTGAGACCAAGCCTCCTCCTTGGCCTTATTCGTTTTTCGTTTCATTCTTCATATCCTCCGGGCGGGTAGTCAGCAGGTCATAGATTTCTCCGCGAGGGAACCGATCCACAAACGGGATGGTCACATTTCCATAGAACAACAGCCCCTCGCCGGAATTGCTGTGTGTGATATAGGAAAGCTGGTGCTCGGAAATACCGAGCTGTTTTGCCAGAATGATACGGTCACTCTGCGCCTGCGAAAGCAGGATCATAAAATCCGTGTTGTCCAGAATGTTCTCGATTTCCCGGCTGGCCAAAAGGTCTTTGACGTTCTGCGTCAAAGCAGACGGCACACATCCTTTTTTACGCAGCATTTTCCAGACTGCCACAAAGTAGCTGGCTGTCAGCGGATCACGGAGCAGGATATGAAACTCGTCAAAGTAGCACCAAGTCGCCGCACCCTCGTGGAAGTTCTGATCCACCGCCTGCGAAACAAACTCATTTGTGATGTGCATTGCAATCTTTCTAAGGTTTTCGCCCATGTTTTTCAGAACGATGCACACCACACGGCTGTCCGTCTTGACGTTGGTAGGATGGTTAAAGAGATTGAGGGAGCCTGTGCAATAAAGCTCTAAGGCAGTTGCCACGCGCCGGGCTTCGGGCTCCGGCTGGCGTAAGAGCTCTTCGTACAAATCCTGCAACAGCGGTGTTTTTGCAGTTTCCAGTCCGAGCGCCTGTTCCCGGTACACCAAACGCACACAGCGGTCAATGACCGTCTTTTCAATGGGCTGCAAGCCTTCCTTGCCGCCGACCACCAG
>NZ_QULN01000065.1 GCF_003481705.1 Butyricicoccus sp. OM04-18BH
GCGACCACGATTGAACTGAAAACCGCAGAACGTCAGCCGGACAGCGACGAGGTGCTTGTCACTGTTCGCACCGGACGCGGCATCAGCAGCGAAATTTCGCGCGATATTGTCAAGAAAGGCAGCAATTATACCGTTTCTTTCTCGGCAAAGCGCGGCTATACGATTGACGCGCTGACGCTCGAAGCAGACGGCAAGACAGCGTACAGCACGCCGAACACCAATACGGTATTTGTAGGGTCTAACGCTTATCGCGTGTCCGGTAACAGCGACGGCTGCACTGTTTATCTGACCGACCTTCAGAGCAATATCACCGTCAGCGCCGAAAGCAGCTACGACACCGACCACCTCACCGTTGACACTTCGGCAGGCTCCGGCGTTCGTATCCGCAAGGACTGCGGCAGCACCGTAGACAACGGCACAGACATTGAGTTCGAAATCTATGTCACCGATGATGACCGCTATGCGCTGGACGAGGTAACGCTCCGGCTGGACGATAGCAGCCGCACCGTAGATGCAGATGCGACCTCTATCCGCGTTGCGGGCAAGACCTGCAAGATGGAAACTGACAGCGATGGTGTGCTGCACCTGTATGTCAACGATGTTGATAAGCCGGTTTATGTGTCGGCTACGGCAAAGCGCATCGACACCAGCCACAGCATTACCATCAAGTCGGCGTCGCACCTCACGATTAGCAAGGATATTTCCGGCTCGTCGGTGCGCGACGGCAAGGATGTTGCTTTTACGGTTAAGCCGTCCTCCGGCTACGCAGTCGATGATATTACACTCAAGGTCGGCACAAAGTCCAACACCGTATCGGCAGGCGCGTCTTATATCCGCGTAAACGGCGTTGATTACGA
>NZ_QULN01000066.1 GCF_003481705.1 Butyricicoccus sp. OM04-18BH
ATAGGCGGCGCAGGCGTGCGCGTCCATAACATTGACCATTCCCTCTGGTTTGACAGCAATGGTCTGCGTATTGCACGCGGTCACGATACCCGCACGCCGCGTGCTGCTGTACTGACTTATGAAGATGCAGCTAATCGTATCTCCACGCTGCTGAAGAACGGTCAGTATGCGAGTGCAGCAGAGCTGACAGATGCAAAGCCTAACGAATATCGCGAGCTTGCATCGGAAATCTGGCACACCTATCACGATATGAGCGAGGAAGCGCGGGAGCAAGGCTTTTTTGCGCAGACAAAGGAATTTGCTAACGATGTTTTCCCTCCGGCTGTCGAGAAGCTGACCGCAGCGCTGAGTGACCCTGCACAGCGCACTGTACTGACCGGTGAAATGACGGACTACGCACGCGCTGTGCAGCAAAACAGCAATCTTTGCCGCTTTTGCTTCAATGTGCAGCGTTCCGAAGATGCGGCAGAACGCTTGCAGCGTACTGAGCACATGACAGCGCTCTATGCTGCCGCAGACGGTTTTGAACCGGTGCGCGCTGCTTTTATTACGCAGGACGAAATAGACGAAATGCTGCGCAGCGGCAGCGGCATAGAGCACGGCAAAAAGCGCATTTCTGAGTTTTATGCGGAAAATCATACGCAGAAAGAACGTATTGAATTTTTGAAAAACGAGTACGGCTGGGGCGGTCGTGCTTACGGTGGTTACAGCGAAAATCACGATGGCAAGGGTATTGCATTCGAGCGCAGTATCGACAGAAAGGTATACGACAGGATAACGCTGTCGTGGAGTCAGGTCGATCACCAGATTAGTACGCTCATCCGGCAGAACCGCTATCT
>NZ_QULN01000067.1:0-461 GCF_003481705.1 Butyricicoccus sp. OM04-18BH
TGCCCAGCCATGCGGAGCTCCCTTGTCATAAAAGGAATAAAGATGGCTGTGGAGCTGGTGGTCATACCGCGCTGGATTTCTACCTCGTTGTAACCAAGGGCCAACGAGGAAACAAAGCCCTGTTCCTGTTGCCAGTCCAGACGGCGCAAAGCGCAGTTGTATTTCTGCGCGATACCGCCCACGGTAAACACATCGTTTTCCAGCCGCTGGCGGTTAGGAGCAAGGTTTACCACCGTAAAGGTCAGCAGAAACATTCGCTCATTGCGGGATTGCAAATCAGCCAGAAGCTCCGCTGCGTCCTTGCTGAATGTAATCAGGTCAGGGGGAAGAATATCCGGGTCATAGCCGGAGCGCACAGCCTTTCTCTGTTCCTCCACTTTCATTTTTCCGATGTCCGAGATTTTCCCCTTGATGGTCTTAATTGCCTTGAGCTGATCCACGGTCTGAATGTGCATGGTCAC
>NZ_QULN01000067.1:471-827 GCF_003481705.1 Butyricicoccus sp. OM04-18BH
GGTCTGAATGTGCATGGTCACGGTCATTTCCGCATCCAGCTCCAAGATTTCCGCCAGCAGCTTATCCGAAAGCTCCGATGCCATAATCTGCAAGTAGGACACCGCGCCCCAATACTGGCCGATACGGAATGTGCGGGACTGGCGGAAGTCGAGACTGTCCGGGGCAATAAAGTCTTTTGTGCCAAGCCCGGTCTGCGGGATGTCTTTCCACGAAAAGCGGAACGGCTCGCGGCTCCCCGGATGCATCTGGCTATGAAGCAGCGCAAGGCGGGCCCGCCCGTCCATCGGCTCCGAGGAAACGCCCAGCCGCTTAAAGTTTCCCATGACATCGGCCTCCACACGCTCCAGACGGGGCC
>NZ_QULN01000068.1 GCF_003481705.1 Butyricicoccus sp. OM04-18BH
GAAGAAAAAATCCCCTGCCCCACATGGTGGAACCGGGAACGGGGGCTTCGCAATACCCGAACCAAATGGGAAAAGAAAGACCCGGAAAACGGACGGTATATGTGGGACTTCTCCGTTATCAAAGACCTTTTGATGAATCCCGTTTACACCGGGGCGATTGCTTCCCAGAAAAAAGACTACCGTTTCAAAATCGGCACGATTGGGGAAAAGAAGCCGGAGGACTGGATTGTGGTGGAGGGGCAGCATGAACCGCTGATTGATCGCATGAGCTTTGACATTGTGCAGAACAAGCTGAAATCCCGCCAGCGTCCGGGGCAGACTAATGAAATCAGCCTGTTTGCCGGACTGATAAAATGCGGCGAGTGTGGGAAGTCGCTGACGATACGCTATACAAACGCAAAACATCCCCAGCAGATTTATTCCTGCAAGACCTACAATGCCTTTGGAAAGAACCACTGCACCCAGCACCGGATTGACTATGACACCCTTTATAGCCATGTGCTGCGGAAAATCCGGGAATGTGCCAGAGCTGCCCTGATGGACGGGGAAGCGGTTGCCGACCGCCTGACCAATACCTGTGAAGCAGAGCAGCGGGAACAGCGGGAAGCAATGGAACGCTCCCTTACAAGGGACGAGGAACGGATTGAGGTTCTGGACAAAATGGTCATGCGGCTTTATGAGGATATGATTGCAGGGCGTATCAGTGAGCAGAATTTCAACACCATGCTGGAAAAGACACAGACCGAGCAGACGGAGCTTAAAGCAAAGGTGTCCGAGGGCAGAAAGCGG
>NZ_QULN01000069.1 GCF_003481705.1 Butyricicoccus sp. OM04-18BH
GCAATGCACATCACAAATGAGTTTGTTTCGCAGGCGGTGGATCAGAACTTCCACGAGGGCGCGGCGACTTGGTGCTACTTTGACGAGTTTCATATTCTGCTCCGCGATCCGCTGACGGCCAGCTACTTTGTAGCGGTCTGGAAAATGCTGCGTAAAAAAGGATGTGTGCCGTCTGCTTTGACGCAGAACGTCAAAGACCTTTTGGCCAGCCGGGAAATCGAGAACATTCTGGACAACACGGATTTTATGATTCTACTTTCGCAGGCGCAGAGTGACCGTACCATTCTGGCAAAACAGCTCGGTATTTCCGAGCATCAGCTTTCCTATATCACACACAGCAATTCCGGCGAGGGGCTGTTGTTCTATGGAAATGTAACCATTCCGTTTGTGGATCGGTTCCCTCGCGGAGAAATCTATGACCTACTGACTACCCGCCCGGAGGATATGAAGAATGAAACGAAAAACGAATAAGACCAAGGAGGAGGCTTGGTCGCAGACCGCCCACGCCCCTGACGGGGAACAGCCCGGGCCGGAGGCTTCCGACACTTCGGGACAAAGTGTCCCGAAGTCCAAGTTCCGCAAAAAGAGCCAGCAGGAACAGGCTGCGGCGGCAAAGCTCCACATGGAGTCCCAAGGCGAAAAACTGGAACAGGCCCGGGAGAAGCTGGCAAAGCAAAAGCCGCCGAAAAAGCCTGGCCCGGTAAAACGCATAGGCCGTGTTGCCAGTGGTTCCGTTCACAGCTTCGTGCATGG
>NZ_QULN01000007.1:0-93484 GCF_003481705.1 Butyricicoccus sp. OM04-18BH
CCATCTGCGGATAGTGGCGGCGTGGTTTTTATATTTCTTGCCCGTGGACGCGATATAGCCGGAAAGCCGCTCAATGTAGTACGCCCATTTTTCGGGCAGCTCCGCTTGCAGTTCGGAAAGCTCCGTATCAGTCAGAAATACATTCTCATATCTGCCATAGCTGCCGTCGATGGCTTGTCCCTTTAACTCTCCCTCTTTTTCTAACTCTATATCTATCTCTTTCTTTATCTCTATCTCTGGTGGACGAATGTCGGACAAATGTCCGCCATTTGTCCGCGGCGGCAAAAGTGCCTTATTTTCAAGCCTTGCGGCGCGTTTCCGTTCCGCTTCGGTAGAGGATTGACCGATCATCAGCTCGATGTCGGTCATATAAAGCAGCCCGCAGTCAAGCTGCTCCACAAGCCCTAACTGCTGGAAGATGGCTAATGCCCGTTCCACCGTCCCGATTTGGTGACGGGTCAGCGTGGCTATCATCTGGGCGGTATAGGGGATATGCTCGTCAAGCTGCAATCTGCCGCCATTTTTCAGCGATTTTAAGTACAGCTTCAAGAGGATATTGGAATACAAAATCCCGTCTTTCATGTCCTCCAACAGCACAATGGAATCGCTGTCGAAGAAGTTTTCTTTCAGTTTGAGGTAGTAATATTTGCGGTTATCTGCCATTGGCGGTGTCCTCCCTGTGTTTCCATCTCTTAGAGAAATACCGGGGGCAGAGGACGATAATCGCCCGGAAGCTCTGCTTGCAGCCGTGTGTGCAGCCCCGGCAAAGGTCATTGTAGGTAATACGGTTTCGGTGGTTGAGGAAAAAGCTCCATTCCAACCGCCGCTTTTTGCTCATGCGTGGCATTTCTCGCTCCTTTCTGCCGTTTCCGCTGGTATAAGCGGATAGGTCGGTAAAAATGTAGTTTCTCGGTGTCATTTTCGGGGATTTCCTGCGCTGTGCACCCCGTTTCAAAGGTGGGCAGTATTGCGGATAGGGTGCAGGGCATATCCCCGTTTTGGTATCGTTTCGGGGCGGTTTTTAACGCTCATGTTCGTGCTTTTTCTCTCTGTCTTTCTCGCCTTGCAGGATTTGAGAAAGATTGCTTTTCACGGTATGCAGCTCCTTGACACGGGCTCTTTTCTCCCGGTATTCGTTGTAATGGGCGTTCTTTTCGGCGGTAAGCCGCTCGATTTCCGCTTGCAGGGCTTTATGGCTTGGCAGCTTGGAAACGCCATGCGCCCGAAAATAACGGGTGGCTGCGTCCGCTATGATAAAATCGCTTTCGTGCCGTTCCCGGTAGGCGCTGCGGGCTTTTTCCGTTTTCTGCGCTTTCAGACCGTCACGGGCAGGCTTGGTCTTGGCATAGGCAAGCACCTGTGTCTGAAGCTCCTTTTTCTCCCGGATAGCAGCGTCCAGGGCTTTCAGCTTGGCGGTGCTGTCCTGTAAATCCGCATTGGCGGATACAAGGGCTGCGTCCAGCTCCTCCGGCGAATAGCCGTACTGCCCGTAGGCGGCAACGGTAGCCGCCATTTGTTTCAGATTGTGGACTGCCGCCCAGCAATCATAGCCCGCGCCCTTTCCCTCCGCTCGCTTCGCTGCCCGGTCAACCATGCGCTGAATACCGTCCTTTTCCGGGGTGGTTTGGACAGCTTTTTTGCCCTGCAAACGCTCCCTTATGTTGCGGGGGTATTCGGGTACGGTTGCGGTCTGCTCGGCGGCTCTGTGGGCGTTCTGTTCCAAAAGGGCAAGAACGGCAGCGCGGTCAAAATCATCTCCCAGCTTGCGGGCGGTAATGGGCTTTGTCCTGTCCGGCGTGAGGTAGGATAGCCGCCCTCGGCTCTCCTTGACAGTCACGCCCTGTTGCAAGAGAACGGCGGCGAACTCGCCATAGCTTGCGGCAGAGGACAGCGCGGTGCGTATGGTCTGCCGCAATTTTTCCTTGTCTGTTTCAAACTTCGTGGGCTTGGCTGGCTGCTCCTCGGCTGGCAAGGCAGCAGCTTCCTTGTCCAGCTTTGCCTGCCCTTTCCGCTGCGCCCAATACTCACGCTCGGTAATGCGGTTTTTGCTGCCATGCAAAAGGTCGATTTGATAGAGATTTTCCCGGTGGCACAGCTCCATGACTTCGGCTTTGAAGTATTCCATCGCCGCGTCTGTGCAGCGGTGTTTGCACCCGGTGCGGGTGTCTGCCGGTCTGTCCATGTAAGGCAGGAACGGAACTTCCTCTATCCGCAGAGAATTGATAACGATATGCACATGGATATTGCCGCTGTGGTTGTGTCCGTCCGGGTGGGTGCAGACAATGGCTTGGTGTCCGGGAAACTGCTTCCGGCAAAATTCCTCGCCCAACGCCTGCGCCCGGTCTACGGTCAAACCGTTGTCCACCGCGTCCCGTGGGTCAAAGCTGATAATGTAGTGGTGGCTTTTTACATCTTCCCGCTTCTGGTTCTTCCCATAGCGGAGATTGGAGCGCATACAGGCAACGGCAAAATCCTCGTCGCCGCAGTTCAGCGTGGCTATTCGATAGTCCTCCCTGAGCATGAGCCGCCCGTTTTCATCAAGGGTGGGCTTCATGGTAAACTCGTCATGTTCAAAGGTGAGGTACTGCTCGGCTGCGCCATAATCCGCATTTTTAGAGCTGATATGTTTGAATGTTGCCAACAGCGTCACCTACCTTTCGCAGGACTTCAAACTTCAAGGCAGCAAGGTCAGAAATGGCGGCGCGGACTTCAACGGACAGGGCGTTGTATGGTGTGCCGTACTCGTTGAGGGCGCGGGCAATCTGATTGAGGTTGCCACCGATTTTTCCGTATTCGGCGGTCAGCCTGCCAACGGCGGACAACAGTTCATCATTGACCGGGGAAACGGTAACGATGGGGCGAATGGTCGCCCGTGTAATGGCTTGCCGGATAAATTCGGCTTGGCTCATGTCATAGTGTTTCAGCCGCTCGGTAAAGTCGGCGTATTCTTCCTCGGTCATGCGGGTTTTGACCACATGGCAGCGGTGGGGTGTGTTGTATTTTTTCTTCAAGCGTTGACCTCCTTTCTCGCCCGACAGGGCGCATGAGCAGGGTTTGGGGAAGGCACTCCCCAACAAGATTTACCAAAGGGGCAAAACCGCAGATATGCGGATTTTGGCACCGTGGTAGAATCTTGCTCTAAAAAACTACCGCTTTCCTCGGCGGCTCTGGTTTGCGGATATACTGGCTTGCTCCACCAATATAGCGATTGCGGCGGCGTGTTCTGCCCGCTGTTCACCACTACAACGGTGAAAAGGGGGCGTTTTGGCAAACGCAGCGAAAATTTTTTTATTTTCCCTGTCTGCTCCCTACAACAATCCGGCGGTGTGGTTTGCCAAAGATTTTTGAAAATGGGCGCAAAAAAAGCAGTAAACCTTTTCAAGATTTACTGCTTATCTGCCGCTGTGATGGGCGGCGGTATTAAATTGTCAGCCGTTTTTCAAATGGAATTTATCTGCAATCGCTTTCTTTCCGCTTTCCAATTCCTTTTCTGTAATCTTCCATAATCCTAACGCAATGATCTGCTATCTTTTGCATTCCGAGTTCTTCAAAAAAGGCAATTTGTATTTTCATCAGTTCTTCACAAACAGTCAACTTCTGCTCATCCATATTGCTAATAGCAAGCCATGGGAACGCTTTATATTTCTTAGTGTCCCCAATGAGAAAATTGTACCCTATCAACTCATTTTCACGGAAAACGAAATAGAATTGTGGGCCTGAACCTGGAACTGACTTTTCCATAATTTGCTGCATTGTTCTCACGCCGCCGTATGCCGGAAAAAAACCTATTCGCTCAAGAGCATTTAATATGTCAATCCTTTTATCTGTGGGTATGTCTCTATAATTGATAATCTGTTCCATTTGCTCTACCCTCATTGAAGTTTAATTTGTCAGGCTCTAATTATACAACTTTTCTGTTTAGCGGTCAAAGCGGAACTTCAACAGGCTTTCTATCAGTTGCCTGACGATATGCTCCTGCATATCCGTGTTAATCTGTCCGTCCATTTTCGCACAAGAGCGGACATATCCCGCATAATGGGATAGGACGGCGGCAACAGCTTCCGGGTCGCCCTCGCTTGCCTTAACGATTGTCTCATAGGGAAGTAGCTGGCTCATAGGACAAACCCTCCAACTCTGCCCGTAGCCGCCGTAAAATCATCTGAATACGCCGCCCGGTTGTGTTGCCAGCCCGTCCATATCTCCGTCCAATCTCCCTATGCGTCAATCGTTGGAAGTAGTACAAGAAAATGATTTCCTGTTCCATCTGTGATAGTGCGGACAGGGCTGCGGCAAGCTCTGGACTTTCCAAAAGCACCATCTGACCACAGACGAAAAGCGGATAGCTGGTCATGCCGGATTGCTCCGCAAAGTATTTATCTGTGGTACTGAATGGATAGTGTTTTTCTTCTATCAGATATTCAAGCGAGATTTCCCGCTTGCGGCGGCTCCGTATGCTCCGGGCTGCGTCTATGGCAGCGTGGCGAATAACAGTCTTGCAAAAGGCATCGTGTGTATGCCGGATATGTTCTTGATACTTTTCGTGTTCGGTCATGGAAAATCCCCCTTTCTGAATAATGGCAGAGGGCGGCAGCATCTTGTGCTGTCGCCCTCTTGATTACCGAACAGCAAAGACGGGCGGGGCTGTCAACGGCGGCGCATTTGCGCCGTTCATCTTGACCGTTGACAGGCTCGGCTGGGTTTGCTATCTGCTCACGGCAATTCACTCTCATTGATAGGAATTGCCTCAAGTTCCGTATTCAAATTGTTCCAATAAGAGCCGATATCCGCACTTGTGAAATACTTAAAACCGCCTGCTGCTGACTTCAATTCGCCGTTTTTAACCCCATAGCAGGCGTAAATCAAATCGTAGCTTGTTCCATCTGAGAGGTTAAATCTAAAGCTGGTCACATCTGCTCCGGCAGTTTCCTCAGTCGTTTTGTCTTTTAGGGATAAGCCCTTGAACTTATCATACAGGGTCTTTATATCATTTTCAGCAACAACTACTTTCTTTTCTGCTGATGCAGGCACTCCGTCATAGTGGTACATTTCAACGTTTTCGACATCTTCAACCTCAAATGGGAAGTCGATTTTGACAGGCTCATAAGCAATGTTTATAGGTAACAGAAAGAGAGCTGTAAAAATTGCAATGATACAAAGAGCGATGGAAACGAGAACAGCAATCGTTATCTTTTTTCTGCCTCTCTGCTTTTCTTTTGCCTCATGGCGCATAATAACGCTTTCGCTTTCTTCGTGAAGAACATCTTCGCTCGTGTGAGAAAGCAATTTCTGATAAATTGCGTTACAGTCAGCACAGGCGTTCAAATGCTCTTTTACCATCTCTGCGCTTGCTTCGCTGCAAGCATCGTCAACATACAGCGGAAGAATATCTCGAACAATATCGCATTGTTTACTCATGCTTTTCATCCATCCTTTCTTGAATTTTTAGCTTTGCACGATGATAAGTAACTCTCGCCCATGATTCTGTTTTTCCAAAAATTGCAGCGATTTGTGAAAAAGATAGTTCCCCGAATACGCGAAGCTGAAAGACTTCTTTGTATGGTTCTTCCAAACGGTGAAGAACGAGGTGTATGCGGAACGCCATGTCAGAATCTGCAACTGAGTTCTCAACATTTTCATTTGATGGCAAGTCATTGATTTCACTCACATCAGCTACTCGCTGACGGCTTCGCATTTCATCATGGTAAAGATTTTTTGCTATGGAGCAGAGCCATGTCAATTCATCTGACTTACCTTTGAATTGTGATGTTGTAGAAACAGCCTTATAGAATGTGTTCTGCGTGATTTCCTCTGCTATCTCACGATTTTTGGCAAGAGAAATAGTATACGAGTATACCTGTAAATAGTAGGCTTTATAGAGTTTTTCATAGTCCATACTTGTCATCACCTCCTTCAGCTTCATAGGTTAGACGGAGAAATCGGAATTTCGTTACAAAGAAGTTTGAAATTTTTATACCTTTACGCTACTCTTGCTTTGTGCGGACTATTGGTAGACGCGCATTAACGGCAAGTAAAGAGATTGCTGTGTCAGCTTGATATGTTCAAATGCTAATTAAGTATAGCATACAGCTATGAATTTTTCTATTGCGTTCCCCTGACTTCGGAATAGTGGCAGGGCTGGCTATCCTTGTTTTGCTTTGTGCTTCTCTACCGTACATGAGCATTGGAGCCCGGGTTATCCGAGCCGTAGCCCTCCAGCAGATTAACCACGCCCCACACGCCAAGGCCAGCACCGAGAGCAATAACGAGGGTCTGTAAAGTGTCGATTGCAGATGAGAAAAATGCCATATAAGCCTCCATTTCTCCGGGATTTTCCCGGTAACAAAAAAGCCGCCCTTGCAGGCGGCAGGTTGCAAACTTCGGGACACTTTGTCTCGAAGCGTTTATGCAAAGGCGTCTGGATCGTCGATGTCATCATAGTTGAGGATGTCCTCGTCCTCTTCCGTGAGCGCATCGTCCGGCACAGTCACCTCATACATCGTACACGCCTCGTTCAGACCGGGCCGCCTGCGGCGGTTAATGAGCCTGTCGAGGTCAAAAGCGTTTTTCTGTTTATCGGCCTCCGCCGTATAACGGTAGTTCGGATGCCGTTTCAGATCATACTTGGGAGAGAAGAACGGGGGCAGGCCCCGAAGTTGCAAAATACATTTGTCTCCCGGCATGGTTGCAAGTTCGGCTGGGGTCATCAGTTCCCGGCCCAGCCGCTGGGTATTTTGACTGTAGCTTTCCGACTGGCCACGGGAACGGCTGTCGGTCTGCATACTGATTGTGGCCTTTCACAGCCAGTTTTCGGATATTTCCTTGATGGTGCTGGCTTCGCGGCCACCGAGGAACACCACGCTGTCCATGTTGCCGAGGATTGTCTCGGCGTGTTTATCGTAAATGGCCTTGCATTGTGCCAACTGCTGATACAGCAGGCAAAGACTCACCTCGCGGGAGCGGATAACCGCGACCAGCTTTTCGAGCTGGGGAACCTGTCCCGTGTTGGCTGCCTCATCCCACAGCACCCGTACATGGTGCGGCAGGCGGCCACCGTGAACATTGTCCGCCCGTTCACACAGGAGGTTGAACATCTGCGAAAAAGCAAGCGCCACTAAAAAGTTGTAGGTCTGCGTGGTATCGGAAATGATGAAGAATACCGCTGTTTTCCGATCTCCGATGCGGTCAAGCTCCAATTCGTCATAGGCCATGACTTTACGAAGCTGCGGGATGTCAAAGGGAGCCAGCCGCGCACCGCAGGAAATTAAAATGCTTTTTGCCGTCTTGCCAGAGACAAATTGTCAAGGACTTTTTAATCAAATTCACATAAATCTACAAAAAAGGTGCCAGAAGCACCGTATGGCTCCTGACACCTCGTTTGATAGATTACATTTTTCCGTTCAGCAGGTCTTTGCAGAGATACGCATAGTCTGGCAGCTGGTTGATATATGGCTCCCAACGCCGCTTGATTTCGGCCAATTCCAGCGGGTCGGCTGCTTCCAGTGCATGATCGTTGCCCGTCATATACAAAACATCCATAGCAACATCATCCAAACACCTGTAACAGAGATCGGCGGCAGATTCGATTCTGATACCGGTATCCACATAGACTGGATTTACACCAATCGTCAGCCAGACATAGCCTACCTTGTCCGACCAGAGCAGTTCAAAATCAGGGCTTTGCCGCAGATGTTCCGCAAAGACTTCCTTTACTCGCTCAATTTCATGTTTCTCTTTTTCTGTGTAAAGCATTTTCGTGTCCTCCTTGACAAAAACTTTGGTGCGTACCATCATCAGTTTAGCACAAGGCGGCTTCGTTTATCAGTCTGTCACATCTGCTGAATTTCATTTTTGAGCATACGCTTGATTTTATCGCTCATGGTTTCTGTGCTGGTATTGCTGAAATGGACATGAACCTTGTAGGTTGTCTTACCGATTTTCTTTACCATCGCTGGCGTGTTTTCCGGCTCTCTGGACGCAGTAGCGGCGTCTGCCACCTGCATAGTACGGGGTTCTCTGTTCATGGCGCTCCTTTCTCCGAACGGGTCTGTGCCGCCCGGTAAAAAATCAGTCTTGCTTACTGTTTACAATGTCTTTTGCTGTCTGTCGGGTAGCACCGGCATTTTCTTCCCGGAAATTCTTCCCGTCAAAAAGAATCGGCGCACACCGTTCCAGAATACGGTCATAGATACGGGCGTGGGCCAGGTCAGGCGGGTTCTTGAGTTCGGCCAGTTTCAGGTTGGTGGTGATGATCATGGGCCTGCGGCTGCGGTATCGGCTGTCAATGACGAAAAACATCTGCTCCATCGCATACTCGGTACTGCGCTCCACACCCAAATCGTCAATGATAAGCAGGTCGTATTCGTCAAAGCTGGCGATAAAGTCGGCCCTGTCTTCGGAGAACATCCCTGTCAGGCGGTTCAGGATGGTGGGAAAGTTCGTCATCAGCACAGGCACATCCCGGTCAAGTAGAGCATTGGCGATACATCCGGCGAAAAAAGATTTGCCGGTTCCCACATCTCCAAACAGCAAAAGCCCGATATTGCTCTTATATGCTTCTTTCCAGTTCTCCACATAGGCATGAGCCTTGTCCATCAATGGGTTTTGCCCGTTATCATTGGAAAATGTGTAGTCATACAGATAACGGTCTTGCAAGCCCTGTGCCTTTCGGCGTTTGATACGCTCCATGCGGCGCTGCCGTTCTTCAGCAGCCTTGCGTTGCTCCTCAGCCTCCCGCTGGCACTGGCAGATGCAGCGCGGCATAAAGTAGCCGGATTTCCCGAAGCATGGCACAACGGTCTGCCTCTGGCCGCCGCATTTCTTACAGTGGATGAGACCGTCTGACGGGTCTATATACTCGTCCCCGGCCAATTCCATACCGGCAGCTGCCTTGTCGATCAGCGCCCGGATTTCTGCGGTAATCTCAATCATACAGTTTCATCCTCCTTTACGCTGTAATCCCGGTTGCGGGTGGGCGGGGCCGCCTTTTTCGCGTCCTCACCGGCCCAGCGCCGGATGGTGGCGGCATGACTCTGATACCGCTTACCGGTAGAGGCCATGTATTCGGACAGCTTTTCGATGTACTGGCCCCATACAGTGGGAAAACTGGCCTGTAAGTCTGCCAGTTCCTCGTCCGTCAGGAAAACATTCTGGTAACGGCCATAGGTGTGGGAAGGGTGCCCCGTTTCAGGGCGTACCTTCTCTATCTCTCTCTTTATCTCTATCTCTTTCTCTAACTCTATCTCTATCTCTGGTGGACGAATGTCGGACAAATGTCCGCCACTTGTCCGTGGCGCAGAAAGAGCCTTATTTTGGAGCCTCGCAGCCCGCTTTCGCTCGGCCTCGGTAGAGGACTGGCCGATTAAAAGTTCGATGTTGCTCATGTAGAATGTGCCGCTGTCCAGCACTTCCACAAGACCCAGCTTCAAAAAGATCTGCAAGGCTCTCTCCACAGTGCCGATCTGCTGGCGGGTAATGGTGGCGATCATCTGCGCCGTGTAAGGAATGTCCTCGTCAAGTTGAAGCCGTCCACCATGTTTCAGCGATTTCAGATACAGCTTGAGCAGAATGTTGGAATATAGCACACCATCCTGCATACTTTCCAGCAGCACGATGGAATCATCGTCAAAATAGTTTTCTTTAAGTTTCAGGTAATAATATTTTCGGTTGTCTGACATAGGGTTCCTCCTTGGGGTTTCTCTTGGGATTCTGTACGCATTTTAAGACCGTTTTAGGGGCCGGAGGATAAATCTATCAGCCTGCCTTTGATACCCTCGAAAAAATCCTTGATTTACAAGGGTTTTTCAGCCCCTAAAGCGTGACATTTCTCCCGTTGTTTCCGCTTGCGCTTTGCGGCGTTGATCCGCTTCATGCGTGCGGCACATTCCGGGCAGTATTTGGCCCGGTTGGAACCGGGGGTAAACAGCGCCCCACATACGGCGCATTTCTTTGCATTCAGCCGGTGGAACAGCGCCGTTTCCAGTTCCTTATCCTGCGGCAATACCGCCGCCCGAAACCACCTGCACAACAGGGAGTAGGAAATAGACTGGACACAGACACATTCCTCCCCATCGTCCAGGGCGATACAGTTTCCGTCGATGTAGTTACAGCACTCATGCACCAGCCTCCGCACTCTGCGGTACTGGCGGTAATCCATGACGGGGATAGGTTCAGTCTTGTCGTTCTTCATAAATGAGTTCTTTCATAAAGCCGATAACCTCCTTGAATGAATTTATTGTTAAATATTCGTGCAAAGTATTGTTTTCTTCGTGCAAATGGCATATACTATAATTGCCAGCAGAAAGGGGTTGATCGTATGGCTGGAAATACCACAAACATCAGTATCCGCATGGACGCAGATTTGAAAGCGCAGGCGGACGCACTGTTTACTGAACTTGGCATGAACCTGACTACGGCATTTAACATCTTTGTGCGCCAGTCGCTTCGTGAAGGCGGCATTCCCTTTGAGGTAAGGCTGGAACAGCCGAACAAAGAAACGGTTGCTGCCATGCTGGAAGCGGAAAGGATTGCAAAAGACCCGTCTGTAAAGGGCTACAATGACCTTGACGAGTTGTTTGCTGACCTGAAAAGATGAAAGAAACCAAATATACCGTCAAGTACACGACCAGTTTCAAAAAGGACTACAAACGAGCCATAAAGCGTGGCTTGAAGATTGAGCTGCTGGAGCAGGTCGTAGCATTGCTGGCAATGGGCGAACCGCTGCCGGATAAGAACCGTGACCATGATCTGTCCGGCGATTGGGCAGGTCATCGGGAATGTCATATTCTCCCGGACTGGCTGCTTGTCTATCGCATAGAGGATGATGTTCTGGTGCTGACGCTGGCCCGCACCGGCACACACAGCGACTTGTTCGGCAAATAAACAGTCTGCCGCCGTATGGGGAAACCTGTACGGCGGTTTTTCTGTATGCAAAGGTATGTCGTGAAACGCGACGCACTTGACAGGGGTACGCCAAAATGCAGTATCCTTTACCGCTCCGGCTCCCGGTCGTGAGACTTGTTCCGTTCCTGCCGGGACAGCTGCTCGGCGGTTTTGCGGAGCCGTTCCACTGCTTTCAAATCCTCCCGCATGGATTTCATGGCAAGCGTGTCTGTCTGCTTTCCGGCGGCCAGCTGGTCGATTTCCCGCTGCCATGCCTTCGGGGTGATTCCCTCGCCGCTGTCTTTCAAGTCTTTCAGATACCGGACTGCTGCGTCATACAGGATCAGTTCCCGGCTGTGGCGCTGCTCAAACTGTTCCCGCTTTTCCGGCTTTACTTTGGCAAGCTGCTTGTGGATGGACTTGTACTGGTTGTACTGTTCCCACATCTCCCCGCGTTCGGTAAGAGTGGCGATCCGGCGCTCAGCCTTGACGATCTTTCCCCGCAGGTCATAGTAACGGCTGTTCATATCAGTGATTTTTTCATGAAGCTGCTGCATAGACTGGATGCCATTTGCCTGTAAAAAGCTGAATAGTGCAGCGCTTTCCTGCAAAGCCCGGATTTTGCCGGTGCGGGTGCGGGGAGTGTTCAACTGCTGCTGGGCCTCCCACAAAGCGGTCAAGCTGCTTTGCTGTGTTTGTGGTTTTTCCACTTCGGCTTTCGACCAGCGATAAAGGCGGGTAATGCGGGCTTTGATTTCTTTCAGCAGTTTGTTGTCGACGGCGATCTGTCGGTTTACTTCCCCCTTGTCGGTGCGGATACCGCGCTTTTCCATTTGGCTGGCAGCTGGCCCCAGATGGACAGAGGGAATTTTATCAATGCCCTGCCGCTTGTAACTGCGGTGGTCAATGCGCTCCGGTCTACCGGCAGATTCCAGCGCCCGGTTGGTGTAGGCTGCCCACGCTGCCCGCCAAATCTCCACATTCCCTTTATCGTTCCAGTCGGTTGTATCCTCCCGATGATTTTTCCAGCCGCCTTTCCCATCCGGGATACGCTGTCCATTCTCGTCCAGATCGTATGCCTTGCGGCACTTTGCGCCCCACTGTCCATTTTCTTTCAAAGGCCGTAGCGTCAGCATGATATGGACATGAGGGTTGCCGGTTCCCTTGTTATGGATAGCAAAGTCGGCACACATTCCTTTGTCTACAAAGTTGTCCTTCACATAGGCACGCACAAGGGCAAGCTGCTGTTCGCCGGACAGTTCACGGGGCAGGGCTGCTTCAATCTCGCGGGCAAGCTGGCTGTCCCTTGCTTTCTCGATTTGCTCCACACTGTTCCAGAGGATAGAACGGTCTGCAAATTCCGGCGGGGCGTGGGCAGGCAGCATGATCTCCGCATGAACAATGCCGCCTTTCCGGGTGTAGTCGTGGGTCATTCCGTCCCATTCATTTGTCAGCTTGGTTCCGCTGCGGTAAGCAGCTGCGGCAACGGCAGAACGGCCTGCGCTGCGCTTGATGATACTGACCGGGATATGACAGAAATCTATGGGGAACACCTCCTTTCAGTGAGGGGATAACAGGCTCTGTGGAGCCGGACAAACGCAAAGCGGGTGTTTGGCTGCGCAGAGCGCACAAGGGGTTTGGGGAGCGTAGCTTCCCATCGCGGACGAAGTACGCAACGCCCCCGGCAGGGCGCACAGCACCGGCAACGGTGTATAAGTGCGCCCTTGTAAACAAGGGACTTATGGCGTGTCCCCGGATTTTGGCAGGTTTGCAGTCAATTCCACAGCCCCCGGAAGATGGGACAGGGCAATCAGAAATGCTTTGACCTCTGCGCCGGAAAGGTTGGGAGCCAGCGGAAAAATACCCTCCAAAATGGCTCCGCGCTCAATCAGGCGGCGGGTGCGAACCCTGCGTTCTTCGTTCCGCTGCTTGTTCTCCAAAATCTTCTTGCGGTTTTCAAGCTGTCGGATCTCCTTCAGGACTTTCTCCCGTTCTTCTTTTGAGGAGTGAGCTGTAATTTTTTCGTCCATGTCATGCACCTCTTTTCTTTGGAAACGCTCATAGATTGACCGTCCATTTCTGACGCGCAAAGTACCGGCGCAGTCTCCGCAGTGCGGCGTGGATGGATTTTCCCGCCTGTGATGGTGTGATACCCTCCATTGCGGCAATGTCTTTCACTTTCATACCCAATATATAGCGGGCGTGGACACGGCGAGCCTGTATGGGGGACAGGGAAGAAATGGCTTCATACAATCGCCGTATCAGTTCTTCATATTCGGCTAATTCTTCTTTTTCTATCAGATGATCCTCCGGCGATGGCTGCGCCCAGCCGATTGCGGCATTTTCGATTCCGTCGTTACAATCGAGGGAGTAAAACGCCTTATAGCGGAACATCTTGCGTTCTCTGGCGGCCTCGGCTCTCTTATCCAGAAGAAACGCTTCGACGATCTCATCGGACACCTCCACAAAAATGTCCTCTTTGCAAAATGGATAATATTGTTTGAGATTGATGGTCTGCATAGGCACGCCCTCACTCTGATTGAAAAAGGTCATCATAGCAGCGGCGCATATTCCGCAGACCTCGACGGATGGCAACGCTGACCTTGCTGCTGTGGACGCCCTCTCTCCGGGAGATTTCCGGCTGCTTGATACCAGCAATGTAGTAGGCGTGAACACGGCGGGCCTGTGTCGGAGTGGCATGAGCCAGAGCCGCAGGCAGAGCTGCAATCAGGTGCAGGCGGGTGGTCATTTCTTCTCGTTCCAGCAAAATATCTTCCGGCGATCTGCTGTGTTCCAGTGCGTAATTTTCCAGCCAGCTGTATGCGTCCAGAGAGTAGTAGGCGCGGTGGTAGACTTTCCGACGCTCATAGTTCTCCATCTCCCGCTGAGCCTGATACATCGCTGCCCATACCTCGTCCGTAACATCCACAAACTCGTCATGCCGGTAGTGGGGATACATCCACCGCAGATTGATTGTTTTCATAGGCTTACCTCCTGAAAATTGGAGAGGCGGGCAGCTCGTCCGCTGTCCGCCCCTCGCTGAGATAAGGGAAATGATCCCTTTCACTTGGTAGCCAGAAAACAGGTCATTCGTTAAGCCTGTTCTCAAAGAAATTTATAAATTTTTTTCTGACCGCCTCCACACTTTGATACACAGCCACTTTGGAGCAGCCGCACAGCACACCGATCTCTGCAAGGCTCAGCCCGTCAAGCGCATAGAGCAGGAACCGGCGGCGCTGGGCCTCGGTACAGGTGTCCAGAACAGCCATCAGCTCATGCAGCGTTTCCATGCGGCAAAGGTATTCCTCCGGCGTTTCGCCGTAGACCCCTACACCCTCGGTGGTAATGATGTACTCGTCAAACTCCCGGCCATCCCAATGCCGCCGCTGTTCATGGAACAGGTTCTCCGTTTTGTGATCGGCCCGGTCAAGAAATTCATAGACTTCCAGCGTGACCTCCACAGCCACAGCTTGTCCGTTATAATTGATGGTAACTTCCATCTGCATTTCCTCCATTCAGATTTTTTGGGTAAATCTGAATGAGGCGGCGGGGCGCGGCTCCGGGGATAAAATTCGGGCCATGCTGACCCGATGTTCCGGCTCCATAGGGACAAAAAAGCGCCCGGACGGCATAAAGCCATACGAGCGTAATGGAGTATATTTTGCTGTTTAGTTACATGGTATAGTGCATACTTCTGACCGCATTGCTCCGCTGCTGGGAACAGGCTTTTTTTAGCTGGTGCAGGTCATGGGTACTATGAAAAGAGGCAAAAATAGACACGGCGGCAATCCTCCTTATATGCCGCCGTGGATTTACACGGTGTTAGGTCGTCGTTATTTTAAGGTAGACGAAAAGAAACGGCGGCTCTGAAAATCAAAGCCGCCGCTTCATAGGCGCGTGAAAATGTGTCTGCTTTACGACGGCTTTTTTTCTTTTGCCGTCGTGCGGCAGATTAACATATGAAACTATAATTCATTGATGGTTGCAGTTATCGACATATTACGAATCCGTTTTGCCGGAGTATACACAGCCGCGATTGCCGCAATCGAGACAAACAAAAGAATGACGCCCAAAGAGGTAATTGGAAACTGCCATAACGCAGATGGAAAATGTCCTGCAATAAGGAAATCATACAGCAGCTTGCTAAGCGGCAAGCCAATAGCACAGCCAACAACGCACCCCAAAACAGCATAAGTGAATGCTTCGCAAGCAATCATTTTTGTCATTTGCCGTTCATCCATTCCTACTGCACGCATAGCCCCGTATTGCTTCATTCTGGTAGACACACTCATGGAAATACTGTTGATGATATTCATTACCGTTACCAGTGCAATAATTGCCAAAAACGCATAAACACAGAAAACAAAAGCCATATAAGTTCCCGTCGTACGCTCGTCGCGTTTATCCCGAAAACTATATGTTTTATCTACGGAATTTTGGATTGCCTGAACATTTTCATCCGTAACATTCCCCGCTGTCTGTATCAGCACAAGAGAATAATCATCATTCCCTGTTAAACGGATAAATGTTTCTCCGGAGGTAATCAATGTGAGTTTTCCGTTTGTCAATCCATCCTCGCTAAAGGGGTCATTTTTTAACAATCCAGCTATGGTAAGGGTTTCATCCCCAATTTGAACAGTGTCGCCGATTTTCCATGTACTGTCCTGATCGGATGTTGCCAAAACAAAGAGACTGTCTCCATAAACTTTGGACAAATCACTCCCCCTTTTCAAAGCACCATCTTTTTTCAGACATTGCAAATCAAAATCATCATAAGAAATCAGGTCGATTGTACCGGAAAATCCGGTATCGCCATCTAATCTGGCAGGAACATCAAACGCACTACGCCGCCCGTAAACCTCTCTCACTCCATCCATTTCACGGATGGATGCAAGCAGTTCCCGAGGAATCGCATTACCGTCAGCACTTGCAATATCAATATCTGATGTGGCAGCTGACTGAGGTATCAAATAATCCACGAAATCGATCATAACGGAAAAGCTCAAAAATAAGATGATGCTAAGTGCAAAAGAACCTGTCATCAGGAATAAATTTTTCTTCCCGGAGACCGCATGGCCGATACCGAGAAGGGCTTCAATCTTTCCGAATCCTGTATACTGGGAATGACGCATTGTTTTTCCGTGGTCTGCATTTCCAGACACCGCTGTGATAGGAGATACCTTCGCGGCATGTTTCGCCGGAGCATTTGCGGCGATCAGTACAGTAATCAGTCCAACAAAGATACCGCAGGCAATGCCAAAAATACTGATACCAAAGAGGGGAATATCAGAAAATTCTTCTCTGACTACAAAGCGCAGTACCGCACACAGCCCCCATGTTGTAACAACCCCTAAAATAAGACCGATGGGTACAGCCGTTTTGCACCAGTTCAATGCCTCCAGACGAACAAACCGAATAATCTGCTGCTTACTCATACCAATGCAACGCATCATTCCAAAAAATTTGGTTCTCTGGGCAACGCTGCTGTTCATACTGCTGGAAATCATCAAAACGCCTGCAACCAAAATCAACAGGAACAGAACAACCGCGACAGAAAGAAGGGTTTGTCCCATTGAACTGCCGAGTAAGTCTCCAATAGAGAAACTTCCATGCTTACCAACCAATCGAGCCTGTTCCATCCGAAAACCCATTTCTGCCATACTGAATACTGCTGTTACCATAAACACAGCAAATACAATGCAAAGCAGCGTCATACGATTTTGTCGGCGGTGAACTTTAGCGGAGATGGGAATGAGACTAAGATAGTTTTTCATTCACGGCACCTCCCAAAATCAGTCAAAGTGCCATCCGATACCTGTAATACCCGGTCTGCCGTTTGCGCAATACTGCGGTTGTGGGTAATCATAATGATGGTCTGCTCGTATTTTTTCGATGTTTCTTTGAGCAATGCTATGACCTCACTGCTGTTTTGTGAGTCCAAATTTCCTGTTGGCTCGTCTGCCAGAATCAGAGAAGGACGGGTAATCAATGCGCGGCCAATCGCCACTCTCTGCTGTTGACCGCCGGAAAGCTGACTGGGTAAATGATTACGACGATCTTTCAAATTCAAAACCGTCAGCAGTTCCTCCAAATATCTCTTATCCGGCTTTTGATAATCCAGCAACAGCGGAAAAATAATATTTTGTTCCACCGTCAACTCCGGGATAAGGTTAAACGCCTGAAAGATAAAGCCGATATTCCTGCGTCGAAATACCGTCAGTTTTCGGTCATTCATGGAAAAAATGTCCTTGCCATCAATCAACACCTTGCCCGAAGTTGGCACATCCAAAGCACCAACCATATTCAGCAGTGTGCTTTTGCCCGAACCAGATTCTCCGACGATTGCCACATATTCTCCCTTAGGAACAGAAAAGCTAACATTCCTAAGCGCTTTTACAGCAGTTTCACCGCTGCCATAGGTCTTACAAATATTCTTGACCTCTAATAAATTCATAGTGCAAACACCTCTTTCTTATGTTCTTGCGATGTAGACAGGTAAGCTTCATTTCCTGTCTACGATTGAAAGAATAGCACTGAAATATTACTGTAACCCTACAATCATCCTACAATTTTGTAGGAATCAGAAAATTTATCGTGAAACTTGTCCCTCTGCCCAATTCACTGTCTACCTCGATTGCTCCTCCATGTGCTTCAATGACTGCTTTCGCAAGCGGAAGGCCGAGACCAATACCCTGTGTATCTTTTGAAAAACGGCTGCGATAAAAACGCTTGAAAATATGGTGTATATCTTCCGGGTGGATACCACATCCATTGTCCTTTACCACAATTTGAATACCTGATGGCAACGCCCTCCATGTAATGCCAATGACATCACCATTTTCCGTATGGTCAAACGCATTTTTCACAATATTGTCGATTGCCTCAGACAACCAATCACGATCACAGAAAAGAGAAAGATGATCTGAGCCAGACAGAATGATTTTCTTCTTTTCCTGTCTGGCTCTATATGCAAAATGCAGTTCAATATCCCGCATCATATCCGCCACATTCTCTGTGGTTTTTTCCAGCACGATGGCACCGGCATCCAGTTTTGTAATCTTGAGCAAGTTTTGCACCAGCGTTTCAATGCGGTCAAGTTCCTGTTCGGATAAATCAGCAAATTCCTTTACCGCACTCAATTCCATATCCCCGTCTTGAAGCAGACCATTATAAATATTCAAAGCAGCCAGCGGTGTTTTCAGTTGGTGGGAAATATCAGAGATTGTATTTTTCAAAAATTCCTTTTCCCGGAGTTCGTTATCTGCGTGAGCATTTAAGACAGCGGCCATAGAATTGACAGTATGAAACAACCGATATAGCTCGCCTTCCTCATCACATTCAATACGGGCATTGTGATCGCCGTCAAGATACGCTTGAAGCTGTGATACCGCCTGTTCCATGACTTGATTTTGCTTTTTGAAATAAGAACAACCCACCGCCAATATCGCTCCTCCTGCCAATACGAAAACAAGCAATAGGAACAAAGAAAACCGCTGATAGCACAACCATAAGAACCCTTGTGTCAACAGAAGGGAGGCCACCCAAATAACGGATACTGCAAGAAACAATTTTTTGATTTCTTTGTTTGCAAATATTTTCATAGGCCACCTCACCCAATCACATTCCATTTGTATCCCATTCCCCGAACTGTCAGGAGCATTTGCGGTTCACTCGGATTATCCTCGATCTTTATACGCAGCCGCCTCATATATACGGTAAGGGTACTGCTGTCAATATAATTCCCATCGCAATCCCATAGCTTATCTAAAATCTGTTCTTTGGTAAGTACCATGTTCGGGTTTCTCATAAATAGACACAGCAACTTATATTCTGCGGCAGTCAAATCCAATAGCTTTCCATTCTTAAACGCCTGCCCTTGCAGCAAAAGCACTTTCATTCCGTTGGATTCCAGTTGTGTATCTGCGGAGCTGAAATCTTTTGCCCGACGAAGCAGTGCATTTACTCTGGATACTAACACTCCCAGCTTAAACGGTTTTGTAATATAATCATCTCCACCAATGTCCAAACCCATGATAATGTTCATTTCTTCATCTGCCGCCGTCAAAAAAATGATGGGGACTTTGGAAACTTGCCGCACCTTTTTGCAAAATTCAAATCCGGTGCCATCCGGCAGGGATACATCAAGCACCAGCAAATCATATTTTCCATCCATCCACAAACTATCTGCTTCTTTGAGGGTTCTGGCAACAACTAATTCAAATCCTTGTTTTTTGAACGCAAAAGAAAGCCCGTTAATCAGGCTCAAATCATCTTCAAGAAGTAATATATTACTCATGCTTTTGCTCCTTTCCTTGTTTTGTCCGGCCATCAAGCGGCTTCTCCGCAGTTTTAGGGAGCAGCCAAACACCGGCCATTTTCACAGCGCCGGGGATACGCCCACCAGCACAATAATAATTTACCCTACGAGGTGTCACGCCCCACTTCTCGGCGGCCTCTTTTAATGTCATATAGTCCATTTCGCACCTCCACAGAGTACATTATAGTTCTCCTTCTCGAACAATGCAAGAAACGGAATGTGAATTATAAACTTCAACCAACCTGCATATAGCAACATTCCACGGGCAAAGTATGAATTATACAATGTAATAGGGTGATGCTATATGGCAAAGGTTGAAGATTGTCCCGGTTTTGAAACCTTCGGCGCAGATGTCAAAGCCGCACGAGAGGCAAAGCGTCTGGCACGAAAAACATTGGCAGAAATGGTTGGGATTGAATGGCGGTATCTTGCCAACATTGAGAATCAAGGTGCGATTCCGAGCCTGCCTGTGATGATCCAGTTGATTAAGGTCTGCGGACTTCCCGTGGAACGGTATTTTAACCCGGAGATCATGCGGGAAGAAAGCGATCAGCGGCAGCGGGTCAGCCACAAGCTGAAGCTTTGCCCTGAAGAATACCTGCCGATTATCGAAGGTGCCATAGACGGGGCGCTCAAAATGGAACAGACTGCGAAGCAGAAGGAGGACGCATAATCGCGGCCTCCTTCTGGCGTTTCTGTATCATGTTTCCCTGCACTTTTCCCAAAGTTCCCGGCACCTCTGCTGGATTTCTCCGGTTTCTGTCACAGTCAGGTCACGGTCATTTCCAGTAATCTTATCTTCCAGAAAGTTGGCGTATGTACCCAACAAAGCGTTCCGTAAATCCTCCGGGGTTTTCTGTATTTCAGCGCTGTACCAGTCATTCCGGTGGGGTTCCCATGCCATCAATGTATAACCGTGGCTGGTCTGAACCACCTCATACAGTGGATCATCATCCAGATATGCCTGAAACACTTTCAAAATCTTTTCAAAGGTCAGCATTTCCCGCACCTCCCATTCAGCTGCAAATCAGTTCCCTGATTAAAATTTCCTCAATCTGTGCCGTTAATGTGTTCATCAGCCCCACCCAACGCATAGGGTCACAGGCCTTCAGTTCTTCCGTGACACCCGCAGTCTCCATCATGTGAGGCAACATGGTGTCCACGCGCTCCTGCGCTGTCCGGTCAATCTCTAACAGGTGTGGATACAGCTTCTCGCTCATCAGCAGATGGTTGTAGAGAATGGGGCGATGTTCCTTTAGGTAGGATTTTCGCATTCTGCCGTACTTGCCGATAGAAGTTTCCGGCTGTTCAGAAAGTTTTAGGTTGGGTATATCATAATCTCCACAACGAATGTAAGCCAACTTACTCATATTCATTCTCCTTTGCTTCGTGATGATTAGACTGCTGCGCTGGCTGCTATGCTGCCTTTGCGTGGTTCTTCTTTCGGCAGCTGTCCGACAGTAGAAAAAACGCCTTTTTTCATATCCTCAGCCCGGATCAGGGCTTTCTTAGCGTCCATTTCCGCTTTTTTCTTTGCCTTAATTTTGTCCTCATACCGTTTCTGTGCACCGCTGGCTTTCCGCTTCAAATAGTTCTGATGGAGCCTGTCCTTGCGTTCTTCTTTTTTCTGCAGTTCTTCCTGTTCCTCCGGGGTTAAAGGAACCGGCTGTAAGGATGGTGGGATATAGCGTCCTAAAAAATTGAAGTAGATTTCAATTTCCTGCGTGGTGTCCTGGCTGCCTTTTCGGGCGCGTTCGTGGACAAGGATTTTCTCTACAAACTCGTTGAGCATGGTGTTTGTCAGCGTGTCGAAATTCTCATACTTATCAATCAGGGCTATAAATTTCTCTGCGGATTTCTGGCTCTGCTCATAGCCGGTAACAGCCTTTTCCAGCTCCGCAATTTCAATCTCAAGTGCGTCCTGCTCTTTGGCATACTGTGCATCAAGCGCCCTATATCGTGCATCCGGCAGCTTGCCGAGGGCATTGTCCTCATAGATTTTGCAAATCAGTTTTTCCAGTTCTCCGGCTCTCTTTTGAGCAGCAGCCAGACGCCTGCGCTTTTTCGATATATCGGCACTCTGTTGAGCAACCTGCGTTTCCTGAACGGTGTGAATAAATTCCGTCCGGTCATTTCTGGAATATTCAGCGATAGCCCGGAGCGTGTCGGAAACCAATGTCAGAACAGCGCTCTCATTGATACGGTGTTGAGTGGGGCATAGTGTCCCACACGGAATTTTGGTATAATTGGAACAGGTATATTGAGAAATCCGCCTGCCATTGTTGGTGCGATGGACATACATCTTGCCGCCACAATCGGCACAATAGAGCAAACCTGTGAGGGGAGCCGCTTCGCCCCAGCCGTTTGGATAACGCCGTACATTGCTGCGGATTTTCTGCGCCAAATCAAAGGTCTGCTGGTCGATAATGGCTTCATGGGTATTCTCAAAGATCGTCCATTCATCCTCAGAAACATAGTGGCTTTTCTTGTCCTTAAAGTGCTTGCGGGTCTTGAAATTGATGGTATGCCCTAAATACTCTCGTTTTTTCAAAATGTTCACGATGGTAGATGATCCCCATCCATAGGGGTCTTTGACCGGCTTTGAACGGTTCACACCTTCGTTGAATCGGGCAAGGTGTACGACAGGAATTTCAATCCGGTCTGCGGACAACTTGCAAGCGATCTGATAAGGCCCATATCCCTCCAGCGTGAGGGAAAAGATACGGCGTACCACTTCGGCGGCTTCCTCATCTACCAGCCAATGTTCCCGCTTTTCATCCCACAAGTAGCCGTAAATCACGGTGCCTGTCAGGTGCTTACCACTCATGCCTTTTGACTTAAACACAGAGCGGATTTTCCGGCTGGTATCACGGGCGTAAAATTCATTCATGATGTTGCGGAACGGGGTAAAATCGTCATCACCTTTCAGACTGTCTACACCGTCGTTGATGGCAATCAGACGAACACCACGCTGCCGCAAAACCTCCATAACCTGACCGACCTTCAGATAGTCGCGTCCTAACCGGCTCATGTCCTTGATGACGATTGCCTCTACACGCCCTGCCTCCACTTCCTCCATCATCGCCAAAAATCCGGGGCGGTCAAACCGGGTGCCTGAGATACCGTCATCTGTAAAATGCGTAGGATTTGGCAGCCCGTTCCGGCGAGCAAAATCCTCCAACATCTGTTTTTGGTTGGATATGGAATTGCTCTCGCCCTGTAACTCATCGTCCCGGCTCAGGCGCTCGTACAGTGGGGTAATTTTTTCATTTCTCATGGCTGTACCTCCTGAAACAAAAATGCTCTAAGTGATTGCTTCACTAACCATGACAAAATCATGATTAAGAAGTCACTTAGAGCATATATCACCGCTGGCCAATTTGTACTTTTTATACTGTTTGACCGCGAAGCAATCCGGCTTGCGCTTTTCAAGCCCGGCAAACATATAGTCCACCGCGTTCATAAAGTCCTCGTCATCCTCCTTGACCTCCATGCCGGAAATCATATCCACAAGGGTATTCATGTTCCGATCCTCGGCAGGCCCCTCGAAAATGATGTAGGCAATCAGGGCGCAGTACAAAAGCGTTTCCGATTTTGTCCAGAATGGATCGCCTTCCTTGCCTTCGCCCTTGGTGTTGGAAATCAGAGCATCCACGAATTTCAGAATATCGGCCTCGTTGCGGATATACGCCAGCGGGTTATAGTGCATGGATTTTGAAAAATCTATGCTGTTGAATACCTTGATTTTGTACCCGCGTTTTTGCAGGAAACCCCCGACCTGTCCCAGCACACCACCTTTCGGATCGACCACCACATAAGAGGAATGAGCCTGTAAAAGCTGGGGCGTAAGCCAGAAGCGGGTTTTGCCGGAGCCGGACGAGCCGATGATGCAGCAATTCAGGTTTCTGGCATTTGCGGGGATTTTCGGGCGGGTGTTCATCGTGAGAAACTCTGTCCCGGTCAAAATCACGTTGTTTTCAAACTTCGGATCGACAAACGGTTTGATGTCTTTTTCCGTTCCCCACCGGGCGCTGCCATATTCTGCATCCCGCCGAAACTTCTTAGCGTTCTTGCTTTTGAAATAGATCAGCAGCCGGAAACCAACGGCTCCTACAATGCCGACAAGCCAATCCAGCGGGACTAAACCGGGCGCAAAGTCAGCAAAGGCCGGGCCAATCGTCTGGCCCAGCCCGATGAGCTTATGTGCAAAATCGTTACCCGCCGCCAGCCGGTAGGCCGTTCCCAGCTTGAGGAACGCCCACAGGATGAACAGATAGGGAATGTTTGGAATGAGATATTTTCTAATCTTATCTGTCCTCATGGGCCACCTCCTTTGCACGTTCTTTCTGTTTCGGCTTTTCTTTGGAAAGCTGATCCGCCGCCTGTTTCAGTTGTTCCCGGATGGGAACACGGTTCGATTTTGCTTTGCTTAACACCTTCCGGGAATACTCAGAAAAGCAGGCGGTCATTGCGTCTGCCTGTCCAGCCTTGAAAAACAGCAGATATTTGTCCGGCCCGGTTTTATAGAACGCATAGTCTACATTCCATTTCCGGGCCACGCGGTCAAAGGACTTGGCATCCCCGGATAGCTCAATGCTGTTTGTGGCTGTACCGTGGGCCATGAGCTTTCGCACACTTTGTTTTCCGTGCGGTACTTGCCGCCCACGGTATGCCTTGCGGATCTTCCGGCCCACCATGCCCAGCACATACGCCAGTCCCCGCGCCGTCAGCTTGGTTGTTTTTACGGATATGGCTATCGTGCGCCGGGAAATATCTTCATCAATCAGTTACACCGCCTCCTTCCTTGGGACAATTTGTCTCGAAGTGCCATCACCGATCCCCACGGTCTTTTTTCTGCATTTGACGGTAGCCCTCCAAAGAAGAACCGTCTATGATTTCCTGATAAGCGGCCATTTGCTCCCGGATAGAGAGCTTCGGGAAAGAGAATACCTTATGCTCCTTGGGAATATCCTGCAAGCCGTGATACACTTCCACGAAATGATCGCTTTCTTTGACAACATAGCCGCCCGGGGCAAAATGGCCGTTTTCGTGGATTCAGGCATCCCGGCCATACGCCTCATAATCGAAATACGGTTTTACCTGATCCGGCACATCCAACATTTCCAGATCGTCCACATAAATACGCCCCAGCGTTTCCTCATCGGATACGCCGGGGTAAAAGCCGTAACAGTCCAGATTTTGTGTCAGATTGATGATGTCCCGCACCGAAGAACAGTGATCGCCGCTGTCGAGGACGGCCTCCAGTGTTTCCAGCTCCGATGAGGTAAGCCCGGAAAGCAGGCAGGCCAGATGATTAAGCTCGTCCAGATTTTCATACTCGCTCAAATGGTCATAGAGCCCCAGCACATCCCCATCGAAAGAGGTAATAAAAATTTCCTGATAGCGGACGCCATCCACGCCGATCCGTTTCAAGAGAGCCTCCACCTCCTGGGCGGTTGTGGGAAATTTCAGTGTTTCACCCACAAGCTGGCCCTCGCTGTACTTTCCGACGTTGGTAACGTAGGCTTCAAACAGGGTTGCCATTAGCGGCGGCCCTGTCCCTTGACGGTCAGGATGCCCTCAAGGGTTGTTGCCGTAATTCCCAGCCGCTGGGCCACGGCAATATCATTTTTCATGGCTTCGGTCATACTGTGCCCGCAAACAACCAGCACATGAGAACGGCGGAGCAGGTCACGGCTCATGTCGATGCCGCTTTTATGCTCCTCGGGAACAGCATCATTGAGAAACAGGGGCAAGTACAGGGGCGGGCAAATAGGAGAAAAGCCTGCCTCATACACGGTGCGGCAATACTGCGCCGCCAGTTCTGCGTTTTCGCTATCGCCGCCGAGCCATGCAGCGGTGATATAAGCAAGGGGTCGTTTCATCGTTCATACCTCCGATATTTTAATAAGAAAGTTCAACCCAAACCCCACGCCCTTTCCCAGTCTTGGGAAAGGGGGCGGCTCTGGAGGATATACCCCCGCCGCTTGCCGGGGAAATAGCACAGCCGGGGCAGACCGTCAAGGGCGAGCCGCCGAAAACGGCGGTGCGCTGCACCCTTGACGGCCCACTCCCGGCTGTACTAAAAAACAGGCGGCGACGGGGGATATATACCACCAGAGCCTCTGCGCGAGGGCGGGGCCCTCGGGACAAAGTGTCTCGAAGTTGTTACTTGTCAAGTTCCTGCTTTTTCGGGGCTTTTGCCAGCTCCGGCGGCTGTTTTTCTTTCCAGTCATCCAGCAGGGACATAATCTGTTCTTTCATTTTGGCGGGAGTGACCTCCTTGCCAAAATACTTTTCCAGTTCCGCAGTAGAAATAATCACGCCTCGATCCTCCTTTTTCTGTTCTGATAAGATACCGTCAATGACATCGCCGTTGAGCTTGCCTTCCTTATCCAGCTCCCGGAGCCGTTTAGCTTGGGCCAGCGAGGGCGAAGCCTGCTCCCCGTCAATGGAAACAGCAATAAGCCTCTGATTTTTCGGTTTGATGTAGGAAAGCTCCACGGCAGGCATGAAACCCATCTTTTTATCGTCTACCTTATCCAGAAGCTCCGGCACAAGAGAGTTGAGCCGCAAGTAGCGCATGACCTTTTTATAGTTCATCTCATGCGCCTCGCCCACAATCTCAACCGAGCGTTTTCCAACATCGCCTTCCGCAACACCTTTCAGCCGCCCGCCCTGATGCTTGATGTCCTCAACCTCGAGTTCCAGCAGCGCGGCCAATTCGCTGGGGAGCATCCCGTCACGCTGCTTGTTGCTGTCCTTCATGGCCTGTACCGCTTCGTGGTCGGTCATTTCACGGACAATAAAGGGCATTTCCTCCAGTCCAGCCAGCTCACTGCCGTGAGTACGGCGATGGCCCGCTACAATTTCATAGCCGTTTCCGTCTTTTTCCGGGCGGGCAAGACCGGGAACCATTACACCGTTTACGCGGATAGAAGCAACGATTTCCTGCATTTTCGCATCGTCCCTTACCTTAAAAGGATGCGGACGGAATGTGTGAAATGGATGAACCTCGGAAAGTTTCAGATAAACCAGCTTGCCTTCCTCAACCGGGCGGGGAGGTGTGGTCGGCGCTGGAGCCGTCTGTTCCACAGCAGCTTCCTTCGGTGCCGTATCCTGTGTGGGCTTTACGGGCTCCTTGGCATCCGGGGGCTTTCCGTCACTTCGGGACACTTTGTCTCGTTTGGACGGCTTGGGCTTGTCAGGGGCCGCCTTATCCGCCTTGGGTGGGCGGCCCTTGCGAGCCCCAGCCGATTTCTCCGCTTTCTGATTTTCAGTCGCAGCCTTTTCCGCTTTCGGCGGACGGCCACGGCGCGGCTTTTTCGGTTCCTCCGTATTGGCGGGCTGCGGTGTTTCTCCGGGGGCTGCCGCCTCTGGCGTTTCGGGGGTTTCCGACTTTTCGACTTCGGCGCGGGCGTTCTGCCTCTTTTCCGCCATAAGTTCATTGATTTTGTCAAAGGACACAACCACATCGCCGGACTCAGGTATGGCAGGCCCGGTCTGTTCCTGCTGGGGCTCAGACGCTGCGGCCTGTTCGGGTGTGGTGATAGGCTCGGCGGCCTCCGGGGAAATATTCTCCGCAGGGCCAGTATTCAATTTTTCATCGGCCATTTACGATCCTCCTTTTCGTTAAAGTTGCACAAATTTGAACGCTAAAATTTTGTAGTTATTTTTGCGCCTCCTTTCCGTCTATCCACGCAAAAAAGCCGCCCGTTTTTCATGCCGGACGGCTTTTTGCGTAATGTGATAGATCAAATATTATTTTTTCTGGTTTGTAGGCTCCGAAAAGCCTTGTATTTACACAATGTCATTAACTTTAGCAAAGAGCAGAAATCGTAAGCATTTATAAAACTATGATTCCTGCTTTTTGTTTGTATATGGGCATACTTATCCCCTTCTCTTTGTACTCGTATTTTTTAGCTCAGTACGCTCTTTTATGGGTATTCGAATATTTTCCTGCTAATTGCCCTTTCGTTCTGGTATAATGCCGATCAGGACGAATGGGAACAAGATTTTTACTGATATCTTCATATATTTGCTGAAATAACATATTTTTCTTTTGACCATCCGTTTCAAGAAGTATATAAATCAGATCATTTTTTAAGATTCCAATACTAACAGTCTGATTGATCATCATTTTATGTTTTCTGTTCGCTTCTTTCTGATCCAGTTCACGCTCTGCATCTAATATGATATCTTCAACTAAATTGCTCAGATATATAGTGCTGTATATATCTTGTAATAACAGAATAGGTTTTGTTCCTGTAAAATTCTCTAACTGTAACCGACTCTTTAGCGTTTCATACGCAGTCTCTATCCCCCACCTCATATGATATAATTCTTTTATTTCTTCTGTATGAAATTCAGTTTGTGAAAGATTTGTAGCCAAAACTTCTAAACTTCCGTTTTCTAATAGGATTTTTACCATACGCAATGAAATTTCACCTAATTCTTTCATACGTTCTCCATCTGGCGTTCCCTCGTAATGTCTGATTCTTGACTTATCAAGTTTTATTTTAACTAGCTGATCCTTTTCTATTAAACTGTTTTGCTCTTTTTTGTAATCACTGCTTTTTAAACGTACGATAAATTTAATATCCTTATCCATCATATGTATAAACGCTGGCGTAGAAGGATAGCCTCTGTCCATGATAATAACATAGGGAATGCTGCCTATTGTTTCCGGTATTCGCTCCATCTGTTTTTCGGCCAGGCGCATTTCATTAAATTTCACCTTATTACAGTCACTTTCCAGTATCATACGATTCATTACATCATAAATACAGCCTAATCCTATTTGAGCTTGGGGCTTTGTGTTTTTCCGGCTTGCAGAACCATATAGTTTCAGTGTTTCAGCAGTGGTAGGAATATTAATATCTGAGCCGTCAGCGGCTAATATTAAATGATCTTTGTAAGTTGAAAAGGTGGAATCTGCATAAAAGTTACGGTTATGATATTTATATAATTCTAAAAAAGCATCTGGATTAAGTTTCATACGCTGTTTCAGATATCCTGGTTTTGAAATAGACACACCAGGATGAGCAAGTTTCATATAATTTCTCAGTTCCAATGCCAACGTCAACCCCTTTCTGTTTATCATCGTGAAAAGAAGATCCTGAAGAGGCATTTTTCGAATTCTGGTAAAATAATTTTTATTACCTGATCGGCAAAATGCCTTAAATTCATCAGAAGTCATTTTTTCTATATCCATGAATATACGTTTCTGAGAATGCTTCATGCATAATCACATCCTTTTTTGAGCAGGTTCATGGCTTCTTTTTACAATATAAGCATATCAAAAAAAGCAGAAGATATCTAATCCATTTCGGAATAAATATCTTCTGCTTTTAAGTTAATGACATTGTGTATTTACAGTGTTCCTAATAGGAAGTAATCATATGCTTTGGTACCCTAATGCGGCAGAGTGGAGCTAAAACTCCGTGCAGATGGAGCTCTCGTATCGATTTATGCAATGTCGCTATTTCTCCGGCAAGATGTCGCTGAAACTCCATGCAGACGCCGCTATATAGGCGGTTTAAGCAAAAATCCTCGAAGTGGCAAGGTGCTCCGATAAGCTGGCGGAAAATCTCCGGCAAGATGGCAGGAAAAGTCCGTGTCGGTGGCAAAGTTGATCCGATTTATGCAGCAAGCCGCTGCTGCGGCGTTCTTGAATGAGTTCTGTCCACTTTGCAATCTGTGCCTAATGTTTTAATTCTGTTGATGTCATTACCCTTCCTCCTGAAACAGTGCTGGAACGTTTCGGCTCATTCCGAAACTTCCTGCTGCTTCTATTATCTCATGCAGCGAGAGGTGCAAGATGTTTGACGGTTACTACGTGAGTGATGACATCATAAAAACATATCAAAACCGGAGTCTCATGACTCCGGTTTCGTATTCTGTATCTTGATTTTTATTCTGTATATCCCTTGCTCGTGTCGATAGAGATCGACTGCGTGCTTCCGTCCCAGTCAACGCCGAAATTCAGCTGTTTGCCGAGATTGCGGAGTTTGAAATAGTTATTATCGGAGATGTTATAGGCCGTCAGATCAGCGACCGCGCCATTCAGATATACCGTGGCGGTCGAGAGCTTTGCGGTCTGCTGTTTGGCCTTTCCGGTCTCGAGCTCGCCGCCGACCTCGGTATACGCCGTGCCGGGCTTGAGCTCGATGCTCTTCGCGCTCTCATTCCACGTTACCTCAAACTGCTTTTCGCTGCCAGTGAGGACCTTCGCGATGTCACGGAGCTTGAAATAATTGTTGTCATTGATCTCGTAGGCATCAAAGGCAACCTGCCTACCGTTTACCATGACCTTTGCGCTCGTGGGCTTTGCCGTCGCTGTCGCGGCAGGCTTTGCCGCCGGAGTGGTCGAGGGCTTGCTCGCAGCCTGATTCGGGCCTGCGATCTGGAGAAAATCATAAAGATTGTCGCCGTATTCGCTCTTGTTGTACAGATCGCAGAACGGCGGAGTCGTGTGCGTATCGTATTCGATACCGGCATCGCCCCATACCCACAGGCTGCCGTCCAACTTGACCGCCGCGCCGTGGCTGCGGTACGGTGCGCAGCCCAGCGACTTCACGCCGGTCAGCGTCGTTTTGAACGGCGTGTCCGACCGCGAGTCCTCATTGTTGCCGACACCGCCGCTGTTTTGTACATCATTGCCGATCGACCACAGCTGACCATCCTCGGTAACATAGACCAGCGCATTGCCGCAGTCGTCCGCCGCAACAACATGATCGGCGATCTTTTTCGGTGTTTCTACGATTTCGTTCGACCATGGCATCCGTCCCCAGACCCACAGGCTGTTGTCGTTCTTGAGCACCATGCACATGCCGGCATCGCCGAAAATATCCTTTGCATCGTCCATCACCTTGATCGGCTTGTGACGGCTTCCGTTTTCTTCGGCATCACCGAGCAGATAAAAGCCCTCCTGTCCATAAATCCAGACGCTGCCATCGGTTTTCAACAGCATGGTGGCAAGAGCTACACCTCGAGCTTTCTTCACATCAGTCATCATCTGCGTCGGCTTGATAACCTCGTAAATCTCCCACCAGTTATCTTTCGAAATAGAAGATGAGGGCAGAGTTTTCGGCGCGACCGGGAACAGATCTCCACCCAGATCAAGACCCCAGCCCCATACAGTATCATCGGTCTTTACCACGAGGCCCAGCTTATCCGAAACATAGGATATGCTGCGAACGTCAGAAAGCTTTTTCTTGTAGGCGGACGGATTGGCTGCATCCTTCATCGGCGCGATCCACAGCGTGTCATCATCCTTGATGATCGCGATGTCCGTCGAAAAAGAGAAGTCTTTCACGTGATCCATGATCTTTGTGAACGGCGTGAAGTAGGTACCGATGGTGTCTGTGCCGCTGAGCCACAGACTGCCGTCCTCCTTGAGAACACCTTCCACGCTGCCTTTGACATTGACAGACGCGACCTTTCCTTCCGTAAATTCCTTCGGCAGGTTGCCGCGACCGTCCTCGAGCGCTCCTGCGAAGGGAACAGAGGATGTACACAGCATGGCCGCTGCCATCAGCGCGGCGAACTTTCTGTTTTTATATAAGAGCATTGCATTTTCCCCTTTGGAATGGCCTGCCCCTTGTACCGGGGCAGGCCTGTTCTATTTTACTTTGCGCGCATATCTGCTACGCAGAAGCCATTTGCGATCTCATCATAAGTCGGCGTCTTGACGATGACAGCACGGACCGGCAGATACGTGGTATTGTCGACCGTAAACGGCTCAACGACCTTGCCGTTCGCGTCCTTCGGTGTGATCTGCTTGCCGTCCACAGTAATGTGGATACCGCTGTAATTTGCCTGGATCATGCGCGTGACGGAGTTCGCCGCCAGCGCTCCGGTAGTTACCAGACCGGCACACAGCGCAAGCGTGGTTAGACGTTTGAAAATATGAAGCTGCTTCATTTTTTACACTCTCTTTTGCATCGTGAACCTATTATTTCTCTGCCGAAGTGGTATCCTCCTCCCCTTTTCTCGGCCTTTTCATTGAAATTTCCGCGAGCCTGCCGTGCCTTTCACGCAGAGCAGTCTCTCAGTTTCTTCCTGTTTACAGTATACGACTTGTCCGTTGGCATTGCAAGCATATAGCTTTCTTTTGGCGATCAACGAACCACTCCCGGCCGTAAAGTCCGAACCGCCCAATCCCCCCCTCTCTGAAAGGATCTGCGCAGGCCCTTTCTGTTTCTCCCCCATTTCGATCTATATATTATATCAGTAGAAGCTCCCGGAAATATTCCGGGGGCTTTAATTCTGCCCGAAAGGAGAAGCAAAATGTTCGACAATCAAAAATTCCTAACGCGCGGCGTTATGGCCAAAATTCCATCATGGCTGACCAACCTCATGTGGCATATGGTTTTGACAATGGAAGTCGAGGAAAAAGATTATTTGCAGGTATTCACACTGACAAAAACGCCGACCGGTCAGCACATCGTTCATGAGCAGGAGCAGCCGCCCTACCGTTACGAGCTCAATGTGCCGTGTGACGATGCGGTCAACGCGAAGGTGTTCGTCATTGATGATTTAACACATTCTACTATGCTGCTTGCTGAAGAATATTGATATTAACCAAACGAAATGGAGGAACAACCAATGAAGGAAACAAAAATTTGTGCAAACTGCGGTACAGAACACGCAATCGAAGATATGTATCAAGTGGAAGGGGACTGGCTCTGCGAGGACTGCGCAGACCGGTTGACTGTCATCTGCGACCACTGCGCTGAGCGGTTTTATGAGGAGAATATCGTCGAGGATGATACGCACACGCTCTGCGAGCATTGCTTCGATGAGTATTACGTGCGCTGTGATGATTGTGGGCGTACTATCCACCGCGACCGCGCGTACTGGGACGGTGACGACAACGCTTACTGCGCGTCCTGCTGGGATGAGCACTGCGAGGTTATTCACGAGTACAGCTATACACCTGATCTCGTTTTCCACGGCAAGGGTTTGCGCCACTTCGGTGTAGAGCTCGAAATCGACGACGGCGGCACGGTCAACAGCAACGCGGAGAAGCTGTTAAACATCGCGAACGCCAACGCCGAAAACCTGTACATCAAAACCGATGGCAGCCTGGATGAGGGTCTTGAGCTCGTCACACACCCGATGACGCTCGAGTACCATTTGAATGAAATGCCGTGGGCGGAGGTGTTGCGTAAAGCGCAGAGCATAGGGTACCTCAGCCATGCGGCCGGAACCTGCGGACTTCACGTACATATTTCTCGCTTGGCCTTTGGCTGCACCTACGAACAGCAGGAAGCCGCGATTGCCCGTTTGCTCTACTTCGTGGAAAAGTTCTGGGCTGAGCTTCTGCGATTCAGCCGCCGCACTCAGTCTCAGATGAACCGCTGGGCGGCGCGGTACGGTATCCGTCTTACGCCGTCCGAGCAGATGAGCCACGCTAAAAACTCCTGTGCCGGACGATACACGGCGGTAAACCTCACGAACTCGGATACGGTCGAAATCCGTATGTTCCGCGGCACGCTCAAGCTGAATACCTTGAAAGCCACTTTGCAGATGGTCAACCATCTTGTCGAGGTGGCTGTTGCTATGTCCGACACAGCCGTGCAGGAGCTTAGCTGGTTCGATTTTCTCGATGAAATCACCGAGCCGGAACTTATCCAGTATCTCAAAGAACGCCGCTTGTACGTCAACGAGCCTGTCACCGCAAGCGAGGAGGAATGAGTATGTGCAGTTTATTTGGTTTAATTGATTTCAAGGAGTGTCTCAGCACTCACACGAAAAATAAAATTCTAAACACGTTAGCGCGTGAATGCCAAATCCGTGGCACGGACGCGACCGGCATCGCCTATAACTTCAACGACCGCCTACGGATTTACAAGCGCCCCCTTCCCGCTCGGAAAATGAAAATTCATATTCCGCATGGCGTGAATGTGGTAATGGGACACACTCGTATGACTACACAGGGCAATGCGCAGTTTAACCAGAACAATCATCCGTTCCTTGGTCATGTTGACGGAAACAGCTTTGCGCTTGCTCACAACGGCGTTCTCTGGAACGACAAAGAGCTGCGCGCAGAAGAAAATCTGCCGATGACGAGTGTGGAAACGGACAGCTACGTTGCGGTTCAGCTTCTTGAACAGCAGAAAACCCTCGACTTTGACAGCCTTAAAACCATGGCTGAAGCGGTCGAGGGTTCGTTTGTCTTTACGGTGCTGGATAAGGAGAACGCTATCTGGTTCGTTGTCGGGGACAATCCGCTCTGCGTGATGTTCTATGATGGCTTTCTGATTTATGCTTCCACGCAGGAAATCCTCTGCAAGACGCTGAAAAAGCTGCGGTTAAAAGCGCCATCCGATATTCTGGAACCGCAGGAGGGCGAAATTATGAAAATCAACCGCAACGGCCGTATCACTACCGGCACATTCACGCCGCATACGACATTCGAGCACTGGTGGCGAAAATATCCGTTCTACCGCAGCTACTACGAGGACACGCCGACTAGTTATGACGATCTGTTCAGCGTGGCGAAAGCATTCGGCGTAACTGCCGACGAGGTGCAGGCGCTTCTCGACTACGGCTGCTCGGAAGAGGAAATCGAGGAAATGCTGTACGACCCGGAACTCTTTCACGAGATGACCGGCGAACTGCTCTATGCGTACTGATTGAAAGGAGGCGATGCGCATGATTGCACTCGGCCCAATCTTTCAGGCCGTCGGCGCAGTGGTTGATCTCATCATCGAGGCCGTCGAGAACTTTTCGGATGACTGAAACGAGGTGAAAATTTGAACCCAGGCAAAATCATTCTCGGCGTGCTGACTGTCATCAGTCTGCTTGCCGATATCATCGATAGCGATTGACTATCTAATGAATGTATTCTTTCGCGCTATGTATAGTAATTCAAAGGCGTACACCTATAAATAGGAGGAAAATCCATGTTCAATACACTCAAACAACGCCCTGAAATGCTTTCTGCCAACGACCTGCTGGAGATCTTCCCGATCTCTCGCAGCGGCATCTACGACCTGCTCCGTGAGCCCGGCTTTCCGTGCATCCACCTCGGCCGTCGTATCATTGTGCCGCGCGACGCGCTTATTGATTGGTTGGAAAAGCGTATGCAGGAGGACTTGAAAGAACTCAATACGCATGCAACTTCGCCGGCAGCTGATTGTGAAGAAGTCTCGCGCCAAATTGTCAAACCTCATGAAACCATCGCCTGCGACGATGGCCTATATATCGAACTTCTGTCTCAGGACACAGACGGAGCCAGTGTAATCTGATTATTGGCAGAATAGCGATAAGGGCATGCGTGTATGCATGCCCTTTTGTTCTGTCATCCTCTTTTTTCTAGGTCTATCAGATTTAGGTCTCCTACTTAACTCGACATAAGACATCTCGAAGCCTAAATAATTTCTCTTGACTCTCCTTATACATAGTTGTTTGCAGTTTTTCCTCTAACAACATTTCAGGGAAATATTTACCTCGAAGTTGAAATGGCCGTGCTACATCATTTGAATACGGATATTCTGGCACCGAAATTGACTTCTCGGATGCTTTGCATTCTTTCAGACACCGACTCAGGAAATCTGAGTGAAAGCCATTATACCACGGAAGCGAACGCTGTTGTCTGTATTCTCGCAACCACCTCGGATGCAATTTAATCTGCCGATCAATATAATGATTCCAGCTTTTGTTCTCTAACAATGCATCTTGATCTTTCATCCAACGAAAGACTTCACTATGAGAGGGTTCTGCTTCTGGAAAACCCCAAATATCAAAATCGATCTCATTGTCCCAGCTTTCTACAAAACGTTCAATACGCCACCTATCCGCTGCATAGCTATCCGGGCATCCGTCAGTATCGATCATATAGGCGGCATTGTATCCCGTCATGTCACAAAACAAAGCGTCCCATGCTTTGGATATCGCATCAGCTGACAGCTTATCCCGCAGTTCAAATATATCCAAATGTGACAAAAAAAGCTCTCGCAATCGAATATAGAGCCCAATATCCAGTCTGTCCCTGCTTGTAAACTTTCCGGATAGCGGTCTCGGTGCGCAGCACTCGTTCAAATTCCACGGTTTGCTGACAAACGACCTCAGTTGATGTGTATCAGAATGCAGCATGGAATATACCACAAGCGGCGCGAGCGGGATATTCGCCTGTATCGCAAACAGATTGCTGTTGCACGCAAATTCGCATACCTGCAGCGCCGCCTCTTCACTCCACTCGATTTGCTTGGATTTACGATAAACTATTCGCGTCAGCGCATCGTGATACACTTTGACTATATTTCGCAGCTTCAAACTGGCCTCACGCAGCGATGTATCCTCAACAAACCCATCCAAAGGCCATTGTTTAAGCATAAATCGTGATGCATCATACTGTAATCTCGTTTTTTTGCCATATAATAAGCAGGCGTCTATTTCCGTCAGATTCTTTATAATCTCCCCATGATTTTCAAAAATCTTCTGTTGTATATTTGCTGTATTCAGAAACTCATCTGATTGCCAATGAATCGATGGATTTTTCGGCAGCAATTCAATTTGTCCGCAAGAAAGGCGATTATCACGAAGCATCGCGTGCCGTATCGTCCGTCCATCCATCGTCTGTATGAAAACGCGCACCACCTTGCGAAGTAAATCCTCTACTGTAGTGATTCCATAATAGAAATGCTCCACTTGCAGCTTGCCTGATAGTTGCTCCGTAGTAATCCCTAACTGTTCTGTTAACCTTTGAAACAACTGGTACTGATTTCGTAAGTTCGGTCTTTTCTGCATAAATTGCCGAACCGCTGCACGCATCCCACTCGTCAATTTCTGAACCGTCAAATCGCAGATATTTCCTACTGCTTGATATATCTCTTGCACACGATGTACTCGCTGCAGTACACGCTTGGGCAGATGCTTGCTCGCCAAATTATCGTCTTCAAGGAAGGAGGCTGTTCCCGAAAAGAACGTCGCTGTATCTGTATCCACACCTAAGCCAATCGCAAAGTCCAAGGCGAATGTATAATCCCTCTCGGCATATCGAAAAATATCGCCTCGATTTAAGTAAATCTCAGAAAATGACCATTGATCTTCGAGCCGCCACGGATCACTCAATTCGTAAAACAGAAACGTCCCTTGCCGGATCACATCAACAAATATCTCCTGCATTTTCTTCGATTTATCCTTATATTGATTCATTGTGTCAATCAGAGCGTGCGGCGAATAGATAATGCTGCACAAATCAGCATCTGGAAAGATTTTGGTAACGCGCTGCACGAAATGACGGCGCACCTCCTGTGCCGCATTCTCCTGTTTTGGCGAGGCCCTTTTTACTTTTCGTGTTTTTTTCGTGACGAGCTGCAAAAAACTATCGCCCTCCGCTGCACGTCTTACGTCAGTGTAAATACCTGCATCCATAATTACTACTCCCCATAGCCGTACTTTATCGTGTTAAATCTAAATTCATATTGTACAAATCAACATAAATCCAGCTTATATTTTTTGTATGTATTGCATGCTATCGGTTGCATGTTCTATTCCAATCCGCATTGAAAATTCATATTTATCCATTTCCTCTTGCTCCAAATATAATTTCTAGTGCCGTGCACCTAGTATACTTGGAGCAGATCGATCGTAAGAACGACGGCAGCGCACCGTAACATTTGTTCCCCGTATAGTGGAAAGGAGATATCTGACATGAAGAAAATTTGCGAACTTCTCGCAGCCCTCTGGCTGACCCTGCTCGGCCAGCTGTCCACCACCGCTCCGGCAGATTCGATCTGCCACCGCATCACCCCGACCGGCGACCTCAAGGTCGCTCTCGACGATCTCGTTGCTGATCTCCACGATCGGAAGTTCGGCAAAATCCGTGTCTCGAAGCACGGAATCTGCCGTGACGAAAACGGCATTTGCGTACCCGCAATTTGCTTGCGTGCAGGCGAAATACGGACGACCAGTGCGCTTTTCGTCAAGCACATTGTTTACGAACAATCCTGCAACTCACTACACCTTCTGCTCGTGCGCAGCGACTGCAAGACTCCGCTTCACCGTCTTTTCCCTTTGCTCGGAACCGCTCAGGACTGGCGTGTTCTTCAGAAATGCGAGAGTATTTTCTCCGCACCTCGCGGCTTTATCCGTAATTCCGTCCAGTGCATCACCGCGCAAGAAGCCGCTGCAAATGATGCAGCCGCTCAATACCTGCAAGCCGTCGGAATGATCAACAGCACCGACCTCAACATTCTTGAGGGCATGGGTCCCGAGCGTCTGCAAATTCTCGACTGTGTGAACCTTTTTAACTTGTATCCGCACATTCCTGATATCATTGTGCCCAATTTTGTACACGTGCTGCGAACTCGCACTACCGACGACTTGGACGAGCTGCGTCGCATTTTTAAGGCTGGTGCACTCTCGCCTACCGCAAGCGGACGTGATGTTCCGATTTACACGCTCAGCGGCAAAACCGCCTTCCAGGAATGGAAACGCTCGCTCACGAGCTGCCTGCTCACGTATGACAAAGCGGCCTTTGCACAGCTGCTCCTCAACGATGCGCAGCGGATTGAAGTAAATGGTACCTCGATGCGCAATTCGTATCCGACTCACCCCATCCTGGTCGGTACGACGATCTGGAGTTCACGTGCCTGCGTCGAAATCGACATTCGAGGACTGCGTTTCAGCGATGAGGAGCTGCGAACCATCCGCAAATTCGCGGCAACCGTTTACGCCAGGCGCGATGTCCTGTTCGAAGGCATGGAACGCGGCTGGCGCGAATTTTGCAGGAGTGAGGATGCCGGTTTCACCGCCTACTCGACAGCATGGTTCCGCACGTTCCACTACGCCCTCGCTGAAGTGTTATTTCCCGGATACGAAACTCGTTTTCGTTTCATCGATTTGTATCGTTCTGCTGATGCCGCTCGAGTGCGCCTGCGTGATGATCGCGCGGATCGTTACACCAAAGCACTGCACCTTCTCACCAATCTTACCGGCAACGAGGAGTGGATTTGCCCCAAGCCGCGCACTAAAGCAGATGCAATGACGCTCACTAGCAAGCGCAATGGTGCCTTTCTCCACAAGTTGGGTGGTACCACGGTTCTGGCGTTCTCCGCCAAATCGCTCATCGCGCGCACCGGCATTGATCACGCCGAGTTCGATGATTTCATCCTGAAACTCAAGCAGAATCAGCTGATTATGCACAAAACCGAGCCTGTAACGTTCGCAAATCGTGAGCAGCAGCGGTTCACTTGCGTTGCTATCCCTCTGCTTACAGTTACAGCTGCACACGATGTAGAAGGAGGTGAAGAACAGTGAAGGATAAAATGAAGATTATCCCCAGTGTTCATTCCGGCGTAACTGAAATCACTCCCGATAAACAGGCTTTGCTCTGTAAACTCTTTCACTTCAAGGCACTACGCCCGCACCAGCTGGCCGCAGTTTCGGCAATGCATGCCGGACGCGATATCCTAATGACCGTCAACACCGGCGGCGGCAAAAGTGAAGCTATTCTTGGCGCGAAGCTTCTGAATCCGGAACATGGTCTGCACGTTCAGATTGAGCCGCTGCGTGCGCTGCAAGGAGATATGCGTGATCGCATGGCCGCACTCGGTATCCGAGTCGAAGTTCTGAACTCCGATCTGTCCCCATTACAGTTTAGCACAGCGCTCCAGAAAATCAAGCACGGTGCCGTGGATTGCGTTCTGACCACGCCGGAGCAGCTTGAAAAAAGCGCTGTCTTCCATGCTTTGAACGAAATAAGTGTCAGCTTTCTTGCCGTTGATGAATGCCATTGCCTAGTCGAGTGGGGCGGAGAATTCCGCCCAGCTTACGACCGAATCGGCTCATTTATCCAACACCTCGACAGCCGTCCTATTGTTGCAGCCTGCACAGCTACGCTCACGCCCGATGCCGAAAAAAAAGTCCGCAAATCGCTCCACCTCCGCGATCCCGTCCGCATTTGCGGCTCAATCGACCGTCCTGAGATTCGACAGCTAGCTGTTGAGATTGGCACCGACTTGACCGATCGTACTCTAATCCGCAAAGAACGCTTCAGCCGATTAAAATCTGTGCTAAAGGAGTACGCTAAAGACGGTAGCGTTATTGTCTACTGCACTTCCGTTACCCAGACTCGCGAGGTCACGGAGTGGCTCCAGCGTAAAGGATTCGACGCCGAACCCTTCTACGCAGCACTCCCCCACGCTGAAAAGGAGCGCATTCGGCAAAGATTCCGAACGGAAAAGCGCATCATCATTGTCGGCACGTCAGCGTTCGGCATGGGCATAGACAAATCCAACATCCGTCTGGTTGTACATATGAGCATGCCGCTGAGTATCGAGGATTACTGGCAGAAAACCGGCCGCGCCGGCCGTGATGGCAAAAAGTCCATCAGTTTGGTCCTGTGGCATCGTCTGGATTTCAACATCAATGCTGCTATTGTCGGTTATTCCGGCAAGAAGTATAAAAAATTGCAGCGACTCCGCGACTTTCTTCAGTGTAACCAATGTTTTGCACAGCAGTTGCGTAATTATTTCGGTCAATCTGAAGGAAAAACCTGTGGTCGCTGCAGCATCTGCAAACCCAAATTTTAAGGAGGAATTTTTATGTCTATTTTTGCCAGCATCAAGAATAAGCCCGAAATGCTTTCCGCCAACGACCTGCTGGAGATCTTCCCGATCTCTCGCAGCGGCATCTACGACCTGCTCCGTGAGCCCGGTTTTCCGTGCATCCACCTCGGCCGCCGTATCATCGTACCGCGCGACGCGATGATCGAATGGCTTGAGAACCGTCTGCAGGAGGAGCTGAACAGCGCCGCGAAGAGCAGAGAGCCTACCGAGGTATCTGCTGCGCCGGAGACTGCGTCCGAAGCAGACACCGACCTGCCGGAGACCCAGGTCCGCGAGGACGGCGTTTACATCAAGGTTCTCTCCCGCGACGCGAAGAAGCCGCAGGCGATTTGAAGCAGCTTAGCATTCGAAAGGGCGCATGCAAACCTGCATGCGCTCTTCTCTTACCTTACCTGTTTAATCCGAAGTTTTAGTACTTTTTGCTCTTTCATTTTTCTTGTTTCCATATCACACTCTTTTTCTTCTTTTATACTATAACTTGTGATGTATCCAATTCGCTCAAGATATTTCGCAAAATCTTCATTTTTCGTTGTTAAAGGCAAACTAGCATAGACTTTCTTCTAATTATTTGCAACAATTGGTTGAATTGACTTGTGTCAAACCAAAATAACACCGCTCGATCGAGCGGTGTTCATATATAGCTATTCAGTAAGAGTATCCTGTCTCTAATATTTTCAGTCTCTGTCCTTCCACGACATCCGACAGCGCCTCAAGCCGCCCTTTCGGCAGCTCGATCGTCGGATGCGGTACAAAGCGGAATCCATCCAGATTTTTCAGCTCCTGCCGGATTTCGTCCGTCAGCATTCCCTTTGCCATCTTGATGAAATCCACGCCGATACGCGGACGGCACTTGCCGACATACCATTCCGGCTTCACCAGCTGATCTTCATCAAGGTCGAACAGCAGACTGCGGTTATGGTCGAACATCGGCGCGGCAGTCTTGACTTCCATCGTCTGATTGTCGAACAGGAAACCGAAATTACCGAGGTGGCGATCGGTATTCAAAATCAGTGCATCGAGCACGAACATGCGCCGGAGCACATCCTCAGCTCCGAATTTTTCGTACAATTTCAGCAGTCCCGATATGCTATTCGGGCGGTCGGGAAAATCGCTGATTTTCGCAAGGCCGTGCGCCTCATCCGTGAACAGGCGGCACTTGGAAATCAGTTTTTGATGATAGAACCCCAGATCGTAATGCACAGCCTGTGGACAAATCTGCTCCGCAAGCTGACACGCAAGGAACTCGGACAGCGGCTCAATCTCATAGGTATCGCTGCCGCTCTTGTACAGATAAATGCCGTCTGCCTCGCGCACCCAGCATTTCGCGTAATAGCCGTCTGTGCCGAACTCCGGCGAAGTGGAGGACAGCGCTTCTTCACTGATGATACCGCTGAATGCCGCCTGCGCGATAAGCGCATCAAACTCGTTCCGGTAAAGCGAAACCTCATCCCAGCAGAGCGTTTCCGACTCCGCTTTCACCCAAAACGTATCATTGAGCGACAGCGCATGCGTCACACGCAGAAAGCCCTCCAGACCGACACAGCCGTACTGCTCGAGAAGCTGCTCGATGTGCTTACGATGCTTGGGTGCCTTGCGCTTTTCAAGCCATGCCGTCAGCGATTGCAGGCCGATTGGCCGCAGGTCGGTATACCACTCGCGAAGAATAGCACTCTCCTCGCCAAATTCGTCCTGCTCGCAGGAGAACAGCGCACAGGGCACGTCTTTATTCATTAAAATGTAGTCCATATCGCCTCTCCTTTCACCTCTGCACCTTCTCAAACACCCGTTTCGCTACCGTCTCGCACTCCTCAGGCGTGCACCGAAACGAGCGGGTGCCGAAGGAGGCGCGAAACGTCTCGTACAGCATATTGCCGAGTGCTTCCGCATCCGTATGCGGCTCGAGCCGCCCTCCGATCGACTGGATTTCCTCCATGTACTCGTTGCAGTCCCCGAACTTCATCGGGTCCCACACGCGGATTTCATCAATAAGCGCCTTCGCAAGCTGTAAAAGATATTCCTTGCCTGCCTTTCGCCGTGCCTCGTCCGCGATTGCGGCCACGCCTTCGACCGCCTGCGTGTGCGTCTGGTCGAGCAGATGCGTGTAGATTTTCTGCGTGGTGGCCGGTGTGGAATGGCCAAGTGCCTTGCCGATATTATACGCCGGAATGCCCGCCTGATTGGACAGCGACGCGAATGTATGCCGCAGCTCATGCAGCACGATCTTCGGCAGATCGTTATCCGCAAGGAACTTGCCGAACAGCTCAGACAGATAATTCGGCCGGAACGGCCTGCCGTCCTCCATCACAACCACATAGTCGTTATCGTCATAGGCATTCTTATATTCTGCCCTGCACGCCTGCTGATGCTCCCTCGCTGCCTTCAGCATATCGCACAGTGTATCCGGCAGATAAAGCGTGCGTGTCGAGGACGCCGTTTTCGTGCCCTTCTCTATTTCCTTTTTACCCGCCTGCGTGCGCGTATTCTCAATCGTGATAGTCTGGTGTTCAAGGTCAACATCGCTCCACCGCAGACCGCACAGCTCACCGCGCCGCAGTCCGAGATACGCGCAGATAAACACCGGCAGCTCGAGCCGCGTTCCGACAGCCTTGTCGAGCAGAATGCCAAGCTGTTCGGGCGTGTAGAACTTCGCCTCGCGCTGACGCTTTTTCGGCGGCGACACCGCACGCATCGGATTTTTCGTGATGTACTCCTGCCGTTCCGCCGCGTTCAGCGTGTTCGTCAGCAGATTATGATGCTTGATGACCGTATTCGGCGACAGCTCTTTTTCGCCCATCAGCCAGGTGTAATACTGCTGAATATCGCGTGCCGTCAGCTTTTGCAGCCGGATTTCGCCGAGCTGCGGCTTGAGGTAATTCTCGATCATGCCGCGGTAGCCGTATGCGGTCGTCTCCTCGATCTGCGGCAGGATGATGTCCTTGTACCAGTAGTCAAGCCACTGCGCGAATGTGTACTCGCTCGGCATGATCTGCGTCCCTTTGTCCATCTTGACCTTGTGCTCATTGAACGCACGGGTCGCGTCGCGTTTCGTGTCGAACGTCCGGTACTTGCGGACGCGATTTCCCTCGCGGTCAACGCCGTAGTCAAAGCACACGCGGTACTTGTCGCCGCGCTGTGTAATGCTGCCGTATGCCATGCTCCTCACCTCTGTGGCTTAACGATACCACGGAATTTTGCGGCTGTCAATGGCTACAAATGGCTACAACCAGAAATCGCATTCTCATAAAAGTTATGATTTACCGTATATAAAAGCAAAACCGACGGTCTAAACCGTCGGTTTTGTGTTAGTTTTGGTGGAGCCGAGGGGAGTTGAACCCCTGTCCGAAAGCGCATCCACAAGGACTTCTCCGGGCGCAGTTTGTCGATTAAGATTCCCGCCGCGGTACGCCGGCAAACAGGCTTACCGTTTTGGTAGAGTCATGTTACATGACGGAGGCAACTCTTACCCCGTACACGTTCACCACTGATCGACGCCGGGTCTCTGGGCCGTGGTCCTCCCTGAGCCGACGGGCTAAGCCTAATTAGGCAGCCTGAAGAGTATAATTGTTGTTGTTTAATTTATAAACAGTTGGAGCTTTTATCGCAGATCCCCGCTGCGGCCCGCTATCCCGGCTTCAACGCCCCCGTCGAACCCGTTACGGCCCCATGAAAATGGGTAGATTTAACGATTACGCTCTTTCATCGCGCGGTCGATCTCGCGTTTTGCATCGCGTGCCGCGATGCTGTCGCGCTTGTCGTGCAGCTTTTTGCCCTTGCACAGACCAATCTCCAGCTTTACACGAGAGCTTTTGAAGTAGACCGCAAGCGGAATGACCGAGTAGCCGTCCTGCTTGGTCTTGCTGAACAGCTGAATGATCTCCTTCTTGTGCATGAGCAGCTTTCGCACGCGAAGCGGGTCCTTGTTGAAGATATTGCCCTTTTCGTAGGGAGAAATGTGCATGCCGCGCACGAAAATCTCGCCGTCCTTAAAGGTGCAGTAGCTGTCCTTCAGGTTGATGTGTCCCTGACGGATGGACTTTACCTCGGTGCCTGCAAGTTCAATGCCTGCCTCGTATTTTTCCTCGACAAAGTAGTCATGCCATGCTTTTTTGTTCGCAGCGACCTGCTTTGTGCCTTTTTTATCAACAGCCATGGCAAAACCTCCCTTACCGTGGTACAGTTTATGATACCACGTTTCGGGAGGTTTGTAAAGTTACTTCTGTGTTACAGTTTTCGCGGTTATATTACAGACAAGTTACGTCTCGCGCTCTCCGAGCGCCTTTCCGATGCCGATATCGGCGCAGACGAGCGCGCCGCAGAGCGGTTTCGAGGCTTTCGCAAAGTGCAGCGGCTTGGTGCAGTCGAACGTTACCGTCGCGTCAGCCTGCACCGCGCCCTCCGCGACCTCGCCGCTGTCGGCACTGACGCCGCTCGGCAGGTCAAGCGCGAGCACAAACGCGCCGCGTTCCCTTTCCCTGCCCATCAGCGCACACGCCGCTGCGCCGTCCGGGCGCAGTTCTCCGTGAAACCCCGTGCCGTACAGCGCGTCAACGACCGCATCCGCGCCGAACGCCGCCTGTTCCGTGTCGCGCACGATCTCCGCCGCCGTCTCTGCGAGCCGCGCGAGATTGGTTTTCGCGTCCGCCGTTTTCGGCTCGCCCTCCGCGAGCAGCACGCGCACCTGCACGCCCTCCTTCGCCGCGACGCGCGCCATCACAAAGCCGTCGCCGCCGTTATTGCCCTTTCCTGCAACGATCAGCAGACGCCGGAGCGCCGGAACACGCGCTTTCAGCTCTTTCCACGCCGCGCGTCCCGCGTTCTCCATCATCTGTATGTACAGCAGGCCAGCCTCATTCGCCGCCCGCTCGCGCTCCTTCATTTCTGCCGCCGTTACCGTTTTCGCCATGTTCCTCGCTCCTTACAGCGGCAGATTTTTGCCGTTGACGCAGGCTTCCTCGTCATCCTCGATCGGAACGAGCAGACACTTTCTGCCCTCGACGATGCCCGTGCGGATGGAAGCCGCGCGCTCCTCCGGCACATGAAGCTCGATGTTGATGCTGCCGCCCGTCACCCACGGCACGTCGTCCTCGTCGGTTTCGTTCGCGGCGTGCTGCGCAAGCTCCTGCTGGAGCACCGCAACCTTCTGCTCGAGCGCGGCGGTGTGCGCGCGGACAGTCCCTTCCTCGACCAGACGGCTGTCCAGCACGTTATGCGCCGCCGGAGGCTGCTCGCCGAAGGTATGCGCGTAGGACTTTTCAATCTGCTCGCGCACCTTTTCGGGTACTTCCGCCTCTGCGGCAAGGCCGGAGACCGCCTCCGACGTCAGCTCGACCGGCGGCAGACTCTCGTCCTCCTCACGCTCCGCGACCATCGCGCTGATGGTGCGCTGCATCTTGAAAAACGCCTCGTCTGCCTGCTCCTCATCCTCGCCGAATGCGTCAATAACAACATTCCTGAACGCGAGCTTGTCCTCGGCGGCAGTGCGCTGCGAAATGCAGCCGAGCACGTTTTCGATGAACTCCGCGTGCGACGGACGGCCTGTGCGCACATAGTACATCACCGCGTTCACATCGCTGCCGCGGTCGGAGAACGCCGGATAGACAAAGCCGAGGTCAGGCAGGCCGACCACCCAGTCGCGGTCGCGCGCGCCGATGCGGTTTTCGTCCTCCTTGTAGCCGAGCGCAGGCTTGGCCAGATCGACCGGGCAGACCGCGCACAGCAGGTACTCGTAGATCTCCTCAGACTCCTCCTGCTCCTCGCCCGAGGTCGCCTTGGACGGCACATCATAGATGTCGTGGTAGACCAGAATAAGGTAGTTGCCGGGATAGCTGTACTCCTCGATGACCTTTTCGTACAGGCGGTCGAGCAGCTCCTCATTCGCGAGCCTGCTGTCGCGCAGGGTCAGCAGATAGGTGCGGCGCTCGTCGGACGCCTCGTTCCGGTCGAACTCAAGCTCGAGCAGATTGCTGCCGAGCGTGCCGGAAATCGTCTTTTTCGCGATTTCAAGGTACTTGAAATACTCGTCCTCCTCCAGCTCGGAGAACATATCGGTAAATTTGAGCACGATCTGCTTGCCGCTGTTGACGTAGCAGCCGCACATGCGGTCAAACGTGCACTCTTTCTTTTTCAGCCGGCGGCGCAGCTCCTGCACATCGCCCTTGGTAATATTCATAAGAGCAGTCTCTCCTTATTATATATAGAACACAGGCTGCCGGAAAAACGCCCGTTCCGCGACAGCCCTATTATATAGTATACTATTTTCCCCGGCACAAACGCAAGCAAAAATCTCTCCGGTCCCTTTTCCCGTTATTTTCTTTTGCTGTTCCGCATTTTCCGTCGTTTTGACGTTGAAAAGCGCATCGGTTATGTGCTATACTTACTCTATCTGAGAATATCTGCATCAAACATGGAGTGTATGAAAATATGGCATATGAAAAGAACCGCCGCCGCCCTCCGCAGGAGGATGACGGCACGCTGATCGAGGGCCGCAACGCCGTCCTCGAGACTCTGCGCTCGGGACGCGCGGTAGACAAGATCTTCCTCGCTGAGGGCGCGCATCTCGCAGACGTCGCCGCCGAGGCGAAAAAGCACGGCGTACCGACCGTGACCTGCGACCGCCGCAAGCTCGATCACATGAGCGTCACCGGCACGCATCAGGGCGTCATCGCGCAGACCGCCGCACAGGAATATGTCTCACTCGACGACATCTTCCGCGTCGCGGAGGAGCGCGGCGAAACGCCGCTCATCGTCGTCTGCGACGGCATCGAGGACCCGCATAACCTCGGCGCGATCATCCGTTCCGCGGAGACCGCCGGTGCGCACGGCGTCATCATCCCCAAGCGCCGCGCTGTCGGTCTGACGGCGGCAGTCGCCCGCTCGGCAGCCGGTGCGCTCGCCTACGTCGGCGTACACAAGGCAAACAACCTCGCCTCCACCCTCGACGAGCTTAAGGAGCGCGGCGTCTGGCTGTTCGGCGCGGAAGCCGACGGCACGGTAGACCTGTACGAAGCGCCGTTCGACCGCGCGACCGCGATCGTCATCGGCTCGGAGGGTCAGGGCCTCAGCCGCCTGACGCGCGACAAGTGCGACTATATCGTCAGCATTCCCATGCGCGGCCGCGTCAACTCACTCAACGCCTCCAATGCCGCAGCGGTCCTGCTGTTCGAAGCGCTCCGCCGCCGTCTGGGACACTAAACAGATAAAAGAGGTCACATCATGGATAAGAAAGATGAATTTAATCTGGACGAGTTCAAGGATCTGCTGAACGACGTTCCGGATGCCGGTGATTTCGACCTTGAGTCGATCATCGCCGAGGTAGAGGGCCGTGCCCCTGCCGAACCCAAGGCCGAGCCGGTGCACAGCGAGCCGGTACACAGCGAGCCTGCCCCTGCCGCCGCAGAGCCGGTGCGCGAGCAGCCTCCGGTAAAGACCGCGCCGAAAACCAGGGACAAGGCTGTGCCGGCCGAGCCTGACGCCGCTCCCGAGGCAGAGCCCGAGGACCCGCGTGCCGCACGCATTGCCGCGCGCGAGGCCAAAGCCGCAGAGCACGAGCAGAAGGCTGCGGAAAAACGTGCCGAAAAACGTGCTAAACGCGAGGAAAAGCTCGCAGAACGCGAAGAAAAGCAGGCAGAAAAGGCCGCAAAGGCCGCTGCCGCTCCCCAGAAGGAAAAGGCGGAGCGCGTCTCGCGCAAGCAGGCCCGCGCCGCACGCATCGCCGCCGAGCAGGAGGAGGAGAACGAGGACATCGAGGTGCTCGACCCTGACCAGTCCTTCCGTGTGTTCCGCCGCCGCAGCCGCGGTCTGAACGCGCGCTCCATCCTTGTGCTGATCCTCGCCGCAGCAGCCGCCTACCTGTCGCTCGCGCCGAGCTTCACGCAGCTCCCCCTGCCCTCGCTCGTCGACATTGTCGCAAACCCGACGCTCGGCATCGGCTCGCTGCTCGTCCTGCAGATCCTCGCCATCCTTATCGGCGTCGACATTTTCAGTCTCGGCTTTTCCGAGCTGTTCCACGGCCGTCCGTGCCGCGAGACGCTGGTCTCGGTCGCGATCGTCGCGGCCATCCTGCACAGCGTTTCCCTGCTCGTATTCCCCGAGCAGAACGGTGTCACCACGCCCTACATCGCCGCGTCCATCCTCATGCTCTACGCCATGATGCGCGAGGACCGCGGCCGCTACGCCGCCCGTGCGCGCTCGTACAAGGCAGTCGCGCAGGCCGACCAGCTGCTTGCAGTCTACAGCCATTACGATGACGTTGACGACGCCTGCCGCGCCGCAAAGGGCCCGCTTTTCAACAAAAACGACTTTTTGACCGAGCTGGAACGTCCGGACACCGTAGACCGTTTTTCCATGATCTACGCGCCCCTCGCGCTCGCGCTCAGCATCATTTTCGCGCTCGTCTCCTCTCTCGGCAGAGGTGAGCCGGTCCGCTTCTTCTGGGCGTTCTCGTCCATCACCATCGTCGCCGCTCCGATCGGTCTGCTCTGCGCTTTCGGCGCAGGCTACAAGAACATCGCGCGCCGCCTGCTGGCCTCCGGCGCTGCGCTCGCCGGTGCGCGTCAGGCAAATCTGCTGCGCGGCACGGAGGAGGTCGTGCTCGCGGAGAACGACCTGTTCCCGACCGGCTCGATCGAGCTCGAGAGCATCAAGGCGGTCGGTCAGCTCGACGAAACGCGCATTCTCTCCTGCGCTGCGGCACTCGCAGATGCGGCAGGTCTTGAGCTTGGCCGCGCGCTGAGCGAAGCCGCCCGGGCGCATTCGGCGCTCCCCCTCACCGCCCACGACCTCCGCGTCGTTGACGGCGGTCTGACCGGCCACGTCGGCAGCAGCTACATGGTGCTCGGCACGGGCGCGCTCATGGTCAACATGGGCGTCACCATCCCGGCTGAACGCGACAGTCAGGTCGCGATGTATCTGCTCGCGGATAATCAGCTTGCCGGTGTGATCACGCTGCGCTACCTGCCCACCAAGCACACCTACAAGGCAATGCGTCTGATGCGCCGCATGCACATGAACGCCGTTATCGCCGCACGCGATTTCAACGTTTCCCCGGCGATGGTCGAGGAGGAATTCGATCTGCGCCGCGGCTTCGCCGACCAGCCCGATCCGGCAGGCGTTGCCCGCCTGCTCGACCCGCGCTACGCCAAGGGCGACGCTCCGGCCGCTGTCCTGACCCGCGAGGGCGCAGGCCCGTTCATGCAGGTGCTTCGCTGCGCCGACAAGCTCGCCGGTGCGGTACGCTCTGCGCTGACGCTCAGCACATTCGCCGGTCTGTTCGGCATGCTGATCGTGTTCTATCTCGTGTTCCAGAACCAGGCAGCCGCGCTGCCCGTGCAGCATCTGCTGCTGTACCTGCTCATCTGGTACATTCCGGTATTTGTCATCAATCAGCAGACGCACTGAATACAGCAAGGCTTCGAACTCCGGTTCGGAGCCTTTTTCTTTACCCTCAGCAGAGGGTGAGCAGCTTGCCGCCGCAGGCGATGAGTGGCCGCCGTCCGGCGGCCGGAATGCACCGTGTCCACGGCGGAGGAATGCCGGGCTCTCCCGGCGGAGACAAGAGGGGACAGGGCACCGATGGTTCCCTTTCCCCTCTTGACACCCCAGACCCTCCTTTGCGCCGCGACTTCCTTCGGTCGCGCGGCGAAATGGGGGTTGCGGGGGCTCGGTTCCGTGCGTCGGACAGGTTATGGGATGCTTTACTGCCCTGAATTTTTCTTGCGTAAACCGCCGCGCATAACAGTGCGCGGCCATCCGGTGCAGAGCGCTTGATTTGCGCTGCGAAAAACTCCGCTTCCATCAAGAGCGTTCTCTTGGAGCACCAGACGCCCCTGTGGGCCCCCGCTTTTTAGACGCGCGACCGCAGGGAGTCGCGTCCTAAGGAAAGTTTGGGGAGTTAAGAGGGGAAAGAAAACCTTGGTTGTCTTTCCCCTCTTGCCCCCGCCGTGGGGACGGCATTCCCTGGCCGCCGAAGGCGGCCAATGTCCACACCCTCCGAGGGCGTAAACTCGCCTCCAGCGGTGCACCGCTGTATCGGCGGAAGGTCTGCCGTCAGCAGGCGGTAAAGAATTCAAGAGGGCGATGCCCCTTGGCAACATATCTTAAATTCCGACTGTCGCGTACACGATTTTATAAAACTATACAAAAATCTCGCTCCCGGCCCCGCGCCGCGCACGGATTGCAAATGAACGCTTGTGAGAAGCGCGCGAACGTGTTATAATAATGGCATATTCAATCAGATAAGGAGCTTTCGACGTGAAAAATCGTGAGCAAATTCGCAATTTCTCTATTATTGCACATATTGACCACGGCAAATCCACCCTTGCCGACCGTCTGCTCGAGCAGTGCAAGGCGGTCTCCGTCCGCGAGATGGAGGAGCAGCTGCTCGACAACATGGACCTCGAGCGCGAGCGCGGCATCACCATCAAGGCGCGCGCCGTCCGCATGGAATATCAGGCCGATGACGGCAGGACCTACGAGATGAACCTCATCGACACCCCGGGTCATGTCGACTTCAACTACGAGGTCTCCCGCTCTCTCGCGGCCTGCGAGGGCGCGCTGCTCGTCGTCGACGCGGCGCAGGGCATCGAGGCACAGACCCTCGGCAACACCTACCTCGCCATCGACGCCGGACTTGAAGTCGTGCCGGTCATCAACAAGATCGACCTGCCGGCCGCTGACGCGCCGCGCGTCAAGAAGGAGATTGAGGACATCATCGGCATCCCGGCCGAGGACTCCCCCGAGATCTCCGCGAAAATGAACATCAACATCCACGAGGTCCTCGAGCGCATCGTCTCCGACGTTCCGGCGCCTGTCGGCGACCCCGATGCGCCGCTCCGCGCGCTCATCTTCGACAGCCAGTACGACCCCTACAAGGGCGTTATCGTTTATATGCGCCTGCTCGACGGTACCATCCGCCCGGGCATGAAGGTCAAAATGATGGCGACCGGCGCCGAGTTTCAGGTGCTCGAATGCGGCTATATGCTGCCGTTCGGCCTGTCTCCGCAGCAGGAGCTGTGCGCGGGCGAGGTCGGCTACTTCACTGCCTCCATCAAAAAGGTCTCGGACACCCGTGTCGGCGATACCGTCACCGAGTCCGACCGCCCCACGCCCGAGGCGCTCCCCGGCTACCGTCCGGCGCGCCCCATGGTCTTCTGCGGCATCTATACCGAGGACGGCTCCAAGTATCCCGATCTGCGCGATGCACTTGAAAAGCTCCAACTGAACGACGCCGCGCTGTCCTTCGAGCCGGAGAGTTCGGTCGCGCTCGGCTTCGGCTTCCGCTGCGGCTTCCTCGGCATGCTCCACATGGAGATCATTCAGGAGCGCCTCGAGCGCGAGTTCGACCTCGACCTTGTCACCACGCTCCCCTCCGTCACCTACGAGATCGTCAAGACCGACGGCACGGTCGTTCAGTGTCACAACCCGCACGATTACCCCGACCCGGCGGTCATCGAGGAGGCGCGCGAGCCCTACGTCAAGGCCTCCATCATGACGCCGCAGGAGTTTGTCGGCAACATCATGCCGATGTGCCAGGACCGCCGCGGCATCTTCAAGGATATGCAGTACCTCGACGCAAACCTTGTCGAGCTGCACTACGAAATGCCGACCGGCGAGATTATCTACGACTTTTTCGACGCGCTCAAGGCACGCACCAAGGGCTATGCGTCGCTCGACTACGAATTTCTCGACTATCGAAAGAGCGACCTCGTCAAGGTCGATATGCTGCTCAACGGCGATCAGGTCGACGCGCTTTCGTTCATCGTCCACCGCGACAAATCCTACGGCCGCGCCCGCCGCATCTGCGAAAAGCTCAAGGAGAATATCCCGCGTCAGCTGTTCGAGGTACCCATTCAGGCGGCCATCGGCGGCAAGGTCATCGCACGCGAGACCGTAAAGGCGATGCGCAAGGACGTTCTCGCCAAGTGCTACGGCGGCGACATCAGCCGAAAGAAAAAGCTGCTCGAAAAGCAGAAGGAAGGCAAAAAGAAGATGCGTGCGCTCGGTACGGTCCAGATGCCGACCGAGGCCTTCATGGCTGTGCTCAAGCTGGACGAGGAGTCATGATCACGCCCCGCCCGCTCGGCCTGTATCTGCATATCCCGTTCTGCGTGAAAAAGTGCGCCTACTGCGACTTTTATTCGATCACGGACGTCTCGCGCATGGACGCCTATACGAGCGCCCTCATCCGCTCCATCCGCGAGTACGGCGAAAAAAGCGCAGGCCGCACGACCGACACGGTCTACCTCGGCGGCGGCACGCCGTCGTATCTGGGCGGCGTGCGTCTCGAACGCATCCTTCACGCGGTCCGCGAGAGCTTTGCTCTGGCAGAGGACACGGAAATAACGGTCGAATGCAACCCGGAGAGCACGGACGCGGCGCTCCTCGACGCGCTGCGGCGCGGCGGCGCAAACCGGCTTTCCTTCGGCGTGCAGGCCGCGCATGATAACGAGCTGCGCCGCATCGGGCGCATCCACGACTTCGCGAGGGCAAGGAGTGCCGTTCTGCTCGCACACGAGCACGGATTTTCCAACATCAGCCTGGATCTGATGTACGGTCTGCCCGGTCAGACGCAGGATATGTTTCTCGACTCGCTTTCGCAATGTCTTGCGCTCGAGCCGACCCACCTTTCCTGCTACGGCCTCAAGCTCGAGCCCATGACGGAAATGGGGCGCGAGGCTCCCGTCCTCCCGGACGATGATGCGCAGGCGGACACCTATCTCGCCCTGTGCCGCGTCCTGAGTCAGCACGGCTTTGAACACTACGAGATTTCGAATTTTGCCCTGCCCGGCTTCCGCTCGCGGCACAACAGCAAATACTGGGATCTTTCCGAATACATCGGTCTCGGCCCGGGCGCCCACTCGCTTTTTGACGGGCGCAGGTTTGCGTTCCCGCGCGACATCGCCGCCTTTACAGACGGCACGGCCGCCGTGCGGAACGAGGAGGAAGTCCCCGACTTCGAGCGGCAGAACGAGTACCTTATGCTTCGTCTGCGCACCTCGGACGGCGTGGAGCTCCGCGACCTCGAGGAACGCTACCATGTCGACCCCGCCCCTTATGAGGCCGTGTTCCGCGCGCTGGCAAAGCCCGGTCTGACCGAGCTGAACGGCACGCGCTGGCATCTGACCGAAGCTGGCTTTCTCGTCTCAAACAGCATCATCAACATGATAACGGACGCCGCGACTTGACTTTCCAATTCGTCAGCAAAAAATTCACATATACGCAAAATGGAGGAACTATTATGCGCGCAGTAATCACAGTAACCGGCAAGGACCGCACCGGCATCATCGCCAAGATCTCGGCAACGCTTTATGAGCATCAGGTCAACATCGTCGACATCTCCCAGAACGTCATGGAGGATATGTTCGCCATGGTCATGCTCGTGAACATCGACAAGTGCACCGTTGACTTCAACACCCTGATCGACCTGCTCGACAAGGACGGCGAGGAGCTCGGCATGAAGATCCACACCATGCACGAGGACATCTTCGACGCAATGCACAAAATCTGAGCCGTTTCGGGCAAGCGAGGTTAACTGAATTATGTCTATGATCAACACGAAAGATATTCTGGAAACCATCAAGATGATCGAGGAGGAGCACCTTGACATCCGCACCATCACGATGGGCATTTCGCTGCGCGATCTCGCGGCGGACGACATCAATGTGCTCGCGGACAAGATTTACGACAAGGTAACGCGCCGTGCAGAAAAGCTCGTCGCGACCGGCGAGCAGATCGAGCGCGAACTGGGCATTCCGATCATCAACAAGCGCATTTCCGTCACCCCGATCGCCATGGTCGGCGCGACCTCCTCGGCAAACAGCTATGTTCCGCTCGCAAAGGCGCTCGACCGCGCGGCCGACACCACCGGCGTCAACTTCGTCGGCGGCTTCTCTGCCCTCGTGCAGAAGGGCTTCGCCAAGGGCGACGAGATCCTCATCAACTCCATTCCGGAGGCCATGGCGGAGACCAATCTGGTCTGCTCCTCGGTAAACGTCGCCTCCACTAAGGCCGGTGTCAACCTCGACGCGATCGGTCTGATGGGCCGCATCATCAAGCAGACCGCAGAGCTGACGAAGGACAACGACTCCATGGGCTGCTCCAAGCTGGTCGTTTTCGCCAACGCCGTAGACGACAACCCGTTCATGGCGGGCGCATTCCACGGCATCGGTGAGCCGGAGACCGTCATCAACGTCGGCGTTTCCGGTCCGGGCGTTGTCCAGTCGGCCATCCGCCGCGCAGGTGACTGCTCGATCGGCGAGGTCGCGGACGTTATCAAGAAAACTGCGTTCAAGATCACCCGCATGGGTCAGCTCGTCGGCGCGCTGGCGAGCCAGCGTCTCGGCGTGCCGTTCGGCATCGTCGACCTGTCCCTCGCGCCGACCCCGGCCATCGGCGACTCGGTCGCGCGCATCCTGGAAGAGGTCGGTCTCGAGGTCTGCGGCGGCTGCGGCACGACCGCGATCCTCGCCATGCTGAACGACGCGGTCAAGAAGGGCGGCGTCATGGCGTCCTCGAGTGTCGGCGGTCTGTCCGGCGCATTCATCCCGGTATCCGAGGACGAAGGCATGATCGCGGCCGCACAGGCAGGTGCGCTCACGCTCGAAAAGCTCGAGGCCATGACCGCTGTCTGCTCGGTCGGCATCGACATGGTAGCTGTTCCGGGCGACACCACCGCGGAGGTCATCTCCGGTCTGATCGCGGACGAGATCGCCATCGGCGTTGTCAACACCAAGACCACCGCCGTCCGCGTCATCCCGGCCATCGGCAAGAAGGTCGGCGACATGGTCGAATTCGGCGGCCTGCTCGGCGCCGCTCCGATCATGCCCATCAAGACCGGCTCCCCGGCGAAGTTCATTGGTCGCGGCGGCCGCATCCCGGCCCCGATCCAGAGCCTCAAGAACTGATTTTGCAGTCAGATCAAAACTGCCTCATCCGCGCAGCGCGAACACAGAGTTTGCGCTGCGCGGATATTTTTTGCAGTCAGCGAAAAAAGTTCTTGCATTTTGCCTCGTGCGGCGTTATACTGTACCCAGAGTGAGCGGCGAGCCGCTCTTCCCCATCGCAAAACCGAATACCATGTTCTTCAGGGCAGGGTGAAATTCCCTACCGGCGGTAAAGCCCGCGAGCGAGTGTCGATTTTCGGCATGAGCATGATCTGGTGAAACTCCAGGGCCGACAGTAAAGTCTGGATAAAAGAAGAATGCACGGAAAGCGTTTTCCGTTTATTTACTGTTCTGAAATGTCGCTTGATGTTTCAGATTTTTTGTTTTTACGACAAATCCACTGCATTTTCCACGTCCCGAGGAATTTTCCCCGGGACGTTTTTATTTTTCACCGAGGTGATTTTGATGCCGGATCAAAAAGAATACTATATGCGCCGTGCTCTGGCGCTCGCCGCACGCGGCGCGGGTCATGTAGACCCCAACCCCATGGTCGGCTGCGTCATTGTCAAGGACGGCCGCATCATCGCTGAGGGCTGGCACGAGCACATCGGCGGCCTTCACGCCGAGCGCAACGCCTTCGCGCACTGCACCGAGGATGCAGCCGGAGCCGATCTTTACGTCACGCTGGAGCCGTGCTGCCACTGGGGCCGCACTCCTCCCTGCACAGACGCGATCCTCGAGCACCGCATCCGCCGCGTGTTCGTCGGCTGTCTTGACCCCAATCCTCTCGTCGCCGGAAAGGGTGCGCAGATCCTGCGCGATGCCGGCATCGCGGTCGAAACCGGCGTGTGCGAGGCCGAGTGCCGCGAGATCAACGAGGTGTTTTTCCACTATATCACCCACAAGACCCCGTTCGTCGTACTCAAGTACGCGATGACGCTCGACGGCAAGATCGCCGCCCACACCGGCGACAGCCGCTGGGTCACGGGCGAAGCCGCGCGGCGCCACGTTCATGAAACGCGAAACCGCCTGTCCGGCATCATGGTCGGCGTCGGCACCGTGCTCGCGGACGATCCGCTCCTCACCTGCCGCATCGACGGCGGCCGCAATCCCGTCCGCATCGTCTGCGACAGTCACGCACGCACGCCGCTCGGCAGTCAGCTCGTGCAGACGGCGAATGAAATTCCGACTTACGTCGCGGTCACGGCGCGCAGCGAGCGCACGGCGGCGCTCGAAGAAAAGGGCGTGCGCATTCTGGTCTGCGGCGAGACGGACGGTCACGTTGACCTCACCGACCTGATGCAGCAGCTCGGCAGCGCCGGCATCAACGGCATCCTGCTCGAGGGCGGCTCGTCGCTCGCCTTCTCGGCGCTGAAGGCCGGTATCGTCCGCCGCGTGCAGGCGTACATCGCCCCCAAGCTGATCGGCGGCGAGGACGCGAAGAGCCCGGTCGGCGGCGAAGGTCTCGCAAAAATGGCGGACGCGCTCGCGCTGAAAAACGTCCGCTGCACGCCACTCAGCGAAGATTTCCTGATCGAAGGGAGATTATGATTTGTTTACAGGCATTATTGAAGAAATCGGCACGGTTCGCCGCATCGAGCACGGCGCGAAGGGCGCGCGGCTGACGATACAGGCGAATACCGTGCTCGAGGATACCAGAATAGGCGACAGCATCGCGACGAACGGCGTGTGTCTGACCGTGGTCTCCATGACGGGCGACAGCTTTTCCGCCGATGTCATGGCGGAGAGCCTGCGGCGCTCGTCGCTCGGCACGCTTCAGGGCGGCTCGCCGGTCAATCTTGAGCGCGCGATGGCGGCAAACGGCCGCTTCGGCGGTCACATCGTCTCCGGCCACATCGACGGCACGGGCACGATTGCCTCGCAGAAGCGCGAGGACAACGCGGTCTGGGTCAAGATCAAGACCCCCGCTCCCCTGCTGCGCTACATCGTCGAAAAAGGCTCGATCGCCATTGACGGTGTCAGCCTGACGGTCGCGGCGGTGACGGACACAGACTTCTCGGTCTCCATCATTCCGCACACCGGCGCGCAGACCATCCTGCTCGGCAAAAAGCCGGGCGAACCGGTGAACCTCGAATGCGACGTCATCGGAAAATATGTTGAAAAGCTCACTGCGCCGCACAAAACCGGCGGAATCAGCACGAATTTTCTTGCAGAAAACGGATTTCTGTAATCAACGGAGGAATTAACATGGCAGCAAACTACAGCACGATCGAGCAGGCTCTTGAGGAGCTGCGCGCCGGTCATCTCATCATGGTCATCGACGACCCCGACCGCGAGAACGAGGGCGACCTCATCTGCGCGGCGCAGTTCGCGACCACCCAGAACGTCAACTTCATGGCGGCGAAGGCCAAGGGCCTCATCTGCACGCCGATGAGCGAGCAGGTCGCAAAGCACCTCGGCCTCGAGCAGATGGTCAAGGTCAACACCGACAACCACCACACCGCCTTCACGGTCTCCATCGACCATGTCGACACCACGACCGGCATTTCCGCAGAGGAGCGCGGCCTCACCTGCCGCAAGTGCGTCGACCCGAACACCAAGCCGGAGGATCTGCGCCGTCCGGGTCACGTATTCCCGCTCATCGCGCGCCGCGGCGGCGTGCTGACGCGCAACGGCCACACGGAGGCGACCGTTGATCTGTGCCGTCTGGCCGGTCTGGAGCAGTGCGGTCTGTGCTGCGAGATCATGCGCGACGACGGCACGATGATGCGCACCGCCGAGCTGCTCGACAAGGCCGAGGAGTGGGGTCTCGCCGTCATCACCATCAAGGATCTTCAGGACTACTGCCGCCGCCATGACAAGCACGTCGTGCGCGAGGCGAACGCCAAGATGCCCACCCGCTTCGGTGAGTTCCGCATCATGGGCTACGTCAACGACCTGACCGGCGAGCATCATGTCGCGCTCGTCAAGGGCGACATCGGCGACGGCCGCGACCTGCTCTGCCGCGTGCACTCCGAGTGCCTGACCGGCGACGTATTCGGCTCGCGCCGCTGCGACTGCGGCCAGCAGCTTGCCGCTGCGATGCAGCAGATCGAGAAGGAAGGCCGCGGCGTACTGCTCTATATGCGCCAGGAGGGCCGCGGTATCGGCCTGATCAACAAGCTCAAGGCCTACGAGCTTCAGGAGCAGGGCTTCGACACGGTCGAGGCAAACGTCAAGCTCGGCTTCGCGCCCGACCTGCGCGAATACTGGATCGGCGCGCAGATCCTGCAGGACCTCGGCGCGAAGGAGCTGCGTCTGCTGACCAACAATCCGGAAAAGATCTACGGTCTGGACGGCTTCGGCGTCGAGATCAAGGAGCGCGTCCCGATCGAGATCGCGCCGCAGGAGGACGATGCGTTCTATCTGCGCACGAAAAAGATCAAAATGGGCCATCTGTTCAGCGAAAAGCTGTGATTTTCAATAACTGACTGAAATTATCTGAAAGGACGAACAAAAAATGAAGGTACTCGAAGGAAAACTGGTAGCAGGCAAGGGCAAATTTGCGATCGTTGGCGCACGCTTCAACGAATTCATCGTCTCCAAGCTGATCTCCGGTGCGGAGGACACGCTGGTCCGCCACGGCGTAGACACGGACGACATCACGCTTGTCTGGGTTCCGGGCGCGTTTGAGATTCCGCTGGCAGCACAGAAGCTCGCGCAGAGCGGCAAGTATGACGCAGTCATCTGCCTCGGCGCGGTCATCCGCGGCTCGACGAGCCACTACGAGCTGGTATGCAGCGAGACGGCCAAGGGCATCGCGCAGGTCGGCCTCCAGACCGGCGTACCGGTAACGTTCGGCGTTATCACGACCGAGAACATCGAGCAGGCGATCGAGCGTGCCGGCACGAAGGCAGGCAACAAGGGCGCAGACGCGGCGATGGCGGCGCTCGAACTCTCTAACCTGCTGCCGCAGCTTTGAGTCTAAGGGGGACGCTGTCCCCCTTAGATACGCCCCCGGTTTCTCCGGAACCGGGGGCGATAACCCCCTCGCCCCTGCACAGCAGGGGCGGCTCGGGACACAAGGTGAATTGCCCCGAAGGGGCAAGAGAAGGTGCCCTGGGGTACGCGTCCCGAGGCAGCGGAGTAAAAGTCAGGTACACGCCCCGACTTTTACGGGGAATTTTACGCGGCCTGCTGCGGCAGGCCTGTCCGCCCTCCCTGCCGAAGGCAGGATTGGGCGGAAATAGCGCCCCTTCGGGGCGCTTTCCTTTTACCCGTAGGGCGGGATGACTTCATCCCGCCGTCCGACAAATCTGCAAACACTCTCCGGAACAGGAAAAGGCACGCCAACGGCGTGCCTTTCTTTACCTTATATAAATGTATGAGCGCAAACGTTTGCGACAGCTTATTCGATATTCAGAGCTTCGCGCAGAACATGCAGGCTTGCAAGGTGGCCGTCGAGCATGGAAAGCGTCAGATCCTCCATTTCGAGCGAAACCTCCTCGTCATAGCCCGACATACGGACGACCGAGAAGAACTCCTTCCACCACTTCGCATCATGGCCCGCGCCGACGGCGACATAGTTCCACGCGCGGCGTGCAAAGGCGTCGATCGGCTTGGTATCCAGCATGCCGTTCGGCTGCCAGTACCGGCGCTCCGGGCGCGAATCCTTGCCGTGGATATGATAGATCGCGCCGTGCTCGCCGAGCACACGCGCCGCCTCGATCGGGTCGCCGCCCATCCAGAACAGATGGCTCGGGTCGAGGTTCATGCCGACCATCGGGCCGACCGCCTCGCGCAGGCGGAGCAGCGTCTCCGGATTATACACAAGCTGCATACCGTGATTTTCGAGCGCGATCCGCTCGATGCCGCAGTCCTCCGCCATCTTTACGATGTCCTTCCATACCGGGATCGCGACCTCATTCCACTGATAATCGAGGATTTCCTGCGTCTCGGGCGGCCACGAGGTCGTGATCCAGACCGGAGTCTTATCGCCCCTGCATCCGGCCGGCAGGCCGCTCATCATGACGATTTTCTTGACGCCGAGCATCTGCGCGAGCTCGAACGTCTTTTTCGTGACGTCCATTTCCTTTTCATAGGCGAGCGGATTGCCCGAGCAGTTGAGCGCACACAGCTCGAGGCCCTTCGCGCGCATCGCGTCATACCATTTTTCCCGCGCGGTCCTGTCGCTCACGAGCAGGTCGAGGTCGCAGTGCGGCGCGCCCGACCAGTTGCCCGTGCCAATCTCGATCGCGGCTATCTTCTGAGATACGCAGAAATCAAGCATCTCCTCATACGGCATATCTAATGTGCAGGTCTTAATGGCCAGTTTCATTTTGACTTTCCTTCTCTCGTTCTTTGCTGTTTGGATCTTCAGAGGGAGATGCGCGTTTTTCGCAGGACTTTTCTCACAAAAAAGCGCAGACTCCCCCCTGTTTCATCAAGGCAATTTTACCATACTGTAACCTGAATATGCAAGAGATAATCTCATAATATGCCCAAATTCTTCCCTCTCATACCTCGAAAAACTGCGAATTATGTCCAGAAAAGTGTCAATTTGCACAATGCACAGATGGCGGTTTTTATATCCTCGATACGTTATTGTCAACCTGCACAAAGCGTCAGGGGCATTCCTCGCCATTACCGACAAAATTGTCAACAACCCCTTGTCAAACAGTATTCTTTGCATTAAAATATTACCAGAACGTTGGAGCGTTCGTTATACCGCATCAGGCGGTGAAACCGAATGACAGACTGACCGGCCCTTTTCGGTGTGGACAGACTGTACGAAAAAGGAGAGAGGTTTTTATTATGAAGAAGAGATTACTTGCTATGCTGATGACCGGCGCTATGGTTGCAAGCCTCGCAGCTTGCGGTGGCGGTTCCACTGGCGGCGACACCAAGACCGGCGGCGACACCAAGACCGGCGGCGATACCGCTTCTGGCTGCTCTGTTGACGTCATCCTGAAGACCACCGCTTCCGAGTACTGGAGCTACGTTAAGGCCGGCGCAGAGGCTTACAGCAAGGATAACCCGGACGTACAGGTCGAGGTTAAGGGCGCTACCTCCGAGACCGCTTACGACGAGCAGCAGAACATGATCGAGACCGACCTGAACTCCGGCGCTTACGACGCATTCGTAATCGCTCCGCTGCAGGCTGATCTGGTTAAGACCCTGATCGCCGGCAAGACCGACCCGATCATCGCTGTTGACACCAACATCGACGCTCCCGAGGTACTTTCCTTCGTCGGTACCGGCAACGAGGATGCAGCTGCAATGGGCGGCAAGGCTGCTGTAGAGGCTGCTAAGGCTGCAGGCTGGGATAAGGTTCAGGCTATCGCAATTTCCGGCGTACAGGGCGACGGCACCGCTATGGCTCGTCTGAACGGTTACGAGAAGGGCATCACCGAAGCTGGCGGCGAGTTCCTGAAGGGCGAGATCCAGTACGCTGACGCTGTTGCTGATAAGGCTGCAACCTCGATGGAAGCTATCATGCAGAACCATCCGGATGGCGTTGCAATCATCGTCTGCAACAACGACGATATGGCAATGGCAGCAGCTCGCGCAGCAAAGGGCAACGCAGCTTACGCGAAGACCATCTTCGTTGGCTTCGACGGCATCCAGTCTGCATGCAACGCTATCCTCGCTGGCGAGGAGACCATGTCCGTTGCACAGGAAGCTTACGACATGGGCTACAAGGCTGTTGAGGCTGCTGTAAAGGCTGTTAACGGCGAGACCCTGGATAAGTTCATCGACTCCGGCTGTGACGTTATCAACAAGGATAACGCTCAGAAGCGCCTGGATACCCTGAAGGGCTACATCGGCTAATCAACAGGCGTTTTTTAGTACGCGAGTGGTTTTCCATTTGTTCTTAGCATTTAAGTGAACGAGAAGAAACCCCTGCAAGATTTGAACAGGATCTGATGCAGGGGTTCTCTTTTCGAAGAGTAAGTTTTCGATTTTTCGAAAAAGTCATTCTCCCGCGAGACGAGATCGGCAGGAGCTATTGTTGCGGCAAACCTCCTCCTTTTTGCAACTGAACCGAGAACAGTTTACTTTGTCCCGCACTTCATCTCGGAGAAGAAAAGGTGATATGCAAATGAGTGAATACGTAGTAGAACTGAAAAACGCGACCAAGCGTTTTCCGGGCGTAGTGGCTCTGCGAAACATGCAGCTGGCAGTCAAGCCGGGCGAGATCCTCGGCCTGATCGGTGAGAACGGCGCCGGCAAATCGACGCTGATCAAGGTACTCACCGGCGTACATCAGGCGGATGAGGGCCAGATTTTCGTAGATGGCGTAGAGCAGCACTTCAAGGACCCGAACGAGTCCGCTGCTGCGGGCATCGCCTGCGTTTATCAGGAGCTGAATATTGAAAAGCTGCTGAGCATTACGGACAACATTTTTATCAACAAGTGGCTCAAGAAGGGCAATCTGCTCGACTACCCGGCCATGCACAAGAAGGCAAAGGAAGTTATGGCGTCGCTCGGTCAGGACGTAGACCCGACCAAGCCGGCCGGCAACTTCGGCATGGGCGTTCAGCAGATGATCGAGATCGCGAAAGCGGTTCTCATCAACGCAAAAATGATCATTATGGACGAGCCGACCTCCTCTCTGGGCGAGAAGGAAGTCGAGCAGCTGATGAAGACCTGCCGTGAACTGAAGGCACGCGGCATCGGCATCGTCTTTGTATCCCATAAGCTCGAAGAGCTGTTCGAGCTCTGCGACCGCGTTACGGTTATCCGTGACGGCGAGTACATCGAGACGCGCGACATCAGCGGCTGGGACAACGACTCCCTGATCACCGCGATGGTAGGCCGTTCTCTGGACAACCAGTTCCCGAAGGAAATCGGCGTAAAGAGCGCTGAGCCGATGCTCAAGGTCGAGCATCTGAAGGAGACCGGCGTGCTGAACGATGTTTCGTTCGAAGCATACGGCGGTCAGATCCTCGGCTTTGCAGGTCTGGTCGGCGCAGGCCGTACCGAGACCATGCGCGCGATCTTCGGCGCGGACCCGATCGACGGCGGCACGATCACCATCAAGGGCAAGCAGGTACACATCAAGACCCCGCGTCAGGCGATCCAGCACGGCATCGCGTTCCTGACCGAGGACCGTAAGGGTCAGGGTCTGGTTCTTGCACAGTCCATCCGCACCAACCTCATCCTCGCGAACATGAAGGGCTTCTCGTCCGGCTTGTTCCTCAACGAGAAGAGGATCGAGGACGCAGGTCAGAAGAACATCGCGTCTCTGCGCATCAAGACCCCGTCGATCGACGAGATCGTCGGTCAGCTGTCCGGCGGCAACCAGCAGAAGGTTGTTATCGGCAAGTGGGTCAACACGGACGCAGACATCTTTATCTTTGACGAGCCGACCCGTGGTATCGACGTCGGCGCAAAGGTCGAGGTTTACAACGTAATGAACAGCCTTGTCAAGCAGGGCAAGTGCGTTATCATGGTCTCCTCGGAAATGCCTGAGATTCTCGGTATGTCCGACCGCGTTATCGTAATGCGCGGCGGCGAAGTAATGGCCGAAGTAGACCGTGACAGCGAACATTTCAATCAGGAAGACCTTATGAAGGCAGCTTGGGGAGGTAAATTAGATGACTAAATCGAAGAAATCCAGCAATTTGATGACTTATGCTGGTACGTTTGGCGCACTGGTAATCCTTTGTGTAGTTCTGGCAATCGCATCGCCGAACTTCTTTAAGTATTCGAACATGATGTCCATTCTCAAGCAGACGTCGTTCAATGCACTGGTTTCCACCGGCATGCTGCTCTGCCTGATCACCGCCGGCATCGACCTTTCCGTAGGCGCTAACGCAACGTTCGCAGCCTGCCTCGCCGGTATGCTGATGAACAAGGGCATGACCAATCCGGTCGTTCTTCTGCTCGTCGCAATCGTCGGCGGCACCCTGATCGGCTGGGTCAACGGTATGCTCCTCACCCGTCTGCACCTCCCCCATCCGTTCGTATCTACCCTCGGTATGAAGAACGTACTCTGGGGCGGCGCGCTGATCGTTACCAACTCTCAGATGGTATCCTTCTCCGGCAATGACGCTGTTATGTGGCTCGGCTCCGCTACCGTAGGCGGCTTCCCGATCTCCTTCATCGTTGTTATCGCGATCTACATCGTAATGCACATCCTGCTGACCAAGACCGCTCTGGGTCGTTCCATCTACTGTGTAGGCGGCAACCCGGAAGCAGCTCGTCTGTCCGGTATCAACTCCGCTAACGTGCTGACCTTCTGCTACACCCTGTCCGGTTTCATGGCAGCTCTGGCTGGCATCGTATCCATCGGTCGTTCCGGTATCTGCAACGGCGTTAACGCTATTCAGCCGTACGATACCGACGCTATCGCAGCCTGCATCATCGGCGGCGCATCCTTCATGGGCGGCAAGGGCACCATGGTTGGTACCATGCTCGGCGCTCTGATCATCGCAGTTCTGCGTAACGGCTTCTCGCTGCTGTCCGTTTCGTCCGCAGTTCAGAACCTGGTTCTCGGCCTCGTTATCATCGGCGCCGTACTGCTCGACGTTACCCGTGAGCGCATGGAAGCTAAGGCTCGCCGTCTGGCTACCAAGTAAAACGCAAGAAAAAAAATCGCTGCTTCGGCAGCGATTTTTTCTTGCTTGTATCCAAGGGGGACGCTGTCCCCCCTGGATACGTTTCCGGTTCCGAAGAAACCGGAAACGATACCCCCCTCTCGTCCGCACAGCGGACGAGGCCGCGCCGCCGCAAGGTGAATTGCCCCGAAGGGGCAAGAGAAGGTGCCCTGGGGTACGGCGCGGGCAGAGGTAAGAAAGTCAGGTACACGCCCCGACTTTCTTGGGGAATTTTACGCGGCGCACTGCGGTGCGCCTGTCCGTCCTCCTTGCCGAAGGCAAGATCGGGCGGAAATAGCGTTCCATGCAACGCATGGAACGCGAAAAGGCACGCCAACGGCGTGCCTTTTCTTTCGGGAAGATTTCGCTTTTTCTCAGAGCATTTCCTTGCAGACCAGTGTCAGGTCGGTATAATAGGCGGTTTCCTTTGGGGTGATATTGCGGGCAAGGAGCTGATACATGGCGATAACGGCGCGAAAGGACTCCTGCCAGAAGGACTGGCCGATAACGAAATCCACCGTGCCCTCCTTGAGGTAGCGCTTCGCGGCCGGGGTAAGGTCGTTGCAAACGACATGCACGCCCGAACCGACGCCCGCGCGGCGCAGTCCTGCGATGCAGCCAGAAACCGGCTGCGTGGACATATATACCGCGCGGATCTGACGGTCCTCTGAGATCGCCCGCGCGACAAGCTCCTCGGTCAGCGAATGCATCTCGTTGGTCTCGATGATATGGTAAGCGTCCGAGGGGAAGCCAAGCTCACACAGATGGCTGCAAAAGCCGTCCACACGGCCCTTGTGCGCCTCCATACGCATATTGCCGGTCACGACAAGCACGTGCTCGGAGTAGCGTATCAGCCGCGCCATGACCCCGGCGGCGATCGCGCCGGCCTTCATGAGATCCTGTCCGACAAAGCACACGCGGCCGCTGTCCGGAATATCGCCGTCATAGGTAATGACGCGGATGCCCTTATCAAGCGCCTGGCGGATGGCCAGATAGACCTCGGGCGTGTTCTCCGCGCGGACGATCAGCCCGTCCACACCGTTCTCTACCTGCTGCCCGATCGCGCCGACAAGCTCCTGACTCGTCATCGTGCGCAGCGGCACCTCGAGCAGCTCGAACGAATCGTCCGCGATATAGCGCAGCGCTCGGCGGATGCCGCTGATGACCTGCCGGTTGAAATAGGTATCCGTCCACTGCGGAATCAGAATGGCGGCGCGGTGCCGCGGCGCGGACGCGGCCTTTTTGCAGCGGTATCCCAGCTTTTCCGCTGCACGGAGCACTTTTTCGCGCACGACTGCATTGACATTCGGCCTGCCGTGCAGGACACGGTCCACCGTGCCGCGCGATACACCCGCAAGCTCCGCCACCTGCTGCATTGTTACTGCCATCTGCTGACTCTCCTTCCATCTATCCGGCGGCAAAACCGCCTTGCGCTGTCATCTCTCCGCCGCTGCAAATCCCTGCCGCGGCCGAACAGAAATCATTATACCCGCAAATGCTTTTTCCGTCAAGAATCTCCGTGCACAGCGCACAATCATGTGTTTGCATCCGCCCCCTCTGTTCCCTCTCATTCTGCGCAAAACCAAAGCCACTTTTTAGGCAGGATAACAATGTTGCGCAGTGGATATTGACCTTGCGGCCGCGGCAGAGTATGATTAACTCATAATAGGAAACAGGCTGCGGACACCGCTTCGCAGTTCATAATACGATCCAAAAGGAGAATACGCTATGCTGAACATTGGTGTGATCGGCTGCGGCGCCATCGGCCGCGACCATATCCGTCGTCTGACCGACATCGTTCCGGGCTGCCAGGTCGTTGCCTGCGCAGACTACTTCGAAGAATCCGCAAACAAGGTTGCTGCACAGTACGAGGGCATGAAGGCCTATAAGACCGGCGAGGAGCTCATCCACGCCCCCGAGGTACAGGCTGTCGTCATCACCTCGTCCGACCCGAGCCACGCAGGCTACGTGCTCGAGGCGCTGAAGGCAGGCAAATTCATTTTCTGCGAAAAGCCGCTCGCACAGAACGCAGGCGACTGCGAGAAGATCATCGCAGCCGAGACTGCTCATGGCAAGCGTCTGCTTCAGGTCGGCTTCATGCGCCGCTATGACCGCGGCTACGCGGAAATGAAGCGCATCATCGACTCTGGCGAGCTTGGTGCGCCGCTCATGATCCACGCCTGCCACCGCAACGTTTCCCAGCCGGACGGCTTCCAGACCGAGATGGGCGTATCCAACGTTGCTATCCACGAGCTCGACATCTGCCGCTGGCTGCTCGGTGACGAGTATGAGAGCGCTCAGGTGCTCAAGGTCCGTCAGTCCGCCTGCTCGACCAAGGGCTATGACAATCCGCAGATCGTTCTGCTCGAGACCAAGTCCGGCGCACGCATCGACGTCGAGGTACAGGTCGCTGACGCCTACGGCTACGACATCCAGTGCCAGGTCGTCTGCGAAAAGGGCACGGTCAACCTGCCCGATCCCTATGCCGTTGTCAAGCGCGCGAACGCAAGCCGTTCCTTCCCCATCCTCACCGACTGGAAGGACCGCTTTATCGAGGCATATGACATCGAGCTGACCCATTGGGTCAAGACCCTCGAGGAAAAGGGCGAGCCGGACGGCCCGTCCGCATGGGACGGCTACGCAGCCTGCGTTGCGGCCGACGCCCTCAACCGCTCCCGCGGCACGGGCAGATTCCTGCCGGTCGAGACCATGGAGAAGCCGGAGCTGTACAGATAAACCGGTCTCTCGCTAACCCTTGTCCTCTCTTTTTTTCATAGAATGTCCCTGACATGCGAGTCGAGGGGAACCTCCATATCGCAGTTCTCCCATTTTGCGGTATGGAAAGTAAAGTCCTCCGCACACCGTGTTTCTCCCAGATCACGGTGTGCGGAGGGCTTTTTTATGTTACTCTCGGAATCGAAGCGGCGTATATTCCTCGTGCTCACGCACGCAGCGGTATGCCGGACGGATGATCTTATCCGTATTGACCAGCTCCTCCAGACGGTGTGCACTCCAGCCGACGATACGCGCGATGGCGAACACCGGCGTATACAGCTCGGGCGGCAGGCCGAGCATGGAATACACGAAGCCCGAATAGAAATCCACATTGACCGAGACGCCCTTGTAGATGCGACGCTCCTCGGCGATCGCGACCGGTGCGAGGCGCTCGACCATCTGATAGAGCGCGAAATCCGCGTCTCTGCCCTTTTCATGCGCCAGCTGACCGACAAACGACTTGAACAGCTGTGCGCGCGGATCGGAGACCGAATAGACCGCATGGCCGACGCCGTAGATCAGACCCTTGCGGTCGAAGGCCTCTCTGCGCAGCAGCTTTTTGAGGTATTCCGTGACCTCCGCCTCATCGGTCAAGTCGCTGACCTCGCGCTTCATATCCTCGAACATCTGCACGACCTTGTAGTTCGCGCCGCCATGCTTGGGGCCCTTGAGCGAGCCGAGCGCTGCCGAGATGACCGAATAGGTATCCGTGCCCGAGGAGGTCACGACGTGCGTCGTAAACGAGGAATTGTTGCCGCCGCCGTGCTCCATGTGCAGCACGAGCGCCAGATCGAGCACACTCGCCTCGAGCGGCGTATACTGCATATCCGGGCGCAGCATCCGCAGCAGATTGGAGGCGGTAGACAGGCTGTCCGAGGGGTAATGGATGTACATGCTTGCGCCGCACTCATAGTGGTTGTAGGCATGGTAGGAGTAGACCGCGAGCATGGGGAACACCGCAATGAGCATGAGACACTGCCGCAGCACGTTCGGCAGGCTGATGTCGTCCGCGTTCTCGTCATAGGAGGCAAGCGTCAGCACGCTGCGGGACAGGCTGTTCATCATGTCGCGCGTCGGCGCCTTCATGATAACGTCGCGCGTGAAATTGGTCGGCAGCATGCGCCCCTGCGCGAGCAGGCTCTTGAAGCTGCCGAGCTCCTTTGCGTCGGGCAGTCTGCCGAACAGCAGCAGATATGCGACTTCCTCGTAGCCCTTGCGTCCCTCGCGCACAAAGCCCTGCACGAGCTCCTCAATGCGTATGCCGCGGTAGTACAGCTCGCCCGGGCACGGCTGCAAAATGCCGTCCACCTCGCGCTGTGCAATGATGTCCGAGATGTTGGTCAGTCCGGCCAGCACGCCCTTGCCGTTTACGTCGCGCAGGCCGCGCTTTACATCATATTCCCGATAAAGTCCCGCCTCGATGAGGCTATTGCTGCGGCAGAGCGATGCAAGCTCCTCCATGCGCGGCGTGACGATCAAAATGTTGTTTTCCGGCGTCATCCTCTCGCCTTCCTTCCTTTGATTTAGATATTTTATTGTACCAGATCGGAAGGAGCTATTCTGCATAAATTCGGAAACATTTTGTGAATTTTTCGTGAACAAAAAAGAGCCTGTACGCTGTGTACAGACTCTTTTCATGATTGACTTTACTGAGCGGACTGCTCGGTCGCAGACTGATCCGCGTCGCTCTGCTGTGCGTCAGACTGCTCGCTCTCCTCACCCGGACGGGTTATGAGGGTCTGAACGTCCTGCGGCAGATAATCGTAGACATTTTCATAGGTGATGCTGCTGTACAGATCGGTGGTCTCGACCTGCGCCTCATCTATCCACTGCTTGAGCAGCTCGTCCATCGAGCCGGAGATTGCGGAAACGATGTCGCTCTTGAAGTTGTCGAACTGGCTGTCGTCCAGCTTGACGCGCTTGATGATATGGTAGCCATAGCTGCTCTTAACGAGCTCGGAAACCTCGTCCTCAGCCAGAGCCTTCGCGCCGTCGTAGAACTCGGTGAGCATCTGACCCTCGGTGAAGGTGTAGCCGTTCGGGTTGTTGGACAGGCCGGTATCCTCGCTGTACTGGTTCATCAGCGTGTCGAAGTCCTCGCCTGCGTTGATGCGGTCGAGGATGGACTGCGCTTCCTTCTTCGCTTCCTCATCGGTGCGCTTGGTCTCGCCGGAAGCCGGATCAACGGTCGTGATGAGGATGTGCTTTGCGGTGATGTAGTTATCCTCGTAGTACTTCTGAATGTCCTCATCAGACGGGGTGTTGACACCGTTCTCGCCAAAATAGTAATCGTTCAGCGCCTGATAGCACTGGCTGATATACATGAAGTTCTGGTAGGTCTGGTCAGAAAAACCGAACTGCGCGATCTGGTTCAGATAAGCGTCCTTGGTGGTGTTCGCGATGCTGTTGCGGCGAACGGACGCCATCTCCTTCTGCTCGTTGTAGCTGAGCTTGAGACCGAGCTCGTTGAACTTCTGCATGACGACGCGCGCATAGATCGCCTGCTGCTCCGCTGCCTCCGGCATGGAAGCGCCGAGCGACTTGGCCATGTCCTTGTTCGACCACAGGTCGGTCAGACCCATCTGCGCATACATGCTGGCGTAATACTGCATATTGTAGAGCATGTAGCCCGAGTATTCGTCGGCAGCTACTGCATCGCCGTTTACGGTCAGCACGGTCTCCGCGCCTTCGTTCAGCGGCTTATAGTGGATCATCATGCTCGACACGCCGCCGATGGTCGCGCCCAGTACAACGGCGGTCATGGCAACCATTGCAGCAAGACGCTGTACTAATTTGCTCATGTTACTCCTATCTCCTTACATTTAACAGACTTTAATCAGTATAACACCATTTGCCCTCGGTGACAAGAAAAATCACAGAATCGACACAAAAACAGCGGTACGGTCTGCATGTGCGTCAGCTTTTCGAGGAAGCCGCGGCGGAATTTGCCAGCGCGATGCCGCCGCTGACGAGCAGGAGCGACAGCAGATTGCGCACGGTCATGATATTCTCCCCGAGCACGAGCGCGGAAAAGACCGCGCCGAAAACCGGGATGAGGAAGCCGAACAGGCTGACACGGCCGACCGGGAAACGGCCGAGCAGCGCGGTCCAGATCGTGAAGGCCGCCGCCGAGAGCACGATCATGTAGCCGAGCAGCGCCGCGCCGGCGACGGTCACGCTGCCGAGGGCGCCGCCGCCGACCCTGCCGAGCAGGCCGAGGAACGTGCCGCCGAGGGCGAGCTGCCAGCCGGTGAGCAGCATCGGGTCGCGGCCCGGCGTATAGATGCGCGAGACGAGCGCCCCGGCGCCTGCCGAGACCGCAGAGAGCAGAATCAGGCCGTCGCCGTGCAGACGGAAGCCGTCCAGACCGCCGAAGCCGAGCACGAGCACGCCGGCAAAGCCGAGCACGCAGCCGAGCGTTTTCCGTCTCGTGAGCCGGTCATTTTTCAGCAGAGCGTGCGCGAGCAGCAGCGCAAAGAAGGTCTGCGTGCCCGAGAGGACCGAGGCCTTCGTGCCGGTCGTACCAGCGAGACCGATATAGTAGCAGACGTACTGGAGCATGCTCTGGAACAGGCTGATCATAAAGATCGCCCTGTATTCGCCGCGCTTCGGACGAATGCGGTGTCCCATGCAGGCCGCGACGAGCAGCACGAGCACGCCTGCGAGCGTGAAGCGCCATCCGGCGAACACCAGCTGCGAGAACGAGTCCCCTGCCGCGATCTCGAACAGCTCGTATCCCTTTTTGACGCAGGGCGCGGCGCTGCCCCAGAGCGCGGTGCACAGAACCGCCGGCAGAACAAGCGAGAGAAGCGTATTGTTTTTCCTTTTCATATCTATATTCCTACCCCTTGAAAATTTATGCAGCAGGTTCAGTATAGCAGTTTTTTCGCCCTTCCGCAACAAATCCGGGCAAAAGAAAGGAACTTCCGATGCATTTCGCGTTTCGGAAGTTCCTTCACTGTGATTCTTCGGTTGTTGACATCAGTCTGTTCTGCTCCTTTGAAATTCCCTGTATTCGCTGTCCTTAGCGAGCACGGCGGGAATTTCTCAGAGTCTTAGCATCGATGCGTTCGCTCTCAAGCTCCATAGTACGAGCAGCTACCAGACCGTTAAAGAAACCCTTCATCATGATTCATGCACTCCTTTTCAGTGTTTGTATTTTCCTGAGATCGTCTTTCCTGATCTCTGGTATTATAATACACCGCGGGGCACAGAAAAACAAGAGTGAGTTTTTATGAATGTTGCACATCGTCAGTGCAATTTTATTGTGCATATTGACGAGGATGCTTGCGCAGTTTGCACATAGTTAATATTTTGTTTTTATTCAGTTTACACAATGAAGTGAAAGCAAAATAATGTGAACCGGAAAAGGAAAACAACAGCCGCGCGGTAATGCTTGACGTATTACCGTGGTGTTGCCTTAAATTTTATATTCCTCCGCGAGCTTTTTGAACAGCGGCAGTGCCTTCTCGACGGTCTCGGTCTTGACGCAGTAGGAGATTCTCATATGTCCAGGAGCGCCGAAGTCCGAGCCGGGAACGAGCAGCAGGTCATATTTCTTCGCCCGCTCGCAGAACGCGCGGTCATCCGCCTCCAGCGTGCGCGGGAACAGATAGAACGCGCCCTCCGGCTTGACACAGGTATAGCCCATTTCCGTCAGACCGCTGTACAGCAGGTCGCGATTGGTCCTGTACACCGCAATATCGCTCGTCAGGTCGGCACAGCGGGCCGCGACGCGCTGGAACAGGCTCGGCGCGCAGACATAGCCGAGCGCACGGCCTGCGCCGCAGACCGCCGCATACAGGTCGGCGCTGTCCGCAGCCTTCGGCGGCACCAGCACATAGCCGATGCGCTCGCCGGGGAGCGAGAGCGACTTGGAGTAGGAGTAGCAGACGATGGTGTCGTCATAATAGTTCGGCACGAATGGGATGGTCACGTTATCGTAAACGATCTCGCGGTACGGCTCGTCCGAGATCAGATAGATCGGATGGCCATACTCGTTTTCCTTTTCGCGCAGGAACTCCGCAAGGCGGCGGATGGTCTGCTCGGAGTAGACCGCACCGGAGGGGTTGTTCGGGGAGTTGATGACGACCGCCTTGGTGTGCTCGCTGACGCGCTGCGCAAAGGCGTCGAAGTCTATCTGGAAATCCTCGATGGACGGCGGAACGAGCACGCACTTCGCGCCTGCGCCGCTCTCGATGAACATCTTATATTCCGGGAAGAAGGGCGCGAACACGACGAACTCGTCCCCCTCGCACGCGAGCGCACGGAAGGCGCACATGAGCGCGGCCGCCGCGCCTGCGGTCAGATACAGGCTGTCGCCGGTATAATCCGTGCCGAAACGGCGGTTGAGGCTGTCCGCGAGCGTTCTGCGCACGTCCGGCGCACCCGGCGCGGAGGTATAGCCGTGGATCGCGACCGGATCGCCCGCGGCCTCCGCGAGAATAGCCTGACGCACCTCATCCGGCGCCGGCACGTTCGGATTGCCGAGCGAAAAGTCGAGGACGTTTTCGCGTCCGACGATCGCGGCGCGCTGATTGCCGTATTCAAAGATCTCACGAATGGTCGAGCGGTGACTTCCCAGCTCGTACATCTGTCTGTTTATCACAGGTATCGCCCCTTTCAGATAGGCTTTATTATAGCACGGCTTTATCCGTCTGTCGATAAAGTCGATTTTTTCACGGTCGGCTTAGAGGATGCGCCTTACCGGCTTCTCCTCGACCGCCTTGACCGGCGCGCACGGGTTGCCGTAGGCGAGCCAGCCGGCCGGAACGTCCTTCGTCACGACGCTGCCGGCGCCGATGACCGCATTGTCTCCGATCGTGACGCCCGGGCAGATCTGCACGCCCATGCCGATCCAGACATTGCTGCCGATGGTGATGGACTTCGCGTACTCGAGTCCCTCGTTGCGCAGACGCGCCTCGAAGGGGTGACCGGCGGTCGAAATCGTGCAGTTCGGGCCGATAAAGACGTTGTTGCCGATGGTGACGGTCGCGCCGTCCAGAATAACGAGGTTGTGGTTCGCATAGAAGCCGCGGCCGATGCAGATGTTCTTGCCGTAGTCCACGTAGAACGGCGGCTCGATCACCGCGTCCTCGCCGCAGATGCCGAGCAGCTCCTGCAAAAGCGCCGTGCGCTTCGCCCCCTCGTCCCAGCGCAGCTGATTGTACTCCATGCACAGGTTTTTCGCCCATGTGCGCTTGTTCAGCAGCTGCGGGTCGTGGTTTGCGTTATAAAGCTGACCCAGCTGAGCCTTTTCACTCTCTGTCATAGTCTGTATCTCTCCTTAGTTCTGATGTCGTACAAGCTCATAGTCGTCGCCCGAGCGGTAATAAGGGCAGGCTCCGCCGCGGGTCTGCACGCGGTAGAACTCGTCCTCGTCGAGATATGCCTCGCAGACATACTCGTCCATCTCGTCGTCGTAAACATTATAAGCGCAGTCCTCACAGGTTCCTGTCATGCGCGCACCTCATTTCTCTCATTGCTGCTATCAGCATATCATATTTTATCCCGCTTGTCGACAAACCGTGCCCACAAAACTTCCCCGTCAACCTGTCAGTTTTTCAATTCCATGCTTTTTATTTTTTGCAGACTGTGCTATGATACAGATAGATAAAATCCACCCCCAGGAGCGTGAACACTATGAAACTGTATACCTTTGATAATGGTGACGGCGTAAAGCGCGTCGGCGTAGAGCTTTCCGGCTTTCCGGGCCTCATCCGTGATGTGCGTGATTTCGGCCTTCCGTACCGCGATATGACCGACCTCATCCGTCACATCACCCCGTCCGAAAAGGAGCGCATCTCGGATCCCGAGGCCGCGCTCGACGGCCATCCGCTGCGCCTGTCCGCCGTCCGCGTCTGCTCGCCTATTCCCCATCCCGAGCAGGACATCATCTGCCTCGGCGTAAACTACGCCGCGCACGCCGACGAAAGCGCCCAGTTCGACCGCAAGGCCTTTCTGCTCGACCGCAAGAAGGCGACCTATTTCAGCAAGCGCGCATATCAGACAAGCGGCCCGGACGACCTCATCCCCTCCTACCCTGAGCTCGTGACCAGCCTCGACTACGAAGCAGAGCTCGCCGTCATCATCGGCCGCGACTGCAAAAACGTCCGCGAGCGCGACGTTGCGGCCTGCATCTTCGGCTACACCGTGATGAACGATGTCTCCGCACGCAATCTTCAGACCGAGCACAACCAGTGGTATTTCGGCAAGTCGCTCGACGGCTTCACCCCGATGGGACCGTGCATCGTCACCGAGGACGAGGTCCCCTATCCCCCGGCGCTCTCCATCTCCTCTACGGTCAACGGCGAGCTGCGCCAGAACAGCAATACGAAATACCTGCTGCATTCCATCTCCGAGATCATCGCCGAGCTGTCGCAGGGCATGACCCTGCTCGCCGGTACGATCATCGCGACCGGCACCCCCGCCGGTGTCGGCATGGGCTTCAACCCGCCGAAATTCCTCAAATCCGGCGACATCGTCACCTGCGAGATTGAGAAGATCGGCAGGCTCACCAACATGGTAAAGTAAAGGGGCGCGGCAGAAATGGCAAAGAAATCGGCCTCCGAAAAGACTAACGTCATGCGCGTGCTCGAGCAGCACAAAATCGCCTATACCCCCCACGAGTACCCCCACGGCAAGGAAGCGGTGGACGGCGCATCGGTCGCGCACCTGCTCGGCCAGGACCCGGCGCAGGTGTTCAAGACGCTGGTCGCGCGCGGAAAATCCGGCGGCTTCCATGTGTTCGTCATCCCGGTCGAGAAGGAGCTTGACCTCAAAAAAGCCGCCAAAGCCTCGGGCGAAAAGTCGGTCGAGATGGTGCATGTCAAGGAACTGCTCGGCCTGACCGGCTATGTGCGCGGCGGCTGCTCGCCGGTCGGCATGAAAAAAGCCTTTCCGACCGTGTTCGACGAGAGCGTACTGAACGTTCCGACCGTCATGGTCTCCGCCGGAAAAATCGGCTATCAGGTCGAGTGCGCCCCGGCCGACCTCATCGGCCTTGTCCGCGCCCAGACCGCAGCCATCACGACGGAATAAGCCCGGCCGCGTCCGGATACAGCGCGAACACGGTCTGCACGCCGCAGCCGGTGAGCTGCGCGAGCTTCGCCGCGAGCGTATCCGCGTCGTCGAACAGCACGAAGTGCGCCGCGCCCTCGCGGTCTGTGTAGGTAAAGTACCGCGCACACAGTTCGTGCGAGAAAAATACCTGTGCGCCGGTCTCGGCAAGCAGCGCCGCCCGTGCGGCGGCGGAAAGCGGCTTTCCGTCCGGCGAGGCAGAGGGCAGGGTAAAATCCTGCGACACCGGCTGAAGGAACGCCGCGACGCGGTGCGCCCCGTAAATGCCCTGCAATGAGGAAAAATATGCGGTCAGGCTGCCGCCCGAAAGCGCGGTCGAAACGGTCAGCACCGCATGCTCCAGATCGCGCCCGATGTTCACCGGAACATAGAGCGGGATGCCGTCCTCCGCGAGCGCTTCATCAAAGGCGCGCAGCAGCGCGAGGGTCTGCGCCGTCTCGCGCTCGAAATCCGCGAACACACCGGGCGCGTTTACGCGCTTCGCCTCAAAGGCGAGGTCGAGAGCGAGACGCTCGGGACTGCACAGCCGCAGCCCGCGCGGCGGATCGCACAAGCCGAGAAAGCAGCCGCGCTGCATCGCCGGGAGCTGTCTGCGCTCGAGCGCTCCGTTTTCGCTCAGCCCGAGGCACAGATGAAGCACCTGCATTCCCTGCGCGGCGGCGCGCACGGCGTCCCGTCCGGCGCACACAGCTACCAGATTTTTGGTATATACCATGAAAAACGACTCCTTTACATTATCGTGACGTCACTCTGGACTTTTACGGTAAATTCCTTTACACTATACGCAGGGAGCCGCATTTTCATGAGCCTGCCAGGGCGTTCCCACCCGGACTTTTTTATCGGCAGACCAAATGTCTCCTGCAAAAATCCCGAACGTTCCTTTTCCGTTCGTTCAGAAAGAGTGTACGAATGAGCAAATTCATACCCGATTACGTTTTCGACTCGATATACGACATCACGCCCGAGATCCTGCAAAGCCACGGCATCCGCGCCGCGCTGATCGATCTGGACGGCACGATGGTCTCGCACAAGACCGCCCTGCCCACTGAGGAGGTCGCGGCCTTCCTCCGCCGTCTGGAGGGCAACGGCATTCATGTTGTCGTCTTTTCCAACAACAACGCGAACCGCGTCGGCACGTTCTGCGAGCCGCTCGGCGTGGATTTCATCAGCCGCGCCCACAAGCCGTTCGCGCGCGCTTATGCACAGGCTGTGGAAAAGCTCGGCCTGCCGATCGACCAGATCGCGGTCATCGGCGACCAGATCTACACCGATGTGTTCGGCGGCAACCGCGCCGGTGCGCTGACCTGCTATGTTGAGACGCTTGACCGCCGTTTTTTCTGGATCAACGTCCGCTACCAGCTTGAGCGCGGCTTTATCGCGCGCGGACGGCGCAGAATGGAGGCGAAACGCCATGGCTGAGCCCCGTTTCGGCCCTGCCGGAAATTCCGAGTCCTTCGCAGCCGCCGGCTTCAAGAAAAGCGAGGACGCGCCCGCATGGCTCGCGCAGATGGGCCTTACCGCCTTCGAGTATCAGTGCGGCCGCGGCGTGCGCTGCGGCGAGGAGACCGCGCTGAAGATCGGCGCGGCGGCAAAACAGCACGGCATCCGCATGAGCATCCATGCGCCGTACTTCATCAACCTCTCCTCCGAGGAGAGCGAACGCATGGAGAAAAATGTCGGCTATGTACTCGAGACCGCCCGTCTCGCCGTGCCGCTCGGCGCGACGCGCATGGTCGTCCACTGCGGCGGTCAGGGCAAGCTGACGCGCGACCGCGCCATGCGAAATTCTCACGCGAACGTAAAAAATATCCTGCGTGCGCTCGATGAGGCGCATCTCACCGGCTGCACGGTCTGTCTCGAGACCATGGGCAAGAAGAGCGTCCTCGGCACGGCAGAGGAGGTCTGTGAGCTGGTCGCTGCGGACGACCGTCTGCTGCCCTGCATCGACTTCGGCCACCTCAACTGCCGCACCGGCGGCCGTATGAACACGCGCGAGGAGGTGGCGGCGCTGTTCGACCTGATGGAAAACACCATCGGCCGCGAGCGCACCGCAAAGCTCCACGCCCATTTCTCGCACATCGAATACAACGACAAGGGCGAGGTGCGCCACCTCACCTTCGCGGACACGGTCTACGGCCCGGATTTTGCGCCGGTCGCCGCAGAGACCGCTGCGCGCGGCTACACGCCGACCTTCATCTGCGAGTCCGCCGGGACACAGGCCGAGGACGCGCTGGCCATGAAGCGCTGCTATCAAACCTGCAAAGGGGAATAACGATATGAAAAAAGTATTACTCATCCACGGACCCAACCTCAATCTGACGGGCATGCGCGAGCCGGGCATCTACGGCACGGACACCCTCGCCTCCATCAATGCCGAGGTCGTCCAGAAATGCGAGCGGCTCGGCATGGACTGCTCGGTATTCCAGTCCAACTCCGAGGGCGCGCTCATCGACCGCATCCATGCGGCCCGTGAGGACTGTGACGCGATCATCATGAATGCCGGCGCGTACACGCATTACAGCTACGCCATTCGCGACGCCATCGCGGCGGTGCGCCTGCCCTGCGTCGAGGTTCATATGTCCAATGTCCACGCACGCGAGGAATTCCGCCACAAGTCGGTCATCGGCCCGGTCTGCGCCGGCGTGATCGCCGGCTTCGGCAGGCAGAGCTACCTGCTCGCGGTCGACGCGGTCAAGTCTATCATCGGTTAAGAGGCGAAAACACATGAAACGAGACGATTTAAGAGCTTTTCTCGCAGAAAAGCCGTATGACGCGATGGTGCTGACGAGCGAGATCAGCCGCCGCTACGCGACCGGCTTCCACTCCACCGCAGGCGCGGTCTACCTCTCCGCGAAGCAGGCCGTTTTCTTCACGGACTTCCGCTATGCCGAGGCGGCGCGCGCGGCCATCTCGGATTTCGAGGTGCGCGAGATCAAGGCAGGACAGAGCTATTCCTCCCTCATCAACGGGCTGATCGAGGAGGACGGCGCGAAAAAGGTCGCGCTCGAGGACAAAACGCTGACCTACGCGGAGTTTATGTCGTGGTCCACCGCGCTCCACGCGACGGCGGTCCGTCTCGAGGACGGCGTGGAAAGCCTGCGCATGATGAAGGAGGACACCGAGGTCGAAAAGATCGTTGCGGCGCAGCGTATCGCCGAGCAGGCGCTCGAGGAGGTGCTGAACGACATCAGGATCGGTGTGACCGAAAAGGAGATCGCCGCCCGCCTGACCTACCTCATGCTGCACTACGGCGCGGAAAATATGTCGTTCGACCCGATCGTTGTTTCCGGCGCGAACAGCTCCAAACCGCACGGTGTGCCCACCGAAAAGACCATCGAGGCAGGCGATTTCGTCACGATGGACTTCGGCTGCATCTATGACGGCTACTGCTCGGACATGACACGCACGGTCGCGGTCGATCATGTGACCGATGAAATGCGTCTCGTCTACGACACCGTGCTGAACGCGCAGCTCGCAGGCATCGCATGCTGCAAGGCAGGAGTTTCCGGACGTGACGTCGATGCGGCAGGCCGCCGCATCATCGAGCAGGCCGGTTACGGCGACGCCTTCGGCCACGGATTCGGCCACGGCGTCGGTCTGGAGATCCATGAGGCGCCGACGGCTTCGCCGCGCGGCGACAGCCTTCTCCCCGCCGGCAGCATCGTCACCGCCGAGCCGGGCATCTATCTCCCGGGCAGATTCGGCGTGCGCATCGAGGATATGCTGTACGTCATCGAGGACGGCTGCATCGACCTCACCGACGCGCCGAAATCGCTGCTCATCCTCTAAAACAGCGCAAAAGTTAAGGGTATCTGCCTATGCAGATACCCTTTTGTCATACTTTTTCGTCGTTTTCGGTTTTACTCTGCTCCTTCGCCTTTGCGGCGGCGCGGCGCTCGCGCGCGCTCACCGGCGGAACATTGCTCGACACATGTACAAACTGCCTCGTTCCCGCATCAAGCCGCTTGTCGCCGCGGTAGTCGTTCGTGTCCTCGGACAGACCGCGGTTATGCAGCAGATGGTTGATGCACTCGGAAACGATGCTGTAAATGACCGCGAACAGCGGTACGCCGATCGCCATGCCGACAAAGCCGAACAGGCCGCCGAAGATCAGAATGGCAAACATGACCCAGAAGCTCGAAAGGCCGGTCGAGTTGCCGAGGATCTTCGGGCCGAGGATATTGCCGTCGATCTGCTGAAGAATGATGATGAAGATAACGAAGTACAGCGCCTGAAGCGGACTTGTGACCATGATCAGGATCGCGCTCGGAATAGCGCCGATAAACGGGCCGAAGAACGGGATAATGTTCGTAACACCGATAATGACCGAGATCAGCAGCGCGAAGGACGACTCGATGGTCAGCAGCCCCACCGACATCATGACGCGCATACCGATGAAGCACAGCACGCCGATGATGAGCGAGTCGATGAGCTTGCCGGTGATGAAGCCGCCAAACACGCGGTGAATGTATGCGACGCGCTCGATGATCGAGTTCGCCCGCTCGATGGAGAACAGGCTGTACGTCATCTTTTTGGCCTGCGCGCAGAAGGTCTCCTTGCCGTTCAGAATATAAAGAGCGATGATGATGCCGATCAGAATATCAACGACGACCGAAACCGTCGTAACGACGCCCGTCATCATGGTGACGAGGTGCGGCAGCGCGATGTTCTGCACCCAGTTGACCAGCTGTTCGGAAAACTGCTCATAGACCTGCATGAAGTTGCGCGCGATGACCGGGTTGTCCTTCAGAAGTCCCGTCACCCAGTTCGACACGTCGTTCATATAGGTATCCGCTGACTCGACGATGGAAAAAATGCTGACGACGAGCTGCGGCAGCACCATCCAGAGCAGGCCCGCCACAACGGCGAGACCGATGATCAGCGTCAGCAGGCTGCTGATGCCCTTGGCGATGCGCGTTCCGTGGGCGAATTTTCTCGACATCGGCGGCTCGATGCGCCGGTAAAGCATATTAAAGACCGGCATGAGCAGATACGCCATGACAAAGCCGTAAATAAACGGACTGAGCGCGCCGAACAGCTTTTTCACCACGTTCCAGATGAACGGGAGCTTGATCAGCACGAACGCCACGAGAACGCAGCAGCCGATAACGCAGAAAGCGGTCAGTCCCCACTGAAAATAGTGGGGCTGCTCGCTGAATTTTGACTTTTTGGGTTCGTTTGGATTCTCCATAAATTCATTCCTTTCCTGCCCGCTCCGGACGGGCGCAAGCCGGAGAAAACCGCTCAGGACAAAGCCGCATCACGGAACAGGCGCGGCCTCCGGCGGCGCGGTCTTACTCCTCCTCGTCGAAGAAGATCCGCCAGAGCATATACAGCCAGCTCGCCGCGAACGCCACAAAGAACAGCGTGCGCAGCTTTTTGAAGCACTTGGAAAAGCAGGTGCCGAGCCACAGGCCGAGCGAGAGCAGGCAGGTCTCGAAAATCGCGAAATCGAACAGCGAGAAGCCGTGCGCCTTTTCTACGGCATGATTGGTCCAGCGGCTCGCGGTGCCGCGCGCCTCGTCGGCGTAATGGAGCATCTGCTCTGCACGGGCGCGGAGCGCTTCGCGGTCAACGTTTTCCAGATAGTTTTTCATAGCGTGTCTCTCCTTCTGTTACAGATTGCGTTTTGCAGGAGTCCTGCGTTTTTCGATCGTATTCTTTGCGATGCTGCACGGCGTTTTCCCCATCGAGGAAATGCGGCCCATGCGCATGCCGATCGTATCGGCAAGCACGGCAGCGTCCGGGGCGCCGGTCTCGCGGAGCGCGGCCTGCAGGATCAGACCGGCGGCTCTCGCGTCCGAGCCGGCCTCATGATGGTCGAGCGTGATGCCGAGATAATCGGATACGGTATCCAGTTTATGATTGGCAAGGTCCGGCCATACACGCTGCGAGACCTTTACCGTGCATACATAGCGGCATTCCGGCATCGGCAGCCCGTAATGCGCCAGACAGGCGCACAGCACGCCGGTGTCGAACATCGCGTTGTGCGCGACGAGGACGCTCCCCTCTGCGAGGGGCGCAAGCTCGCGCCAGAACGACGCGAACGACGGCGCATCCTGCACCATGTTTTCCTTGATGTGGTTGACGCGGACGTTGCCCCAGTGAAATTTGCCGGCGCAGGCGGGCGGCCTCAGCAGCGAAACGCGCTCTCCGACCAGCCTGCCGTCCTCGAAAATGCTGACGCCGAGCGCACAGGCGCTGAGCGGCGAGGCGTTTCCGGTCTCGAAATCGAGTGCGAAGTATCTCACAGGCGCACCTCCCGGCCGGCGGCCGCGCGTTCCTTGCCCGCGAGCAGAAAACGGTAAAAGGGCGCGAGCTTTTTCATGGTCTCGAGCATCGGTCCGACGAACGAGCCGTCGAGCACAGGCGCGAAGTCCTCGCCTTCGCGAAAATCCACACCGATCTCCTTGCGGTTCAGCCACGACTGGTATTCCGGCTTCGCGTCGGGGTATTTCGGGCGCTTGTACAGCTCGCCTGCAAGCGTCACCTCCGGGCAGCGCTTCACCGCCTCAAAGGCGTCGAGGAACAGTCTGTCCTCGTGCAGGATCATGTCGCGCAGCGCCTGCATCTCGCCCGTGCCCCATGCGCCCCAGCAGCCCCACGCCCAGTATTCGGGGTGCAGCTCAAAATAATAGCACGGCATGCTTTCGTGCTGCCGGCGCGCTCTGCGGAAGAAAAGCCACAGATTTGCGCGGTAAAGCGTCTTGTCCCTGGTATAGCGGGTATCGCGCCGCACGCGCGAGACCATGCGCGAGGGCACGGTGACGAACTGTGCGTCGATCTGCTGCATGACGGGCGTCATCTGCTCGATCAGCTCATAAAACGGCGTGATGGCGAGTTTCTTGATCTCGTTTTTATGTTCTTCGTAAAATTCCTTGCTGTTTTGCAGGCGGTTAAGCTGAAGCAGGTCGACGCCTGCTGCGGAAAAGCCTGTGAATGCCATAATATCTGTCTGTTCCACCTTTGTCTTGATCCGCAGGAAGCAAAAAAACGTGCTTCCTGCCTTATTATATTTTAACCCCTCGTGTATGGTAAAGCAAGGAGAATTTCGCCTTGAAGATGTTAAGAAAATATGTCCGCGCGCTTCGCTTTATTTTGACAAGTCCCTTCTCTGCGGTGTATAATACAGTATTATACTAAAAAAATATACCGGGAGGCTGATTATTATGAAGAACCCCGAAAAACTGCTCGACCTGCTCAGCCAGGACGCCCGTCTTTCGACCGCCCAGCTCGCCGCCATGACCGGCTTTTCTGAGGACGAGGTCGTATCTCAGCTCAAGCACTATGAAAAGAACGGCACCATTCTCGGCTACAAGGCTCTCGTCGACTGGGACAAGACCGACCGCGAGAGCGTTACCGCGCTCATCGAGGTCAAGATCACGCCGCAGAAGGGCATGGGCTTCGACGAGATCGCCCGTCAGATCTACTCGCACCATCAGGTCGAGAGCGTTTATCTGATGAGCGGCGGCTTCGACCTGACCGTCATCATCAAGGACCGCACCATGCGCGAGGTCGCGCGCTTCGTCGCCGAGCAGCTCGCGCCGATGGAGAACGTTCTCTCCACCGGAACCCACTTCATCCTCAAAAAGTACAAGGACTACGGCGTTGAATATAACCCCTCCGAAAAAGATAAAAGAGAGGTCATGATGTCATGGTAAACTACGATCAGATGCTTTCTGACCGCGTCAAAGTAGTCAAACCTTCGGGCATCCGCCGTTTTTTCGAAATGGCAGCCAAAATGCCCCACGCGATCTCGCTCGGCGTCGGCGAACCGGATTTCGAGACCCCGTGGCAGATCCGGCGCGCCGGCATCCAGTCGCTTGAGAAGGGTCAGACCTTCTATACCTCCAACTGGGGTCTTGCCGAGCTGCGCAGCCAGATCGCCGCGCTCGCGCGCCGCAAGTACCAGCTGTGCTACGACGCGGACAAGGAGATCCTCGTCACCGTCGGCGGCTCCGAGGCCATCGACAATACCATCCGCGCCCTCGTCAATCCCGGCGAAGAGGTGCTCATTCCCGAGCCGAGCTTTGTCTGCTACACGCCGCTCACGCAGATGGCCGGCGGCGTTCCCGTGCCGCTTCCGACCCGCGTCGAGGACAGCTTCAAGCTGACCCCCGAGGCGCTCCGCGCCGCCATCACGCCGCGCACCAAGCTGCTCATTCTCCCCTATCCGAACAACCCGACCGGCGCCATCATGAACCGCGACGAGCTTCAGGCGATCGCGAACGTCATCCGCGAGACCAACATCATGGTGCTCTCCGACGAGATCTACAACAGCCTGACCTACGGTCCCGACCGCCATGTATGCTTCGCGGAAATCGAGGGCATGAAGGAGCGCACCATCGTCGTGGACGGCTTCTCCAAGTCCTACGCCATGACCGGCTGGCGTCTCGGCTGGGCGATGGGCCCGAAGGAGCTTATGCGCCACATCTGCAAGATCCATCAGTTCGGCATCATGTCCGCCCCGACGACCGCGCAGTTCGCCGGCATCGAGGCCATCCGCACGGGCGACGACGACATCGCGCGCATGCGCGACCAGTACGACCTGCGCCGCCGCTTCCTGCTCGGCGAGCTCCGCTCGATGGGACTCGACTGCTTCGAACCCGAGGGCGCGTTCTATATCTTCCCCTCCATCGAGTCCACCGGACTCACCTCCGAGGAGTTCTGCGAGCGCCTGCTGCACGAGCAGGAGGTCGCGGTCATCCCCGGCAGCGCGTTCGGCGCGAGCGGCGAGGGCCACGTGCGCATCTCCTACTCCTATTCAATGAAGCACCTGCGCGAGGCCTGCTCGCGTATGCGCAAGTTCCTCGAAAACCTGAAGCAGGAACAGAAATAACAAAAAAGAGACCCGATACAGTAAAAACAATCTGTATCGGGTCTTTTTTTCTGCAAATTTTAGAATACGCAGTACTGCTTCATGTAGGCGTCCATCAGCGGCAGGAGGTGTGCGTACTCCGCCTTGTCCGCAAGATACTCACGGATGTCCTGAACGGTCACGAGGGCGTGCACCTTGATGCCGAATTCCTCACCGACCTCCATGACAGCGGTCTTGCCGGGATTCTGGCCGACCTCGCAGCGGTTGACCGAGATGAACATATCGGTTACCTTGACGTCCGCGCAGCTCTTGAGCACCGGCATGGTCTCGCGGATCGCGGTGCCTGCGGTGATAACGTCCTCGATGATGATGACGCGGTCGCCGTCCTGCGGCTTGTAGCCGACGATGTTGCCGCCCTCGCCGTGGTCCTTCGCTTCCTTGCGGTTGAAGAAGAACGGCTTGTCGATGCCGTAGTTGCGGGCGAGCGCACCGGAAACCGAGGTCGCGAGCGGAATGCCCTTGTATGCCGGGCCGAACATCGCGTCGAAGTTGTCGCCTACCGTCTCCTTGACGAGAGCGGCATAGAACTCGCCCAGACGGGAGTTCTGCATACCGGTCTTATAGTTGCCGGTGTTGACAAAATACGGGGTCTTGCGGCCGGACTTGGTCGTGAAGTCGCCGAAACGCAGAACGTCCGCGCTCATCATAAACTCGATAAATTTCTTCTTCGCTTCAGTCAGCATGGGGATTACCGTCCTTTATTCTCGTTTTGTTATTATCAGTATAGCAAATTGGATGGGATATGTAAAGAGGCACGCCCTGCGACGTGCCTCTGAGTTTGTCGGACAAACGAAGTTTTTCGACAGCTTATCGAACTACCGCACCCTGGTCGGCCGAGGTGACCAGACGGGAGTAGCGGTACAGCCAGCCGGACTTGACGTTCGGCTCACGCGGAACGTACTTTGCACGGCGCGCCTCCATCTCCTCGTCCGAGATGTTGACGTTTATCTTGCTGTTCGGAATGTCGATGGAGATGATGTCGCCCTCCTCGACCAGACCGATCTCGCCGCCGGAGGCAGCCTCCGGGGAGACATGGCCGATGGATGCGCCGCGGGATGCGCCGGAGAAACGGCCGTCGGTGATGAGTGCGACCGTGGTGTCGAGCTTCATGCCGGCGAGCGCAGAGGTCGGGTTGAGCATCTCACGCATGCCGGGGCCGCCCTTCGGACCCTCGTAGCGGATGACGACAACGTCGCCCGGAACGATCTTTCCGTTATAGATAGCGGAAATCGCGTCCTCCTCGCAGTCGAATACGCGAGCCGGGCCCTCGTGCACCATCATTTCCGGCGCGACAGCGCTGCGCTTGACAACGCAGCCGTTCTTTGCAATGTTGCCCCACAGGACCGCGATGCCGCCGGTCTGGGAGTACGGATTTTCGAGCGGACGAACAACCTCGGGGTTGCGATTGACCACGCCCTCCAGGTTCTCACCGACCGTCCTGCCGGTGCAGGTGATGAGCGAGAGGTCGAGGAAGCCGCCCTTCGTCAGCTCCTTCATGATGGCCGGAACGCCGCCCGCCATGTAAAGCTGCTCGATATGGTGCGGACCTGCCGGAGCGAGGTGGCAGATATTCGGCACCTTGCCGGAGAGCTCGTTGAGCGTCTCAAGCTGGAGCGGAACGCCTGCTTCGTTCGCGATCGCGAGCAGATGCAGAACCGAGTTGGTCGAGCAGCCGATCGCCATCTCGCAGGTCAGTGCGTTGCGGAATGCAGCCGGGGTCAGAATATCGCGCGGCTTGATGTCCTTCTCGATCAGCTCCATGATCTTCATGCCGGCGTGCTTTGCCAGATGGATGCGTGCCGCGGAAACCGCCGGCGTCGTGCCGTTGCCGGGCAGCGCCATGCCGATGGCCTCGGACAGGCAGTTCATCGAGTTTGCGGTGTACATGCCGGCGCACGAGCCGCAGCCCGGGCAGGAATTGCACTCAGCTTCGTAGAACGTCGCCTCGTCCATCATGCCGGCCTTGTATGCGCCGACCGCCTCGAAGGTCTTGGACAGCGAAACCTCCTCGCCGCCGAAATGGCCTGCGAGCATCGGGCCGCCGGAAACCAGAATGGACGGGATGTTCAGGCGTGCCGCTGCCATCAGCATGCCCGGGACGATCTTGTCGCAGTTCGGGATGAGCACCAGACCATCGAGCTGATGCGCCTGTGCGAGCGTCTCTACGCTGTCCGCGATGAGCTCGCGGCTCGCCAGAGAATACTTCATGCCGATGTGACCCATTGCGATGCCGTCGCAGACGCCAATTGCCGGAACGAGCACCGGCGTGCCGCCTGCCATGCGAACGCCGGCCTTGACTGCGTCCGCGATCTTGTCGAGGTTGATGTGACCCGGGATGATCTCGGAATATGCGGAAACGACGCCGATGATCGGCTGCTTCATCTCCTCGTCGGTCATGCCGCAGGCGCGCAGCAGAGAACGGTTCGGCATACGCTCGGGGCCTGCGGTGATGTTGTCACTTCTTCTCACGGGGATTTCCTCCTTTAAAAGCAGTCCAGCAGACTGCCTGATAGAAAAAACGGGCGGACGGGAAAATCCGTCCGCCCGTTCGGGGTAGCTGTAAATGACACACACACTGCACCGACCCTCCCCTGTGGGGAACCGCAGCATTCGCTGCGGCATCAAATCGGCACACGAAGTGCGCCGTAAAAACCCGCGACATGCGCGTGGGTTTTTACACCCCGACTCAGCGCCCGTGGGGCGCGTCGTTCGGGTATCGAAAAGCGGTTTCTACGGAACCGCTTTTCGTATATAGGGGGCTTTTGAAGCCCCCTATAGAAATAATGAGAAGCTACGCTTCGAATTATTTCTTGAGCCAGCTCATCATGCCGCGCAGCTTCTTGCCGGTCTCCTCGAGCTGGGTGTCAGCCTCGAGTGCGCGGTTTGCCAGGAAGTGTGCACGACCGCCTGCACGGTTCTCCTGAATCCACTCGGAAGCGAAGGTGCCGTCCTGGATCTCGCGCAGGATCTTCTTCATCTCCTTGCGGGTCTCCTCGGTGATGATGCGCTTGCCGGTGCGGTAGTCGCCGTACTCAGCAGTATCGGAGATGGAGTAACGCATCTTGGCAAAGCCGCCCTCGTTGATCAGGTCAACGATCAGCTTCATCTCGTGAACGCACTCGAAGTAAGCGTTCTCCGGAGCGTAGCCAGCCTCGACCAGAGTCTCAAAGCCAGCCTTCATCAGCTCGCAAACGCCGCCGCAGAGGACAGCCTGCTCGCCGAACAGGTCGGTCTCGGTCTCGGTCTTGAAGGTGGACTCCAGGATGCCGGCACGGCCGCCGCCGATGCCGCAGGCGTATGCCAGAGCGATGTCCATAGCCTTGCCGGAAGCGTCCTGCTCAACGCAGACCAGATCCGGAACGCCGTGACCCTCGAGGTACTGGGAACGAACGGTGTGGCCCGGGCCCTTCGGAGCAATCATGATAACGTCAACGTCAGCCGGCGGAACGATCTGCTTGAAGTGAATGTTGAAGCCGTGAGCGAAAGCCAGAACATTGCCCGGCTTCAGGTTCGGAGCGATAACGTCCTTGTAGATGTCAGCCTGCTTCTCATCCGGGGTCAGCATCATGATGATGTCGCCTGCTGCTGCTGCCTCAGCCGGAGTCATGACCTCCAGACCGTAGTCCTTTGCCTTCTTCTCGTGCTTGGAGCCCGGACGCAGACCTACTACAACATGTACGCCGGAGTCCTTCAGGTTCATTGCGTGAGCATGACCCTGGGAGCCGAAGCCGATGATAGCAACGGTCTTGCCGTCGAGCAGAGACAGGTTGCAGTCTGCATCATAGAACATTTTTACCATTGTTATTACCTCCTGAATGTATGGAAAGTGAATTGGGTAAACAAATTTATTTAATCAGCGGTCAGGTGGCCGTCAATTAAGCGGAATGAAATTATCTGCGGATCGCGGTGACGCCCGAGCGGCTCATCTCCACGATCTCGAAGTTGGAAATGACGTCGAGGAAGGCGTCGATGCGGCTCGGCACATTCGCCAGCTCCACGATCAGCTCGTCCTCGGTCGAGTCAACGATGCGGCCCTCGTACAGGCTGCACAGCTGACGGATGTCGTCTCTCGTCGAGGGAGCCTGCGCGTGCAGCTTGACAAAGACAAGCTCGCTGCATACCGAGTCATGCTCCTCGATGTGGTCGACGCGCATGACCTCTTCCAGCTTATCGAGCTGCTTGATGATCTGCTCGAGGATGACCTCGTCGCCCTGCACGATGATCGACATACGCGAAACGCGCGGATCATTGGTCGCGGAAACGGTCAGAGAGTCGATGTTGTAGCCGCGGCGGCCGAACAGGCTGGAAACGCGCGCCAGAACACCGGCGTTATTCTGTACGGTAACAGAAAGGATAAACTTCTGCATTGGTCTATTTTCCCCTTTCTCAGTCGGTTACGAGATCGTCGATCGTACCGCCTGCCGGGATCATCGGCAGAACGCGCTCGTCCTTGTCGATCTGACAGTCGATGAGTACCGGGCCGTCGCTCTGCTGCGCCTTGCGCAGCGCCTCGCGCAGCTCCGCGATGTTGGACGCGCGGTAGCCGACTGCGCCGAACGCATCGGCGAGCTTGACGTAATCGGTCTTGCGGTGCGGGTCGGTCTGCGAATAGCGGCTGCCGTAGAACATGGTCTGCCACTGACGGACGTTACCGAGCACGCGGTTGTTCATGATGACCGTGATGATCGGCAGCCTGTAGGAGACTGCGGTGCAGATCTCGTTGAGGTTCATGTGGAACGAGCCGTCGCCCGTGATATGGACCACGGTGCGACCCGGGAAGGCGGTCTGTGCGCCAATCGCGGCGCCGTAGCCGAAGCCCATCGTGCCGAGGCCGCCCGAGGTCAGGAACTGACGCGGATGTCTGCGGCCGTTGTACTGTGCGCTCCAGAGCTGATGCTGACCGACGTCGGTCGCGATGATGGTATCCTCCGGCGTCTCCTCTGCGACCGTGCGGAGCAGCTGATGCGGATGGATAACGCTTTCGTCGTCCTTTGCGCGGTAGTCGAGCTTCTGCCGCCACTCGGCGATCTGCGCGAGCCATGCGGTGTGCTTGTTTTCCTTGACGTACGGCAGAACCTTTTCAAGGAAGGTCTTTGCGTCGGAAACGACCGAATAGGTCGTGTCGATGTTCTTGTTGATCTCCGCCGCGTCGATGTCCACATGGATGATGCGCGCGCCGGGGGCGAAATGGCCGGTGTTGGTGGCAACGCGGTCAGAGAAGCGCGCGCCGATGCAGATCAGCAGGTCGCTGCGCTCGACCGCCCAGTCAGCCGAAACCGTGCCGTGCATGCCGATCATGCCGAGGCTCAGCTCGTCATCATCGGGCACGCAGCCGATCGCCATCATGGTGTGCGCAGACGGGACTTCCGCCTTGCGCATCAGGGCGAGCAGCTCGCTGCCTGCGTCCGAGATTTCGACGCCGCCGCCGTAGTAGATGAACGGGCGCTCAGCCTTGTCGATCATGTCCGCGACGGTCTTCAGCTGTTCCTCGCTGATGTCGTAGGTCTCATGCACCTCGACCCTGCCCTTCGGGGTGAACTCGGTCGTCGCGGCGGTGACATCCTTCGGAATGTCGATGAGCACCGGACCCGGACGTCCGGACTGCGCGATGCGGAACGCCTCGCGGACGGTATCCGCGAGCTCCTCTACGTGGCGTACCACGAAATTGTGCTTGGTGATCGGCATGGTGATGCCGGCGATGTAGACCTCCTGGAAGGAGTCTCGACCGATCAGGCTCGTGCCGACGTTGCCGGTGATGGCGACCATCGGGATGGAGTCCATATAAGCCGTTGCGATGCCGGTGACGAGGTTGGTCGCGCCCGGGCCGCTCGTTGCGAGGCACACGCCAACCTTGCCGGTCGAACGGGCATAGCCGTCCGCCGCATGAGCCGCGCCCTGTTCATGTGCCGTCAAAATGTGATGAATGCGGTCGCTGTTTTTATAAAGTGCGTCGTAGATATTGAGAACCGCGCCGCCCGGGTAGCCGAAAATGGTGTCTACGCCCTGCTCTACGAGCGCGTCGATCAGGATCTCCGAACCGTTCTTTACCATGCGAAACCGCCTCCTTTCTCTGTCATACATACATAATTGCTGTCATCGCAAATAAAAAAAGCCTTCATCTCTTTATAAAGAGACAAAGACTTACTCTGCGGTACCACTCTTTTTGCCCTGTGCGCCGTGCGCACAAAGCCGCTCGTTCCGATCCTTTAACGCTGATCCTGCGGAGCAGATTACGCCTGGGCCCTGTTTCATCCCATTTCACCTGCCCGGCTCCCGGAGGACTTTCGCTCTTTCCTTTCCCCACCGTCTTTCACCGACCGACGGCTCTCTCTAAAGGGGCTTCGGGACGCTACTTTTCCATTCATCGCCGTTACCTTTTTATTGAAGTGTTATACCTATTATAAAGCGGAAAAGCCGCCTTGTCAACGATTATTTCCGACAGATTTATATCTTTTGTCCGCTTATATTTTGCGCACTTTGGCATCATACTAAAACACACCCGACAGAATAATCCAACTGAAAGGGGAGGTTTTCATGTCCGTGCCTCTCGTGCGCACACTCGTGCTGTATTTCGCGGTCATCTGCGCGGTGCGGCTGATGGGAAAGCGCCAGCTCGGAGAGATGGACCCGGCCGAGCTCGTCGTGACCATTCTCGTCAGCGACCTTGCCGCCGTGCCCATGCAGGATCTCGGCATTCCGCTGTTTTTCGGTCTTGTGCCGATCGCTGCGCTCGTCACGCTCGAGGTGCTGCTCAGCATCCTCTCGCTCAAGAGCCGTTTCTTCCGCCGTCTGCTCAACGGACAGCCTGCCATCATCATCCGCAAGGGACAGCTCGACCTGTCCAAGCTGCGCCAGCTGCGGCTCACGACCGAGGATCTGGTCGTGGCGCTGCGCAAGCAGAGCGTCGCCTCGGTCAGCGACGTGAAATACGGCGTGATCGAGCCGGACGGCTCGCTGACCATCGTGCTCTACCCGCAGCAGCAGCCGGTCACGGCGGAAATGCTGTCCCTCTCGCCAAAGGATACCGGACTCCCGCTCGTCGTCATCTCGGACGGACAGCTGGTCGAACGCTCGCTCAGTCTGCTGCGGCTCGACCGGGACGCCGTTGTCAACCGGCTCAGGAACAGAGGGCTGCGCCCTGAGGAGGTCTTTCTGATGACGCTTGACGACTGCGGCAATATGTTCGTGCAGAAAAAGGAGGGAGCGTAATGCGGCGGCTGACTGCGGCGCTCGTGCTGCTCGCGCTCCTGCTCACCGGCTGCGTCTGGAGTCGGCGCTCGGTCGAAAAGGTCTGCACCGAGGCCGCCGAGGCGCTGCACGCAGGCGAGCTCGACCGCGCCCGTGCGATCTGGGAGGAGGCGCAGCCGCTGCTCGGCGCTCTGCTCCCTCACGAGGAGATCGACGAGACCGGTCTGCTCTTCGAGCGGCTTGCGGCAGCGCATGACGGAACGGGCGACGAAAATCTGCTCGACCGTGCGGAGCTGCTCGCCCGGCTGCACCATCTTCCCGAGATGGAAAAGGCGTCCTTGCGCAATATACTGTAAAGCCTGCCGAAAAAACTGCGCTTTCCGGCAGGCCCTGTATTGCGAAAACGCAGGAAAGATGGTATGCTCTTGTCAGAGGTGACTGATTATGCGCAGAAAAGACAGAGAAATTACCGGACGGGAAAATATCGAGCCCATCCTCCGTGCATGCAAAACCTGCCGCGTGGCGATGATCGCGGACGGCGCGCCCTATGTCGTGCCGCTCAACTTCGGCTATACGTGGGACGACGACGGCCTGACGCTGTATTTCCACAGCGGCCTCAAGGGTAAGAAGATCGACGCGCTGCGCGCCGACCCGCGTGTCTGCTTTGAGCTCGACACCGAGCAGGGCGTGACCGGCGAGGGCGACATCGCCTGCCGATACAGCTTCGCCTTCTCCTCCATCGTCGGCTACGGCAGCATGGAGTTCGCGAAAACGCCCGATGAAAAGCGAAAGGGCTTTGACGTCATCATGCAGCACCAGACCGGCCGCAGCGGCTTCACCTATAACGATGCGTCGCTGTCCGTTGCCGAGGTGTTCCATGTCCGCGCGGACTCGTTCGAGGCCTCGCGCAAGGCCCTGCGCCCTCGCAAGCCGGAATGAGCGCGCTCAAAAAGCTGGTCTCGGCGCTGCTCGTGCTGACGCTCGCCGTTTCCGGCGGCCTGCTCGCCTGGCACGGCCTGCACCGCACGAGCGCCGCTCCGCCCGTCGGGCAGACACAGACGCCCACCGTCCCGGCGCCGCCCGCGTCCGTGCCCGACACGGTCTCCACGCTGTGCGTCGCCGGCGACCTTGTCATGCACATTCCCATCATCAATTCCTGCCGCACAGACGACGGCTATGACTTCACCGGCCTGTTCGACGAGGCGCGGCCGTATTACGAAAGCGCCGACTATGCCGCCGCCTGCATCGAAACCACGTTCAACGGCCCTCCCTACTCAGGGTTTCCGCAGTTCTGCGCGCCCGACCAGCTTGCAGGCGACCTCAAGAGCGTCGGCCTTGATCTGCTCTCGACCGCGAGCAATCACAGTCTGGACACCTGGTTTTCCGGCCTGACGCGCACGCTCGATGTGCTCGACGGCGCCGGTCTCGACCATGTCGGCACCTACCGCACGCAGGAGGAGCGCGACACGGTGAAGGTCATCGACGTCGGCGGCATCCGTCTCGCCGTCCTCGCCTATACCTACGGCACGAACGGCCTGCCGAAGGATGAGCATCCGTACTGCGTCAATGTTTTTACGACTGATTACATGACAAACTGCGGCGAAATCGACTATGAGCTGCTGAAAAGCGACCTTGCACGCGCCCGTCAGACCGACGCGGACGCCATCGCGGTCTTTATGCACTGGGGACAGGAATACGCGACCTCCCCCTCCGCCCAGCAGCGCGAGCTGGCGGATTTTCTGTTCGAGAACGGCGCGACGCTTGTGCTCGGCGGCCATGTCCATGTGCCGCAGCCGATGGAGCTGCGCGAGCTGCCCGACGGACGCACCGGCTTTCTGTGCTACTGTCTCGGCAATCTGATCTCCAACCAGCACGACCGCTACACCAATCTCACCGCCGCGGTCAGCCTCGAGCTGACGAAGGACGGCGAGACCGGCGCGGTCACGGTCTCCGATGCCGAATATGTGCCGATGTATATGCTGCATCCGGACGCCTCGGCCGACGGACGCTACCATCTGCTCGATCTGAACCGGAGCATCGCAGACTGCGAGAGCGGAGATCATACGGTCGTACCGACCGCCGTTCTCCCGGCACTCAGGCAGGGTCTTGCGGACGCGCACAGCATTTTCGGCGCGGAGGAGAAATTACAATTATCCCCCGCCGAAAAGGCCGCATAACACGAAAAAAGAGCTGACTTTTACCGGTCAGCTCTCAGTTTGTCGATAAAGTCCGTTTTCACGATACAGGCACTGCCGCGCGGCAGCGCGCATGAAAAAGCGTTTGCTGCGCAAACGCATCAAAACCGGGGGCGTGTACCTCGGTTTTGATACTTTAAGAGGGAGAAAGTTTCCGTATGGGAACTTTCG
>NZ_QULN01000007.1:93494-112008 GCF_003481705.1 Butyricicoccus sp. OM04-18BH
AAGAGGGAGAAAGTTTCCGTATGGGAACTTTCGGACGTCCGTGTTTTGCGAAGTCAAAACACAGATTGTCGGAAAAACGAAGTTTTTCGACAGTCTCAGAGCTGACTTTTACCAGTCAGCTCTCTTTTTTCCGTTTTATCAGGTATTGTGGTCAGAAACGTGGAACTTCTTGAGGTTGCCGATCTTCTGCGCACGGATGTCCATTTCCTTGCAGACATCCTCCATCGTCACGCCGCACTCGTTCATCATGACCATCATGTGATAGAATACGTCGTTGATCTCACCGACGAGCTCGGTCTTGTCGCCGTTCTTGGCGGCGATGATGGTCTCCGCGCACTCCTCGCCTACCTTCTTGAGGATCTTATCGATGCCCTTTTCGAACAGGTAGCAGGTGTACGAGCCCTCCTGCGGCTCTGCGCGGCGCTGTGCGATGACAGCCTCCATTTGCTCAAACGAATTCATGCTTACTACTCCTTTTTACTTCTCGTCTTTTTCCCACAGCGTCGTGAAAAAGCAGGTGCGGTGGCCTGTGTGGCAGACCGGACCCTTGGGCGTGCCGACATAGATCAGCGTATCATCGTCACAGTCGGACAGGATCTTCTTCACAAAAATGAAATTGCCCGAGGTCTCGCCCTTGTTCCACAGCTTCTGGCGCGAGCGCGAGAAAAACCACGCCGTGCCGGTATCCATCGTCAGCTGAAGCGCCTGCTCGTTCGCATAGCCGAGCATGAGCACCTCGCCGCTGCGCTCATCCTGACAGACGACCGGGATGAGCGGCGCTTTCACGAAAAACTTGCTTAAATCCAATCTATTCACTCCGTTCACAGTCTAACCGGAATATTCTTTTCTCTGAGGTGCTCCTTGACTTCTTTTACCGTCAGCTCGCGGTAATGGAACAGGCTCGCGGCGAGCGCGGCGTCACAGCCGGTCTGCTCGAACACCTCGGAAAAATGCGCGAGGCTGCCGCAGCCGCCCGAGGCGATGACCGGGATGCCGACAACATCTGTGACTGCCTTCGTAAGCGGCAGGTCAAAGCCGGACTTGGTGCCGTCCTTGTCCATCGAGGTGAGCAGGATCTCGCCTGCGCCGCGCTCATAGACCTCCTTCGCCCACGCGACTGCGTCCTTTCCGGTCGGAGTGCGGCCGCCGGCCACATATACCTCAAAGCCTGAGGGCATCTGCTCGTTTGCGCGCGCGTCGATCGCGACGACAACGCACTGACTGCCGTACTTTTCCGCCGCTGCGTTCACCAGATCGGGGTTTTTGACCGCTGAGGAGTTGATGGAGATCTTGTCCGCACCGGCGCGCAGGATCTCGCGGAAATCGTCCACCGTGCGGATGCCGCCGCCGACCGTTACCGGCACGAAAACCTCGCGGCAGGTGCGGCGCACAACGTCCGCGATCGTGTCACGGTTGTCGCTCGTCGCGGTAATGTCGAGAAATACGATCTCGTCCGCGCCCTCCTGCGAATAGAACTTCGCAAGCTCGACCGGGTCTCCTGCGTCGCGCAGACCGACGAAATTCACGCCCTTGACCACGCGGCCGTCTTTGACGTCCAGACAGGGGATAATGCGTTTTGCCAGCATCACTCCGCCTCCTTGATCGCCTTCGCAAGGTCGAGCGTGCCGGTATAGACCGCCTTGCCTGCGATCGCGCCGTCGATGCCGAGCTTTTTCAGCGCGGCAATGTCCTCGAGCGTGGAAACGCCGCCCGAGGCGATAATCTCGCAGGAGACCGACGCGCGAAGCGCCGCCAGCTGATCGAAATTCGGTCCGGCGAGCATGCCGTCCTTGTCGATGTCGGTGAAAATGATATTCTTCACGCCGTAAGACTCCATGCGCTCCGCGAACGCGATATAGTTCTCGCCGCTGTCGTCCAGCCAGCCGTCCGTGCGGACGGTCTCGCTCTTCGCGTCGATACCGACGACGATCTTGTCGCCGTACTTTTTGACCGCCTCCGCGACAAATTCCGGGTGGCGGACTGCCGCCGAGCCGATGATGACGCGCGAAACGCCGAGCGCGAGCACCGTCTCGACGTCCTGCATCGAGCGGATGCCGCCGCCGAGCTCGACCGTCGCGCCGGTCTCGCGGATGACCTGCTCGACCACGCCGTAATTGGCGTGCGAGCCGTCCTTCGCCGCGTCGAGATCGACCATGTGGATGAGCGACGCGCCTGCCTCGAGGAAACGGCGCGCGGTCTCGACCGCATTTTCCGCTACCTTATGTGCCGTGCCGTAGTCGCCCTTCTGCAGGCGCACGCACTGTCCGTCCTTCAAATCGATTGCAGGAATTACCTTCATTTTCCCACCTCCGTCAGTTTTGCAAAGTTTCGGAGCATCTGAAGCCCCACTTCACCGCTCTTTTCCGGGTGAAACTGGCAGCCGAACAGGTTTCCCCTTGCCACCATGGCCGGAACGCGCGTACCGTAGTCCGTCACGGCGGCAAGGTCGTTTTCGTCCGACGGCTTCGCCATGAAGCTGTGCACGAAATACACATAGCTGCCGTTTTCCAGACCCTCGGTCATGGCGTTCGGGCGCAGGATATCCAGTGCATTCCAGCCGATCTGCGGCAGCTTGAGCGCGGTCTCGATGCGCTCGATGCGGCCGGGCAGCAGACCCAGACCCCTGCAGGGACGCACCTCGTCCGACTCCTCGAACAGCATCTGCATACCGAGGCAGATGCCGAGGAAGGGCTTTGTCTCTGCCGCCTTCAGCACCGCGTCCGTCAGTCCGGACCCGGTCAGCGCCGCCATCGCATCCGGGAACGCGCCCACGCCCGGCAGGATCACGCCCGCGGCATTTTCGATGACCTCGCTCGTCGAGGCGACCTTATTTTCATAACCCAGGAAATCCAGCGTGTTGTGCACGCTCATCAGATTGCCTGCGCCGTAATCTACGATTGCAATATAACCCATTTTTTGACCTTTCGAAAACCGCAAAGCTTATAGAACGCCCTTCGCGCTCAGCACGCCGCCGCCGGTGACGGTCACGGCCTGTTTGAGCGCACGGGCGAGCGCCTTGAACAGCGCTTCGGTGATGTGGTGCGCGTTTTCGCCGTACTCGCTCTTCAGATGAAGCGTCAGACCGGCGTTGACCGCGAGCGCACGCATGAACTCGACCGTCAGACAGGTGTCGTACTGGCCGCACATCGGCTGCGGCATGGGTGCATCGAACACAAGGTACGGACGGCCGGAAATATCGAGCGCACAGAAGCCGAGCGCCTCATCCATCGGCACGAACGCCTGTCCGAAGCGCGCGATGCCCGCCTTGTCGCCGAGGCACAGCGAAAGCGCCTGTCCGAGCGCGATGCCGCAGTCCTCGACCGAATGATGGCCGTCCACCTCGAGGTCGCCCTTGCAGGTGAGCGTGAGGCCGAAGCCGGAATGCACCGCAAAGCTGTTCAGCATATGGTCGAAAAAGCCGATGCCGGTATCGATTCTGCGCTCGCCGCCCTCGAGCGTCAGTCTGAGCTCGATGTCGGTCTCCTTTGTCTTGCGTTTGATCTCAGCAGTTCTCATTTCTTCGGCTCCTCCGCAAAGCGCACCGCGATGGAGTTCGCGTGCGCGTCCAGATGCTCGCTCTGCGCGAGCGCAATGATGTCCTGTGCATATCCCTCCAGCGCATCGCGCGTGTACTCGATGACGCTCGTTTTCTTCAGGAAGGTGTCGGTCGAGAGCGGAGAGAAGAACCGCGCCGTGCCCGAGGTCGGCAGAACGTGGCAGGGGCCTGCCATGTAGTCGCCGAGCGGCTCAGGCGCGTACTGGCCGAGGAAGATCGCGCCTGCGTTATGCAGATACGGCAGCAGCTCACGCGGCTCGGCCGTCACGACCTCCAGATGCTCGGGCGCGACGACGTCCGCCATTTTGCAGGCGTCCGTGAGCTCGTCGAACACGATCGCGCAGCCGTAGTTCGCAACGCTCTCCTTGATGATGTCCCAACGCGGCAGCAGCTTCGCCTGTCGCTCCATTTCACACGAGATGGCCTGCGCCTGCGCCATGGAGTCGGTCAGCAGGACGGCAGAGGCCAGCCTGTCGTGCTCGGCCTGGCTGAGCAGGTCGGCCGCGACATAGGTCGGATTTGCGGTGTGATCCGCGATGACCAGGACCTCGGACGGGCCTGCGATCATGTCGATGTCGACCGTGCCGAACGCGAGCTTTTTCGCCGCCGCAACAAAGGCGTTGCCCGGGCCGACGATCTTGTCGACCTGCGGGATGAAGCCTGCGCCGTAGGTCAGCGCTGCGATGGCCTGTGTGCCGCCGATGGCGATGACCTTGTCCACACCTGCGATCTTCGCCGCCGCGAGCACCTCATTCGACATGTTTTCCGTCGGGGGCGTCACCATGATGAGTTCGCCCACGCCTGCGACCTTGGCCGGGATAGCGTTCATGAGTACGCTCGAGGGATACGCCGCCGTACCGCCCGGCACATAAATGCCGACGCGCGCCAGACCGCGCACGGTCTGACCGAGGGTCTCGCCTGCCGAGCGCTTCCACTCCCAGCTCTTGACGAGCATCTGCTCGTGATAGTCGCGGATGTTCGCCGCCGCCTTTTCGAGCGCGGAGATCAGCTTCGGATCGCACGCATCATACGCCGCGTCCAGAACGGACGGCTCGACGATATACGGCGCCTTGCCGTCGAACTTTTCCGCATACTCTACGACCGCGTCCCAGCCGCGCTCCTGTACGTCGGCCATCACGCCGCGCACGATCTGCTCAATATCGCCGCGCGCACCTGCCGCACGCGCTTTCATCTCGCGGATGACGGTCTGTTCCGCCGTGCCGTCCGCGAGAACCGTTTTCAGAAACATCTATTTTCACTCCGTTCCAATCGGAAATTATTTCTCCAACCCTTTTTCCAGCTCGGCAATGACCTTCTGGATGGCTGTCTTTTTCATCTTTGCGCTTGCAAGGTTGACGATCACGCGGGCCGAGATGGGCGCGACGTCCTCGATGACCTCAAGGCCGTTTTCCTTGAGGGTAGTGCCGGTTTCGACAATGTCGACGATCGCGTCCGCAAGCTCGAGCAGCGGCGCCAGCTCGACCGAGCCTTCGATCTTGATGGTCTCGACGTCCATGTTCTTCCTGTTGAAGAACGCCTTGGTGACGGCCGGGTACTTGGTGGCGATGACCGGGGTCTTGTAGCCGCCGTACACGTCCTTGCCCTTCTTGGTGGCGAGGGCGAAGCGGCACCTGCCGAAGCCGAGATCTACCATTTCATAGAAGCTGCCGCCCTTTTCCATGATAGTGTCCTTGCCGACGACGCCCATGTCGCACACGCCGTGCTCGACGTAGGTGATGACGTCGGCGGCCTTGGACAGGACGATCTCCACGCCGCTGTCCGGCAGGGTGAAGATCAGCTTGCGCGTTCCGGCCTCAAGCTCGGAAATATCGTAGCCTGCGTCCTTGAGCAGCGCGAGCGTTTTCTTTTCCAGACGGCCCTTGGTCAGCGCGATGCGGACCGTATCGCGGCGCGTTGCGACCTCGGGACGGCTCGCGCCCTGAAGGCTCTCCGCGACGCTCTCCACGTCGATGCCGAAGCCGCCCGCCGGGAGGTCCCTGCCGAACTTCGCGCACAGCGCGTTGTAGCGGCCGCCTGCGAGGATGGCTGCGCCCGCGCCGCCGATATAGCCGCGGAACATGATGCCGGTGTAGTAATCCATCTCGTGCACCAGACCGAGGTCGATCATGATGCGGTCGCCGTAGCCGGCCTCGTCGAGCGCCTGATACAGGCGGCGCAGATAGGCGATCGCGCCCAGAACGCGCACGTTGCCGGTCAGCGTCTCGACCTCATCGAGCACCTCGATGCCGCCGAACAGCTGCGGCATGGCGCTGAGCGCCTTTGCTGCCGGCTTGCTGCCGAACGGCTGAAGCGCGTCGCCGAGCGCCGCGAACGACTTGTTTTCGATCAGGCGGCGGATCGCCTCGGAAGAGGCCGCATCCGCACCCAGCTCCTCGATGAGAGCCTTGTAGATCTCCGCGTGGCCGAGCTCGATGCGGAAGTTGTCCGCGCCGGTCCTGCTCAGCGCCGCGAAGGCAGCGGAGAGGATGTCCTTGTCAGCCGCAAGACCGTCCGCGCCGATCAGCTCCGCGCCGACCTGCAGGAACTCGCCCTTGTGGCCGTGGTCGCCGGAGACCGAACGGAACACCTTCTGGCTGTAATACAGGCGGACCGGCAGAGCGGCGTCATCCAGACGGGTCGCTGCGATACGCGCGATGGGGGTGGTGTTATCCGGACGCGCCACGCAGATCCGGCCGGACTTGTCGATGATCTTGAGCATCTGATCCTGGTCGAGCTCGGGGTTTGCCTGCGCAAACACATCGAAATACTCTACGGCCGGGGTGATGATCTCGCTGTAACCGCGCTCCTCAAGCGCCTCACGCACCGCGTTCTCGGTCTGCCGCAGTGCACGGCAGGAGGAAAACAGAAGGTCACGGGTACCTTCGGGGGTCGAAATTCGAAAACGGTTCATTGCTCCGCTGCTCCTTTATCACTTTATCATGATGAAATCATACCATACCCGGCACGAGGCTGTCAACCCTTTCTTTTACGAAACTTAAGATGCGCGTGCGGGCGCACACAAAAGCTACCAGAAAAAACTGCGGCGGGCTGAGGTCAGCCCGCCCTACGAGTGCAGTAATGAAAAAGATTTTATCCTCGTGCAAGTCCCTCTACAATCGGCACCAGCTTTTCCAGAAAGCTCTCCTCGCCGAGGGTATTGAGCTTGAAGAACACGGCCGTACTGCCTCCCGAAGTGATGGCGGAAAGAAACAGATCACGGCCGTTGCCGACCAGAGTGACATTCATGCTGACGCGGTTGCCGCCCATGTAGCTGTAACGCTCGAACACGCGCACCGCACAGCGGACCGTATCGTTTGTCCAGTCCGAGCCATCCTCGTAGGACGCAGACATACTGCCGTTCAGCACGCCGTCCGTTACAGCGTTCAGAACTTCGTCGAAATTTCCCGTCAGATGCTTTTCGTACTTTGCCATAAGAAACTCCTTTCGAAACTTCATGCTTACGGCGGACTGAGGGCAGCCCGCCCTGCGGTGTACGCGGTAAAGCGCTCTGCGCTCTCTCCACTCTTCACTCTCAGAACAGACTCATCTGCGTCGTTTTCGGCATGGAGCCGAGTGCGCCGATCTGGTCGAGCAGCTCGACGACCGCCTTCGAAGCCTTCGGGCACCGGATAATCATCTCCTCCGCCGAGAGGAACTTGCCGTTCTTGCGCTCCTCGACGATGCTCTGCGCTGCCTGCTCGCCGATGCCCGGCATGGAGGTAAACGGCGGAATAAGTCCGTTTTCCGTCACCAGAAACCGCGTTGCGTCCGAAGTATACACATCCATCGGCTCAAACGTGAAGCCGCGGCGGTAAAACTCGTGGCAGACCTCAAGCGTCGTCATCATATCCTTCTCAGCAGCGGAGATGGTCTTGTCGCGGTCCTTCTGCTTGAGCTCCGCCATCTTATCCAGACACACCTTGTCGCCCTTGACCATGCAGGACGCATCAAAACCCTTCGCGCGGACCGAAAAGTACGCCGAATAGAACGCGAGCGGCTTATGTACCTTGAACCAGGCAATGCGGAACGCCATCATGACGTAAGCCACCGCGTGCGCCTTCGGGAACATATATTTGATTTTCTTGCAGGAGTCGATGTACCATTCCGGAACGTGCTGCTCGTTCATGGCGGTCTCCATCTCCTCGGTCAGACCCTTGCCCTTTCGGACGGACTCCATCGTCTTGAACGACAGCTTGGGCTTGACGCCCTGTAAAATAAGATAGTTCATGATGTCGTCTCGGCAGCAGATGCAGCCGGACAGCGGAATGCCCTTGCGCACGAGCTCGGCCGCGTTGCCGAGCCACACATCCGTACCGTGGGACAGGCCGGAGATCGAGACAAGCTCCGCGAAGGTGGACGGATGGGTCTCCTTGACCATGCCGCGGACGAACTTGGTGCCGAACTCGGGCACCGCTACGCAGCCGAGGTCGCCCAGGATGGGGTCAGTGTCCGGGTTTTCGCCCTTGTAGCGCAGCGCCTTGCACGAGTGGAACAGGCTCATCGTCTCCGGGTCGTCGAGCGGGATGTTCTGCGCGTTGATGCCCGTGAGGTTCTCGAGGTGCTTGATCATGGTCGGGTCATCGTGACCGAGCTCGTCGAGCTTTAAGAGGTTCGCGTCGATGGAGTGGTACTCGAAATGGGTGGTAATGATATCGGAATCCGGGTCATCCGCCGGATGCTGTACCGGACAGACATCGTAGATCTCGATCTCCTTCGGCACGACAACAACGCCGCCCGGATGCTGACCCGAGGTACGGCGCACGCCGGTGCAGCCTGCGGCGAGGCGGTTCTCCTCGGCGCGCGAGCACTCGATGCCGCGTTCGTCCATGTACTTCTTGACGTATCCGTAGGCGGTCTTTTCCGCGACCGTACCGATGGTTCCCGCTCGGAACACATGGTCATGGCCGAAGATCTCGCCCGTGTACCAGTGGATGCGAGACTGATATTCGCCGGCGAAGTTCAGGTCGATATCCGGCACCTTGTCGCCCTCGAAGCCGAGGAAGGTCTCGAACGGGATGTTAAACCCCTGCTTGGTGAGCGGTTTGCCGCATTTCGGGCAGATCTTATCCGGCAGATCGACGCCGCAGGAGTAATCCTCGTGCCATTCGATGTACTTGTCGTCCGGACAGAGATAGTGCGGCGCGAGGGAATTTACCTCGGTGATGTCCGACATGAACGCCGCGAGCGACGAGCCGACCGAACCGCGCGAGCCGACCAGATAGCCGTCCGCGAGCGACTTGGTAACGAGCTTCTGCGCAATGATGTACATGACGGCGTAGCCGTTGCCGATAATGGAGTTCAGCTCGCGGTCAAGGCGCGCCTGCACCTGCTCGGGCAGCGGGTCGCCGTAGATGCGCTTTGCCTTGTCGTAGCACATATTGCGCAGATCGTCCTCGCAGCCGTCGATGTGCGGCGGATAGTTCTCGCGCGGCACGGGACGGATGACGTCGCACATATCCGCGATCATGTTGGTGTTCCTTACTACGACCTCATACGCACGGTCCTCGCCGAGATAGGAGAACTCGCGCAGCATTTCGTCCGTGGTCTTGAGGTAGAGCGGCGCCTGATTGTCGGCGTCCGAAAAGCCCTGACCGGCCATGAGGATGCGGCGGAAGGCCTCGTCCTCGGGCTCGAGGAAGTGAACGTCGCCGGTCGCGCAGCACGGCTTGCCGAGCTCGTCCGCAAGGCGCAGGATGTCGCGGTTCCAGTCGCGCAGCTGCTCCTCGTCCTTCACGAGCCCCTTGGCAAGCATGAATTTATTGTTGCCGATCGGCTGGATCTCGAGGTAGTCGTAGAACTCCGCGAGGCGCTTTATTTCGTCCCACTCCGCACCCTTGGTGAGCGCGCGGAACACCTCGCCCGCCTCGCACGCCGAGCCGAAGATCAGTCCCTCGCGGTGACGGATGAGCTCGCTGCGCGGCATGATGGGGCGCTTGTTATAGTATTCGAGAAAGCTCTTGGAAATGAGCTGATACAGATTGCGCAGACCGGCCTGATTTTTGACCAGAATGATAAAGTGGTAGCGCGGCAGGTTTTTCAGCTTGTTTTTGCGGTCGGTCGTCGCGGCGAGCACCGGATTGATGTCCGCCGTCGTGACCGCGTGCATCTCATCCTTGAGCCGCGCGAGCAGCTTGACGAAAATGCGGCCGAGCACCGCCGCATCCTCGCTTGCGCGGTGGTGCTCGAACGGGCCGACCTGAAGCTCCTTGGCGAGGATGTTCAGCTTGAATTTATGCAGATGCGGCAGCATGAGGCGGCTCATTTCGAGCGTGTCGATGCTCGTAAAGTCGCGCTCGATGCCCAGCCGCTTGCAGGCTGTCCGCAGAAAGCCCATATCGAAGCCTGCGTTGTGCGCGACAAGAGGATACTGCCCCTCCCCCGCCCACGCGAGGAATTTCGGTACGGCTTCGTCGAGGTCGGGCGCGTCTGCAACGGTCTCATCCGAAATGCCGGTCAGCTCGGTGATCTCGGCCGGGATGGGCTTGTGCGGATTGACGTAGGTCTGGAAGGAGTCGCGGATCTCGCCCTCGACCATGCGCACCGCGGCAATTTCCGTGATCTCCTCGTTCGCCGGGTTGAGACCGGTCGTCTCAAGGTCGAACACGATGAACGTGCCGGTAAGCGGCTCGGTGCTCCTGCCGCGCACGACAGACAGGCTGTCCGCGTCGTTGACGTAGTACGCTTCGATGCCGTAAATAATCTTCATGTCCCCGATGATGTCCTTCTGCTTGCCCTCCTGTGCGTGGAGCGCTTCGGGGAACGCCTGCGCAACGCCGTGGTCGGTGATAGCCATGGCGCGGTGGCCCCACTTTGCCGCGCGGCACAGCAGCGAGGCGGTCGAACTCATGCCGTCCATCGCGGACATATTGGTATGCAGGTGCAGCTCGACACGCTTCATGCCGTCATAGGTGTCCTTTCGCTCCGGCTTTTTCGCCTTGACGATGCCGGTCGGCTCGAGCACCATTTCGCGAGCGTAGGTGTCGAACACCATTTTGCCCTGCACAGTGCAGTACAGACCCTTTTTGATGAGCGAGGCCGTGTCGCCGGCCTTGTCAGCCGCAAGGAATTTGGAGACGCGCACGGAATTCGTGCGGTCGGTGATGTCGAACGCGATCTTCACATAGTCCTTGCCGGTCTTTTTGCTGTGGATATCCTTGTGCTCGGTGAAAAACACCTCGCCCTGAATGGTGACCATGTCGTAGGCCGAAACGGCCTCGTTGACCGAGACGATGGGGTCCTGAATGAGCTTTCCGAACACGAGATCGTCCTCGCGGACCTTCTCGGTCTTCGGGCGCTGGTATGCCTGGCCCTCCGAGCGAATCTGACGGGCAGGCTTTTTCGGCTTTGGCTCGCTCTGCGCTTCGCTTGCGGCTTTTTCCACAGCCTTGTGCAAAAGTTCCGCGCGTTCCTGCTCATTCTCCTGCACCGGCCCGCCGTCCGTCTGCTCGAGCGGCACGGCGTGCACCGGGCAGCTCCGCCCGGTCTCGCGGCGGATACGCGCTTCGAGATGGCGCAGTGCGGTCTCGAAATGCTTTTCGCAGATGGTGTCCATCGGGATATGCAGCGCACCGTCCGCATATTCCCAGTTCTCCGCGTGCAGCAGGCCGCGCGCCGACGGCATCCGTGCCGCCATATCGTCGTACAGCGAGCGGATATACTCGCCCGGCAGCTCGCCCGGCAGCTCGTAGCGCGGCTCGATGCACACGCGGTCGAGACCGTAGGCGCTCGCGAGCTGCTTTTCGGCCTTCGCAAGCGTGTCGCGCTTTACGACCTCATGCAGACCCAGCTCGATGACCATGACCGAGCGGTTGTCTCCGAATGCGAGAGAGCGCACCTCGCCTGCGGCAAGATGCTGCTCCTCTCCGACACATTTGCAGTTGTTAAAAACCTCTATCAGCTTGGCAGCCACCGATTATTCTCCTTCGAAATGTGCGATTTCATCCATAAGCTCGTCCACAAGCCGCTCCTGCGGCACCTTGCGGAGAATTTCGCCGCGGCGGAAAATCAGTCCCTCGCCGTCGCCGCCTGCGATACCGAGGTCGGCCTCGCGCGCCTCGCCCGGGCCGTTGACAACGCAGCCCATGACCGCGACCTTGAGCTTGCGGCCGTGGATTTCGGCGCAGCGGCGCTCGACCTCCTTCGCGATGCCGATCAGGTCGATGCGCGTGCGTCCGCAGGTCGGGCAGGAAACGACGTTAATGCCCTCCTCCGCGCGTCCGACGGCGCGCAGGATCGCCTTCGCGGCGTAGACCTCCTTGACCGGGTCGTCGGTCAGCGACACGCGGATGGTGTCGCCCACGCCGAGCGCGAGCAGGCCGCCGATGCCGGCCGCCGATTTGATCGTACCCATGTACTCCGTGCCGGCCTCGGTCACGCCGAGGTGCAGCGGATAATTCGTCTTTTCGCTCGCAAGCAGGTACGCCTGCATGGTGTTCGGCACGGACGAGGATTTGATCGAGATACAGATGTCGTCAAAATCGCAGTCGTTTAAGAGCTTTACGTGATACAGCGCGCTCTCGACCATGGCTTCCGGGGTCGGGCCGCCGAACTTCTCGAGGATATGCTTTTCGACCGAGCCGGAGTTGACGCCGATGCGAATGGGGAGATGGCGCTCCTTTGCAGCCTTCACGACCGCCTGCACGCGGTCCGCGCCGCCGATGTTGCCGGGGTTCAGGCGGATCTTGTCCACGCCCGCCTCGATGGCGGCAAGCGCCAGACGGTAGTCAAAATGGATATCCGCCACGACCGGAATGGGCGAGCCTGCGCAGATCTCGCGCAGCGCTTCCGCCGCCGCTTTGTCCGGCACGGCGCAGCGCACGATGTCGCAGCCTGCCTCCGCGAGCGCACGGATCTGAGCGAGCGTCGCTTTCGCGTCGCGCGTGTCCGTGTTCGTCATGGACTGGATGGCGATGGGCGCGCCGCCGCCGACCGGAACGCCGCCGATGTTAATCTGTTTTGTCAGTTTCATATCTATCCCTCTTTTGAAGCGAACACGGGGCGCAGGCTTGTTTCCTGCACCCCCTGTGTTGATTTTACTGCATCATTCTGCCTGTCAGCAGGCGCAGGATGTCGTGTCCCGTGACGTAGACCATGAGCATGAGCAGCAGCATGAGACCGGCCGCGTGCACAAGGCCCTCGTACTTCGGCGGCACAGGCTTGCGCCGGATGCCCTCGATGATGAGGAACACCAGGCGGCCGCCGTCGAGCGCCGGCAGCGGCAGCAGGTTCATCACGCCGAGATTGATAGAGATGAACGCCACGAGCTGCAAAAACGCCCGGATGTTCACCCGTGCGGTCACGGCCATGGTCGAGGCCACGCCGACCGGCCCGGACAGGTCGTTCACGCCGACCCTGCCGCCGAGCAGCTGACCGAGGCTGACCCACACGAGGCGCGCGTCATCGAGCGCGGTCAACGCCGCATGCTGCACGCGCGAAACCACGTTATCCGGCGTTGCGCCGAAGGTGAGGCCGATCAACTTTCCGCCCTCGCCGTCGTCGATGCGCGCCTCGAACGGCACAGACGGCAGCTCGACCGTCTCGCCGCCGCGACGCACCTTGACGCTGTGCGTCGTCGAGCTGCTCATGCCCATCGCGACGTTCAGATCGCTGCGCACGAGCAGTCGGAAGCCGTCGATGCTGATGATCGTGTCGCCCTCCTGCAGACCGCCCTCGAGCACCGAGCTGCCCTCGCTGATGCTCGCAACGGTCGTGGTGATAAAGCCGTTCTCGCTCGGCGCCTGCACCGCGAACAGCAGGATGACAAAGCCGATGAGAAAATTCATCAGCGCACCTGCTGCGACGATGAGGATGCGGCGGCGAAGGCGTGCCCTGCCGAAGGCGTGCTCGCTCTCGCTTTCGCCGTCCTCGCCCTCCATGACGCACGCGCCGCCGAACGGCAGCAGCTTCAGGCAGTACATCGTGCCGTGATATTCGTGCTTGAGAACGGTCGGGCCCATGCCGATCCAGAATTCATTGACCTGCACGCCGCCGCGCTTGGCGGTGATAAAATGGCCGAATTCATGCACGATGACCAGCACGCCGAAGGCCAGAATGGCCAGAATGATTGAAAGTACCTGCAAAGCTGTCTCCTTTCCGGGTCAGCCGTCTCAGCCCAGAACGAGCTCGCGTGCGGCTCTGTCGGCGGCGAGCACGTCGTCGAGCGTGATGTCCTTCCTGTACGGGATGCTGTCCAGAGCGTGAGAAACGCGATCCGCGATCTCGGTAAAGCCGATCCTTCCGTCGAGAAACAGACCGACGGCCGCTTCATTCGCACCGTTGAGCACCGCGCCGCGGTCGCCCTTGAGGGCGGCGGCCTGCTTTGCGAGATTCAGCGCCGGGAACGCCTCGTAATCCGGCGCGAAGAATGTGAGCTTCGCGACCTCTGCGAGCGACATGCGCGGCACTTTGCACGGCACGCGCTCCGGCCAGGTCAGCGCGAGCTGAATGGGCAGGCGCATATCCGGCAGGCCGAGCTGCGCGATGACCGCGCCGTCCGCAAATTCCACGGCCGAGTGCACGATGCTCTCGCGATGTACGACGATCTCGATGTCCTCGGGCGGCAGGTCATACAGCCACATCGCCTCGATCAGCTCCAGCCCCTTGTTCATCATGGTCGCGGAGTCGATGGTGATCTTCGCGCCCATCGACCAGTTCGGGTGCGCAAGCGCCTGCTCGCGCGTCATGCCGCGCATTTCCTCGAGCTTTTTCCCGAAGAACGGGCCGCCGGAAGCCGTGAGCAGGATCTTCGAGACCGGATTTCCGTTCGCCGCCTGCACACACTGAAAGATCGCCGAGTGCTCGGAGTCGACCGGCAGGATGCGCACGCTTTTTTTCCGCGCCGCCTCCATGACGATGCCGCCCGCGCACACGAGCGTTTCCTTGTTCGCGAGCGCGATGTCCTTTCCGGCGTCGATAGCGGCGAGCGTCGGCAGCAGGCCGACCATGCCCACAACGGCGGTCACAACGATGTCCGCGCCGCTTTCCGAGGCGCAGGCGATCAGACCGTCCATGCCGGTCAGCACCTCGATGTCCGTGTCCGCGAGCTTCACACGAAGCTCCTTTGCCGCGTTTTCATCGAACGCGCACACCATTTTCGGATGCAGGGCGCGCGCCTGCTCCTCCAGCAAGCCTATGCGGCGGTTGGTCGTCAGCGCGACGACTTCAGCCTCGATCGAAGGCAGAATATCGACCGTCTGCGTGCCGATCGAACCCGTAGAACCTAAAATCGCTATTTTTTTCATAATCTATGCTCCTGAAACTGCGGAATGCAGTGATGGTTGGATTGCTCTGTCAGAATACGATGCGGAACAGAAATTCCGCGAACGGCGCGACAAAGATCACGCTGTCGAAGCGGTCGAGCACGCCGCCGTGACCTGGGAAGATATGGCCGTAGTCCTTGATGCCGGTCTGACGCTTGATGATCGAAAAGGACAGGTCGCCGATCTCGCCCAGCATCGCGCCCACAGCGCCGAGCACGACCGCCGCCCACAGCGGCAGACCGAGCTTCAGCGTGCTGTTCATGATGAGCGCCGCGATCAGAACGAGCACCGCGCCGCCGATCACGCCGCCGACCGCGCCCTCGACCGTCTTTTTCGGACTGACGACCGGCGCGAGCTTATGTCTGCCGAAAAACATGCCGGCGAACAGAGCGCAGGTATCCGCGCCCCACGCCGCGAGCAGCGGCAGCAAAACGATGAACGGGCCGTGATGGTAGTTCATCTGGAAAATGCGCAGCAGACTGAGCAGCAGGTACGGCACGAGCAGCGCGCCGAAAAAGCCCCACGCCACCTGCGACACCTTCATGCTGTCGTGGAATTTCAGCTCGATGGCGAACGAGCCGACGAGCATGACGAGGACAAGGTCCTGCATCACGTCGGTCAGGTCAAGCGGCAGCACGGTAAAATGACCGACTGCGAGACCGAGCGACACGAGCATCGCGAGCAGCAGCTCGAGCCGGTTGTGCACGAGCTTCGTCGAGCCGAGCACCTCACAGGTCGCAATGACGCACAGCGCCGCGACGACCGCCTCCAGTACGATGGGCGGAAATACATACAGCGCGAGCAGCACAAAAATAAAGCCGAACACGCCGAATAACACTCTTGCTTTCATATTCTATCACCCGTTTTGGTTATCTATGCGGAAAACGGTTTTCCGCGCGTTATACGCCGCCGAAACGGCGGTTTCTGCTGTTGAAATTGTCGATCGCCGCGTCCAGATCGCTCGTTTTGAAGTCCGGCCACAGCACATCGGTGAAATAATATTCGGAGTACGCCGACTGCCACAGAAGGAAGTTCGACGTGCGGACCTCGCCCGAGGGACGGATGATGAGGTCAGGGTCGGGCATATGCGCCGTGTAAAGGTGCGCGCCGATGGTTTCCTCCGTGATGTCCTCCGGCTGAATTTCGCCGTTTTTCACCTGCTGCGCGATCGCGCGGACGGCGTTCTTGATCTCGTCGCGGCCGCCGTAGTTGATGCAGAGCGATGCAGTCGCAGCATCCGGGCCGAGCCGGTCTGCGATCTCGTCCACCTCCGCGATCTGTGCGCGGATATCCTCCGGCAGCACGCTCAGATCACCCAGAACGCGCACCGCAACGCCGCGCTCGTACATGGTCTCCGCCGCCTCCTTCAGATAGGCACGGAACAGGTTCATCAGCGCGTCGACCTCGTCCTGCGGCCGCTTCCAGTTCTCAGTAGAGAACGCATAAACGGTGAAATACTTCACGCCGATGTCCTTGCAGTAGGTCGCGATCGTGCGGAAGGTCTCCGCGCCGACCTTGTGACCTGCCTTGCGCGGCAGACCGCGCTTTTTCGCCCACCGGCCGTTGCCGTCCATGATGACCGCGATATGCTGCGGAACCGGACGGTTTTCCTGCACGTTCTCTTTCTTTTTTCGTGTAAACAGTCCCAACCTGTTTCCTCCCCGTTTTTGTCCCTCTTGCGGTGAAAATCCGCCTCACTTCATGCAAAAGGGCGACGAATACCGCCGCCCCCAATAAACGCTTGCACGCGCTGCTTGCAGCGCATAAAATCCCAGTTTGCTTGCAAACTGCAACCTCAGATGCAGTCATTCATTAAGAATGACGAGCATCTCGGTCCCGTCCGCAGGCGACCGCCGCTCTGCGGCGGCATTCAACAGCGGCGCTCGCGCCGCAGCAAAACCCGCGACATGCGCGTGGGTTTTGCTACCCCGACCCAGCCGCCTTGGGCGGCGTCGTTCGGGTACTGAACGCCGGTTTCCCCGGAACCGGTGTTCAGATATAGGGGGCTTGTGAAGCCCCCTATAAGCGCAGCAGAAGTTAAACCTCTGCAAGCTCCTTGGACTTCTTAGCGACCATCGCGTCAACTTCCTTGACGTACTTGTCGGTCAGCTTCTGCATCTTGTCTTCGCCCTCGTGCAGCTCATCCTCGGTGATCTCGCTCTTCTTCTGCGCGGACTTGAACTTGTCCATCGCGTCGCGGCGGATGTTGCGCAGAGCAACCTTCGCTTCCTCGCCGGTCTTGGACGCGCCCTTGATGAGCTCCTTGCGGCGCTCCTCGGTCAGCGGCGGGAAGGACAGGCGGATCTGCTTGCCGTCGTTCTGCGGATTGATGCCCAGATCGGAGACCTGAATCGCCTTCTCGATCGCCTTGAGCACCGAGCCGTCCCACGGCTGGACTGCCAGCGTGCGCGGATCAGGGGTCGAGATCGCCGCGACCTGGTTGAGCGGAGTCGGTGCGCCGTAATACTCTACGGTGATCTTGTCGAGCACCGCCGGGTTTGCGCGGCCTGCGCGGACCGCTGCAAGCTCCTTCGCGAGTACGTCGAGCGTCTTCTGCATTTTCGCCTCGTGGGCCTTGAGCTGTTCTTTCATTTATTTTGCCTCCTCTACGAGCGTGCCGATCTTCTCGCCGTTTACGGCACGGTGAATATTTTCGGGATCGGAAAGCGCGAATACAAGGATCGGAATATGGTTGTCCATCGACAGCGAGGTCGCGGTCGAGTCCATAACGCCGAGACCCTGGTTCAGAACGTCCATGTAGGACAGCTGGTCGTACTTCTTCGCGTCCGGATTGACCGCCGGATCGGAATCGTAAACGCCGTCAACGTTCTTCGCCAGCAGGATAACGTCCGCGCCGATCTCAGCCGCACGCAGCACCGCTGCGGTATCAGTCGAGAAGAACGGACAGCCGGTGCCGCAGCCGAAGATGACGACGCGGCCCTTTTCCAGATGACGGGTCGCACGAGAGCGAATGTACGGCTCTGCGATCTTGTTCATCTCGATAGCGGTCTGTACGCGAACGTCCACGCCGCGCTGCTCCAGCGCATCCTGAAGGGCAAGGGCGTTGATGGTGGTCGCGAGCATACCCATATGGTCTGCGCGCGTGCGCTCCATCTTGCCGCCGCCGTCCTTGACGCCGCGCCAGAAGTTGCCGCCGCCGACAACGATGCCGATCTCACAGCCCTCCTCGCTGCATTTCTTGATCACGTCGCAGACCGGGCCGATTACATCAAAGTTCAGACCGAAATGCTTGTCGCCCGCAAGGGCCTCGCCGCTGATCTTGATCAGTACGCGCTTGTATTTCTGTGCTTCCATGCTCCACACTCCTCATGCTATTTTCCTAAATTATAGTTTACTCGAAAACCGTATAAAATGCAAGGACATTTCTCTGCCGGAAGCGGAGCCCAAAAATGCAATAATTAACTTACCGCAAAGGAGTAGTCCTCGAGGTAAGTTTTTTTATTACAAAAAATCCGAATGGAGGTGCAAAAATGTCCGAAGTAAAAAGAGCAATTACCGATGCAATGCGTCAGCGTATTTACGAGATGTGGATTGCCGGATATAAGGTAGCGAACATCGCAGCCGACATCGGTGTTAATGATCACACAGTAAAGAGTGAGTTGGAGCGCGGCTACACCGGCGACATTTACATCGGTGGACGCAAGGTTTATGACCCTGATCGTGCATCCGCAATTGCAAA
>NZ_QULN01000070.1 GCF_003481705.1 Butyricicoccus sp. OM04-18BH
TGCGACGCCGACTTGATGGTAATGCTGTGGCTGGTGTCGATGCGCTTTGCCGTAGCCGACACATAAACCGGCTTATCAACATCGTTGACATACAGGTGCAGCACACCATCGCTGTCAGTTTCCATCTTGCAGGTCTTGCCCGCAACGCGGATAGAGGTCGCATCTGCATCTACGGTGCGGCTGCTATCGTCCAGCCGGAGCGTTACCTCGTCCAGCGCATAGCGGTCATCATCGGTGACATAGATTTCGAACTCAATGTCTGTGCCGTTGTCTACGGTGCTGCCGCAGTCCTTGCGGATACGAACGCCGGAGCCTGCCGAAGTGTCAACGGTGAGGTGGTCAGTGTCGTAGCTGCTCTCGGCGCTGACGGTGATATTGCTCTGAAGGTCGGTCAGATAAACAGTGCAGCCGTCGCTGTTACCGGACACGCGATAAGCGTTAGACCCTACAAATACCGTATTGGTGTTCGGCGTGCTGTACGCTGTCTTGCCGTCTGCTTCGAGCGTCAGCGCGTCAATCGTATAGCCGCGCTTTGCCGAGAAAGAAACGGTATAATTGCTGCCTTTCTTGACAATATCGCGCGAAATTTCGCTGCTGATGCCGCGTCCGGTGCGAACAGTGACAAGCACCTCGTCGCTGTCCGGCTGACGTTCTGCGGTTTTCAGTTCAATCGTGGTCGCAGAGGTAACACCGCCGGAGTAAACTGTCAGCACACCGGCTGCATCCACACGAAAACGGAAACCGT
>NZ_QULN01000071.1 GCF_003481705.1 Butyricicoccus sp. OM04-18BH
CGGTATATGTGGGACTTCTCCGTTATCAAAGACCTTTTGATGAATCCCGTCTACACCGGGGCGATTGCTTCCCAGAAAAAGGACTACCGTTTCAAAATCGGCACGATTGGGGAAAAGAAGCCGGAGGACTGGATTGTGGTGGAGGGACAGCATGAACCGCTGATTGACCGCATGAGCTTTGACATTGTGCAGAACAAGCTGAAATCCCGCCAGCGTCCGGGGCAGACCAATGAAATCAGCTTGTTTGCCGGACTGATAAAATGCGGTGAGTGTGGGAAGTCACTGACGATACGCTACACAAACGCAAAACATCCCCAGCAGATTTACTCCTGCAAAACCTACAATGCCTTTGGAAAGAACCACTGCACCCAGCACCGGATTGATTATGACACCCTTTACAGCCATGTGCTGCGGAAAATCCGGGAATGTGCCAGAGCCGCCCTGATGGACGGGGAAGCGGTTGCCGACCGCCTGACCAATACCTGTGAAGCCGAGCAGCGGGAACAGCGGGAAGCAATGGAACGCTCCCTCACAAGGGACGAGGAACGGATTGAGGTTCTGGACAAAATGGTAATGCGGCTTTATGAGGATATGATTGCAGGGCGTATCAGTGAACAGAATTTCAACACCATGCTGGAAAAGACACAGACCGAGCAAGCGGAGCTTAAAGCAAAAGTGTCCGAGGGCAGAAAGCGGCTGTCCGATGAAGTCCAGCTTGCCAATGACGCAAAACA
>NZ_QULN01000072.1:0-365 GCF_003481705.1 Butyricicoccus sp. OM04-18BH
AGCATGAAAATTCAGGCCGAGATTGATAAGGTCAAGGCCAAAATCAGTGAACAGCAGGCTCGGCTCAAGGAGCTGGAGCAGAAAAAGCTGGAGGCAGAAAACAGCGAGATCGTGGACATTGTGCGCGGTATGAGCATCTCCCTTACGGAGCTCCCGTTGCTGTTTGAAAAGCTGAAGGACGGTGGCACTTTGGGACAAAGTGTCCCGAAGTCCGAAGAAGAAAAGGAGGAAAACTGAATATGAAACACTTTCGTATGTTGGCGGCGGGGCTTTGCTCCGCCGTTCTTTTATGCGGCTTTGCAATCCCGGCCTATGCCTATTCGGACGGCGGGAATGAGGAACCGCCTGTTGTGGAAGAAACTCCG
>NZ_QULN01000072.1:375-714 GCF_003481705.1 Butyricicoccus sp. OM04-18BH
TGGAAGAAACTCCGGCCCCGGAGCCAGCGCCTACCATTACCCCGGGCGAGGGCTTTTCGGAGGATGGAAACCTTGTGACCCGCGATCTGCTCTACGATGCTGCAACCAACAAACAGTTCATCACGGTGGAAACCAACGGCGGCAACACCTTTTACATTGTCATTGACTATGACAAGCCCGTGGACGAGGACGGCGAACAGTATCACACCTACTTTCTGAACATGGTGGATGAAGCCGATCTGCTGGCGGCACTGGAGGCCGCTGGCGGAGAACTTCCGGACTGCTCCTGCACAGAAAAATGTGCGCCCGGAGCCATCCATACGGATTGCAAGGTCTGCG
>NZ_QULN01000073.1:0-395 GCF_003481705.1 Butyricicoccus sp. OM04-18BH
CAAATCAGCGTGATCGACGATGCCGGAACCGTTCTGTTCGACAGTCTGGTGCGCCCGTACTTTCATACGGAGTGGCCAGAAGCGCAGAAAGTCAATGGTATTACGCCGGAAATGGTCGCAGGCGCGCCGTATCCACACGAGTTGTTACCGCAGCTTGTAGAGATTTTCTCCGAGATGTCTGTCTGCATCGGTTATAATACATCGTTCGACCTCGGTTTTCTTGACCGCATTGGCATACCGACCGAGCATCTAACCGTAATTGATGTCATGCAGATGTTTGTGGACTACCTCAACGCCAACGGCGGTACTCGCAGACGCGCTTCGCTCTCTACCTGTACAAAACATTTTGATTACCAGTGGGAGGGTGCAGCACACAACAGCCTTGCAGATGCCAA
>NZ_QULN01000073.1:405-620 GCF_003481705.1 Butyricicoccus sp. OM04-18BH
CAGCACACAACAGCCTTGCAGATGCCAAAGCCACTTTGTACTGCTACAACATGATGAAGATTATCAAGTAATATTGCTATGACTTATACTTATCACTTAAATTATCTTTGTATTCCTGATGGCGGCACGCCGTCCGAACTGGACTGCTGCGTAGAGCTACCGGTCAAGCTGCAAAACGCTAATGATATTGAGCAGCTTAAAGCAGCGCTGGCGCG
>NZ_QULN01000074.1 GCF_003481705.1 Butyricicoccus sp. OM04-18BH
CACTGACAACACCGATCTGATCCGTATTGCGGTCAAGTCAACTGCTTACTGTGTCTTGCAGCGCTGCGGCTTTGATCCGACGCAGTATAGCTCAGACATCCCGACCGGGAACCTCTCACCGGACGAGCTTGCGCTTGTTGGACAGATTACGCAGGAAGCGTCTGAAACGGCATTACGCTCAATTGAGCAGTCTATGAAGAACTTGGACGGCTGCAAACTTTTTCGATTTACAACGCGAAAGCGTATTGCGGAACAGCCTTCTATGTTGTATAATAAAGGTACCGAAAGAGTATCTGAACCGACAAAGGAAGGAGCTGTTATAGATGGCAAAACTGCCGAAGAAAGTATATTACCACGAGGGACCGGACGGCAAGATGCACCCCGATCTGGTAAAGCCGGAGTACGGCGAATGGGGCGCAGCGCGTCTGAGGTACATGAAGCAGTACCTGCCGGAGGAACTGATGGAGTTGCTTCGGAATTGCGAGTTAAACCACTATCTGAACAAGCTGGATCGCCGCGCGATGGACAAATTCGAGTTGCTGGTAGCACAGAAAGCGAAGCATCATGGCGTGACAGAGGAACTGAAAGAACGCGACC
>NZ_QULN01000075.1:0-365 GCF_003481705.1 Butyricicoccus sp. OM04-18BH
GCCTCAGTAAACTCCTCCGGCGTTTTTCCATTCCATAAGCGCGTTCCGTCTGCCCCGTATCTTCTCGGCATAAGCACCACCTCCTGTTAATGAGCGCCAAAGATACGCTGGGCAATGCTCCCGGTCTTAAAGAGCATGAAGCAAAGCAGAACCGTGTAGCCCACAGTTCCCCAAATCGCCCCAATGGGATCGCCGCTTGTTGCGATGCCTTGAATGAGCACCGCGTAAATTGCAACACATACAAGAATCAGCAGCCCTTGAAAGCCCACGGCAAACAGGGACTTGATGTAGTTCTGTCCGGTGCCACCAAACTCCCGGTTGGAAAGCGTAGCAACGGGGATGGGGGCCAGACTGGTCAGCAGATA
>NZ_QULN01000075.1:375-587 GCF_003481705.1 Butyricicoccus sp. OM04-18BH
GGGATGGGGGCCAGACTGGTCAGCAGATAGATTTCCAACATCCTGCCATACACCAAAACAAAAATGATAATTCCCATCGCCTTCATCGTGAAGCCAATGAGCGCAGACTGCAGCCACAGCCCCAAAAGCGGCCCCAAGTCCATCGCCTCCAGCGAGGTTTCCAGTTCAGCAAGCATATCCGCCGAAACATCGGTAGAGCCTTGAATGAGCCC
>NZ_QULN01000076.1 GCF_003481705.1 Butyricicoccus sp. OM04-18BH
ATCAGATCGTCCAGTCGGTAAGACTGGCTTTTTTTGATTGGAGCGGAATTGATCTGCGTTACGATTTCTGAGTAGGAAACAGCTAAATGTACCTGATGCTGTACGGCGAACAGAACAGCAGCCTCCAGCCGTTCATGCTTGATTGAGTGCATGGTGCAGGCTGTCCGGGAACGGTTCTTGTAGGTTGAGCAAGAATAATATACATTGTTGTTCTTGCCAACGCATCGGGTAATGGCCCGCCCGCAATCGGCACATTTCAGAAAGCCGCTGAATAAATGTACCTCACGGCCTTTCGGGGAAGTACGGGTATCACGCTGTAAGAGAGCCTGTACCTTATCGAAAGTTTCATAGTCGATAATGGCCTCATGTGTTCCAGCCACTTCCACCCATTCCTCGCGGGGAACAGCTTCAATCTGGTGTACCTTGTAGCTTTTCACCCGGCTCCGGCCTTGGGCTAAGTCCCCGGTGTAGGTCGGATTGGTAAGAATGGAGTGGATCATGCGGGCTCCCCACATAGGATCGTCATACCCTCTTGTCGAAACAGGCAAGCCCTTTTGTACCTTG
>NZ_QULN01000077.1 GCF_003481705.1 Butyricicoccus sp. OM04-18BH
CCGGCAAGCCGCAGTCCCGGATTAAGTTCCTCGCGGGTGATCTCAATCTGGTTCTTCAGTTCGATCAGGCCGTCAAAGGCATAGCTGTCGATCTTGACCGGGATAATCGCTTCGTCGGATGCTACCAGCGCATTGACTGTACTGATATTGATGTCCGGTGCGTTGTCAATCAGGCAGTAGTCGTACAGATCAGCCACCTTGCGGAGTGCAGCGCGCAGGCGTGTCTGCTGCGGTCTGGAACTGTCCATCATTACCTGCATATTTGCGGTGAGCAACGTCATGTTCGCCGGAATAACGTCAATGCGGTCGTACTTGGTATGCTGAATGACCTCGGCCAAATCAGCATCGCGATTGAGCATCAGATCGGCAATGCTCTGGCGATTGTAGCTGTGTACACCGAACGTCTTGGAGCAGTTGCCCTGCTTATCGTTATCCACGACCAGCACACGCGCATTGTACTGCTGCGACAGCGCGTAGGCCATGCTGACGGTGGTCAGCGTCTTAGCAACGCCGCCTTTGAGGTTGATGATAGATACGGTTTTCATAAAATTATCCCC
>NZ_QULN01000078.1 GCF_003481705.1 Butyricicoccus sp. OM04-18BH
TCGAAGTCGTGGATCATCATATCATAGAAGATACCGCCGGAAACTGCGACGTAGGATGCCGGAGGGGGCTCCGGGTCACGGGAGGAAACGATAACGATATGCGGATCGCCGATCGTGCCGTCCTTGACTGCGTCTGCAACTGCCTTGTGGTTGTGGTCGAAGCGGCGGTTGAAGCCTACCTGGAACTTGACGCCCTTCTCCTCAACGAGTGCGAGCAGCTTCTTGATCTTGTCGATATCATAGTCGATCGGCTTCTCGCAGAATACGTGCTTGCCAGCCTGAACTGCTGCCATGGAAACATCGCAGTGCGTGTCAGTGGAGGAGCAAACGAATACTACGTCTACTTCCGGGTTGTTGATAACGTCCATGAAGTCGGTGGAAACGTTGGTGATCTTGCGCTCTGCCAGCCACTCGCGTGCGCCGGACTTATCCAGCATCGGATCTGCTGCTGCGACTACCTGTACGCCCGGTACAGAGTTGATCAGGTTGTTGATGTGCAGCTTGCCGATACGGCCGCAGCCAACTACGCCGATTTTCAGAATGCCCATTG
>NZ_QULN01000079.1:0-258 GCF_003481705.1 Butyricicoccus sp. OM04-18BH
ACCTCCTTTCTAAGGAGACCTGAGTTCTGAATAAGGACTCATATCCTAAGGTCAATCAGAATGAGCACTTGCAGATCGTTGTTTAATTTAGAGGGTGCAATCGAAAGATTGTGTACCTTCAAACGTGGAAAAGAGAAGATTTCTATTCTGATGCCCTGTTCATACGGGGGTGTAGCTCAGCTGGGAGAGCACCTGCCTTGCAAGCAGGGGGTCAGGAGTTCGATCCTCCTCATCTCCACCAAAGGGCGTCGGAAGACG
>NZ_QULN01000079.1:268-533 GCF_003481705.1 Butyricicoccus sp. OM04-18BH
CGATCCTCCTCATCTCCACCAAAGGGCGTCGGAAGACGGAAACGACGACCGGACGCCGAAAATCAAATGGGCTTGTAGCTCAGGTGGTTAGAGCGCACGCCTGATAAGCGTGAGGTCGGAGGTTCGAGTCCTCTCAAGCCCACCATACTTTCTTGTGAACAAGAAAGTAGGCAAAGAAAACTTCAGTGGCGGCTACCGCCGCAGTGAAGAAGGATTTGCCAAATTTGCACCTTGAAAACTGAACAATACGAAAGCAAAAGCAACA
>NZ_QULN01000008.1 GCF_003481705.1 Butyricicoccus sp. OM04-18BH
CCGGGAAGATAACTCAACGCGCACACGGAACACCGATCCTTTGGGATCGGTGTTTTGTTATACATATCTATATTCCCAATACAGTATTCCAATGAAATTGAGGCTTTTATGTATCAGTATATTCTTTTTGATCTGGATGGAACATTGACGGATCCGCGCGAGGGAATTACCAAATCGGTGCAGTATGCGCTGGATAAAATGGGTATCTCGGAGCCGGATCTTTCATCTCTTGAGCATTTTATCGGCCCTCCGCTGTATGATGAATTCCGCCGCTGCTACAATATGGATGATCAGCAGGCGAAAACAGCTGTCGCGGCCTATCGTGAACGCTTTGGGACCGTTGGCTGGACGGAAAATATCCTTTTCGACGGCGTTCCGGAACTGCTTGGCGCTCTGCATGACGCTGGAAAGAAAATCGCGATCGCATCCTCCAAACCGACCGTTTTCGTCCGGAAAATCCTGCATATGTTTGAAATCGAGCAGTATTTTGATGCTGTCTCCGGCGCGTCGCTCGATGGAAAGATCGGAACAAAAGCGCAGGTCGTTCAGCAGGCACTCGATGCCCTCCGCATCGCGGAGTGTAATGATGCGGTTCTGGTCGGCGATCGCTTTCATGACGTTGAGGGCGCACGCGCGTGCGGTCTTTCCTGCATCGGCATAACGCTCGGCTTCGGCGGCCGGGAAGAGCTCGTGTCCGCCGGCGCGGCTGCTGTCGTTGATACGCTCGATGAATTACGCGAGATTCTCCTTGGCTGACCGGCGCATGCCTATTAGAATGCGTGAAAAAATGACGCTAATGTCGCTTTACCCCATCGGTTTTGTGTGGTATACTATATCTGCAAAGGCTTAATTGAGTTTTGACCTGCCTGAAAGCCAACAACAGGCAGATTTTACACGATGGATACATATTTGCACATGCTCGGCTGTGAAAATAGGGAAAGGTATGAAGGATTATGTTCGGGTATGAACCGGAATATATTGACTGCGGAGATGCCCGTATCGCCTGCTATGATATCGGGCGAGGACATCCGCTCATTCTGCTGCACGGAAACGGTGAAGACAGCTCTTACTGGAATGCGCAGATTTCCGAATTTACCCGTTTCATGCGTGTGATCGCTGTGGACAGCCGCGGTCACGGCGCGTCGGACAGCGGAACAAAGGGGCTCTCTTTTGACCTGATGGCACAGGATCTCAAGCATATTCTGGATGTCAAGGGCATCAAAAAGGCATTTTTTCTCGGCTTTTCGGATGGCGGAAACCTTGCAATCAAGTTTGCGCTGCAATGGCCGGACATGGTCGGGAAACTCGTGCTCAACGGCGCAAATGTGGAAATGTTCTTCGGCGTTAAGCCGTATGTACAGCTGACAACATTCGCCGGCTACGGCGCAGCCTCGCTGTTCAGCCGCATCAGCCGAAAGGCGGCGCGTCGGCGTGATGTGCTCGGCCTCATGGTGCACCCTTACGGTGTGCGCATGGACGACCTTGCCCGGCTCGAAATGCCGACGCTCATCATTGTCGGCGAGCATGACATGATCAAGGACAGGCAGACGCGCGAGATGGCGGCGCATATCCCGCACTGCCGCGTCGAGGTGTTCCGCGACGGCGACCATTTTGTCGCCGCGAAGCAGCCGTCTCGCTTTAACCGCACGGTTATGGAATTCATTTTAGGGAGATAAGCAAGCATGGAATTTTTGAAAGCAGGAGAACCTGTCGAGAGCAATATTTTCAATCAGCTGGACGAAAAAAAACGTGCGCTGATCGATAAAGGCGTTGACGTCATCAATCTATCGATCGGCACGCCGGATTTTCAGCCGGACAAGCACGTGATGGAGGCTGTGAGCAGGGCCGCTCTCGATCCGGATATGTACAAGTATTCGCTGACCGAGACTCCCGAACTGCTCGACGCCGTTGAAAAGTGGTACAAGCGCCGCTATGACGTCGATCTCTCGGACGACGAGATCATTCAGGTCTCCGGCTCGCAGGAGGGCTTTGCGCACATCGGCTTTGCGTTTGCAGGGCCGAACGACCTCATTCTCGCGCCGGACCCGGGCTACCCGATCTTCACCTTTGGTCCGCTCATGACCGGTGCGACCATTGCGCTCTATCCGCTGCGCGAGGAAAATAACTGGCAGCTCGATTTTAACGATATTCCGGAGGATATTGCGGAGCGCGCCAAGGCGATCGTCGTTTCCTACCCGAACAACCCGACCACGGCCGTTGCCGACCGTGCGTTTTATGAAAAGCTCGTGCTGTTTGCACGCGAGCACAACATGATCGTGCTGCATGACAACGCCTATTCCGACCTCATGCTCGACGGCACGGACGGTCTGTCCTTCCTGTCTATTCCGGGCGCGAAGGAGGTCGGCGTTGAGTTCAACTCGCTCTCCAAGACCTACAATCTGACCGGCATGCGCGTGTCGTTTGTTGTCGGCAACCGTGAGCTGATCGCGCGCTTCCGTGCGTTCCGCTCGCAGATCGACTACGGCACGTTCTATCCCATTCAGGCAGGCGCTGTGGCGGCGCTGAACGGGCCGCAGGACATCGTCATGCGCAACCGCAAGGGCTACATGGCGCGCCGCGACGCGCTGTGCGGCGGTCTGCGCAGCATCGGCTGGAACGTTCCCGACGCGCAGGGTACGATGTTCGTATGGGCGAAGGTGCCGGAGGGCTACGCCTCCTCGGCGGAGTTCGCGCTCGACCTGCTCGAAAAGACCGGCGTGATCGTCGTTCCGGGCAGCGCGTTTGGCAGGCACGGCGAAGGCTATGTTCGCATGGCGCTCGTCGTTCCGCCCGAGAGGATGCAGGAAGTCGTCCGCAGGATTGCTGAGAGCGGCATTCTGAACAGGTAACATGAAGCAAGGCGGAGAGCCGGCCGCAGCCGGCTCTCCGTTTTTTAGACTCGAAGGGAGCGGAAAGAATGAAACTCATTTCATGGAATGTGAACGGCCTGCGCGCGTGCATGGGCAAGGGCTTTCTGGAGTTTGTCGCGGAGCAGCAGCCGGATATGCTGTGTCTGCAGGAGACAAAAATGCAGCAGGGGCAGGCGGATGTGCCGCTCGAGGGCAGCTATCACGAATACTGGAACTCGGCGGAGAAAAAGGGTTACTCGGGCGTGGCGCTCTTTACAAAGACCGAGCCGCAGTCTGTGACGCTTGGTCTCGGCATCGACGAGCACGACCATGAGGGCCGCGTCATCACGGCGGACTACGGCGAATTTTATCTGGTCACGGTCTACACGCCGAATGCGCAGGACGGCCTCAAGCGGCTGGATTACCGTATGCGGTGGGAGGACGCCTTCCGCGATTACCTGTGCCGTCTGGACAAGGATAAGCCGGTCATCGTATGCGGCGATATGAATGTCGCGCATGAGGAGATCGACCTCAAGAACCCCAAGACCAACCGGAAGAATGCCGGCTTTTCGGACGAGGAGCGCGGCAAGATGACCGAGCTGCTCGCCGCTGGCTTCACGGATACCTTCCGTCATTTTTACCCCGGGCTGGAGGGTGCGTACTCGTGGTGGAGCTACCGCTTTCACGCGCGCGAGAAGAACGCAGGCTGGCGTATCGACTATTTCCTCGTGTCCAGCCGCTTTGTCGACCGCGTTAAGAGCGCGTCCATTCTGAGCGATGTGTTCGGCTCGGATCACTGCCCGGTGATGATCGAAATTGAGTGATTACCGTTATTTTCCGGACACGGAAGCATGGCTGAACCAGGAAAACGAGGAGAGAGACCGGACTCCCGAGCCATATTTCCGTCCGGATGCTATCGACGAGGACGCAGAGGAAGGATGTGACGAGACCGGTCTCTCTGCTGATCTCCTGCCCGAAATGCCGACAGAGCCATGTCCCTGCTGCGGCGCAGATATTCCGGAAAATCCCTCGTGGGGCTATATCTGCCCGGTATGCATGTGGGAGATCGATTATGATGTCGAGGATGATCCGGATGCGCCGAGCGATCAGAACAACGGCCTCAGCCTGAATGAGGCGCAGATGAATTTCCGTGCGTTCGGCATCGCAGATCCGTGGCTTTTGAAGGATGAATAAAAAACGGCTCTCCCGGAAGGAAACGGGAGAGCCGTTTTGCTGTTTTTTGACAGTCTCAGCCGTCGAGCAGCTGACAGAGCGCGACCATCGCCGGGATGGTGAGGGCGGAAAAAATGGTCGATACCGCAGTCGCGCGGGTTGAGAACAGGTAATCCGTGCCGTAGGTTTTGCCGAACAGCGAGGCCGCCATCGCGACCGGCGCCGCCGCGCTGATGAGCATGGAGCAGCGCAGCGTGTGATCGAGCGGCAGAAGCAGAAAAACCGCGAGCGTGATGAGCGGCAGGATGAGCAGGCGCAGTGCGGAAACGAAGTAGACCTGTGTGTCGCGGAAGCATTCGCGCAGGTCGCACTGCGCGAGAAACGCGCCGACCGCGATCATCGCGATGGGCGTATTGAGCGAGGCGAGATAGGAGACCGCCGTTGCCGGAACGACCGGCAGCTTGAACGGCGTCAGAAAGCAGAACAGGCCGATGAGGTTGGAAATGACGCCGGGATTGATAAAGGTGTTGCGGAGGCGCTCCGCGCGCGGCACATCACGGGAAAGCTGACCTACGCCGTAGGTCCAGAGCAGCAGATTGTTCACCATGATGAACGCCGAGCCGAGGAACAGACCCTCCGAGCCGTACAGCGCGTCGAGCAGCGGCAGACCCATGAAGCCGCAGTTGGTGAACACGACACAGAAGCGCTTGTCCGCGAAATTGGCGTGCGAGCCGTTTTTACGGAAGATGAGGTGGCTGACAACGATGCTCAGTCCCATGGCTGTGCACGTGCACAGAACGGAAATGATGAGAGCCTTGCCGAGTGCGGGGTCGAATTCACGCTGAAACGAGTCGATGACAACGCAGGGCGCGACAATTCGTGTCAGAATAAAGGAAAGCTGACCGGCGCCGTCATCGTTGATGTATTTTTTTCGGTAGCAGAACGCACCGACGCCGATGAGCAGGAACATGACGATGATCTGAGAGACTAATATCTGTATGTTTTGAAGCACCTTGTGTGCCCTCCTTGAAAAAGATCAATCTAATCATAAAGCAGCAGGGCACCGTTTGTCAATGCAGAAAAGGCATAATGCGCAGACAAAGCGCATAAAATGCGGCGAAAGGGGTGGACGGTTGTGAAAAAACTGGTCTGCGCGGCGGCGATGCTCGGTCTGCTGCTCATGAATGCGGCAGCTCTGCCGGAGCTCGGGGCGCTGCACGCGAAATCGGCCGCGCTGTATGCGGCGAACGGACAGGAGCTTTATGTATCGAACGCGGACGAGAAGCTCCAGCCGGCGTCCGTGACCAAGATCATGACCATGCTGCTCGCGATGGAGGCGCTCGAGCGCGGCGAGGTGACGCTCGACACCATGATAACGGGCAGCGAGCACGCCTGCTCGATGGGCGGCACGCAGATCTGGCTCGAGCCGGGCGAGCAGCTGACGCTCGACGAGATGCTCAAGGCGATCGCGGTCGGCTCGGCAAACGACTGCGCGGTCGCGGTGGCGGAGCATCTGGCAGGGACCGAGGCGGCCTTTGTCGAGCGGATGAACGCCCGGGCGCGCGAGCTCGGCTGCACGGGAACAACGTTCATCAATGCCAACGGTCTGGACGGCGAGGGCGAGAGGACGCTCACGACCGCGCGAGACCTCGCGCTCATCTCCTGCGAGCTGCTGCGCCATCCGAAGATACTCGACTACACGGGCATCTGGATGGACAGCATCCGGGGCGGAAAATTCGCGCTCGCGAACACGAACAAGATGCTGCGCAGCTACAAGGGCCTGACCGGCCTCAAGACCGGCTATATCCGCGAGGCAGGGTTCTGCATCTCCGCAAGTGCGGAACGGGAAGGATTGAGCCTTGTTGCGGTGGTCATGGCCGCCCCGACCAAGGAGGACCGCATGGCGGACGCAGCAGCCCTGCTGAACTACGGCTTCGCAAACTTCACGGCGTGGACTCCACCGGAGGAGAGCTGCGCGGCCGTTCCGGTCACACTGGGGCGCGCGGACACAGTCGCGCTGCGCATGGAGGGAGACAGCGTCTGCGTGCTCGAAAAGAGCGCGGTATCCACGGTCGAGGCCGAGCGAAGGGTACCCGAAAGCCTGACCGCGCCCGTCGAGGAAGGACAGCAGGTCGGCGAGCTGATCGTCAGAACCGGCGGAGAAACCCTGCTGACCGTGCCGCTGTGCGCGGCGGAGAGCGTGGAGGCGGTCACGGTTTTCGATCTGTTTGGCCGTTTCGTGCGCTCGGTCACGGGAACGGAAGCGTGATACACGGGGCGGCGTTTTCGGACTGCGTACTTTTTGACGAAAGATTTGCAAATCCGGCTTGCGATTTTGGTAAATCTATGGTACACTAATAGCAACCTCAAAGGTTGGGAGGACAAAACTATGGTAAAACTTATTATCGGCGGCACCGGCTCCGGCAAGACCAAGGAGCTCATTGATCAGGTAAACGCTGCAGTAAAAGAAGAAAAGGGAAGTGTTGTCTGCATTTCGCGCGGCGATAAGCTGACTTTTGATATCTCGCACGACGCTCGCCTGATCGACGCAAAGGAGTACCCGATCAAGGGCTACGAGGGCCTGCTCGGCTTTGTCGGCGGCATCCATGCCGGCAACTACGACATCACCCGCGTATTCATCGACGGTCTGTACAAGATCACCGGCGAGAAGGACGCAGCAAAGGCTGAGACCTTCCTCAACGAGCTGAGCGCATTCTCCGAGAAGCACACGGTCAACTTCGTTGTTTCTCTGAGCGAGGATCCGGCAGCAGCTACCGAGGGTATGAAGAAGTACCTCTGATCTGATTTTACTTATAAAAAGCAGTGAGCCTGGGCTTACTGCTTTTTATTTTATCCGGACAGACGGAGCGCGTGATAACAGACGCGCTTTTTTCATGCACGGATTTCTCAGAATGAGAAAGATAGCAGGCCGCAGAAGGCCGGACCGGCGTCGGATGCGGTGAGACCGCAAACGATTGCGGGCGAAAAATTCGCATACGCATGATATTCTGGTACTCTTGCACAGAAAAAACAGCAGAATACATATAAAAGCAGCATTTGATTTATGCAAAGTGACTATGATGACAAAAGGAGACAAAAATTTTTTTATAAAATTTTGATGAAAAGGCTTTCACATTTTGAGTGCATTAGGTATAATAGGGATGATATCTGGGAGAGAGGACAGTTTGCAGAAATCACAATAGACACAAATTGTGCTCAGTATATCAAAATTTATCACAGGGCAGGGGGAATGCCGTTGACGAAAAAGCAAAACCACTGGAGCGTGCTGCGCTACCTCATCTATTTTACGCAGGTAGGCGTATCGGTGGTCACGCCGCCGATCCTCTGCTGTTTTGCCGCGCTGTGGCTCAAACGCCGCTTCGCACTCGGTAACGGCACCGTGATCATCGGCATCGTGCTCGGCATTGCAGTGGCAGCATGCAGTCTGCGGGATTTCCTCAGACTGACCGAGCGCAAGGCCAGAGAAAGTGAACGAAAGGAGAAATGGCATTGAAGGGATATGAGATCGTCCGTGAAGAGACCGCGCGTCTCGCGCGCGGCATGGCGCCGCTCGCGCTTATCGCGTTCGGCATCCTGCTGCTCGCAGGCTTCGAGCCTCTGCGGACAGGCGTCAGCCTGCTCGCGGGCACGGCGTACTCGATCCTTCTTTTTGCCATGATCGGACGGAGCGCGGCAAGAGCCGTTCTGTTTCCGCCGGCACAGGGCACTCGTATTGTACGGCGCGGATATTTTTTCCGCTATCTGCTCACCGGCGCGGCGGTCTTTGCGGCGATCAGGCTGCCGCAGCTCCAGCCGCTTGCGGCGATCCTGCCGCTCTTCTTCCCGAAGCTCATTCTTCTCTGGCAGCAGGTGCACCCCTCCGTGCGAAAGGGCGGAGAGGAAAACGGCATCTGACGCACTCCAAAGGAAAGGAGGTTAGGCGGTGAATGTTGCAATAAACGGCCCCGAAATACTGGGTTATCTGTTCGGCAACACCAGCCTGCCGATCACCGAGACCATGAGGAACTCGTGGATCATCATGGCATTCATCCTCTTCCTGTGCATCTTTCTGACGCGCCGCATGGAAAAGATCCCGAAGGGCAAGCAGGCCTTCGCGGAGAAGGCGGTGCTCATGATCGACGGTCTGGTAGACAGCACGATGGGAGAGGGATGCAGAGCGTTCTCGCCCTACATCATGACGCTCATGATGAGCTCGCTGTTCGGCTCGCTGGCCAGCCTGTTCTGGATGCGTTCTACGACCGCAGACCTGAACACGACGCTCGGCTGGGCGATCATCACGTTTATACTCATCACCTACAACAAGATCAAGTTCGGCGGCATCAAGGGCTACCTCAAGGGCTTCCTCGAGCCGATCTTCGTCATGGCGCCTCTGAACGTCCTGAGCGAGATCGCGACCCCGGTCTCCATGTCGTTCCGTCACTTCGGCAACATGGCAGGCGGCCTGGTCATCACGACCCTTATCATGGGCGCGCTCAAGGTCCTGTCGAACGCGGTTCTGGGCTTCCTGCCCGTTCCGCTGCTTCAGATCGGCCTTCCGGGCGTTCTGTCGCTGTATTTTGACTGCTTCACAGCCTGCATGCAGGCGTTCATTTTCAGTATGCTGACCATGGCATACGTCGGAGACGCACGCGGCAGCTGAGAAAAAGCTGAACCAACCACAAAAATCTGAACGAAAATCATTTCAGGAGGAATAAAAGTATGGATCCCAAAGCATTCGTAGCAGGTATGTCCGCTCTGGGTGCAGGCATGGCGATGATCGCCGGCCTCGGCCCTGGTATCGGCGAGGGTTATGCAGCAGGTCAGGCCTGCTCCGCGATCGGCCGTCAGCCCGAGGCACAGGGCGATATCACCCGTACCATGATCCTTGGTATCGCAATGGCAGAGTCCACCGGTATTTACGCGCTCGTTATTGCGCTGATCCTGCTGTTTGCCAACCCGTTCGTCGGCCAGTTCTAATCGGTACAGACAGAACCGGCACAGTGCATCGCTGTGCATTGAAACGAAACGGAGAATACTTCCGTTCGGGAAGGAGGTAAACCTGTGCAACAGGCAATTTACGAGGCTTTTGTCAGCATCGGCTGGTGGGAGATTCTCGTGACGATGTGCAATACGCTCATCACGTTCCTGATCATCAAGAAGTTCCTGTTTGGGCCGGTCCGCAAAATGCTCGCTCAGCGTGAGGAGGAGGTAAAGACCATTTACTCCGCCGCCGAGCAGGCACAGACCGAGGCGGAACAGAAGCGCACGGAATACACCGAGCGTCTCTCGAAGGCGAAGGAGGAGGCAGCCGAGATCGTCGGCTCCGCTACCCGCCGCGCGACCGTGCGCAGCGAGGAAATCCTCAAGGAGTCCTCGCAGCAGGCTGCCGCTATGATGAAGAAGGCCGAGACCACCATCGAGCAGGAGCGCAAGAAGGCCATGAACGAGCTGAAGGACGAGGTTGCGAGCCTGTCCGTCATGATCGCGTCCAAGGTCGTCGAGCGCGACGTCAAGGAGGCCGACCACGAGCGTTTCATCGAAGATTTCATCGACAAGGTAGGGTGATCGCGCATGGCTGATATTGTAAGCGAACGTTATGCGCAGAGCCTTTACGAGGTCGCAAAGGACGAAAAACAGGAAAAGGAGTATCTCGAGGAGCTGACCGCCGTCTGCGGCGCGTTCCGCGAAAACCCCGATTTCCTCAAGCTGCTCACCACCCCGTCCATCGCGTTTGAGGACAAGCAGAACGTCCTCAAAACGGTATTTGAGGGGAAAATTCGGCCGTTTATGCTGAATTTTCTCATGCTCACGACCGAAAAGGGCCGTATCGGCCTCATCCACGAGATGCGCGAGGCGTATAAGGAGCAGTATTATTTCGAAAACAACATCGCGGAGGTCTGCGCCGTCACGGCTGTGCCGATGAGCGACGCGCTGCGCGACAGGCTGAAGAACAAAATGCAGGCCGTCACCGGCAGGCAGGTCGTGCTCGAAACGTCGGTCGATCCCGAGATCATCGGCGGCATCGTTGTCAAGGTGAACAACGAGCAGTTCGACACGAGCCTGCGCACTCGCCTCAGCGAGATCGCCGCACGGCTGACCAATACCATTGCGTAAGGAAGTAGGTGACTTTATGGAATTACGCCCTGAAGAGATCAGTAATATTATCAAGGAGCAGATCACACACTACCAGAGCCAGATCAGGCTGACTGACGTCGGTACGGTCGTCACCGTAGGCGACGGCATCGCGCATATCCATGGTCTGGAGAACTGCATGTCGGGTGAGCTGCTCGAGTTTCCGGGCGGCGTATACGGCATGGCGCAGAACCTTGAGGAGGATCTCGTCGGCGCCGTTATCCTGGGTTCCGACCAGAATATCCGTGAGGGCGACACGGTAAAGCGCACCAAGCGCATCGTCGAGGTCCCTGTCGGTGAAGCGATGCTCGGTCGCGTCGTAGACGCGCTGGGCAAGCCGATCGACGGCAAGGGCCCCATCAACACGACCGAGTCCCGCCCGGTCGAGTGCCCGGCTCCGGGCATCATCGAGCGCGCGCCGGTAAACGTGCCGCTCCAGACCGGCATCAAGGCGATCGACTCCATGATCCCGATCGGCCGCGGCCAGCGCGAGCTGATCATCGGTGACCGCCAGACCGGCAAGACCGCGATCTGCCTGGACACCATCATCAATCAGAAGGGCACGGGCGTTGTCTGTGTCTACGTCGCGATCGGCCAGAAGCGTTCGACCGTCGCGCAGGTAGCCGAGACGCTTGCGAAGAACGGTGCGATGGATTACACCTGCATCGTCGCCGCGACCGCATCCGAGTCTGCGCCGCTGCAGTATATCGCGCCGTATGCAGGCTGCTCGATCGGCGAGTATTTCATGCACAAGGGCAAGGACGTTCTCGTTATCTACGACGATCTGTCCAAGCACGCGGTAGCTTACCGTGCACTTTCCCTTCTGCTTCACCGTCCGCCAGGACGCGAGGCTTATCCGGGCGATGTATTCTATCTGCATTCCCGTCTGCTCGAGCGCGCGGCGAACATCCAGAACGGCGGCTCTCTGACCGCGCTCCCGATCATCGAGACGCAGGCAGGCGACGTTTCCGCCTATATCCCGACCAACGTCATTTCGATCACCGACGGCCAGATCTTCCTCGAGACCGAGCTGTTCAACTCCGGCATCCGTCCGGCAGTCAACCCCGGCATCTCGGTATCCCGAGTCGGCGGCAACGCGCAGATCAAGGCGATGAAGAAGGTCGCCGGCACGCTCAAGCTGGCGTATTCGCAGTACCGCGAGCTGCAGGCGTTCTCGCAGTTCGGCTCCGACCTCGACGCGGATACCAAGAAGCGCCTCAATCAGGGCGAGCGTATCGTCGAGGTGCTCAAGCAGCCGCAGAACAGTCCGATCCCGGTCGAAAAGCAGGTCATCATCATCTTTGCCGTCGTTTCGGGCGAGCTGCTCGATATTCCGGTAGAGCTGATCGGCACGTTCCAGAAGGAGTTGTTCGAGTACATCGACGGCACCTATGGCGATATTCCGGAGACCATCCGCGCCACGGGCAAGCTCGAGGACGACATCAAGTCCAGACTGACGCAGGCCATTGAGGAATTTAAGAAAAAGTTCCTTTCCGAGCATTAAAAACAGCAGGGAGGGACTGAACAATGGCATCCGGAAACATGAAGGACATCAAACGCCGTATCAAATCGGTGCAGTCCACCATGCAGATCACAAAGGCGATGGAGCTGGTCGCGTCCTCCAAGATGCGCCGCGCAAAGGAGCGCGCCCTGAGCGTGCGTCCGTACTTCAACGCCATGTATGAGACTGTTGCGCGTCTGGCCTCTGTCACGCGCGACAGCGACTCGGTCTACACCCGACGCCGTGAGGTAAAGAACAGCCTGTACATCGTCATCGCGGGCGACCGCGGTCTGGCAGGCGGCTACAACTCGAACGTGTTCAAGCTGGCCGCCGCCGAGATGGAGGGCAGGAACGCCTCGGTCATCACGATCGGCAAAAAGGCGCAGGAGCATTACGCCAAGCGTCAGTGGCCGGTCGCGGCGGACTACCCCGGCGTTGCCGAGACCATGCGCATCAGCGATACGCACGAGATCGTCGGGTCTCTGGTCGAGGCATTCTGTTCGGGCAGGGCAGACGAGGTTTTCCTCTGCTACACCGAATTTGTCTCTCCGCTCCAGCAGGAGGCGAAGTGTATCCAGCTTCTGCCGGTCAGCTTCGAGCGAAAGGAGAACGCGGACAAGGGCGGCGCACATGTGCTGACCGAGTATGATCCCTCGCCGGAGGCGGTGTTCAACGCAGTGATCCCCGAATACCTGTACGGCGTGCTGTACGGCGCGGTAGTCGAAAGCTACTGCTCCGAGCAGTCTGCGCGCCGCATGGCAATGGAGGCTGCGTCCGACAACGCGGGCGAGATGATCGAAAATCTGAACCTGTCCTACAACCGTGCACGTCAGGCAGCGATCACGCAGGAGATCACGGAGATCGTCGCCGGCTCGGGTGAGGTAGGAGCTTAATCACTGAATCAGAAACGGAGCGCAGAGGGCCGCGCGGCCTGCTGAGAGCCGCTTTCTGATTTCTCAAAGGGAGTTTTGCCAATGAGTGAGCAGAATATCGGCACCGTTGTCCAGATCACCGGACCGGTGCTTGACATTAAATTTGCCGCTGACGCGCTGCCCAAGCTGCTGAACGCCATCACGATCGACAACAACGGCCATGTCATCACGGTCGAGGTTGCGCAGCATATCGGTCAGGATACCGTGCGCTGCATCGCGATGGAGTCCACCGACGGCCTGATGCGCGGCATGAAGGCAACCGATACCGGCGGCCCGATCACCGTTCCGGTCGGTGACAAGAACCTCGGCCGTATCTTCAACCTTCTCGGTCAGCCGGTAGACAACAAGCCGGCTGTCGAGGGCGAGGAGCGCTGGCCGATCCATCGTCCCGCTCCGTCCTATGAGGAGCAGGAGTCCACGACCGAGATCCTCGAGACCGGCATCAAGGTCGTCGATCTGATCGCGCCGTTCGCAAAGGGCGGCAAGATCGGTCTGTTCGGCGGCGCAGGCGTCGGCAAGACGGTCATCATTATGGAGCTGATCAACAACATCGCCAAGCAGCACGGCGGTATTTCGGTATTCACCGGCGTAGGCGAGCGTACCCGTGAGGGCAACGACCTGTACAACGAAATGCAGGAGTCCGGCGTTATCAACAAGACCGCTCTGGTCTACGGTCAGATGAACGAGCCTCCCGGAGCACGTATGCGCGTTGCGCTGTCCGGTCTGACGATGGCGGAGTATTTCCGCGACGTCGAGGGTCAGGACGTGCTGCTGTTTATCGACAACATCTTCCGCTTCACGCAGGCCGGTTCCGAGGTATCCGCGCTGCTCGGCCGCATGCCGAGCGCCGTAGGCTACCAGCCGACCCTCGCGACCGAGATGGGCGCGCTGCAGGAGCGAATCACCTCGACCAAGAAGGGCTCGATCACGTCCGTACAGGCGGTCTACGTGCCTGCGGACGACCTGACCGACCCGGCGCCGGCGACCACGTTCTCGCATCTGGACGCAAAGGTCGTTCTTTCGCGTGACATCGCGTCGATGGGTATTTATCCGGCGGTCGATCCGCTTGACTCGTCCTCGCGTATCCTGACCGCAGACGTTGTCGGCTCGGAGCATTATGAGGTCGCGCGTACCGTTCAGTCGATCCTTCAGAAGTACAAGGATCTGCAGGACATTATCGCCATCCTCGGCATGGACGAGCTTTCCGACGAGGACAAGCTGACGGTAGCCCGTGCGCGCAAGATCCAGAACTTCCTCTCGCAGCCGTTCTCGGTCGCGGAGCAGTTCACCGGCATGTCCGGCAAGTACGTTCCGGTTGCGGAGACCATCCGCGGCTTCCGCGAGATCCTCGACGGCAAGCATGACGACCTGCCGGAGTCGGCGTTCCTGTTCGCCGGCACCATCGACGAAGTCGTGGAGAAGGCTAAGAAGGGGGCATAATATGGCTACCTTTCCTCTCAAGGTGATGACGATCGACCATTGCTTTTTCGAGGGCGATGTAGACCGCATCGTCGTGCGCACCTCGCAGGGCGACGTCGGCATTCTGCCGAATCATGTGCCGTATATCGCCGCTCTCGGCATCGGCGCGCTGATCATCATTCAGAACGGTGAAAAGCGCATCGCGGCCATTGCGGGCGGCTTTGTCGACGTGACGAAGGAGGGCACGACCATCCTCGCGCGCTCGTGCGAATGGGCGGACGAGATCGATGTCAACCGCGCAAACAGTGCAGCGGAGCGTGCACGCGCCGCGATCCAGAAAAAGGAGAGCGAGCGCGAATACGAGGTGGCTCAGGTCAAGCTGAAAAAAGCGCTGAACCGTATCCGTATTGCAGGCGACAAGTAAACATGAAAAAGTCCTCTGGGAGCGATCTCAGGGGACTTTTTTTAATCTGTCGGAAAACTTCTTTTTTCCGACAAGGTGCGGCTCTCAGCAAACGCTTTTTCATACGCGCTGCCGCGCGGCTGTCTTAACCGGATAGATTTTCTGTATGTCGATCAAATCTGCGAGACGATATCCCGGCGCATTTTTGCGATGATACGCTTTTCGAGACGGGAGATATAGCTTTGCGAGATGCCGAGGCGGTCGGCAACCTCCTTCTGCGTCATGGCCTCGGGCAGGTCGATGCCGAAGCGCATGGAGATGATCTGCCGTTCGCGCGGCGGCAGCCGGGAAAGCGCGCGCAACAGCAGCGCACGGTCGACATCGTCCTCGAGCGGGCGCATGACGCTGTCTGGCTCGGTGCCGAGAATGTCCGAGAGCAGCAGCTCGTTCCCGTCCCAGTCCGAGGACAGCGGCTCGTCGAACGAGACCTCGGCGCGGCGCCCGGCGATCTTGCGCAGATACATCAGGATCTCGTTCTCGATGCAGCGCGAGGCGTAGGTGGCGAGCTTGACCTTGCGGTCGCTGCGGTAGGTGCTGACCGCTTTGATGAGACCGATCGTGCCGATCGAGATCAGATCCTCCGTGCCCACGCCGCTCGATTCGAACTTGCGCGCGAGAAAAACGACAAGACGGAGATTGTGCTCGATGAGCGTGCGGCGTGCGCCTTCGTCACCGACCTGACAGGCCGCGGCCGCGGCGGCCTCCTCCTCGGGCGACAGAGGCGGAGGAAGGATTTCACTGCCGCCGATGTAATAGACGGCAGGCAGACGGCGAAGCTGCCTGAGAAACGCAAGGATTTGTTCAAGTTTCATGATTTTCTCCCTTTCACACACAGATCAGGCCCTCGTACTGTCCGGACTCGAAGCCGGGCGGACCGGCAGCGCACACGCAGTCGAGCGTTGTGCCGTCGGCCTCCAGCACGCGGTCCGGGCGGAAATACAGCAGCAGGCCGCTCTCTGTCCCGACGGCGCGGTAGGGCACGAGACCGCAGTGCGCCGCCGTCTCGGCCGGCAGGGCGGTGAGCTGCTGCGCGGCATCGCCGTCGAGCGGGTCATTCAGCAGCAGCGACGCCTCGCCGCGGCACAGAATAAGCACCGGTTTTCCCGAGACCGGCTCGGTGAGCGAGTGGCCGGTGTCCTCCAGCACGCGCACGCGCCGTTCGCGGCCGGAAAAGCATATGGTGAGCGGCCGGATGTCGCGCCGTATGGAGCCGTGCTTTGCGTCGCCGCGCAGCAGGATGCCGCTGAGCGTGTAGCCGAGCGCCGCCGCGAGCAGCAGCAGACGCAGCGGAACGGCAAAGTAATACCCTGCGCCGAACAGCAGCCGCCGTTCCGAGACCGCGCCGAGCGCTGCGGCGAGTCCGGCGAACGCGGCGGCGGTCAGAAAATACAGGCCGCCGAGCCGAATAAGCGCCCGTTCGCCGCAGAACGCCGCAAGGCAGAGCGCCGCGCCTGCGAGCACGCGCACGGGCAGAGCGGCGAGGAGAGGGAGTAGCGCCGCCCCTGCGGCATACACGCCGCCGAGCAGAGAGGCGAGAGCAAGCCGCCCCTGTCTGACTTTTGCGCCGCCGAGCCGCGCCGCCGCGAGCAGCGTCACCCAGTCCATCAGCACGTTCGTGAAAAACAGCACATCGAGATACACGACCACCGCCGCCCCCCCTCTCATTCGGTACGTCTATCTTACCACGGCAGGCGGGGCAGGTGATGCCGAAAACGGGAAGCGCGAAAAAGCAGAAAAAATTGCCCGAAGCCGCTTCACTTGTGAAGAGATGAAACGGCCTCGGACAAAGAGTAGTATGTAGGTAAGGTGTGGGCAAAAAGGGAAAGAGGATAAAGCGGAAGAGGTCAGACTGTCGATGAAGCTCATTTCATGCAATCACAGCCGCCGCGCGGCAGTGCGCATGAAATAGAAATCGTGCAGCGATTTTTATGCTTCCGGAGGGAGATGGTTTCCGCATGGGAACTTTCGGACGACTTGTGTTCTGCGTAGTCAGAACACTGAGTGCCGGCGAAGCGTTAGTTTCGCGATAATCAAAAAACAGCAAGGAACCGAACGCCCACATTGGGTTCAGCTTCCTTGCTGCTGTATTTATATTACCGCAGAACGGCATTTTTGTCATCGTTCATTGTTCACAAAAGTGAAGCGGCGAACAACGAAAATTTTTAACGGTTGAAATCCCCGATGGTTACAGAACGGCGAATTTCGCAAGCAGAGCGGCCGACTGCTCGACATCGGAGACCGCGCACATCTCGCTCGGGGAGTGGATATAGCGGGTCGGGATGGAGACCGCACCGGCCGCGACGCCTGCGCGCGCCTTCTGGAGCGCCGCAGTATCCGTGCCGCCGCACTGGAGGATTTCACGCTGCGTGGAAATGCCGAGCAGCTCTGCCGCCTTTTCGAGGCCGGCGCAGACCGCAGGAGAGCAGATGACCGAGCGGTCCATGACCTTGACGGCCGGGCCGCCGCCCATCTCGACCGCCATCGCGGTCTTCATCTCGGGCAGGTCGCCCGTGTCGGTCACATCAACGGCGATCGCTACATCCGGCTCGACTGCGAACGCCGCCGCGCCTGCGCCGCGCAGACCGACCTCCTCCTGTGCCGTGAACACGAAATACAGGTCGTTTTCGGTCTCGGCCTCCGCCAGCTGCTCCATCATCAGCAGGAGCGTCACGCAGCCGATGCGGTTGTCGAGGTACGGGCCGCAGAGCACGCCGTTCTGCTCGAAGCGCGGCGCTTCGAATACCGCGAAATCGCCGATTTGCACGAGCTTTTTCGCCTCCTCGGCGTTCTTTGCGCCGATGTCGATGAACATATGCGCGAGGGTCATGTCCTTCATCGGGGTCTTTTCCTCGAAGGAGATCACGCCGCGCGTGCCGTTGGCGAAGCGGACGGTGATGTTCACGAGATCCGCGTAGTACAGGCCGCCGACCTGCGAGAAGCGGATAAAGCCGTTCTCGTCGATATAGGTCGCGACAACGCCGATCGAGTCCATGTGCGCGGCGAACAGCACCTTTTTGCCGGCGCCCTTTTTGCGGCAGATCAGGTTGCCGAGCGCGTCGGTCGTAATGTCGTCAATATATGCGCCTGCGATACCTGCGATGGTCTCGCGTACCGCATCCTCACGGCCGGACGGGCCAAATGCGCCGCCTACTTCCTTCCATAAATCAAAAACCTTGCTCATTCGTCGTCCCCTCCGAGTTCTTCAAGAAATGCACGGGCGGCCGCGAGGACTGCCTCGCAGTCGGCCTTTGCCGCCACAGAGGACGGCGAGTGGATATAGCGTACCGGAGCCGCTGCGGCGCATACGCGCACACCGGCACGGCTCCTGTGAATGCGTCCGGCATCCGTACCGCCGGCAACGCGGGTCTTGGTCTGCCACGGGATGCCGCGCTTGGTGCAGGCGTCGCGCAGCAGCTCGAACAGCGCCGCGTCATAAATGGTCGCGCCGTCCATGAACGGCAGCACAACGCCGCCGCGCACGCGGCAGACCGCGTCAGCGCCCTTGACCTCAGCGAGGTCGGCCGCCGTCGTACCCTCGAGCACCATCGCAAAGCCCGGATCGAGTGCGAACGCCATGCTCGCCGCGCCGCGCAGACCGGTTTCCTCCTGCACGGTGAAGCAGAACCAGGTGTCGACGGGCGGCTCGTCCTCGAGCAGGCGGAGCAGAGCGGCGCAGCCGACACGGTCGTCGATCGCCTTGGCCTTGATGAGGCCGTCGCCGAACTCGGTGGCCGCGGAGTCGAATACGCCGTAATCGCCGAGCGATACCAGCTTTTCCGCGGCAGCGCGGCTCGTCGCGCCGATGTCGATATAGAGATTTTTTGTTTTCGGCATGGTGCGGCGCTCGGCGGCGGTCGTCAGATGGACGGCCTTGATGCCGATGACGCCCGGAACATCACCGAAGCGCACCGGACGGCCGATGACAACGCGCGGATCAACGCCGCCGACAAAGCCGAATTTCAGCATGCCGTCCTCGGTGATCTTTTTGATGATCACGCCGACCTCGTCCATGTGTGCGCACAGGGCGACCGGACGGTCGAGCGCCTTTCTGCCCTTGCGGAATACCATCACGTTGCCGATGGCGTCGGTCCGGATCTCGTCCGCGAAGGGCTTGACCCTTTTGAGCACGAACGCACGCACCGCGTCCTCACAGCCGGACGGGCCGGGCAGTGCGCACAGCTCCTTCATCAGTTCGATCATGCCTTCACCTCCCCGTCAAATTCGCGCAGGAACGCCGCCATGAGGTCCGCGACCGCCTCTACGTCGGCAAGCGAGACGACCTCGACCGGCGTGTGCATGTATTTCTGCGGAATGGACAGCAGCGCACATGCGATGCCGCGTCCGACGATCTGCATCGTCCAGGCGTTCGTGCCGGTGTCGCCCTCCATGATCTCGAGCGAATAGTCGATGTCGTTGGCCTTGGCGGTCCGGATGAGCGCCTTTGTCAGGCCGCGGTGCAGGTTGGGACCCATGCCGATGGCGGCGCCGCTGCCGAGGTCGAACACGCCGTCCGACGGGCCGTCCGGCGTCCTGCCGTGGGTCACGTCTACCGCGATGGCGTATTCCGGCTGCACGGCGAACGCGCCGGTCTGTGCGCCGAGGCCGGTGACCTCCTCCTGCGCGCTGATGAGCACTGCGATGTTGCAGCGCAGCTTTTTGCCCTTTTTGAGCTGCTTCATCGCGAGCAGGATGGACGCGATGCCGGCGCGGTCATCCAGACATTTGCTGCAGAGCTGATCGCCCGCGAGCGAAATCGGCGTCTGACCGAACACGATGGGCGTGCCGACACGGATGCGGCTCTTGGCGTCGAGGAGACCGGTGTCGATCGCCATCTCGCTGACCGGCACGGCCTTGTCCTGCTCGCCGGCCTTCAGCAGATGGGGCGGCATGCAGGAGACGACGCCGTAGAGCGGCTCGTCTGCGAGCAGCGTGACCTCGCCGCCGAGCAGCATGCGCGGATCGACGCCGCCGACCGGCGCGAAGCGGACAAAGCCGCCGTCCAGCACCTCGGTCACGAGAAAGCCGATCTGGTCGAGATGCGCGTCGAGCAGCACGGTCTTTGCGTTTTTGCGTCCGCAGGACCGGAAGCCGAGCATATTGCCGTTTTTGTCCACTTCGACCGTGTCGCAGTACGGACGGAACAGCTCAGCCACAGCCTCGGCCGCCTGCGCTTCGTGGCCGCTGACCGCAGGCAGCGCGGTGAGCGTCCGCAGAGTTTGTTCTAACTGCAAGGAAATTCCTCCTTTAATAGACTGTTGTACGCATCTATTATATACGTCTGCGGTAGATTTCACAAGAGCCGACGTAAAATTCGCCCGGCAATTCCATTTTCGCGCGGGATATGCTATACTGTAAGCAGGCAAAAGCAAAAGGAGTGCACAGCGATGCAGATCGAGATCAGACAGTACCGGACACACGACGCAGCCGCAGCAGCTGTGATATGGAACGAGGTCGTGCGCGGCGGCGTGGCCTTTCCGCAGCAAGAGGAGCTGACAGAGGAGAATGCGGACAGCTTTTTCCGGTCGCAGTCGTTCACCGGCCTTGCGGAGGACACAGAGACGGGCGAGATCGTCGGTCTGTACATCCTGCATCCGAATAACGTCGGACGCTGCGGCCATATCTGCAACACGAGCTATGCGGTGAAGGACGGCGTGCGCGGCCGGCATATCGGCGAACAGCTCGTGCGGCACAGCATGGCGCAGGGAAAGGCACTCGGCTACCGCATCCTCCAGTTCAATGCGGTCGTCGCGACCAACGCGAGTGCGCTCCATCTTTATCGCAGGCTCGGCTTCAAGCAGCTCGGCGTCATCCCGGGCGGCTTTCTCATGCCGGACGGCCATTACGAGGACATCATTCCGCACTATCACGAATTATAAGAAAAAACGGTCGAAAACGCGGCTGCATGAAAAAATTCCGTCGGTATATTCCGCCTGCCGCAGGGGGAAAATGCTGATAGAACTGCCGGACCTTTTGCGAGAGCCGGCACGCGACAGGAGGTCTTTTTCATGCAGGCAAAGGTTGAAATCTGCGGAGTGAACACATCCGAGCTGCCCGTCTATTCCGGCGCGCAGACGGACGCACTGCTGAGACGCGCCGCGGCGGGCGACAGGGGAGCGCGAGACGAGCTCATCCGCGGCAATCTGCGGCTCGTTCTGAGCGTCGTGCAGCGCTTCCGCGACAGAGGTGAGTCGCCGGATGATCTGTTTCAGGTCGGCTGCATCGGTCTGATGAAATCCATCGACCATTTCAACACCGAGCTCGGCGTGCGGTTTTCCACCTATGCCGTGCCGATGAACGTATCTTGTGGAAATCCTCCGATACATCATAAAAGGACTGCGAAAACCATATATAAAGGAGAAAACTATGCTATTCTGCAACATTGACCTGCTGGACGAAAAGTTTGAGACGAAAAGAAATCAGTATGTCGGCGTGAAGGACGGCCGCATCGCCTACATAGGCGCGTCCGAGCCGGAGGAGGACTTCGGCGAGCGCTATGACGGCCGCCACCGCCTGCTCATGCCCGCCTTCTACAACGTCCACAGCCATGCGCCCATGACGCTGCTGCGCGGCTACGCGGAGAACCTGCCGCTCCAGCGCTGGCTCGGGGAGAAGGTATTCCCGTTCGAGGATCAGATCGACGACGAGGCCGCTTACTACGGCACGCTGCTCGCCATCTCGGAGATGCTCGCGAGCGGCACGGCGTCGTTTTCTGATATGTACTTTTTCTTCGGCGGCATGGTCCCGGCTATCCTCGAGAGCGGCATCAAGTGCAATCTGAGCCGCGGCCTGACCGTGTTCGACGACAGCGACTACACCGACCTGCCGGCCTACCGCGACAATGTGCGCCTGCGCGGCGAGTGGAACGGCGCGAACAACGGCCGTCTGATCGGCGATCTGTGCATCCACGGCGAGTATACCTCCAATCCGAAGATCGTCGAGGCGGTCGCGCAGCACGCCCGTGAGACCGGTGCGCGCATCCAGATCCATCTGTCCGAGACGCAGACCGAGCACGAGGAGTGCAAGGGCCGTCACGGCCTGACCCCGGCGGCGTACATGGAGAAGCACGGCATCTTTGATTCTCCGACGACGGCGGCGCACTGCGTCTGGCTCGAGGACGAGGATTTCGATATTCTGAAAAGACACGGCGTGACGGTCGCGTGCTGCCCGGCGAGCAATCTCAAGCTGGCCTCGGGCTATGCGAACGTGCCGAAGATGCTCGAGAGCGGCATCAATGTCGCGCTCGGCACGGACGGCGCGGCGTCCAACAACAATCTGAACATCATGCAGGATATGTACCTGTTCGGCGTGGTCTACAAGGGCTATTTCCGCGACCCGACCATCATCACCCCGGCTGAGGTGCTCCATGCGGCAACGCGGGCGGGTGCGCTCAGTCAGGGCCGCGACGACAGCGGCCTGCTCGCCGTCGGCATGCGCGCTGACCTGTGCGTGCTGAACACGGATACGCCGCAGTTCACCCCGATGACCAGCGCGGCGTGCAACGTGGTCTATGCCGCACAGGGCGCGGACATCCGCATGACCATGGTGGACGGCGAAATCCTCTACCGCGACGGCGAATTCAAGACCATCGACATCGAAAAGGTAAAGGCTGAGGTGCAGCGCCGCACGGACAGCATCCTGAGCCGCCTGTAAGGAGGGACAAACCATGCTGACACATGATGAAGTAAAGCAGTCGGCGGATTTCCTGCGCGGAAAGCTGCCGTTCATCCCGGAGATCGGCATCGTCCTCGGCTCGGGCCTCGGCCCGCTCGCGGAGGAGATCGAGCAGCCGGTCTGCATCCCGTATGGCGATATCCCGCATTTCCGCGTCTCGACCGCGCCCGACCATGCAGGCCGTCTGGTCTGCGGCACGCTCTCAGGCCGCCGCATCGTCTGTATGCAGGGCCGTCTGCACGGCTACGAGGGCTACGCGCCGGACGAGATCGCTTATCCGGTCTATGTGCTGAAGGAGCTCGGCGTGGGCGCACTCATCGTCACGAATGCCTCGGGCGGCATCAATACCGGCTTCGAGGTGGGCGATTTCATGCTGATCGAGGATCATATCAACCTGACGGGAAAGAGTCCGCTGACCGGCGCGAATGACGCTTCTCTCGGCACGCGCTTCCCGGACATGACGTTCGCCTACGCACCGGCGCTGCGCGAAAAGGCGCTCACGGCGGCGGAACAGTGCGGCACGGTGCTGCGACGCGGCGTATACATCGGCGTGAACGGCCCGCAGTTCGAGACCCCGGCGGAGATCCGCGCGTTCCGCACGCTCGGCGCGGATGCGGTCGGCATGTCCACCGTGTTCGAGGTCATCGCGGCGGCGCACTGCGGTCTGCCCGTCCTCGGCATCGCCATGATCACCAATATGGCCGCCGGTGTGCTGAACAAGCCGCTGTCGGGCGCGGAGGTCAACGAGATCGCGGAAAAGCGCGGCGGCGTGTTCCGCAGCTACGTGAAAACGCTCGTCGAGACACTGTAAGCAGGGGAGAACGGGGCGGCAAAGACTGTCGCGAAACTATAGTTTCGCCGACAAGTGTGTTCTGACTTCGCAGAACACGAGTCGTCCGAAAGTTCCCATTCGGAAACTTTCTCCCTCCAGAAGTATAAAAACCGAGGTACACGCCCCCGGTTTTTATGCAATCACGAAGTGATTGCTATTTCATGCGCGCCGCCGCGCGACAGCAGCGACATCTCCCTAAATGAATTTCATTGACAGACTGAGGGCGGCATTCTGCCGCCCCAAATCCTTGAAAAATACATGGAAAAATTTTTTGAAAAAAGTGTTGACATCTGACGAAATGCGCGATATAATATAAAAGCTGTCACGGAGAACGTGAGACGGCAAATCGAGGTGTGGCTCAGCTTGGTAGAGCGCTTCGTTCGGGACGAAGAGGCCGCAGGTTCAAATCCTGTCACCTCGACCAACGGCGGCAAGCCGTTAAAAGCTTGCCGCTTGTTTTTCTCTTTTACGCAGATCGGTTTTGAAAAGATGAAAAAAGTCTTGACAAAACATGACTCATGCGTTATAATATAAAAGTCGCTGCGAGATACGGCGACCATCATTTCGAGGTGTGGCTCAGCTTGGTAGAGCGCTTCGTTCGGGACGAAGAGGCCGCAGGTTCAAATCCTGTCACCTCGACCAGCTAAGGATCTGTTTCGACAGGTCCTTTTTTGTTGTCATGCACAGCCTGTCCGTGCTATACTGGAACAGGAAAAATCGCGCAGAGAGGGGATAGAGAACCATGCCGCAGCCGAGCCTGAATGTACAGTGTTTTGTGGAAAAGCAGGTCGAGCCGATCTTTACCGGCGAAAATCAGCCGAAGCTGCTCTATGTCAGCGAGATCCGGCCGGATGCGAGCGCGCATCCGCGCGTCATGCACGCGCACGCAGATGCCGTTGAGCTGATCCTGATCTGCAGCGGCTCGAGCGAATATCTCATTCACGACAAGAAAACCGTCATCGAGGCCGGTGATCTGCTTGTGTATAACGCCGGCGTGGTGCATGACGAGGTGTCCGGGCCGGATATGGAGGTTGGAAGCTACTGTGTCGGGGTCGGGGGACTGCATATGCCCGGCCTGCGCCCGAACGCGCTCATCCCGGATGAGGCAGGCTATGTGTTCCCGACGGGCAGGTATTTCGCGGATATGAAGGCGCTGTTTGAGATGATGTTCCGCAATCTCGCGGCAGGAGAGCCGCACGCCGAGCTGTTCTGCAGCAGTCTGATGCACGCGCTGCTCGTCGCCGTCCTCACCGTGACCGAGGATGTGGGGGAGACGCGGGAAAATCCGGCGGACGAGCCGCACATACTCGGCAGCCGTATTAAAGATTACATCGACCGGCACTACATGGAGCCGATCACGCTTCAGAGCATGGGCGAGGCCATGCACATCAGTCCGTACTACCTGTCCCATGTGTTCAAGGAAATGAGCGGCTATTCGCCCGTGCAGTATCTGCTGCGCCGCCGCATCGGAGAGGCGCAGACCCTGCTCATCACGACCGAGCTCTCGGTCACGCGCATCGCGGAGATGGTCGGCTATGACTCGTCGAGCTATTTTAATCTTCAGTTTACCAAGAATGTCGGCATGCCGCCGAATAAATACCGCCATAACTATATTGTATCGGTCGGCGAGGAGGAAAAGCCGCGCCGCCGGAAGGGATAAGAGAAGACTGCCGCGCCGCCAGAAAGGGCTGCCGCGGCAGTCTTTTTTGCGTTTGCCACAAAACAGCGAAAAAATTCGAACGAAATTTATACTTTTCTTTACGTAGAGACGGTGATATAATAATTATATATCTGCATCTTTTGACGCAGCGGAGAGAAATAAGGGGATTCTTTCGATAAAGGAGATGATGACACAGGCGCGGCCGTACCGCGAGAAAAAGAAAAATGCCGGAGGTCCGGCGCGGGAACGCAGGCGTTTCCGATGATTCCGCAGCGACACGCGGAATTTTTTTGTGTCAAAATACATCTATAAGGGGAATAAAAATGGGAATGAGCTTTTTTAAGCAGCTCCGACGGGAATTTGCAGGCTATAACGGCAAAAAACTGTCGCAGGATCTGATGGCCGGCCTCACGGTCGCGGCGGTCGCTCTGCCGCTTGCTCTGGCATTCGGCGTGTCCGCCGGCGCTACAGCGGCCTGCGGTCTGGTCACGGCGATCGTTGCCGGTCTCGTGATCTCGGCGCTCACCGGCGGCTATTATCAGATCTCGGGTCCGACCGGCGCGATGGCGGCCATCCTCGGCTCGCTGATCGGCGCCTACGGCATGCAGGGCATGTTCGTGGCGACCTTTCTCGCCGGCATCATGCTGATCATCGCGGCGGTGCTGCATCTCGGCAATCTGACCGCGTTCGTACCGGCGCCGGTCATTACCGGCTTTACATCGGGCATCGCGGTCATCATCGCGCTCGGCCAGATCGACAATTTTTTCGGCACGCATTCTGAGGGCGGTTCGGCGCTCGCCAAGCTCGCAAGCTACAGCCGTCTGGGATTTCATCCGAACATGACGACGACCATCGTTGCGCTGCTCGTCGTTCTGCTCATGGTATTCTTCCCGAAGAAGTGGAATGCGGTCGTTCCGGCGTCGCTCGTCGGCATCATCATCGCGACGGCGGCTACCATGATCTTCAAGCTGGACATCGCGACCGTCGGTGACATTCCGAAGTCGCTCATGCTGCCCGACCGCCTGTCACCGTCTCAGATCGACTGGACGGCGGTTCCGGCTCTGCTCGCACCGGCGTTTTCCATCGCTGTGCTCAATATGCTGGAGAGCCTGCTGTGCGGCGCGAGCGCAGGCAGAGCGACCGGCGTCAAGCTGAACAACGACCAGGAGCTGTTCGCGCAGGGCGTCGGCAACATGGTGCTGCCGATGTTCGGCGGCATTCCGGCGACCGCTGCGCTCGCGCGTACCTCGGTTGCTGTCCGCTCGGGCGCGCAGACCCGTCTGACCGGCATCTTCCATGCTGTCGGCCTGCTCATCATGATGCTCGTGCTCGCGCCGATCATCTCGAACGTTCCGATGGCAGCGCTCGCCGGCGTGCTGATGGTCACAGCATGGCGCATGAACGAGTGGAGCGCGATCCGCTATGTGTTCCAGCACAAGTTCAAGGGCGCGATGGCGAAGTTCATCGTCACCATGGCGTGCACGATCGTGTTCGATCTGACGGTCGCGATCGTTGTCGGCGTCGGCCTCGGTCTTATCCTGATGGTTGCCCGTCTGTCCAAGCTCCAGATCAACTACGAGCGCGTCGATATGTCCCGCCTCAAGAGAGACGACGACACGCTGAACGAGCGTTATAGCAACGCGATGGTTGCATACATTACCGGTCCGCTGCTGTTCGCGAACATCGGCACGCTCGAGGAGCTGCCCGAGCATATCGGCCGCTGCGACACGCTGCTGCTCTCCATGCGCGGTGTGCCGAGCGTGGACGTTTCGGCGGCGCAGACGCTGCTGCCCATGCTGCGGGAGCTCAAGGAGCGCGGCATCGACGTCGTGCTCTGCGGCGTTCCGAGCGCTACGATGACCATGCTGCGCCGCGCAGGCATTGTTGAGCTGCTCGGCGAGCAGTCGTTCTACTGGAGCGTCGAGCGCGCGCTGCTCGACCACCGTCCACGTCCGCTCGCGGCCTTCGACAGCGCAGAAGCGTAAAACAAAAAGCACAGAGGAAAATAAAACCTCTGTGCTTTTCTTTGCGCAAAATCAGTGGCCGCGGTGCTTTTCGCGGCGCTTTTCCGTGCGGAGCGCAAACCTTCGGGCCTGTTTGGCCTGACGGCGTGCGCGGCTGCTCTCGCGTTTTTCGAGCCTGTTCTGCTCACGCGCAAGCTGTAAAGCCTGCTGCGAGCGGGTGCCGATGCCGCGCTGGCCGGTCTCACGCGCCGCCTCGCGGCGGCGTTTTTTCGGGTTCGCGGTCTCCCTTGACAGTCTGCCTTCGACCGGCGGCCCGTAGCGGAGCCGGTCTGCGTGCCTGAGCACAAACTCGAATACCTCCGCATCGGTCGGCTGCGCGCCGAACACAACACGGGCGGCGCGTATGACGCCGTCTGTCTCCTGCTCGAACACGCCGACCCAGAACGGTTCCTCGAAAAAAACGGTCAGTCTGGATTTGATTCTGCTCATGGTTATCCCTCCTGAAAAAATGTGGAACAGAGAAGGGACGACCCGGAGGGAGGGTTACTTACCCTGCGAAAGACGCAGGACGGCCGGGCTACCTACCGGCTCTGGTGCAGAATGCACGTTGCGTTTTTATCTCTGTGTATATCTGAAAAGACCGCCGGCGGAAATGCCGGCGGTCTGACAGAGCTTGTGAGGCGCCGCCTTAAATCTGCGAGGTGAATACCCGGTAGCCTTCGCGGCTGAGGGTGTCGATGAGGCGCTTTGCGTGCTCGACGCCGCCGAGCTCACAGACAACGTGGATGATCGCTTCGCCGATCTCGAGGTCGGTCTGTACGCGGTCATGCTGGAACGAGATGATGTTCGCGTTCTGCTGTGCAACGATATGCGCGAAGCGCTCGAGTGCGCCCGGCGCGTCCGGCATGAGAACCGAGAACTTCAGCTGACGGCAGCGGGTGATGAGGCCCTTCTCGACGATCTTGTGGATGAAGGAAACGTCGATGTTGCCGCCGGAGAGGACGCAGACGACCTTTTTGCCCTTGACGTCGACCTTGTTGTTGAGCACGGCCGCGAGCGGAGCGGCGCCGGAGGTCTCAACGACCTGCTTGCAGCGCTCGAGCAGCAGCAGGACGGCGGAGGCGATCTCGTCGTCGGAGACCGTGACAACGCGGTCTACGTACTTCTGGATATATTCGAAGGTCTTTTCGCCCGGCGTCTTTACCGCGATGCCGTCTGCGATGGTGTGAACGGAATCAGACGGCATGCGCTCGCCCGCGCGGAAGGAGTTCGCGATCGCCGGAGCACCCTCGGCCTGTACGCCGATGATCTGGATGCGCGGGTTGATCTGCTTGGCGCAGGCAGCGACACCGGAGATCAGTCCGCCGCCGCCGGCCGGAACGAAGATCATGTCGACAAACGGCAGGTCGCGCAGGATCTCGAGCGCGATGGTGCCCTGACCGGCCATGACGTCCTCATCGTCGAACGGATGGATGAACTCCGCGCCGGTCTCCTCGCAGATCTCGCAGGCCTTGGCATAGGCTTCGTCATAAATGTTGCCCGCCAGAACGACATCAGCGCCGTAGCCCTGAGTCGCGGAGACCTTGGCGATCGGCGTGGAGCGCGGCATGACGATGGTGGACTTGACGCCGACCGAGCTTGCCGCGAAGGCAACGCCCTGTGCGTGGTTGCCTGCGGAGGATGCGACGACTGCGTGCAGGTCGCCCTCGGCATAGCGCTTCATGATCTTGTTGTACGCGCCGCGCACCTTGAACGAGCCGGTTTTCTGCTGGTTTTCGTACTTCAGATAGACCTCGGCGCCGGTCATGGCGGAGAAGGTTGCAGAAGTCGACAGCGGGATGTTGTGGATTACGTTTTTCAGACGGTCGGCTGCCGCCTCGAAATCTTTCAGTTCTAACATATATCTGTCTCCATTATGCAGGATTTTTTTCATACCGCTTTATCATAGCATTATTCTGTGCGGAATGCAAGGCGACAGCGGATAGAAATTGAATTTTTGAGAGAGAAAGAGCCTCGCCGCGAAAAAACGGGAGGCTCCGGGATTTACTTGTGATAGAGCTTTTTGGTCTGGTAATGCGGCTCGCAGGTGAGGTTCATGCCGAGCTTTTTGAAAACGCCGGTATCGACCTGCGCGAGCATGACGGAGGAATGGACCTCGCAGCCGGAAAGCTTGGGAAGCTGCGCGAGCGCGAGCTCCGCGACCGGGTTGGTCGCCGCCGAAATGGACAGCGCAATCAGCACTTCGTCGGTGTGCAGACGGGGGTTGTGGTTGCCGAGACCCTCGATCTTGAGCTTCTGGATCGGCTCGATGATGAGCTGCGGCAGGACGTGCAGGTCGTGCGGCAGACCGGCGAGCGTTTTGAGCGCGGTGAGCAGGGCTGCGGCCGAGGAGCCGAGCAGGGCAGTGGTCTTGCCGGTGACGATGGTGCCGTCGGGCAGCTCGATGGCGGCCGCCGGAGCGCCGGTTTCCTCGGCACGCTTGAGCGCGGCCGCTGCGACCGGACGGTCGGCGGTGGAAACGCCCGCCTGATTCATCAGCAGCTCGAGCTTGCGCACGCTGCTCTCGTCGCCGAGACCCATGCGGACATCGCAGAGCGCCTGATAGTAGCGGCGGATGATCTCCTGGCAGGAGGCCTCGCGGCAGGCGTCGTCATCAATGATGCAGTTGCCCGCCATGTTGACGCCCATATCGGTCGGGGAATGATAAGGACTTTCGCCGGCGATCTGCTCGAAGATGGCGGAAACGACCGGGAAGATCTCGACGTCGCGGTTGTAGTTGACCGTGGTCACGCCGTAGGTCTCGAGGTGGAACGGGTCGATCATGTTGACGTCGTTGAGGTCGGCGGTCGCCGCCTCGTAGGCGAGGTTGACCGGATGCTTGAGCGGCAGGTTCCAGATGGGGAAGGTCTCGAATTTCGCATAGCCTGCGGTCACGCCGCGCTTGTGCTCATGGTAGAGCTGGCTGAGGCAGGTCGCCATCTTGCCCGAGCCGGGGCCGGGCGCGGTGATGACAACGAGCGGGCGGGTGGTCTCGATGTACTCGTTGCGTCCGTAGCCCTCGTCGGAAACGATGAGCGGCACGTTGCCCGGATAACCCGCGATGGGGTAGTGCATATAGACCGGCATGCCGAGCGCGGTCAGACGCTTTTTGAAGGCGTCCGCAGCCGCCTGACCGGCGTACTGCGTGATCACGACCGAGCCGACATACAGACCGATGCCGCGGAAGGCGTCGATGAGGCGAAGCACATCCACATCATAGGTGATGCCGAGGTCGGAGCGGACCTTGTTCTTCTCGATGTCGCCGGCCGAGATGACGATGACGATCTCTGCGTCGTCCTTCATCTGGCACAGCATGCGAACCTTGCTGTCGGGCGCGAAGCCGGGCAGCACGCGGCTCGCGTGGTAGTCGTCGAACAGCTTGCCGCCGAACTCAAGGTACAGCTTGCCGCCGAAATGCGCGATGCGCTCCTTGATGTGCGCCGACTGGGTCGCAATGTATTTGTCGTTGTCAAATCCGATTTTCTTCATATTCCGGTCATGCCCCCATAAATTTAAAATTTTTATCACCCTATATTGTACTGAATCCGAGCGGATTTGACAAGTAGGGAGAGAGAAAAAAACAGAAGTTTCGACAGCGCCCGCTTTCAAATTTTTTAATACTCCGGCGGTTGCTATTGCCCGCGCGGTTTGGTATACTGTACTTTATAAGAGACTACGAAAACGGAGGGGGCGTATCGAATGGACGAGCAGACGAAGGGGTTTCGGAGCGCGGTGTTCGGCGGCTTTCGGCGCGAGGATGTGCTGCGCTACATAGAGGAGACCGACGCGAAGTATTACGAGGAGTCGGAACGCCTGCGGAGCAGTCTGGATGATGCACAGACGGCGATGGGCGAGCTGCGCGGGCAGAACGAAAAGCTCACGGAGAAAAATGCGGAGCTGCTGGAGCGTCTGGGCGCGATGACGCTCGATATGGATCGGATACAGGCGCAGCTCGATGAGATCGAAAAAGGGTTTTCGCTCCAGACGACCGAGATCGAGGCGCAGAACGAGCGCGCGGAGACGCTTGCGGCGGAGAACGACCGCCTGACGAGCGAAAACGCCAAGCTCGCGGCGAAATGCGGCGAGTATGACCAGTCCAAGGACAAGATCGCGGAGATGGAGCTTTCGGCCTACCGCCGCGCCAAGCAGATCGAGGAGGACGCAAAAACCGAGCTTCAGAAGCTGCGCCGCCAGTCGCTCGAGACCATCGAGCAGGTGCGCCGCCAGCTCGAGGAGACCAAGGAAAACTACCGCGTGATGCTCGCGCGCAGCCAGCAGGAGTCGCAGGAGATGGCGCGCAGAGCGGGCGAGGTCATCGGCGAGATCGACCGCATCTCGGCCTCCCTCGGCAAAAACACAACGGAAAAATCGAAAAACGGGCTGCGCGATGTGCTGAATAGTCTGCGCCCGAAAACGGAGGAAAACTAAAATGGCTCATTATGATCTGAAAACCGAAGAGCTGAAGGAAATGGCTCCCAGACTGCGTGCAGGCGACACGGTATCGCTGACCGGAATCGTCTACACCGCGCGCGACGCCGCGCACAAGAAGATCGTTGCGGCGATGGACGCAGGCGAAAAGCTGCCGTTCGATCTGGACGGTGCGGCGATCTACTACGCAGGCCCGACCCCGGCAAAGCCGGGGCAGGTCATCGGCTCGGTCGGCCCGACGACCTCCGGTCGCATGGACCCGTTCGCGCCCCGTCTGCTCGACGCAGGCCTGTCCTGCATGATCGGCAAGGGTGTGCGCAATCAGAACGTGCAGGACGCGATGGAGCGCAACGGCGCGGTCTACATGGTCGCGATCGGCGGCGCAGGCGCAGCAAAGGCTGCTTCCATCAAAAAGGTCGAGGTCATCGCGTATGATGAGCTGGGCTGTGAGTCGGTCAAGCGCCTGACGGTCGAGAATTTCTCGGCTATCGTTTCGCAGGACTCGGTCGGCGGCAATCTGTACACCGAGGGCGTCGCGAAGTACAAGAAGGACTAAGCCGGCAGTCTGCGGAAAAAGCGTTTTCCGGCGCATTCTTCGCGCGACAGCGCGCATTAAATAGAATTTGCGCAGCAAATTCATAAAAACCGGGGGCGTGTACCTCGGCTTTTATGCAAGGGAAGAAAAATGTGCCCGCAGGGCGCGGTTTTTCTTCAATATTCGCTCGAAAGCGTGGTTTCGAGCGAGAAACTGGAACAGTTTCATAGTTTCCCCTTCCCGGGCATAATCTGTTATGACAGGCGCTCGGGGAGGGGATTTTTCTTGAAATACGGCTTTGGACGCACAGCGGTGCAGATGGCGTGCACGCTGCTCGCGCTGTGCCTCGGCATCGGCCTGCTGAGGCAGGAGAGGATGCGGACGGTGTTTTCCGAGGAGCGCGTGACGCTCCCGATCATCATGTATCACAGCATCCTGAAGGACGGCGCGCGGCAGGGGAAATATGTAGTCTCGCCCGAGGTGCTGGCGCGCGACCTTGACGCACTGGAGGCGCGCGGCTGCGAGACGGTGACGGTACGCGACCTCATCGCGTACACAAGGGACGGCGCGCCGCTCCCGGCAAAGCCGGTCATGCTGACCTTTGACGACGGCTACTATAATAACTATGTCTATGCCTATCCGCTGCTGCGGCAGAGAGGGATGCGGGCGGTCGTGTCGATCATCGGCAGCCAGACCGCGCTCTTTACGGAAAACGGCGAGGAAAACGCCTACTGGTCGCATCTGCGTGCGGAGCGGCTGCGCGAGACCGAGGACGTTTTCGAGATACAGAACCATTCGTGGAATCTGCATGAATACGGTGAGCGGCGCGGCTGTCTGCGGCGGAGCGGCGAGGACGAAGCGCATTATGCAAAGCTGCTGCACGAGGATACCGAGCAAACCCAGCAGCTGATCGAGGAGATCGGCCTGCCGGCGCCGGAATGCTATACCTATCCGTTCGGCGCGTGCTCGGAGGAGAGCGAAAGGATTTTGCGCGAGATGGGCTTTCTGTGCACGCTCGGCTGCGAGGAGCGCATCAATACGGTGACGCGCGACCCGGAGTCGCTCTATCAGCTCGGCCGCTTCAACCGCGCCGCCTTCGAGTCGACAGACGATTTTCTGCGCCGCGCACTGGGGGAGTGAGAGTATGCGGTTTTCCGAGCTGCACTGCCGCGAGGTCATCAACCTGTGCGACGGGACGCGCATGGGTGAGGTATGCGATCTGATCTTTGACCCGGCCTGCGGCCAGATCAGCGCCATTGTCGTGCCGTCCGCGAGCGGGCTGTTCGGCATGTTCTCACGCGAGGGCTGCATCATCCCGTGGAGCTGCATCGAAACGCTCGGCGAGGACTATATCCTCGTGCGGTACCGGCCGAAATAAGAGAAAAGCAGGAGCGCGGCAGGAAATCGAGAAAACAGGCGGAAAAATGCAAAAAAATGATTGACATCGGGCAAAAGTTCGGATATACTATTAGAGCATGAAATTCGCACATCCCGTAATGAAAGCAGTCGGTGACGGTTCCCCGTTGCTGCTGTCAGATGATCTGGGATGGAGGAAAAACCAAGGAGGAAAACTAAAATGGCAGTAATTTCTATGAAGCAGCTGCTGGAGGCCGGCGTACACTTCGGCCACCAGACCCGTCGCTGGAACCCGAAAATGGCAACCTACATCTTCACCGAGCGCAATGGTATCTATATCATTGACCTGCAGAAGACCGTTAAGAAGCTCGAGGAGGCTTACTTCTTCGTTCGCGATATGGCAGCTTCCGGTGAGTCCATCCTGTTCGTCGGCACCAAGAAGCAGGCGCAGGACGCGATCAAGGAAGAGGCTGAGCGCTGCGGTCAGTTCTACGTAAACGCTCGCTGGCTGGGCGGCATGCTGACCAACTTCAAGACCATGCGTACCCGTATCGCTCGTCTGAACCAGCTGCAGAAGATGCAGGCAGACGGCACCTTCGATCTGCTCCCGAAGAAGGAAGTTATCAAGCTCCAGCTCGAGATCGCTAAGCTCGAGAAGTACCTGGGCGGCGTTAAGGAAATGAAGAAGCTGCCGGGCGCTCTGTTCGTTGTTGACTCCCGCAAGGAGAAGAATGCGATCGCTGAGGCTCGCAAGCTGAACATCCCGATCGTTGCAATCGTTGATACCAACTGCGATCCGGACGAGATCGACTACGTTATCCCGGGCAACGACGACGCTATCCGCGCGATCAAGCTCATCTCCCAGACCATGGCTAACGCTGTTCTGGAAGGCAAGCAGGGCGAGCAGCTCGAGGTCGAGGCTAAGGCTGACGACGCAAAGGCTGAGTAATTCATAACTCTATATAAATTCAAGTGAGTTGTTCGTAGGGCGCGACGACCCGGCGCGCCGTGGTCGTTGTGCCCTACGTTTTTTATCGTACAAATACAAAATTGGAGGAATTTAAAATGGCTTTTACCGCTGCTGACGTAAAGAAGCTCCGCGAAATGACCAGCGTAGGCATGATGGACTGCAAGAAGGCTCTGACCGAGGCTGACGGCGACTTCGACAAGGCAATCGAGCTTCTCCGCGAGAAGGGCCTGGCCAAGGCTGCCAAGAAGGCTGACCGCATCGCTGCTGAGGGCCTGGTCAAGGCTACCGTATGCGACAAGTGCGGCGTAGGCGCGATCATCGAGGTTAACTCTGAGACCGACTTCGTTGCAAAGAACGCTGACTTCCAGCAGTTCGTTAGCGATCTGGCTGCTGTCGTTATCAAGGACGCTCCGGCTGACGTTGAGGCTCTGAAGGCCTGCAAGATGGGCGAGGGCACCGTTCAGGACGCTCTCCAGGAGAAGGTTCTGACCATCGGCGAGAACCTGCAGATCCGTCGTTTCGAGCGTTTCGACGACTCCACCGTTAACGTTGCCTACAACCACATGGGCGGCGTAATCGGCGTTCTGGTTGCTCTGGAGGTTTCTGACAACCTGAAGGACAACGAGACCGTTAAGGAGCTCGGCAAGGACATCGGCATGCAGGCTGCTGCTATGAACCCGTCCTTCCTTGACAAGTCCGACGTTGACGAGGCTACCCTCGCAAAGGAGAAGGAGATCCTCCTCATCCAGGCACTCGAGGAGAACAAGACCGCTGCTAAGCCGAAGCCGGAGCAGATCATCCACAAGATGGTAGACGGCCGTATCGGCAAGTACTACGAGGAGAACTGCCTCCTGCAGCAGGCTTTCGTTAAGGAGAACAAGGTTTCCGTTGAGGCTCACATCAAGGCTGTTGCCAAGGAGCTGGGCGGCGAGATCAAGCTCGTAAAGTGCGTTCGTTTCGAGAAGGGCGAGGGCATCGAGAAGAAGGTTGACGACTTCGCAGCAGAAGTTGCATCCATGGCTAAGTAATCTTAATTCCATAGATACTTTAAGGGCGTAAAGGTTGACTTTACGCCCTTTTTTGCGTTACAATAGGAAAAACAGGACGCGCACGGCGCGGAAAGGACAATCTAAATGAAGCTGTTTTCCTCTTTTCAGGTAAAGAATATGACGCTGCGCAACCGTGTGGTCATGCCGCCGATGTGCATGTACAGCGCGGAAAACGGAATGCCAAATGCGTTCCATTTCACGCACTACACCTCCCGCGCCGTAGGCGGCGTCGGACTCATCATCATTGAGGCGACCGGCGTCATGCCGAACGGCCGTATTTCGGACCACTGTCTCGGCCTGTGGAACGACGAGCAGATGCACGCACTCGCGCCGCTCGTTTCCGAATGCCGGCGCCTCGGCGCGAAGGTCGCGATTCAGCTCAACCATGCAGGCCGAAAATGCGAGGCGGAGGAGCCGGTCATTCTTGCGCCGAGCGCCATCCCGTTCGATGAAAACTCTAAAACGCCGCATGAAATGGACGAGAGCGACTGCGAAAACGTTGTAAAGGCCTTCCGCGATGCGGCAGAGCGCGCCGAGAAGGCAGGCTTTGATGCAGTGGAGATCCATGCGGCGCACGGCTATCTGCTCAGCGAATTCCTTTCGCCGCTCACCAATCTTCGTACCGATGCCTACGGCGGTTCGACTGAAAACCGCTGCCGCCTGCTCATCGAGGTCCTCAAGGCGGTGCATGAGGTCTGGCCGCAGGAAAAGCCGGTGCTGCTGCGCGTCTCTGCCGAGGACTACGAGCCGGACGGCATGCACCCGGACGAGATGGCGAAGATCGTGGAGCTGGTAAAGCCATATGTCGATGTGCTCGATGTGAGTACGGGCGGCGTTGGCCGACGCCTCCTCCGGCGCTTTTCCCCGGCTATCAGGTCAAAATCGCGGAATATCTCAGACAGCAGAGCGCTCTCCCGACCATCACCGTCGGCCTCATCACGGAGCCGCACCACGCGGAGGAGATCCTGTGCAATGAGCGCGCAGACCTCGTTGCGCTCGGCCGTGTACTGCTTCGCGAACCGTACTGGGTGCTGAGCGCAGCGCGCGCGCTTGATGTTCCGTATGACTGGCCGGAACCGTATCAGCGCGGATACAAGACAAGAAAGTAACAGATAACGCAGAAAAGCGGCCGCAAACGGCCGCTTTTCTGTTATACATTTTCAGAAAGGGAACACAGAGTAATTCTTGTGCGGCAATGCCGTGGCTTATTCGCCCCAGTACTTTGCAACGTGAGCGCGGGTTGCCTCAGCAGCCGTCTTGATGTTCTCCTCGTTGGACAGCTTGTAGTAGTCCGGACGGAACACCTCCATGGTGCAGACGTCGCCTTCAAAGCCGATCTTCTTGAGGGTATCAGCGTAGCGCTTGTGATCGAGGCAGTCGCCCGGCTCGCCCGGCCACAGACGCTTCTCGTCGTTGTTGTAAGCTGCGCCGCACGGCATATTCTCCATGCCGTTCAGGTGCCATACGAAGATCTTCTTGCCGTCGGCCTTCTCGAGAGCCTCAAAAGAAGAAGCCATTGCATGGAAATGATACTGGTCGAGGGTGATGCCGACGAGCGGAGAGTTCACTTCCTCGACGATCGCGTAAGCGTCCTCGAAGCGGTTGATGGACATGGTCGGGCAGCCGCAGAACTCGATGGACAGCTTGATGCCGTGCGGCTCAACCTTCTTGACCATTTCCTTCAGTACAGCGACAGCGTCAGCCTTGATCTCGTCGAGGGTAGCCGGAACGGTGAGGTCCATGGACGGAACAACGACGATCATCTTGCACTGGAGCTTGTTGCAGTCCTCGATGATCTGATCGAGCTTTGCCATAACGGCATCCTTTTCCTCCTGGGTCTGCTTCATGTTGAAGAAGATCAGGGCGTTGTAGGACAGCATCTTCAGATGGTGCTTCGGGTCAGCGAACCATGCGGCCAGATCGTCGATGGTGTACTTGCCTGCTGCGATCTCGCGGTCGAGGCACTCGGACTGGATGTCGATGTAGTCAACGCCGTACTTCTCGCACAGGTCGAGATCCTCGAGTACGGAGTGATTTTCGCAGAAACGGTTGCAGCCTTCGTTAAAACCGATTTTCATGATGGAAAACTCCTTTATTCTTTCTTATCTTTAATTAAGGTGATATGCGGAGCGGGCAGGAGCGATATCGTTGTCCGCTCCGCAAGTGATACGGTCTTACTTCTTGTAGAAATCCGGGGTGCCGCCGGTTACGACCTTCTCCGGCACACCGGAGGTCTGGGACTTGACCAGAGCGTCAGCGGTGATGGAAGCAACGTAGCCGTCCCATGCAGAGGAGCCGCCGGTCTCGCCCTTGAGTGCGTGGTCGACCCAGTCCTGGATCTCGACGTCGTAGGAGTCGATGAAGCGCAGGATCCAGTTGTCCTCGATCTTGGTGGAAACCTCGTTAGCATAGCGAACGGTCGGGAAGGACGGGCACGGCAGGTTTACAACGCCGTTCTCACATACAACCTCGCAGTTGATGTCGTAGCCGAAGCCGCAGTTTACGTTGACCTCGAGCATGTTGATGATGCCGCCCTTGGTCTTCATGATCATGATCTGCGGGTCCTTCAGCGCGTTCTTGACCTTGGAGTTGGTCTTCGGCATGATGCACTGAACCTCGTCCCACTCATCGTTTACGAGCCACGGCAGAACGTCGATCTCGTGGATTGCGGTGTCGGTAACAGCCATTGCGGTGGTGTAGTCGTCAGCAACGCCGTCTGCACGGTGGGTGCACTTGATGACCATCGGTGCGCCGAACTTGCCGGAGTCGATCAGCTCCTTGACCTGACGGTAGCCGCGGTCGTAGCGGCGCATGAAGCCGACCTGAACGAGGTGCTTGCCGCCGGCCATCTCGGCCTCGACGATTTCCTTGCCGTCAGCAGCGGTGTTTGCCAGCGGCTTCTCGGAGAATACCGGCTTGCCAGCCTTGATAGCTGCCAGAACCGGACCCTTGTGGAACTGACCCGGGGTGGTAACGACAACTGCGTTTACGTCCGGATCGTTGATTGCTTCGTTAAAGTCGGTGTAGATCTTGGTGCCGGCGCCTGCGATCTCAGCGCCCTTCTTTGCGCCCTCCTCGAATACGTCGCATACTGCAACGATCTTCGCGCCGCGGATGCGGTTCTGGATGCGCTCAATGTGCTCGCGGCCGATCATACCGCAGCCGATCAGTGCAATGTTCAGATTTTCCATGATGAGTTCCTCCTTGGATAAGTAAATATGAAATAATGAATGGAATTTTGTGATTTGCTGTAGCTGTCTGCGTCAAATGCACGCCTGTCGGTTTTTCGCTCGTGCAGTCTTGCGTGCACTTCGCTTTTCATTTGACGAAATGATTATAACTCTGCGTTCACGAGAACGCAAGAGGAAATTTCGAAAAATTTCAAAAAAATTTTTGCGGTTCGGGCAGTGTGAGCACGGAAAAGTGTCACACTGCCGCCGCATAGGGAAAAGAGAGAAAATGGTTTATGCTGCGATGCCGAGGGGAGAGAAAAAGATATAGATGGCAACCGCAAGGATAAGACCGATGATGGATACAACGTGACGGTACTTCCACGGGGTCAGATCGACCGCGCCGACGTCCTGGATCTCGTACTCCTCAGCCGGGTGATACTTGTTCAGATACCACATGATGAGCAGCTCGATCGGGAACAGAACAGCCATTGCGTACAGGTAGTGGATGGGGTTCGTGCTGCCTGGGTAGCAGGGCTTGATGAGCAGGAACGCACCGTAGCATACGACGTGGAAGATGGTGATGACCTTGGGCATGTACTTCGGGATGCGCTTGAACATGAAGATGCCGAGGATGGTGCACAGTACCGGCAGGGATACAAACTGGCTCATGGAGTTGAGGAAGGTGGTGATGCCGCCTGCGTTCATGATGAACGGAGCGATGACGATCGAGATGCAGCCTGCGATGGTGCCGTAGATCTTGCCGACCTTGACGCACTTGGTGTCCGAAGCCTTCGGATTAATGGAAGAGCGGTACAGGTCGAGGGTGAACATGGTGGATGCCGAGTTCAGGACCGAGTTGAACGAGGACAGGATCGCGCCGAACATAACAGCTGCGAAGAAGCCCATGACCGGCTTCGGAACGATCTCAGAGATGAGCGCCGGATAAGCGAAGTCGATCGCGGAGGAACCGGCTGCTGCAAGCTTGTCCTGGATGGACGGCAGGTAGAAAGCGATGATGCCCGGGATGACGAGGTACAGAGGGCCGAGGCACTTGAGGAAGCCGCAGAAAATAGCGCCCTTCTGGCCTTCCTTGAGGCTCTTTGCCGCGAGAGAACGCTGGACAAAGGACTGGTTGGTGCACCACCAGTACAGGTTGTTGAAGAACATACCGGTGATGATCAGCGGCCACGGAACCTCCGGCTCCGGTGCGTTCCATGCGTTGATTGCGTTCATCTTGGCCGGATCAGCCTCGATCATGTACTTTACGCCGTCGAGAATGCCGTGACCGCCGGTTGCTGCGGACAGCGCCGCGAAGCCGAGGAACGGGATCATCAGACCGCCGATGATCAGACCGACGCCGTTGATGGTATCCGAAACTGCAACGGCCTTCAGACCGCCGAAGATCGCGTAGCAGCCGCCGATGATGCCGATGATAACGCAGAGAATTGCGACAGCGACGAATTTGCTGGTGCCCATGATGCCGGAGATATCAAAGATCTGCTCGAAAACAACGGCGCCCGAGTAGAGGATGACCGGCAGGTTGAGGATGGAGTACATAACGACGATTACGACCGAGAACATCGTCTTGGTGCCTCTGCCGTAGCGCTCCTCCATCAGAGACGGGATGGTCATGGCGCCCATTTTGAGGTACTTCGGAAGGAAGTAGTACGCCAGAACCAGCAGCGTGAACATCGAGCCGACCTCCCAGGCGATCGGGCCCATGTTGGTTTTCCAGCTCTGGCCGTTCAGGCCGACGAGCTGTTCTGCGGAAAGGTTGGTCAGAAGCAGAGAACCTGCGATAACCACACCGGGCAGGCCGCGGCCTGCGAGGAAGTAACCCTCGGCGGTGTCGAGCTGTTCGTCGCGCGTTTTCCATGCAGAAATGATGGCGACCAGGGCGGTGAACAGTACAAACGATATGCCTGTCCATGCGAGCGAGGAGAAGAATGTCATTTGGATAACCCCCATATCATTGATATTTTGCGTTCTCGTGAACGCTGTCCCTCTAAAAACAATCCCCTTGAGCTTTTCCGGCGCGTTCTCCCTTGCACCGAGCGGCTTGTTTTTGTGGGGATTTGTTTTGATAGGTATAGATTATCACGTTTATTTTCGGTTTGCAAGAGGGAAAAGTACATTTAATTTATATTTAGGAATTGCCACAAAAAACAGGGGCGATTTTTGTAGAAAAAATCGGAATACAGCGAAAAGGTGCGTGCATTTGCGTGCAAAGTAATAGTAAGAATATCCAAAGGAATAGGGATGATGTTGTGCAGTATGTTAAAATGGTTGAAAGAGGAGGAGAATGACCGACTGCATGTTTACAGAAAAGGGACAGAAAAACGTTAAAATACATCAAAAATGCACGCATACAATTAAAATAGTATGCGTGCACGGAAACGCAGGAGCGCAGAATAACAATTTCATAAAAATGCGTGCATTTTTCAAAAAAAGCATTGCAAGCTGCGTGCAGTATGATATACTATAAACATAAAGAAAAAACAAAAGGAGGTAAACATTATGGCGGTCACCGCTCAGCAGATTGCGGATCTCGCGGGAGTATCGCGCGGCACTGTGGATCGTGCGCTGCACAATCGAGGCCGTGTCAACCCGGAAGTAAAGGAAAAAATTCAGAAAATCGCACTTGAGCTCGGATATAAGCCCAACTTGATCGGACAGGCGCTCGTGCGCTCCAAGCAGGATTTCAAGCTCGGCGTGATTCTCCAGTCCACCGAAACCCCGACGATGCAGATCGTGCGTGCAGGCGTGCAGCGTGCAGCGGAGGAGCTTGCAGGCTCAGGCGTCGAGCTCGTTCTTCGCGATTTTCAGGGTCTGGACACCGAGCTGATGCTCGAATATATAGAGGAGCTGGTCTCGGCAGGCGTGCAGGGTATCGCGCTTTCCCCGGATACCGCGCCGGAGGTGCGGCAGTGCATTGATGAACTGCACGCACAGGGCATTCCGGTCATTACCTTAAATGCCGACGCGCCGGGCAGCAAACGCCTGTGCTTTATCGGCATGGACAACTACCGCGCCGGTCAGACGGCGGCGTGCCTGCTCCGCCTGATGCTGCCCGAGGGCGGAAAGGTGCTCCCGCTCGCCGGTCATCTGAATAATACTGCGCACAACAACCGCCTGAACGGCTTTCTGGATGCCATAAAGGCGGAAAATACGCTCAATATCAGTACGCTGGCGTTTCAGCCGTGTTTTGATCGCGATGACTATTCGCATGAGATCACGCAGCACGCACTGCGTGCAAATCCCGATCTTGCGGCGATCTATGTTGCGTCCAACGGTCAGAAGGGCGTGTGTCAGGCGATCGAGGAGGAGGGCCTGAAGGGCCGCGTGAAGGTGGCGGCGTTCGACCTGAACGAGCTGAACATGGAGCTTCTGCAGTCGGACAGTCTGAGCTTCGTGCTCGATCAGGAGGCGTTTGAGCAGGGATACCGGCCGCCGTTTCTGCTGTATGAGTATCTTCTGCACAAGAAAAAGCCGGAAAAAGAGCTGCTCTACACGGATATTGCCATCCGTACCAAGTACAACAGCGACATGGCGCTCGTCTGCACGACCATGCAGAGCGGCCTGTAAGACTGCTGAAAAAGGTGCGTGCACCGAACGCTGAGCGTTCCCGTACACGCACCTTTTCTGCTGCTTTTTTTCAGTCCGCGCGCAGCCAGAGTGACTGCCGCAGATCGACATGCGTTTCATCCTTGAAGGCCGCGCCTTCCGCGCGGAGCAGGTCAGCCTGCTCAGACCAGCCCGGCGCGATGCGGCCGGCATGGTTGACAACGCGGTGACAGGGAAAATGACCGTAGTATTCTGCGTGCGAAAGCACGCGCGCCACCAGACGCGCATTTTGCGGCCGCCCGATCATGCACGCAAGCTGTCCGTAGGTCGCGACCGAGCCGGCGGGGATCTTCTCGACGACAGAAAGCACCTGCCGCGCAAAGTCATCATTCAGTCTGGTTCTGCTCATATTCGGTCTCCTTTTATCGGTATGCATTTCTTTATTATAGTATAGCACGTTTCGCAGAAAGAGGAAGACAGATTGTTTTTTCGGCAGAAAATAGACTTTTGCTGTGATGCGTAGTATAATAGAGCTAACGGACAGGAAGGGAGAAAAAGCATGACGATTTTAACCTGTGACTGCGGATATGAGATCTACATCATGGATGAGACTGAGGCGACGGCATGGCAGTGCGACCGCTGCGGTCAGTGGTACGACTTTTTCGGCGTCAAGGTAACACCGCCGTCCGAGCGAAAGCAGGAGAAAAACCCGAACCTCGTCAACTGGAGCGCAGGGGAGGAGCTGTAACCTAGAGCAACACCGCACAAGGAAAGCGGCGCTGTTTGCTCGCAAATCGCTTTTGTCCCGTTATGCGGTATTGCCTGAAAAAAAGTAACAGGAATGTAACCTTCATTCCTGTTTTTTGATGCTATAATAAGCAAAGGAAAGGCCGGACGCCGCGAAAAGCGGCGTCAGACAGTCTGCCGCGGAAATCGCTTCTAAAGCAGACGACCCCCGCGTAAAATACAGAAAGCATTACCGGGGTGTAAAAGGCAGGAAGGGAAGAGTTCAAAATGGCATATGGTACGGCGAACAGCTATGCACGTCCTCGCCGCCGCCGTCGAAAACGCAAGAGCCACTACGGCGTGCTGGCACTGGTGATCGTGCTTCTGATCGCGCTCATCGTGCTCGCGGTCAAGCTGGTGACGACAGCGGTCAGCACTGTGCTCGGCAGGACCGAAACGCACGAGATCGTCTATCAGGTGGACAACAAGCTGGGCTACTGCGACGGAAAGACGTTCGACCTTGAGGCGGCGCCTTACCGCGATCAGAGCGGCAACCTGTTCGCGCCGCTCCAGTCTCTGTGCGATGCGCTTCAGATCGATCTGACCTGGGACGAAAGCACGAAGAGCGGCACGGCAGTCTGGAACAAGCAGACCGCTGAGATCAAGGCCTCGAGCACCAAGGTTCAGATGGGTGAGGAGAGCAGAAACATGGCGGCCGCGCCTTCCGTGAAGGACGGCGTCGTTTTTATCCCGGCGAAGGATTTCTGTGCGGCGTTCTCGTGGAAGACCGCCGAAACCGCCGAGGAGCAGGGCGATCTGCTCATCATCTCGCAGAAGGACGACGAGCTGACCGAGGACGCGATCAAGCAGATCACAGATGACGTAACGAAGGTTCTCGGCCCGTCCGAGAAGCAGATCACGGGAGACAGCATTCTGATGCGCACCGACTCGGACAAGGCGCTCGTTGCCGGCGAGACCAAGACCATGGCCTCTGACGGCGAAAAGCTGGGCGAGGGCGTCATGGAGCAGAACGGCACGAAATACGTTCCGCTGAAGGCGGCGATGACCGCGCTCGGCGGCACGGCGGAGTTCGACGGTAAAAAGACCTGGACGGTAAAATATAATGATACCGAAACCACGGTCACGACGAACGGAAAATTCAAGATCGACGGCAATCGCGTCAAGGGCGACGATTTCACAGTCTGGCTCGACGAGGAAAAGGACCGGTTTTACGTCTCTGCTCCGGCGCTTGCGCAGATCATCGGCAGAAACTATACCGATCTCGGCGACGGTGCGTTTGCATTCACGACGCTCTCGCTCGACGGTCTGGACAGCCAGAAAACCTATCTCGACTCGCTGCGCAGCAGTTTGAGCGACGCAGTGGACGGCGATATCCCGGAGGCGGATGTTTATATCGCGCTGACGTTCGACGACGGCCCGACCGGCAAGATCGAAAACTATCCGAACGGCCTGACCAACTATCTGCTCGATGGACTCAAGGAGCGCGGCGCGAAGGCGACGTTCTTTGAGTGCGGCTACCGCATCAAGGAGTACAGTGCGTGTATGCCGCGTCAGCTCGAAGAGGGCAGCGAGATCGCGAACCACACGATGAACCATCCGGATTCACGCCTGACCGGCCTCAGCCGCGAGGAAGTCGATGTGCAGATCAACTCCAACAGCGAACTTATCAAAGAAAAGACCGGCAGTCTGCCGACGCTGCTCCGCCCGGTCGGCGGCGGCGTCAACGATACGGTCAAGGCGGTCGCCAAGGAGGCGGGCCTGCCGATCATCAACTGGAGCGTGGACACCGAGGACTGGAAGTACCGCGATGCTGAGCACGTAAAGCAGGTCATCGTGGAGCAGGCAGGCGACGGCGATGTTGTTCTGATGCACGACCTGTACCCGACTTCGGTGAAGGGCGCACTCGCTGCGATCGACGAGCTTCAGGCACGCACGGACAAGACCTATGCGTTCGTTACGGTTTCGCAGCTGGCCGCAATTCACGGCATCACGCTCGAACCGGGCGTGGTCTACAACGGCCTGAGCAGCAAGGTCGCGCAGGAAATCAAGGACGGCACCTATTCGCCGGCTGAGTTCACGTAACAAGACAGAAAGAAACCGCTTTGATGCGAACAGATAAGCATCGAAGCGGTTTTTCTCTTTAGAAGCGGTAATTCGGGAAATATTTCTTGACGAACGCAATATCCTTCACCCGGAAGGTCTTTCCGTCGAGGTACTGGAGCGCGCCGGCGTCGCTCTCGAAGGCGAAGGTCAGCTCAAACGAATAGAGCAGCTGACCGGTCTCGCCGCAGGCGCGGTTGCGGTCGCCGCGGCCGTATTTGCCGTCGCCGAGCAGCGGACAGCCGATCGAGGCCATGTGGGCGCGAATCTGATGGGTGCGTCCGGTGAGCAGGACGCACTCGACGAGCGAGAGCTCCTTCGTGGAGGCGAGCGTGCGGTAGAGGGTCTTTGCGGTCTTGGCGCCCGGGACCGGCCGGTCGTGCAGCGTGACCTGCTTACGTTTTTCGTCGCGCCGCAGGAAATTCTCGATGCGGCCGCGCGGCGGCTCGGGTCTGCCGAGCACCACGCAGACGTATTTCTTTTTCAGCTCGTGCTCCTTGATCTTGTCATTCAGGATGCGCAGCGCCTCGGCGGTCTTTGCCGCGATGACAATGCCGCCGGTGTTGCGGTCGATGCGGTTGCACAGAGCCGGGGCGAACGACGCCGCGTCGTCCGGATTCCATGCGCCCGACTGGTAGAGATAAGCCTGGATGTGGGCGATGAGCGTGTCGCTGTCGCCGTTTTCGTCCGCGTGCACGACCATGCCCGGCGCCTTGTCCGCGAGCAGGATGTTCTCGTCCTCGTAGACCACGGTCAGGCGCGGCGTTTTGATGCGGCGGAACGCCTCCTCCTCGCGTACCTGTTCAAAGTATTCGTCGTTGATGTAGAGCTGCACTTTGTCGCCCTCGGCGAGGCGGCAGGCAGCCTCGGTGCGCTTGCCGTTGAGCTTGATGCGCTTGAGGCGCAGGTACTTGTGCATCATGCCGCCTGACAGCCGCGGCACGGCTTTCTCTAAAAATTTATTCAGGCGTTGCCCGCTGTCGTTTTTTGTGATATAATATTCTCTCAAAGTAAAGTTCCTTTTCTGGTGTGTGTTACCGTTTATCGTGTGTTTATATAGTATAACGTATTTTACGCAGAAAGGGAAGTGCGGCGGCAAAACAATAAAATACGCTTTTGCTGTAAAAATCAGTTGACAAAGAACGATTGATTGTAGTATACTGTTTTAGTACCATGTGAGGTTGACATGAAGATTGAGTTAAAAAAGCTGAATGCGCTGCAGCATGCCGTTCTTCCGTTTTCCGAGGTCATCGACCTGAAGGATGAGAAGATGTACGGCAGAAAACCTTTTCAGAGTCCCGTCTATGTGGAAGGCGAGGTATCGAATGAGAGCGGCGTGTTACGCCTGAAGGGCAGCATCAAAACCGTGTACTCCACCGAGTGCGCCCGCTGTCTGAAACCGCTCGATATTCCGCTCGAAGCGGAAGCTGACATGATCCTGTCCGACGACCCTGAGGCGGAGGAAGAGGATGATCTTTTCGTGCTGACCGGCGACAGCGTGGATCCTGCGGACGTACTTGTGCCGGCATTGATCCTGCAGGTACAGATGACTTATCTGTGCAAAGAGGACTGCAAAGGCCTCTGTCCGCACTGCGGCGCAGACCGTAACGTGACCGAATGCGACTGCGAGAGCAGGCAGATCGATCCTCGTTTTGCCGCGCTGCGCGCCCTGCTCGATAACGATAAGGGCAACTGATTATTGTTTTCATTTTATTTTAACAAGATTTGAGTAGGAGGTGTATCCACCATGGCAGTACCTAAGAGAAAAATTTCTAAGGCCCGTCGCGATAAGCGTCGTAACTCCCACTGGAAGCTGGACCTGCCCGGCATGAGCAAGTGCCCGAAGTGCGGCGAGATGAAGCTGGCGCACAGAATGTGCAAGGCTTGCGGCTATTACAATGGCCGTGAGGTTGTCGCCGTTAAGGAAGCGTAAGGCTCAAACAGAACAAAAAGAATGGGGAAGGCGCACGCTTTCCTCATTTTTTTTGAAAAATTCCTGCGCACACAGCGCAGAATTATCACAGATTTGATTGCAATTTTCCTGCAAATGACTTAAGGCAACACCGCATAATTAAAGCTGCGGTGCTTTGCGGAAATTTTTCACCCTGATTGCGTTGCGATTTCTTGCAATACGAAAGTATTGCTGCAAAACCGCGCCTTATCAGAGCGCAAAATTTGCTCGCAAATCGCTCTTGTCTAATTATGCGGTATTGCCTTAAACTGACCTTGAGGGAGGGAAAACCTATGGCAAAACCTATCGTTGCGATCGTCGGCCGTCCGAATGTCGGCAAATCGCAGCTCTTCAACCGTCTGGCAGGCAAGCGCCTGTCCATTGTCGAGGACACGCCGGGCGTAACGCGCGACCGCCTGTATGCAGACAGCGACTGGCGCGGCCGTGACTTCACCGTGATCGACACCGGCGGCATCGAGCCGTCCAACGACAACGAGATCTTACAGTTCATGCGCCTTCAGGCGGAGACCGCGATCTCGCATGCAGATGTCATCATCCTCATCACTGACCTGCGCACCGGCGTTACCGCCGCCGATCAGGACGTAGCGTCCATGCTGCTGCGCTCGGGCAAGCCGATCGTGCTCGCGGTCAACAAATGCGACAAGCCGGGCGATCCTCCGGCGGAATTTTATGAGTTCTACAATCTCGGTCTGGGCGAGCCGTTCGGCATCTCCGCTCTGCACGGCTACGGCGTGGGTGAGCTGCTCGACGCGGCTTACGAGCATTTCCCGGCGGCAGACGAGGAGGAAGAGGACGACGAGCGTATCCGCGTTGCTCTGATCGGCAAGCCGAACGTCGGCAAGTCCAGCCTGCTCAACCGCGTGCTGGGCGAGGAGCGCGTCATCGTCTCGAACGTTGCCGGCACGACGCGCGACAGCGTAGACGCTGACGTAGACAACGCGCACGGCAAGTTTACCTTCATCGACACCGCCGGCATCCGCAAAAAGAGCAAGGTGGACGAGAAGATCGAGAAGTTCTCGGTCATGCGTTCGCTGCTCGCGGTCGAGCGTGCGGACGTCTGCGTCATCATGATCGACGCGACAGAGGGCGTCACCGAGCAGGACACCAAGGTCGCCGGTGAGGCGCACAATGCCGGCAAGGCGTGCATCATCGTCGTCAACAAATGGGATCTGGTCGAGAAGGACGGCTCCACCATGAAGGAGTATACGCTCCGCGTGCGCGAGGGTCTGGCCTATATGCCGTATGCGCCCGTGCTGTTCATCTCTGCGCAGACCGGTCAGCGCGTGGACAAGCTGTTCGCGCTCATCCATGAGGTCTACGAGCAGAACCATATGCGCATCCCGACCGGCCGCCTGAACGCCATTCTGGCCGAGGCGACGGCGCGCGTACAGCCGCCTACCGACAAGGGCCGCCGTCTGCGCATCTTCTACATGACGCAGGCATCCACCTGTCCGCCGACCTTCGTCTGCTTCTGCAACGACGCACGCCTGTTCCACTTCTCGTACCAGCGCTATCTGGAAAATCAGATCCGCGAGGTGTTCGGCCTGACCGGCACGCCGGTGCGCATGGTCGTGCGCGAGCGCGGCGACAAGGAATAACCGTGCGCTGCCCGAAAAAATGAATTCTGGGGGGAAAAACGTCATGACACTTACGCATTTTGCGATTATTGCGGTCTGCGCGTATCTGCTCGGCTCGCTGAGCTTTGCGATCATCGTCAGCAAGCTGACACTCGGTAAGGATATCAGAAACTACGGAAGCGGAAATGCGGGTCTGACCAACGCATACCGCACCATGGGCGCGAAAAAGACGCTGCTCGTGCTGCTCGGCGACATCGCCAAGGGCGCGGCGGCGGTCTCGATCGGCATGGTGCTCGCCGGTCCGGTCGGCAAGCTGACGGCAGGCATCTTCGTCATCCTCGGCCATATGTTCCCGCTGTACTTCGGCTTCAAGGGCGGTAAGGGCGTGCTCGTCGGTGCGGTCATGCTCGCGTTTTTCGACTGGCGCGTATTCGGCATCGCGTTTGCGCTGTTCCTGCTGTCGGTCATCGTGACCAAATGGATCTCGCTCGGCTCGATTCTGGGCGCGGTCAGCTTTCCCATCACTACCTGGGTATTCTATCGCGACCCGGTGCTGACCGCGATGGCGCTCGGCATGGCGGCGGTCGTCGTATTCATGCACCGCTCGAATATCGGACGCATTATCCGCGGAAAGGAAAACAAATTTTCCTTCAAGAGCAAGAAAACCATGTCTGACTGAGAGGAGACTGCAAAATGAAGGTTTTTGTACTGGGCACCGGCGGCTGGGGCATCGCGCTCGCGATGCTGCTGCATCAGAACGGCCATCAGGTGACCTCGTGGACCTATCAGCAGGCGGAATGCGACCTGCTGCACCGCGAACGCTGCAATGAAAAGCTGCTGCCGGGCGTTGTCATCCCGGACGGCATCGAGATCACGACGGATATGTCGGGCGCAGCGGATGCGGAGCTTGTTGTGCTTGCGGTGCCGTCGTTCGCGGTCGCGTCCACGGCGGAGAAGCTCGCAGGCATCGTAAAGCCGGAGACCGTACTCGTAAACGTCGGCAAGGGGCTGGACAGCAAACATGGCTACTGCCGCTTTTCCGAGACCATCACGCGCGCCGTGAACGGCAGAAATCCGGTCGTTGCGCTGACCGGTCCGACGCACGCGGAGGAGGTCGCGCGCGGCATCCCGACCGCAATCGTTGCGGCGTCTGAGAGCCGCACGGCGGCGGAGCTGACGCAGGAAGCGTTCATGAACGACACGAATTTCCGCGTTTACACCTCGTCCGACATCATCGGCTGCGAGCTCGGCGGCGCGTTCAAGAACATCATTGCGCTCGGCGCCGGCATTTCGGACGGTCTGGGTCTGGGCGATAACTCCAAGGCGGCGTTTATGACGCGCGGTCTGACCGAGATCGCTCGTCTGGGCATCAAGCTCGGCGCGAAGCAGGAGACCTTCGCCGGTCTGTCGGGCGTGGGCGACCTGATCGTTACCTGCTGCTCGATGCACTCGCGCAACCGCCGCGCCGGTATCCTGATCGGCAAGGGTGCGACCGCTGAGGAGGCCATGCGCGAGGTCGGCGCAACGGTCGAGGGCTACTACGCGACCGAGGCCGGCTATCACCTTGCTAAGCAGCAGGGCGTTTCCATGCCGATCACCGAGGCGATGTACGGCGTGCTGTACGGCGGCCTGTCCGCAAAGGACGGCATCAGGCTGCTGCTCGCGCGGCCGCGCAAGGGCGAGCACGAGGAAGTGTGGCTCGGCTGAGGCCTTCGCCTTCTAAGGGGGACGCTGTCCCCCTTAGATACGCCCCCGGTTCCTTGCGAAACCGGGGGCGATACCCCCCTCTCGTCCGCACGGCGGACGAGGCCGCGCCGCCGCGGCGCGGGCAGCGGGATAAAAGTCCGGCAGAGCTGGACTTTTATGGGGAATTTTATGCGGCCTGCTGCGGCAGGCCTGTCCGCCCTCCTTGCCGAAGGCAAGTTTGGGTGGAAATAGCGCACGCTTTGCGTGCGCGGCGTCTGGGAGGGCGCAAGCACTCGGGGAAACTCGGGTGCTTTTTTTAGTGTGCTGCGAAAATTTAAAAGTCTTGTAATTGCACCAGGGCTGTGTTTTTGCTATAATATACTTTGTGCGAGTGCGTACTGCGTGTATCGCTCGTTTACTTCGAATTTTCTTCGGTATGCGCCGGCAGGAAGGGCATACTGTTTTTAAATATATCCTTATATCAGGAGGAATTTTATCATGCTGAACAATATCAAGGGCTGCGCAGAGGCTCTGCGCGAAACCGCCCCGGAAATAGACATTCTGATCAACGAGCCGATGCGCCGCCACACGACCTTTTCCATCGGCGGCCCGGCCGACCTTTTCATCCTGCCCAAGACGCGCAGGGAGCTGATCGGCGCGCTCGAGGTGCTGCGTGCACAGGGCGTTCCGATGCTGCTGCTCGGCAACGGCTCGAACATTCTGGTCTCGGATGAGGGCGTGCGCGGCGCGGTCGTGTGCACCTCCGAGGTGGACGAGGTCCGCGTGGGCGACGACAACTCGCTGACGGCGGAGGCCGGCGCGCTCCTCAGCCGCATCGCACGCCGCGCACAGCGTGCCGGTCTGACCGGCGCGGAGTTTGCCGGCGGCATTCCGGGCAGTCTGGGCGGCGCGGTATTCATGAACGCCGGCGCATATGACGGCCAGATGGCCGGCATCGTCGAGAGCACGGAATATCTGGACGCAGAGGGCAATATCCACACGCTGCGCGGCGAGGAGCATGGCTTCGGCTACCGCCGCAGCATTTTCCGCGACCATCCGGACTGGACCGTGCTGCGCTCGGTCATCCGCCTTCAGCCGGGCGACTCGGCGGCTATTCTGGACAAGATGAACGATTTTTCGCAGCGCCGCCGCGACAAGCAGCCGCTCAACTTCCCGTCGGCCGGCTCGACCTTCAAGCGCCCCGAGGGATATTTCGCCGGAAAGCTCATCGAGGACGCCGGACTCAAGGGAGCGTCCGTCGGCGCGGCGCAGGTTTCGGAAAAGCACGCAGGCTTTCTCATCAACCGGGGCGGCGCGACCTGCGACGATATGCTGCGCCTGATCGAGCTGGTGCAGGAGCGCGTTCGGGAGCAGTTCGGCGTCGAGCTGGAGTGCGAGGTGCGCATTGTAAGATAAACGGGAGAAATCCCGCTGAACACGGGCAAGGAGGATGGAATTATGTATTTTTTGATCATTTCCGGCATGTCCGGTGCGGGCAAGAGCCGCGCCGTCGCGACACTGGAGGATCTCGGCTATTACTGCGTCGATAATCTGCCGATCGCACTCATTCCGCGCTTCGCGGAGGTCTGCCTTGCCGCGACGGAGCGGTATGAGCGCGTCGCGCTCGTGACCGATGTGCGTGCGGGCGGTGACTTTCAGCAGCTCTTTGACTCGCTCGACTCCATCCGCGACATGGGCTGCGACTACCGCATCCTGTTCCTCGACACGGACACCGCGACGCTCATCCGCCGCTACAAGGAGACGCGCCGCAGGCATCCGCTGATGGACAAGGGTGTTTCCATGACGGCGGCGATCGAAAAGGAGCGCACGATGCTGTCCGCGCTGCGCAACCGCGCGGATTTCGTGGTCGATACCACGGGCCTGTCCGCCGCCGGTCTGCGCGAGCGTCTGCTCGCCCTGTTCTCCACCGAGACCGGCGCAGCCTTTGAGGTCATCGTGCAGTCCTTCGGCTTCAAATACGGCATTCCGCCCGAGAGCGACCTCGTGTTCGATGTGCGCTTCCTGCCCAATCCGTATTACGAGATGAGCCTGCGCGAGCGCAACGGCACCGACCCCGAGGTTCGTGATTATGTGTTTCAGGGCGGCACGGCCGACGTGCTCATGCGCCATCTGACCACACTCATCGACTTCCTCCTGCCGCGCTACATGGCGGAGGGCAAGGCGAACCTCATCATCAGCATCGGCTGCACGGGCGGCAAGCACCGCTCGGTCGCGATCGCGGAAGCGCTCAGCGAGCATCTGCGCGGCCGTGAATACGGCGTTGTCACCATGCATCGAGATTATCAGAGATAAGGCTCCGGTCTGCGGAGCACCGCAGAAATGGAGGCAGAATACATGTCATTTTCTACCGAAGTCAAAAACGAGCTGTGCAGCGTTTCCATGAGCCGGGCGTGCTGCACCCGCGCGGAGGCATACGGCGCGCTGCTGCACGCCTCGGTGTTCTCGCATAAGGAGATCCGCCTTTCGGCGGAGAACGCGGTCGTCGTGCGGCGGCTCCAGGCGCTTTTGCAGCGCGCGTTCTTCGTGGACAGCGAGGCGGAAAGCTGCGGCCGCAAGCAGCAGCTCATCATCAACGACCCGCCGCGCATCGGCCGCATCTTTGACGCGCTGGGATATGACAGAAAAAATCACATCACCTACCACCTCAACCGCAACGTGCTCGAGGAGGACTGCTGCATCGCGGCCTTTCTGCGCGGCGCGTTCCTCATGGCCGGAACGGTCGCGGGACCGGACAAGAAGAGCCATCTCGAGCTCAAGAGCACCCACCAGAGCCTCGCGGGCGAGGAGACCAGTCTGATGCTCGACCTCGGTCTTGCGCCCAAGCAGGCCAGGCGCGCGAGCGCACAGCTGCTGTACTTCAAGGACAGCGCGAGCGTCGAGGACTTTCTCACGCGCATCGGTGCGCCCCACGCCGCGATGGAGCTGATGCAGGCGAAGGTGGAGAAAAACCTCAGGAACACCATCAACCGTCAGGTCAACTGCGAGACGGCGAACCTCGTCAAGGCGGCGGATGCGTCCGCGCGGCAGATCGCCGCGATCAAAAGCGTGCTGCGCGAGGGCGGAGAGGAGGCCTTCCCGGACAATCTCCGAGAGACCGTGCGTCTGCGGCTTTCCTATCCGACCGACAGCCTGACCGAGCTGGCGCGGCGGTTCGATCCGCCCATCTCCAAGCCGGGACTGAGCCACAGGCTGAAAAAGATAACCGAATTTGCTGCAAAGGAGAACTAAATGGTACCATTTGCCCATCTGCATGTGCATAGCGAATACAGTCTGCTCGACGGCGCGTGCCGCATCGAACAGCTGGTCGAGCGTGTTTCTGACCTCGGACAGACCTCGTGTGCGCTGACCGACCACGGCGTCATGTACGGCGTGATCGACTTTTACCGCGCCTGCAAGGCGAAGGGCATCCATCCGGTCATCGGCTGCGAGGTCTACCTCGCGCCGCATTCGCGCCACGAGCGCGGCTACGTCAACGGCGAATGGCACAGCCACCTTATCCTGCTGTGCGAGAACATGACCGGCTACAAAAACCTCATTCATATGGTGTCGCTCGCGTTTTCTGAAGGCTTCTACATGAAGCCGCGCATCGACATGGAGCTGCTGCGCGAGCACAGCGAGGGACTGATCTGTATGTCCGCCTGCCTCGCGGGCGCGATTCCGCGCGCGATCGCGAACAGCAATATGGACAAGGCCTATGAGATTTGCGAGGAATTTCTCGAGATCTTCGACCGCGAGCATTTCTATCTCGAGATACAGGATCACGGCATCGAGGAGCAGAAAAAGGTCAACGAGGGACTGTATCAGCTCGCGAAGGAGCTGAACCTTGAGCTTGTCGCGACCAACGACGCGCATTATCTGACCCGTGCGGACGCGCGCACGCAGGACATCCTCATGGCGATCCAGATGGGCAAGACGGTCGATGATCCGACCCGCATGAAGTTCGAAACGCAGGAGTTCTACATCAAGGACGCGGACGAAATGGCGGCGCTGTTCCCGGAGCATCCGGAGGCGCTCGCGAACACGGTCAAGATCGCGGAGCGGTGTCAGGTCGACTTTGAGTTCGGCAAGTACCACCTGCCCGAATTCGACGTTCCGGAGGGCTATACCTCGCTCGAATACCTTCAGAAGCTGTGCGATGAGGGCTTTGTGCGGCGCTATCCGGACGATGACGGCACGGTGCGCAAACGACTTCAGTACGAGATCGACATGATCGCCAAGATGGGCTTTGTCGATTATTTCCTCATCGTTTCCGACTTCATCGGCTACGCCAAGAGTCAGGGCATTCCGGTCGGCCCGGGCCGCGGTTCGGCGGCAGGCTCGATCGTTTCCTACTGTCTCGGCATCACCGACCTCGACCCCATCCATTATTCGCTGTATTTCGAACGCTTCCTCAACCCGGAGCGCGTCTCTATGCCGGATATCGACGTCGACTTCTGCTACGTCCGCCGTCCCGAGGTCATCGAATACGTCACGCGCAAGTACGGCAAGGACCGTGTCGCGCAGATCGTCACCTTCGGCACGATGGCCGCGCGCGGCGCGATTCGCGACGTCGGCCGTGCGCTCAACATCCCGTACAACGACGTGGACGCGGTCGCCAAGCAGGTGCCGAACGAGCTGCACATGACCATCGAGAAGGCGCTCACGGTCAACCCGGAGCTGAAAAAAATGTATGACGGCACGCCGCAGGTGCGCGAGCTGATCGACACGGCGCGCAAGCTCGAGGGCATGCCGCGAAACGCCTCGACCCACGCCGCCGGCGTCGTCATCACCAAAAACCCGGTCGATACCTATGTTCCGCTCTCGCGCAACGGCGACCAGATGGTAACGCAGTTCACCATGGTCACGATCGAGGAGCTCGGTCTGCTCAAGATGGACTTCCTCGGTCTGCGCAACCTCACGGTCATCGCGGACGCCGAGAAGATGATCCGCCGCCATACGCCGGATTTCTCCATCGAAAAGGTGGACATGAACGACCCCGCGACCTATGAAATGCTCGGAAAAGGCTCGACCATGGGCGTATTTCAGCTGGAAAGCGCGGGCATTACTAACGTTGTCACCGGTCTGCGGCCGCAGTCCATCGAGGACATTACCGCAGTCGTGGCGCTGTACCGCCCGGGACCGATGCAGTCCATTCCGCGCTACATCGAGTGCCGCCATCACCCCGAAAAGGTGACCTACAAGCATCCGCTGCTCGAGCCCATCCTCGGCGTTACCTACGGCTGCATGATCTATCAGGAACAGGTTATGCAGGTGTTCCAGTCGCTCGCCGGCTACTCGCTCGGCAAGGCGGACATGGTGCGCCGCGCGATGAGTAAAAAGAAGATGAAGGAGCTCGAAAAGGAGCGCGTCAACTTCATCCATGGCAACGAGGAGCTTGGCATTGACGGCGCAATCAAGCGCGGCGTGCCCGAAGCGGTCGCTGCAAGCCTGTTTGACGAGATCATGGACTTCGCAAACTACGCCTTCAACAAGGCGCACGCGGTCTGCTACGCGGTCGTGTCCTTCCGCACCGCCTACCTCAAGTGCCACTATCCGCGCGAATATATGGCGGCGCTACTTACGAGCGTGCTCGATGTTTCCGAGAAGATTTCGGAGTACATCCAGACCGCGCGCGAGATGGGCATCGCGGTGCAGCCGCCCGATGTGAACCTGTCGTATGACAGCTTTTCGGTCGCGGACAGTGACATCCGCTTCGGCCTTGCCGCCGTCAAGGGCGTCGGCCGCTCGTTTATGAAGCAGTTGGTCGACGAGCGGGAGAAGAACGGCATCTTCACCTCGTTCCAGGATTTCTGCGAGCGTATGTACGACCGCGAGCTCAACCGCCGCGCCCTCGAATGTCTCATCAAGGCGGGCGCGTTCGACTCGATGGGCTGCCGCCGCAGCCAGCTGCTGCGCGTCGCAGGCCCGGTGGTCGATGCCATCGCGCAGAACCGCAAAAAGAATATCGAGGGACAGATGGACCTGTTCGGCATGGGCAACGACGCGGTGCAGGACACGCAGATCGCGCTGCCCGATATTCCCGAGGTCTCCAAGCGCGAGCTGCTCGCGATGGAGAAGGAGACGACCGGACTTTATCTGTCGGGGCATCCGATGGACGAATACCGCGAGCTTGCCGCCCGCGCCAAGGCTGCGCCCGTGCGCAGGATCATTGACGACCTTTCGGGCGAGAGCGCGCAGCCGGTCTACCGGGACGGCATGACCGTGCGTCTTGCCTGTGTCGTCACCGCCGTCAAGCTCAAAAGCACGAAAAACGGCTCGATGATGGCGTATGTGACCGTGGAGGACGACACAGCGGCCATCGAGCTCGTCGTATTCCCGAAGGCGCTCCAGCAGTGCGGCGCGTATCTGACGGCGGACAGCGCAGTGCTCCTCACCGGACGCATCGACGCGCGCGAGGAGGAGGCGCCCAAGGTGCTGCTGAACGAGGCGCAGCCGCTGAACGAGGGCGCGGTAAACGCGCTCACGACTGCGGAAAAGCCGGCCGCGAGCGTATTTTCCGACGCGGAAGCGGCGAAAAGGGCGCCGCACAAGCTGTATATCCGTCTCGACAGCCTGAAGGGCGTCAAATGGCCCGGCATCCGCGCGGTGCTCTCGACCTGTCCCGGCGACACGCCGGTCTATCTGTTTCCGCTCGACACGAAGAAAAAGACGCTCGTCTCGCGCCGCCTGTGGTGCCGGCCGGACGAAAACATTTTGCAAAAATTACGCTTCCTCTTGAGCGAGGATGATGTTATAATAAAATAGAGGCAATTTGGAGCATCAGCCTCGGCAGGGCCGGATGCTTCAGGAAGATGTAGAGGGGACAGGACGACACTGCAACAGAACAGCGCCGCCCGAAAAGCTCAAAGCACACAGAAGGAGGCTTTCTTTTATGGAAAAGCAGATTCGCAGAATTGGCGTACTTACAAGCGGCGGCGACGCGCCGGGCATGAACGCACTCATCCGCTCGGTCGTTCGAAGCGCGTCGGCAAACGACATTTCCGTTCTCGGCATCCGCCGCGGCTACAGCGGTCTGATCAACGGCGACATCATCGAGATGGGCGCGCGCAGCGTTGACGGCATCATCCGCAAGGGCGGCACCATGCTGTACACCGCCCGCTGCAAGGAAATGATGACCGAGGAGGGTCTCCAGAAGGCGGCCGACACCTGCAAGTACCTGGGCATCGACGGCCTGATCTGCTGCGGCGGCGACGGTACGTTCCGCGGCGCGCAGGCGCTTTCGCGCAAGGGCGTTCCGTGCATCGGCGTGCCGGGCACGATCGACAACGATATCGTCTGCACCGACTACACCATCGGCTTCGACACTGCGTGCAACACTGCGATCGAGTGCATCGACAAGCTGCGCGACACCATGCAGTCTCACGAGCGCTGCTCTGTCGTTGAGGTCATGGGCCGCCGCGCAGGTCATCTCGCGCTCCAGGTCGGCTGCGCTGTCGGCGCAACTGCGATCTGCCTGCCCGAGCGTCAGCTGGATTTCGACGTTGACATCGTAGAAAAGATGCGCATCGGCCGCATCAAGGGCCGCAACCACCACATCATCATCGTCGCAGAGGGCTACGGCTCCGCACAGGAGGTCGCAGACCAGATCCACGAAGCGACCGGCATCGACACCCGCGTTACCATCCTCGGCCACATTCAGCGCGGCGGCTCTCCGTCCGCCATGGACCGTGTCATGGCGACCCGCATGGGCTACGCAGCGGTACGCGCTCTGAGGGAGGGCAAGACCAACCGCGTCATCATCTCCGACGCCAACATAGTCACCGACATCGACATTGAGGAAGGTCTGGCGAAGCATAAGGACCTCAACCAGTGCCTGTTCGAGGCACAGCAGACGGTCGCGATCTGATGGGCTCGGTATTTATTACCGGCGGCTCGCGCGGCATCGGCGCTGCCTGCGTCCGCGCCTTTGCGGAGGCTGGGAGACCGGCAGCGTTTACGTATTCCGCGCGTCGCGACAAGGCGGAAGCGCTGGCGGCGGAAACGGGTGCGCTCGCGCTCTGCGCGGACAGCGCGGACAGAGACGCGGTGGAAAACGCCGTAAAAACGGCGCGCGAAAGCCTTGGCGCGATCGACACAGTTGTCTGCAACGCGGGTATCGCGCAGCAGAAGCTGTTTCAGGACATCACGGACGACGAGTGGCTGACCATGCTGAACGTCAATCTGATGGGGGCGGTACGCACGATCCGCGCGGCGCTCCCGGATATGCTGCACCGCCAGAAGGGCAGCATCGTCATCGTCTCGTCCATGTGGGGCGAGCGCGGCGCGTCCTGCGAGAGTCATTACGCCGCGAGCAAGGCGGCGCTCATCGGTCTGTCCAGATCGCTCGCGCTCGAGCTCGGGCCGAGCGGCATCCGCGTCAACTGCGTCGCGCCCGGTGTCATTGCCACCGACATGAACGCGATGCACGGCGGGGACGTCATGCAGTCGCTTGCGGACGAAACGCCGCTTGAACGAATCGGACGCGCGGACGAGGTCGCGGACAGCATCCTGTATCTCTGCTCGGAAAAGGCGTCCTTCGTCACCGGACAGGTGCTCGGCGTGACGGGCGGATTTTAAGCTGTAATCAATAAACAAAAGACCTTCTCGATATTCGGGAAGGTCTTTTTTGTGTGCGAACGTTATGCAAAATATTCAAGGATGCCGTTCATGATGCCCTGCGCGAAGCCGAAGGGATCGGTCTCGAGCCGCAGCGCATCCTGCGCGTTGGTCAGATAGGCGAGCTCGACCAGAATGGCCGGCATTTTCGTGCGGCGCAGGACATACAGCCCCGGCCGCACGCGCACGCCGTTGTTCCGCGTACCGGTGCGCTGCACGATGCCGTTCAGCACATGCTGCGCGAGCCAGTAGGCCTGCGTGTTTTCCCGGTAGACGTAGACCTCGGTGCCGTTGACGGCCGGATTTTCGTTCGCGTTGCAGTGGATGCTGATGAAGTAGTCGGCAGGCCAGTCGTTGGCTGCCTGCACGCGCGCGGCGAGACTGGTCGCGTTGCTCGTGCCGAGGATCTCGTCGGGAGAGGTGCGGCTGAGCCGCACCTCAAACCGGGGGTCGGCGGACAGCAGCTCGGCAAGATACAGCCCGACGGTGTAGGTGATGTCCTGCTCGATCAGGCCGTTCCCCTCCGCGCCGGTGTTGGGGCCGCTCGGATTGTGCCCCTGATCAATAAAAATTCGGATTGCCATAAGAATATCACATCCCCTGACAGTCTATGTGATGCGGCTTGACGCGGTGCGGACGGTGGTGTATCCTAAGGGTACAGGGAGGGATGGATATGAATCTGTGCATGAAACAGAAGGTCTTTTCGTGGGGCGACCGGTTTACCGTCTGGGACGAGAACGGGAACGACCGCTACTATGTATGCGGCGAGGTGTTTTCGCTCGGCAAAAAGCTGCATCTGACCGACACGACCGGCGCGGAGGTCGCCTTCATCCAGCAGAAGGCGTTTTCCTTCAGGCCGCGCTTTTATGTGTACATGAACGATGTTTTGCAGGCCGAGATCGTCAAGGACTTCACCTTATTTACGCAGCACTACCGCGTGGAGGGCATGGACTGGGAGGTGAACGGCAACTTCGGCGCACACGATTATGAGATCAGCGGCGCGCGCGGCACGGTCGCGTCCGTCCACAAGCAGTGGTTCACCTGGGGCGACTGCTACGAGATCTGTATTTCGGAGAACGAGAACGAGCAGCTGGTGCTCGCGGTCGTGCTTGCCATTGATGCCGTGATGGCGCAGTCGAGTGCCGCTGCGGCAAACAGCGCAACATAAAGGGGAAAACAGAGATGAAAGAGCTTGACTGGGAGTATATCGACGCGCTCATGCCGCGAAGGGCGGCGGAGAGCAGCAAAAACGACTACGGGCGCATTCTTTGCGTGTGCGGCTCGGCAGGATATACGGGCGCGGCGTTCTTCGCGGCGCAGGGCGCGGTGCGCATGGGCAGCGGCGTGGTGACGCTCGCCGTCCCCGAGCGGGCGTGGCCCGTGCTCGCGGTCAAGCTCAGCGAGCCGGTCGTGCGGCCGTTCCCGTGCACGGAGGACGGCCTGTTCTCCGTCCGGGCGCTCCCGCGGCTGCTCGAGCTGGCGGAGCATGCGGACGCGCTGCTCATCGGCTGCGGACTTGGCCGTTCGGACGAGGTGACCGAGGTCGTGTGCACGCTGCTGTGCGAGGCCGCGTGCCCGATCGTGCTGGACGCAGACGGCATATTTGCGCTCGCGCAGCATAAGGATATACTGCACCGGACGGCCAAGCCGCTCGTCATGACGCCGCACGCAGGCGAATTTGCCCGTCTGTCGGGGAAAAAGCAGATGCAGCCGGAGGAGCTGCGCGCCTTTGCGAAGGAAAACCGCTGCACGGTGCTCTACAAGGCGCACCGCACGCTGATCGCCGCGCCGGACGGACGGCTGTTCCGCAATCACACGGGCAACCCCGGCATGGCGAAGGGCGGCAGCGGCGATACGCTCGCCGGCATGCTGGTCTCGCTCATCGGGCAGGGACTCGCGCCGGAGGACGCGGCCTGCGCCGCGGCATGGCTGCACGGCGCGGCAGGCGACAGCGCCGCGAACCGGTACGGCGAGTACGGCATGACGCCGACCGACCTGCTCGCGTGCCTGCCCGGAGTCACGCGCCGATATAACACAAGGGAGTGGTGAACTGAAACGATGGCTGCCTTTGCTGCTGCTCGCCGCGCTGCTGTGCGGCTGCGGAACGGACGAAAACAGCGGCGAGGATGTGCGTGCGCATTATGAGAATATCAGCGGATTTTCGGCGCATGTAAAAATTTTATCCGAAACAGATGATTTTACTATGGCGTTTGAACTGGATTACGCCTATAATAAAGAGGATGTCGATGTTTTCACGATCACCGGACCCGAGTCGGTTTCCGGGGTATCGGGCCGCATCGCAGGGGACAGCGAAGCGACGCTCGCCCTGCAGTATGACGATCTGGTGCTCGACGACGCGCGGCCGGTCCGGCCGGGCATGACGCCGGCGGATGCTGTGTTCGGCGTCGTGTGCGCGCTGAGAGATACGCCGGCGGACGAAAGCTGGCGCGAGAGCGCGGACGGCACGGCGCTCACCGTGCTGCACTACCGAAGCGAGAGCGGAGACGAAACCATCGAAAAACTGGTCTGGCTGCGCGAGGACAATATGCAGCCGGTCTATGCCGAGCTTTTCGCGGACGGAACGCGCGAGCTGAGCATCCGGTTTACATCGTATCAGGAAAACGGCGGATAACGCCGAAAATCAGGGGATGAAGAAAAATGCAGCCAAACAAGCATCGCACCTGGGCGGAGATCGACCTCGGTGCCATCGAACATAACTACCGCGTCATCTGCGAGGCCGCGAAAGCGCCCGTGCTGTGCGTGGTCAAGGCGGACTGCTACGGCCACGGCGCTGTGCCGGTCGCAAACCGCCTGCAAAGCATGGGCGCGCCGTATTTCGCGGTCGCGACCGTGCCGGAGGCAGTTGAACTGCGCGAAAACGGCATCGAAAAGCCGATCATTATCCTCGGCTATATCGACGCCGCGGATATGGACACTGTCGCGGAATACGGCATCACCGCGCCGGTCTACGACGAGGAGACCGCCGAGCTGCTGTCGGCGGCGGCTGTCCGCACGGGCCGCGACATCACTGTGCACTACAAGCTCGACACCGGCATGACCCGTATCGGTTTCCCGTCGTGGGAGCGCGAGGAGACCGTTCGCCGCATTCTCGAGTGCGCGAAAAAGCCGGGTCTCAGGAGCGAGGGCATCTTTACGCACTTCGCGGTGGCGGATGTGCCGTCGGGCGAGGAATACACCGAGATGCAGTATGACCGCTTCCGCGGCGTATGCGAGGGTCTGGCGGAGAACGGCCTTGACCTGCCGCTGCGCCACTGCGCGAACAGCGGCGCGATCCAGAGCTACAAGCAGATGCACTGCACGATGACCCGCGCCGGCATCATCCTGTACGGCTACCGTCCGGATGCCTCGGTGCCGCCGGTGCTCGACCTGAAGCCCGCCATGACGGTCAAGGCGCGCGTGGTGCAGGTTCGCGACATTCCGGCGCACACGACCATCAGCTACGGCCGCACGTTTGAGACGGGCGAGCCGACGCATATGGCGGTCGTTTCGGTCGGCTACGCAGACGGCTTTCTGCGCACGGGCTCGGGAAAGGCGCACGTTGTTCTGGACGGCAGGCTCGCGCCCGTCATGGGCCGCATCTGCATGGATATGTGCATGGTGCGCATCCCGGAGGGCGCGCAGGTGCACCGCGGCGACGAGGTCACGGTGTTCGGCCCGGGCGCGTGGACGGCGGAGGATGCCGCCGAGGCCGCCGGTACGATCTCGTATGAGGTGCTGTGCGCGGTCAGCCGCCGCGTGCCGAGGTACTGCATCGGTTAAAATCGCATAGAATGAAGCGGGGAAGCAAATCTGCAAAATTGCATCCTCGCTTTTTTCTGTTCCCGGCTATAATTTTCGTACAGCATGGGGACAATAGGTTTGCACCCGAAAGGGACGCGAATCTATGAGCGGAGAGTGACTGAATATGGACAGCAGCATTAAACGCGGCGATATTTACTATGCAGACCTCAGTCCGGTGGTCGGGAGCGAGCAGGGCGGAGTGCGTCCGGTGCTGATCGTGCAGAACAATGTCGGCAACCGGTACAGCCCTACCGTCATAGCCGCCGCCATTACATCGCAGGTGAACAAGGCGAAAATGCCGACGCATATTTCGCTCGGCGCACCGAACTACGGCCTGACGCGGGATTCCATCATCCTGACCGAGCAGATCCGGACGCTCGATAAGCGCCGCCTGCGCGAAAAAATGGGTACGCTCGACGAGCGGGCGATGCGCCATGTGGATGAAGCACTGGCGGTCAGCTTCGGTCTGGGCAGCGTACAGGGCTGAGGTTCTAACAGAAAACGAGACCGCGTACCTTGTAATACGACGGTCTCGTTTTTCTTATGGGGGGATGTGTATGCGGACGGCGGTGTATTTTGAAGGGCGGAGGGCAGGCTCGCTCGACTGGCGGCAGGAGTCCGGCGGCGTGCGCGCCGTGCTCGACTGCGAGCTCTGCTCTGCGTGCATCCTGCGCGTTTACGCGGAAACAGAGGGAGCCGCGCCGCTCTATGTCGGTCTGCCCGAGCCGCAGGGCGGCAGGCTGCGCCTTGCAAGGCGTCTGTCGGCCGAAACACTGCGGCAGGCCGGATGGACAGGGAAAGAACCGCTGCGCGTGTACCTGGCCGAGCGGCAGGAGCAGACGCCGCGTGTCGAGCCGGAGAAACGTGCGCCGCGCACCGAGCCGCCGTGCATCGAGCCGCCGCGTACCGGGGACGCAGTGCTTGATGCGCTCATCGAGGCGGGCGCGGTCAGCGCGGTGCGGACGGAGAACGGGGTCTGCCTGTCCTGTCCGTTTTCGCCGCACGAGCCGTTCGCCCTCGCGCCGGCCTTCGTGCTGTGCCGCGCGGAGCAGGGGAGAGCGGTGCTCGACTGGAAAACAGAAGGCGCAGCCGAACCGGCTGCGCCCTCGGAAATGGAATGATTTTTACTTTACGATAGCCTTTGCTTCGAGGTAGTAGCGCTTCTCGTGCGCTTCGCCCATGGAGAAGGTCTTGCGCGGCAGCACGCCGTCGAATACAACGCCGCGGAACAGGTCGTTCTTGGCGATGTCCGGCAGGATGAAGCCGAAGTTGCCCTTCTTCTCGGCGAGCGAGACGACAACGTCCGCGCCGTGGATAAAGTCGATCTTGACGTCCTTGTGCTCGGCGAGGAAGGCGTCCAGGCCGGTCTGGATGGTCGCGACCGGGATGGCCCATTTCGGGTTCTCGACAACGAATACGCCGTTCTTCTCTGCGGAGACGAACGGATAGAAGTGTGCGCCCTCGGTCTCCGGCGCGTTGTCCGCAACATATGCCTTGCAGCCCTGTGCCTCATAGAACGCGGTGAGAGACTTCAGCAGCTCCTCACCGTCTATACCGAACAGTGCGCGGTGGATCGGCTCGATGATGATGCTCTCGTCGTGGATGTTGACGATCTCCGCGAGCGCAAAGCGAGCCGGATGGTTTTCCTGCTCCTCGGGGGTCAGACCCTTCTTGACCTCCTCCCAGTATGCCTTGGCGGTAGCCATGGAGTGGTTGCCGTCACCGACTGCGTAGGGGAGGAGCGCCTGCGCGTCCGTGCAGCCGTACTTCGCGTTGAAGGTCTCGCGGTCGCACAGCGCCTCCAGACCGCTCTCGATCGCGTCGGTGTCCTTGCCCTGCGGAATGAACCAGCCGGTGATGTGGCCGCCGTTCTGCATGAGGTCGGTATCATACAGCTTGGAGAAGGAGCCGGTCTTTTCGAACAGCGGCTCGATGATCCTGCGGTCGGGGTCGTCGATGAGGATCATGATGTGCGGCAGCTCGAGGCAGGCGCCCTCGCGCACCTTCAGACGGGGCGGGATGCGCTCAACGACCGTCTTTTCGGTCGGGCGGATAAGGGACGCCGAGCCGGGGGTGTACTCGTAGGCCTCCAGATCGACCGCGAGCACGATGCCGCGGCGCGGCGCCGAGCCACCGGACCAGCGTTCGGTCAGTACCGCGCCGGCAGGCAGGGTACGCAGCGTGCCGTCCTGCACGTACTGCTGCATGGTCTTGTGGATGCGCTCGATATGGGACGCGACGTCTGCGTCCTCGAGATAGACCTCAGGCAGGGTCAGACGCAGCGTAGACGGTGCGTCGCCGACGATGCGGTCGGTCTCTGCCCAGTATTCGGGCTGAGAGGTGTACTGGTCGCAGGCGATGACCGCCCATTTTGACAGGTCGGTGCCCTCGCGGGGCATCATGATTTCGGGAATTCGTGTGCAGCGATTTGCCATTGGGATAGTCCTCCTTACAGGGATAACATATGTTTTTAGTATAGCAGAAAATCCGCGATATGGCACAGAAAATATCGAATGATGCAACATTTTTTTGAGAATGCTCAGATACACTTGACGGAAACGACAATATAACGTACAATTAAGGTGGTAAAATTGTAAGGAATTACAGGAAAGCCAAGACGCATGAGAGTGGAGGAAGAAAAGATATGCTGAAAATCAAGGCAATCGGCGTTTCCGAGGGTCTCGCGCGCGCAAAGGCGCTCGTGATCCGGGACGTCGACCTGACGGTGGTAAAAAATACGGTCACGGACATCGAAGCGGAGCAGCAGCGCGCACTGGAGGCGGTCGAAAACGCCAAGGCGCAGATCGCGGCGCTGCGGGACGAGACCGAGAAGAATATCGGCCCCGAGGAGGCGGAGATCTTTGACGCGCATCTGATGATGCTCGAGGACCCGGATTTCGTCGAGGGCATGACGAATGAGATCGCAGACGAGAGCGTGTGCGCGGAGTTTGCGTGCATGGTCAACTGCGAGAATTTCCAGGCGATGTTCCGCGCGATGGATGACGAGTATATGCAGGCGCGCGCCGCCGACATCGGCGATATTTCGATGCGCGTGCTCAAAAACCTCAAGGGTATCGCGGAAAATCCGCTCGACACGATCACCGAGCCGTGCATCGTCGTCGCGAACGACCTTACGCCGTCGGATACCGCGAAAATGGGCGGCAAGCCGGTCGTCGGCTTTATTACGAAGATCGGCGGCCGCACGAGCCATTCGGCCATCATGGCGCGCTCGATGGGCATTCCGGCGGTCGTCGGCGCGGGCGAAAAGCTCGACCCGATCGAGGACGGCATGGAGCTGCTGATCGACGGCGCAGCCGGCGAGCTGACCGCGCAGCCGGACGAGGAGACGCTCGTGCAGTTCGCGGAAAAGAAGGCGAAGGATGATGAGCGCCGTGCAATGCTCGCGGAGTTCCGGGACCGTCCGGGCGAGACGAGCGACGGCCGCCGTATCATCATCGAGGGCAACATCGGCACGCCGGGCGATGCGGTGCGCGTCATGGAGCTGGGCGGCGAGGGTGTCGGCCTGTTCCGCTCGGAATTTCTGTTCATGGACCGTCCCGATCTGCCGAGCGAGGAGGAGCAGTTCCAGGCGTACAAAAAGGCGGTCGAGACCATGGACGGCCGTCCGGTCATCATCCGCACGCTCGACATCGGCGGCGACAAGGAGGTTCCGGCGCTCGATCTGGAAAAGGAGCAGAATCCGTTCCTCGGCTACCGCGCCATCCGTATCTGCCTCAACCGCACCGACCTGTTCCTCGTACAGCTGCGCGCGCTGCTGCGCGCCGCCCGGTACGGCGACCTGCGCATCATGTTCCCGATGATCTCGTCGGTCGACGAGCTGCGCAACGCGAAGCAGGTGCTCCGCGAGGCGAGTGATCTGCTCGACGCGGAGGGCGTAGACTATAACCCGAACGTCAAGGTCGGCATCATGGTCGAAATCCCGGTCGCGGCGGTCTGCGCGGATGTGCTCGCGCAGGAGGCAGACTTTTTCTCCATCGGCACGAACGACCTCATTCAATATTCGTGCGCGGTCGACCGCATCAACGAGAAGATCTCGTATCTCTACCGTCCGCTCCATCCGGGCGTGCTGCGGCTGATCGCCATGACCGCGAAGGCGGCAGGCGAGAACGGCATCGAGTGCGGCGTGTGCGGCGAGATGGCCGGCACGCCGGGCATGGCGAGTGTGCTGTGCGGTCTGGGCGTGACCAATCTGTCCATGTCGGCGTCCGCGATGCCGGCGGCCAAGGCAGACCTTGCGGCGCATTCGTATGCGGAGTGCCGCGAGCTGGCGCAGAGGCTGCTGAAAACCGCAAGTGCGGAGGATGCGGAGAATATCTTCGCGGAGTGGCGCGGCGAATAAGCATATAACACAGGAAAGACCATCCGGAACCGAAAAATGATGTGCTCCCTATATAGCGAACAGTGAAATAAAACACTGAAAGCTATGTAGGGAGCATTTTTCGCGCAAAAAACTTATTTCATTGTCCCTTTGACGGGGCGCGGTTCAAAAAAACAGCCCGGATGGTCTTTTTTTTATGTATAGATTTCTGATAGACGGCATATACTGGACTGTCAGCCGGAGGGAGGAAGGAACATGGGAGAGGAGAAAAGCGCGCGGTATACCATCATTCTCGGCGTCTGCCTGCTGCTGTGCCTGCTGATGCTCGGCAGGATGCTGGTCGGACGGTCGGAGAGCGAAGCGCCGCCGGACGGCACCGAACCGGTCGAGACCGTGCCCGAGGAGCAGCAGGAGCCGCAGCTCTCGCTCGTGATGACGATGAGCGAGAGTGATCTGGCGAATTTCCTGCTGCAATATCTGCCGTTTACGCCGCGCGGCCTTGCGGTAAGCATCGGGGCGGACGAAACCGCGTCGATGTCCATGAGCGTCGACAGGGCGGAGCTGGAGGAGAGCGGTCTGCTCACCGGCCATTTCCGCGCCGCGGCGCAGCTGCTGCCCGAACGGTGCTCGCTTGCCGGTGAATGGGGCGTTCAGGCGGAGCAGGGCAAGCTGCGGTTTACCTGTCTGAGTGCGCAGCTGAACGATGCTGACCTCCCGCAGACGGCGGCGGAGCTTGTGACGGGCGCCATGGCGAATGCGCTGAACCGTAAGCTCGAAGAGCTGAATGTCGCGCCGCAGCGCCTTGCATGGAGCGACGGCGAGATAGAGATCTACGCATAAAAAAAGCACCGGCCTCGAAGGAGGTCGGTGCAGATTGTTCTATCAGTCGAAGATCACGCGGCCGCCGCCCTGGAAACGGGTAGCGTAGGAGCCGCTGAGCGAGTCATACTTGACGACGTCGCCGGTGTGCGGTGCGTGGATGAACTGGCCGTCGCCGACATAGATGCCGACATGGCTGATCGAGTAAGCGCTGCTGCCGAAGAATACCAGATCGCCCGGCAGAAGCTCGTCACGGGAGACGCGGGTCGTGGTGTCGAACTGCGCCTGCGCCACGCGCTCGATCGAGCAGACCGTGTTCTTGTAGACGTAGGACGTAAAGCCGGAGCAGTCAAAACCGGACGGGGTGCTGCCGCCGTAGACATACGGAACGCCGAGGAACTTCGCGGCGTAATCCAGAACGGCGGTGCGCTTTGCGCTCAGACCGGAGTAGGATGCCATGTTGGCGGACGAGGATACCGAAGTGGTTATGTAGTCAGCCTTGATGTAGCCGGACTTGCCGTTAACCGAAACCTTGTACCAGCCGTTCTCCTTGGCGCCCAGCGTGACGGCGGTGCCGTTTGCGAGGGATGCCAGAATGTTGGACGAGGTGTTCGCCTCGGCGCGGAGATTGACGGTCGAGGAGCAGGATACCTTGCCTGCGGCGGCCGCCGGAGCGGATGCCGTGGTGCCGGTGGAAGCGGAAGAGCCGCCGTTTACCTGAACATAGTCCGGGTGAACGTAGCCGGTCTTGCCGTTAACCGAAACCTTGTACCAGCCGCCGCTGACGCCCGTGATGGTGACGGCAGTGCCGTTCGACAGGGACGCGAGAATGCTGGACGAGGTGTTCGCTTCGCTTCTGAGGTTGACGGTAGAAGAGCAGGTGATCTTGCCAGAGCCGACGGAGAAGTCGGTCGCGGTCGTGCCGGTCAGGTAAGAGCCGCTTACGTAGCCTTCCTTGCCGTCAACGATCACCTTGTACCATTCGCTGCTGTTGTTCGTTACCGCTACAGTCGTGCCCTGAGAGAGCGTCGCAATGACGCTGCCGCCGGGTGCAGAACGCAGGTAAAGCGAATCTGCCTTGACCTTGGCCTGATACACAGCCAGCGAGCTGGGGAGCAGCATGGATGCGGTCAGTGCACCGGAAACGAGCAGTCGAAACAGTGTTTTGGTGGATTTCATAATAAGCCTCCGTTTTTTAGTCGGAAAGTTGTGCGCCGTTGAGCCGCTTATCTGCTGCCCAGTGCGCGGTCGAGCCAGATCGAGGCGATGTCCATCGCGCTCCACAGGCTGTTCTTCTCGGTTTTCTTTACGATACGGTCCTTGTTGCGGACGTTCGCGCCGGTCTGCTGAAGCTGTACGGAAACACGCTTTGCAACCGGAAGATCCTTCATGTCAGCGGAGTCAAGGATCTGCATCATGATGATATGGGAGTCACTCATCGAACCGTAGTAGATGATGTTGTCCTTACGCATCAGAGGATGTCCCTTGTATTCCAGAAGGTCATTCTTCTTGCTGGTGGTAGGCATTTTCTGCACTCCTTATAGTCTGCACATAGTTACAAAATGGTTACATTCCAAAGTTACATTACGGTTACAGTATAACACGCTGATATAGCTTTGTCAAATGTTCTTTTTCGAAATGTCATAAAAGTTCGTTAAAACCGCGCAAGCAAACGTTTTCGACGGGTTTTGCGTGATAACCCGGAGGGTATACGAAACGTAATACCGGAAAAATGCACAGCGCAAGGGTTACAGATGCGCCTGTTCACAAAAATGTAACAATTACCCGAAACGCCGTTCCGAGCACCGCCGCGCTCTTCACTCTTTCCCGTGTTTGTGCTACAATAAACAGAAGCAAGAATGAAGAGAAGCCTGTCGGAAAAACGCAGTTTTTCGACAGGCTTATGAAGAGGAGTACGGCATGAAATTTGCTTTCTTTACGCTCGGCTGCAAGGTCAATCTGTTCGAGACGCAGGCGCTCTCGCAGCTTGCCGCCGAGCGCGGACACGAGATCGTAGACAGCGGCGCGGATGCGGTCATCATCAACACCTGCACGGTCACATCGGTCTCCGACCATAAAAATATCCGCGCGTTCCACAGGCTCCGCCGGGACAACCCCCGCGCGGTCATCGCGGCGTGCGGCTGCTTTGCGCAGATCGACCCGGAGCGCGTACAGGCGACCGGCGAGGTCGATATCGTCTGCGGCACGCAGGACCGCGCACAGATCATTGAGCGCTGTGAAGCGGCGGTGCAGGGCAGAGAAGCGGCTCTGCCGCAGGGAAGCGGCGGCTATGAAGCTCTGCCGGCCGGCATTCCGCAGGGACGCACACGCGCCCTCCTTAAAATAGAGGATGGCTGCAACAACTTCTGCACCTACTGCATCATCCCATACGCGCGCGGCCGGGTACGCTCGCTGCCGCCGGAGCAGGTGCTTGCCGAGGCGTGCCGCCTCGGCGCAGCAGGCGTGCACGAGATCGTGCTGACGGGCATCGAGATCGCCTCCTACGGCCGCGACCTTGCGCCGCGTCTGACGCTCACCGATCTGCTCGAGCAGCTGCTCGGGGCGCTGCCGGACATCCGGTTTCGTCTCGGCTCGCTCGATCCGCGCATCATAGATGAAACGTTCTGCGAGCGGCTGCGCGGCTTTGACAACCTCGCCCTGCATTTCCATCTGTCCATGCAGAGCGGCTGCGACAGCGTGCTGGAGCGCATGGGGCGCAGATATACGTCGGCTGAGTTCCATGCGTGCTGCGAGCGCCTGCGGCGGGCCTTCCCCGACTGCTCGATCACGACCGACCTCATCGTCGGCTTCCCGGGCGAGACCGAGGAGGAATTTGAAACCACGCTGCGATTTCTGGAGAAATGCGCGTTCGCGTCGGTGCACGTTTTCCCGTACTCGCCGCGCGAGGGGACGAAGGCGGCGGATATGCCGGGGCAGCTCGATAAAACGGTCAAAACAGAGCGAGCCGAAGGGGCGAAGCGCGTCGCGGCTGTGCTCAGCGAGAACTGCCGCCGCGGCTTTATCGGACGGGAGCTTGAGGTGCTTCCGGAGCACCCGGCGGGCGGTGTGTGGGCCGCGCACGGACGCTATGGCTTTCCGATATATATAGAAGGGGAGCAGGTGCACAAAAACCAGCCGCGCCGCGTGCGTCTCACTACCTTATATAAGGATGGCCTCAAGGGCGAAATCGTTGAGTAATGGGATTGCCGGCGAAACGTCAGTTTCGCGGCAGTCAGTAACCAAAGCGGAGCCTCCTCCATAGAATGAAGTGTAAGCGGTGCGGCGCAGGAGCCGCACGCTGACAATTCTGACAGGAGGAAATACACATGTGCAACTCGAACACTCTCTGGGGCGATAACTGGCTTTGGTGGATCATCCTCATCATCATCCTGATCTGGGTATGCGGCGGTCAGAACGGCTGCTGCGGCGACAACAATAACTGCTGCGGCGGCTGCGGCTGCTGAATCACGCGCGGCGCTGTCCTGTGAGAAGGGGCAGCGCCGCCTTTTCCGTGTGCGCCGCTCCGGCTGAAAACGCAGTTTTTGTCACACTCGGAAAAAAATCGGGAAAATTTCAGATTTCCTCTTGCCAAAGCGGAGGAAGTGTGGTATTCTAAATAAGCACTGTTCGGGGGCGAACTCTGAACGGAAATTTGGAATTATGATTTTGGAGGATACCGATTATGACCGCAGGTGAATTTCGTAACGGCGTAACTTTTGAAATGGACGGTCAGGTACAGCAGGTTATTGAGTTCCAGCATGTAAAGCCGGGCAAGGGCGCTGCTTTTGTTCGTGTCAAGATGAAGAACGTCGTAACCGGTGCGGTTACTGAGACCTCCTTTAACCCGACTGCAAAGTTCGAGGAAGCTTTCGTAGAGCGCCGCGAGATGCAGTATCTGTACAATGAGGGCGACCTGTACTACTTCATGGACAACGAGACCTACGAGCAGATCCCGATCAGCAAGGACACTCTGGGCGACGACTTCCGTTTCGTGAAGGAGAATGAGAACGTTAAGGTTCTTTCCTACAAGGGCAGCGTATTCGCTGTTGAGCCGCCGCTGTTCGTTGAGCTTGAGATCACTGAGACCGAGCCGGGCGTTAAGGGCAACACCGCTACCAACGTACTCAAGCCGGCTACCGTAGAGACCGGTGCTGTCGTCAAGGTTCCGATCTTTATCGAGCAGGGTGAGCGCATTCAGATCGACACCCGTACCGGTGAGTATCTGGGCCGCAGCAAGAAGTAAGGTCACAACTGAAAACTGGTCACAGGGGACGGCAGTCCGCTGCCCCCTGTATTTGGACATTTAGCTCAGCTGGAAGAGCATCCGCTTGACGTGCGGAAGGTCAGCGGTTCGAACCCGTTAATGTCCACCAACCTGGACATTTAGCTCAGCTGGAAGAGCATCCGCTTGACGTGCGGAAGGTCAGCGGTTCGAACCCGTTAATGTCCACCAGTTCAAATCCCGTCAGAAATGACGGGATTTTCTTTATTTTACGCTGATTTGCGTTCGTGCTTCAAAAATTGTTCCTGATTTCGTGTGTTGCGGTTTTCGTGAAATGCGTGATATGCGTGACAGAAACAGATGAAAATGATAACACGTGTAGGAAATGTGAAGGACGCGCGCGAGGGAGCGGGCGGAAGCTCTTAAAATTTCATCAACTTTCACTCAATGCGGAAAAATGACCGATGTAGGATTTATGTAGGACAGATGTAGGATTGAGCCAGGTTCGCAAAAGACGCAGCTTAATCGGCTGCGTCTTTTGCTTCCTGCATTTTTCGGATGTCGTCCTCGGTAACGTGGTTGTAAATGTTGGCCGTCGTCGCTATGTCGCTGTGGCCCATCAGATACTGCGCCGTTTTCAGGTCGACGCCCTGACGTCGGAGATTGGAACAGTATGTGTGGCGCAGATAGTGCGGTGTGATGGACGGATCAAAGGCGTGCGTGATGATCTTGTTTCGGTAGATCTCGGCACCGGCGGCGCGATCACAGGCGCGGTGGAAGCTTGCCCACATCCGCCGCAGGCCGGTCGCGGTAAGCATTCGGCCGTCCTTCCGGTGGAAAAAGTAGCGCGATTTTTTATCCAGCATCGCGGCGAGCTCGTCCGGCAGCGGCACGAAGCGCACGCCCGCGGCTGTCTTGGTATCCTTGAGCGTCGGCTGATTGCAGTCCGACTTATATTCCACCGAGTGCGAAATCTGGAGCAGGCCGTCCTTGATGTCCTGCCAGCCGATTGGCACGGTCTCGCCGCGGCGCAGGCCGCAGTCCAGCATCAGCAGCACCCACGGCCCGGCGTAGTGATATTCCGCTACCTTGCGAACGATGTCCTCCTCCTCGTGCGTCAGCGAGCGGCGCTCTTTTTTGCGTGTGACCGGCATTTCGAGATTTCGGCAGGGCGAGGCCACGATCAGGCCGTTGATCTCCGCCTGCTCGAAGATCGCGCGGACGATGTAGCGCAGCTGCGCGGCCGTTCCTGCGCCGAGCGGCTTGCCGTCGTCCGTCCGCGCCTCGTTGAGCAGCTGCTGCACCTGGAAGGGCTTCACGTCCGCGATCGGGAGCGCGCCAAGCGTCGGAGCGATGCGCAGCCGGATGTGCGTTTCGTAATTGATGCGCTGGGACGCGCCGACGCGCGGCGCTTTGTAGGTGCGAAACCACTGCCACGCCCACTCCTCGACGGTCGTCTTGCCGGGCGCGCCGCCGCGCTCTGTCAGCGCGCGGACCTGCCGCACCTTCGCGTCAAAACGCACTTTGCTGTTGTCTTGGATGTACTTCCGGATCGGCTTGCCGTCCGGGCGGTGGCCGATGACGATGCTTGTTTTGTATTTGTAGTCGGGCATGGTAATCTCTCCTAAAGTTCGGGAAATTTGCGGGAAAAGAACATTTGTTCGATTGCGCGATTGAAAATATAGCAGACCCAGAGGGTAGGGTCTGCTGTATTTTTTTATGCGCATTTTTTGCAGGGCGTGCGGCTGCCGACCTGATCCATAGTGACTGTGCGGGCATTCTTTCCGGCACAGCTTGCGGAACGGTGCCAACGCTTACCGCTGGGCGTGATGTAAACGGTCTCCTGCTGCGGCGCAGCGGCTGCGGCCTGCTCGGCTGCGGCCTTTTCGGCTGCGGCTTTCTCAGCTGCGGCTTTTTCGGCGGCGGCCTGCTCGGCGGCGGCCTTCTCTGCGGCTGCTTTCTCCTCGGCGGCCTTCTGCTCGGCGGCGGCCTTTTCGGCTGCGGCTTTTTCGGCGGCGGCCTTCTCTGCGGCTGCTTTCTCCTCGGCGGCCTTCTGCTCGGCTGCTGCCTTTTCGGCTGCTGCCTTTTCGGCTGCTGCCTTTTCAGCGGCGGCCTGTTCAGCTGCGGCTTGCTGCTCGGCCTGAGCGGTCTGCTCGGCGGTGGCGTCGGCGACCGGATCGGGCGAAGCCTTGCCGCCGACGGCGAGCAAGACGAAGAGGACGGCTACGACAACCATCCAGCGGCAGCGCGGCGGCTTGTCGCCATTCCACGCGATGCGAGTGCGGCGGTAGTACAGGATAAAGCAGCCGAGGGCGGTGCCTAAGAAGCCACCGACGACGGAGACAAGCGTCAGCGTCAGGCTCATCGCTATCAGCAGGACGGCGAGGACTTTAAGCAGGGTCAGCATACCCTTCGGCGTCCGGGGCGGGCGCGGCGGCTGCGGATCGATGGGCGGAAGATCGACGGTCGGCGTATGCTCCGGCGCGGTCTGGTCATGCTTATCGGTAGACGAGGCCGCGCCGCCGCCAATCTTGCCGGTCTTGGTGTAGGACAGGCCGGTGCCCGGCAGGCCGACCGTCTTAGTAACGCGGCCCTTACTGTTGACCGACACGCGGGCACCCTTGACGCCAGCGGAGATGCCGACTGACTTCTTGCCGATATTGAGCCGCACGCCCGGTGCGATTTTTACAGATTTGCGAAATCTGAATCCCATATCCTAAACCCCTTTAGCAAGGTGTTCAATTTGAACACCTTTATTTTTTTACTCAAATTTATAGTTTTTGCGCTCGGTGTAATATGCAATCGCCCAGCGCATGAAATCCTCGGTCACATCGAAGTGCTCGGCAAGCTCCCAGACCTCGGTCATGCCGTCCCGTACAGCCTGCCGGAGCTTGCTCCACGGGATAAGCCGATACACCGCCCATTTGTTTGCCTTGTTCTCATGCTGCTCGCGGACATCCAGCGGCGTGTACTGGTTGTAAAACCCGCCGTAGACACAGTGACCCAGCTCGTGAGACAGTTTGACCGCCTCATCAGCAGAGGAGCGGATCTTGCGCGGGTCTAGCGCAATAGCGCAGGTGCCGCCGATCGGGACGGAGAAAGCCTCAGCTGTCTGCATGGGGAAGTAGTCAACGTCAATGTGGTTCCGCCATGCGTATAGATATAAGCTCGTTCTGCGATCCATAAAGTTACCTGTTGTTGTACTGCTCACGCTTGAAACGTGCATATGCCTTGATGTCCTCTAATGTCGCGTCGTCAATGTCCGTTGTGCCGAAAAGCGCAAATTTGATGTCGTCATCGTCTACAGTCGGACGGCTGGCAGGTTTTCTTATGTCTGTATTGCCGAGAAGGTAGTCCGTTGATACATCAAAAAATGCGGCTAAAGCAGCGACCGTATCCGTATCGGGATCACGCATGCCTTTTTCCCAGCCTGAAATTGTATTTTGAGCAACATGAAATTGCGTTGCTAAATCTTTTTGCGATAAATTTTTCTCTTTTCGCAATTCTCTGATGCGTATCATACAATTCACCTCGATGCCATCATATCACTAAAAGTAATATAATTAAATATTATATCGCAACATGCGAGAAAATTTTTCAAAGCCTATTGACATATCGCGTATAGTGATATATAGTAATAATCGCAAAGAGTGATATACGGAGGTGAGGGAGGGTGAACCATTTGTACGAGATCAACGAAGCGGAACTCAATGAAGTTGACCGTCTGGGGCTGGCCTATTGCAGATTGTGCGCTTGGGGCTGGGATGAAATTGTAGGTCCTAAGCCGGAAGGCTTTGACGATTTGCCGGATTTTGATAGACGCAAATTCCGTCGTTTCAGAAAGCCAATTCGAACAAAATATGATTATATCTGGCCAAAGATGAAAGGTATTGAATTTTTAATCGGAAAAGACAATACCAGCAGATGCTGGTGGATATTCGAGCTGGGGCGTACAGAAGAACAATGGCGCGAATGGTGTTTAACCGGGAAGTACGATCCCCGCTATTATGTCAATGAACGTCAAAAGTAACGCAATGGCTGAACAGATTTCAGCTCTTAGCAGGCGCTTGTTGGTGATTTGGATGTTTTCCAATTCTCCGCGCCCGGGAGGAGTGATACGAAATTTATCAGTGACTGTGCCAAAAGTATCGCTATGCTGACATGATGGGTCGAATTCAATGAATTTGGAATCGAAAAGCCATTTTACATATGGCACAACAGTTAGGATATCTGATTTAGTCAATAATGCGATATCTGTGACGCTTAATGAAGGATACTCTGTAAAACCTTCCAAAATAGAGCGTGAGAGTTTATCCATAGTAACACTTCCTTTCCATGAAATTTTATCACGAAAAGGGAAGAAACACCAGAAAGAAGGTGAGAAAATGAAGAAAATCAAAGAGCTGCGTCTGGCAAAGGGTCTGCGACAGGTGGATATGGCGGCACATTTTGGTGTTGGCCAGACCGCAATAGTCAAGTGGGAGAGTGAAGGATTGTACCCTCCGTCCCGACTGCTGCCGGAAATCGCAATCTATCTCGGCTGCACGCTGGAAGATCTCTACAAAGACGAAAAGGAGGCTATCTAATGGCGGCGAAATACGCAACTACGGCTGATCTGGCCGAGCGGTGGCTCTGCTCGCCGGACTACGTCCGGATGATTATCCGGGAGGGCAAGCTCAGCGCCGTGAACCTCGGCGGGTGGAAAATCCGCTGGGACGAGGTCTACCGCTACGAAAAGGAGCGGGAAAAGGCCGACGCCGAGATGCTGCGGCAACAGCGTCTTGGGTTTGTTCGTTGATAAAAGAATACAGCAAAAAGAAAGGGATGTCCACGATGGCAGGATACCAGAACATCTACCAAGCTGCCCGTGAGGGTGCGTCTTTGACGCAGGAAGCCGCAGCGGAGCGCCTTGGGTGGTCCGTGCGTAATTTGCAGGCCATCGAGCAGGAAGAGCGCGTGCCGACGGCGGTGCGTGTGGCCGAAATGGCCGAGCTCTACCGTGCACCATGGCTGCGCGGCTATTACTGCAATCGCTGTCCGCTCGGTACACTCTGGCAGAGGCCGGAGAGCAACGTCGAGCTTCAGCAGCTTGCGCTCGAGGTGAGGCTGGAGGTAGATGACACAGACCAGGAGCGAGCAGACGCGCGCGAGCTGTCCATCATTGCCCTCGATCGCAAAATCGACGACGAGGAAATGCCGCGATATAACGCGATTTTGAAGCGCATGCTGCGCCGGGCGTTTCTGGCTGAAATGGCCGTTATCAGCGGCGAAACTTCAAAGGAGAAATGAAAATGCAAATTTGCGCAAAAAAAAGTGCCCACACGGCGGCAACCGTGCAGACACAAATGCATAGCGAATACAGTTATTATACTAACACAAGCGCCCGGGCGCGTCAAGCTCGGAAAAAATCTTTGACGGATAAACATATCCGTGCGGCGCTGACGGCCATCGGCTTTGCGCTGCTGATCGCGGCGGCGAGCGCCGATAATGCGGAGCTGCTGGGCGGCCGTGCGACGCTCTTTGTCGCGGCCGTCGGCGTGCTCGCCATGTGGACGGGCACCGCGCGGAATGCGTAGAAAAGGGGTTAGATATGCCAGCAAAGATAAATTGGACGGATGAGATACTCGACCATCTCGTCCGCCAGAGGGAGGCCGGAGTACCGGCGCGAAAGATCGCGGAAGAGCTCGGCGTTGGCAACACCACGCTTGAGCAGAAAATCGCAGAGTTGTGTCTCGAGGGGCAACCCTTGAGGAAAAGGGTGAAGCAGGAGTGGACACGGGATGATGTGAATTGCATCATCCAGATGGCCCGGGACGGCATGACCGCGCCCGAAATCGCGGAGGAGATCGATCGTTCCGCAGCGTCTGTGAACTCCAAGCTCACCAAGCTGCGGAAGGCGGGAATGCTGCCGTGGGTCGGCCAGGGAACCGGCCACAAGCACAGCAGGAAAGAACAGGACGCAGAAGTACGGGCGCTCCTGCGCCGCTTCACGGCGGCGTGCGAGGTCATCAAGGAGGCGACAGGGTATGGCAGATAAGCCGAGCTTTTACAGCATCCTGACCGCCGACGTGCGGTACGATGAGCGCCTCAGTTTTTTCGCCCGTGTGCTCTACAGCGACATCACGGCGATGTGCAACGTCAAGGGCTACTGCTCGGCCGGAAATGAGCATTTTGCGGACAAGTTCAAGCAGAGCAAACGCACAGTTTCGGGCACGATCGCGCGCCTGGCGGAGCTCGGATACCTCCGTGTCGAGGTCATCCGAGATGTCGGAAAAACCGTCGTTGAGCGCCGAATCTGGGTGCAGGCGAACGCTCAGGAAGCAATGGAAAAAGTGGCTGGCCCTATAGAAGAAAATTTCCATACCTATAGAAAAAAACTTCCTGACCCTATAGAAGAAAATTTCCAGGATATAAAGGAGAATAATACAAGAGATAATAATAACCCCCTTACCCCCACGGGGGAGAGCGAGTTATTTGACGAGTTCTGGGCGGCCTACCCCAAGCACGTCGCCAAGAAACCGGCGCGGCGGGCGTGGGACAAGCTCCACGCAGACCGCGACCTGCTGGACGCGCTTTTGACCGCGCTCGAGTGGCAGACGCGCACGGAGGCGTGGCAGCGGGACGGCGGCCGCTACGTACCGAACCCGGCAACATGGCTTAACGGCCGCCGGTGGGAGGACGAGCCGCAGGCGGAAGCCGAGCCGGACAAGCCACCCAGGCGGCGAGAGGAGGTCGAGGTGTGGTAGAGAAACGAGCAACGCTCGCCGCCGAGTACAGCGTCATCGGCGCGCTGCTGCTCGACCCGAAGATCGCAGGCGAGCTTTTCGCCGCGACGCGCGAGAGCGATTTTCTCCGCGCTGAGCTGCGGACGGTGTACACCGCGGCACGCGAGATCTTCAACCGCGGCCGGCCGCTCGACCCGGTAACGATCCGCGCCGCCATCGGCAAGGAATACGAGCCGCTGCTGATGGAGTGCATGGACGTATGCAGCACGGCGAGCGCCTGGAAAGCATACGCCGAGGCCATGCAGGAGCAGACGAAAGTCAGCCGCCTGCGGGAACTGGCCGACAAGCTCACGCAAGTGCGCACGAGCGAGGAAGGGCGCGAGCTCATCGCCGCGGCGATGGAGGTCACGGCGGAAAAACAGGGCGCGGAAATCGTCTCGCTGTCGCAGGGGCTTGAAACCTTCGCCCTCGAACAGACGACAAAGAGAAAATTCATCGAGTACGGCTTCAGCCGACTCGACAGCCGCCTGTACAGCGACTTCGGCGATTTTGTAGTCCTTGCAGGCCGCCCGTCCGCCGGCAAGACGGCGCTCGCGCTCCAGATGGCGACGCACATGGGGCGGCGCGCGAAAGTCGGCTTTTACAGCCTCGAGACTACGCCCTCCAAGCTGATAAACCGTATCGTCTCGAACCGCGCGATCATCGACTTCGGCCACATAAACTGCCGGGAAATGACGCCGGAGGAGTGGACGCGGCTTAACCGCCTGCAGCGCGAGATCGCCGAGAGCGACGTCGAGCTGGTGCACGCGCCGGGGTGGAGCGTGCAGGACATCATGGACTGCGCGATACGCAGGCGGCACAAAATTGTGTTTATTGACTACCTGCAGGAGCTTACCGGACCGGGACGCGACCGCTTCGCGATCGTAACGAACATTTCGCTTGCGCTTCACGCGATGGCGCAGGAGCGCAAGATCATGGTCGTGGCGCTGTCGCAGTTTTCGCGAGCGTCCGAAGCGCGCGACGGCGAGCCGTCGCTCACCGACCTGCGCGAGTCCGGCCAGATCGAGCAGGATGCCGATGCGGTGCTTGCGCTCTACAAGAACGAGGCGGACAGCGCACCGGCAGACGAGCGCGTGCTGCAGGTGCTCAAAAATAAGGAGGGCCGCCTCGGCAAAGTCTACCTCGATTTCGACGGCAGCGTGCAGCAGTTTGCCGAGTACATGGACGGCCAGCGCGAGGCGATCGTGCAGACGAAGAAGATGGAGAAAAAGAATGAAGCTAAGAAAAGCAATCCAAAAGCTGCGGTTTGACCGCCGCAGGCTGTACGCACAGAGCAAGCTCGTTGAGCCGAGGCTCGCGCGAGAGTACCGAGAGAGAGCCGAGGCCATCGGCGCGGCGCTTGGATACATCAAGAGAAATCGGAAGGGGAAACAGCATGATTGAGATTAAAATTGACGGAATACAGGCCGAAGGCAGATTTGATTGCGCGGACGGAGAGATTTTGAGTGATGACATCCGCCGTGTGTTGATCGCGCTGTATCGCGTAGTTTGCGAGGCGGCGAATGACGAGACTGCCGACAAGGCGATGCAGTACATCATGGCTCTGATCGGGTCTGGCGTAATCAAGAAAGACTATGAGCAGATGATGCAGATAGCGGGAGCGGAAAATGGCAACTGAGACCCGCCGCGTCATCTTCCGCCACCCGCGCGGGATTTACGAAACCGTCGAGGTGACGGGCGAGGCCTTCGGCGAGCCGTACCGCTACACCGAAACCGTCCGCACGCCGAAGCGCGACGAGCGGCGCATGGTAAACCCGAAGGAGGACGCCAAGGCGCGGTGCGAGGCAAAGCGCAACGCATCCGCGACGCCGGAGGAAAGGCAGAAGATCGTGGAGCTTTACGAGGCCGGGAACTCCATCCTCGCCATCGCGCGCGGACAGGGGCGCGCCTACGCTGTGGTCTCGGCCATCCTGCATGCCAGCGGCGTAAAAATGCGGTCGCCCGGACCGAAAAAGAAAGGATAAAATCATGAAGAGCATAAGCATAGTGAATTTAAAGGGCGGCGTCGGCAAGACCGTCACCGCGGTAAACCTCGCAGGTATTCTGGCGGCTGATTATGGCAAGCGCGTGCTGTTGGTAGACAGCGACCCGCAGGGTGACGCCAGCCAGTACATTGGCGTTGCACCTGATGCCTGCAGCACGGCCGACCTGTTTGACGGTGGCACGGCCTACTACGAGGACGTCATCCAGCACACCATTTACCGTGATCTGGACATTATCCCGTCCGACATGCAGCTGGCCTCGGTTGATCTGGACGCCGACATTGACCGCAAGCAGGCGGTCCGCGTGTACGCCGATCTGCGTGACGCACTGGTCGAGGATGATGCTTATGACGTGATGATCTTCGACTGCCCGCCGTCGTTCAGTTTACCGTGCATCTCGGCGATTGCGGCAAGTGACACGGTAATTGTGCCGATCAAGCCGGGGGCGTTTGAGATGTCCGGTATGCGGCTGCTTGCCGACCAGATTGCCAGCGTGCGGAACACCGGCCTTGCCAAGCGCAGTGTTTTCGGTCTGCTGACCATCTGGCACAACGCTGACGCAACGCGCCAGAGCGAGGACTGGCTGCGAGAGCACAGCCCGATTCCGCTGTTTTACCGGAAAATCCGCCGCACGGACAAGGTGACGGAGAGCACCTACGCCGCCCAGCCGGTTACGCGCTGGTCGCCGACCTCGGCGGCCGCCCGAGATTACCGGGCGTGGGTCAAAGAACTGATGGAGGTGGAGTGATATGGCAAAGAAATTTAATCTTGCGGAGCTGATGGGTGAGGCGGTGTCCAAATCGGACACCGGAGAAATGAGGGTGCAGGAGATTGCGCTTGCGGAAATTGAGGAGAACGCCGCCAACACCTACACGCAGACCGGCATTGACGAGCTGGCGGAGTCCATCGAGGTCATCGGCTTGCAGCAGCCGCTTGTGGTGCGCCGCAAGACCGAGGGCGGGTACTTATTGCTCGCCGGTCACCGCCGTCGGAACGCGCTGGCGCTACTCGACCGCAAGGCCGCGCCCTGTATTGTGCTCGATGCCGACCTTGACCCGTCTATCCAGACGCTGATCCTGCACTGGACCAACACGATGGCACGCGGCGGCGGCGGTCTGACCGCTGAGTACACCGGACGAGCCGCAAAGGAGATCGAGGCTGCGCTCAAGGATTTGCAGGCACGCGGCGTGGTTGCACTACCGGGCAAGCTGCGCAGTTATGTCGCCGAGGTACTCAAAACGTCCGAGAGCCAGATTGCCAGGGCAAAGGCAATCGACAACGGACTGACCAAGGCGTGGAAGGGCGATTTTAAGTGTCACCGCATCAACGACAGCGCCGCCTATGAACTGAGCCAGTGCGATGCGGAATTGCAGCGCAAGCTGCACGGCGCATATCAAGGCAAAATGTACAACCTTGACGCGAAAAAGATCAAGGCGCATAAAAAGGCGGCGGAGTATCCCTTCACGCAGCTGACCTGCCCGGCGGAGAGCTTTTCGCCCCATCCCTGCACAGGCATGGATAAGCGCGCGGCGTGGGTGCGGGACGGCAAGTGTCCCGGCTGCTGCCACAGCTGCGACAAGGCGGACGGGTGCGAAAAGGTGTGCGGCGTGGTGAAACAGCGCATCACGAGCGCGAAGGACGCCGAGACGCGCAAGGCCGAGCGCCAGCAGCGCGAGGACGCCTTCATGAAATCGCCGCTCGCGATGGCGCGGCGGCATATCAAGCTCGCGCTCGCTGGCGTCGGAATTACGAGCTATGAAGATCTTGAGAACTTCCCGAAACGCTGGTATACGAACTGGCTGTGGGATGATCCGCTGGACTGCCACGCACCCGATCTGGATGACCTTTTCTGTCTGGCCGACTGGGCGGGGGTGGACCCCTTCGAGATGATTGCCGGTCGGCCGGAGGCGAAAATCTGGCATGAGTATCCCGCCGAGCAGCCGCCCGAGGCCGTGCCGCTGCTGTGCCGCAAGGATAACGGGAGCTATGGCGAGTATGTCCGCTGGGAGGATGGCTGGCGCTTTGCTGAAGACCAGGACTGCCCGGCAAGCGTAACAGTAACGCATTGGACGGAGGTGACGCCGGAATAATGGCTAAGTGTAAGTTTTGCGGACAGGGTGTGCGCTCTGGTCCGATATTCCATACAGGCTGCTGGGAGCAGACGGTAAACAAGCTCGCAGGTGAGATCTGCGATGAGTATTGTAAGTTTCCTTTTGAACTGGACTATGAGGCGATGGTGGACAAGTGCGAGCGGTGTCCGATGACACGGTTAAAAGAATTGGGAGGGAAAGTATGATACTGGAACTGACCCGTCAGGACGTTATCGCCCTGACGAACGAAAGCAAGCGCAAGGCCGTGCTGTCTGGCTGGCAGAACTGGGGCATCTGGCACAAGGCGCCTGAGATCGGGCTTAGCGTGTACCGGCTCGACCTGCCGGACGGCAGCTTTTTCACGGCCAGCTGGTATGAGGGCGACGATTTCTTTCCGGGCGGCGGTACGCATAACGTCAACCGTCCGCGTTACAACTTCGGCGACAAGGGCGGCAAACTGAAAGCTGGGAACAAGGCCGAGAGCCTGCTGACGGATAAACTCAAGGAGCTGCGGAAGGAGCTGCTGGAACGGGAGAGCAACGGCCATGCTTGAAACCAACCATTGCTACTGCATGGATTGCATGGAGGGAATGGCGCAGTTCCAAGACGGCTGTTTCGATCTCGCTGTGGTAGACCCTCCGTACTTTAGCGGACCGGAACGCCGCCACTATTACGGCTCCAACGTAAGCCGAACCAGAGTGCGGCGCAATTATTACCCTGTATCAGCAGCATGGAAAGTGCCGGGAAAGGCATACTTTGACGAATTGCGGCGAGTGTCAAAGCACTACATCATTTGGGGCTGCAATTATTTCAGCTATGATTTTGCGCCCGGCCGGATTGTGTGGGACAAATGCAACCAAAGCTCGAGTTTCTCGGATTGCGAGATTGCCGCCACCGACCTGTTTACCAGCGTGCGTCTATTTCGGTATATGTGGAGCGGTATGCTGCAGGGGAAAAGCGTTGCGGAGGGGCACATTCAGCAAGGGAATAAGGCACTCAATGAGGTGCGTATTCACCCGACACAGAAGCCGGTTGCGCTGTATGACTGGCTGTTTCAGCGTTATGCGTCGCCGGGTATGCGCGTGCTGGATACCCATTTAGGGAGCGGCAGCAGCCGGATCGCGGCATATAAGGCTGGACTGGATTTCACAGGTTTTGAAATCGACCGGACATATTTCGATGCTGCCGAAAAGCGGTTTAGCAAATTTGCAGATCAAATCAGTTTGTTTTATGGGGAAGGAGCGGACACATATGAAAACCGATGAACTTATCGAAGCCCTCAGAAGGCTGAAAGTCCAGACCGGCTCTCTGGCCTGCCTCGGCTGCGGGCACGAGCATAACTGCGGCACGGGCGGCTGTGCGATCATCCGTGAGGCGGCCGACAAGCTGCAGGCGGTGGCAGAGTTTTGCGAGAGGAGAGGGCAAAAATGAAATCTTATGGCAAGGACGGCTACAAGCCGAACGTCGCGATCAATGATGCGGTACACGCGGTGCTGCGCGGCGAGCAGAGTGGTATGAGAAAGCTGCTTGAGGTGCTTGATGGTTCCGGCGCGGCATACATAAGCATTAAAGGCGGTGAACACTGCATTATCATCGGGACAAAGGAGTTTAGCGATTGGGTTGACGAGAATTACGACCCTGAGGACGATTGAAAAAATCCCTGCGATTGACAAAAATGAAAATTGCGGATATTCTTAGTAACTACGCGGACGGGGTAACTCGTCCGCTATGGTGTTCAATTTGAACACCGGGGAGGGGAAAGTGAAACGAAGGAAAACAGTGCGGGCCGGACGGCTCGTCTGGGACGCGGTTTACACTGTGCCGCGGCCGAACGCCAGCAAGCAGGAGCGCAAGCGCATCCGCGAGGTGACGGAGGAGCAGATCCAGCGCACCAACGCCAATACGGCGCAGCGCAAGCTCGAGCAGCTGATCGCGTGCAACTTTGCGGAGAACGATCTGGTTTTGACTGCGACGTATCGCGATGAGGATTTACCGGAGAGCGCCGACGTGACACGCAAGCACCTCGGCAAAGTGTTCTCGCAGATGCGGGCCTACCGCAAAGCGCGAGGTCTGCCGGATCTCAAGTACATCTACGTCCTCGAGGGCAGGCACGGAGACCACCGGCCTCACGCGCATATTATTATCAATGCAATCGGCGGCGATCTTGAGCTTTTCAAGTCGCTCTGGCTCTGGGGCGATGATGTGCAGCTCAATTACATCCGTGAGCGTGGCTACGACGGTTGGGCCGGTTATCTTACCAAAGAACGCCGGGAAGCGAGCCTGAACGGCAAAAAACAGTTTGTACCCAGTCGCAACTTTGACCGACCGGTCACGACTTACGAGTGGGTGGACGACGGCACGAGTGTTGACGCACCACCGGGCGCACAGGTGCTCGATGAGGGCGGCGGCCGGAATGAGATCGCATCCTGTAAGTTTGTAAAATACCTGCTGCCCTGGTCGGCGGCAGTTCATAATAATAACGCAACGCGCACGCATACGCGCGTTGTTTCTGGCTTGGAATGCTCTATAACATATCAACAGGGATTGGAGAAAAAGCCAAGCAGGGGTAGACAAAGGAGTAAATCGCGTGTATAATCAAAATCGAAAAAAGATCCGGTGCCCGCGATGCGGCAAGCCGACCAAGGTTTGGGTCGTGCCGGGAACAACCACGCTGCAGCAGTTTCCGCTGTGGTGCGAAAGATGCAAATGTGAGTCCACCGTCGACTACGACGGTGTAAGCCAACGTCTAAGCAGACAGGAGCTGACTTCGTAACACTCGAGCGCAATGTTCGTCGAGTGTTGCAAGCCAGCTCCTGTTTTTTTTATTTCCACCGGAAGGAGGCGAGGCCGTGCAGACGGTTGCCGAGATGATCCCGGATTACAAGAAAAATCTTGATGCGCTGCGAGCACGGCGCCGCGAGCTGATCGCCGAGCGTGAGCTCGAGCCGCGCTTCGAGCGCCGGCATGCGCTGACTGTGCGCATTATCCGGCTCGATGGCATCATCGCCAGCACGACGGCGGCGCTGCATGACATGATCGCCTATGCCGACTAAGCCGCTGCGGCCGTGCCGCCATCCGGGCTGCCGGGAGCTCGTGAGGTGCGGATACTGCGACAAGCACAAGCCGCGAGACGCGGACCGGCGCTCGGCAGAGTCCAGGCAGTGGCGCGCATGGTACAGCACCAAGCTCTGGACGGATGATCTCCGGCCGACGCAGCTGCTGCGTGAGCCATGGTGCCGGGAGTGTGCACGGCATGGCAGACGCACCACAGCGACGGACGTGGATCACATTGAGCCGCATAACGGCGACTGGGAGAAGTTCACGGACCGCAGCAATCTGCAAAGCCTGTGCCACATCTGCCACAGCGCAAAGACCATGGCGGAAAGCCGAGCTAAATCTCGCGGCCAGAGCGGCCGGAAGGGCTGACGCTTGGACGAGCGCAGTGCAGGCGCGACGTGCGCGGCTTTGGCGGGAAATCGCAAGATTTCCCGGACTACCCCCCACCCCGAAAAAGTTTTCGGCGGCGGGGCGTCTGACCGCAGCCGGGCTTCCGTGCGAGATTTTTTCCCAATGGAGCGGGAATTTTGGAGGTTTTGGAAATGGCAAACAGGAAAAGCGCCGGTCCGGCAGGTCCGGGCGAGGTAAAAGCGGCGTGGTTTATGCCGGAGCAGCTGGCGCGGGTGCCGATCGACGAGCTGGTGCCGTATGCGCGGAACGCGAGGACGCACAGCGAGAGCCAGATCGCCCAGATCAGAGCGAGCCTGCGAGAGTTTGGTTTTGTCAATCCGGTGCTGATTGACAGCGACCGGAATATCATTGCAGGCCATGGGCGCGTACTGGCGGCGCAGGCCGAGGGCATGACCGAGGTGCCGTGCGTACTCGTTGAGCATCTGACGGATGCGCAGCGGCGTGCATACATTCTGGCGGACAACCGGCTCGCGGAGCAGTCCGGTTGGGACACCGAGATGCTGGCGCTTGAGCTGGGCGAAATTCAGGCCGCGGGCATGGACCTGACGATCACCGGATTCTCGGCAGCTGATTTGGAAATGGAAGACCCGAACGAAGAACCGCCTGCCGCCGAAGATGACGGCGACAGCGGCGAACCGGATGCCGACACGCCCAGCCGCGCACAGGACGGCGATGTGTGGAAACTCGGAGACCACATCCTTTGGTGTGGAAATTGTACCGAAAAACCGTATTTAGACAAAATTTTCGGGGGGGGGGTAACACAAAAAGTTGATTTATTGCTTACTGACCCGCCGTATGGCGTCGATTACGTCGGCAAGACCGGCGATGCAATGACCATCGAGAATGATGGCGCTGACCGTGACGCGCTGATGGAACTGCTGACCGGCTCGTTTGGTGCTGTCAGCGAGTGGCTGCGAGAGGGCGCAGCGTATTACATCTGGTGTGCGGACAAAACGTGGGGTGTGTTCGCTCAGGCGGTGGAACAGCTTGGATGGCCGGTGCGCCAGCAGCTGATCTGGAACAAGGACTGCTTTGTGCTGGGCCGCCAGGACTACCAATGGAAACACGAGACGTGCCTGTATGGCTGGAAGCCGGGAGCCGCGCACAAGTGGTGCAGCGACCGCAGCCAAATGACCGTGATCGACTGTCCGCGCCCGAAGGCGAACCGCGACCACCCGACCATGAAGCCGATTCCGCTGTTTGACTACCTGATCCGCAACAGCACGGACGTTGGTGACACGGTGTATGACCCGTTCTGCGGCAGCGGCACGACGCTGCTGGCTTGCGAGCAGGCAAACCGTAAATGCGTGGCGGTGGAGCTGTCGCCGCGGTACTGCGATGTAATTTTACGCCGATGGGAGACGCTGACCGGCCGCAAGGCCGAGCGGCTTCGGAATTTGAGAGAGTGAGGTGACGAGATATGCCAGCAAGCAAGCCAATTCCGCGGGAGGCGGACGGGACGGTGGACATCAAGCAGGCGCGAAAGCGAATGCGGGGACACCGGACGGATGCGGAGATCGAGGAGAAGGCAAAGCGCGAGGTGCGCGCGAAGGAGCCGAAGCGCATTCAGGTGCCCAAGTACCTGCCGCAGGGAATGGCGGACGAGTACCGGCAAACCGCGAAAAAGCTGGTTGCCCTGCATATCTTTTCCGACCTTGACTATGACATGCTGGCGCGGTATTTTATCGCTCGCGCCGCCTGGCAGAACGCGCAGAACTGGGCGAACCGCGCGATCATGCAGGGCGACGCCAAGGAGGCGGGCAGCTGGACCAAGACGGCGAACGTTTACTTCGGCCAGTGCCAGAGCTGCGCGGCGGCGCTTGGGCTGAGCGTGTCGGCACGCTGCCGTCTGGTAATGCCCGAGCCGCCCAAGGATGAGGCCGACGAGGACCCGCTCAGCCGGATGCTTCGCGAGCGGGCAGAGCGCCGGAAAGCGTGAGGTTTGTCCGGGGCTGTGACGGGCAGTGCAATGCCTGCTCGAGCTTCGACCTTTGGCGGCAGGTGAGTTTTGTGATATTTCCTCGCCTGTCCGTCAGAGCCTCGGACGAGGACAGGAGGACAAAATGCAGAAACGGACGATCTGCCCGCTGACGTGCCCGATGATCAATGCGCAGGGGTTCTGCGAGAGTTCATGGCGGCGCGCCGGGCAGGTGCGCGAATGCCCGCACGACCGGCTGCGGCGAAAGACGCGCAGGCGACGCAAAAAGTGAATATTCCGACGCTCTGACGGGCGAGATGGCCGCCCGAACTCTACCCCCTTTATGTTTATCTATTCCTAACAGGGCGAACGCGGCGAGGTTTTCCTTTCTTTGTCCTCGCCCGTCCGTCAGAGCGCCGGAAAAGCTGTCGCGAGACTCCTGTCCTGCGGCGGGCGGCGATAGCCATATGCGCCGGCCGACCGCGCCGGGACGCGGGCAAGGATACGACGGATTGCACCGGAATGCTGACGAGCGGTGCGTCCGCCGGAGGGCAGGAGAAAGCGGACACGAGAGGGCAAAAACGGTGTTCAATTTGAACACCTGCAATACGCGCGGCGTAGCTCAACAGGAGAGCGGCCTCTATCTAAGGGGCGCCACGATGGCGGTGCAGGTGCGAATCCTGCCGCCGCGCCCAAACTGAAAATTGATCCGGCGCTGTGACGGGCGGCAAGAGCTGCCCGAGAGGCATGGGCGGGTTTTTGCAAACTCCGTCGGGCGCGACCGCTTCGCGCGGTCCGTCCGTCAGAGCGCCGGAAAAGAAAGAAGGAGAGACCATGACGCAAAAGGAAAAATACAGACGCGCCGCGTCAGCGATGCGCAAAGCTCTGCTGAGCATTATGAGCGACGGTCCGAGCACGGAATACCTGCTGCGCGCCACGAAGGATGAAATTCGGGCAGCGTTGCCGTATGAGGATAGCGACTACTGGAGGGCAGATGCCCCGGCCGAGGGCATTGCCGTCGAGGAAGAGGAAAAGGAGTGTGCCGAATTGACGCAGGAGAAATACAAAAAGGTCGCCGCTGCGATGCGCAGGGCGCTGATAGGCATCTGCGGAGATTTCGCGGATGTGGAGGACAGGCTGCGCACGGCGGATGTGGAAATTCAGTCGGTGCTGCTGAACGAGAGGATTTGCGCGCAGCCGGCAAGCTATCCGATCGAGGGCATTGCCGTCGAGGCGGAAAAGCTCGAAACTGAGGATGAGCCGGACGAGGGCGAGGGCGAGGCGAAAAAGCTGACGCGCGCGGCGGTGCTCGAAAAGGCACGTGCGTGCGTGTGCGGTGAGCGCGAGGAGGACTACGGCTCGCCGGAGGACAGCTTCGGCTGCATCGCAGAGCTCTGGGAGACTTATCTCCGCGCGGCGTGCGTCTCGCCGGACGCCATTGTCACGGTGACGGCGGCAGATGTCGCGATGCTGATGGCGCTGCTTAAAATCGCGCGTGTCGGCACGAGCTGCGTCGGCGGCACGGCGGACAGCTTTGTCGACCTGGCAGGCTATGCGGCCTGCGGCGCGGAGTGCGCAGAGGTGACGGTATGAGCTGCGAAAACTGCCGTTTTTACGCCGAGGGCGCGGCGGTAAAGATGGAGGCTTCGAGTGATGATGCTTGATATAGTTACCAGAATCGCAAGCGTTTATATCTATGCGGCTGTCATTCTGGGCGGATCGATTATCACGCTTGGTTTGCTGCGGTTGTTCTTGTTCATGGGGCAGGAAACCACAGACGCGTTTTGGAGGCTCTGTGACACGTGGAAGGACTTGCGACGCGGCAAAACAGAAACGCAGAGGGATGAACGGAAATGAAGAAAATTGCTTTAATCGTGCTGGCCATCGTGGCAGCGCTGGTACTTATGATTGCCGCTGCATTCATATCGGCCAATAACCGTGCGGTGTCGGCAGAGGAACAGGTCAGTTCGGCGGCAGCCGACGTACAGGTAGCCGAGAAACGCCGTGTTGACCTCGTGTACAATCTGGCGGACGCGGTGAAGTCCTACCAGAATTACGAGGGCGATACGCTGACCAGGATTACACAGGCTCGCGCTGCTGCCGCGTCCGGTAAGGTCGAACAAGCGCAGGTTGCGTTGAACGCCGTTGCAGAGCAGTACCCGGAACTCAAGGCAAACGAAAATTACAAGCAGCTCATGACCGAGCTTGCGCTGACCGAGAACCAGATCGCGCAGTACCGCAACAACTATAATCAGCAGGTACGGACATACAACAAACTGGTACGGTCTTTCCCAACTGGTTTCCTGCTGCGCGTAATGAACTATCAGGCAATCGACACGACCTATGCGGACTACGACGCACCGGAAGATGCTCCGCAGAACCTGTTCGGTGACAGCGATGGAAATTAAGCCTCGTGAAATGGCATTCAGCGTTGCAATCGTGTTTGTTATGCTGGCGCTGGGATTCCTGATCGGCAGTAAAATCGGTGACCATATTGCCGAAGAAAACGAGAAATTCACCACGGCAGCGCAGATCACAGACGATGGGCAGTTTCAGTACGCGCTGGCTACCGATTTCGGAAACATCATCGCTTACGGCAATCTGATCGCTGAACAACCTGTTTCGGCAGATGATTTGGACGGCGAATACGCAATACTGACCAAAATCACGGAACGATACACCATGCACACGCGCGTGGTGACATCTACGGACGGAAAGGGGCACACATACACCCGCACCGAGGTGTATTGGACGTGGGACAGGGTGAAACGAGAAGAAGACAGCACGGAAACTTTTTCGTTTATGGGTGTATCATTTCCTGCGGACAAGTTTTCTGTATCCACCCATCGGCAGGGCAGTATGATTTATGACAACAGTGAGCTGCGGCATTATTACGTAGTCGCAGACGCCAGCATGGTCGGCAGCATACATACCCGGATCAAAGATCATATGATCGCGGAAGATAATGAGTTCTATGCCGACACAGAGCCGCAGACGGTCGTAGACCGCGCTGTGAAGAATGAAGGAGTGCTTATCGTTATGTTCTGGGTGTTCTGGATCGCGCTGACCTGCGGCGCGGTATATGGTTTCTGCGCGCTGGAAAACAGGTGGCTGGACGGATAATGTACAGCCCTGAAATGAGAGAGTATCTGAAAGAAATCAAGCGCGCACTTGTAAGCGCATGGAACAGGAGAGTGGACGTATGACAGGAAATAATTATCAGAGCAAGGCGATGCGTACGGCGACGCTTAAATGCTTCGACCCGGCAAATGCGGCGCTCGGCTTAACGGGCGAGGCGGGCGAAAAGCGCGGCGTGCGTCTCGCCGAACTCCATTATCACGCTGCTGCCGGTAGTTTCAAGTAGTTTCAAGTAGTTACAAGTAGTGAGCCGGTGCTGCGGCGGGCGGCGTGGTCAGGCCGTCCGAGGTCATATGCGACTCTCCAAGGGCGGCGCGCCTTACGGAACGGGCGCGCCTTCCGCCGGAGCACCGGAGACAAACCGCTGCAAAAATGCAGCGCAAAACCAATGTCCGCTGCGTTTTCGCAGCGCGAGCCAGAGGCCAGCGAGCCTCCAAGCCGACATCTTTAACCCCGAAAGAGGGGTGAGGTGTCGGCTTTTCTTTTTGGCTTTATCCACAAGATATTGTGCCGGTGTGGATAAGGCTGTGCATGATGTGGATAAACGAAAGGAGGCGGCGCGGTGTTTGACAGGGAGCAGGCGGATTTTGTGTGCGACTATCTCGAGTGCCTGACGTGCTCGAGCGGCGTGCCGCTGCGGCTGATCGACTGGCAGCGCGATATGGTGCAGTCGTTTTACGGCGAGATGACCGAGGACGAGGACGAGCCGGGCGAGTATCTGCGCAAATATCAATACCTTTACCTCGAGATCCCGAAGAAGAACGGCAAGAGCGAGATCGCGGCCGGTCTCGGCACGTACCACCTGTTCGCGGACGGGGAGACCAACGGCGAGATCTACCTCGTGGCGGCGGACCGCGACAACGCGGGCATTGTGTTCGCGGCGGCGAAGTTCATGGTAGAGTCCTCGCCCGCGCTCAAAAAGCGCAGCCGCATCGTGGACTCCACCAAGACCATCTTCGACACGGTGAGCGGCTCGAAGATGAAGGTGCTGTCCTCGGAGGCCTACAGCAAGCACGGCTACAAGCCGAGCTGCGTCATTTTCGACGAGCTGCACGCGCAGCCGAACCGCGATCTGTGGGACGTTATGACGTTCGGCGCGGGCGCTGCCCGCCGTCAGCCGGTGTGGATCGTGCTGACGACGGCAGGCGATGACCCGGACCGGAAGAGCATCGGCTGGGAGGTGCACGAGAAGGCGCTCGGCATCTGGCGGTACCGCAAAGGCGACCGCGACGAGCGGGCGCAGGACGATCCGCGCTGGCTGCCGATCATCTACGGCCTCGGCCTCGTGGAGGACGAGGATAAGCTCAAGGAGCTCAACATCTTCGACGAGCAGCTGTGGCGCGACTGCAACCCGTCGATCGGGCGGACGCTGCGGCTGAGCGCCATCCGCGCGGAAGCACAGGACGCGAAGCGTTCAGAGGCGGCGGAACGGCTGTTCCGGTGGCTCAGGCTTAACCAGTGGATCGCGACGGCAAGCGTCGGGTGGATCCCGGTGACGATCTACGACAAGACGCAGTGGAATCCGGAGGGCGCGGCGCACTGGACGGACGCGGTGCGGCTGCTGCGCGGCAAGCGCTGCTTCGGCGGCGTCGACCTCTCCAAGAGCACCGACCTTACGGCCTTCGTGCTCGTCTTTCCGCCGCAGGAGGGGCTGCCGCACTGGGTGGCGCTGCCGACCGGGTGGATGCCGCTCGACGGCATCGAGGCGCGCGAGCGCGAGGATCACTGTCCGTACCGCGACTGGATGCGGGCGGGCTTCCTGCACGGCTGTGAGGGCGACATCATCGACTTCGAGGCGGTAGCGGACGCAGTCGTGCAAGCGGCACAGGACTACGACCTCCAGATGGTAGGCTTTGACCCGTATCTCGGCGCGACGGTGATGCAGAACATCCGCGACCGGCTCGCCGGGACGGCGACCGAGGTAGTGGAAATCCCGCAGGGTATCCGCACGATCTCGCCGCCGATGAAGGAGCTCGAGCGGCTCATCCGCGAGCACGAGATGCTGCACGTGCACAACACGGCGGCGCGGCAGTGCTTCCTGAACGTGCGGTGCGTCACCGACGACAACGAGAACATCAAGCCGACGAAAAAGCGCAGCCGCGGCCGCATCGATATGACGGTGGCGTGGATCATCGCGTTCGCCACGGCATTGCTGACGCCGGAGCCGACGCTCGCGGACAGCGTGGCGGCGAGCGACTGGCACATGTGAAAGGGGGTGAGATTACATGCGCAAGAAGAAGCTGAACTACATCGCGGCAGAGGAAGAGATCCGACGAATCGCGGCCGGCCGCAACGAGCAGTGCCGCACGGTGACATGGCGCGAGGCGGTGGAGATGTGGGAGGAGAAGCACGGCGAGGACGCGCACGCGCGAGCTGCATTTTTCGCCTACATCGGCATCGCGACGACAGACGAGTGCGCCCTGCTCGACGAGCTGGACGCAGATGTGCCCGAGGAGGTGACAGAGGCATGAAGAATATCGCAAAAATTCTGCCCGATCTTCTGGTCTGCGGCGGTGCTGTTTGCATCGTTGTCGGACTGACGATGGTCAGCGTGCCGGCGGCGTTCATCGCGGCCGGGGTGTTCCTCATCGCCGAGGGCGTAATCTCCGCCATCGGGGGTGACAGCGCATGATCGGACAGTTTATCCGGCGCGTCACCGGGCAGGGCGGCACGCTGACGCTCGACGACCCGACGGGCTGGTACAGCAGCGACCGGCCGCTGTTCGGCGGAAAGGAAATGCAGGCGATGAAGCTGCCGGCGGTGAACGCCTGCATCGAGATCATCTCGGACAGCATCGCGAAGATGCCGGTGTACCTGATGGACAGCGGTACGCGCGAGCGCGTGACCGACCACCCGGCGCTGCGGCTGCTGACGGGCAGGCCGACCGAGGCGCTGACGGCGTTCGACTATCACAAGCTGATGGAGTCGCGGCGCATCGCCTACGGCAACGCCTACGCGCTCATTCTGCGCGATAAGTGGGGCGTGCCGGTGGAGCTGCTGCCGATCGCGCCGGGGTACATGATGCCGCTGCTCGACAGCAACGCAAAGCTGTGGTACGTGGGCATCAACCCGAAGACGCAGGAATACCGCAAGTTCTGGCCGGAGGATGTGCTGCACTACAAGGCATTTTCCACCGACGGCCTCGAGGGCGTGAGCTACCTCAGACGCGGCGCGGAAACCATCGAGACGGCGCTGCAGGCGCAGCGGTACGAGGGCAACTACTACAAGAACGGCGGACAGGTGTCGGGCGTGCTCGCAACGGAGACCGACCTTTCGAGCAAAACGCGCTTCGACGAGAACGGCAACGCCATCGACCTGAAAAACCGCATCCGCGAGAACTGGGAGAGCATCCACAGCGGCGCAGACAACGCCTTCCGCATCGCGGTGCTGGACAACGGCCTGAAATACACGCCGCTGACGGCCACGAACCGCGACGCGCAGTTCATCGAGACCAAGGCGGCGAGCGTCGAGGACATCGCGCGGCTGTTCAACATTCCGTTTTACAAGCTCGGCGCAGGCAAGGAAAGCTATGCGGCGAACACACAGGCCGCCATCGAGTACATGCAGCGAACGCTCAGCCCCATCGTTTCCGAGCACGAGCAGGAGGACACGCACAAGCTGCTGCTCGAGAGCGAGAGCGCACGAGGCTTACAGCTGCGGCGCAACATGATGGGCGAGCTGAGGGGCGACTGGAGCGCCCGCGGCGCGTGGTACCAGACCATGCACCAGAACGGCGTTTACTCCGTCAACGACATCCGCGCGCTCGAGGATCTGCCGGACGTGCCCGGCGGCGGCGACAGACTGGCATCGCTCAACTATGTACCGCTCGAGGATTTCAGGGAACTCAGCCGCAGCCGCAACGGCGGCGGCAACGGTAGGGAAGGAGGTGAGTGAGGATGCGATACAGATTAAACGGCCACATCGTAGCGGACGGCGACGCGCCGATCCTGCGCTGGTGGGGCATTCCGGCGAGCTGCCCGGCGGACATCCGCGGCGCGCTCGCGCAGAACCCGGAGGGCGAGGAGTTCGTGCTCGAGATCAACTCGGGCGGCGGCTCGGTGTTCGCGGGGTTCGAGATGTACAGCCTGCTGCGGAACGCGTCCCGCCAGGGCGTGCACACGCGCGCCGAGGTGCAGAGCCTCGCAGGGTCGGCAGCGAGCGTCGTCATGGCGGGCGCAGATACGGCGGCGGTGTCGCCGGTGGGTCAGGTGATGATCCATCTGCCGAGCACCATTACCGAGGGCAACCAGGGCGTGCACCGCGAGAGCGTGCAGATGCTCGAGAGTATTACAGAAAGCATTATTGCGGCCTACGAGGGCAAGGTGCGCGGAAAGACCTCGCACGACGCGCTGCGCCGGCTGATGGACCGCGAGACCTTTCTCTCGGCACGCGCGGCGCTCGACGCGGGACTCGTCGACGAGATCATCGGCGATGAGCCGCAGCCCGGCGAGCCGGTAAATCCGGCGAACATCTTCAATGCCGTCGGCGGCCTGCCCGACATGGATAAGCTGCGCGCGGCGTACATCGAGGCGACAAAGAGCCAGAGCCCAGAGGGTAAGACCCCAGAGGCCAGAGCCGGTGAGCCCGCCGCGCCGGAGGGCGCGGTGTTCAATTTGAACACCGGCGCGATCGCAATTGCAGAGGCCGAGGCGGCGCTGCAGCGCGCACGCGCGGAACTTTAAGGCAACACCGCACAATGAAAGCTGCGGCGGTATTGCCGTAAAAAATCAACCGAACTCTTACTCTTGAAGGAGGAAAACCACATGAAGAAGAAGCTGCTGGAGCTGCTGAACAAGAAGCAGGGCATCGTAAACCGCATGAAGTCCACCAACGAGGCGGGCGACACCGCAGGCTTTGCCGCGGCGCAGAACGAGCTCGCCGACGTCGACGCGGAGATCGCGCGCGTACAGGCCATCATGGATGCAGAGGCGTCCGTACCGGCGCCGGAGGGCGGCATGCCGCAGGAGCCGGGCGCGCAGTCCGGCGAGGGCGAGGCGGTAAACTCCGCTGAGTGCATGCACGCCTTTGCGGAGTGCATCCGCGCCCAGGCACGCGGCAACCGCCGCGCGTTCGACGAGAATGCGGACATCGTGCGCCGTGCGGCTGCCGTCGAGAACGCGAACCAGATGACCGAGGGCACCCCGGCGGACGGCGGCCTGATCGTGCCGGAGGACGTGCAGACCACCATCAACGAGCTGCGCCGCAGCCTCGTGCCGCTGGCGGACCTGTTTTCCGTCGAGAATGTGTCCTTCCTGTCCGGCACCCGCGTCGTCGACACCCAGCCGACCAAGGGCTTTACCAAGATGAGCGAGATGGAGACCATCCCGAACGACGATAAGCCGGTCTTTGCGAAGCTCAGCTACAAGGTAGAGGACTACGGTCTGTTCCTGCCGGTTTCCAACGACCTGCTGCGCGACACCGACGAGGCGCTGCTCGCGTATATCTCGCGCTGGATGGCAAAGAAGCAGGTCATCACCGAGAACAATCTGCTCGTGACCAAGCTCGCCGCCCTGGACGCTGCGGCAACGGCTGCAACCGCGGCGAACGTCATCGCAACGCTCAAGAAGCTGCTCAACGTCTCGCTCGACCCGGCTATCTCGGCAACCGCGCACTTCATCGTAAACCAGGACGGCTTCAACGCGCTCGACCAGCTGCTCGACGCCAACAAGCGCCCGCTGCTGCAGCCGGATCCGTCCGCCGCTGTCGGCAAGATGCTGTTCGGCCGTCCGGTCTCCGTCGTTTCCAACGGTACGCTCGCGTCCGTGACTTCGGAAACGTCCTCGCCCTCGACCACCACGCCGATCTACTTCGGTGACTTCACCCAGTACGCGACCCTGTTCCGCCGTCAGCCGATGGAGATCGCGTCTACCGACGTCGGCGGCAGCGCATGGCGCACCAACTCCACCGAGGTCCGCGCGATCACCCGTCTGGATGCGCAGGTCTTTGACTCCGCAGCGGCGGCTGCCGTTTCGCTGACCCTCTCGTAAGGATGGCAGAGGCGGAGCGGCTTGCGGCCGTAAAACGCTACTGCAAGATCGACTACAGCGAGGATGATGAGCTGCTCGCCGGTCTGCTGGCGGCGGCGGAGGCCTACCTCGACGGCGCGGGATGCGTGCGCGAGGGGCACGAGGCGATGTACGACATCATCGCGCACGCGATGGTGCTCGAGCAGTACGAGGGGCGCTGCGTCGCGGGCGCGGCGCAGGCGCTCCAGTCTGTGCCGCCCATCGTGCGGCAGATGCTCACGCAGCTCAAGCTCGTGTGCGCTTACGAGGGAGGCGGCAGCTGATGGCAACTCAGGTCAGCGACCTGCGCGACCGGGCGGAGGTCTGGCGCGCGGCGGCGCGCGAGCAGGACAACGGCGAGACCGTTTATGAGTACGCTTTTCAGCGGACGGTCTGGGCGGCGGTGACGCCGACGTCCGGGCGGGCGGAAAGCCTCGAGGGCGGCGCGACGCGGGCGGAGCTTACGCACCGCGTCGTGGTCCGCGAGGCAAGCCTTCCGGACATCTGCCGGGAGATGTACTTTGTCGTGCGCGGGCTGCGGCTCGATGTTTCGTACTGGCTGCCGATCTACAGCCGGCGCGGCTGGATGGAGATCTTCTGCACGGCGCACGAGGGCGAGGTGACGGCCGATGGCACGTGACGGCTTTACATGCAGCGAGATCTATGCGTTCGCGGACGCACTCCGGGACGCGGACAAGGAGACCACGAAGAAGGTCAAGAAGCTGCTGCGCGACCACGGCACGAAGCTGCGCCGAAAGACGGCGCAGAAGGCGCGCGCGAAGGTGCGCAAGCAGGCGGTGCACCGCAAGGGCGTCGAGCGTGCCGCCGGCACGTACCACAAAAGCATCAAGCGCGGCAAGCTCTACTACCGCGGCAAGGCGGTGTGCATCCGCGTTTACTCGTCCGACCCGGTGGCGCATTTGCATGAGTACGGCTGGCGCGTCAAAAAGCGCGACAAGAGGACCGGCAAGCTCATGGAGGGCAAGAAGGTGTTCGACTCGGCGCGCGACGAGTACGCGCCGACCTTCGCGGCGGCAGTTGAAGAACTGGCAGATGAGGTGATCCGGAAGATATGAGCAGCATTACATGGCAGGCGCTCGACGACGCGCTCGGCGCGGCGGTGTCGAGTGCGCTGCGGGAGGCGGCGCTTCCGGCGCTTCGCGTGCGGGACGATACGGAAAAGCCGCTGCCGCGGCCGAGCTACCGCATCGATCTCGCGGTGGCGGACGAGGCGCGGACGGCAGAATATGCCGAGCGCGGCGCGGAAGTCGAGATCTACTACTACCCGAAGGACGCACACGCGCCGAGAAACGAGCTGCTGACGGCGGCGGAGGCACTGCGCTGCGCACTCGGGGAGGGCGTCGACATCGGCGGCGTGTGGCTGTATCCCGAGGACGGGATCGAGACGGACGCCTCGGACGGCGTGCTCGCGGCAATGCTGCGGCTCGAGTGGATCGAGACGGCAGGGGAGCCCGAGGGCGAGCCGATGGAAGAGCTGGAGTACAAGGCAACACCGCACAATTAAAGCGGTATTGTCATAACAACACGGGCGGCGAATAAAGCCGCCCACCATTTAGAAAGGGGCGATAGAAATGGCAGTAACCATGCCCAGGATTGAAATCACGTTTGAGCAGAAGGCCGTGAGCCTGCTCTCGCGCAGTGAGCGCGGCGTTGCGGTGCTCATCGTGAGAGACGACACAAGCAAAACGTTCACGCACAAGCAGTACGCGGATCTCTCTGCCGCGCAGGCGGATAAGAGCCTGTACACGGCGGACAACTACGCCGCCATCTGCGACCTGATGGGCTTTGCGCCGTATCAGGCGCACGTGTTCCGCGCGGACTCGGACGGCGCGCTCGCCGACACGCTCGCGGAGATCGGCCGCACGGTGAAAACCGGCTGGCTCGCGATTGCAGGCCAGAGCGCGGAGGACGGTCTCGCGCTCGCGGCGTGGGTGAAGACGCAGGTGGGCACCCGCAAGAAGAGCTACAAAGCCGCGGTGTTTAACGTGACCACTGCGCCGGACGATATGCACGTCGTGCACTTCGTAAACGAGAAGGTCACCTTCGCGGACAGCCGCGGCGAGCAGGGCGGCGTGCAGTACCTGCCCTCGCTCATCGGCATCTTCGCAGTGTGCAACGTCGTGCGCGGCTGCACGAACTACCTGTGCTCGAACCTCAGGGCGGTGCAGGAGGTCGCGGATAATGACGCGGCGCTCGGCGCGGGTAAGTTTATCCTGTTCAACGACGAGGACGGCGCGGTGCGCATCGGCCAGGGCATCAACTCGATGACCACGACCGACGGCAAGACCCGCACCGAGGACATGCAGTTCATCGAGACGGTGGAAGCGATGGACATGATGCGCGACGACATCACCTCCACCTTCCGCAGCACCTACCTCGGCAACTACCGCAACAGCCGAGACAATCAGATGGCGTTTATCGGCGCGCTGAACGCGTCGTACTTTGCGCAGCTCGAGAGCGAGAACATTCTCGACCCCGACTACAGGAGCGAGGACGACGAGAACGGCGAACACGGCAACAAGGCGTTCATCGACGTGGACGCGCAGCGCGCGGCGTGGGTGGCAAGCGGCAAGAGCGAGGCGGCGGACTGGGACGAGGACACCGTAAAGGCGAACCCCTTCAAGCGCACGGTCTACCTCGGCGCGAGGGTGAAGATCCTCGGCTCAATGACTGACCTCATCATGCCGATCGCGATGGCGTAAAGGAGGACAAGGACAATGGCAAGAGAATTTAACCCCAACCGCATCCTGCACGGCAACGAGGGCACGGCGTGGTTTAACGGCAAGAAGCTCACGACGCTGCAGAGCATCGAGGCAAAGGTCGCCGGTGACTTCGAGGACATCAACGTCTGCGGAGACCCGTCGACCTACCGCGTTTACAACGGCTACTCGGGCGAGGGTACGTTTACCTGCCTCAAGCTGGACTCGGACGTTGTGGCGATGATGGCGGAGGCGTACCGCACGGGCGAGATGCCGACGATCACCATCATCACCGCGCTCAGCCAGAAGGGCACGAACAAGGTCGAACGCGCGGCGCTCACGGACGTTACCATCGACGAGTTCTACCTCGCGAAGTTCGAGAAGAAGTCCAAGGTAGAAGAGGAAGTGCCGTTTAAGTTCGGCAAATTCGACCTGCTGGAGAGCATTTAAGCCATGGCGGCCGGATATGTGGACGACCACCGCCTCATCCTGTACCGGGACGGCGCGGCGGCGCGCGACATCACCGCTTTCTGCGGCGACCTGACGGCAAAGGACGACCTCGACGCACTCAGCGTCGAGGTTACCTTCCATATTTTCAAGTCCGTGTGGGACAAGTACACACCTGCGCTGAACCTCGCGCCGGGCGACAAGATCCGCATCGTAAACCACGGGAATACGGTGTTCTCGGGCGTTATCGTGACGGTGACGCTGGACGGGACGGTCACGGCCTACGACCGCGGCTGGTACCTCAACAAGAGCGAAATCATCTTGCAGGTGAACAACCTCGCGGCCGACCAGGTGATCCGGCAGGCGAGCGCGAAGGCGGGCGTCAGCGTGGCGAGCGTGTGCAGTCTGCCGACGAAGATCACGCAGCTCTGGACCGGAAAGACCCCGGCGGACATCTTCGACGAGGTGCTCGAGACGGCCGAGGCCGAGACGGGGAAGAACTATTATTATTACGTCGCGGAGCGCGGGCTTGTGGTAGCGCCGCTGCCGACGAGCGCCATCAAGGCGATGCACCGGCCGGCGGAGAACCTGCCGGGGTTCGACATCACGTGGGCGCTCGGGGAGGTCTCGGGCGAGGACAGCATCTCGGACACGTACAATGCGGTCGTCATCGCGGCCGAAAGCGACGGCCGGGCGTACCGCGGCGCGCAGGCGTCGAACGCGGCGTCCATCGCGCGGTACGGCTTTTTGCAGAAGGTCGAGACCGTGACGGAGAACCCGGGCACGGCGGCGCTCGGTCAGCGGGTGCGCAACCTGCTCGCGGGCGCAGACCGCGTCGGGCGAAAGCGCCAGATCTCGGAGATCTGGGGGTGCGACGAGGTGAGGAGCGGCGTGGTTCTGGACTTCAACTCGCCCGCCTTCGGCATTTCCGGGCGGCACCGGGTGACGAGCGTGACACATCAGTACGGCGGCGCCGGGCACGTGATGAGCCTCGAGATTTCGGCGCTCGATGAGCCGCGCGCGGCGGCGGCAGGAAAGAGCAGCGCCGAGGCCGTCAAGGCGGCGAGCGCGGACAGCGTCAAGGTATGGGGTCTGCCCGATCTCGGCGGCGGCGCGTCCGGCGGCACGACGGTGAAAGCGTTGTTCACCGCGTACTACCCGGCGGCGAACGCCCTTGAGGGCGGCTTTCTCGATGCGCAGGGCAATAAGCTCGACCCGTCGAAGAAAACGTGCGCCGCGCCGCCCTCGGTGGCCTTCGGCACGAAGGTGACGGTGCAGGGCACGGGGACAAGCCTCGACGGCGAGACCTACACGGTCAACGACCGCGGCGGCGCGATCCAGATCGAGAACGGCGTCTACCACTTCGACCTGCTGATGCGGACGAACGCGGAGTGCAGCGCATGGGGACGAAAGACCGGCACGGCCATCCTCGGCGGCACGTCCGGCGGCGGCGCGGCTCAGAGCTTCGTGAACACCGCGCTCGGCGAAGTCGGCTACCGCGAGAGAAGCGGCAACCGCACGAAGTACGGCGCCGAGATGGGCTGCGACGGCGTCGCGTGGTGCGTGATCTTCGTGTGCTGGTGCGCAAAGCACGCATCGGCGCCCATCCCGACGACCTACACGGCGGTCAGCGAGATGCGCAGCTACTTCGAGCGCCGCGGCAAGTTCAAGACAGTCGCGAGCGGGTACAGGCCGAAGGCCGGCGACCTCATGATCATCGGCAGCAGCCACATCGGTATCGTGCTGTCGGGCGGCGCGAGCTCGTGCGAGACGGTCGAGGGTAACTACAGCGGCGGCGTCGGGCGCGTGAAGCGCTCGTACAGCGAGATTACGGGCTTTTGCTGCCCGTGGTAAAGGAGATTTAAGTGAATGGATAAGAAACTCTTGGAGGCGCTCTCTGCCCGCGCAGAGCAGCGCGACGAGGCAAAGCGCAAGGGCGCGAAATTTTATGTAGCGGGCGAGGAGCTCGACTTTGTGCAGCCGGGCGTGGACGTAAAGCTCAGCTATGCGGAAGCGCTGAACTCGGGCGATACCGCGGCGCTGCTGCGCTCGTGCGCGAACGTTATTTATGACTGCTGTCCGGCGCTTCAGGAGCCGGAGCTGCACGCGGCGCTCGGTGTGACCGACCCGTACGACACCATCTGGAAGCTGATGGAGCCGTATGAGATCGACCAGCTCGGCGGAAAGCTGTACAAATGGCTCGGCCTCATCGGCGAGAAGGCCGAGGCGCGGACGGAGGAAGCCGCAAAAAACTCGTAATGCGCGACCCGGTGCTCGACCTTGCGGCGTTTTACGCGCCGCGGGGCATTCCGCCGGACGCGGTGCGCGCGATGTCCCTCGCGGACAGGGCGGTGCTGCGCGTCGGCCGGGCGCGCTATTACGAGGAGATGCGGTGGATGACGGCGGCCGGAGTCGCGGCCGCGTTCACGCCGCAGGAAGAGGAGGAGAATGAGGAGGGCTAAAAACAAAGTTATCAACACAGTCCTGAACCTGCGCGATAACATGTCGGGCGGCCTCATTCAGGCCGCGAAGAACGCGAAGAAGAGCGGCGCGAAGATCGATGACAGCATGATGAACGCGACGCGAAAAGTCGTTAAGTTTAAGAACGACTCGATCAAGGCTTTGCAGAGCTGGTCGAAGAAGAGCGTCGTGGCGGCGGGCGCGGCGGTGAGCGGTCTCGCGGCGGCCTTTGTGGCGCTCGACGGCGCGACCGAGGAGTACCGCGTCGCGCAGGGCAAGCTGAACGCCGGCTTTCAGGCGGCGGGCTTTGAGGCCGAAACTGCGCGCAAGAGCTATCGCAATTTCTACGCGATCCTCGGTGATACGGACACCGCCACCGAGGCAAGCCAGCTGCTCGCGAACATGGCGAAAGACGAGGAAGAAGTGACTAAGTGGGCGCGCATCGCGGCCGGCGTGCACGGCACGTTCGGCGACTCGCTGCCGATCGAGGGCCTCGTAGAGTCCGCCAACGAGACGGCGCGGACCGGTCAGATCACGGGCGTTTTTGCGGACGCGATCAACTGGGCGACCAAGGAGGGCGAGCACTTCGGCGTCGCGCTCAAGGCCAACACCAAGGCAAACAAGGACTGGAACAAGGCAGTCAAGGCCGCGTCGAGCGCGGAGGACTACTTCAACCTCGCGCTGCAGGACTGCGCGGACGAAAGCGCCCGTCAGAAGCTTATCGTCGACACGCTCTCGGCAAGCTACGACACCGCCGCGACGAGCTTTTACAAGAACAATCAGCAGGTCATCGACGCCAGACGCAATCAGGCGACGCTCGACGAGACGCTCGCGAAGGTCGGCGACACGTCCGCGAACGTGAAAAACCGGCTGTGGGAGCTCGCCGGTGCGGCGGACGACGGCTCGGTCCGCGCCGGGTCGGCGCTCGACTGGATGCAGACAAAGGCCGACGCCTTCGGGGCGTGGGTGGAGGGGCTGGACCTGTCCGCCTTCCAGGCGCAGGTCGACCAGAAATTCCGCCAGTCGCTGCATAAGGCCGGAGAGGCGCTGCAGTGGGTGCGCGACAACTCGGACACGCTGATCGGCGTGCTGAAAAAGCTCGCGGTCGCGTGGGGTGCCGGCAAGGTACTCGCCTTCGAGAGCGCGGCCATCACGACGATACAGACTATCGGCGGATTTATCAAGACGCTGCGTGCGCTCGACGGCATCGGCAAGCTCAGAGGCTTTGCAGACGGCACGATGAGGCTGGTCACAAATGCAGTCGAGTGGACGGTAGACACCGGTGCAATCATTGGCAACAAGGTCGCGCTGCTCGCGCACAAGGCGGTCGGCGGCGTAGTATGGCTCGCAAAGCAGATCGCGTCGCTCGGCGCGGCAAGCGCGGCGTGGATACACAACACCGTCGTCATCGGCGCGAACAAGGTCGCGCTGCTGGCGCACAAGGCGGCCGGCGGCGTGGTATGGCTCGCAAAGCAGGTCGTGGCGCTCGGCACGGCAAGCGCGGCGTGGATTCACAACACCGCAGTCATCGTCGCGAACAAGGTCAGCCTTGTTGCGAACAAGGTCGGCCTTGTCGCGAGCACGGTCGCGTCCGGCGTGGCCGCCGGTGCGACTGCCGCTCTGACGGCGGCACAGTGGGCGCTCAATGCCGCGTTTGTGGCGACGCCGATCGGCTGGGTCGTGCTCGGACTCGCGGCTATCGTCGCAGCCGGTGTGGCGCTGTACAAGAACTGGGACACGGTGAAGGCGAAGGCCGGGGAGCTGGGGACCAAGGTGAAAACCGTGTTCGGCGGCGTCCGGGACACCATCACGGGCGCGTTTGATGCGGCGAAGAAGAAGGTCAAGGGCTTTTTCTCGTGGCTCGACGACAAGATCAGCTCGATCCCCCTGCTCGGGGACATCTACAGCGGCGGCAAGTCGGCGCTCAGCTGGATCGGGGGCAAGATCTCCGGGCACGCGATGGGCACGCCTTACTTCTCCGGCGGGCTGACGCGCGTCAACGAGCGCGGCGGCGAGGTCATGCGCCTGCCGAGCGGCACGCAGATCATCCCGCATGATGTGTCTGTCAAGGCGGCGGGCGGCCGCGGCGTGACGGTGAACGTGACCATTCAGGGCAACGTCATCGGCAACCGCGAGTACGCCGAGGAGATGGGCGATTATGTCGCGCGGCGCGTGCTCGCGGCGTGCGGAAATGCGTAAGGGAGGTGCGGATAGTTGTACAAGGTGATTTTCTCGGTAAATAACAACGAGGAGGTCTGGACGCTGCCGCACGTGCCGGCAGACCTCGAGATCCCGAGCCCGGCGCAGAGCAATGAGACATACACCGGCCTCAGCCGCAACTACCGGCGCATCGGCACGATGGAGCTCATCTCGATGAGCTGGAAAGGGCTGCTGCCGGTCGGCAGGCGTTACGCCTTTATGCCGGCGGAAGCAAGCGAGGACGGCTGGGCGTACAAGGATTTCTTCGACCGCTGGCGTGACCGAAAAGTGCCTTTCCGCCTTATCATCCTCGACAGCGGCGGCGTTGCCCGGCTCAACATCCCGGTGACGGTGGACGATTTCTCGGTCACCGTGCGCCGCAGCGGAGACCTCAACTACTCGGTGAGCGTCACCGAGTACCGATTCATTAAGTGAGGAGGGCGCGAGATGTGGGATGTGGAGCTTGCGCGCAAGATCATGCAGCAGGGCAGGCAGAAGCTGCCGCAGGTGTGGCACCGGGCGGAGGTCGTGCAGACGACGCCGAAGCTCGTGTTTTCGATCTTTGACGGCGAGGCGAAATTTGACAGCGAGACCGGTCTCCTTATGACGAGGACGGCCGCCTCGCGGTCATGGACGGTCGGGGCGACGGCCTGTGCGCTGCTGGACGGCGCGCAGCTGCTCGTCCTCGACGCGATGTAAATGGAGGTGATTTTATGGCAGAGGTTTTTCCCGTGATCCCGTCCGGCATCCCGGCGCAGACTGCGGCGGACATCGGGCGGGCACCGGATTTTTTGTTCGACGAGACCGGGCGCTCAGGCGCTTTTCAGCTCGTGGACGGGGCGGTGCAGGAGGTTTCGGGCGCGGCCGCGGTCCGCCGGTGGCTCGAGCTGATGCTCAGGCAGAAGCCGGGCGCTGTGCCCATCTACCGCACGGACGGAGAGACGCAGCCGGGCGTGGAGGCGGCAAGCCTCGACCGGCGCGCGCCGGAAGGGTGGGCGTTTGCCGAGATCGAGCAGGATATCCGCGACACGGCGGCGTTCTGCCCGGCAATCCGCACGGTGGACGGCTTCCGCTTTACGCGGCTGCGGCACGGCGTGGAGGTGCGGTTTACGGCGCATCTCCACACGGACGAAACTCTGGAGGTGACGACGAATGTCGGCGAATGAGGTTTTAGAGGCGCTGCTCGACGCGATGCCGGACAGCTACCAGAAAACCATCGGCTTTCCGACCTACGACCTGCTGGCGGCGGCAAGCCTGCGGCTGGCGGAGACGGACGCGGTGATCGAGGACGCGAGGGCGGCGCTCGACCCGGAAAACCTGACGGGCGGCGAGCTCGACCGGTACATCTACCCGCGCAGCGGCATCGCGCGCAAGGCTGCGACCTTCGCGGGCGGCGTGCTGACGGTCAAGGGTACGGGCACGATCGAGCAGGGCACGCTGTTCGAGAGCGCGGGCGGCGTGCAGTTCGCGGCGGCGGAAACCGTCGCCATCGACGGCACGGGCGAGGTGCCGGTGACCTGCCGCGCGGACGGCACGGCAGGAAATCTGCCCGCGCATTCGGTGACGCAGATGCCGGTGACGGTGCAGGGCATCACGGGGTGCGACAACGAGGCCGAGATGAGCGGCGGCTACGCCGAGGAGACGGACGCGGAGTATTACGCGCGGTTTCTGCTCAAGATGCGCACGCCTGCTACGTCGGGCAACATCTACCACTATGAGCAGTGGGCGCTCGAGTGCGCGGGCGTCGGGCACGTCAGGGTTTTCCCGCGCGTGCAGGGCGTGAACACGGTGGACGTCGTGATCGCGGACAGCACAGGACAGCCGGCGGGCGAGGAGCTCGTCGCGGCGGTGCAGGCGTACATCGACCCCGAGAGCGAAGGAGCCGGAAGGGGGCAGGCGCCGATCGGCGCGCAGTGCTTTGTGTCGGCGGCGGCGGAGAAGAAGATCGCCATTGCCTGCAAGGTGTTCAAATCGAACACCGCGGAGGCGGACAGTGTGACGGCGGCAGTCAAAGCGGCGGTCGCGGCGTATCTCGCCGGGACGGTGTTCGTGCAGGACTACGTCTCTTATGCGCAGATCGCGGCGGCTATCCTGTCGGCCGACGGCGTTGTGGACTTTGAGGGCCTGACGGTCGGCGGCGGCACGGCCAACATCGCGGTCGGCGAGCGCGAGTGCGCGGTGCTGGGCGAGGTGACGATCCGCTATGCTTGATATCATTAGGCAGCTGCCGTCGGCGTACCGCGGCGACAGGTGGGTGCGCGACCTGCTCGGCTGTATCGCCGCGCTCGACGAAAAGCAGCGCGAGAGTGCGCTCGAGACGGCGGCGCAGCTCTTCCCGGACGCGATGACGTGGCTCCTCGAAACCGAGGAGCGCATCGCCGGGCTGGAGGGCAATGCGGCGCTGACGCTCGAGGAGCGGCGGACCGCTCTGCAGGCGCGGTGGCGCGCCGCGGGCAAGTGCGATGTGGAGCTCATCCAGCGCGTGTGCGACTCGTGGAAGAACGGCGAGATTTCTGTCGGCTTTGCCGAGGGCGTGATCGTGCTGACGTTCGTCGGCGCGTATGGCGTGCCCGAGGCGGCCGAGCTCGCGGCACTGCAGGACGCGGTGGAGCACACGATCCCGTGCCATCTGGCGGTGAGCTATCTCTACCGCTATCTGCTCGTGCGCGAGGTCGGGGCGATGACGGTGGCGGAGCTGCAGGGGCACACGATGCATGATTTTGCGTTTTAGAAGGTGAGAAAATGAGTTTGAAAACAAAGCTGCTCGAGCTTTTTAAATATGAGCCGGACAAGGACGGCGCGCAGACGTTCAACATCAAGTCGGCGCTCAATGACAACTGGGATAAGATCGAGGCGTGGGCGCAGAGCGTGAAAACCGCGCTCGCGGGGCTCGTGCCGACGAGCCGGACGGTGAACGGGAAAACGCTGAGCGCGGATGTGACGCTGACGGGCGATGACATTGCGATGGGTGCCGATGATGCGGAGAACTTAAGGACGGCTATGGCAAAGCGCCTTAGGGCGGATGGCGATGTCACCCGTCAAGGCTTAATAGGATCGACTGTGGATAATACATATTTTGCATCTGTTATTGGTGCCAGTGGTGGTGGTTTTTTTGAATGCTACAAGGACTATACACAGAGAACTCAGCTCGTTATTAGCCCGCCGAACGATACGCCCCTTTCAGCGCGAATTGCTCAGACAGACGATGGCACGCATTGGACATCAAAATATTTGGCAACCTGTGAAACGCCCGAGGTGCATTCATTGCCTTTAAATATTGCAGACGATATAAACACAAGCTGTTATTCACGTGATCAATTCGGACGAGTATTTGTAAGCATTCGAGTACAGCCAACTACGCATTGGACCGAAATGAAAACAATCGGCACTATGCCGGAAGGTTTTCGGCCCGATCGGGATATTGTTGTCCCAGCACTCGTGCAAAGATACGGCAATCCTTTTCACGCAGAACAGCTATTCATTACTTCGACCGGCGCAATTATTACTCAAGGCGATTATTCGGACGTGGATTTAATCTTTGCTCAGTTGACATATCCAGCGGCGACTTAACTCATAAACGCAAATGTTGCGAAGAAATAATCGTCGGAGGTAATTGCTACACCAGGTTGATCGGTAAGATCAACGAACAAATTACCATCTGATGTTGCCTTAATCGTCACAAGCCGACGCGAACCCTTGAAGATTGCCGGTACTTCCAGATCGGCAGCCGGGCGAAAACCCTCTGGCAATGTTGCCAACGCTGCGGACACTCGAAAACTTTGTGTTGTTCGAGCGGCAATGCTGACGATAACAATACTCTCTTGGGTCTTGTAGTAACGACAGGTCGCGTCAAATTTCGTCCAGCCGTCTGCAAGCGGCAGCTGATGCGTTTCCGGCGCAATACAATCCGCAACCTTTCGCCATGGTCCACCCCATTTACCGCTTCCGGTGCTGGCCCGATGCATTACATCGTCAGAAAAAATCAACAGTGCGCGATCATTACCTGGAAAATCACCTGTTAATAAGCCTCGCCAATACAGCGGATATGGCACACCTTTAGCAGTCCTTGGCGTCAGCATAAATGTACCGCCTGCGGTCTGTGCAGAGGCCCATTCCTGCAGGTTTTCGGGCGCAATTACGCCGTACTCCACATCGCGCTTTGCCGTAGGCGTCCTTAAAATTTGAGAAAGGATGATGAAAATGAACAATGAAAAGCACTGCAGCGTCATCGACGCTGAGGGCAGGCACGTGACTTACGTGCTCGTAAAAATCCGTGACAAGCCGCTGGAGGATGGCGGCACGGAGCAGGTCGAGGAGGTGCAGAACTACACCTTAAAGGACGGCGAGCAGCTTGTCGATGCCTCGCCGCCGGTTATGCGGACACACGCCGGCAGCACTGGCTTTATTTCGCCGGTCTGGGACGGCAGTCAGTGGGCTGAGACCGCCGCGGCCGACGAGATCGCCGCCTGGGAGCAGGAGCACCCGGCGCCGGAGATCAAGCCCAGTCCGAAATCTAACGCAGAACTGGAGCAGGAAAATAAGCTGCTGAAAGCACAACTTAACGCCGCGACCGAACGCAGTGATTTTATTGAGGACTGCATTGCGGAGATGGCGATGCAGGTTTACGCAGAATAATGAACATTTTTAGACGTTTAGAAAGGTTGGTAATTATGATGGCTATGTTTTTTGCCCAGAGAGTAATCCTTGGCAAGACGGAGTTCGATGCTGTGCCCAAAGCACTCAAAAAGCAGGTAGCGGAGATCCTGATCGACTCCGGCCTGCCGGAGATGGTACCGGCAGAGTTCGGCGGTACGAAGGACGTAGAAGCCGCGTAAACGGCTGCACGGGCGCCTACGGCAAAGCGACCCTTGAAGCAGTACCCAAAGACGCTGGATGTGCACAAA
>NZ_QULN01000009.1 GCF_003481705.1 Butyricicoccus sp. OM04-18BH
TTGCTGACGAGCTCCGCAAGATTGCCGAGTACATTGAAATCAACACTACGGAAGATACCACAGTAGCGGGCTAACCCCCGCTACGAACCCCTTTGACAGTGTGTTTTCCTAATAGGCGCTAATCATATCATATATAATTCCACCTCAATCGACGGCAGCAGAAAGTTTAAAAATTTCTGGCTGTCCAGTTTTGCACTTCAGAAAATCAGCGATTTGATCTGTCTGGAGAACGGGCTGTCCGTCATCACCCCCAAGCCTTACCGGGAGCGCACGAAACGGACAGAGTATCCGCGCCGCATGAAAAATCGAGATGTTCTGCAGCAGGACATTGATGCCGTTCTGCAGAAAAGTCCGGCGTCCTTCGATGCCCTGCTGCATGAGCTTCAGGCATTGGGTTATGAAATAAAATATGGGAAGCACATTTCTGTTAAGGGTAAAAATCAGTCGCGCTTTATCCGCCTGTCCTCTCTGGAAAACGGATATACAGAGACCGATCTGCGTGCGTATTTTCTATCGCAGCAAGTACCTAAAGCCAAAGGAAAGCACCTCTTCCCTGCTCAAAACCGTGCGGTTAATCTTCTCATTGACGTTCAGAGCAAGCTGCAATCCAAAGGACCCGGGTACCGTCGCTGGGCCTCGGTTTACAACCTTAAACAGATGTCAAAAACCCTGCTGTTTTTACGGGATCACAAGATTGAAAGCATGGAGCAGTTGAGCCAGTCTGTTGCGCAGATAACCGCTCAGCGAGATGCCCTGCTTGCCTCTATTCAGAAGGCTGATAATCGGCTGTCGGAAATCGCGGCACTGAAAAAACATATCATCAACTATTCCAAGACCCGCTCGGTTTATGAGGAATACCGCAGAGCCGGTTACAGCAAAAAGTTTCTTGAGGCTCACCGCGATGAAATTATTATCCATAAGTCCGCTAAGGCTGCTTTCGATGAGTTAGGCGTAAAGCAAATTCCAAAGGTAAAGACTCTGAGCGCCGAATATGCAGACGTGCTTACCGCGAAGAAGCAGGCATACGCGGAATATCGTCAAGCAAAAAGCGAGGCGCAGGAGATGCTGATTGCGCAAAGGAATATCACTTCCCTTTATGAGGCAGAGCAGAAAGAGGAGGAACAGGTACATCGCAAGGAAGAACAAACGCATTGACCACAAATAACGGAACGGCCCGGGCAGCAGTCATTGCACTGCTGCCCAGGCCGTTCTTTTTTAGTGTTTCGAAGAAACGCGCAGCCATCACGAAGAGATGATCGATAAGGGTTTGGGAGTATCCCAACAAGCAGGTTGTCCGGTTACCGGATAACGAGGTTTTCGCAGGCTTTGGCCAAGAAAACATTGCTTGCGAATTTGTAAATTTGCGGATGAATGTTTGCCTTTTGAGAGGCAAACAAAAGCATTTTTATTTTCTTTGCCGCAGGACTTCATCGCCGTGTTAGGCGTTCCGACAGAACAACTCGTCTACACACCAGCGATTTTCGGTTCTTCTGCTCTAAATATGCTAAAGGCATTGCGTAATGCAGTGCCTTTTTGTTGTCTTGAACTTCATTTTACAAACGGCATACATTTCGATATATGCACGGACTTTCAGCAGTATCTTGCCGGAAGAACAGAGATACAGCGTCGGAACACATCGTCAATCTATCGAATGCACAAGCCTTCCAAATGTTTTCGCCCAGGATACCACCCATTCTATGTTTCTGCTTATTTTTCAGTATCCAGCTCCTCGTAATCCTCATAGAGGATATTGATCCGTCCAATGTTTTCCGTAACATGATAATGCCCTGCAAACCAGCATTCATAATCCAGCTTTTGCTCGATTTCCTGAAGCCATTCTTCTGTAGAGTAATCCACGGTACTTTGGTCGATATTCGACAGAAAGGTATGTCGCGGAACTGCGTGGAGTGGAACCGTGTGCGAAAACACATAATCCACTCGCCACCCAAGGTGTGCGAGCTTTCCCTCTACCCGTTTCTTGATGACGGCATCCGGCTGCTCCGTCGGAAACCACGGTAGACCGTTTGCTAGCCTGTAATACTTGTCCACCGAATAGGCACCGCCGACAGCAATCGCCTTTTTTCCGTCAAAATCGTAGACCTCCCCATCCCACGCGAACAAAATATTGGGATAATCGGGCTGAAACAGGACAATTCCGCCATGCCACTCCATCTCCTCATAGCCGAGGATTTCGTCCGGTCTTTCCTCGTGATTGCCTTGGACACAGAGCAGCGTGACAGGCAGCTCGGAGAGATACTCTTTCAGCTCATCATCACGTTTATCCCGATAAAAATTGATACCTGCGTCACCGAGAATAACCATCACATCATCGGTAGAAGTCCCGCACTCGGCGCAGAATTCCTCGATACGGCCAAACTCGCCGTGGGTGTCACCGGTCAAAAAAACCATAGTCTCTCCCCTTATACATAAATTTCTTCCAGCGTGTCAAGACACAAGCAGCCCAGCTTTCCATTGAAAACACAGGCGCAGTCAATAGCGATTTGCTGTCCGCACCGCAGAATCGTATCTGCTGGCGACTCACCCATTTGCTCCCGCAGTACGCGCGTCGGCGTGTGACCGTACACAAGGAATTTGCTCTTGTCGTGCCAAATCTCATCAAGCGGATTGGGACGTCCAAGCAAAAAGTCGAGCAGTTCGTAGTCCTCGAGCGGTTTTTCCGCTTCAAAATGATCCAAGCCAGCGTGTGTCAGAACAAAATTGCGTCCGCCGGCTTCCACCGCCGCGTAAAGATCCATATCCCGCAGATAATCCAGCAATTCCTCCCGCTCGGCCGGCGAGCTCTGCTGAAGTCCCCGCAGGGTCGGTCCGCCACCATTTTGCAGCCACTCGGACAGCGCCGCGAAATCTTTCCCGCTCAACGCCGCTATGCTTTCGTCCGTGACCTCCTGCAGCAGCTTCGGGATGCACAGTGCGGCATCCAGTTCATGGTTGCCGAGAATGGGGATGACGTTCAGCCGCTGTGCCATGTCCTGCAAGACCTTAATGCCATCCGGGCCGCGGTCGATCACATCACCGAGTACATAAAGCGTATCCGTCGGTTTCAGGTCAAGCGCGGCCAGCAGCGCGCACCACTTGTCATAGCGTCCGTGAATGTCGGAACAAACATATTGCATAGAGTCTCCTTATTGCGCAGATGTGGACGTTTCCTTTACTTTTTTGGCAATCAGCTCGCCGCGCGCAAGAATACGTTCAGTAGCGTTGGTGAAGAATTGCCGGAACTCGTCCTCATTTTGCGGAAGCCCGCCTTTTAAAAAATGGTCATCCCACAGAGGAACCGGAGGGCCATAAGAGCCGTTTTCAGTCACTGTAAAAGGCTGCATGAAATTTTTCTCTACAAAGCTGTCCCATCCTGCCTGTCCCATAGCAGACTGTTCCAGCCAATGTTCATTTTCCTCACATTGGAACATTCTCCCCCATTTAGGCCAGTTCAAATAGTATTCCTGATGTCCCGTATAAAAACGGTAAATGGCGTACAGTGACAAGTCCCAGTAATCATTCACTAAGGTATTCCTCCAAAAGTTAAAACTGTGTTGATTTGGCAGGAATGGAACGGGAACAAAGTTTCCAATCGTATACACAACCTGCATAAAGCCTGTAATACAGGCGGACAGCGTTTCTCCTATATTATCGAGCGTTCCGTTTCCAAAGCGGTTCAAGCATTTATTCACGGTTCTGCTCCACGAGCACATGGTATCTCCCCTGTAATCAATACCATCATAGGAAATCTGATACTCATATCCATGACTTTTCCTAATTTCTCCTTCTGGAAACATCGCCGCCTGATAAATCAGGTTGGAAAACAACGAAGCATCGTAATCATAATCATAACCAGTCCTCTCCTTTGCCCATGTTTTACCAATAGCAGTTTGAGCTACGATATCAGGCGCACTATCATAGGCTTGCACAATATCTGCCCGGTTTTCCTTTTTCATCACCCTTCTAAACTCATAATCCCGCACGTCAAACCGTGCCAGAGTTCCCTTATCGGACTGTTCCTTAATCAACTTCTGAATTTCTTGAATCTCCTGCATAATCTTTTTCCTTTCATTTCTCGCGGCCTATAATATATATACCACACCCCGACACGATAATTATCCGTATCTCAAGATTTTTCTCCGGCTCTGTCAGAAAAATATGCTTCGAATTCTTCCCGCAGCGCTTGCTCCACCTGCTCAGCAACTTTGACCGGTTCCAGCACACGCACCCGGTCAATATACTGCCTCACGAACATCTTGATGGCATAGGGCAGGCATTTCACCCAAACCTCTATCTGCTCATCGGTTTCCGTGCCGCTCACCGGATGCCAGTTACTGCCGAAAACATCCTGTAAAAATGTCAGGCTGGCATCAGGCTTACCCTTGATCTTCTTAACCCGCAGACGAATCCGCTCCGGTGCTTCACCATGCTCAAAGGACATATACAGGTGCGAACTTAGATAATCGTCCTCCATCACCTTGTGGAAAGCGTCAAGCTGTGCATTTTTGTCCGAGAGTGTGATCTCTTTGGGATCTTCCTCTAAAATCTGTCTCATCAAATCAATACGGAAATGTGCGGTTTCCCAGCTCCCCGCAAAAAAGCCTATCAAATAATAGTGCCCGTAAGCCTGTACAATCCGTGCAGGAAGAATATTATGCCACCGCTTGAGCGGATGCACTTCATGATCCGCTCCGTAGCCGCAGAACATAAACGAGATACGACGCTCGCTTTTCTGCGAGTTTTTGTTTTTCCGCATAATTAAATCGAGCTTTTGGATATTCTCCTGAAGTGTTTCGGGCAATTCGGTCTGATAATAATAATTAAACTGATACGTGCGGCCGTCGCCTGACTGGTCGCAGCAAATCTGATCAGGCTCCGGATAATAAGCCTTCAGATCATCCAGAATGGCCTTGACCGAATCACGGTGCGTGTGTATCCCATACTCCGCATTTAACCGTTTCACCAGCTCCGAAATCGAAACAGGATTACTGCGGCTCGTGCTGTTTTTCAGAATGTCCAGCACGGCTAATGTCGTGCGCCGCGTTCCGGTCCGGCTTCGCTTTACCATACCCATGAGTTATCCCTCTTTTACTGTCTTTTCCTCCATTCAGTATATCACCACATTAAGGCGAGCAACAAGGGTAAATCAGCTTTTTCGAGCACACAAATACATAGTCCTGCACGAGTGTACATTGCAGCACTGCCGGAGAATCTGTGAAAGGACTGCTAACTGCAACCAGCCAGAAGTGATCGTCCGAAATGATACGCTTAGGAATCGAAAGATCGCAGTCCTCTAAAAGCGGATAAGACAAAGTCCACAGAGAAGATTGTCTAAACCAATTCGATATTTCCCCGAAAACATCACCAAAAAAAAATGGTCGATTGTAAAATGAAGTTGGACACCTGCACGGTAGAACGCAAGAAGGGACAGCACTTACAGCGAGAGGAACGAGGCGCAATCCAGCATCTCAAGAACGCAGGCTACACGAACAGAGCCATTGCCAGAGCAATCGGATGTTCACCAACCACCGTTGGGAACGAGCTAAAGCGCGGCACACCGCCCCGAAAGAGCAGCAAGGGCAGGAAGCCCGGATACTCGGCAAGGCGTGGAGAAGCGGCCTACAAAGCGAACAGAAAGCGTTTTCGGAAGCACACCGAATCTGTCACTGTACTCGCTTCATTCGCTGGATAGTGGAACAGGTCAAAGAACACAAGTGGTCTTTGGATGCCTGCGTCGGCTATGCTCGTCTGCACAGACTGTTTTCAGCAGAGGAGATGGTCTGCACCCACACGCTTTACAATGAGGTCTGGGCAGGCAATCTTGACTTGTCTGTGGCAGAACTGCCCGAAGCCATGAAACGCAAGCAGCACAAGGACTCCAAGCCCCGTGAACACAAGAAGAGCTTCGGCACAGACATTTCTCAGAGGCCTGAGATCGCGGCTCTGCGCATCGAGGAAGGTCATTGGGAAGGTGACACCGTGGTCGGCAAGAGGGCCGGTAAAGAGGCTGTTGTCCTCTCCCTGTTGGAGAAGAAAACGGAGAACTATATTGCCATCCGGATTCCCGGCAAGGATGCAGACTCCGTTCTGAACGCCATGCAGTCACTCAGAGAAGAATTCGGAGACAAGTTCTCACAGGTCTTCAAGACCATTACCGTGGACAACGACTCGGAGTTCTCTGCGTTCAGTCAGGTCGAGAACTGGGGCTGTGCAGTCTACTTTGCACATCCCTACACCTCGTGGGAACGTCCCCAAAACGAACGTCACAACGGGCTGTTTCGAACCTTCGTTCCGAAGGGTATGTCCATTGAGGCTTTCTCTGCTGAGTATATCTTGGCTGCAGCTGATGAATTGAACGGACGGCCTCGCAAGAAGCTTGGCTACCGTACCCCGGAGGAACTGTTTGACGAGTTCCTCGACTCTGTTTACGCAGCTGAAGGCTGCGGCAGCATCGCCCAGAACGGAAGCCAGCGGCTTCCATCCTGACCGATGCTCTGGTTAACTAAGTTCTACCGTGCAGGTGTCCAACTTGCACTTGCAATTTGCGACCCAAAAAAAATTAAAAAAAGTTACCAGCTAAATTGCGCCAAAAAATCACAAATTCTCTTTCGTGAGTGAATAGATAAAATGAAAGGCCACAGAGAGAAGCTCTCTTAAAAGAGTTTCTGATACATCGCCACAATTGAAAACTATTGGTCTTTCAAGAAAACTAACGAAAGACGGTGCAAGGATGAACAAAAAACAAACAGACACCTTTTCCGAGAGAACAAAAAGGACGTGGTCCTTGGAGGAATACAACGACATAATCAAGGCGTTAGAAAGCAATGGCTGCAAAAAGCTGAAGACCAGGACCGAGTATACACTTTTCAAACAAGTTGTTGTTACCGAAAATGATAATCACGGTAACCTACAAAATGCCGAAAACCCTTGCGCGACAAAGCCCGAACGCAGTGGTGTCATTTCCCCCTTATGCGGTGCAAAAGGGACAACCGACACCCCCTCTAAGGTTTACAGCAAGCCATTTCTGGCTGCGCTCGACGTTCAGAAAAACGAGGGCCTTTCCGATGTTATTCCTTTCTTTGGTGTTATCCAATCCGAGCGCTTGCGCTTGAACATTGGGCTCGACACAGAATTCCAGACTTTCTCTTGCGGAAGCTGTTCTCGCAAAGTTTTGTCTGTCCAAATGTCCATCGCTATCTCGGATTATTTGCTCCGTTACTTTTTTCTTATCGATCCCGAGTATCAGGAAATTTCTGTCAATGGTGGCAAAATTCCTCTTAAATTTTGCCTCGCTGATATTCTCGCTGATCTGAAGAAGAGCCTCTTTCACGATTTCCCTTTGGTTCTAAAAAGAGATATCATTTACAGAAAATATCCTTCAAAAGACCATGCCTCTTTCAAGGCTGTTGATTTCACTGCTATGGCCGACAGTGTGATCCCAATTACAATTGTTTGCAATGGGGGCAAAGCCGATATCTCTGTTTTCCGTCGTTCAAAATATGATATCGACGTCATCCGTAACCTCAGCGAAATCCAGGGAGGCTGGATGTCAACCCAGAATATTCGCTTTAAGGCCGAAAATGATCGAAATTACAATTATTATTGGTTAGTTGATTTGAGTATTCACGACACCTTAGGATTAACACCTGCTGAAAACCAGTCTCTCAGCTCTCTTGGCCAGGTTATTAAGCATCCCAAAATTGAACTTCCTAAAAATACGAGCGCACATATGGCCGAATTCGCCGTCACCAACCCTGTTGATTTTTACCACTATGCGGTCAACGACGCCGATATCATTATTCTGTTTTGCGCTGAACTTTTCCTCCGGAATCACTCTATTCCAATCACTCTTTCAAGCGCCGCTGCCGTCTCTATGCGCCAAAGCATTCAGGACTACTTTGGTGTTCTGAAAAGATCCGATAATGATCGACTTTATCGCGGCTTGGAGCTCTTGGATGAGGGAATAATCCGTCCAAAAGAAGAATCTATGAAGTTTTTAAAAGCAACTCGCTATGTTCCGCTCCGAGACAATCCTGATGCTCTCCTCATTTCCGAATTCTTTGAGGAAGCCTACACCGGTGGCTTTAACGCCTCGTTTTACATCGGATGGATCACCCACCCAACCACTGACTTCGACCTGCAGAACGCTTATCCGACCGCTATGGCTAACATCATTGACATTGACTGGTCCAAAAATGTCATTGATTTTCCGCGTAATTACAACATAACCCTGGACGACCTTTCCTCCCCTCTTATCCCTGCCGTTGCCATTGGCGATTTCGATTTTCCGGACGACTGTTATTGTCCTAACGTTCCCGTTCCCGTCAAGGGCGGTATGAAAATTTATCCTCTGCATGCGAAAAATGTATATATGGCGGGGCCGGATATGTACTTAGCATTGAAGCTTGGTGCAAAAATTAGAATTTCGCGTGGTTTTAAATGTGTACCGCTCAAAAAAGATGGAAAACTTTCTCGATGCTTGTCCTATGCCGTTGCCAACCTTGTTCAGGATCGTACCAAAGCAAAAAACGTTTTTAAAGACAATAAATTAATTGAAAAACTTTAAAAATAGCGGTATGCAGCTGCTACGGAAAAACCTCTCAAAATGTAAGCCCAAAAACACGCTATAATTCAAAAACAATGGGACGAGTCGATGCCGAACCTTCTGCTGTGACCAGCCCTTACCACGCTGCTTACACGACCGCCTTAGTTCGCTGCATGCTTATTGTATGTGTTAATCAGCTGCGCAGCATGGGTTTCTACGTCTATTCCGTGACGACCGATGGATTCATTACCGATGCGCCTATTAGCGTCGTTCGAAGCCTTGATGCTTTCGGCTTCTCCGAGATTTTTCAGCAAGGTCGTTATATTCTCAACCAGACCACCGAGCCCTGCGACGCAAATCAGGTCTGGGAAGCAAAACATTCTAACGATATCTTTTTGAATATCACGACGCGCGGAAACGTCGCGGTCAACGATGAGGGTGTTCTTGCACACAATTCTTTTTCAACCGGTGAAGTCAAAGGGTCTCGCGCTGATCGCGATGCTTTTCTGATCGCTGTTCTCACGCGAAAAGGCCGCTTAAAGTGCAAAACCAACATTTGGACTCAGTTTTCCGAACTTGTTGAGCGAAAACATGATTTTCAAGTCACTGAAAGCGCATGGCATATTTCCATGAATTTTGATTTCAAAAGGTGCCCTCTCATTGAAACTGCTGTTGACACGCCTGTGCACTATGAGCCGTCCAACGGCCATAACCCCGTAGATACCGTCTTGGCAAACTACGACACCCGCCCTTTCAACTGTTCGGAGGAATTTCTGAATTACCGCACAACCGTTCAAAACGAAGACTGTATCAAGCTCCGTGCCGATCTGGAAAGAGTGAAAGTCAAATCTACAGTTCAAACGAAAGGTTACATCGGCAAAGACCTCAATCGCAAGATCCTCCTTTCGATCCTGATGGGGTTCCGTTCTGGACTTTACCCTATCCCAGCCCTCGAAGGATTGAAGCAGTCCGAAGTCGTTTCTACCGTTAACAGTTGGGACATAGCTCAAATCACTTTAAACGACTGGAAAAACTGCTCGCGTTCCAAGCGCCAGGCCAGTATGCTGCCCTACGACGTCATTGAGGAAACCTTGAAAAAATTCAAAAATACTAACTCCTACAATAATAATTAAGGTTTAAGGCGCGGCCGCCAGCCGCGTCTTTTTTCCATCTCAAAGCCGAAGCTGTTAAAATAAGAGAGTAATGGTCTGACCCGTTCTACCTTGGGCCAGCACGCCTGTAATGGAGTCCGTCAGCCGCCTCTCTTATTCGCAGCATTCGATTTGCGCAGGTAGAGCCACCGTGTTGTGCGCTCGTGTCACCCGGGAGATTGAACAGACAATGAGTAAACGGCGGAACGCCATATTCAATCACACAGGAGGAGCACAATGAACGCAGTAGGAATTGATGTTTCCAAAGGGAAAAGCATGGTGGCAGCCCTGCGGCCAATGGGTGAAGTGGCATTAGTGCCATGGGAATTTCTTCATACCGCATCCGTCTTAGACCAGGTGGCACATGCCATTCTTGCATTAGGTGAAGATACCCGCGTTGTCATGGAGGCAACCTGACGTTATCACGAACCCGTTGCAGCGGCGCTGAGTGCATATGGTATTTACGTTTGTGTTTTGAATCCGCTTTACATCAAGCAGAGCGGCGCTGGTTCGATCCGCAAGGTCAAAACCGACAAAGCGGATTCCTTGAAAATCGCCAAGTATGGTCTTGACAACTGGGTCGATCTGCGAGAACATACTGCTATGGATACAATTAGACAACAACTGAAGCTGTGCAGCCGCCAGTACAACATCTACGTGAAATCGGAAGTATCGCTGCAAAACAATCTCATTTCGCTGACAGATAAAACATTTCCCGGCGTAAACGAGCTGTTTTCCAGTCCTACTCGTGCAGCCGGGCACCAGAAATGGATCGATTTTGTCATGACTTTCTGGCATCGCGATTGTGTTTGCCGCATCAGCGAGAACGCATTTACCTCTCGGTACGAGAAATGGTGCAAGCGCAAGGGATATCATTTTAGAGCCGACAAAGCCGCTGAGATTTACGCCCGAAGCTGTGAGCTGTTTACCACATTGCCGAAAGATGACAACACGAAACTGCTCATTACCACTGCGGCCCAGCAGCTGCTGGCAGGTAAAGTGACATTAGCCGCTCTGCGTGCAGAGATGACCCGCCTTTCGCAGCAGTTGCCTGAGTACGATACTGTGCGTTCCATGTACGTTGTTGGCGAAACGACTGCTGCTCTGCTTATGGCCGAGATTGGTGATGTGCGCCGTTTTCCTCGCCGCAGTTCGATCGTGGCATTTGCAGGTGTTGATCCGGCTGTTGCCCAGTCTGGTAAGCACGAGGTGCAAAGCACCGCTACGACGAAACGCGGCTCACCACATCTGAGAAAAACACTGTACCAGATCGTCTGCACCTATCTGAGAAAAGCACCAGGAGATGAGCCGGTATATCAATTTCTCGATAAAAAGCGCGGCGAAGGTAAACCGTATTTTGTCTATATGACGGCGGCACAAAACAAGTTCCTGCGCATCTATTACGCTCGTGTGAAGGATTGCCTCGAGGCATTCGACACACAGCAGAACACAGTGCAGGACTAAGTTAATTTACATCTATCCGCGGCTAGCGATTTTTCTCCAGTCTGCTTTGCTATACCCTTTTTCAGTCTCGCAAATTTTGTGGGACTTTTTTCATTTTGGCTATTGACTTTTGTTTGCAGGACTCCATACCATCCATAGCAAAGGAGTCCAACCTCTCAGTTCATCTGATTGGTTGGGCTCTTTCTTTATATATGGTTGAACTACAACGATAACATCTTAAACTCGATTTGAACTGCGGAAGACTTATTCAAATAACTGTCCTCTCTACTTTTCAGTTTTCGATACTGCTTCTGCACGCAAAGCCGCACATGGTCCGATATATACGACCGATTGCACTCTACATTCATCCAGTATAAAAGTGCAGCCTGACTTCAAGCTGCACTTCAAAATTTATTCAAATTAGTTTTTTCATAGTCCCGTCCACCATAAAAACAACGCATAATGTATACTGTCTTTATGCTTTCCTCGACCTTATAAATGATAACATAATTTTTTTACGGTAATGCGGCGATACCCCATTGCTTTCAATCGAGTATCTCGACACCGCTCATACATTTCCGGCATTTTCTCCAAATTAGAATAGCAAGATCCTATCCCATCCAATAAATCAGCCGCATCCGACGGATTCGATAATTCCCTCAAAATATAGTCAAGAATTTCTTCCAAGTCCTTATTGGCCAGAGGTGCAACCTCAACTTTATAAGCCATATTTCGCCTTCAAGTCTTTCAATGCTTTGCGAGCGTCTATCGCTTTGCCTTCGTGAATTTCTTCTTCGGCCTGTGCTAATCTGGAATACACATCCAACATATACAGTTTTTCCTCATAGGCTTTCATCCCCATAATAACCATGTCACCATAACCATTTTTAGTGATATAGACCAGCTCAGGAGATTCATTACACATTTTAGAAATTTCAGTCGTATTTTTCAAATCACGGATTGGTATAATGCGAGGGATATAAACACACTCCTTTCGTGCCATAATTATACCACGCTGCATTTACTTCTGTAATGTCTATTTCCAAGCAATCACCTCCTCCGTTCTCATCTTCTACTGAATGATTTTGCGGTACTTATCCCGTAATTTCATATTTTACTTTTTCAATTTCCGGTACTGCGTCTGTATGCAGAACATCACACGATCAGAGATATACGACCGGTCACGCTCAGCATAGAACGCCAGCGGCTCGGCAAGCGCATTTACGATATCTTCCCATGAGGAATCGTACCGAATCTGAGCGCCGTAGTTTGCCTGTGCCGCGTGAACCTGTCGGACGAATTGGGCATTCATCGGCTGAGCACGAAGTTGGGACAGCAACACTTTCGGCTCTACATCCATCGGGTAATCACGCACATTGGACAGCAGTCCTGCGCCAAAATCGAACATCGGGCAATAGTCAAACACTTCCCCGCGGCGCAACACAGCGATATTGTTCAAGTGACGGTCCTCGTTACCAAACAGCATATCCGCTTCAAACAACGCAGTCAAATAAGCACCGAACCGGTCAAGTCCGGTCAAGCGTTCGGTCTGTTCGACCAGCCACCCGATTTTTGCCTGCATATTGGGAAGTCGTTTTACTTGCGACTGCCAGTCCGAGCCTACGCCTTTGCGCAGTAAATCGGCAAGTGTCAGAATGGATTCTCCCGGCTGCAAAAAGTCTGCACTGGAACAGCCGTTGCGGGTGCGGCCATGAACCTCCAGCCGCTCCATGCGGTAGGTTACATATTGAAAACCCAGTTCAATAATATTGGTTCGAGACAACAGCGCCGAAGTCACAGTTTCCGCCAGCCCTTCATAGCCGAACATATCCAGCTTAAACCAGCGGCCGTCCTCCTGCCACTTCTCCTGATTGCCCTTTGACGAAGTTCCTGCAATGCGGTTTCCTGTCGTCCGCTTGATTATCACGCTCATCCCTCCATGATCACAAGGCGACAGTTGTCCTCTGCCATACGGCCCTCAGTCTTGCGAATGATTTCCAGCGGCTCATACTTTTCCAATCCAAATTCCGCCAAATAATAGCGCAGACCATCCCGTTGACGCGGTACACAGCGGCTTTCTAAAAACTCCTGCAAATCGTTCCAGGTCGGATTCTGGTCGACACCAAATGCTGTCCGCAATACATCTGCCGTATGGTTCTCGATTGCCAGCGTGCGCGTTGTTCTGTCTGCGCAGATTTTCGTACACAGTGCGTTACCATCGTAAAAATGCAGGACAAGCAGCTCATGTCCGTGCCGACGAGCGGTATCCACAAAGTCTGAGTAGCCGCCCGATACAGCACGCCGTATCGTGATGGATTCACCATCAAACTGCAGCACAACTTCGCGCGATTCTTCGTCAATCCCCAGTTCGTTTATCCAGGCGGACGGCAGTGCCACGCGATAGTTTTTCGCATCCGCGCCAGCCGTTCCGCCTGCCTTGTTGATTAAAATTTTTGCCTTGCGCTCTTCTATCGACACTCATATCACTCCCTGCTATTATTATATCCATTGGACACCAATATAGCGAACTTTATTGTTCATTATTTACACGATAACGCTGTCCCTGCACGAGTTACTGTATAGGGCTATAAAGAGATCTTATCCGCAAATTTATAGGTAAAACCCTGCATTATATAACGCAGCCGTTAAGAGAGGCTGTAAATCTACTCTTAACGGCTGTGCTTATCTTTTTCTATATTCTTCGATCACGCACTCGTGCTCTTTGGTGTCTTTGTTATAGTTGATGCCAACAAGCAGGATATCGCCCGTATACTGCACAATCGATGCAGGGTAATTTCGATCCTTAATCTGCTGCAAAGCGGTCTGCGCGTTCTTGTTCCACTTCAGCTCGACAATCAGCGCCGGATAATCACTCCGGTATTCCGGTTTAGGCAGAAATACGAAATCCGCAAATCCGCGGCCGGCCGGCAGTTCACGAACCGGCTTAAAATAATACTGCATCGCGCTCAAGTAGGCGATCGTCAGAACACTGCTCAACGAATTTTCGTTATGGTACTGAATGACTGACGTATATTCATTGTGAATCTTCTCGATCTGCTTTGCTACTGCGGCACAGTCCCTATCGAGCGTTGCATCGAGCAGCTTATCAGACTCCTGTTGAAACAGCAGCATCTCATTCCACGGCTTACTCTCCACGGCCGTGGTTAGTTCCTGGCGGATTTCTTCATTTGGAACGGATGCGGTTCTTTCCCTCTGATCGTAGCCAAGATAGCCGAGATGGATCAAATAGGTCAGCACATCGTCCTTGCTGTTGATATTTGCCGTATCATTTTTGAATGTCGCGGTGTTCACTTTGACCGACGCGCCTGACAGCATTTCGATGACAGCGGTTTTCAGACCATCGTAGTCCATGTTGATGAGCGGAACAATCGCATCATACGATGCTGTTTCCGACCAGTAGCTGCGGAACTCCTGCCGCTGCATCACGCTGACGACTGCCCTCGGATTATAGATCTGCTGACCGTTCAGTAGATAGCCGTTATACCAGCGTTTCACCTCGCCAAAGTCCCGGTGATATGTGCTGCAAAGCCGCTGCACTTCGTCCTCAGTAAAACCGATAAACGGAGCGAGTGGACCGGGGCTCAGCATGGTGAATTCGTTAAAGTTATTGAGTGCTGACTGCGTTTTTTCTTTTTTGATTGGGAGAATACCCGTCAAATAGGCAAGCGCAATATACTTTGTCGGCTCGACTCCCTTAAAGAGACCGCGCAGGAAGCTGATATATTCGTTCTGGATTTTTGTATCAGCCGATGCATCTCGAATGAGCACATCCCATTCGTCAATGATGATAACAAATTTCCGTCCGGTCTTTTCGCGCACACGAGACAAGGCATCCGGCAGAGAAGCAACCTCGGACGGCAGAATATCCGGATAGATATCTCGCAGCTCCTCCATTACGCTTTCTGTGATGACTGAAACGATATTGCCATCCGCATAGGAGCGAAACCACTGAACATCGATATGAATAACATCATAGCGGTTCAGGTGCGTGCGAAACAGAGGGGTTTTCCCAATGTCCAGATCTGCAAACATTTTCTCGGAATCTGTACCTCTGCTGTAATACGCCGCGAGCATATTCGCTGCATAGGATTTTCCAAACCTTCTCGGCCGGCTGTTGCAGATATAGGCATCCGGAGTATCCAACACGCGGTTGGCATATGCAATCAGACCTGTCTTGTCGAGATAGATCTCCGCATTCAGCGCGACCTGAAATGCACTGTTATCTGGATTTACAAATCTCCCCATCTGTAACATCTCCTTTCAGCGGTAATCACTTCTCTATGTATTGATTTTACCATCCATCCGCACAAATAGCAAGCGAAGCAGATCTTCAGTGTTCAATTTTATATCGACCATATTTTCTACCAGCAAAGTTGCGCCAAAAATTCACTTTTCTTACCGCAAAACTGAATTGTTTAACTGAAAGGCTAAAACAGCCTTAAAATAAGCAATTAGGAGTTTAACAAATGGACTATTTCGCTCAAATTGAACTCGGGCTGCGCATCAAAAGTCTGCGTACGGAAAAAGGGTTAACCCAGGAAAAACTGGCCGAATCTTTAGGCATCAGCGTTGAATATGTCGGCAAAATCGAACGCGGAAAGCGCACACCATCTCTTGATCTGGTTATTGCCATGTCCAAGTTCTTCCACGCAAGCACAGATTATATTCTTCTTGCCAATCGCAGAACAACTGAACTCGGGTAATCCGTACTCCCTGTACCTGTTACTTCTTTCGCAATAATATACAATTATTATGTAAGGATCATTAATCCTTACATGTTCTTTGACAAGTCAATATCAGTCAATCAAGTCCAGCATGTGATATGGAGGAACATCAGCGACAAACGCCACGATTGCCATTGGCAGGAGCGAAAATCGGCTGTAAGTTTCGGTTTGCTACTGAAATATACCTATGAAATATTGCAAAATAATGATACTTCTGCACGCAGCTCCGCGAGGACCGCGGAGGGGTGAAATTCCCATGAGGTCGAACAGCAATCGACCGCTTGATTGACTCCCTGTCGGCTTAATGCCGTTACTCTGAGGGGCGTTGAAACAAATACTCAGACAACATAAGCAATTGTAATGAAATTCACCGTGGGCGGGAACTTTCTCACCCACGTTACATAACAGGAGTGAAAATCTATGATTAACAAAAATTGGAGTTTTCGCAGAGGTGACATTTACCTTGCTGACCTCGGCGAGCATCATGGTCACATTCAAGGAGGCGCTCGCCCTGTTGTTGTCGTTCAGAACGACTACGGCAACAGATTTGCACCGACCCTGATCGTCGTCCCGCTTACGACTGAAATCAAAAAAACAGACATGCCAACACACTACGTCTTGCGGCATCAACGCGGTCTGGACAAGCCATGCATGGCCTTGGCCGAACAGATCCAGACAATACGTAAATCGCAAATCATCCGCTATTTGGGTCATGTGCGACCGATCCATATGTCGTGCATCGACCTAGGCATTCGCGAGAGCATAGGCCTGCCGCCACAGCACATCATCCGCATCATACCACCTAACGAGCAAAAGGAGTAATTTTTATGCAAAATATCGATAGTATCCCTATCAGCACCGACAAGCGTTGCTATACGGTCGCTGAGTTGCAGAAAATGCTGGGCATTAGCCGTGGAAGCGTCTATCAGCTGCTGAAAACCGGTCAGTTCCACTGGTTTAAAATCGGCACCGCAATCCGCATTTCCAAATTCAGCTTTGACGAATGGCTTAATGGCCAATCCTGCTGATGTCAAGGATGTCGCGCAACTGTTCGACATCCTAACAATGTCGCTATACATCAACTAAAATATAGCCAGGTCAAATGACCTGGCTACTATTTTCGAAGGAGAATCCCCATGGCAAAAAAGAAAAAGACTACAATGTCCGTCCCGGAGATGCAGCGCCTACTTGGCCTGGGTAAAACCGATGCGTATTGGCTTGTTAAAAAGCAATGCTTCGAGACCGCTATTATCAACGGCAAGATTCGAATCATAATAGACAGCTTCGAGCATTGGTATGCCCGACAAGTCAAGCACAAAAAGGTCCATGGGCCGCCGCCCGGCAAAGTACTCCGTGCAGAATCCTATTCCCCGCAAGAGCTTGCCGAAGAGCTAGGCATAGGCTTCAGTACCATATACGATATTATTCAACGTTACAACATTAAAACTTTTAAAGTTGATAGCTGGCTTCGCATTTCCAAGCGCGATTTTTTAGATTGGTATAAAACGCAAACCAGATACCGTACCCGAGCCGACCGAGCACGAGATGCTGCTCTCGAAGCACAGACGATGACAATGCCCGAAGTTGCACAAATTTTAGGCATCCCTCGCAAGGCTGTTTACCACATCCTCCTTTATGGCCTGGATCGAGACAAATTCGACTTCGTTTTTATCGCCGGCCGTTGGCGCGTGACCAAAGAGAGTTTCGACCGCTGGTATGCCGACCAGAACAGGTTTTGCACCGAAATCGACCAAACAAAGTCAGCGTTTTCGATGCAGGAAGCATCTGTCCTCCTGCACATTACATATAATGATGTCCGCCAAATGATTCAAAGCGGCGAACTCGCCGCGGAGAAATACGGCGCAAAATATTTGATTTCGCGAGATGAAATCCAGTGGATTTTACTTCAACAGAAAAATAAACATGAAATTTGAGGTGAAAATAATGGCATCAATTGTTCACAGAAACAATCGTTTTCTTGTCGTGCATTATGAACACGACATATCCGGCAAGAACAAACAGAAGTGGGAGACGTACCGCACTCTTGCCGACGCCAAGCGCCGTAAGGCAGAGATCGAGCATCGTCAGGAGCTCGGCGCGCTGGATGTTCCCACCTGTAAGACCGTAAACGATCTCTTAAAAGAGTATATTTCTCTTTATGGCAAGGCAACATGGTCATTGTCCGTTTTTTCCAGCAATTCGCGCCTTATCAAAAATTATATTTCGCCGATTATAGGCGAAATGGATCTTTGCGAAATATCGCCGCGTATCCTCGAGAAATATTATCAACAGCTGCTGAAAACCCCCGCTGTTTCCCATGTCACCCAGAAGCGCGGGGCAAAGGATTCCGGTTTTGTTCAGCCGGCGACAGTCCGCAAAATCCACAGTTTGCTGCGGAGCGCCTTCAATCAAGCTGTCAAATGGGAGCTTATGGAGAAAAATCCAGCTCTCCATGCCACCGTCCCTAAGGCTGTGTCGAAGAAACGCGGGGTCTGGGACTCTGAGACAATTTTTCTTGCACTCGATGTTTGTGATGATGACCGCCTCAAGCTGGCAATCAATCTCTCCTTCGCGTGCAGCATGCGCATCGGCGAAATTCTCGGCCTGACCTGGGACTGCGTTGATATTTCTCCGAAAAGCATCGCAGACGGAACAGCATCCATCCTGATCGAGAAAGAGCTCCAGCGTGTCGACAAGACGGCCATGAAGTCCCTCGAGCAAAAGGACGTCCTCTTCATCTTCCCTCAGAGCTCGAAGCGCAACACGAGCATGCTCGTTCTGAAAAAGCCCAAGACCGAATCCAGCGTCCGCAAGGTTTTCATTCCGGCGACCGTTGTCCATCAGCTTGAATCATGGAAGCGCGAGCAGGAACGCACCAAGGAAGCTCTCGGGGGTGAGTACACCGACTACAACCTAGTCCTCGCCAACGGCTTGGGTCATCCGATGGAGCGGACACGCATCGCTGCACTTTTGAACGCGTTGATTGAAAAAAACGATCTGCCGAAGGTGGTTTTTCACTCCTTGCGCCACTCCAGCATCACTTACAAACTGCAGTTGACCGGCGGAGATATCAAGTCGGTCCAGGGAGACTCCGGTCACGCGCAAGCCCAGATGGTAACCGACCAGTACGCCCACATCATGGACAAAAACCGAAAAAACAACGCCGCGCTGTTCGAAGAAGCTTTTTACCGCGGCAAAGATCCGACTTCGCGAGAAGCATCCCCTGCTGTCAGCTCCACTCCTTCTTCCGGCATCGATCCGTCGCTTTTGAAAAAAATCTCCGATAATCCCGACCTGCTCAAAATTCTGAGCGCGCTTGCCGACAATCTTGGCTAACCCTCCCCCATCTAAGAGAGCACCCGTGATCAAGTGCTCTCTTTTCATTTGCTAATCGTTGTGGTATATTTAATATAGTATCGGGACAGTATTGCTGTGAAAAATCAACTCTGTTTTCATGTAAAAACGTCTAATATTGGCGCGCGAAAAAAATACGCATCTTCCCCCGTATTAGAAAACGTCTAATAAACGTCCAATTTGCCTGTATCTTCCATGAACCGTAGTGAACATACAGCGACTCTACATCACGGAATTTCACGCATCGACCCACTCCCACGAACTCGGGTGAACACGGGCGAAACCGGCGGGGGGCTTCTCCTAAGCGTGGGGCCGGAGGTTCAAATCCTCTCTGGGACGCCAGCTAACAACGCCGAAAACCTTTGAAAATCAAGGCTTAACAGTCGTAAGGAACTATTTGTCTTGCGGTTTGGGCAGAGAACGGTGTGACCGTAAAGGTCACGCCGTTTTTCTGCGTCCAAGGGTAGATTCTGCAATCATGGGTTCTGCCAGTACGGGGATCTCCACATCGTCCACAAAGTTGAAAAAAATCTCAACCTTCTGTCGGCGCTTGCCGCCAGACTTATCCGGTGCGTGAATGATGATCTTCCTGATATACTCGTTGACAATCGTCTGCGTCAGCTCCGTGACATCCACATACTTTTTCGTCAGCGCAATGAAAGCGTCCAGATTGTCGCCCATCGCCTGCCGTTGCTCGACCCATTCTTCTGTCGTTTCCATTTCGAGCTTTAACCGTTCCTGCTCCGCTTCATAATCAGCAGTCATCTTCTTGTACTTTTCCTTGCTGATCTCGCCGAGAGCATAGTCCTCATAGAGCCGGGATATAACCACATCGAGGGTGGCAAGGCGCTTTTTTGCCTGCTCCATGCGTTTCTGATCTTCCCGGATGTCCCGTTCCTGATCGGCGCGGCGGTAATGCAGCCACTCCTCCTGAAAGCCCTCTACATCACTGCGGATATGCGCATTGACCGCCCGAATCCGTTCAAGCACAAGCTCCCGCAGCACATCCTCCCGGATATAATGTGCGCTGCATTCGCCCCGCCCGCTCTTGTACTTGGAGCAGCGATAATGATCCTGTTTGCCCTCAAAGCCCTTGCAGGTGGCGAAATGAAGCTTGCTGCCGCAGTCTGCACAGTAGACCAGCCCTGCGAATAATCCCTGCCGTTCCGCTTTCACGGGACGGCGTTTGTTTTTGCGCAGCTCCTGCACCCTGTCCCATTGCGCCTGAGAAACGATTGCTTCCTGCGTATCTGGCACGATGAACATATCCTCCGGCGCGTTGGGAATCCGCTTCTTCAGCTTATAGGACTTGGAATAGGTCTTGAAATTGCAGGTACAGCCGGTGTACTCCATCCGTTCCAGAATCCCGACGATGGATTGATCGCTCCAGCCATACGGGTTCTTGGGCAGTGGCTTTCCCTTACGGCTGGCATACAGCGCCTTGGTCGTGAGAACCTGATCCCTTTCAAGAATCCGCGAAATCTGCTCCGGGCCTCTGCCGTCAATGCAGAGGTCAAAGATGCGCTTGACAATCGGGGCGGCATCCTCATCCATAATCCACTTGTCCTTGTCGTTCGGGTCGCAGCGGTAGCCATAGGGCGGTTTGCCCAGATGCTTGCCGCTGGTGCCGCGCTGACGCAGGCTGGTACGGACTTTCTTGGAGGTGTCTCTTGGATACCACTCGTTAAATAAGTTGCGGATTGCGGCAAAGCCCTCTCCGTCCCCGCGCTGGCTGCCCACGCCGTCGTTGACGGCAATGAACCGCACATCGTAGCTAGGGAAGATGATGTCGGTGTACTGGCCTACGGTCAGATAGTCACGACCGAAGCGGCTGAGGTCTTTGCAGAGCCAGCAGCCTACCAATCCCTGCTTTACCAGTTCAAAGCCCTTCTGTACGCCAGGGCGCTGAAAGTTCGTGCCGGTATAGCCGTCGTCAACCAGCAATTTCAGGTTCGTGTAGCCATGATCTCGTGCGTATCTGGTTAAAAGCTCGCGTTGATTCTGTATCGAATTCGACTCGCCATCCTGCGAATCCTCGTTGCTGAGGCAGCAGTAGAGTATCGTAATTTTTTGCTGATCCGTCATAACGTCCTCCTTCACGTTCGGGTCAGCCGACAGAATCGGTGTACTTGAAATTATTTTACCATAGTTTTGTGCCACTGCCATTAACAAGCCACCTCCCGGTCAGAAAAAATGAGCCGTTTTACCTTGGCGGTAAGCGGCTCGGTTCCGTCACAGACGGTTTCAATGGTGTACCACGTGTTTCCAATCTTGCGCTCCACGGTTTTGCAGAAGGGGCTTCTTCTGCTCCAATAGGCCTCGCACTCCTGCAAAAAGCGGAACGCATCCGCATACCGCTGTAAGTTGGCTGTCTTGGCCTTTGTACTGTATGCGCCTTTATTGCGATTATTGTAATATGTAGGAATCTGTTCAATGCCTTGCCGCTCATAGCTGCGGTGGTCGATCCGGCAATCCAAACCTTTCTCCGCAAACTTCTGATTGCACAGATCAGCCCACGCCTGCCGCCAATGCTCCAAGGTTTCGGGACTGCCCCAATCGGTGGTCGGCGCAGCGTTGAACACATAGTTGCCAGCCTCATCCAGAATGCGTTCTCCATGCTCGTCCAGCACATATTCCCGCCGCTGCTTGTTGCCCCATCTGCCGTGTTCGTCCAAAGGGCGAATGGGACACATGACATGAAAGTGCGGATTGGAAATGCCGCCGTCCTCTTTGTCTGGCGAGTGAACAGCAAAGTCCGCCACCATGCCCCGATTCGCCGATCTCCCTTTTCGTAGTAGGCGGCGCGGTTTTCAAGACGATGGATTTTGTGCCGCTCCTGTGCAAGCTGCTGCTCAATTTTATCTTTCTTCGCATTCAGCTCAGCAAGGTTTTTCTGTTTTGGCATGGTTAACCTCCTTCGATTTGATAAGATAGTTGGATAGAAAAAGACCGCCTACATTTTCGGTAGACGGTCTGACTGACAGTATGGGATTTTCAGACTTTGCGGCGGGGACTGTCTGCTGAAAGCAGATTGTTCCCGCTGCAAAGTGGGCAAGGATAGACGCGCAAGCGTCGCAAGGGGGCGCGGGTCTCCGGTGGAGACCTCAAAGCGTGAAACGCTTTGAAGCGCCGACCGAGCCGGCAGGCGAGACCAGACCCTTGTTCGGAACGAAGTGACGCAAAACAGCCCGGACACGCAACTGTCCGGGCGATAGGCTCCGCAGGACGCACATACTCCCGTCAGGAGAGTATAGAAGTGCGCCCTTCGTCCCGGTGGGACTTTTGGGATATTCTCGGTTCGTCAGCGTTTCTTTCGCTGCCAGACGATTTCATAGCCCAGCGCGTCGGCAAGCTGAACAGCCTCTGTGTAGCGTAGGGACTCCCGCTGGAGCTTGTTGGACAGGTTGGATACGCTGTCAGACCAGCCGTGTTCGTCATGCAGCAGATCGACCACCTCCTGCATGGTCATTCCCTGACGGACGATGTACGACTTGATTTCGTTTCTCAGATTGGATTTCATCAATTTTTACCTCCGTAATTTCGTGTAGTGTGGTTTCGTATCGGTGATGCTGGTGTACTTGTCAGTGAAAAATCTGCCGTGCCGCAAATCCGCTCAGATTTCCGCCCGTGATGCCCTATTCGCAGCAGCACCCTATCAGCTTCATCTTCTCGGCAATGTCAGGATCGTCCACACGATTGGCGGGCTTCTCTTTTGTAGTCAGGATCAATTGGCGGCGGTAAAAGCCGTTGCTGCGGTCGTAGAGGGATTGCAGATCGTCATTGGAAAATGCCAGCAGCCGGGCATACATCCACCCCTGATAGCTCTGGACGCTTTTGCGTTCCAGATCCATCTTGCCCTGTGCGGTAACGATGGATTTGACATAGTTGGTCTGCTTCAGAGCCTCCATTTTCATATCGTCATCCACAAGAAGATGAATGTGCTCCAGATCGGCGCGGGCAAACCGGTTGTCGGAGATTTTTGCGATGCTGCCGTCCTTCATATTGCAGCCAAACAGCCGCGCCAGCACGGGACCGATCTGCGATTTGCCTTCGCCGCCCTCGCCCTTGAGGATCATCATGCGCTGCCCCTTGGTGCTGGGAACGAGGCAATAGCCGATATACTCCTGAAAGGTGGGAATGTCCTCCGGGTAAAGTAGGTCGGAGAGAAAACGCAGCCAGACAACCGGCTTCTCCGCCTGCGGATTGTAAGCAATGGGAAACCGGCTGCGCACGATCTCAGGCCGTCCCGCAAGAAAGCTGCCGTCGATGCAAAGCGTCCCGTTCTGCACATGAATCTCATCCGGCTTCGGCGGGAAGCTCCCTGCATGAGCCGCCAGCTTCATGATCTCCACGATATTGGAAATGGTGCGCGGAATGTTCTTTGCAGTACAGCACTCCAGCTCGGCATAGATTTTCTCTTTCAGCAGCAGCGGGCCTGTCAGCCGTCCATCCGGTGTGAAAAATGCGTTATCCGCATAGATGAGCTTGTTCTTTGACAAAAACTCCCGGCAAAAAGCCGCCTCATTGACGTCCTTGCCATCGAACCATGCTGGAAAATCCAACCCGGCATACTTCTTGTTCACGCGGCGTCTCTCCCATTAATTGTTTTCTTGAGCTTGTCCAACCGACCATCTGCAAGCAGATAACGAACTACCTCGGCGCGTTCAGTGGATAGGCAGCTTCTTCCGAAAGCGCGGGAGGCGGGACAGACCATCATTCATGCGCTGCACGATGTCCCGCCGTTCTCCCGCTTGGACAGAAAGCAGTTTGAAGATTATCTCATGCAGGCGTTTTCCGAGGAAGCATTTACCGAGCTGAACGAGTATTTACAGCTCCCGATGGAGCAGCAGGCAGTCAGCAATATCACAGGAGCGCATCCCTTGGCGGCGCTGCTGGTGCGCGTTATTCCAGTGCTGGGGCATTTGAGCTATTCCCTGCACCAGTACAAGAAAACTATGACGGCGTTTGCAGAATTTCTGCAAGAGAATGCCGAAATACGAACGCCTGCGGGATACGCCGCTGCATTCGGGCAGTTTTTCAGGGAGAATGCCACTTTGGAGGAAAGCAATCCTTCGTGGATGGCACTGACCAATGCGACGGTGCAGTATGTCCCCGCGATCCGTCCCGGCAATGCGGAGGCGCAGCTTGTCAAGCGGATGCATTTTGTATCCTTCGTTGGGATGTTCCGCGCCGAACTTTTTGAAGGTTTATGCGTCGGACACGCGCCGAGGAAATGCGCGGTCTGTGGGAAATGGTTTCTGACCACTGACGCAAGATATGCCAAGTACTGTGACGGTCTGGCTCCCGGAGACAAACGTGGGCGCACCTGCCGTCAAGTCGGGAATCTCCGTGGCCGGGAGCAGCGGGAGCTTGCCGCAGATCATCCCATCAAGAAAATCTATACGAAGCGGTTCAACACGATCACACAGTATCTTGGGCGCGGCACGCTGGACGAGCAGACCGCCGCCGCAATGAAAGCACTGGCAAAAAGCAAGCTGGAAAAGGCCCTGCAAGACAGCGGCTATGCGCAGGGCGGCTATGCCGCCGAGATGGAGCAGGCGGCTCTGATGGCGGAAGCGAAAGAAACGATGGAGCGGTAATGGAACGCCATAGCGGTGGGAGGTGCAGGCATGGAGGATAACCGTGACAAACTGATACCGGCACAGCTTGCGGGCTGGACATGGGAGCTGTCCGGAACATCTTTCAGCTTGACCCGGAACCGCCGCAAATGGAGCTGAACGACTACATACGCGAAGCTGTCCGTCACAAAGACCTTGCATACTTTTCCTTCTTCCTGCACCACGCTGAAAAGCGTCTGAATAGCGTGATTTACCGGTTTCTTACCCGCAATGGCATTGACCGCTACGACCCGGCGCGGTTTCTGGACTACAAGCTGGAAGTCCTGCAAATGCTGCTGTACTGCCTGCCGAAGTTCGAACCGGCGCAGGAGACGGAGTTTCTGAAATATGCAAAACATTATATCCAAAACGGGCTGCTGTTCTGCCGTATGATGGACGAAGCCGGTTCCTTTGCCAGTCTTGCGGAGTACCAACGTGTGCGGAAAATTGGCGTGATTTACAACGATTCTGGCAAAAGCCGTGCGGAGGTCGTTTCCGAGTTTGCCATCCAAAGCGGATACAAGGACGAAAGCGGATCTGTGGATGAGCTGCTGATCATTGCCCAGCGCAACCGCAGCATTGTTTCCCTCTACCGCACGGAGCAGGATGAGGACGGCGAAGAAACCGGCAAGGATGTGACACGCGACGATAGCTGGAACTACGCCGAAATCCTATGGAACGGAATACAGGCAAAGGCGGTCACGGCGGCGTTTGAGCAGCTTTCCTACAAAGAGCAATGGTATCTGGGCCATCTGCATGACCTGTGGGCGCGTCAGTCCCTTGTCCGCACAGTCCACCTTTGAAGATTTAGCGGTGGATTTTGAAGGAACGACAGCCAGCGGTGCGGAGCGATTCTACCGGCGCACATTAGACAAACTGCGGCTGAAGCTGCTGGAAAGCGGTGTGATCCATACCGTGACGCTGAAACAAACCGATATGCGAAAGAAGAACAAAAAAATAGCCGCCGCTGTCTACCTGTATCAGGCAGACAACGACGGCGAATGGGGCGAGCTGCGGTTTGATTTTGAAAACGGCACGGCGGAGATCGTAAAGCTGGCGGATTGGGACACGGTGAAAAGCAATATCTTTACAAAGACGGCGATACGGTTTGTTCAGAGATTGCCTGAGACGAGACTGCTGAAATCTACAGTGGTTCCGTTTGAGATGGAAAGGCTGGATCTGATTTGATCATGATGGAAAGCAAAATGACGCCGTTGACAACATCTTCGGATCGTGCTACAATTTGACTGAAATGAACAATATGGTCATAAATCCAAGGAGCGTGCGCAGTGGCTTTTACAGACGAACAGAATGAACAGATTCGCAATGACCTGATCCGGGAGGCCCGGCGCTGTGGCATTACCATTGGGATGCGAAAAACCTCTGTAGAGCAGCTGACGGAGGCCGTTGGGATCTCCAAGGGGTCATTTTACAAATTCTTTGATTCCAAAGAGCTGCTGTTTTTCACTGTACTGGAGGACATCCATACCGAGTGCTTCGCGGCAGCGCAGAAGTCCTTGCAGGAGAATACACCCCTGCTTCCTGCCGAACGCGCGGCAGCGGCGATCTTGGCTGCCTGCCGTTGGCTCTCCAAGACAAAAGCCTTTGTGTTCATCGAAAATGACGCAGATTTTCTTCTGCACCGGCTGCCGGAAGAAGTGAAGACCGCCCACTACCACGATGACGAGACGCACATCCGTACCCTGCTGGAGATGGGCGGCTTGCAGCCCAAGGGCGGTATGGCGCTGGCTGCCGCCACAGTGCGGGGCTTGATTTTAACCGTCTCCCATCAGGAGCAGATTGGGGTGCTCTATCCGCAGGTGCTGGAAACGCTGGTGCGGGGCGCCTGCCGGGAGCTATTTGCATAAGCGGAAAAGCCGCAGTGATGCGGCTTTTCAAAAGGGATGCAGTTAGCCTACTCTAACTTACCTGTGTCATCTGTGTGAGTTGGAGGAGTTTAACATCTCGTTGTGAGGGCGAAATTATGAGAAACAGTCAAAATTTCTGGGATAAAAACGCCGGGCGGTACGACCGCTTCATGCGCAAGGATGCAGCGGCTTACGAGCGGCTGTACGAGCTGCTGCGCCCTATGGTACGGCAAAAAAACGTGCTGGAACTGGCGACAGGCACGGGGCTGATCGCCAAAAACATTGTAAGCGGTGCCGCTCATATTGAGGCCACAGATGCTTCGCCGGAGATGATCGCAGAAGCGAAGCGGGACAACCGATCCGCCAAGCTGCATTTCTCCGTGCAGGATATGTTCCACCTGCCTTATGCCTATGAAAGCTTTGACGTGGTCATCGTGGCCAATGCTTTGCACATTGTACCGGAGCCGGAGAAAGCCCTCTCTGAAATTCGTCGGGTGCTGAAAGAGGACGGGATACTGGTCGCACCGACCTTTACTCATGCCGGTAATGACTTTCGTGGAAAGGTCAAAGCATTTTTCATGAAGCTGATGGGCTTCCCTCTCCACAGCAAGTGGACAAGCCACGAATATCTGGCATTTCTGCGGGAAAACGGCTGGACGGTGCGGAAAAGCACCGTGCTGAAAGCCTCGTTCCCGCTGACCTACGCAGAGTGCGTGAAATCGGAGGAAACATGACATGAGAGAAAAGATCAAGCTCTCTGGCGTGCCGGAGACTATGCTGCAAACCATTTACGCAAGGGCGAAGGAGAGCCGGGGACGCGGCGCGATTCACGACGCAAAAGCGGAAGAACTCATCGAAAAGCTGGACTACGATTTTTCCCTTGCCGACAAAGATACGGCCATGCATAGCGGCGTTATCGCCCGGACCATTGTGCTGGATAAATTGACAAAATCGTGGCTTGCGGCGCATCCCGGCGCGGTGGTAATCAACATCGCCTGCGGGCTGGACACCCGGTGCTATCGGATGTCGGGTTACGCACATTGGTATAACCTCGATCTGCCGGAGACGATGGCGGTGCGGGAAAAGCTTCTGCCGGAAATCGGCACGATTTCGCAGATTGCTATGTCCGCCATGGACGATTGGGGTGGCGAAATCAGTGAGCTCAGCGAGCAGAATGTGCCGGTGCTGATCGTCATCGAGGGGCTGACCATGTATCTGTCAGAAGCGGATGTGCAACGCATATTTGCGGTCATTGCAAAACGCTTTTGCCAGGCAACTGTGTTCGTTGAAACTATGAATCCGATGGTTGTCAAGCGGTTCAAGGAAAAATCCATTGATGCGAACAACGCAAAATTTACATGGGGCGTGAAGAATGGTGAAGCCCTTGCAGAATTGCTGCCGGACTTCCGATTTGTCGAAGAACATAGTCTTTGCGAAGGAATGGCGGTGTTTGCACCGGTTTATAAGGTGTTGGATAAGCTGTCTATCGTTCGGAATATCTCGAATAAGCTCATTGTTTTGGAAAAAGTATAAGGAGGCGGCAAGATGTCATTTTTTGAAAACACCCGCAAGCCTGTAGGGCTTGGTGGAAAAATCATGGTCGTCATGATGAACCTGGGGCACAGTCCCGTGGCGCGCTGGGGGCTTCAATTTCTGAATGCTGCGCCGGATGCCAAGGTGCTGGACTGCGGCTGCGGTGGCGGTGCGAACATGAAAAGGCTGCTGAAAAAATGCCCGCAGGGTATCGTGAAGGGCATCGACTATTCGCCCGTCAGCGTGGAGAAGACGAAAAAGGTCAACGAGACCGCCATCGCGGAGGGGCGCTGTGCCGTCCTGCAAGGCAGCGTGGCGGATATGATCTTCGTAGATGACTGGTTTGATGCGGTCACGGCCTTTGAAACGGTCTACTTCTGGCCTGATCTGCTGCAGTGCTTTCGGGAGGTCTGCCGGGTGCTGAAACCCGGCGGGACATTACTCATCTGCAACGAAAGCAACGGCGATACGGACAAGGACAAGAAGTGGACGGAGATCATCGGCGGCATGACCATATACAGCGGCGATGAGCTGAAAACATTTCTGGAAAACGCTGGATTCTGCAATGTTCAAATCCATAAAAACAAAATGGGCTGGCTCTGCGTGATAGGACAGAAGCGGGAGGAATAAGGAATGCTGCTGCAAACGATTCCGGAAGGACTGGGGCTGGGGGCGCTGCTGGTCGTGGTGTGCACCATCGGCATCCACAAGGGCGCTGTCGGCATGGTGCATTTGTATGACGCGAAGGTACAGGAACGGTGCGTTGCGCTGGGGCTGACCACAAGGGAGAAGATCAAACGGAACGCGCTGTGCTTCAAGGCGATCTGCATTCCAATCTACCTTTTTTATGTGCTTCTTTGCGTGTATGCCATCAACGGTGCGCAGACATTTTGGGGCGGCTTCTGGCAGTGCTTTGTAATCCTGTCTGTGATGAATCTCATCGACCGGTTTGGCATTGACGGCTACTGGGTCGGACACACAGGGGCATGGGTGATCCCGGGGACAGAGGATCTGATGCCGTATATCTCAAAAGCCGATAAGCAAAAGAAATGGCTGTTCGGAACCGTGGGAATGGCCGTGATTTCCCTGCTCCTTGCGGGACTCGGACTGCTGCTGTAAGGAGGAAATGCCGATGTCAAAGAAAGCGACCGAATTTCAGAAAAGAGAAATGAGCAAGATGTACCGCGGCAAGGAAATATTCAAGCCGCTGAACACCGGCTGGGTGGATGAGCGCGTGGCCTGCGTGCGGGAGTGGGTGGCGAACATCTTCTTCTACCGCAAGGGCGACACGACCATCATGATCGACGCCGGATACAACTACGACCGGCTGGAGGAAAAGATGGGCTGGCTGGGCATTGATCCAACGTCCATCCGGCACATCCTCATCACCCATCAGGACACCGACCACGTGGGTGCGGTGGAGGCAGACAGCCCCGGTTTGTTCCGGAGCGCAAAGCTCTATATCGGCGAGATTGAAAACCGGTATCTCACCGGCGAGGTGCGCCGCAAGGTCATTTATCACCTCTACAAGCTGCCGCAGGTGAGCATCCATAACGAAAAAGTGCTGCTCACAGATGGTCAAATACTTGATATCGACGGCATCAAAATCGAGTGTTTTCTCGTCCCCGGCCATACCTGGGGGCATATGGTCTATCTCATTGACGACAAATATCTCTTCACCGGCGACACTATCTGGTTCGGCGCGGACGGCGGCTACAGTTTCATTTCCTCTCTGGCAGAAAGCAACAAACTGGCGGTAAAGTCGCTGGCGGCGCTGGAGCAGAAGCTGCAAAGCCGTGACCTGCATCCGCTGTTTCTCACCGGTCACACCGGCTGGACGGACAACTTCGAGTTCGCCTTTGCCCATAAGGACAAGCTTTGCTCACCGTTCCAAAAGCGGGTTCCCGACCCCACCGCGCCTTACGACGCTTATGATGAATCGGACGACACGGAAAAAATGGCAAAGAGCGGGTTCCTGAAGGGAGTGGGGAGATGAAGGTTTATTCCTTCGGCGCAGAAAATGCCCCGGTCATCCTACTGCTTCCCGGCACCTGCTGCCACTGGAAGGGCAATTTTGGACGGGTCATTCCGCTGCTGTCGGACAGCTATCGCGTTCTCTGCATCAGCTACGACGGCTTCGATGAAACGGAACATACCGAGTTTCCCACTATGCTGGAGGAAACAGAGAAAATAGAAGCTTACATTCAGGAGCATAGCGGCGGACATATCCGGGCGGCCTACGGCTGCTCGCTGGGCGGCTCCTTTGTAGGGCTGTTGGCGGCGCGGAGGAATATTCATATGGATTACGGAATTCTCGGCAGCTCTGATCTTGACCAAGCATCTCCCATTGCGGCAAAGCTGCAAACAAATCTGCTCCTGCCGCTGATTTATCCGTTTATTCGAGACGGACGGTTCAAGAGTCGATTGCTGCAAAAACGCCTCACGCAGCGAAAGTCGGAAATGGGCGGCTATGTGCAAGCGTTCATGGAGATGCTCGGCGGCGCACGACCTTATGTGACCGTGCAGAGCTGCAAGAATCAGTTCTATTCCGACCTTGTCACCCCGCTGCCGGACAAGATCAACGTTCCGGGAACAGAGATTCATATTTTCTATGCGCTCAAAATGGGTGAGAAATACCGCGAGCGCTATGAACGGCACTTTGCAAATCCAGCCATTCACGAGCAGGACTTGCAGCACGAGGAGCTGCTGGCCTGTTATCCGGAGTGCTGGGTGCAGTTGGTGAAGGATATCATGGAGGGAAAGCAATGAAGCATCGGCACTTTGATGTGGGAACCGCCGGCTTTTACGGCGCGTACTGGGCGTGTGCCGGCGGATCGGACTGCGCGGTCATTGCGATGATTGGTGACGATCCGGAGGATCGGCTGGCCCGCTCGGCGGCGAAATGGCTTGGTGCTCGGGGCATAAACGTCCTCACCATGTCGCCGGGGGAAAAGGACTACGGCCATCACAATTACCCACTGGAGCGCATGGAGGCGGCCATTTCATGGCTGAAGGCCAACGGCAACCATAAAATCGGCATTGCCGGGGCGTCGACCACCGGAACGCTTGCGCTGACGGCGGCGGCCATGTTCCCGGAGATCACCCTGACCATTGCCATGACGCCCAGCGACTTTGTGTGGCAGGGCTTTATGCAGGGCAAGAAGGACGGCTGCAAGGAGTGGCCGGTCGAGGGCGAATCGCTGTTTTCCTACGCAGGCAAACCGCTGCCCTATATGCCGTTTTGCTATCAGCACCCGGACTATTGGTACTGTATCGCCGCCGAGAGCAAACGCACCGGCGATATGGTAAACTCCCGCAAGCTGTTTGACGATTCCGAGGCGGCGCACCCGATCGAGCCGGAGGAGTATATTCCCGTCGAGAACATCCATGGCAAGCTGCTGCTCATCGGCGCGGAGGACGACGTGCTGTGGGATGCCGCCAGATACATCCACCGCATGGAAAAGCGCCTTGCGGAAAAGCCGCATGAATGCGAGATTGAAACAATGGTTTATGCTCACGGCACCCACTTTGTCTTTCCGGAGGGGATGCTGAAAATCATGCTGCCGGTTGGCTCCGGCCTGTTTGTAAAGCTGGCGTTTCAGGCGGCAAAGAAATATCCCAAGGAATGCCGCCAGACCCGGAAAGACATCGAGAAGCGGATGAACCGGACTCTGGCGGAATGGAAAGGAGCGAAGTGAGATGCGTTGGATGGGAATGCCCATAGCCATATGGGCAGTGTTTGCGAAGTCCTTTCAAGCGCAGTTGACGGCGGTACTAGGCTATGACCCGGACACCGCACGTAAGATCACGGAAAAGGCCAAGCCGAAGTACCGTGAGATCATCGCAAAGCTGCCCGAATTTGAAAAAGGTGATCGGTTCAGCATGAACATCATTGGCTGCGCCATGCTGGGGGCGTTCGTCCTCTGTATGCCGAAGCGACCGGATACGGAGTCGCTAACGGTATACTATGAGAACGCTCAGATGACGCCGCTGATGAAATGGTTCTGCCGAAGAAGCGGCAAGTCGAAGTTCACGCCCAAGGATATTGCCGGGATGAAAGCCACCGCGGCCCGGAAAGCGGCCGACCGCAACCCCTACTCGTGGAACATGGACTTCATCGAATACCCGGACGGCAGCGGCTACGAGGGACGCTTTACGAAATGCGGCATCTGCACGCTGATGAAGGAGCTGGGGCTTTATGACCTGACCCCCGCCATGTGCCATTTGGACTACGCCATGAGCAAAGCGGGCGGCGTGACGAACTTTGTGCGGCAGTATACCTTGGCCTCCGGCGGCCCCTACTGCGACTGTGGGTATAAAAAGAAACAAGGGTGAGGTGAGTAGCATTGAAATACTTTGAATTCGGACAGGAGCACCCGGAACTGATGGTGATGCTCCACGGCGGCGTATGCTATCGCGGCGCACTGCCGGTGGCGGAGGAAATGGCAAAGACCTATGGCAGGCGTTGGAGACAGAGTGTGGGAATTACTTGCAGGGAGGGGGAAAACCATGAACTATAAAATCGAGAAAAACACTGTACAGGAAACGCTGATCATCCCACTCTATGCACGGAAAATGTGCGCAGAGGTATATCCAAGCCTCTATCGGGACGAAACGGCACTGCGTCTGGTGAATGCGGTGGACTATAATTTTTCGGCGCTTCAGAAAAAATCCCACAGACTCATGCAGCGGTTTGGCTTTTTAGAGGTTGCCATGCGGCAGAACGACCTTGCCTTCGAGGTGCGGGAGTATCTGAAAAGTCATCCCCATGCGGCGGTGGTGAATCTCGGCTGCGGGTTGGACAGCACAGGTCGGGCTTGCGATAACGGTAAGTGCAAGCTCTACAATCTGGACTTTCCTGACGTCATCGCTGTGCGCAACGAGCTGCTCCCAGCCAGGGATCGGGAGGAAAACATCCCCTGCGACCTCAACGATACATCGTGGTTTGAGAGAATCGACGCCTCCGGCGGTGCGGTCTTCTTTGCTGCGGGAGTGTTCTACTATTTCCTAAAGGAGCAGGTAAAAACACTGGTACGTGCTATGGCAGACGCTTTTCCGGGCGCTGTACTGGCGTTCGATGCCGCCAATGAAAAGGCAGTAAAGCTGATGCTGAAAACATGGCTGAAGGATGCGGAAATCAAGGATGTCGGCGCGTACTTCGCCGTTTCGGACGCCAAGCGCGAGATCGGTGCATGGGACAGTCGCCTGCATATCGCCAGCCGGGGCTATATGCTGGGCTACCACGACCTGAAAGACCCGTCCGTCAGCGAATTTTTCCGCTTTCTTGCAAGGGTCGGTGACGGAGTGATGAATATGCAGATCGTGAAGATTGGATTTGAACAAACAATATAGGAAACAAAACGGAATAGTTTGAAAGCACAAATCATGTTAGAATATCCGGCAGTTAGAGAACACTAACTAAAGAACTTCAGGAGGTACCGTATGAAAAAGAAATTTGCTGCTTTTGTGCCTTGCTTATCATCTGGAATTTCGCTATGCGGAAGAAAGGACGTGATTTAATTGAAGAAACAATCCAATCTTTCCCGGCTGATGGATTACGCCGGGAACTATCGATATTTCACCTACGCTTCGTGGGTGCTGTCTGCGGTCAGTGCTCTGGTGGCGCTGGTGCCTTTTGTATACATATGGATGATTCTGCGGGATGCGCTGAACGCGGCGCCAAACTATGCGCAGGCGGTGAATATTCCTCATTACGGCTGGATGGCAGTGCTATTCGCGGTGCTGTCTTACCTTATTTACATTGCGGCGCTGATGTGCTCCCACCTGTCGGCGTTCCGGGTTGCGACGAATCTGCGGCTGGCAGTGTCGGAGCATCTGGCAGTGCTGCCGCTGGGCTTTGCCGAGAAATTCGGCAGCGGTAAGCTGCGCAAGATCATCCACGAGAGCACCGGAGCCGCCGAGACCTATCTTGCCCACCAGCTGCCCGACCAGTACAATGCCATCGCCACCCCGGTGGGGCTGCTGGTGCTGCTGTTGGCGTTCGACTGGAGGCTGGGGCTGCTGAGCCTCGCGCCGGTGGTGCTAGCTTTCCTCATTATGGCGACCATGACCGGCAAACGGATGGTTGAAAAAATGCGGCAGTACGGCAACGCCTTGGAGGCCATGTCCAACGAGGCAGTGGAATACGTCCGGGGCATTCCGGTGGTCAAGACCTTCGGGCAGAGTGTGTTTTCCTTCAAAAAGTTCAAGGCCACCATTGATGAGTACGAAAAGTGGGTCATCTCCTACACCAAAGACCTGCGCTTGCCCATGATGTTCTACACCGCCGCCGTCAACGGCGTGTTCGCCTTTCTGATTGCGGGCGGACTGCTGTTTACCAGGAGCGGCGTAACGCCGGAATTTCTGCTGAACCTGCTGTTCTATATCATCATCACGCCGGTGATTTCCCTGACCTTGACCCGTATGATGTACATGAGCGAGAGCAAGATGGTGGTAGCGGATGCACTGGCACGCATTGACTCGGTGCTGGAGGCAGCGCCCATGCAGGTTCAGGCTGTTCCGCAGCACCCGCAGGATGCTTCTGTCGCGCTGCGGGATGTGCGTTTCAGCTACGACGGCAAGACGGAGGTCATAAAGGGCGTTTCCATGGACATCAAGCCGGGGCAGACGGTGGCGCTGGTGGGGCCCTCCGGCGGCGGGAAATCCACGCTGGCCAGCCTTATCTGCCGGTTCTTCGACGTGCAGGGCGGCAGCATCGCCATCGGCGGCGCGGATGTGCGGAGCACCCCCAAGGAAGAGCTGATGGACACGGTGGCTTTCGTGTTTCAGAACAGCCGCCTGCTCAAGGGCAGCATTTTGGACAATGTGCGGCTGGGTAAGCCGGACGCCACGGAGGACGAGGTCCTTGCCGCGCTAAAAACCGCCCAGTGCATGGATATTATTGAAAAATTCCCCGACGGCATCCATACGGTGATCGGCAGCAAGGGCGTGTATCTCTCCGGCGGAGAGCAGCAGCGCATCGCCATTGCCCGGGCTATGCTGAAAAATGCGCCCATCCTGATTCTGGATGAGGCCACCGCTTTTGCCGACCCAGACAATGAAGCCAAGGTGCAGGCAGCCTTTGCCCGGCTTGCCAAGGGCAAAACCGTGCTGATGATCGCACACCGCCTGTCCACCGTAGCCAACGCCGACTGCATCTATGTGGTGCAGGATGGACAAATTGCAGAATTCGGCACAAAGGATGAACTGTGCACGCAGAACGGTCTGTTTGCCCGGATGTGGCAGGAGTATCAGGCCTCGGTGCAGTGGAAGGTCGCAAAGGAGGGGGAAAGATGATTGAAAAAATTCAACACGCCACCGCAAGCTCTTCGGAGGGCGCCCGGGGCCTTGTGAAAGGCATACTGGCCTGTGCGTTTCAGAATATCGCCTTCATGCTGCCCACCAGCCTGCTGTATTTTCTGGTGCGGGACCTGATGGCGGGTGTAATAGCCGGAAGAACGGCCTTCTATGTGGTCGGCTGTGTGGTCTGCTTTGCGCTGATCTTCCTGACCACATGGTTCCAGTATAACGACACCTTTTTCACCACCTATCAGGAAAGCGGCGTCCGCCGTCTGAACCTGGCAGAGCGGCTGCGCAAACTGCCCCTGTCCTTCTTCGGCAAGCGTGACCTTGCCGATCTCACCAGCACCATCATGGCCGACTGCGAGGTGCTGGAAAAGACCTGCTCCCACTTTATCCCCGGTCTGTTCGGCTCGTTGATCTCCACGGTGCTGATTGCGGTCAGCCTGCTGGCCTTTGACTGGCGCATGGCGCTGGCGGCGCTGTGGGTGATCCCGGTTTCCATCGCCATCCTGCTGGGCAGCTATAAGCTTCAGGACAGCGTGCAGGCCAAGAACATGGCGGTGAAAATGACCTGTGCCGACGGCATTCAGGAGTACATTGAAACCATCCGCGACCTGAAGGCCAGCAATGCGGAGCATTCCTATCTGGGCGGTTTGGCTCAGAAGATTCGTGCCGTGGAGAAGCAGACTATTTCGGCGGAGCTGACCAACGCCGTGTTCGTCACCTCGGCTGGCATGGTGCTGAAGCTGGGCATCGCTTCCGTGGCGCTGACAGGCTCGGTGCTGCTGATAAACGGCAGCATTGACGTGCTGACGCTGTTTCTGTTTCTGCTGGTGGCCTCCCGACTGTATGACCCCATGCAGGGCGCACTGCAAAATTTGGCGGCAGTCATCGCCATGCGCACCAATGTGGCACGGATGAACGAAATTTTGGATTACCCGGTGCAGACCGGCAGCGAGCAGCTGACCAACCAGGGCTGCGACATCGTGTTTGACCATGTGGGCTTCGCCTACCAGTCCGGCGAGACGGTGCTGAAGGATGTGTCCTTCACCGCCAAGCAGGGGGAGGTCACCGCGCTTGTCGGCCCCTCCGGCGGCGGCAAGACCACAGTGTCCCGTTTGGCGGCCCGGTTCTGGGACTATCAGAAGGGCAAAATCACCGTGGGCGGCATGGACATCTCAAAAATCGACCCGGAAAAGCTCATGAGCCTGTATTCCATCGTGCTTCAGGATGTGACTCTGTTTGACAACACGATACTGGAAAATATCCGTCTGGGGCGCAAAGGTGCCACCGACGAGGAGGTTCTTGCGGCGGCAAAGCTGGCAAACTGCGAGGAATTTGCCGAAAAGCTGCCGGACAAGTGGAACACGAACATCGGTGAGAATGGCTGCGCTCTTTCCGGCGGCGAGCGTCAGCGCATTTCCATTGCCCGCGCCTTCCTGAAGGATGCGCCCATCATTCTGTTGGACGAAGCCACCGCCAGTCTGGACGTGGAGAACGAAACTGCCATTCAGGAGGCACTTTCCCGGCTCATAAAACACAAAACTGTCCTTATCATCGCCCACCGGATGCGCACCGTAGCCGGGGCGGACAAGATCGTAGTGCTGTCCGACGGTGTGGTGGCTGAGCAGGGAGCGCCCGATGCACTCTATGCTCAGGATGGGCTGTATACCCACATGGTGGATCTGCAGACCGAAAGCCAGAGCTGGGCCATCTGACCCAATTCAAAACAGCCCCCCGGCACAACAAAAAAGGACATCTATTCAAAAGAATAGGTGTCCTTTTTAGTACCAGAATCCGTCAGCTAACAGGCATGTTTAAATTACTTCCTTATCACTGTTAAGCCAAGGGTTTTCGGCTTCTCTTATATAAAAAGCTGCGAAAAAGCTCTTTCACTGTATGAGATAAAATTGAATATCGCTATGTACACGGAGCGTCTATTTGCCCCGCATCGGGGATGGATAGGCGCTCTTTTTATGTCCAAAACCATGGGCAATTACAAGAGATTTGAGGTAGAGCGCTGATAAATGGTTTGATTTTCCTCGAGGTTTAGGGTACAATAAAAATGTCAAAATTGCTCAAAACAGTTCAAGGAATAATACCTATTACGAATTACGATATCACACAGGAGACTTCTTTCATGCTGAAACAAGGCCTATACGAGCAAGTAGTGAATACCGAAATCAAGGATGAGCTGCGTCAGCTTCCGGAAGACAGCAAGCACATCGAAAAAATTGACGCAGCCGAGTCCTCCTCTGTCTTAACGCAGTACCTGTCCGAAGTCGTTCACAAAGGTCTTGACCGCATTGCCGGTGACGATATTTCTGCGCAGTTAAATCTGGTCAACAAAATTGTTGATCTGATTTCGCAGGAGACAGCACAGGACGACCTGCGCGATTTTACCGTGGGCGATGAGGGCGAGCAACTATTCGCATTGCTGTCCCGCGATGATCCTATGATGCGCATCGGCCAGAAAAAGGCAAAGGACCTCCCTCGCCCTGAAACATCGATTGCGCAAAGCAGCTTATTTACCGGAGCAGTTCATGAGCCGCAGATGTTTTCCGAGCTGAAGAAGGAAATCGCCTCCGCAGACCGCGTTGATATGCTGGTTTCGTTTGTCAAATGGAGCGGTCTTCGTTTAATCATCGATGACCTTCAGCGTTTTGCGGAACGCGGCGGCAGGCTCCGCGTTATTACGACAACATATATGGGCGCAACGGATGTGAAAGCGGTGGAGGCGCTTCGCAAGCTCCCCAACGCAGAAATCCGTGTATCCTACGATACGGAGCGTACCCGACTTCATGCAAAAGCGTATATGTTCTATCGCGAAACCGGCTTTACTACGGCGTATGTCGGTTCTTCCAATCTCTCTAATCCGGCTATGTCCAGCGGACTGGAATGGAATGTAAAGCTGACAATCAAAGATATGCTGCCGACCATTCAGAAGATGGAAGCAACCTTCGATAGTTATTGGAACACCGCCAGCTTTGAAGTCTATGAGGACGGGTGCAGGGAAAGACTGGAGCGTGCACTGTCGACAAACGGCAAGGTCAATCCGACAAGCGAAATGCAGTTCGTTAGCTTCTCAGAAGCTGTATGATTTTCTCCCGGAGGACTATTACGATTTTATCATTGTGGACGAGTTCCATCATGCAGCAGCGCCTACCTATCAAGGACTGCTGAACCACTTCAAGCCGAAAATCTTATTGGGTCTGACCGCAACGCCGGAACGTATGGATGGAAAAAACGTTCTGGATTACTTCAATGGCCGCATTGCATCTGAAATCCGACTGCCGAAGGCGATCGAGCGCAAGCTGCTTTGCCCGTTTCAATATTTCGGCGTTTCCGATGATGTTGACCTGTCCAACATCCGCTGGACGCGCGGCGGTTATGATAAAGCTGAGCTTAACAACGTGTTTTCTCTGAACCGTGCTGTCGCCGAAAAGCGCGCCGGCCATATTGTCAATTCTCTCTATCGGTATGTAACCGACATCAATAAGGTTCGCGGTCTTGGGTTTTGCGTCTCTGTCGAGCATGCTAAATTCATGGAAGCGTATTTTCTATCAAAGGGTATTCCCTGCATGTCTCTTACCGCTAATTCCAGCGATAAGGAACGAAATGAAGCCAGACAGCGTCTGGTCTCCGGTGAAATCCGCTTTATCTTTGTTGTAGATTTGTATAACATTGACTTTATCGATCAGCCTGTCCCGCTTGGCTTTGATTGTCCGCTGGACCTGCATTGCACCTATACCAGAGATCAAATTCTGATTGCAATGGACTACATGACGCCGAAAAACGTGCGGGAAGGTGTCAAATGGCTGCCGGACAAGCAGGTCGATGTATTCTTTATCACGCTCAACAAGGCGGACAAGGACTATTCCCCGACCACCATGTACAACGACTATTCGATCAACGAAAGCCTGTTCCATTGGCAAAGTCAGAGCACGACCTCCGATACAGCAAGCACCGGTCAGCGTTATATCAACCACCGGCAGCGCGGCAGCAAGGTCGTTCTCTTCGTGCGGGAGTTCAAGCAGGACAGCATCGGCGCTGCACCGTATACCTGTCTCGGAACGGCAGCCTATGTGAGGCACATCGGCAGCAGGCCGATGAATATTACATGGCATCTGGACCAGCCTATCCCGGCGAAGTATCTTCGCAAGACGAACAAGCTGGTCGTCGGATAAGGAAGGCATTTTATGAAAACAATTCGAGTCGCCGCCGCGGTTATTCGCGATGGCGAAAAAATCTTTGCCACCATGCGCGGCTACGGTGACTTTAAGGGGCTGTGGGAGTTCCCCGGCGGAAAAATTGAACCCGGCGAAACGCCGCAGCAAGCCTTAAAAAGAGAAATCCGGGAGGAACTGGCCTCCGAGATTGCTGTTGGTGAATTGATTGATACCGTTGAATTTGATTATCCGACCTTTCATCTTTCAATGGATTGCTTCTGGTGTCAGCTGATTCGCGGTGATCTCGAGCTGTTAGAGGCGGCCGAGGCACGATGGCTGACCAAGGAAACTCTGAAAAGCGTGGAATGGCTTCCGGCTGATTTAGGCCTGATTGATAAGATCGAGAACGCGCTCGCTTTATAAGCGCAAACTGCCATCGTATGCTGTTATATAGTAACGAGCTGAGCGTGCATTACAAACAATTCCTCAACCAAATGAAAAATTCAACTGCCTGCCGTCCCGTCTCAGCCTTCGTCTGCATCTGATGATGCATGGGACACGCTCCGCGCAATCATCGGCGGCATTCCCTCTGCTTCGTTCTAATGCAGCGCCTTTGTGGGACATACCTTCGTACACTCGTAGCAGAGGATGCACTCCGTTCCGTTTTTCCGTTTACGGGACTCCTTGTTGACCTCTACGTTCATGGGGCAGACACGCAGGCACTTCCCGCAGTGGATGCATTTACTTTCATCGCAGTGGACACGCAGCAGCGAAAAATAGCTTGCGGGCGCGAGAAACACCGTAATCGGGCACAGATATTTGCAGAATGCGCGGTTATCCTTGAACGCAAAGGCGAGTGCAATGCCCGCGATATAGTAAAGCGCATTTCCCGCAAGGAACATCCAGAACATGATCTGCTCCAGATCTGCGGCCTTCATCAAAAACAGCCCGGACACCAGCGCCAGAGAGAACGCGAACATCACATAGCGCAGAACGCCCAGCTTTTCCCTGCGCGGCTTCTGCAGCTGCCTGTAAGGTAAAAAGTCGAGCACCATCGCCGTCCAGCAGGCATAGCCGCACCAGCCGCGCCCGAACAGCAGCGGACCTAAGATTTTAGCCGCCGCATAGTGGATGGTCGCCGCTTCAAAAACACCGAGGAACAGATAGTACCAGAAGCCCTCGATCTGCATATTCTCGCGGGAGATCACGCCGAGATACAGCAGCATGTAGCCCCCCACCGCCAGCTGCACAAAATGCCGGGCGTATCGTTTCCCGGCGGCGAACAGCGCCGTCCCCAATGCGAGACAGCAGCCGATGTAACTGAAATTCAGCAGATAGAACAGGTTGTCCCTGACCAGCCACAGCACGACCGCTGCTGCTTCAAACAGCAGAAGCAGCAGGATGGACGGCACATATTTGCGAAACCTGCCGCTATTCTTCATCGTGACGCCACTTCCTTTCTTTCCTGTTTCATGTACTTTCTATTTTAACGGTGATGCGTAAAATTCGCAACTGTAATTCTGAAAAATAACAGTCATACGGTCTGTTTTGTGAGAAACGCTCTATGCTGAAGAATGACCGGGAAGCAGTCCCCCGAAATGGGCTGGATGGTGCAGCGAGCGGCATCCGTTCTTCTGTTCTATCCTGTCAGCCAGCTGAAAAAGATCGGCGAATGCCGTGAATATGTGACAGCCGGAGCAGACTTATCCTCTGCTCCGGCTGTTTTCATGTCTTTTTCCGGCCCATCTGAGCCGTCTTTCCTACCAGTTCATCTCGCCGTCACCGCCCATGAGGCGCGTCATTTCCTCGATGCGCTCGATAGGAAACGGCGGCGCACTCAGCGGACGCATGGCGATGCTCATCAGCTTCATCGGATTATCGTCGGCCGCAATGCGGTTGGACGAAAGGGCGCCGCAGGTTTCATTGTGCGGTGCTGCTTTAAGCGTTCTTTTCCAGTGTATCTATATCGCCGTGGCGGATTGCGTCAATGCTCCGCTTGATCTTCTCTCTATCCCAGTCCCACCAGCGCAGCGCCTCCAGGCGTGCGATGGTTTCCTCGTCGAAACGCTTTCGGATGGGTTTTGCAGGCAGGCCGCCGACGATCGTATACGGCGGCACATCCTTCGTCACGACCGCGCGGCTGCCGATGATCGCGCCGTCTCCGATGGTGACACCGGCGAGAATGATAGCTTCATAGCCGATCCAGACATCGTTTCCGACCACGATGTCACCCCTCCTGTCCCATGTTTCAGCGATGGACGCCGTATCCGTCGGCAGATCCCATTCCTCGAAAAACAGCGGAAACGTGTAGGTCGAAAGACTGTCCATCGCATGATTGGCGGCATTGAAAATGAATTTCGCGCCGCACGCGATCGAGCAGAATCTGCCGATCCTCAGCCTGTCATGATTGCACTCCGGATAGTGATACAGCACATTATTCCGTTCGAAATCGCGCGGATCGTTCACGAAATCATCGTAAACCGTATAATCCCCGACCTCGATGAACGGATTTTTCACCACATTCTTCAGATAGACCGTGCTGCGTCTCTGACTGCTCGGATAGATTTTCCATGCCGGTATCATCTCATCATCTCCTCCTGTACCATGCGAGCACCGCGTGCAGATTTTCCGCCCGCACCCGCTCGCCGCCGTTTGTCATCATGTCCAGCATATCGTCCTCTTCGGCGGTGCGGCCGGACTTTGCCGCGAGCGCCTTCCCCGCCGTTTTGACCATGACCTCCATCATCAGCCGATACATGCCGTGCAGCTTTTTTACGTCGAAATTCCCCTGCAGCTGGAACAGCGGCACGCTCTCCGGCAGCTTATTCCGCTCGCGCAGGATTTTTCCCTGCGCGCCCGGCTGCGTCATGCCCACCGCGCAGACCGCGCGGACGATGTACCGCTTCGCCGCTGCGGCGTACCCCTTGACCGTACCGGCCATCACCCAGCCGAGACAGATGACCTCGCTGTCTGCCGGAACTTTCCCCCTGGCTTCATCGAGTGAATACGCCGCGAGACCGGTCTCCTTTGCAAGCATTTCCGCATACTGCGCCGCACTTCCGGTATTCGTCGTGTAAACGATCGCTTCCACTCTGCTCTCCCCTTTCATTTCCGTCTGCGTTTCTCCGCTTCAAGCTGCTCGATAAACGTTCGAATGTGCGTATCGAGCGCCTCGATGACCGTTTTCCTGTCCTCACTCTCATCATACACGCTGTACAGCAGAAACATCGGTCCATAAAACCGCAGCGCGAGCTGCATTGCCTGTGCGTCCGAGTCCGCCATCCTCCGAAAGATCGCCGCCATATACTCCACCGGGCCTCCGGCGAGGTAATCGCGATACAGCCGCCCCATTTCCGGGTCGCGGTACTGCTCGAGCGTCAGCATCCTGCGGAAACGCGCCGGGAACTCTTCCTCGGTCCAATGGCGAAACTGCGCGAGGCTGTATGCGTAGATCTGTTCAACCGGAATATGCTGATAGGCTTCCGCGAAGCCGTCCGGTTCGGTCTCGGGCATCTCGTATTCCTGCGCCCGCTCCAGGTCCATGCGCTCCATCTGCGCGACGATGCAGTCCAGTATCTCTTGCTTGCCCGAAAAATGCTTGTACAGCGCAGCCTTGGTAAGGCCGACCTGCTGTGCGATATCGTTCATCGAGGTCGCAAGATAGCCGCTCTGCGAAAACAGCGCGAGCGCAGTCTCAATGATACGGTTTTTTGTATCCCGTGCCATGTCATCCCTCCAGAGTAACCATTCGGTAACTTCATTATAGTGACCGGTTGGTAACTTGTCAAGAGCATATTGAATATTTCCGATGTTTTTTCCGAAGCTCTCTCCAAAATCCACCATATTTTCTATGCAAATATCCAGCTTTATGATAAAATATCTGTATCATCCTGCCGCCGGAGGGCGGCAGGATCTCGTCCGAATGCTGCAAAAAATGACAAGAAACGCCCGGGAATCTTGATTTGATCCGGGCGTTCTGTTATAATATCTCTTGCCGGAAGGACTGCCGCACGGCGGTCCTTTCATGATTTTGCGGGACGAATGTGCCCGTTTCCAGGGGGATATTGAACATGACTGCGGTTTTTGCGACAAAAATCTCCGCCTTTGACCCGGAGAACATTTCGCAGCGCGTGCTGCTCACAAAGGAAAGGCTCTATGCGATCGACCAGCTGAACGGCGAGGGCCGCCAGCAGAGCTTCGCGGCGGCGCTGCTGCTTGAATATGTGGTAAAGCGCCTGTTTCCCAAAGCGGAGCATCCGCTCGAGGTCGCGATCGCGCAGGGCGGCAAGCCGTACCTCGCCAAAGAGCCGGACATCCACTTCAACCTGTCGCATTCGGGCGAATGGGCCGTCTGCGCCATCAGCAGCAGTCCGGTCGGCGTCGACATCCAGCACTGCGATGAGGGCCGGCGCGATGTAGCAAGCCGCTTTTTCCACCGCGAGGAGATCCGCTATCTGGACAGTCTGCCGCAGTTCCGCCGAGACGAGGGCTTTTACCGTCTCTGGACACTCAAGGAGAGCTTTGTCAAGGCGACCGGCCGCGGTCTCGACCTGCCGCTCCGCTCGTTCTGGGTGGACATCCGGCGCGGCCGTCCGCAGATCGACTGCGGCAATATCGAGGGACAGTACAAGCTGTTCGAGCTGGCTTTTCCGGCGGACAAGGCTTACAGGCTCGCCGTCTGCGTCAGGGATCTGAGCGAGAGCGAGCCGCATCTGATGATACTTTGAGCGCACAAAAAAACAGCAGAGAGCACAGGTTTACCTGTGCTCTCAGTCTATCGATAAAGTTCATTTTTGCGCAGGAACAGCCGTCGCGCGGCAGCGCGCATGAAATAGAAATCGCGCAGCGATTTCATGAAAACCGGGGGCGTGTACCTCGGTTTTCGTACTTTAAGAGGGAGAAAGTTTCCACACAGGAACTTTCGGACGTCCGTGTTTTGCGAAGTCAAAACACAGATTGTCGGAAAAACGAAGTTTTTCGACAGTCTCAGCACAGGTTTGCCTGTGCTCTCCTTTTTAATACGCCTTTTTATACGCTACGCTGTCGCCCCACCGCAGCGTGGTCGGCATCAGAATGCGCGCCGGCTTATAGGTTCCCGTTTCAATGAACGAGGCAAGCTGCTCTACGGCGGCCTCGACCTGCCGGCTGCACCCGATGTCCACCGTCGTAAGTCTCGGCTCGGCAAGCTGACCGAGCTGATTGAAATCCACGCCGATGAGCGAGATATCCTCGGGCACGCGCACGCCTGCCCGTCGCAGTACCTTTGCAAGCGTCACCGCAAGCAGGTCGTTTCCGCAGAAAAACACCTCCGGCAGGCTTTTATTCTGCTCCAGATGCCGCAGGATGCTGTTTTCCGTCTCCTCGCTGTCAATGCCCGGAAGCAGGTCAAGCCATTCGTCTCCCTCCTGCACGGCGAGACCGGCGCGATAGCAGGACTGCCGAAAGCCGAAATACCGCTCGGAAAAGGCCGCACTGAACAGCGGGCTTCCGGCGAAGCCGATGCGCGTAAAGCCGCGCTCCATCAGCGCGTGAACGACCTGATGCGCCGCCATTTCGTTGTCCTCGGTGAAGGTGCAGACCGGCTCGCGGTAATAGCGTGCGCCGACCGATACGATTGGCAGACCGCACCGCCGCAGGCGGCTGAACAGCGTCTCGTCGATGTCGCCGAGCGTCAGGATACCGCCGACGCCCGCCTCCTCAATGCGCCGCTGTGCGCCCTCCGGGTCATCGCGGAACTGCTCCGCCTCAGCCGTGACCACGCTGAATTCGTGCGCGGCCGCATAGCTCATAAAAATACGATTGAATTCGGTATAGGAATAGCTGTCGCGTCTGTGCCGCTCTGCCGAGACCAGACACAGGCTCTGCTTGGTTGCAGCAGGCTTGAGCTGCCGTCGGTAGCCCATCTCTTCCGCCGCCCTGCGGACGCGCTCCCGCGTCGGCGCGCTGATACCGCTCATGCCGCGCAGCACCATGGACACCGTGTTGATCGACACGCCTGTCCGCTCCGCAATCTGCTTGAGTGTTACTTTCATTTCTGCTCTTTCTCCGGTTTCTTTCTCTGCCCGCCGTTTGCACGCAGGCCTCTTTTCATTACTCTAAAGACATTATAACGCATATTTTTCAGAATGCAAACCTTTTCGTAAGAATATTTTTTTGCAGTTCGTCATATTTACCAAATCATTTGCACGGTGCTTGTCAATATGCTATAATTGTCAGAGCCGTAAAAAAGGAGCTTTGCTTTATGACGATTTTCATCTGTCTGGATGACGCGGACGGTCTCGCGTTCAACCACCGCCGCCAGAGCCGCGACCGCGTTCTCTGCGAGCATATCGCCGCGCTCTCACAAAAGGGCGTTTTACGCATGAATACCTCATCTTTCCCGCTTTTTTCCGGGATAAACGCCCCGAATATCTGCGCTGAGGACGAGTTCATGCAGCACGCACAGCCGAACGATTTCTGCTTTTTGGAGTGCGCAGACCCCACGCCGTATCTCGGCTTTGCCTCGTGCCTGACAGTGTTCCGCTGGAACCGGCGCTATCCTGCCGACCTGCATTTTTCCGTGCCGGAGGGCTGGAAAAAGGTGCGTGAAATCGAGTTCGAAGGCTCCTCCCACCCCACCATCACACAGGAGGATTATGTAAAATGCGAAAATTGACGCAAACGCTTGCGCTGCTTGTCTTAACGCTCAGTCTGCTGCTCGGCGGCTGTGCTCAGCCTGCGCCGGGCCCTTCCGGCTCCCAGTCCGGCAGCACATCGACCGCCTCGGAAACAGCCGCATCGCTCGATGACATCCCGGCGTTCAGCGGCGAACCCTATGTCGTGATCGACGACAATCAGCCGTCCTTTACCGCATCCGAGCTTACAACAAGCTCGTTCGAAAGCTATGCGCCGCTCGACAGCCTCGGCCGCTGCGGCGTTGCCTATGCCTGCATCTCGACCGATCTGATGCCGGCGGACGGCGAAAAGCGCGGCTCGATCAGCGATGTCAAGCCGTCCGGATGGGTCACGGCAAAGTATGATTTCGTCGACGGAAAGTACCTGTACAACCGCTGTCATCTCATCGGCTGGCAGCTGACCGCCGAAAATGCGAACCGCAGCAATCTCATCACCGGCACGCGCTACATGAATGTTGACGGCATGCTTCCCTTCGAGAACATGGTCGCGGACTACATCAAGGAAACCGGCAGCCATGTCATGTACCGTGTCTCCCCGGTTTTCAACGGCGACGATCTTGTCGCTCAGGGCGTTCAGATGGAGGCGTATTCGGTCGAGGATGACGGCGACGGCATCTGCTTCAACGTGTTCTGCTACAACGTGCAGCCGGGCGTCACCATCGACTACGCAGACGGCACAAACCATCTGAGCGACCGGGACGCTCAGACGGACAGCAGCACCGCCGCTGTCGATACCGCATCGGCGCATTACGTACTGAACACCAGCTCGAAGAAGTACCACGACCCGAGCTGCTCCGCCGTGGGCAAGATGTCGGAGAAAAACCGCAGGGACTTCACCGGAACGCAGGCCGAGCTTGAAAAGAAAGGCTACACGCCGCACACCTCGTGCATTAAATAAAACAGCGCAAAAAACGGAGAGCACAGACTGAAACCTGTGCTCTCCGTTTGCTTTTGCTCATTTTCACTCTGCGAGCGCCTTCATGGCCGATGCGATGATCTCCGCGTTCTGCATAACGCGGCGCGTCTCCATGTATTCATCCGGCTTGTGCTCGCGCACCTCGTCCCCGGGGAAGATCGGGCCGAACGCCACGATATTCGGCATGGACTTCGCATAGGTGCCGCCGCCGATGCACTTCGGCTCAGCCTTTTCGCCGGTCTCCGCCTCATACACGCCGAGCAGGCGGCGAATGAGCTCGCTGTCCTTCGGGATATACAGCGCCGCCGCGTGCGTCATCTCGGTTTCGGTGAAGCCGCCGAGCGTGAAGCCGCGCTTCAGTCTCGGATAGACCAGCTCATACGGCAGCGTCACCGGATAGCGGACGCTGAACGTGAGGGACAGCGCCTCGTTTTCGAACGATGCCACGCCGACATTCATCGTCAGATCTCCGGAAATGCCGTCGCGCATCGCCAGACCGAGCGACTCGCCGTGCGTTTCCATGCCGAGACGCTCGGAAACGAACGCGAGGCACTCTCCGGTCTCGCCCGTGAACGGCAGCTGCGCGAGCGCCATGGCGAGCCGTCCGATCGCGTTTTCGCCAAGCTCCGGCGTCGAGCCGTGCACCGCGACGCCCTCCGCCTCCACGCGGATGCCGCCGTCGATCGGCGTCACCGTCACCTTTTCCGCCGCGATCTTCGAGGCTGCCTCCGCCGGGCATTTCACCTCCGCCACAGCATACGCCGGGGAGATATTGCTCGCCTCGCCGCCCTCAAAGCGCGTCAGAATATAATCGCCTGTCTGATGTAGCGTGCGCGTGTACGTGCCGTTCAGGATGCCCTTTTCGCCGTTGATGAGCGGGTATTCGCCGTCCGGTGTGAAGCCCATAACCGGCATTTCTCCGCCATGAGAGGCGTACCACGCCATATCGCCGCAGCCGGTCTCCTCGTTCGTGCCGAAGATCACGCGGATGCGCCGGGACGGCTGAAAACCGCTCTCCTTGAGCGCTGCGAGCGCGTAGACCGCCGCGACCATCGGCCCCTTGTCGTCCATCGTGCCGCGGCCGTAGATGCGGCCGTTTTTGATCTCACCCGAAAACGGCTCGCTCTCCGTCCAGCCGTCGCCGGCCGGAACCACATCAAGATGACCGAGCACCGCGACCATCTCTTCTCCCTCGCCGTACTCGCACCAGCCGACACGGTCATCCATGTTTTCCGTCGGAAAGCCGAGTTTTTCACACAGAGCGAGCATTTCGCGCAGGCAGCGCGCCGGTTCCTTACCGAACGGAGCGCCCTCCTCCGGCTCGCCCTCCACGCTCGGAATGCGCACGAGCGCCGCAAGAGACGCAAGCAGCTCGTCGCTGTGCGCATGAATATATCGTTTGAAATCCATTCTGGTTTCCTCCCGTTTATCGCAGAAAAAAAATTTTCGTTTCGTTGCCGTGACAACAGACATTCTAAACAAAGTATAGTAAGCTGTATTCACAAAGTCAAGCAGAAAACACACATTTGATAGATGGAGGAATACAGCATGGTACGAAAGATCATTGAAATCGACAGAGAAAAATGCAACGGCTGCGGTCTGTGCGCATCGGCCTGCCACGAGGGCGCGATCGGCATGGTCGACGGCAAGGCGCAGCTTCTGCGCGACGACTACTGCGACGGTCTCGGAAACTGCCTGCCGGTCTGCCCGACGGGCGCGATCCGCTTTATCGAACGCGAAGCGGCGGCATACGATGAAAAAGCCGTGCAGGAGAACATGAAAAGAGCGCAGAGCGCGACGCATTCCGGCTGTCCGGGCAGCCGTGCACAGGCGTTTGCGCCGCGCACCCCCTCCCCGGCATCCTTCGCTCCCGCGGTCTCCGAGCTGCGCCAGTGGCCGGTGCAAATTCAGCTCGTGCCCGTGAACGCGCCGTATTTCGACGGTGCAAACCTGCTCGTCGCGGCCGACTGCACGGCCTACGCCTATGCGGATTTCCATAGGGATTTCATCCGGAACCGCATCGCGCTTGTCGGCTGTCCCAAGCTCGATCCGGTGGATTACAGCGAAAAACTGACCGAGATCCTGCGCCGAAACGATATTAAGAGCGTCACCATCGTGCGCATGGAGGTGCCGTGCTGCGGCGGACTGGAACACGCGGTAAGAACCGCGCTGCAAAACTGCGGAAAGCTGATTCCGTGGCAGGTGCACACGGTCTCTGTTCAGGGAGAGCTTTTATAAAGCTCTCGAGAAAATTGCCGCCTTCGGCGGCAGGGGATTGCCGGGGTCTCCCGGCGGAGACAAAAGGGGACAGGACACCAGGTATGGTTTCCTGTCCCCTCTTGACTCCCCTTACCTTCCTTTGCGCTGACACATCGAAGATGTGCAGCGAAACGGGGGTTACGGGGGCTCGGTTCCGTGCGTCGGGCAGATATCGGGACGCTTTCAGGCCCTGAGGTCAGCTTGCGTGATTTGCCGCGCATAACAGTGCGCGGCCAGACGGTGCAGGGCGCGAACGCCGTCGCTGCGAAAAGCTCCGCTTCCATCAAGGGTGTACCCTTGGAGTACCAGACGCCCCTGTGGGCCCCTCGCATTTAGACGCGCGACCGAAGGGAGTCGCGTCCTAAGGAAGATGAGGGGGGAGTTAAGAGGGGGATAAGAAACCATTCGGTGTCTTATCCCCCTCTTGCCCCTGTCGGTGGGCACCGACACTCCCGGCCGCCGTAGGCGGCCATTCTTCGCGCCCTGAGATAGGGCGTTTTTCGCCTCCACCGGCTTCGCCGCTGTATCGGCGGAGGATTCACCCTCTGCTGAGAGGAAAGAAAGAACGGCATCTCAGCTGAGATTAGAGAATTCTCTCTATCCCTCCCCTCTCTCTTATGATATAATAATAAAAAGAAATCCCGGCGGCAGCAGCCGCCCTGCAACAGGAGGTAACACACTATGCCATGGTGCCCGAAATGCGGCGCGGAATACCGCGACGGCTTTACCCGCTGCGCGTCCTGTGATGTGCCGCTCGTCGACCGCCTCACCGACGAACAGTCAAAACAGGCAAACAAGTCGGAGACCGAGCGTGAATGTGATAAAATGGTGCTCCCCGAGGGCATGAGCAGTCCGATCGCGGTCTACACCGCAAAAAACCGTCTGGAGGCCGAGTCCATTGAGGAAATGCTGCGCGACAACGATATTCCGGTATTTGACCGTCCGGCAGCGTTCCGCCAGATTCAGTCCTACAGCGGCGCGGACGCGCGCTTCGGCGTAGAGCTGGTCGTCGATGCCTCCCAGACCTCGCGCGCCCGTCAGCTCATCGAGCAGATGCAGGCTGCGCTTGCCGAAAACGAGCTTTCCGAGGACGACCTTGCCCGTCTGGCTGAGGAACAGGCCGAGCAGGAGCCCCCGGCAGAGGTGCAGGACAATGCGTCCTTCCGCCTGCTGCCCGTCATCGCGGGCGTTCTCGTGCTCGCGCTCGTCGTGCTGTATTTTGTCACGCGATAAGGAGAGATAGCTATGCCCTGGTGCCCCAAATGCGGCTCAGAATATCGAGACGATATCAAAAAATGCGCGGACTGCGGTCTGCGGCTCATCGACCACAAGCCAGACGGAAGCGAGATTTTTCCGGTCGAGCAGGCGCCCCGTCCGACCGGCATCCGCCGCTTCTTTCCGCGCGAGCGCGTGCTGCGCATCCTGCGCGCGCTCATCGCTGTCCTGCTCGCGCTCGCAGCGGTCTGCACCCTGCAGGGGATGATGTAGACTGCGTTTTTTTCAATAGAAGGAGGAACTGCATATGAATTATGAGATCAAAGGCACGCCGTTTCCGGTCGTGATCTGCAAGCTCGCGAACGGCGAACGCATGATCACCGAAAAGGGTGCGATGGTCTGGATGAGTCCGAACATGGAGATGAGCACGGTCGGCGGCGGTCTCGGACGAATGTTCTCCAAGGCATTCTCCGGTGAAAGTATGTTTCAGAACATCTACACCGCCCGCGGTGACGGCATGATCACGTTCGGCTCCTGCTTTCCCGGCCGCATCGTTCCCCTCGAAATTGCGCCGGGACGCGAATTCGTGCTCCAGAAGAGCGCGTTCCTCGCCTCGACTGACGGCGTAGAGCTGTCGATCCACTTCAACAAAAAGCTCGGCGCGGGCTTTTTCGGCGGCGAAGGCTTTATCATGCAGCGTCTGTCCGGCACGGGCATGGCGTTCGTCGAGATCGACGGCGAGCTGGTCGAATACACGCTCGAGCCGGGTCAGAAGCTCATCGTGGACACCGGCAACGTTGCCGGCTTTGACACGACCGTCGACATCGACATTCAGCAGGTTCCCGGCCTCAAGAACAAGCTGTTCGGCGGTGAAGGTCTGTTCAATACCACGCTGACCGGCCCCGGCCGCGTCTGGCTCCAGACCATGCCGATCTCCGGCATCGCGCAGTCCGTCGCGCCGTTCCTCCCGAGCAGCGGGAGCAACTGATTTTGTGGCCGCGCTGACATAAACGCACTTTCTTCCGCGTATGTTTTCCCGAAGGAGGGGGCACATGCGCGGAAGATGTTTGTCTGCGGTGGGAGCAGTGCTCGCCATCGCGCTTTTCACGCTCGCAGCAGCACCCTGTACTGCGGTGCTGCGGACGATTTCGGAGAATACGGCGTCCGCGACGCTCGTCATTGACGCCGGGCACGGCGGCTTTGACGGCGGCGCGGTTTCCGAACGCGGTGTCAGCGAACAGGCGATCAACCTGTCAGTCGCCCAGCGAGTCCGGGCTCTCGCCTGCTTTTTCGGCGTTCAAACCGCCATGACGCGCACGGACGAGGGCGCACTCGACTACGACCCGTCGCGGTCGGTGCGCGAAAACAAGATCGCGGATATTCACGCGCGTGAACGCATCGTGCAGAGCATCCCCTCGCCTGTTTTTGTCAGCATCCATCTCAACAAATTCAGCGATCCGCAGTACCACGGCGCACAGGTGTTTTACTCCGCGAACAGCGCATTCGGAAAGCCGCTCGCCGAGGCGCTCCAGTCTGCGCTCATCTCCGGCTGCGATCCGGAAAACCGCAGACAGGCAAAGCAGGCCGAAAGCTCCGTCTACCTCATGCGGGCGCTCACCTGCCCTGCCGTCATCGTCGAGTGCGGTTTTCTGTCCAATCCAGACGAAGAGACGCGGCTCGCAGACGAAAATTATCACAAAAAACTCGCTGTCTGCATCGTGACCGGCTATCTCCGGTACGCAGACGGCCATGGAGGATAACATGAAACAGAAAACCGTGTTTTTATGCAGCGACTGCGGCTATGAGTCACCGAAATGGTACGGAAAATGCCCGTCCTGCGGCGCATGGAACACCATGAGCGAATTCAAGCCTGCCGCCCCGTCCGCCGCGCGCGGCACGACGAGCTTCGTGCGCGGCGCATCGCGGCCGACCCTGCTCGGCGACATCGAGACCGGCGACGAGGCGCGTTTTCTTTCCGGCATCGGGGAGCTTGACCGCGTTCTCGGCGGCGGCGCGGTGCACGGCTCGTTCGTGCTCGTTGGCGGTGAGCCCGGCATCGGCAAATCCACGCTCCTGCTCCAGATGTGTCAGGAGATGTGCCGGAACGCCCGCGTGCTGTATGTTTCCGGCGAGGAGTCGCTCCGGCAGATCAAGCTCCGCGCGGCCCGTCTGCACATCTCCTCCCCCGAGCTGTATATCCTCTCGGAGACCGACATGGATCAGATCATCAACGAGACCGAGCTCATGGCGCCCGACATTCTCATCGTGGACTCGATCCAGACGGTCTACAAGCGCGATCTGACCGCCGCGCCCGGCGGCACGACGCAGATCAAGGAATGCGCGATGAGTCTGATGCAGTATGCGAAAAACAAAAACGTGACCATTTTCATCGTCGGTCACGTGAACAAGGAGGGCACGCTCGCCGGACCGAAGATCCTCGAGCATATGGTAGACTGCGTGCTGTATTTCGAGGGCGAATCGGCCGGGCCGTTCCGCTGTCTGCGTGCCGCCAAAAACCGCTTCGGCTCGACCAACGAGATCGGCGTGTTCGAAATGAGCGAGCACGGTCTTGTAGAGGTCGCAAACCCCTCCGCTGCCATGCTCGCCGGGCATCCGCAGGGCGCCTCCGGCAACTGCATCGCCTGCGTCATGGAGGGCAGCCGTCCGCTGCTCGCAGAAGTGCAGGCACTCGCTGCCAAGACGCAGTTCGGCGTGCCGCGCCGCACGGCGGCAGGCGTGGACTACAACCGCATGGTGCTGCTGCTCGCCATTCTGGAAAAGCGCTGCGGTCTGTTCCTCTCCTCCTCCGACGTGTACGTCAATGTCGTCGGCGGCATGAGGCTGGACGAGCCTGCGGTCGACCTGCCCATGCTGCTCGCCATTGCGTCGAGCTTTCGCGACAAACCGCTCCCCGAGGGCGTCATGAGCTTCGGCGAGGTCGGTCTGACGGGTGAGCTGCGCGCCGTCTCCAACGCCGGTCAGCGCATCAACGAAGCGTACCGGCTCGGTTTTCATACCTGCGTCATGCCCGACCAGGAGGTCGACGAGGAGCTTACAAGGAAGATGAACCTCGTGCGCGTCAAAACGGTCGGCGACGCCATCAAGGCCGTGCTGTAATGGAAGCAGCCGTCTCAAATCCGTCCTTCGGGGCGGATTTTTTTGTTTTTTCCGGGCAAGCTATTTCCCGGAGGTGCTTTGCATGGAAAGAAAGGCTCGGTGGGTCTGTCTGATCTCCGCCGTTATCATCGGTATTTTTGCGGCTGTATTCGCCCTTTCCGAAAGGGAAAAAGCGTTTTCCGTGCGAACAGCGCAGGCGAAAACGCAGGACATCTACAACAGCGTCACCGTGTTCGGCTCGGTCGTGCCCTCGCGCACGGTATCGCTCGTCCCCGAAAACAACAGCGTCGTGACCGAGGTTTTCGTGCGCGAGGGGGATACGGTCGAAAAAGGGCAGCCGCTCTGCACGCTGAAAGCCGCTGAGGCCCCGCCGCTGTCCGCCGCCGATGTGCAGGCGGCTGTCTCGGCGGTGCAGGCGGACCCGGATGAAACCGAGACCGTGTCCGGAAGCGCGGTCACCTCGCCCTTTTCCGGCACAGTCCTCGGTGTGCCGCGCGCCGGTGAGACCGTCCGGGGCGGCTTTCCCTGTGCGGTTATCGCAGATCTTTCCTCGCTGCGCGTCCGTGCAGAAACGCCTGAGCTGTATGCGGACGAGCTGCGTGCCGGACAGAAGGCCAACATCACCCTTGCCTCCGCCGACCGTATGTATGCCGCGCGTGTCGCGTCGCTCGCGCCCGTCGCAGTGCAGGCCGTCAGCCTTGCCGGCGACAGCGGCAGTGTTACCGTCGAGACCATGCTCGACCTCGAGGGCGACATGACCGGTCTGCGTCCGGGAAGCAGCGCAACGGTGAAAATTTTCACCGACCATCGAAAAAATGCGGTCGTCGTACCGTATGAGGCGGTATGCCAGAGGGGCGAACAGGAATATGTTTTCACCATCGAAAACGGCCGCGCCGTGCAGAATCCGGTCGTGACAGGCTATCTGCTCGAGCGCGTAATCGAGGTGCGCAGCGGTCTCGAGGGCGGTGAGACCGTCATCCTCTCCCCCTCCGACGAACTGGAAAACGGAGCAAAGCTCGAGGTTCAGCCATGAAATACCGGGATGTTCTTCGCTTTTCCCTGCGCGGCATCCGAACGAGTCCGCTGCGCTCGGCGCTCTCCGCGCTCTCGGTCGCGGTCGGCACAGGCGCGCTGCTCATCATCGCCTCGCTCGGTCTGTTCGGCCGCACGCAGATCGAAAACGGTCTTGCACGCATCGGCGTGAGCGGCCTCGCGGTGAGCACAGACGAGGGCGGCGCCGGCACGCCGCTCTCCGCAGCCCTCGCGGAGCGGATGGCGCAGGCCGTCCCCGGCATCAAAGCCGCAAGCCCCGTCCGTGCGGTCGGCGGCACGGTCCGCGCCGGACATCGCACATCCGGCGTGGTGCTCCTCGGCGCAGACGAAAACCTCGGTGAGGTCATGCAGGTCGAGCTGCTCGCCGGTGCGCTCCCCTCTCAGGCACAGGTCGAATCCCGTGCCGCGGTCGCGGTCGTAGGAGATGATCTCGCGGAACGCCTGTACGGGCGCGTCAATATTACCGGCCGCGAAATCCGCATCAGCCGGAACGGACGCGAGCAGATCTTCACGGTCTGCGGCGTAATGCGCGCACAGACCGGCGCACTCGGCGGCGCACTCTCCGCCATCGCCCCCGAGCTGGTATACGTGCCCTACGGACTGCTCGCAGAGAGCGGAGAGCGCGCCGATCAGGTTTTCGTGTCGTGCGCTGCGGACGCCGATCCGGATGCGGTCGGACGCAGTATCTCGCGCTATCTCGAAACGCGCGGTCAGGTCACCGGCACGGTTTATGTACGGAGCATTTCGGGCGCGGTCGAGACCGTGCAGCACCTCGCGTCACTCGGCACGCTGCTCTTCTTCGCTGTCGGCGGCATTGCGCTGCTCGTTTCCCTGCTCGGCGTGTTCAGCAGCATGCTGTCCGCCGCGCACGAGCGAACGAACGAGATCGGCATTCTGCTCGCCCTCGGCGCACGAAAACGCGACATCCGGCGGATCTTTCTGAGCGAGGCGGTGCTGCTCTGCGCAGCCGGCGGAGCCGCCGGTCTTGCGCTCGCGTGGAGCGCGCTGCGGCTCGGCGCCGCGCTTCTGCTGCCGGGATGGCGGCTGACGGTCGCGCTCCCGCTCATCGCAGCACTCTGCGGAGGGATCGCCGGGCTGCTCCCTGCGGTACGCGCCGCCTCGATGGACCCCATCGAAGCAATGAGAAAATAACCCGGACAAAGCAAAAAGAGGAAGGCTGCCATACGGTTTCCTTCCTCTCATTTTGTCTTTTCAGACAAATATTCACCTTTTCGCTGTAAAGAACAGACGCGGGAAGCGGAAAATGATCTCGCCGCTTCTCTGCACCGGATAGATCTCACGAATCCCCTCCAGGATTTCCGCCTCGAATTCCCGCTTATCCTCGTCCGAAAGCTGCGCAAGATACGGCCGCAGGCCGGTTCCCCGGTACCACTCCAGGATGCTCTCACAGGAGGGCATACGAAGAAAATACGTGATCTCCCACATACGGAAATCGCTCGCATTTTCGCTTAGAATATCGAAATATTCCTCCTCCGTCAGCTCGTTGTACGGACGGTGCGAGAGGATTCTGTCTGTCCAGTGCGCCCGGTGCGCGACCTCGTTCAGCAGCCTGTGCATCGGGTGTTTTCCCTGCGATGGGATCTGCACAGCGAGCGTCCCGCCCTCGTTCAGCAGGCCCAGCATCTCCCTGATGCGCTGCTCATGGCCGGGCAGCCATTGCAGACAGGCATTCGAGAACACAAGGTCGTACCGCTCCTGCACTTTTCCGAGGTCATGCGCGGCGTCGAGCGTGATAAATTCCAGCTCCGGATGTTTTTCACGCGAATAGCGCAGCATATCCGGCGAATTGTCCGCGCCGACAACCCGTGCGTGCGGAAAGTGCTCCGCGACCACCTGTGTGCTGTTGCCGATGCCGCAGCCGATATCCAGAACGGTCTTCGGCTCACCATCGACCGCGCGCACGAGGTCATAGCTCGGGAGCGTGCGCTCTTTCTCAAACCTGCTGTAAAGTTCTGCGTTCCAGTCTGCCATACCGGCTGCCTCCTGCCAAAAAGATGATATTGTTATGGTGAGGCGCGGTTTCGCAGCCATACTTGCCGTATCGCAGGAAATCGCAGCAAAATCAGAGCACAAAATTCCCGCAAAGCGCCGCAGCCTTGATCGTGCGGTGCTGCCTTAAATGTCCAGCTCGAGCAGCTTGTCGCAGTACGGGCAGCGGTCGCCGATCTTGCCGTGAAGCGGTACATACAGCTCGCTGCGGGTAATGCACTTGTGGTTGGAGCAGCGGACGCCCGGCTCGTGGCCGATGTCCTGATGGCCCGCACGCTCGAACGGCAGCCTGGACAGGGTCAGCAGCAGCGCCATGCGGCCGAACATACCGAAGCGCGCCTGGCGGAAGTAGACCGCACGCGGGTCGTCGTCAACATCCTGCGCGATCTCGTCGACGCGCGGCAGCGGATGCAGCACGAGCATATCCTTTTTCGCACGCTTCATCTTCTCCGCGGTCAGCTGATAGCTGCCCTCCAGATTTTCATATTCCTGCGCGCTCGTAAAACGCTCGCGCTGAATACGGGTCATGTACAGCACATCCAGCTCCGGCAGGACCTCGTCGATGCTGCTGACCTCGCAGTAGGGCATGTTGTGCTCCTTGAGGAAGGTGATCATGTAATCCGGCAGCTTGAGCGCGTCGGGCGCGATCAGATAGACCTGCACATTATGGAAGCGCTCGAGAAAATGCAGCAGAGAGTGTACGGTGCGGCCGTACTTCAGATCGCCGCACAGACCGATCTTCATGTCATCCGCCGAACCGCGCATGCGCAGGATCGTGACCATGTCGGCCAGCGTCTGGGTCGGATGGAGATGGCCGCCATCGCCCGCATTGATGACCGGAACGGAAGAATACAGGCTTGCCGCCTTGGCTGCGCCCTCGCGCGGATTGCGCATGACGATCATGTCCGCGTAGCAGGATACCATGTTGATTGTGTCCTTGAGCGTCTCGCCCTTGGTCGTCGAGGAGGAACGCGGATCGGAGAAGCCGACAACGCTGCCGCCGAGGCGCATCATCGCCGTCGAGAACGACAGATTGGTTCGGGTCGACGGCTCATAGAACAGACTGCCGAGCACCTTGCCGCGGCAGGCGTCTACATAGCCCTCGGGCCGGTCGATGATGTTAGTGGTGAGCTTGTACAGATCGTTGAATTCCTTGTCGGTCAGATCGCTCAGATCGATAATATGACGCATGGAGAACTCCATCCCTTTCATGTTTTCTGCCTTATATCATACCACAACCGCGCATAAAAAGAAAGAGTCCGCGCATGAAAAATACGCGGACTGAGCCTGCCGTGAAGCAGTCGGCCTTCGTCAGGCCGTATTCGGTTTTCGCGGAGCACAGGTCGTTTAAAGCCCCCCGCACGGAATGCTCCGCCCTCCGGCCCGGTTTCTTTCTCAGTTCGTCGGGGTCAGCGCGTAATCATAAATATTATGACCGCTCTGGAGAGGCTTGCCGCCGACCGTCAGCATGACGCTTTCTGCATTCCGCGCGGACGCGAAGGTGTTGACGAGCGAGTAGACGAGCATTTCCTCGCCTGCCGTGCCGGAAGCGCGAACCGCATCGGCATAAACGTCGTTCATGTCGAGCGTGAGTACGCCGTCCGCGAGCGAGGAGGAAACGACCTCCGCGCCCTCCGGGAGTGCCCCGGCCTTGATGAGCGCATCAACAAGCGCCTTGTCCGAGTCGTCTGCAACGTCTGTGCCGACCGGAGTAAGCGACTCGCTCCGCTCATCCGGCACATAGATCACAGCGGACTCACCGCCCGTCGGATTGGGATTCTCCGGCTGTACCGCAGGCGTTTCCTGCTGGGTATCATCCGGTTTCTCCGGCTTGGACGGCGTGACCGGCTCGGTCTGCGTGTTGTCCTGAGAAGGAGTGCCGACCTTGTTTTTCTCGAGCACGAAGCCATAGATGCAGCCGCCGATGACCATCAGCAGAATGACCACGACCGCCACAATGATTTTTGTGTTTTTCTTCATACGAACGCCTCCCTTTGCAATGCAGCAAGGTTTCTATCCTGTATTTATATTATACCACAGCGGCGCGGAAAACGCCAACACATGACATCCATTTTAGCGCCGCTGATGGTATAATTGTTAAATAGTTTGTCTAATAGCCGTTTCGCGGCTGTTATACCACGTATCCGCAGAAAACGCCATCAGTCCTTAAAGATAAACGCCGGGATAGGCGGGTCGTTTCTGCGGTTCGCCCAGTCGCAGACGAGCACGCTGTATTTGCGGTCATCGAGTGTTTTCAGGTGTGCAAGCAGCGCATCGCGCTCGCCGTAGCCGTTCTCGCCGCCGTAATAGATTGCGAGCGCCATCACGCCGCCGGGCTTCAGCAGGCGCAGACCGGCGTTTACTGCTTCGATGGACGAGTCAGCCTGCGTGAAGATATGCGGGTCGCCGCCCGGCAGGCGGCCGAAATTGAAAACGATGCAGTCCACGCTTTCCGGCGCGGCATAGCTTTCCATATGGGCGTGGCTGTCGAGGTGAACCTCGGCGTGCTTTCCCTCCCGCGCGAGCAGTTCATTTGTCTGGCGGACAGCATCCTCCTGCACATCGAATGCGAGGACGCGGCCGCCTTCCCCCGCAAGCTCGCAGAGCAGCGCCGTGTCGCGGCCCCTGCCGGCTGTTGCATCGATGCAGAACGCGCCCGGCTTTACCGTGCGGCGAAGAAAATCGTGCACAATGGATAATGTATTCATTGAAATCCTCCGATGATTTTGCTGTCTTTATCATACGGCATTCCTCCATAGCCGTCAAGTCATAAAAAGGCCCCGAAAAATCCGGGCATTTCGCCTTTCCTTTCCGGGACCTTGGAGAGAAGTTATCTGTTTTTACGCTCTTGTGACTTTTTTGACCCACTTCCAGCTGTGCAGGCGGATGCCGACCGGGATAGCCTTGTAGAGCTGATCCCATTTCAGCAGGAAGAACACGGCGACCGGAGGGCACTTCCACCAGAACGCCGCCATCGCGGAGAACGGCACGATGATGCCCCACATGCTGATGAGGTTCATCTTCGCGCTGAAGCCGGTGTCGCCGCCGCCGCGAATGATGCCGTTATCGCACGCCATCTGATAGGAGGTGCCGACCGTGGTAATGGCGAGCACGAGCATGAACTGACGGGACAGGCGGTAGGCGTTTTCGGTCAGGGTGCCGCCGAAGGCCGCAAGGATGGGGCCGCGCAGCAGGAAGATCGCAAGTCCCGAGCACAGTCCGATGGATAGGAACAGCACCTGGAGCGTCGTGACGAGCGGATGCAGCTTTTTCTCGTTTCCCTCGCCGATCGTGCGGCCGACCACAATGCCCGCCGCGCTCGCCGCGCCGTAGCAGACGACCGAGAGCACCTGATAGACCTGTACCGAGATCGCGTTCGCCGCCGTAACATCGCCGCCGAGATGACCCAGAATACCGGTCTGGACCATCTGCGCCACGCCCCAGAGCGCCTGATTGATGAGCACCGGGAGCGAAACCTTCATGTAATCGCGCACGTAGCTCGTGTCGATGTGCAGCAGCTTGCGCAGGTTGAGATTGAGGACGTTTTCCTTGTATTTGAGGAACCAGATAACGATGAGCAGCTCGACACAGCGTGCGATCAGCGTTGCGCAGGCCGCGCCGCGCACGCCCATCTCCGGAAAACCGAGGTTGCCGTAAATCAGCAGATAGTTCAGGCATACATTGATGACGAGCGTCGAGCCGGAGATCATGTAGCCGATTTTAACCACGCCGATCGAGCGCAGCGACGCGACAAGGATATTCGTGATCGTGAAAATGACGTAGGTGAAGCGGATGATGCTGAAATATTTCGCGCCCTCCGCGATGACGGCCGGGTCGTTCGAGAGCAGCTGCAAAATCCGCGTCGGCCAGCCGCACACCAGAATGAACAGCAGCACCGCAAGCGCGCCGCCGAAGCGCAGCGCCACACCGATGATGTGCGGAATAGGCTCGAGCTTTTTCTTGCCCCAGTACTGCGAGCCCATGACGACCGCGCCCTCGCCCGCGCCGACGACCAGCATCTGAAGCAGGAACTGGATCTGGTTGCACAGACTGACGCCGCCCATCGCGTTCTGGCTGTACCGACCGAGCATGAGCGTATCCATCATATTGACGCCGTAGGTCAGCAGATTCTGCAGCGCCAGAGACAGCGCCAAAATCATAAACGACTTATAAAACGTCTTTTCCTTTATCATATGGTACTCCCCCAAATCATCCGGCGAAAGAAGAAGTTTTGCAGGATTTTTTCTTTCTGTACCCCTTGTATTCTCCTCTAGATGTTTCTTTACTAAGATATTACCGAAAATTCATGCCCTTGGCAATAACAAAACACTGCAATCTATTTATATTTTGTGCTATAATGACAGCAGTCACAAAAAGGAGGCCGCCGTCATGAAGGTCACAGAGGAAGCCGGGGTGCTCGCGCGTTCAGAGCGCTTCTTTGCCACCCCCGGCACGGTCGCGCGCGGACTGTTCTACTACATCACGCGCGCCGGGCATTATTACTATGATGAACATTATGATTTCCGCGACAACTGCGAGATCGCGCATCTCGAAAGCCACCGCAACTTCTATCTGCTCTATGTGCGCGCCGGGACGATGTGCGTCCACACCGATCACGAATTTTCGGTCGAGCGCGGACAGGCTGCGCTCGTGGACTGCCGCAGACCGCACCGCTTTTTCACGCACGGCGACGCAGAAGCGCTCTGGCTGCACTTCGACGGGGCGAACTCGGGCGCATTTTTTGAGCAGATCATCGCCTTTCATGGCGGCAGACAGGTGTTCACGCCTGCCGCCGCGCTGCATCTCGAGCAGGAGCTTGCGCAGCTCATCCTTGGCCTGCAGACCGGCGAAACCAGCGAGGTCGAGCGCTCGCAGGCCCTGTACCGCATCCTGTGCGGCCTGCTCCTGCCGCAGCGCGCGCACAGTCCCGCGGAAAACGATGCAGTCGCGCAGGCGGTGCGCTTCATCGACAGCCATCTGACCGAGGAGCTCCCGGTCCGCAGCATCGCCGCGCACGTCAACCTCAGTACATCGCATTTTTCTCGTATTTTCCGCGCCTCGACCGGCTTTTCGCCGCATGAGTATATCATGCTCCACCGTATCGACGAGGCGAAATCGCTGCTGCACTCGACCGGCCTTTCGGTCAGCGAGATCGCGTTCCGCGCAGGATTTCGGAGCGAGGTCAATTTTATCGCGGCATTCCGCTCGAAAACCGGCCAGTCCCCCACCCAGTTTCGAAACAATCTGCTGTAAACTGCACAAAAAAGGGAGAGCACAGCTATTTCCGTGCTCTCCCTTTCGTTTGATCGTCTCAGTCCTCGTTCTCCTCAGCCATGCCGACAAGCTGGCACAGCGTCATAAGGCTGTCCGACAGATGTACATTCTCGACCGGAACACCGAGTCCCTCCAGATGCAGATCCTCGCCCGTGAAGTTCCACAGGCCGCGGATGCCGCGCTCGACCAGACTGCGCGCGATCGCCGGCGCGTTGCCGCGCGGGATGGTCAGCACCGCAACATCCGGGTGGAGCTCGTCGATATAGCGTTCAAGTTCTTTTGCGTCCCTCACCTCATAGCCGCCAAAACTGCGGCCGATCAGCTCCGGACTGGCGTCGAATGCACACAGCAGCTCAAAGCCGCTTGCAGAGAAATTGAAGTTGTTGAGCAGGGCGCGGCCGAGGTTGCCGACGCCCAGAAGGATCGCCGTGCGTCCTGCGCGCAGACCCAGGATCGCGCCGAGCTCCTCCTGCAGCTTTTCGATATTGTAGCCGTATCCCTGCTGACCGAAGCCGCCGAAGCAGTTGAAATCCTGCCGGATCTGTGACGCCGTCAGTCCCATCCGCTCGGCCAGTGCGCGCGAGGAGATGCGTTGCGCGCCTTCGGCTTTCAGCTCGCAGATGTTGCGATAATATCGCGGTAAACGCTGAATTACCGCTTTAGATACCTCTTGCCTGTGTTCCACCGACTCTCCCCTCTCTCCGTCATTTTCTTCCTTTGCTTCCGAGAATGCGCACGTGCCCTGCAAACTCCCTCCGCAAGGCACGCACCGCTGTTATCAATTTGGATTAAAGCTTTGCGATCGTCTCGAGAACGTAATCCGTGAACTCCTGTGCGGTTGCGCCGGTGTCACGGCCGGTCACAACGACCTTGCGTTCCTCAACCATGCAGATGTCGAGCGCACGGTCGAGCTTTTTCGCCAGCTCGATTTCGCCGATGTGCTCGAGCAGCATGACGGCTGCACGCAGCACGGAGGACGGGTCGGCATACTTTGCGCGGCCTTCCTTGACCATGCGCGGTGCAGAGCCGTGGATGGCCTCGAACATTGCGTAGCGCTTGCCGATATTCGCCGAGCCTGCGGTACCGACGCCGCCCTGGATCTCAGCTGCCTCATCGGTGATGATGTCGCCGTACAGGTTGGGCAGGACAACGACCTTGAAGTCGCGGCGGCGCTTGTCGTCGAGCAGCTTTGCGGTCATGATGTCGATGTACCAGTCGTCAAAAACGACCTCCGGGTACTCTGCGGCAACCTTCTGGCAGGTATCGAGGAACTTGCCGTCGGTGGTCTTGATGATATTCGCCTTGGTGACGCAGGAAACGCGGTTCTTGCCGGTCTTGCGTGCGTAATCAAAGGCCAGACGCGCGATGCGCTCGCAGCCCTGCGAGGTCGCAACGGTGAAGTCGATGAACAGATCGTCGTCGATCTGCACGCCCTGCGAGCCGACAGCGTAGCCGCCCTCGGTGTTCTCGCGGTAGAACGTCCAGTCGATGCCGAGCTCCGGAACCTTTACCGGACGGACGTTCGCGAACAGGTCGAGACCCTTGCGCATGGCAACATTCGCGGACTCAACGTTCGGCCACGGATCGCCCTTGCGCGGGGTCGTGGTAGGGCCCTTCAGGATGACATGGCACTGCTTGAGCTGCTCCATGACGTCGGGCGGGATCGCACAGCCGAGCTCGGCGCGGCGCTCAATGGTCAGACCGTCGATGACGCGGAACTCGACCTTGCCGGCCTTTACCTTGTCTGCGAGCAGAACCTCAAGTGCGTGCTGCGCCATGCCGGTGATCATCGGGCCGATGCCGTCGCCGCCGCACACGCCGATGATGAGCTTGTCGAGCTTGGAATAATCAATAAAATCGTCCTGCGCCTTCATATCCATGATACGCTTGCGCTGGCTCTCTACTACTGCTTCAAATTTATCCAGAACAGACTGGTCGATAGACATTGGGTTGTCCTCCTGTCGCATTGATATTATTTTAACAAATTAACGTCATTCTGTCAAGGCGGAGCGGACAGGCATCTCTCCCCTGTCCGCCGCCCCGGCTTCCGCTTTTACTTGTTCGCCTGCTGACGCGCGTAGAGCAGCGTGCCGCCCGCGAGCAGCGCATGGCGCTGACGCTCGGAGACCTCGCAGTCTGCCTTGAAGGTCCTGCCGCCGCAGACGACCGTAACCTGCTCGCCGTTCTTGACCTCCTCGAGAACGTTCGGCAGCGAAATGTCGTCGAGCAGCTTGATGGCGTCGTAATCCGCCGGATTTGCGAAGGTCAGCGGAATGATGCCGGAGTTGACCAGATTTGCCTTGTGGATGCGTGCGAAGGACTTGCACAGGACAGCCTTGACGCCCAGATACAGCGGAACGAGCGCCGCATGCTCACGGGACGAGCCCTGACCGTAGTTTGCGCCGCCGACGATGATGCCGCCGCCCTGCTCCTTGCAGCGGGACGGGAAATCCTTGTCCACGTTGATGAAGCAGTAGTTGGAGTAGAACGGAACGTTCGAGCGGTACGGGAGCAGCTTCGCGCCGGCCGGAAGGATATGGTCGGTGGTGATGTTGTCCTCGGTCTTGAGCACGACCTTGCCGGTGTAGGACGCCTCGAGCGCCTTGCCGAGCGGGAACGGCTTGATGTTCGGGCCGCGGACGACCTCGACCTCAGCCGGATTTTCCGCCGGCTTTACGATCATGTTGTCGTTGATGACGAAATGCTCAGGCATCTCGATCTCCGGCATCTCGCCGAGCGTGCGCGGATCGACCAGATGACCTGCCAGAGCGGACGCCGCCGCGACCTCCGGGGAGACGAGGTAGATCTTCGCGTCCTGCGTGCCGGAGCGGCCCTCAAAGTTGCGGTTGAAGGTACGCAGGGAAACGCCTGCGGACTCCGGGGACTGACCCATGCCGATGCAGGGGCCGCAGGCGCACTCGAGAATACGCGCACCGGCGGAAATAATGTCGGAAAGCGCGCCGTTCTGCGCAAGCATATTGAATACCTGCTTGGAGCCCGGGCTGATGGTCAGGGAAACGTTCGGGTCGACGGTCTTGCCCTTGAGGATCGCCGCGACCTTCATCATATCATAGTAGGAGGAGTTGGTGCACGAGCCGATGCAGCACTGGTTTACCGGAATTTCACCGATTTCGGTGACCTTCTTGACGTTATCCGGCATATGCGGCATCGCAGCGAGCGGCTCCAGAGCCGAAAGGTCTACGGTGTACTCCTCGTCGTACTCTGCGTCCGGGTCGGAAGCCAGCGGCACCCATACGTCGCCGCGGCCCTGCGCCTCGAGGAACTTTCTGGTGGCCTCGTCGGACGGGAAGATCGAGGTGGTCGCGCCCAGCTCCGCGCCCATGTTGGTGATGGTCGCGCGCTCCGGCACGGACAGGGTCTTAACGCCCTCGCCCGCATACTCGACGATCTTGCCGACGCCGCCCTTGACGGTCATCTGGCGCAGAACCTCCAGGATAACGTCCTTCGCGGAGACCCACGGAGACAGCTTGCCGGTCAAGGTTACGCGGACCATCTTCGGCATCGGGATGTAATATGCGCCGCCGCCCATCGCGACTGCAACATCCAGACCGCCCGCGCCGAAGGCGAGCATGCCGATGCCGCCGCCGGTCGGGGTGTGGCTGTCCGAGCCGATCAGCGTCTTGCCCGGCGCGCCGAAGCGCTCCAGATGAACCTGATGGCAGATGCCGTTGCCTGCCTTGGAATAATAAATGCCGTGCTTTCTGGCGACAGAACCGATGTATTTGTGGTCATCCGCATTCTCGAAGCCGGACTGCAGGGTATTGTGGTCAATGTAGGCGACCGAACGCTCGGTCTTGACCTGATCGACGCCCATCGCCTCAAACTGGAGATAAGCCATCGTACCGGTCGCATCCTGCGTGAGCGTCTGGTCGATCCTGAGGCCGATCTCCTGCCCCACGACCATCTCGCCGTCTACCAGATGCGCCTTTAAGATTTTCTGCGCGATTGTCATACCCATGTGTACTATTGCTCCTTTTTGTCCCGACGCAGCGCGAAACCTCGCTCTGCGCCCCGCCCTCTCATCTCAGGGCAGTCGTTGCGGCTTCCACAGCCTTCTCCACGGAGAACGAAACAATTCTCCGTGCCCAGTAGTTAAAAACAGAAGTGGTCACGCCCGCACGAGAATGCACGGGGACAGCAACCACTTCTATTTTACATCATTTCGTAAATTTTGCAAACTATATTTTACGAGCGTATTTCACAAAAGCACAAGGCTTTCGCTTTATTTTTTTAACGTGCTGACACAAGATAAATATTTCGTTGTGTTTTCGCCTTGTTTTCCGCGTTTTGTGCCTTTCCAACCCGTTAGAAAATAGTTTTCTCTCTCGGCGCCCGTGCGGCAGCACGCATTAAATCGAATTTGCGAAGCAAATTCATAATTTCCGGGAGCATGTATCACGGAAATTATACAAGAGACGAAAAAATGTGCCCGAAGGACGCGGTTTTTCGTCAGCCTCGATTGAAACTGTAGTTTCAATCGAAAAGCCGTCAGGCTTTGTCGCAGATATTGCGGCCAATGTCGGCGGTCGGATAGGCGTTCTGAAGCGTGTGGCCGAGGTTGCCGGCGAGATACTCATAGTACGCCTGCGCACCGATCATGGCGGCGTTGTCGCCGCAGAGCTTGAGCGGCGGCAGGAACAGCCGCGTGTGCGTGCGCTTCGCCATGTCGCTGAGCGCTGCGCGCAGGAAGGAATTCGCCGCGACGCCGCCTGCGCAGACCACATTGCGCGCATGCGTCTGATGCACCGCCTCCTCGAGGCGCGGCACGAGCGTATGCACGACTGCCGCGCAGAACGAGGCCGCAAGGCCCTCCCGGTCGAGCGTTTCGCCCTTCTGCTCGGCGTTGTGCGCGAGGTTGATGACCGCCGTCTTGAGCCCGGAGAAGGAAAAATCGAGCGGCGCATCCTTGATGCGGCTGTCGGGCAGCTTATAGCGCTTCGGGTCGCCGTTTTGCGCGAGCGCGTCGATCTTCGGGCCGCCGGGATAGCCGACGCCCAGCACACGCGCCACCTTGTCGAACGCCTCGCCCGCAGCGTCGTCGCGCGTGCCGCCGAGGATCTCGAACTCGGTATAGTCCTTGACCATGACGATCTCGCTGTGGCCGCCGGACGCGATGAGCGTCAGGAACGGCGGCTTGAGCTCGGGATACGCCAGATAGGTCGCGGCGATGTGTCCCCGGATGTGATGCACCGGGATGAACGGCTTGTTCATCGCGAACGCGAGCGACTTTCCGAAGTTTGCGCCGACGAGCAGCGCGCCGATCAGTCCCGGCGCACAGGTCGCCGCGACCGCATCCACCTCATGCTTATCCATCTCCGCGTCCGCGAGCGCCTGCTCGGTCACGCGGACGACCGCCTCCATGTGGCGGCGCGAGGCGATCTCGGGCACGACGCCGCCGTAGAGCGCGTGCGTCGCGATCTGCGTGTCGACAACGTTCGACAGCATTTTCCGTCCGTCCTCGATGATGGCTGCCGCCGTCTCGTCGCACGAGGACTCGATTGCAAGTATTCTCAAGGTTTTCACTCCAGTTTACAGGTTTTTCTCAAAGCAGAGGCAGTTTTCAGCGCCTGCCGGGCTGCCGTAATAGTCGATCACATGATAGCCGTTTTTTGTGTAGAGCGCTGCGCTGTCCGCAGTCGTGCGCGCGGTCTCCAGAATGGCGTGCGTGAAGCCGTTCGCCCGCGCGTCCTGTTCGAGCGCCGCAATGATCGCGCTCGCGACACCCTGCCGCCGGAACTCCGGCGCGATGTAAATGCGCTTGACCTCGAAGGTCGTCTCATCGATCTGCTTCCACGCGCCGCAGCCCGCAGGCGCACCGTCCTGGTATGCAACGATGCGGCAGTTAAACAGATGCGGCAGGTTGTATTTGGCGTAGCGCTTCTCCACATCACCGACAAGCATGAAATAATACTCGTCCAGCGCAGCGGTCAGGTCGTGAAAATCCTTGTTTTCCGCGTCAACAAAGCGAAGCTCCAGCATGGCAAAATCCTCCTTCAAGTCAGTGAAATCGTCATTAAAACCGCGTTTTCTGTGGGATTGCTGTAAAAATTATTCCGTTTTCCGACCGGCGCAAATCCGGCTCCGGTGTAGAGCGCTATCGCCGGTGCATTGCTCTCGCGCACCTCGAGCGTCACAAACGCCAGCTTGTTTTCCTCGGCTTTCGCTGTCAGCTCGGCGATCAGCGCCCGCGCGATGCCCTGCCGCCGGAAGTCGGGCGACACGGCAACATTGGTAATATATCCTTCGTCGAGCACGGTCTGGCAGCCGACGTAGCCCGCCGTTTTGCCGTCCTGCTCCGCCACGAGGAAGATGCCCTTGCCCAGCTCCTCGCGCAGCATATTCTCGCTCCACGGCGCGTGAAAGCACGCGCGCTCGATCTCCGCCAGCGCCGCGAGATGGCGCTCCTGCATCACGACAATATTCATCGGCTGAGGCTCTCGATGACGGCCTGCACGCCCTTGTCGATCTCGGCGGCAGACCGGCGGTAGGTGGCGAGATCACCGCCGAACGGGTCGGAAATGTCCTCGGGCAACAGCGTAAAAATCTTGTCCGCGCAGTCCGGGAACAGCTCGCACAGCCGGTCGTAGTGCGCGCCGGTCATGCAGACCAGATACTTCGCGTGTTCGGCCGTCTCGGCGGTCAGCTGACGCGAGCGGTGCGCCGAAAGATCCGCGCCGCGTTCTCCGGCTGCGGCAACCGCGTTCGCGGAAGCCGGAAGGCCGTTTTCGGTATATAATCCGGCAGAAGCCGCCGTCAAACCGGTCTTTTCCTCGCCGCCCAGCGCGCGGAAGAACCCTTCCGCCATCGGGGAACGGCAGGTGTTGCCCGTGCAGATAAAAACGATCTTATCCATATTACTTACCTTCTAAATGTTTGTTCGTTGTTATTTCGCGTCGTACCAGCTCATGCCGCTTTTGGCTTCCGCCACGAGCGGCGCGTTCATCTGAAAGGCGTTCTCCATCTCCTCGGTGAGGATGCGCGCGGCGATGTCCTTCTCCTTGAGCGGCGCCTCGATAATCAGCTCGTCGTGTACCTGCAAGATCAGGCGGCTTTCCAGCCCTTCGCGCCTCAGGCGGTCGCGCACACGCACCATCGCGATCTTGATGATGTCCGCAGCCGTGCCCTGAATGGGCGTGTTCATCGCGATCCGCTCGGCAGCCGAGCGGACGTTGAAGTTTTTGCTGTTGATGTCAGGCAGCGCACGGCGGCGGCCGAACAGCGTCGTTACATAGCCCTGCTCGCGGGCCGTCTCCTTGATGGTTTCCATATAGTTCTCCACGCCCGGATAGCTGTCCAGATACGAGCGGATGAAGGCCGCAGCCTCCTTTCGGCTCACGCCGATGTCCTGCGCGAGCGAGAAATCCGAAATGCCGTAGACGATGCCGAAGTTGACCGCCTTGCAGGACGAGCGCATCGTGCTCGTGATCTCTTCGATCGGCAGATGATAGACCTTGGACGCGGTCGCGGCATGAATGTCCTGTCCCGTGCGGAACGCGCCGATCATGTGCTTGTCGCCCGAGATATGCGCGAGCACGCGCAGCTCGATCTGCGAATAGTCGGCGTCGATGAGGATATGCTCCTTGTCCGGTGCGACGAACATGCGGCGCAGCTCTCGTCCGAGCTCGGTGCGCACCGGAATGTTCTGCAGGTTCGGGTCGGTCGAGGACAGGCGGCCGGTCGCCGTGACCATCTGCTGAAAATGCGTGTGGATGCGGTTGTCCTTCGGGTCCGCAACGGCAAGCAGACCGTCCACATAAGTGCTCTTGAGCTTGGTCAGGCGGCGGTATTCCAGAATGTGTGCGATGATGGGATGGTCGTTGCGCAGGCGCTCGAGCACCTCTGCGCTCGTCGAATAGCCGGTCTTGGTCTTTTTCGGAGCAGGCAGGCCGAGCCGCTCAAACAGGATTTCGCCCAGCTGACGGGTGCTGTTCAGGTTGAACTCCGCGCCGGCATCCAGATAGATCTGCTCCACAAGGTCGCGGATGCGCGTTTCCAGACGTTCGCCGAACGTGCGCAGCGCATCGGGCGCGACAGCGCAGCCTGCGTTCTCCATCTCCGCGAGCACCCGCTCGAGCGGCAGCTCGATTTCGTAATACAGCCGGCGCATGCCGAGCTGCTCGATCTTATCGTTCATCTCGCGGAAGATCTCGCGCATCGCGGCGAGATACTGCGCCGCAGAGCGGCCGGTCTCCTCGCGTCCGCCGAGCGGCGAAAGCGCCGCCGGATCGTCCAGATCGAGCACGGGAAGCATTTCGTTCACGCAGGCGAGCGCGAGCCGCGGCAGGTCGTAGCCCGACTGCGCCGGGTCGATGAGGTAGGCCGCGAGGGCGGTGTCGAACGTGATGCCGCGCGGATCGATGCCGCGGAGCAGCAGATTTTTGATGATGTCCTTCGCGTCGTGCAGCGCGAGGTTCACGCTGCCGTCAAACAGACGTGCGAGCACATCGTTCCATGCGTCCCCCATATCGTCCGCATACAGGAAATACGCCGTGTCGCCGGAAAGCAGGCAGAGCGCGCCGAGCGTTTTCCCTGCAAGGACAAAAACGCGGTCCGCCTCGGTCAGCGAGTCGATGAGACCGAACGCCTCGAACGCCGATGCGATGGTGCAGCGCTCCAGCGCAGGCAGGCGCGGCGCGGCGGCCTCCCCGCCCTCCGTCAGACCAAGCTTTCGGATGAACTGGTCGAACTCCAGCCTTGTCAGCAGGCTGTACAGCGCCTCGCGGTCGATCTTCTGCTCGGGCAGATGCGCAACGTCCAGCTCGAGCGGTACATTCCGGTCGATGGTGGCGAGCCAGTAGCTGTCGCGCGCTCCCTGTTCGTCCGCCTGTAATTTGGTGCGCACGCCCTTCTTGATCCGCTCGTCATCAATATGCTCATAGATGCCGTCGAGCGTGCCGAAGTCCGCGAGCAGCTGTCTGGCGCCCTTCTCGCCCACGCCCTTGACGCCGGGGATATTGTCCGACGAGTCGCCCATGAGCGCCTTGAAGTCGATGAGGCGGATGGGGTCAAAGCCATATTCCTCGCGGAATTTCTCGGGCGTGTAGCTCGTATACGTCGTCTTGCCGAGGGCGCTCTTGACCAGACGCACGACCGTTCCGCCGCCAACCAGCTGGAGCGAGTCACGGTCGCCGGTGAGGATGACGCATTCGTCGCCGTTTTCGTTTGCGCGGCGGCTGATCGTGCCGAGCAGATCGTCCGCCTCATAGCCCGCCAGCTCGCAGCGCACGATGCCGAGCGCGTCGAGCACCTCCTTGACGATGGGCATCTGCACGGCAAGCTCCTCGTCCATCGGCTTGCGCGTCGCCTTGTAGGTATCGAATTTCAGATGGCGGAAGGTCTTTTCCTTTACGTCGAAGCATACGACCGTGCGGTCGGGCCGTTCCTCGTCCTGCTGCTTGAAGAGCGTCGAGAGAAAACCGTAGACCGCGTTGGTCGGCGTGCCCTCATGATTGGAGAGCGGCCGGATGCCGTGGTAGGCACGGTTGATTATGCTGTTTCCGTCTATCACCATGATTTTCATGCGTTTAAGTCCTCACGTTTCCGAGTTCACCGCAGGCGATCCCCTTCGGCTGTTACCCCTTATTATACCGCATTCCGGTGAAAAAGAAAACCCCCTGCCTTCGTTAGGAAAGCAGGGGGAAAATTTCGCCTTTCAGCAGAACCGAATCAGTCCTCGTCGTCGATCTCGAGGTACTCAGCCAGGTCCTTGAACAGAGCCTTGACTGCTGCCGGGTCCTCGTCGTCCTCCAGAACGATCTGAAGCGGCTCGTTCAGGCTGAGCAGGAACATGCCGAGCAGGCTCTTGGCGTCTACCATGCCGCTCTTGCCGTGAATCCAGATGTCAAAGCCGTACTTGGTAACGATCTTGTTGATCTTCTGAATGTCGTCCGTATTCTTTACGCGAATGCCTCTGGTCATTGTAATTTCCTCCTGAATGTAAATCTGGGAAGTTCTCTTACCGACTGCGCATTATCGCAGTCCCCTTTTTGCTGATTACATTATAGCATAAAACCGGAGAAAGAAAAGTGGTTTTTCGAAAATCCGTGTATTTTCAGCATTTCCGAACCGAAATCTTTTCTCTCTCCGATTTTATTATGCACTTTCTACAAACAGGTTTCTTCCAGTTTGGTTACTCTGACGAAGTATCAGCCGAGAGAGTCCGAGCGCGTCACCATGATGTCGCCAGCTGCGGTCGCGGCGTTCGCGTAGGGGTCGGCTGCCAGCTTCTCCGCCGCCGGGCGGTACTTCTCAACGATGCTCGTCGGGAAGCTGTCGTACGGGTAGGATATCTCATAGTAGTTACAGCCGTCCTCCACCGCCGGGGTGACGTTTACACGGGCGTTGTCCTTGAAGGAAGTCAGGTCGTAGAAGTCGCTGTTACCATACATCCGCATCGTACCGGTCGCTACCGCGTCCTTGAGGAGCGCCGCGATGTCCGCGCGGTCGGTCACGTTGAGGCCGACCCACGTATCCTCGCCGGGAACGTAGAAGTCCAGTTCGACCTGCGACACGGTATCCGGGGCGATGGACTGCGGCTCAAGGCCGAAATACTTCTTGATGAGCGCAAGCGTCTTGACGTCGCGGTCGGTCACAATGCCGTTCGCGTAGTTGTTCGCTTCGGCGTCGGTCGTAATGTTGAACGACATGACTGGCTTGGCAAGCTCGGTGTAGGTCAGGCGCTCCTCGCGCAGCGTCTTTACGATTTCGGCGGCCTTTTCTCCGTCGGTGATGGTCTCGCTGTTGTACTTCAGCTGATTGACGCAGAAGGTCATGTCGATGACATGGGCGTTATCGAGGTCGAGGTCGTACAGCGAGCTGGATTTGAGCTTGTACTCGGACGAGCCGTAGACCTTGTTCAGCAGGCTGCGTACTTCTTCGCTTACCGGCAGCTTGTAGGTGCGCGTCTTGACCGTGCCGTTCTGCATGGCAAACTGCAGCGAATGGCTCTCCAGAAATACGGTTCCGGTATCGTTCGAGTCCGCGTTCAGCGTCGCCTCGCGGCCGATTTCCGCCAGACGGCAGAGCGCCGCGATATTTTCCTTTTCGGCCAGTTCCGCCGCGGAGTTGCCGTAGTCGATCAGACCGGCGGACGCGACCTTGCTCTCGTCCGGGAGCCAGCGGTCGTAGCCGAGAACGTCCTTCTGCATGCCGACCATGAGCAGCGCCGTCACCGCAAGGATGGCGAGCATCTGCACCGGATGCTTGACGAGCGCACGGAGGTCGAACGCATAGATGACCTCGATGATGCAGTGGAACAGCACCGTGCCGAACACCAGTCCCGGCCACAGCCAGAACTTGCCGCCGATCAGACGGAAGCCGATGGCGAACGCCGTTCCCATAACGATGCACATGAACGCCTTGACCGGCAGACGGAGCGGACGGAACGCCAGCGCCGTGCCCGCGCGTTCGCTCTTTCTGCGGCGGAAGGCAAAGACGCCGAGCGCAATGATAAAGAGCGCCGCCGCCGCGTACTCCGCGAGCAGCATATACGCAGGCTTACCGGCGCGGATGAAGTTATCCGCAAGACCGGAGCCGTAGTGCGCGCCGTTGACCATAAAATAGGTGGCGGCCGGGCTGAGACGCAGATGATTGAACAGGTCGCTGTAGCTCATGCTGGCGTAGGTCTTGCAGTACAGGCTCAGCAGACCCTCGTGCATCATCTGAATCGCGAGCGGCGCGAGATAGACCCACAGCTGAAACAGCAGCGCGATAATCGTGTTGCCGCAGAGGATGGTCGAAAGCGCGCTCATCGCGTACAGCAGCAGGAAAAAGAGGATGTCGCAGAGTATGACACCGAGGTACGTGCCGACAGAAACCGCTTCTCCGAAGCCCATCGCGTGCGCACACACGAGCGTCAGCACGCGGAGCACCAGATACGGCGCGATAACGCACACCGCACCGGTTACGAAATTCACAAGATACAGCTTTTCGCGCGAAACCGGCAGGCTGTGGTAAAAGTCCACCTTGCGCTTGTCGTGCAGATAGGCGAACATCGCCGTGCCGGCCACAACGGCAAGCAGGATAACGGCGAGCTTTACGAGCGCGTTTTCGCCGCCGATGTAAATCGCTGCGTCCGCCAGACTGGATTTCCAGCTCTGCGCAAGCTCAGACGCTCTCGCGCCATCGACAATCATACCCTTGCGGTCCTCCAGCGCCTGCTGCATATTCATCAGCGAGGGCAGGAGCATGGAAACCACGAATGCGAGCGTCGAGAGAACGACCGCCCACAGGCTGCGGCGCACGCCGTCGCGCGCCAGTCCCTTAGAAGAGGAGCTTCTTGACATCATAGCCTGCCACCTCCGTTTCATTGATAAAGATTTCCTCGAGCGTCAGCGGCAGAAGCTCGCAGAACGTCGGGTTCATCTTGTTGATCTTCGCCATCAGCTCGTCGCGTTCGCCGCGTGCGGTAATGGTGTAGAGCGAGCCGCGCTGCTCCTTTTTGAGCAGGTCGAAGCCGTTCCATGCGTCCTCGGGCAGCGGTGCGCCGAAGATGCACTGTACCTTATACATACCGAGCTTCATCTCGTCGAGGTCGCGCGAGAACAGGATGCCGCCGCGATGCAGCAGACCCACATGGTCGCAGATGTCCTCCAGTTCGCGCAGGTTGTGGCTCGCGATGACCGGCGTCAGACCGCGCTCCGCGACGTCCTCCGCGAACAGGCTCTTGACCGCCTGACGCACGACCGGGTCGAGTCCGTCGAACGTTTCGTCGCAGAACAGGTAGTCCGCGCCGCTGCACACGCCGCAGATGACCGACACCTGCTTTTTCATGCCCTTGGAGAACGTGCGTATCTTGCGCATCTCGTCCAGGCCGAAGGCGCTCATCAGCTTGAAATAGCGCTGTTCGTCGAACTTTTCGTAGAACCGGCGGTAATAGTTTTTCATGTCCTGCGGCGTGCTGTTCGGGAAAAAGAACTGCTCATCCGAGATAAAGAAGCAGCGGCTCTTGACTGCCGTGTTCTCAAAGATCTTTTCCCCGTCGATCCAGACCTCGCCCTCGTCCGGCTCCAGAATGCCGGCGAGCATGCGCAGGAACGTCGATTTGCCCGCGCCGTTCGAGCCAATAAGGCCGTAGACCGAGGCGTTCTGCACCTCGGCGCAGATGTGATCGACCGCCGTGATGTCGTCAAAACGCTTGGTCGCGTTATCCGCTCTGATCATTTGCTATCCTCTCCTTTCTGCGTCACCCACGCAGTCAGCTGCGCGTCGTCCGCACCGAGCGAGCGGGCCTTGCCGGCGAGAGCCGTCATTTCGGCCCTCACCTCGCGCAGCCGCTCCTCGCGTCTGTCCCCCACGTCCGAGACGAAGTTTCCCCGTCCCTTGGCGGCGTAGATCACGCCGCGCCGTTCGAGCTCTCCATATGCGCGCTGGATCGTATTCGGGTTGATCGAAAGCTCCATCGCAAACTGCCGCACACTGGGCAGCTGCGTTTCTGCCGGCAAAGCCCCACGCAATGCCAGCTCTTCGATGCCGTCCGCCACCTGTTCGTAGATAGGCCGTCCGTCCCGATAGTCGATTTTTACCATTCTGCGCGCCTCCTTCCTTTCATCGCCGAAGCGGTGTATTAACTGTACTGTGTGTCTTAGTACAGTTAGAATATATCATACACCGCGCCTCCTGTCAAGCAAAACTTAAAATTTTTCACCCTCTGCCGAGAGTAAACGGTTCCGCCGATACAGCGGCGCAGCCGGTGGAGGCGACTTTACGCTCGAGGTGAGCGTGCACAATGGCCGCCTTCGGCGGCGGGGGATGCCGGTGTTCACCGGCAGGAACAAAAGGGGCAGGGACACCAAGGTTTCCCTGCCCCTCTTGACTCCCCTGACCTTCCTTTGCGCTGACACATCGGAGATGTGCAGCGAAACGGGGGTACGGGGGACTCGGTTCCGTGCGTCGGGCAGATTTTGGAACGCTGTTATGCCCTGAATTTACTTTGCGTGAGTTGCCGCGCATAACAGTGCGCGGCCAGACAGTGCAGGGCGTTAGATTGGCGCTGCGAAAAGCTCCGCTTCCATCAAGGATATACCCTTGGAGCACCGAACGCCCCTGTGAGCCCCTCGCATTTTGCCGCGCAACCGAAGGGCGTCGCGGCTTAAAGGAGGGTTTGGGGGAGTCAAGAGGGGGCAAGGGAACCATTTGGTGCCCTTGCCCCCTTTTGCCCCCGCCGCCGGGCGGCGGCCACTGTGCACGCTCACTTTGAGCGTAAAGTCTCCTCCAGCGGCGCACCGCTGTATCGGCGGAAAGGTTTACCGTCTGCTGACGGTATCGTAAAAGGGCGCTTTGCGGCGGTCTTTCTTGACAAGCAATGCTTTCCGCTTTATCATGAAAGCAAAGACAAAGAGCAGGAGATATTTTTACCATGGTTCATTTTAACAACGACTGGGACGAGGTCCTCGCCGGTGAATTCGATCAGGAATACTACAAGCGCATCCGCTATTTCCTCAAGCAGGAATACGCCGAGCAGACCGTCTATCCCCCGATGGAATACATCTTTAACGCGCTGCGTCTGACCCCCTACTCCTCGGTCAAGGCGGTCATTCTCGGCCAGGACCCCTACCACGGCCCCGGTCAGGCGCACGGTCTGTGCTTTTCCGTTCAGCCGGGCGTCAAGGTTCCGCCCAGCCTTCAGAACATCTACAAGGAGCTCAAGAGCGACCTCGGCATCGAGCCGCCAAAGGACGGCACGCTCACCAAGTGGGCGAAGCAGGGCGTTCTGATGCTCAACACCACGCTCACCGTCCGCGCCGGACAGGCAAACAGCCACAAAAATCTCGGCTGGACGACGTTCACCGACCATGTCATCGAAAAGCTGAACGATCACGAAAAGCCGATCGTTTTCCTGCTCTGGGGCGGCAACGCGCGCAGCAAGGCCAAGCTCATCACTGCGCCGCAGCACCTCGTGCTCGAGGCGGCGCACCCCTCCCCTCTCTCCGCATACAACGGCTTTTTCGGCTGTCACCACTTTTCCATGTGCAACGACTATCTGAAAAGCTGCGGTCTCACGCCCATCGACTGGGATCTCAACACGCCGTGATCAGCGGTCGAACGCACCCGCTCGATCGAGTACAACAAGCACGCGCAGCATTTCCTCGCTGAGGGCGAGCTTCCCGTCTGTGCCGCGCAGAAGATCGCCCGAAAGCAGCTTATCCACCGTCCCTTTGCCCCATTCAGGCACACTTTCTGCGGTATCGTAAACCGTTTTCGCCTGTGCGATCAGCTGTTTTACCTGTTTTTCGGTCATATTTTCCTCCTTTGTGAGCTGGATCAAACCTGCCTTGAACGACTGCCATGCTGCCGCGTCCTCGACGAACGGCGCAGGGCAGTTTTTGTGTGTCACATCATAATGCCGCACGACGTTTGCGAGGGGAATATCGTACTTTTTCATGAGAAAACGCACAAAATTCTGCGCATTTTTCACGGTCTCAGGGGTAAAATAATACTTTTCGCCCTGCTTCCGGCTGCAAAGCTCGATGCCGAGGCTGTTCGCGTTGCGGCAGTACGGATGGAAATACATCCCTCTCGTGCCGCAGTGCCACGCAACATCCTTTTCGCGCACCGACTGCCAGATCTCTTTCTCATCCACGAAAAAGTGTGCGGACACGCCCGGCGCTTCCCTTGCGAAGTAATCCGCGTTGTTTTTCGCGGTATCGCCGTCGTTCGCCGTAAAATGAATGACGAGATAGCGGATATCCGCCGCCGAGCGGTCGGAAACACGGTAATTTTCCACCCGCGCCGCCTTGAACTGTGTATTCATGCTTCCGTTCCTTCCTTTCCGCAGGAAAATACCCCTGCATATATAGGCCGGTTCGGGGCGAAAATTGACCTCAAACGGTCAAGCGGAATGAAAAATTTTCAGTTTTCGGCTCTGTTTCTGACGCCGGATTTTGGTTTTTTCTGTTGACAATACGAAATTTCAGTGTCATAATAGATATGCAATATCGAAAATGCTATGAGGAAACGAGTTTTCCATCCGCCGTTCCATAGAGAGAGGACATTCGGTGCAAGTCCTTGTCCGGCGCGGAAAACAGCCACTTCCGAGCAGCCGGCGCTGAGCCGGCCGTCTGATCCCCGATACCGGATTGCTGAGATGCACGCGGTGCTGCTGCGCGCAGATCAAGGTGGTACCGTGGAAGTATGCTTTCGCCCTTGACATTCGGGCGGAGGCTTTTTTGTTTTTCATACATTTTCAGTTTCGTTAATTCATTTTTGGAGGAATAAATCCTATGCAGTACAGAGGCTTAAATGAGCTGCGCGAGATGTACCTCAGTTTCTTCGAGACCAAGGGTCATCTTCGCCTGCCGAGCTTTTCGCTCATCCCGCAGAACGACCCGTCGCTTCTGCTCATCAACTCCGGCATGGCGCCGATGAAGCCGTTCTTCACCGGCGAGCAGGAGCCGCCGCGCCACCGCGTCACCACCTGCCAGAAGTGCATCCGCACCGGCGACATCGAGAACGTCGGCAAGACCGCACGCCACGGCACCTTCTTCGAGATGCTCGGCAACTTCTCCTTCGGCGACTACTTCAAGCGCGAGGCCATTCACTGGAGCTGGGAATTTCTGACCAGCCCGGACTGGGTCGGCATCGACCCCGACCGCCTGTACCCGTCCATCTATGTTGACGATGACGAGGCGTTCAAAATCTGGAACGAGGAGATTGGCATTGCGCCCGAGCGTATCTTCCGCTTCGGCAAGGAGGACAACTTCTGGGAGCATGGCTCCGGTCCGTGCGGTCCGTGCTCTGAGATCTACTATGACCGCGGCCCCGAGTTCGGCTGCGGCAAGCCGGGCTGCACCGTCGGCTGCGACTGTGACCGCTACATGGAGGTCTGGAACAACGTATTCTCCCAGTTCGACAACGACGGCAACGGCAACTACACCGAGCTGAAGCAGAAGAACATTGATACCGGCATGGGCCTCGAGCGTCTGGCCTGCGTGGTTCAGGGCGTCGGCTCCCTGTTCGACGTTGACACCGTGCGCAACATCACCAACAAGGTCTCCGAGATCGCCGGCAAGCACTACGGCGAGAGCGACAAGACCGATATTTCCCTGCGCGTTATCACCGACCACATCCGCTCCACCGTTATGATGATCTGCGACGGCGTTATCCCGTCCAACGAGGGCCGCGGCTACGTTCTGCGCCGCCTGCTGCGCCGCGCCGTTCGTCACGGCAAGCTGCTCGGCATCGACAAGCCGTTTATGTCCGACGTTGCTTCCACCGTTATCAAGGAGTCCGGCGGCGCTTACCCCGAGCTGGTCGAGAAGCAGAAGTATATCCACAAGGTCATCGAGAACGAGGAAGCAAGCTTCAACAAGACCATCGACAGCGGCCTTGCTATCCTGAACGACAAGATCGCGGCTTCCGACGGCAAGGAGCTGTCCGCCGCCGACGCATTCCAGCTGTACGACACCTACGGCTTCCCGATCGACCTGACGCTCGAGGTTCTCGAGGAGCAGGGCATGACCACCAGCCGCGAGGAATTCGACCGCCTGATGAACGAGCAGCGCGAGCGTGCCCGTGAGGACCGCAAGAAGATGGGCGACCTCGGCTGGCAGAGCGAGGAGCTCGGCCTCGACAAGTCCATCAAGACCGCATTCGACGGCTACACCACCCTCGAGGAGTCCGCAAAGATCCTTGCCATCGTAAACGAGGGCGAGGTTTCCGGCGCCGCTGCCAAGGGCGAGAAGATCACTGTTGTGCTCGACCGCACCCCGTTCTATGCGGAAATGGGCGGCCAGATCGGTGACCACGGCGTTATCACCGGCAAGAACGGCGCTATGACCGTTTCCGACGTTCAGAAGACCAAGGACGGCAAGTATATGCACATCGGTGTTGTCACCGAGGGCGAGCTCTCCGTTGAGGACGAGGTTACCGCTTCTGTCGATGCGGCTTACCGCCAGGCGATCTGCCGTGCGCACACCTCCACCCACCTGCTTCAGAAGGCGCTCCGCAAGGTTCTGGGCGACCACGTTGAGCAGGCAGGCTCCTACACCGCAAACGATCACATCCGTTTTGACTTCACCCACTTTGCCGCACTGACTCCCGAGGAGCTGGCGAAGGTCGAGGAGCTGGTAAACGATGCCATTCTGGCAGGCAGCCCGGTCATTACCGAGGAAATGAGCATTGACGATGCCAAGAAGAAGGGCGCTATGGCGCTGTTCGGCGAGAAGTACGGCCAGACCGTCCGCGTGGTACAGGCCGGCGACTCCATCGAGCTGTGCGGCGGTACTCACCTCGACAACACCGCAAAGGCCGGCTCGCTCAAGATCATCGGCGAGGCTTCCGTTGCAGCCGGCGTCCGCCGTATCGAGGCCGTTACCGGCAAGGCTGTCCTCCAGATGATGAACGAGCGTCAGGCTGTCCTGAACGAGGCGGCTGCTGCCCTCAAGACCAACCCGAACGAGCTTGTCGTCAAGGTCGAGCAGCAGATCAACGATATGCGCGCCCTGAACAAGAAGCTCGAGAAGATGGGTGCAAAGGTCGCTGCAATGCAGATGGTCGATCTCTTTAACGTATCCCGCGACGTCAAGGGCGTTGAAGTCGTTGCGACCAAGCTCGACGATGCCACTCCGGAGATGCTGCGCACGATGGGCGACGACATCAAGAGCAAGAAGGAGAACATGGTTGCTGTTCTGTCCGCAGTCAACGGCGACAAGGTCAGCCTGCTCTGCGTCTGCGGCGCTGAGGCCGTCAAGAAGGGCGCACATGCCGGCAAGATCATCAAGGAAGTCGCGAAGATCGTTGGCGGCGGCGGCGGCGGCCGTCCGGACAGCGCAACTGCCGGCGGCAAGAATCCGGCAAAGCTCGAGGAAGCACTCGAGGCGGTCAACAACATCGTTGACGCGCTGCTCTAAGGCATAAATCAGCAGGCATTGCCGCAGGCTTTCTGCGGCTCTGCCGCGCTTTCAGAAAGGAGCGATCATCTATGGAGGATTGTCTGTTCTGTAAAATCGCAGCCGGCGAGATCCCGTCGAGCAAGGTGTATGAGGATGATATCTGCTACGCCTTCAACGACATTGATCCGCAGGCGCCGACCCACTTTCTCGTGATCCCGAAGCAGCACATCAAGTCTGCTGCTGCGGTAGACGAGACCAACAGCGCCATCGTTGCGCACTGCTTTGAGGTCATCGCCAAGGTCGCAAAGGAAAAGGGCATGGACAGCTTCCGCGTGGTCTCCAACATCGGAGAACAGGCGGGCCAGAGCGTATTCCACCTGCATTTTCACGTGCTCTCCGGCCGTGATATGACCTGGCCGCCGGGCTAAAAACGTAAGCAAAAGGCACACCCGATCGGGTGTGCCTTTTCTTATGCCATAGCAGCTCAAATAATAATCCCCTCGCAGTGATCGATCTCATGCTGGATGATCTGCGCGGTCCAGCCGGTGAAGGTCTTGAGCCGTACCTGCATTTTCTCGTTCTGATACTGCACCTTGATCGACTGCCAGCGGCGGGTCTTTCGCGTGCCTGTGAGCGACAGGCAGCCCTCCTCCGCCTCGTATGCGCCCGATTTTTTGACGATCTCGGGGTTGAACATCACCATATAGCTTCCCTTATTATCGAACACGATGATGCGCCGACGCACGCCGATCATATTCGCCGCCATGCCGACGCAGCCTGCCTTGTGCGCCTCGAGCGTCTCCAGCAGATCGCGCGCGGTGTCCATATCCTCCGCGGTCGCTCTCTCGGACGGCAGCGCCAGAAACGCCTCGTCCTTCATGATTTCTCGTACCATATTCGTTCTCCTTTGCAGTGCTGCCTTTATTATAGCGGCTCAGAGAGAGGAGTGCAAGGCTTTCCGGCGGGGGTACCGGTTCATTCCCCATAAAAACAAAACCGAGGGCGTAAAACCCTCGGCTTTTTTCATTCCGGCGTATCTTTTTTCTCTTTTTCGGGCATATCATTGTCCTCCAACTGCTCCAGCACGACCGGGATAAACGCGGCGGCGACCTTGCCCTTGCCGCGATGCTTTACATAGAAAAATCCGATCACAGAAAATGCGATCGCGCCGATGCAGTTGACCTGAAGATCCTTCATCGTGTCGATAAGACCGATGTCAAGATAGCCGTCAATCTCCTCGGTCCAGTCCTCGCCGTTGACGATAACGCTCTCGATCGGCACATGAATCGGTGTATTCAGACCGTCCGGATTGAGCGAGACCGAGTTGATCTCATGGACGACATAGTCCTTCTGCATATCGGTGTGCATCACCTGATCGCAGGTGAACTCGAAGAACTCCCACAGCACGCCGACCGTCATGGAAAAGCAGAACGCGACAAGCGCCAGGAAAAGCGGCGACAGACGGAAGGTGAAGCGTTCGCTTCGGTTGAACAGATCGACCAGACAAAAGCCGACCGCCGCGACCAGAAAGCCGTTGATCGTATGCAGCATGGTGTCCCAGCCGGGAATGATCGTGTAAAAGGAGTTGATCTCACCGAGGATCTCCGCCGCGTAGATAAAGCAGTAGATAATGCCCTCCATGAGGGGCGGGATGTCGATGGCGAGCTGTTTTTCAATGATCGACGGCAGCGCGAGCAGTATGAGCGCGAGTACGCAGACGAAAATGTTCTCGAAGCGGTGCATGAACGCCGCGCGTATCATAGTCAGCACGACAAAAAACGCCAGTACGCCGCGCAGCGTCATCCGACGGCGCACACGCTGCCGAAGCTCAGCCTGTGTCGGCGGTGTTTTTCTTTTCGATTTATGAAACATATTTTACCTTTCTCAGCTATAAAACAAAGTCAGTTTACGCCCTGAACCGCCAGTCTCTCGATCACATCCTGTCCCTTGGCGGTAAGGGCAAGACTTCCCCTTCGAAAACAGACTTCATAGCCCTCATAGGCAAAGCCTGCGAGCGGAATATCGTAATCGACGCGGATAAAGCCGCGCTTTTCAAGCACAGAGAGCGCCAGCGGCACGATTTTCTCATCCATGTCCGGAAATTCCAGACAGAACGGTTCGCCGGTCCGCGAGTTCAGGCCGACGGGCAGGAACGGACAGACCGCCAGCTCGCGCAGGATGTCGATCTCGGCCGGATGGAGCGTGATCGCGCCGCCCTTTCCTGCGCAGCCGGAGCAGCCGCCGCCCGGGCAGCCGGCGCAGTTACCGCCGCAGCAGCTCATCGGCAGACCTCCCCATCCTTCGGCACGCCGCAGATCGTGCCGCCGCCAACGACCGTATCACCATCGTACAGCACTGCTGCCTGACCGATCGCCGGCCCGCGCTGCGGCTCATCGAACGTCAGCAGGATGCGGCCGCCGTCCAGCGGCGAGGCCACGGCCGGCTGCTCCTTCTGCCGGTAGCGCAGCTTTGCCTTGACGCGCATTTCGCCCGTCAGCTCGGGAACAGAAATCCAGTTCATGTCGCGGACGATGACGCGCGTCGCGAACAGCGATTCCACCGGCCCGACGGTCACGGTATTCTTTTCCATGTCCTTCGCGCAGACGTAAACGCGGTCGCCCATCGGCAGACCCAGACCGCGGCGCTGACCGATGGTGTAGCGCACCGCGCCGGCGTGCGTACCGATCTTTTTTCCGCTTTCGTCGATAAAATCGCCGGACGGATAGCGTTTTCCGGTGTACTGCTCCATAAAGCCGACGTAATCGCCGTCGGGCACGAAGCAGATGTCCTGACTGTCGTGCTTGCGCGCGTTGCAGAAGCCCTGCTGTTCCGCCATCTCGCGTATCTGCGTCTTGCTGTACGCGCCGAGCGGAAAGATCGTGTGTGCGAGCTGATGCTGCGTGAGATTATAGAGGACATAGCTCTGATCCTTGCCCTCGTCCACGCCTTTTTTCAAGAGATACCGGCCGGTGTTCTCATCGCGCTCAATGCGCGCATAGTGTCCGGTCACGATATAGTTTAACCCGTGCGCGAACGCAAAATCGAGCAGCTTGTCGAATTTCATGAAGCGGTTGCAGTCGATGCAGGGATTGGGCGTGCCGCCCTCCTCATAGGTGCGGATGAACTTTTCGATGATCTTATCCTGAAAATCCGCAGTAAAATCAAGCACCTCATACGGAATGTCGAGCTGAAACGCGACCTCGCTCGCGTCCTCGATGTCCTTCTCCGAACAGCAGGTACGGAAATTGCACGCACCAAGATCCTCGTTGCGGTAAAGACGCATGGTCGTGCCCATGCATTCGTAGCCCTGCTCTCGCATGAGAAAAGCCGCGCACGAGCTGTCGACGCCGCCGCTCATTGCGATGAGCGCACTCTTTTCCTTCATAATTTATCCCTCCCGGGAGTCTGGTAATTCTATTATTTTAACATACAAACGGTAAAATTACAACTATTTTTGCCATTATGCTTTCTCCTCCTCAGTCCACTTCTTCCCCGCGTTCGATTGCTTCCTGGCGTCTCTTTCTGATCTCCGCCTTCTGCGCAAGCCACGCCTGTTCCCAGTCCGCGAGCGGCCGTTCCGCCGGGGGTTCGACCGGGGCAGGTTCGGGCTTCGCCGCCGTTGCGGCAAGGTCTGCGGCTGTTAACACGCCGTCACGCTCGTACCCCTGCAAAATCGTGCGGAAGTATGCCGCCGGATTGTGCGGTCTGCGCTCGCCCGTCTTATGCACCGCATCTAAAAACACCTCTCGCTGCATACCGGCCTTGCTCAGCCTTGTCAGCTCCAAACAGAAATTCCTGTCGAATTTACAGTCCATCAGCTCCTCCAGCTCAGTCACCAGTGCGCTCGCCGTACTCGTCTGCTCTGCTGTCCTCTGCTGTACTGTACTGTCCTCTACTGTCCTGTTTTCTGCTCTGCTGTACTGTCCTCTGCTCTGTGTACTTTCCGGCTGAGAAATATCCGTTTCCTGCCGGGAAATATGTTTTTCTTGCCAAGAAATAAAGGATTGCAGCAGAAATGACTTGCCGCTCGGGTTCTTCTCCCGCATTTCCTCCTCGCTCGGCAGCCATAGATCGAAGTTTACCTGCACACCGCTGCGCCCAAGCGTCGCGATGAAGTAACACATCTGCATTCTTTTCGACGTGATAAACCCTCGCCTGTACAGGTCGCCGCTGAAAAGTTCACACTCCACCAAGCGGTCTATCACGTTCGCGATTGTTTCCGCCGGCACGGCGTACCGTCCGGCGACGTATTCCGAAAGCTGCCACAGCACGTCCTCGCGTCCGCGGCCGGAATAACTGATGTAGTAGCCCTTGTCGCCATATGCAATGTCGAGAAGGCACTCGTAGATGTACGGACCGAGAACGCCGAACTCCTGCCGCACGCTTCGCAGCTTGGGGTCACGGAACAGGCCGATGTCGCGCGGCCACCATTCCAGTCCGATTTTGTGATTTCTGCCCGTAGTATCACCTCCGGTTTTCAGGGCAGATCCGGGGCAGAAAACCGCCCCGTTTGCCTTACTTCCGGCCGCGTTTGTTGTACAGCCGCATAAAAAAACTCCCTTCACTTATAGGCCGGAATCCCCGAAAAATTGACCGCGAATGGTCAATCTCGCCGGAAATTTCTTCGGAAAATTTTATTCGGGGCAGATTTTGACGGCAATTCCGGGAAACTCCCGCTCGAACCTCGCCTGCCACTGCTCCGCCGAAACGGAAGCCAGCTTTGAGGTCTTTGCAGGCGACTACCTCTGCATCGCAGGGGCTGGAATTCGTCCTCGCGGGCGAGCATAGCTATCCTGCCGACTATCCCGAGCTGGGAACAGAAATCACAGTCGTTGGCACATTCCAGACCTACGAAGAAAACGGATATATGGACTGCCATCTGGTCAATGCCGAGATAACCGAGTAAGAAAATCGTATCCGGCAAAAAACAGGCAGCTTTCCACCGAAGCCGCATTTCTGCGCAGCGGTTGACGAAAGCTGTCTATTTTGCTATATTATGCCTGTCCGTACCGAATATATCCGATGCGTGGCTCATTGAGAGTGCCGGAAAATAGCATATCGGACTGCCCGGCGGCAGTCCGATATGCTGTGATGTGCTGATGGTACTTTGCATGAGAGTTGCCGACTGCTTGCATCCTATTTTTCAAACAGATACAGCAGATATCCGTAGCCCTCGGCTTCCATTTTTTCATAAGGCACAAAGCGCAGGGCCGCACTGTTGATGCAGTAGCGCACGCCGTTGGGCGACTCCGGATCGTCGGTGAACACATGACCAAGGTGAGAATCTCCGGCACGGCTTCTGACCTCCGTGCGGCGCATGCCGTGGCTCAGATCCTCCCGTTCCACCACGGCAGGGCCCTCGATGGGCTTTGTGAAGGCCGGCCAGCCGCAGCCGCTTTCGTACTTATCCGTGGAGGAAAAGAGCGGCTCGCCGGTGACGACATCCACATAGATGCCCTTTTCAAACTTGTCCCAGAACTCGCCCGTGAAGGCACGCTCCGTGCCGCTCTCCTGCGTAACACGGTACTGCTCCTCCGTCAGCTTGTCCCGGATGGACTCCGCTGCGGGCTTCTGATAGTCGCCCGGGTCGATGCGCAGTTTGGAGAAGAGCTCCATCTCCGCGCGCGGGATGTGGCAGTAGCCGTCCGGATTCTTTTCGAGGTAGTTCTGGTGGTACTCCTCGGCGGGATAGTAGTTCTTGAGCGGGCCGATCTCCACAAAGAATTTCTCGCTGCGGCCGCGCTCGATCTCCGCGATGCGCTTCACCGTTTCTCTCGCGCTTTCATTGGTGAAGTAAACGCCGGTCTGGTACTGGCTGCCCCGGTCGTTGCCCTGCCGGTTTTGTACCGTGGGGTCGATGACATAGAAGTACGCCATCAGCAGCGCGTCGAGGCTCACCTGCTCGGGGTCGTATTCCACCCGCACGGTCTCCCGAAAGCCGGTCTCTCCCTTGCAGACGGTCTTGTAATCGGCGTCCGCCTCGCAGGTGCCGTTGGCGTAGCCGCTCTCGGCGTCGATAACGCCGGGGATGGACTGCATCAGCTGTTCCATGCCCCAGAAGCAGCCGCCCGCCAGATAGATGACATTGTCTGTGGTATCCATATAGGTGATCTCCTCGTCGGACCGGTCAAAGGCCGCTCCGTCCATGTTTGCTTCCTGTCCGCTCTTTTCCTGCGGCACAGTCTGCTGCCCGGCGGCGCAGCCGCTCAGCAGCAGCGCCGCGGTGAGCAGAAGCGGCAATACTCTCCGATACATGGTGTATCCCTCCTTTTCGAGAGGATAAATTCGTTTGTCAGCCCATATCGGCGGCAAGAGCCTGGTCGATGAGCTTTTGCAGCGTCTCCGCCTGCTTCTTTTCCGTGATGGCGCCTACGATGGGTTCACCCACGATGTTGCCGCTGCGGTCGACCACATAGGTGGTGGGATAGGCAAAGATGTTGGTGGTAAACTTTCCCGCCTCGCCGTCGGAGTCAAAATACACATTCTGATAGGTGGCGCCCTTCTTGGCAAGCACATCCTTTGCCTCGGAAATTGCCGTTTCGTCGCCGTCGAGTGTAAAGGTGTTGACGCCGATGAGCGCGCCGCCCTTCTCCGCCAGTTCCTTGTTCAGCGCATCCAGCTCGGAAAGCTCGCCTACGCAGGGATTGCAGGTGGTGAACCAGAAATTCATCACGGTGACGGCGTTGGCGGAGAACAGCTCGTCGCTCTTCACCGTGTTGCCGTCCAGGTCCTTGCCCTCAAAGGCGGGGAACTTCTGCATGCTGCCGTCATCAGGCGGCGTGGTCATGTCGCTGCCCGCGGGCACGCTCATAGCGCCGTCGGTAGATTGCTGTGCCGCCTCGGGGTACTTTTCCTCTATCATGGTCAGCTTGTTTTCAATCTCGCTGATCTTCTCCGCCGCCTCCTTGAGCAGCTTCAGCTCATCCTCCGTAAACTGATCTTTGGAGCCTTCGATGGTGTCCAACAGGAACTCACCATAGTTTTTGCCGTCCTCCTGCATGGTCATGCCCTTGTCGGCCGCCATGAAAACCTTTTCCCAAAGCGCTTTGTTCTCCGAGAGAATGGCATTTTCCTGCTCCATCAGCTCCTTGTGCATGGCAACCGCTTCCTCGGCATTCTTCGGTTCGCTGCTCATTCCGTCCATTTTGTCTCCGCCCTTTGCGCCGCAGGCTGCCAGAGAGAGCACCATCATTGCAGCAAGCAGCAGAGCCAGAATCTTCTTTCCGTTCATATTTGTTTCTCCTTAAGCTTTGTTGTTTTCTCGCAGCGTTGCTGCGTTTTCTTTCTCTTTACCGTCTCCGAAGCCGCAGCGGAAGCTCACGGCGTTCGTCGGGCAGGCGCGGATGCACATTCCGCAGCGGATGCACTCGGTATGGTTGGGCGTTTTCGTCACATCCACATCCATCTTGCAGGCTCTGGCGCATTTCCCGCAGGAAACGCACTTATTCTTATCCACCTTCATCTGGAAGAGGGACACCCGGTTGAACAGCGCGTAGAACGCGCCCAGCGGGCAGAGCCACTTGCAGAACGGTCGGTAGAACAGTACGCTCAGCACGATCACCGACAGCAGGATGCTGAATTTCCATGTAAACAGCTTGCCCAGCGCCGCCCGGATGCCGGAATTGGCAAGGGACAGCGGGATGGCTCCCTCCAGTACGCCCTGGGGGCAGAGGTATTTGCAGAAGAACGGGTCTCCCATGCCCACGTCGTTCACAAGGAACGCCGGCAGGAGAATGACCATCACCAGCAGGACAGCGTATTTCAGGTATGTCAGCGGCTTCAGCCTTTTTGTGGAGAGCTTCTTCGTGGGGATTTTATGCAGCAGCTCCTGAAACCAGCCGAAGGGGCATAGAAAGCCGCAGATAAAGCGTCCCAGCAGGACTCCTAGCAAAATGAGAAAGCCTGTGATATAATAGGAAAAACTGAACTTTGACGAGCCTACCACCGCCTGAAACGCACCGATGGGGCAGGCCCCGGAGGCCGCCGGACAGGAATAGCAGTTCAGTCCCGGCACGCAGACGGTCTTCCCTGCCCCCTGATACAGTCCGCCCTTGAGAAAGTTCGGCAGATGCAGGTTGGTCAGCAGCGTTGCTCCCGCCTGAATCCAACCCCGGAAGCGGGACATGATCTGTGAAACGCCTGAAAACTTTTTACCCAATGCCCACACACTCCAGACATAATTTGATTGCTTTGCTCAGGACTGTCGCCGCCTCGCCCCGCCAGACACCAAAGCACAGCATGGCGGCTCCGATTATCAGCAGCGCAATCTGCGCCGCGGCCTTTTTCCCACAGCTCATTTTTTATCACCCTTTCCGATTTTGTACCCCCATCATAGCACGGGAGAGTTAAAGTCTCTGTTAAGAACGAAAACTTAAGGCAATACCGCATCATTGGACAAGAGCGATTTGCGAGTAAATTTTGCGTACTGACGAGGCGCGGTTTTGCGGTAATACTTGACGTATTACCGTGAAATCGCAACAAAGTCAGGGCACAAAATTTCCGCAAAGCGCCGCAGCTTTCATTGTGCGGTGTTGCCTTAACACAAACCTTATCTGTTTTTGCTATAATGAAAGCAACACAAAAAACGAAGACATATAAAGGAGGACTCTCATGCACCTTTTAGTAATTGAAGATGAACGCGCCCTGTGCGAGACCATCGTCCGCAGCCTGCGGCGGCTGGCCTACAGCGTGGACTACTGCTATGACGGAGAAGAGGCGCTGGCGCTTCTGGGCGTGGAACGATACGACCTGGTGCTTCTTGATCTGAATCTGCCGAAAAAGGACGGCATGACGGTGCTGCGCACCCTGCGGCAGACCGACCGGGAGACGCGGGTGCTGATCCTCTCCGCCCGCAGCGAAGTGGAGGACAAGGTGCAGGGGTTGGACGCCGGGGCGAACGACTATCTGGCGAAGCCTTTCCACCTCGCCGAGCTGGAGGCCCGCATCCGCAGCCTGACATTGCGGCAGTTCACCCAGCAGGATGTGCTGCTAAGCTGCGGAGGCCTGACCTTTGACACCCGCTCCCGTACCGCCGCCGTCAATGGGCAGACGCTGACGCTCACCCGGAAGGAAACGGGAATCCTGGAATACCTGATGGTGCATCAAGGAAGGCCGGTAAGTCAGGAGGAGCTGATAGATCACGTTTGGGACAATAGCGTGGACAGCTTCAGCAATTCCATTCGCGTCCACATCTCCGCCCTGCGCAAAAAGCTCCGCGCCGTGCTGGGCTATGACCCCATCCGCAACCGCATCGGCGAGGGCTATCTGATGGGAGGCGAGGAGGAATGAAGCGGCTTTCCCTGCAGTGGCGCATCACGTTGCTGTCCGTCCTGCTCATCGGTGTCACCTGCGTGGCCATGAATTTGCTGCTGTGCTCCTCCGGTGTGTACTATATGGACACCATTGCGGACAGCTTACAAGGCGGCAGCACGGTGATCCTGAATGATGGCGGAGCGGCGAGCTTTGACCCGCAGCTCATAGCGCCCAACGAGGAGTTGACCATCGTCGTCGATGGTGCGCAGGGGCGCTTCCGCACCACCAACTGGTACATCACGGCGGCGATAACGCTGCTCAGCGGCATCCTCGCCTATTTCGTCAGCGGACGCGCTCTCAAGCCCCTGCGCAGCTTTACCTCGCAGGTGGAGCAGGTGCAGCTGAACAATCTTGCCGATATGAGGATCGATGAAGACGCTATTTCGGAGTTCCGGCAGCTGAGCCGCTCGTTCAACCAGATGCTGGAGCGGCTGAACCACGCCTTTTCCGCCCAGCGGCAGTTCACCGGCAACGCCGCCCACGAGCTGCGCACGCCACTGGCACTCATGCAGGCTCAGCTGGAGCTGTTTTCCGCGGAGCATCCTGATGTGCAACCGGAGACGGCGGAGTTCCTCACGCTTTTGCGCGAGCAGACGGAGCGGCTGGCACAGATGACCAAGACGCTGCTGGAGATGAGCAATTTGCAGCAGGTGGCGCGGAACGAGCGGATCCAGCTCGCTCCCATGATCGAGGAGATCTTCACAGATCTTGCGCCGCTCTCAGATAAGTGCGGCGTCACGCTGACGGCGGAGGGCGACGGCATTATGACCGGCAGCGATGCACTGATCTACCGGCTGATCTTCAACCTGACGGAGAATGCTGTCAAGTACAACCGGCCGGGCGGCTCGGTACGGGTTTCTGTCACTCAGGAGTTGGAAAAGCTCCTGCTCCGCGTCTCCGACACCGGCTGCGGCATCCCGGAGATGTATCAGCACAGTATCTTCCAGCCCTTCTTCCGGGTGGACAAGTCTCGCAGCCGGGAATACGGCGGCGCAGGACTGGGGCTCTCACTGGTATGGGAGATCGCCGACCTCCACGGCGGCTCCGTTTGGGTGGAGGAAAGCTCGGACAAGGGCACGACCATCGCGGTCGAGCTGCCGGCAGGGACAGAAAGCGATCCCTCCGGCGCGAATATCACATAACAGTCCTCGGCTGATTCATGGCGATCGTTTTTCAACCTCCACAACGTTATCGCAGCAGCTTTCGATCAGCTCCCTGTCGTGGGTGAGCACGAGAATAGTTCTGCCATGAGAAGCATTATCTGGTGCAGGCGGTGTGTAGGAGTATCGAAGCAAAGAACAAAAAAAACGCTCATGATTGCTTTCAATAAAGTGCGGCTGCGGAGATGTTCCTCTCCGCAGCCGCATTACGGTTTGTCAGCGCTTCAGCAGCGCCTTCAAATCCTCTTCCGGGGTGGTGATGGGAGCAATGCCGAAATTCTCTACAAGGTAGTTCAGCACATTGGGCGAAACGAACGCCGGCAGTGTGGGACCAAGGCGAATATTCTTGATTCCCAGATACAGCAGCGTCAGCAGGATACACACTGCCTTCTGCTCATACCACGAGAGCACCAGAGACAGGGGCAGGTCGTTGACCCCGCAGCCAAAGGCATCCGCCAAGGCCAGCGCGATTTTGACAGCACCGTAAGCGTCGTTGCACTGGCCTACATCCATGAGTCGAGGCAGGCCGCCAATGGTTCCGAGATCAAGGTCATTGAAGCGGAATTTTCCGCAGGCCAGCGTCAGCACCACGGTATCGGCGGGCGTCTGCTTGACAAACTCGGTGTAGTAGTTCCGTCCGGGACGGGCTCCGTCACAGCCGCCGACCAGGAAAAAGTGCCGGATGGCGCCGCTCTTTACCGCCTCGATCACCTGATCCGCCACGCCAAGCACCGCGCCATGGCCGAAGCCGGTCATGACCGTGCCGCCGCCGTTGATGCCGGTGAACGGCTTGTCCTCGTTGTAGCCGCCAAGCTCCAATGCCTTTTCGATGACAGGGGTGAAGTCCTTATCCTCGCCGATGTGCGTCATTTCCGGGTAGGATACCACCGCTGTGGTGAACACGCGGTCGGCGTAGCTTGCTTTCGGCGGCATCAGGCAGTTGGTGGTAAACAGCACCGGTGCAGGGATGTCGGCAAATTCTCTTTGCTGATTCTGCCACGCCGTGCCGAAGTTGCCCTTGAGATGGGCATATTTTTTCAGTTCAGGATAGCCGTGGGCAGGCAGCATTTCGCCATGGGTGTAGATGTTGACGCCTTTGCCCTCGGTCTGCTCCAGCAGCAGCTTCAGGTCGTGGAGGTCGTGGCCTGTGATGACGATGAACGGCCCCTTCTCCACCGTCAGCGGGACAGTGGCAGGCGCGGGCGTACCGTAGCTTTCGGTGTTGGCCTTATCCAGCAGCGCCATGCACTTGAGGTTTTTCTCGCCCACCTCCATGACGATGGGCAGCAGCTCATCCATGCCCCAGTCCTCGCCCACAGCAAAGAGTGCCTTGGCGAAAAAGCGGTTCACTTCCTCGTCGGTATAGCCCAGTACCATGGCGTGATGGGCATACGCCGACATACCACGCACACCGAAAAGGATCAGAGATTTGAGGCTGCGAATATCCTCCTGCGCGTTCCAGAGCAAATTCATATCATAATCATCGTTTCGCCCACAGCGAGAGCCGCAGCCGGAGCCATTTGGTGCCAGTCGTTCCCTTTCCGCGTGCACTCGATTGATCAGCTCGCGGATTGTCTTTTCGTTGAAGTTCACATTGGTTACGGTGGTGAACAGTCCCTCGATCATCAGCCGCCATGTATCGGCATTGACCGGAGTATCGCCGTCCGTAGCTCTTGCCAGTCCAATGAGCGCGCCCGTCAGCTCGTCCTGAAGCTCCGCTACATCGGCGGTTTTGCCGCAGACACCAGCCTTACCGGTACAGCCGGTACAACCCGCTGTCTGCTCGCACTGAAAGCAAAACATTTTATGATCCATTATCGTTTTCCTCCTATTTCGGTTCAAATTATGTCCTTTTATCAGAAGCTCACGCCTCCTCGAAGAACTCCTTTTTCTGATGATTTTGTTATTCTTCCACCAGCCGGCCGTCCACCATGGCGATGGCGCCCTCGTGACAGGCCTCGGCGCAGGCGCCGCAGCCGTTGCATTTATCTTGATCAATTTCAATGATTCTCCGCTTCATCGCAATATCTCCTTGCTTTTGTGGTTTGATTATAATAGAATGAAAGCAACAAGTCGGTTGAATTTTCAACGAAAGAGGATTTTTATGAAAGAATTTTTTCCGGTACTCCATACGGCGGCGCTTTTCTCCGGCATTTCTGACGAGGAGCTTGCCGCCATGCTCTCCTGCCTTGGCGCAAGGCTCGACACCTTTCCCAAAGGCTCCCGCCTGCTCCGTGCCGGTGATACGGTGGAGGAGGTCGGCCTCGTGCTAACAGGCAGCGCCCTCATCGTGCAGGAGGACATCTGGGGAAACCGCAATATTCTCTCCAAGGCCGGACCGGGGCAGACCTTCGCGGAGGTGTTCGCCTGCGCGCCGGGGGCGGTGCTGAACGTGAGCGTGGAGGCGGAGAGCGCGGTGACGGTGATGTTTCTGCGGATAAAGCGCGTTTTGAGCGTGTGCCCCTCCGCCTGCTCCCACCACAGCCGGATCATTCGCAATCTGCTGGGTGAGCTGGCGGAGAAGAACCTGCGGCTCAACGAAAAGCTCACCCACATGGGTCAGCGCACGACGCGCGCAAAGCTGATGTCCTATTTTTCCGCCGAGGCGCAGCGGCGCGGCGGCTATGAGTTCGACATTCCGTTCTCCCGCCAGCAGCTTGCGGATTATCTTGGTGTGGAGCGCAGCGGGCTGTCGCTGGAGCTTGGAAAAATGCGGGATGAGGGGCTGCTTGACTTTCACAAAAGCCATTTTCTTCTCAAAACGCCGGAGTCGGACAGCGTCAGCTCGTACAATCTGATTTGAAAATGCCCACAGCCGCTTTGGCTGTGGGTATTTTCTGTTTGAGCTCTAAAAGCTTTGCAGAACGCAAGGAGCCTAATGCCAAATTCAGCATGTCACCAACTATGAGGAAAACATCTTTTAGAGAAAGATCAAAAGGTTCGGCAAGGAAGATGAACCGCGTCCCTTTGCGATACCGCTTCCGAAAGATTACAGCTTCGCCCCTTAACAAAGACTTTAAGTTAAATCTGTTATACTGCAGCAGTCCCCTCAAAAATACAGACAGGAGAAAAAATTGACCTATGATGAAAAAAAGATATTTCGCTATTCCCATTCTTGCAATCGCACTGCATTTTTTGCTGTCCAACCTGTTGTATTTCCTTGTGGAAAGACTTGTTTTGGATGTTTTTCATATCTCCCCTCAGCAATTTATGAAATACTCATACTGGGGCGAGATTCTGATTTACGTCGTCCTTATCCTCGTATTCTTCACCCTCTATAAACTGCTTTGGAGGAAAGAGATCAGTGAACCGCGCACAGCGACAAATTTCAAAGATGTGCTCGGCAGTCTGGTCGTGGGATTTGGCCTTTGCGGAATCTCCGGTCTTTGGATCATGCTGGCAGAGCAGCTTCCCTCGCTTCAAAAAAGCGTTGAGGCAATGAACGCCGGTGCTGAAAATATTGCCGGCGGAAATGCGTTTGGAACATTTATGATTGCGGTGATCGCTGCACCTGTTGTAGAAGAAATTCTGTTCCGCGGCATTGTGCTTCGCTCCATACGGAAATTTGCCCCCGCTTGGGGCGCGATTCTAATATCATCCGTACTCTTCGGCGTTTATCACCTGAATATCGTGCAGGCTGCCTATGCCACCCTTATGGGCATTGCCGCAGGAATCCTTTACGAGAAGAAAAGGAACCTGCTGTTTCCCATCCTCGTGCATTTCGCAAACAACCTCATTACTATGCTGCAGGGCTTTGCGCCATCCGAAGTGAATGAACTGATCAGCATTTTTATTCTGATCATGATCGCTCCGGCAGGGTATATCGCCTGCCGTTCACTCCGACAGGACAGAAGAGCAGATAGCATGTAAGGGGTTTATACAATGTGTAAAGCATACAGCGGCACAGAGCAAACTCTCTATGCCGCCTCAGCCTGTAGAAAAAGTCTGTCTTAGCAATCACGCCAAGGCAGGCTTTTTCGTGCTGGCAGACACCTGATACTGCCAATGTTCCGGCAGAATCGTAAGATCATCATACCTCCACTTGGCATACTTTTCGTCATAGGCTTCCGGCTGGGAAAGTTTCACCAAATGCCCCACACACCAGCTGACAAGGTAGCCATTGCCCTCCATATAACCGTCCCCTCGCTGATTTGCGTCGAGCACCTTCGAGAGACTCATGGCAACCGAGGGCTTTTCCGCTAATACAAGCTTCATTCGATACTGCTCCTTTCGCAAAAAAATTAGCAGCCAGGCACCGAAGCGCATGACTGCTATGTAAGGAACTGTATTCTGTTTTAGGTCTGCAAACGGGAATTTTCAAATTAGTCTTTGCAAATAACCTTTGAATCTTCACCATCAATTACAATTCCC